>JABTVC010000001.1 GCA_015075005.1 Planctomycetia bacterium
CCATAAAAATAAATATTAAATGAACCTTGTGCAATGTGCAGAAAATTTATGAATTCTTTTTTGGTTTGTCTACCAGCACCTTCTGCAATATTACTTGGAATACTTATTGCGGAACGTCTAATTTGATCTGTTAATACATATTTTTCTTCTGTAGGAAAGTTTCTTGTTAACTCATAAAGTCCAACCACAATCTCCATCGATTTTTTCCAGACATCTAATTTTTTATGAGGTTTTTCCATTATAGTCTTCTTTTCCTTATAGTTGCCCCCAACTCCTCACCCCTTACCCTTAACACCTCACTCTTAAAAATTAAGAACCCACCTCACCGCCTCCACTACCCGTTCCTGATCCTTCTCAGTCATTTTTGTATACAGCGGCAAGCTTACGGCTCTTTCGTATACAGCCAAAGCGTTGGGAAAATCCTGAGGTTTAAGATTATACGTATCGCGCCAATAAGGCTGCAAGTGGAGCGGTATAAAATGAACACTACAACCAATACCCTTTTCCGCCATCAGTTCAATAAAGCGGTCGCGGGAAATAGCCACCTCGTCACCGAGACGTAGTACATACAAATGCCATGCGTGCAGATCTTCCTTTGGTGACTTAGGTGGTAAAATAACCGGCAAATCTGCAAAAGCCTTATCATAACAAGCCGCCATATCAGAACGACGCTTCTGAAATGCCCCTGCCTTTTTCAGTTGATGAATCCCCAGACTGGCGGCAACATCAGTCATGTTATACTTAAAACCTGGCGCAACTACCTCGTAATGCCATGAGGGTTTCGTCGAACTGTATCTATTAAACACATCACGGTTAATTCCGTGCAAGCGCATTACCCGGCAGCGCTCAGCAATTTCTTTGTTTTTTAACACAACCATACCGCCTTCACCCGTTGCGATGGTTTTTGTTACATAAAAACTATACACCGTAGCATCGGTATCAAACGTGCCAATCAATTTCCTGTTATAGGTGGTTGGCAACGCATGGGCAGCGTCCTCAACTATCTTCAATCCGTGCTTTTTGGCAATTGCCATAATCGGATCCATATCGCAAGCAAGTCCAGCAAAATGTACCGGGATAATTGCTTTGGTACGTGGGGTAATTGCCTTTTCAATCTTTAATGGATCGATATTAAAAGTATTTTGGTCAATATCAACAAAAACCGGGTGTGCGCCTAAATAGCGGACCACCTCTGCCGTCGCTGTAAAGGTGTGTGGGGTTGTAATCACTTCATCTCCGGTGCCAATTCCCACGGCCTCTAATGCTAAGTGTAAACCTGCAGTAGCAGAATTTACAGCAAGCGCCTCAACACCGCCACCGATAAATGCAGCAAAATCCTGTTCAAAACGTCTTGTTTTCGGTCCCGTGGTAAGCCACCCGGAACGTAAAGAATCTACAACTTCATTAATCTCATCTTCCCCAATATCAGGCAGGGCAAAAGGCAAAAACTCATTCATCGACAAAGCTCCTCTCAATTCAATCTTCGCATCTTATTTGAGAACATCTCACTTTTAATCAACGATGTTTAACACTATGGAAATACAATATATCTCTTAATTATGCTATGAAACATAGCGATACCAACGAAACCATTCCACCTTACACCTTACACCTTACACCTTACACCTTACACCTTACACCTTACACCTTACACCTCACTCCTTACTCCTTACTCCTTACTCCTCACATTCTTTCTAATGATTCCAACATAATGCGTATTAAAAACCTTCAACCTTTCAAGCAAATAACATGCAAGCTTTGTCTTGTATCTTGCATCTTTCGTCTCTCGTCTTTCGTCTTGTATCTTTCGTCTTTCGTCTTTCGTCTCTCATCTTGCATCTTGTATCTTATGTCTATGGCGGGGCAAGGGTAATACGGTAGAGATCAATTTGACAATGCGGGAAGAGTTGGTAAATTTCCTTCTTTTTAACACCTCGCACATCAGAATTTTTCGGGTTGTTCATATTGATTGGTTTTCACCATACTACATCAACAAGCTCGGAATCGATTATTTCCTTGTCTTTAGTGATAGTTTTTGCATTATTAATGACTGCTTCGCATATAATTAAACTATCATGCATTTCTAGTATGTTTTTCTGAAGAATTAAGAAGATACCATATCAAGCTATGGGTATCTGTTACATAAATAGTCAAACTGCTACTCTGCATTATTTATCGTCCAAAATTTTTACTTGCTTTTTATGTCCCTTTTCCCAAACAAATTTTACTTCATCTATATCCTCATCTTTTATAACAGACCCCTTCCATAATCCTCGGAGAGAGATATTCTTTTTGTTTTCTTCCTTTTTAATCTCTATTTCTACCTTTTCTCCTTCATCTAAGTCTATTTTTTCAAATGGTATCAAAACCCCATCTTTATAAATAGCTTTATATTTTAATGCATTTGACATTTTAATATCTCCTATATCCTATTCTTTTAATTTCATATTAACGTAAAATATACCATAATTTTTAAAACTTTCCTATTAAACAGTCTCTTTTATTCCACATCTGCCTTTTTCATTAAATTACCACTGATTCTTAACAAATTCAATAGACAAAACAATTCAACCAATCCAACTCACTAACCCTAACTTCCCAACTTCCCAACCTCTCAACCTCCTTAACTCTTTAACTTCTTTATTATCCCCAAATAATGCGTATTAAAAATCGTATGTCTCGTGTCCGCCTTCCATGTCCGTGTCCGTTTTGAAGGCAAGCAAGGAATCGGTGGCTATGAATCCTGGTAACAGTTCATCTCACCGCAGAGAACGCCGAGATCGCAGAGGTTATTAGAGCACGAAGAGAAGCTTTACCGATTTCTTCCATTATAGTTGTTTTCTCAGCGTCCTCCGCGCCCTCTGCGGTGAACTATTATAAATATTGTAATCGGTGGGGCAAGGGTGATGCGTTTTAAGGATATATAACAATTGGGAAAGAGTTCGTAAATTTCTTTCCTTTTCACACCTCTAACATCTGGATTATTTAGATAGAGTTCTACCTAAACAGTTTGCAGCTTTTTCCCCATTGATTTTATAACATCTTTAAATAAAACCGACGCATTAAAAACTTCTACCCCTATAAGCATTCCAGAACTATCAAGTTCAATATTAACAAAAGGTGAAATCTCTACAATTTCTTCTTCATTTCCTTCCCTTGCAAGATAAAGAATGTCTTCCTTTTCATCATAAAGTACTTTAAAATCTTTCATCACATCTCCTCCATCTACCTGAGTTAATTCTGTTTTCTTTTTGACCTTCTTTTAACGGGTGTATTGTTAAAAGCTTTATATTTTCGCCTTCTTTTAAATATGCCACCATTACCTCTCTCTTTTTATTATAGAGTTTGATTTTCATTAATGCAATAAGGTGTCCTGTTTCTACCCCCAACTCCCCCACTTCCCAACCTCTCAACCTCCTTAACTCTTTAACTTCTTTATAATTCCCATATAATGCGTATTAAAAATCTTCAATTTCTCAAGAAAATAGCAGGCAAGCCAGGAATGGGGTGCTAGGCATCGTGTAATAGGCGGGGCAAGTGTGATACGTTTTAGCAAGATATCACAGTTTGGGAAAAGCTCATAAATCTCTTTCTTTTTCACCCCTCTTACATCGGGGTTTTTCGGATTGTCCATGTGATAGTCACACCAGAGAATAATCACACCAAGTTTTAATACACGGAGTATTTCCCTTTACTAACATTGTAAAAAATGGAGTAAAAAACATAATTAATTACCGGTGATAGCTTCTACAATAAACTTTTTCTTATATTTTTTAAGAATAATAAAATCCCAAATACCTTTTAAGAATCCAATACCATAGCTTAAATGAAGTGTTGTAAATACAATCGGCAAAATAGGAAGGTAGCGTATTCCTTTATTTAATGCAATTTTTATTGAAAACAAAAAAGAAGTAGCTAAATAACTACTTATAATTATATAAAATAAATAAGTAAAAGTGGGTTTAAATATAGCCAATAAAGCGCTAATAAAGATAGAACATACAAGGCTGGCTGGTATAAAATGCCTAAAAGAAATCTTGATCTTATGTTTCTGCATAACTTTTAGCTTAAAATATCCATATTTAAAATATTGTCTCCATAAATCTTTTAATGATTCTCTTGGGAAATAATGCGATTTGATTTTTGGAGAAAGTAAAATTTTCCCGCCACTTTTCATTATTCTCAAATTCAGCTCGTTGTCTTCGCTATATTGCATTTCTGGATCAAAAGTTCCTACCTTTTCAAATATTGATTTTCGAAATGCCCCAAGATACACCGTATCGACAAATTCTTCTTTATCGGAATAATGGAATTTTCCCCAGCCAATTCCAAAAATAGAGCACGTAGCAAGAGCAATGGCTTTCTGAATATAGGTATTACCAATCGCCCTCATGTTCCCGCCAACATTATCTGCACCAGTGCGTTTCAACGCTTCTATGCATTGTTCAATATAATCTCTTTTAAGATAAACATGACCATCCACTCTGATTATTATTTCGCCCGATGCCTTCTTAATTCCCAGATTAAGTGCTGCTATTGTATTTTGTTCAGGATTATTTAAAAGTCTTATATAATTAAATTTCTTTAAATATAACCTTACAATTTCAGGTGTTTTATCTGTTGAATTACCATCGATCACCAAAACTTCCAATAATTCCTTTGCGATGGTTTGTTCAACAATCGAATTGAGGCACCTTTCTATATATTTCTCTTCGTTTCGTACGGGTAAAATTACCGTAATTAAAGGTTTTGAACTATCCACGTTATAAATTATTTCCTTAAAAGGTGCTTAGTAAGGCTCTTAAATGATTTAAGATTTCTTTTTGCTTCTTCAAAACTCAAGATTGATTGCATTCCTTTTCTTAAAATATATGAGGGTCTTAGATAAAAAGCCTTGCGGGCATAATTACAAAATTCAACTAAATCTTTATCCGTAAGATTTGGAAGTGATATCACCGTATTATGAAGGCCATCGTCGGTAAGCCATTGATTGTAATTTTTGTTTTAAGATACTCATTCTCTAACGCCCATTTATAGGCCTTTGTTCCTGGATATGGTATTAATGGGTAAAATTGAGCTGTGTCAATATCAAGCTTTTAGCAAATTCAAGGGTCTGCATCATAGTGTCTTTTGTTTCTCCCGGATTTCCGACCATAAAACACCCGTGAACTAACAATTTAGCCTTTTGCATTTTAACATATTGTATTGACTGCTCTAAAGTAATACCCTTGCTCATATTGTTGAGTATTTCTTGTACACCGCTCTCAAAGCCGGGAACGATAAGCCTGCATCCTGCGGCTTTCATTAATTTCATTGACTCAAAATCAAATTAACCTTGCATTTGCCCACCATTTTATTCTCTTATTAATGCCTCTTTCTATTAATAGGTGGCATATATCTTTAACACGCTTTAAATTTGCTGTAAAAGTGTCATCCTCTATACCTATCTCCTTAACATCAGGAAAATTTTCTAAAATATATTCAAACTCAGCAACGACATTTTCCGGACTTCTTAGCCGATATTTACTCCCATGAAATGTTTGGGATAAACACAGAAAAAAGCATTTAAAGGGACACCCGCCCACTAATAATCATTATCATGGGTATTGAGCCATTGACTCAAAATAATTTTTATAGTTTAAATGTTTGTTATATACAGAACTTACACAAGGAATCTCATCAAGATTTATAATATAATCTCGATTCCCATTAATAATTATTTGATCTCCATCCCTCCATACAATTCCCTTAACATTCCTTAAGTCCGTCTTGTTCTGAATTGCATAAGCAAGATCCCTGACCGTATAATCATATTCTCCTATCGCTACGCCATCGATATTCCTGTTTGTATTTAAAGTATCTTCGGGAAGAATTGATGGATGAGTACCCACAAGCAGTACAAACGTATTATGTAACAAATTCTTTATTTTAGCGCCAAATTCAATATCGCTATAGATACTTGGGGTACTCGTATCAATTACAACAAGGTTTGGGTTAAATGATTTTAATAGTTCAAGAACTCGTTCTTCGGTGTATCTTTCTGCCGGTGCATCTACAAGCTTTGTCTCAAAACCTTCTTTATCTAATACTCCCGTTGCGTAAGAAAGCCAAAAAGGATAATATAACGTCCCGCTTTTCGCTACAGCAGGACTTCTTGATGAGCGTGAGAATCGCCCATACTCAGGCTTATAAGGAGGATTAACCAAAAATACTTTCATGAAATCAATACCTCGTCTATTAAAGAGCATATGTTTTTATTAAATTGTGCAATGTCATATTTCTTGCTATTTCCCAGTGCACATCCCTTTATTTTTTCATATTTCTGTTTATCTTTCAAAAGATCGATAATTTTCTCTGATAAATCATTTGGACTTGTGTGGTCATAAATCAATCCTGTCTTATTATCTTCTATTAATTCAGGTATTGACCCATAATCAGGGCCAATAGTGGGCACGCCAGAAGCCCATCCTTCAAGCAAAGTAAATGGGAAAGCCTCTTCTGAAGTAATAATATTGATACAAGAATCTTTTAAAATTTCAGGCACGTCTACTCTGTGCCCTGTAAAAGTTACATGATCTTCAATTCCCATATCATGTACCATATCTAACAATTCATTATAATAGGATTCGTAACCTTCTCTTTTGCCACCGACAAATATAAAATGAACATCCCTTATCTGGCTCAAAATCAAAGGGACTGCTTTTAGAAGAATATCCTGCCTTTTGGTTGGCATTAACCATCCTATAGATATAACAATTCTCTTAAAATCAGGAATTTTGAATTCGCTTCTTATTTGAGATACCTTACTATTAATCAATAAAAATTTATCTGTTTCAATCCCGTTAAATACGACAGTTGACTTTGCTTCTAATGCCGGGAATTGTTTTTTTACCGAGTTAGCAACAAAGACAATCTTTTTAACACTTTTGAACCTTCCCATACTTCGTATGAGAAATTTCGTCTTATTGTCTTGAAAATAGTTATGTACATGCCACATTACCGGGATAGACATTAACTTGCCGAGTAACGCAGACCACATGAAATTTCTTGCAGCGTTAACATAAATCAGTTGTATTTTCTCTTGCCTGATAAGTTTGTATGCATGAACAAATATCTTTGGAGTTTTGAGAAAATATTTTAAAATATCGCTTACCTTCTTCTCTCCAACGCTATATTGCCCGATATTTAAAATATGATACTTTATATTTCTCTTTTCCAGCTCCAAAGCTAATGGCCCGTCGTTGGGTATAAAAAACACACACTCGTATTTCCCACCTAAAGCAGAAGCGATTTGCAGAGCTACTTTCTGACCACCGGCAAGAATACTAAGTGACTCCCATATTAATATCTTGAACATTTCAATTTATAAAACTTCTACCATCAAACTTTTCAAAATCAAAAGAGATATTCAACTGTTTTAATATTGTTGGCGCAAAGTCCATTAGGCTGATTTCTCTTGATGTGTTAACATTTAAATTTAATGTATAAAGTATCGGTGTATCCTTTTTATGGCTTCCGGGTTGTATACTATGAGTGAATCCATAATCAAATAAGGAGCCATTAATTTCCCATCCCAGACCGTAGGAATCTTCCAATTCAAGGACGATCTCAGGATATTTTTCAATGTAGTTGCCCTGATAGAGTTCTTCTCTCCTTCGGGCATACTTCACAATCTTTTTCGTAGTTTCTGTATCTTCTATTCCTAAGAGTATCTTGATAATATTATCAACAATATCGTCTTGATGTTCTTTAGAAACAACATCCCGATTTATTCTAATTCCTCCATAACTATAAGATTTGACCGCAGAAAGATCTGTTACATACGCCTTAGTTTTATCCCAATTAATAGCTAATGGAGAAGCAAGCACTTTTTTCCACAATGGAAATTTTTGAGCCATTTTCAAACCGAAATTTCCTACACCAAATTTATTGACATATGATATTAATAGCTTCTTTATCAATTTTGTATTATGCAGTGGATTTGTTCTTTTCGAAGTAGTATGAGAAGGTGTTAAATATCCATTATTTAATAAGACTTGATTTATATTAAGAAGCTTGGTTGGCCTTGTTCCATGACCATGATCACTAAGAATAATAACAGGCATATCAACATCAAGGCATGTGATTATTTTCCCTACCATTTCATCAATTAATAAATAAAATTCCTTAATTATATTTTTATAGGGATTATCATTTGGATGATTCGGATGGGCTTCATCGAAATAATTCCAGAAAAAATGCTGTATACCATCGAGGGCAGAAAAGTAAATAAAGAAAATATCCCAATCTTCACCCTTCAACATTTTTACAGCCAGTTCCCCTTCTGCATAAGTTCTTTTTCTGCACATGTCAGCTAATTTAGGAAGTTGTTTTAAGGAAAAATATTGCTGAAGCATGTTTAAATCAGTACTTGAGGGAGAATACTTTTTAAGCAAAGAATCTGGAAAAGTTGATAATGGGTGACCTTTCGAAGCAACGGTATTTACCCTGCATATCATTGATCCGGTTATCTCCCACCCTGGGTATATATTAAATGGCAAGACTATACATGATTTTTTCCCAAAATTTCCAGCAATATCCCAAAATGTTCTGCCCTTAAAATCATTATCTTCGGCTTCCTTCCTTACAACCTTTCCTTCTTTATCTGCGGGATTCACAAAATTAATGATACCGTGTCTAGCAGGATTAAGCCCTGTATAGATACTAGCCCAAGCAGGAGTTGAGTCGGGTGGAAAAATAGATGTAAATTTTAATTTAGGACTGTTTGCTCTTATTTGTTTAAAGTTAGGCATCTCCTCAATGAATCGTTCTACAAGTAAAGAGTCCATTCCATCGATGCCTATCACCACCACTTTTTTTCTCATAGTTAATAGTTCGTTTGTTTAACGAGTCTTTGAACTTCCTCCTGCCAAGTAGTCACTCCCTGTCTAACATTTTTCTTCAAAAGAATGAGCATAATAACACTTGCCTTAGGGAAAATTTTACTAAAAATATCTGAAAATGGAGGGATTAAAGGATAGAATCCCAAACCCTTGAACCTGACTAATTGAAACAAATTATTAAAGGTAAGGAATTCAATCAATGTATTAGGAGTAAATGCCCTGATATGTTCATCAAACATTTGTATACAAGTTGGCTGTTTTCCTATTGATAATAAAAGTCTACTATGCAGCGACGCCAAATTTGGTACACCAAACAATAAATAACCGTTGGGCTTAATGACTCTATGTATTTCAGTGAGAGGCATGTATATTTGTTTTAGATGCTCAAAAACTTGATTTGCTATAACTATATCAAAGTAATTATCCTCAAATGGAAACTTGTCTTTCTCTAAATCACATAAAAATGCCTTAATGCCTTTTTCCTTAGCAGCATTAACAGAATTCTCAAAGCAATCAATTCCATATATATGACCCTGTTGATTAAGTCTCAGCCAACTCAATATACATACTATTAGTTGTAAATTAATAAGATGTATATACTATATATGGTATGCTGAGTTCTCAAAAAGAGAGTTAATCAACAGAGTCATATATCATTTAGTCCCAATTCCTGTTTGTAATAGAGAGAAGATACACCGTCCCAACATCCTACCTCAAGCAGACGCGTTCCATTATTAATATATGGTTTTATTAATTCTGCTATAACGGGGTGATAATCTTTATTTTTTTTAGCTATAAACTGTTTTAAACCCATGTGATTTTATTTCAAGGTTGGATTGTATTAATTCTTCTACTAAAGAATAAAGTTCTTCAATTGATTTGGTGCCATCTATAAAAATGGCATGATAACTTTCTGCAATTTTTTTAAATAAACTTCTTCTTATTTTCAAGTATTCAATAGAAGGAGTGTCGGCCTTCCTTGCAAAGGCTAATTCTTCAGGAACATCCACAAAGAAGATTAAATCTGGAACTGGAATAATTTTTAACAATACCTTAATAATTTTATTGAGCGTACTTTCTTCTAATCCTAAATTTACTTTCATATTAACAACCGTGTCATAAATATATCTATCAGAGATGATGTTTTTCCCTATCATTAGAGGTACGCTTATCTTAATAAATATTTGTACAAGGTATTCAATAAATATAGCACCTTGATAACACAATGACAGAAAACTACTTTTGCCTATTTTATTTATTGAAGAAACATACCCATTGTAATCCTTACTCGAACTACTATTTCTAAATAATATACGTTTACCCATTACGATTATCGGCCTTAGAAAGTAAAGCTGATGTGAACCCCAAACATAATTAAATTTAACTCCTTTTTGATTCAATCGTTTTATAGATTCATTTATCAGGGTAGTTTTACCAGAACCGTCAATACCAAAAAAACAAACAAATTTTCCCTTCATTTCATTTGCCCAGAAAGTAAATGTAAATAAATACCCTCTAATTTACGAGTAACATTTTGCCAGTCGAATTCAAGCACTTTATCCCTATTATTAATTTTACTCGCCGACTTCATTATTATTTTAATTTTCGCACACAGATCTTCATCAGTTCCATTAAAAAACAGAAAAGAATCATCTTCTCCGAATAACTCAGGAAGCGCGCCAAATTTTGTTGTAATTATGGGTATATTACACGCCATTGCCTCTAACACTGAAAGAGGCAGACCTATGGAATTTGATTCATTTATTGTCGGGAATACGTAACAATCAGAAAGTTGGTATATTTCTTGAATATTTTCCAAATAATCTGTAATCACATGACATCCAGAATTAAGCAGTTCTTCAATAAGGCTATTTTCTATATTAAAAGATTTACTGGAAACAAATACAACCTGGATATTGTCATTTTTACTTATATTCTTCAATAGCGGCAAATTCCTACCCTTCGTTGAATGACCAACATGAAGAACTATAAATTTATCAAGAGGTAATCCATACTTTTTTCGCAATTGATTCCTTAATTCATCAGTAATTGGCTGAAACTTATGAATATCAACTCCACAGGGAAGAACACGTACCTTACATTTAAATTTTTCAAAATGATTTGCAAGTTTGTTGGTAATCGTTACGAACAAATCTGGTTGTATATAACTAATAAGGCTGTCAAGCCCCCAGATTATTAGAGGAGGTTGAAATGCAGATATAACAATTTTAGACTTCCAGGAAAACAATTTAAAGATATTAGCATAAAGTAATACAAAAGTTGTAGGTCTAAGAAATACATGAATTATATCGGGTTTGAATTTGTTGAGATTTTTCCAAAAACTCATGTTAAAAACATTTCTTTTTGCATTATCATATCTAACATTATGAATTTTAGATAATTCAGATGATAATCTTTTGGTTATGTTTTTTTGAGCCTCATCAAAATAGTTATCAACGTTTCCCAAAGTAAATATTTTTAAAACTTTCCCCATTATAGTCTTAATATTGCGCAGTTAGAATATCTTTGTTAATTTCCAATTTGTTGTTCAATTGATATGTGCTTGCACAAATAACCGAAAGTAAACTTAAATAAAATCCTACAAAACTACCAAAAGTGTGACTGATTGTGAAAAAACCACCAGTAAGACCGCTAACAATTAAACTTACTGTTCCAAAAAACATTGAGTAATAAATAGGTTGCCATTCATCGCTTAAACGTGAATGTTTCCATAGGATTTTCAAAATTGAATAAACAAGCCATAAAAATATTATTAGACCAATAATACCCGAATCATGTAACACATCTAAAAACTGATTGTGCGCACCGGTATATTCATACCGCATTGGAGCCGACATAAATCCATATCCCCACAATAAACGCAATGGATTCTCTTTGAAAATATCAATAAAATACTTTGCAACACTAAATCTGGCATCTATTGATGAAGTTATTACTATATCTGAATGTGTACTTCTATCCGTAAAATAAGAAAAAACGCTTATACGTTCAAACATTTGTTCAGAGTACATCATACTTACAACTCCAGAGATAACAACCAAGACCCCAATAATATACGACTTCATTTTACGATTTAATTTACCTTGCATTAATATTACCCATAAAAAAAATCCAATTCCCATGCCAACCCATGTACTTCGTCTTAACGTTAAAAGTTCAATATATAAAAATAAAATTAAAGATAAGCCAAAAATAACTTTATGAACTTTATTCTGCGTTTTCACATAAAGCCCCATCGTAAGGAAAAATAGTATAAGCATATATGCTCCAAGGTGACCATGGTGAAAAGACATGGTAGAAGTAATAGCATGTGGAGTTAAAACATCTGCACCCCATAATTGCGGAGCACGTTCGTATTCTGAAGCAATCCATACATGGAAACACCAATGCCACCTACCCAGAACACGGTTAAATATCTATATGCATTTATCCTGTCGTTTGAAAACTTATAAATAGCAAAATAAAATAAAATATACTCAAATAATTTCAATATCAATATCCAGAATATTCAAGAGCAATGACACCTTCATTTATACTGTTCATGAAAATGATTGTGGGTATTGAAGTTACTACACAAATAATCAAATACCACCAAAGTTGTTTGGATAAAGATATTTTTATTTTTTCAGGTCTAAATACAAAAGTTATTAACCATGTAAAAATAAACAGAATTCCTATTATATCGCTTGCCTTAACGGTAGCCCATTTAGAATAAAGCGGTATTAAAGGAAGGTCATAAGAAAAAGATAAAATAAGAAGATAAATTAAAATATTCAAAGTGCTATCCTTGTAAATTCATCACATTAAAACCCAGTTTTGAAAAAAAACTGCTTTCCATAAGTTTTGATTTGAAAATATTTTGTCTTTTCAAGGAATATTGTATAAAGAATTATGAAAATTAAAAATCCGAACATTAAATTCAATGCTGAAATCATTTCCGGAGTAGAAATATACTTTGCAATGTGCACATTTGATATAGTTATTTTAGAAATTCCTCCAAAAATAATTACAGCAATTAATAAAATCGATATTTTTCCCCATGGTAAAAAACAGGTAAATGTCGTTTTTATCTGAGGGGAGGTTCTAAATATACCATACAAAAAAATCAGCCAAAAAACGATAATCGTACCTAATGCAGCGCCATTCATTCCAAAAAAATAAGCTAATGCAGGAATTATTGCCACTGCTATAAAAGCATTGACTAAAATTATCTCAGTAAAAATGAGACTAGCCCCAAACGGTAAAAGAATTGACGAAAATGTGAATATTTTTACAGGCACCATCCAAATATATATTCTAAATATTTCATAACTTTCAGTATATCTCTGTGAAAATAAAAGAATTATAAAATCCTTTGCCCAAAAAAAGAGAAAACCACAAAAAGGAAGCAAAATAAGAGCGGTCTTAAATACAGCTCTGTGCCAAATGTTTATTATTTCGCTATGGAGTCCCTGTTTTACTTTTAAAGAGAAATCTATCATTAACACACTTTGAACCGATCCAGTAATAATTCCTATTAAGGGCAGTTCAATTGCACCATTCGCATAGATAGCATAATCAAATGCACCTAATATTTTAGAAACAATGACTTTGTCAGTATAAACAATAACACTCGACAAAATAGCAGCGCCTGCCAAGGGTAGCGAATATTTTAACTCCTTCTTTAGCATCCCATAATTCCATATTAATTCTGCTTTCCGAACAGGAACAAAAACGAGCATTAATGAAATAATCAGTAATATTAATGCAGCTCCATCCCAAATTAAAATGGAATTTTCAATGGATAAGCCAAAAATAATGGGCATAACCAATGATAAAAAAGTTAAAGTACGGCTCAAAATGCTAAAAATCATAAAAGTTAATACATGCCCATACGACATTAACACTGCCTCAACAGAAAGCGTGGGCAACATAAAAACAGGGTACAGAGCAAATACCCTAAATAAATTTGAAAGACTTGGACTATGAAAAGCTTCAGACGCCCAGTTTCTTAAAGTAAATAATATAAGACCTAACATTAGACCTTGTAAAAATAAAAGTCCAATATTTTGTAACAATAAACCCTTTCTTTCACCATCGTTGTAATGTGGTAAAAAATAAAATATGGATTGTGGAATTCCTGCCGCAAAAATTACAGAAAGCATCGAATAAATCATGAGTAACTGTTGGAGCGCACCATAAACTTCCTTATCAATAATTACTCTTGAAAGAGTTGCAGATATGCCTAAAGCAATTAATATATTGCTTAATCTAGCTATAATAAGGGTAAATGCTTTCTTTGTCCTAGTTTCTAATTTATTCATCTTTACTCACTTCTTCTCGCTTAAATGAGTTACCAAGAGAAAGAAACATCATATTCTATTCTTGTATATTTTGATTATCAAAACGATTTCGTATAAATTTAGCAGGAACACCAGCGACAATAGTATAGGGAAATACATCTTTGGTCACAACTGCCCCAGCCGCTATTACTGCTCCCTTTCCTATATGAACTCCTCTCAAAATAATAGAACCCGAACATAACCAAACATCATCTTCTATTATAACATCCGCTTCTTCATACCCACTTGATCGAATTGTTTTGCCTATTTGATTAAACCTATGATTTTAGGTCAATACGCATACTCCATGAGCAATTAATACATCAGAACCTATAATAATGTGAGCATATCTCCCAGCTACAATTAGCGCGGTTTCATTAATGGTAACTCTATCGCCCACAGTAATATTGTGAGGATTCCAAATTGTTACAAACGGTCGTATATATGCATCTCCAATCTTCATACCTAATCTTTTTAGACATGCATGCCTTATCGCGTAACCTAAAACGAATTCTGAATTATTCCATAGTTTCAGAATTAATTTAGAAATTATTTTGGGAAAAACAGAAAGAAAATAATAAACTGATTTTTTACAAAACGTGAAATACCTTTCAACAAATTTATTTTTCCAATTTGGATTAGGAGTATCATAGATAACAGTTTTACTTTTTGAAGACATTTTAAAATGTTTTTATAGGTGATTTTTTCTCAGCTATTAACAAAATCATATGAGCTACAACACAAGGACAAAAACATTTTGCAATTTTACTTAGTACTCTACTTATAATTTTACCCAATGGCATAACTTGAAATATCTTATAATCCCCATAAAAAGCCCAAGACATTGCAAGCGGACAATATTTAATAATATTAAACCCTGCTTTTTCTAGCTCGTGCGATAGTTCTTCCTTGCTATAAACATACTGATGAAAAATCTTCCCCTCAGAATTTTCACGATAACTCTTACTGTACTTTCTTAATATATTTATATATGGTACTGAAATGACAAGTTTTCCTCCGGGTTTTAATACCCTATTAGCTTCAAGTAATGGACCCATCATTCCTTCTTCAAAATGTTCAAAGACTCCTAAAGATATATACATATCTAAAGAATTTTCCGGAAAATCATTTAAACTTAATATATCCCCATATTGAAATTTATATTTATTGTTCCAATAATTTCTTACATGTTCTAAAGCGACCTTACTATTATCAATTCCAATTATCTCATATCCTTCTTCTGAAAAATAAGCAACATATTCACCCAAACCACAACCTGCATCTAGTATCCTAAAATTATTTTTATTTGTAATTACATTTTTATTTGGCAAATACTGATTTAATAAACATATTATCTGATCCCTACTAATCTTATGTAGGGAACGTGGTTTTTCATCTTTCCAGTTTTCATCCCAAAAGTATCTATTAGTTTTTTCTTTATAAAAAATCTTCATATATTTTTCTAAAATAAATCTGCGTACATTTTTGATATTTTACTTAAATCATGTTGTTCAATAGCGTATTTATAAGCATTTCTTCCCAATTCGTCTAATAATGATTTATTTTCTAACAAATATTTAACATCTCTTACTAAATTTTCAAAATTAAATGAGTGGAATCCCATCTTATAATCTTTTATTAAATTATCGGGATCAACATTTAAACCTACTGTTGGAGTTTTTCTCATCCATGCTTCAATAAATGCATTCGGAAACCCTTCGTTATCGCTTGTATTAACTAGCAAAGACGACTTATTCACTAATTCTAAAGCTTGTTTAACTGATAAGGCACCATAATAATAAAGATTCTCTTGTTTTTTTATACCTTCCTCTAAGACTTCTAAACAACCATCATCCATTGGTTTTCCTGCAACTACAAAAAGGCATTTCATACCTTCAAGTCTTTGAGCCAATTCTACAAAAAGATCAATTCGTTTTTCTTTTCGTAAGTTCGCAAGCCATAAAACAATAGGCGGATCAGCTTTTGGAGAAGTTAATTCAGGAATATAATGTCCATTTCTAATAACAAAACTATCAACGCCAAAATTTTTTTTAAGTAATTCCTTTTGATATACTGATTGCGCAACTACAATATCGGCAGACTTAATTGCAAATTGGCATAATCTTCTTACCAATACTTTAATAAATTCACGCGACCATTTAACTCTTCTTATTAAACAATCTTTATCATGTGTTACAGAATATATAAACTTTTTTTTATAAATTTCTGTATAAAGCAAAACGATGGGAGCTAAAGGAGCAGTTCTGATAAGACAAACATCGGGTTTGAGTTCAATAAGTTTTTTCCAAACATTCCAATAAAAATCAATTTTAAATTTACTTGTGTGGAGTGCTTTACAATTGAGCAAATGTAAAGCAATACCAATATCACACATCTCATCTTTATCTATTATGCTTTCATTTGAAGTTATAACGTGAACTTCATGTCCCATTTTTGCAAATTGTCGAGATAAATAATATAACTGAATTTCAGCCCCCCCCACGTATTTTGTGCCAAAAAGACCAGAAATAATTCCAATCTTTTTCTTTGCTACATTCTCATTCTCTTGCATTATAATATCAATAAAAAATCTAAAACTATTTTATTCTCGGCTCTTATCTCTAAATATTTTTTCAAGACCTCTATTAAATTGGCTTGATATTTCTTTATCAAAAGCATCATATCCTGCAACATTCGTTGCATATATCCAGATATAATCATAGTTGGTCGAGAGAATTCGAATATAGGGAATAAAATCCTCAATAGTTTTCGAAGGTGATTTCCCACATATTTTTTCTGCCATCCAACCTCTTTTTAATTTTATATTATTCCAGGGTGCAATTGTACCTCCTAAATATAGTTTATTATATTCACAAAGAACGGATTTTAATTTATCTTGCCTACCCTGTATTTTATACTTCATATCCTCCAGCGATGAATAGCAATAACCTAATCCCACTTCCCCACCATCAATAAATTTCATAGGAAGATTTCTTTTTTTAGCTTCGAGAATCATACCTTCGGCAATGTAACTTACCGTCATATATTCTTTTTCACTAAAAGGATTTATCGTCGATGTTTGATATCCCAAATAAGTAAATAAGAACCATACAATTGCTTCAGGATACTCTTCTTGTGCGATAACTGTTAGATTTGAACCTATAATTTTTAAGTGTTTTTTAATTTCCTCATTGGATTTATTTTGACTTTCTTTTAAGTAATCGACTTTATATACCTTAAAATTATTATACGGTTCCATATCAAATACAACCCCAGGTGAAGAAAAATTCTTTGCGAGTTTTAATGATATTCTCCAAAGGTTATAAAAATCAGAAAGTGTTCCTGCCTCATCATAAATATCCATACCTTTAATTTTTAGAAAATACGGCTTATCTTTAATAACATCCCGAATGTTATCTTTTTCATTTGTTCCTATTATTCTATTAAGAAAGATCCAAGGCCAGATTTGTTTACTTGTATTATTCTTTACAAATTCTGCCTTTTTTTTAAGACTTTCAAAATCGAATGGTTTGTCATCGAATTCATTAATTATACGAACTGTAATGCCATGATACGGTGAATCGTTAAGGACTTTGATCTTTTCTACATCCAATTTATCCAACTGATTCTGATATGAGGAATTAACTAGAAGAAAGTATGGCTTAGGCATGACATGTTTTTCTAAAGTAACTTCTTCAGAATAAGCACGATGTCCAAACGGGTAATAAATCAATAAAACAAATACTATTGTAGTAAAAGATATGATATCAAAATTAGAAATCCTTTTGTTATTTAAATAGCTCATAATTTTAATATTCTTATAATTCCATATACCTCGTAACCTTTGTAAATTAACAACTCTGCAAGGTAAGAACCACCATGACCGGTAATGCCAGTTATAAATGCTTTCAAGAAATAGAGCCTCCCTTACCTAACCCGAACGAGTCGGAAAAGATTGTCAATAACCATGTACTGTTCTTTGCTGTTTCAACAAATAAACGTTTCTCATAACTATAATACGCAATTCTTTTATTTGATTAAGTTCGTGTTAGTTGTCAAACATCGATCGATGGGGTCAAATCTTTATCCTTGACAAATCTATTTTTGCATTTCGTCACTACAAATTTACACGAATAAATCAACCAAGGATAAATAAAAGCATAAACCCCAAATTCCAAATAAATAATTTCTCACCGCAAAGACGCAGAGAACGAAAAGAAAGGCAGATCAAAAACATTTTTTTAGCAAAAAACACGGGGTCAAGTCTTGTTTCTTGCATTTCTCTAAGAGTCCGTAACTTGTGAAACTTAAATTATGCACATTAAACGGAAACCATTTAAACACGATAAAGTTCAAAGTCTCCTTTATAATATTACTGTGTAAAAACTTCTTTCCCCATTCCCCGATTTTACGAGGACGAGTTTCACGAGGACATGTTTTTGTAAGTTTTTTTACAACCCCCTCCCCCCCCTGAGGTAGGTCAACCGTCCCGGTTGACATCATGGGAGAAATTGGGGTCACCCATCTGGAAATTGGACATTTGTATAATTTGGGGACACATCCCATTTTTCAACCTCGAATAAAGAATCTATTTTTCAGAAGCCAGTGAAAGAGCTTTATCATAAAGGTTCTCGCTAATATAGACCCCGCCCCCTATAAGTCTATCCAGAAAAGGCTTAAGCTGCGAAATCTTTCCTATTTTCTTTGCATCCAGCAAACATAGTTTATCAATAGCAGCCAAGGAGACAAGGGGAGTAGTATTGATTACCACCTTCATCTTAGGACTTCCTTGCCTTCCGGATACTACTTAAGTCATCTTCCAACTCTTCAGGTGGATAATTATACACAGATATCCCCTGTTTGGATAGCAATTCAATAAAATCCAATTTGCTCATTTCTGCTAATTCGGCAGCTTTTCCAAGGGAAAGTTTGCCTAATTCAAAAAATTTGATGGCAGCAAAGGTTCTCATATTTTTAAGAAATTCTGCTGGCTTTTCATTGAGCGCCATTAAAATGTCTTCGGCAACGGTCAGTTCCATTTTTTTTACCAACATCTCCGTATCTCCTTAAATACAGGGGAAAATATGGACAATTCCCATTTTCCTAACCCCTTCCCAATGCCCTTACAAAAGACACGGGGTCAAGTCTTGTTTCTTGCATATCTCTAAAATGCCGTAATTCGTGAAACTTGGATTGTGAACATTGTAGTATCGAAAATATGGATTTTAAGCCTTTGTTACTCTGTCTGGATTCGTTGATAAATTTTTCATGAGATTCCTTGTATCAACGATGATCCGTGAGTTTTCTAAAATAAATTCAGGGACATAATCAGCATGGTCTGTTGCTATAACAACACAATCGTATTTTCCCAGGCTATCAGCAGTTAAAGGGACCGAACTTTTTTCAAGTTTGTACTTCCTCATCTTTGGTGGTCGGGGAATATAGGGATCATTGTAATCAACCTCTGCACCCATTTCCTGTAAAAGCTCTATTAATTTAAGAGAAGGTGACTCACGAGGGTCGTCCACATTCTTTTTATAAGCCAACCCAAGAATGAGAACTTTTGCCCCTTTTATACTCTTACTATTCTTATTTAATGCCTCCAGTGTTTTCTGTATAACATAGTAGGGCATGTGAGTATTAATTTCACCCGCAAGCTCAATAAATCTGGTAGAAAATTCATATTCCCTCGCCTTCCAGGTAAGGTAAAACGGGTCTATGGGAATGCAATGGCCACCAAGGCCAGGGCCAGGATAGAACGCATGAAAACCAAATGGCTTTGTCTTTGCCGCCTCTATGACCTCCCATATATCAATTCCCATTCTATCGAAAAGCATTTTAAGTTCATTTACCAGTGCTATATTCACCGATCTATAAATATTCTCAAGCAGTTTTGTGGCCTCTGCAACTCTTGTTGAAGAAACCGGTACTGTCTTTGTCACTACCGAATCATAAAGGGCTTTCGCAACGGTAAGACAATTGTTCGTATAACCGCCAACCACTTTCGGGATGGTCTTTGTTGAAAAATCCTTATTATTCGGGTCTTCCCGCTCAGGAGAAAACGCAAGATAAAAATCCTTACCCGCCTTTAACCCGGTTTCCTCCAGCATGGGTCTCATGTCCTCATCCGTAGTGCCAGGATAGGTAGTGGATTCGAGGACTATAAGCTGCCCCTTACGCAGATATTGAGCTATGGTCTTTGTTGTATTAAAAACAAATGACATGTCTGGTTCACGGTACTTATTCAGAGGCGTAGGAACACAAATGATGACGCAGTCTGTCTCCGCTAACTTTGAAAAATCCGTTGTAGGTGAAAATAACGGTAAGCACTCTAAGAGACGGGATTCACTCATGTGTTTTATGTAACTTTTACCTCGCTTCAGTAATGCTACTTTTTCAGGATCAATATCGAAGCCTGTTACCCGAAAACCTGCCTTGCAGAATTCCATGACCAGGGGAAGGCCAACATAGCCGAGGCCGATGATGCCAATATGTGCTTTTTTTGATTTAATCTTTTCGATGAGTTCCATATATGTTGTTAAGAAATTCCAAATGACAAGTACCAAATTCCAAATAATTTACAAACTCAAAAAAATTCCAAAGGTTAAGATATTTTGACTTCGTGTTTAAAAATCTCATCAAAAAATTTGTCTTTATCCAATAATCGCTGCCACTTCCTATGACGTTTTACACTCTCCAATCTTTTTTCTTTGGGTATATTAATAAATCGCATTGCTTCTATAGGTCCCAATTCTTTTACGAGTGCTTCCAAACCTCTTTTGATTACAATCTCCTCGTCTAAATATTTTGCACTTTTCATCGTAGATTTTCCTTTTCACAAAAAGCAACAGGGTTACCACTCCATGTCTTTATTTTATGATTGGTACACTTTTTAATGAGTTTGTCATCACATGTTATAAATTCTGCTTCCGTCAGTTCTGCAAAGGCAATATGTGCTGCATCTGCCACTCCAAATCCTATTGTCACCAATTCTTCAGCTCTATTGCGTGTTCTTGATATATCCACATTGACAGGTATTCCTAGTTTCTCTAAAAGCGTTTGCAGCTCGATACGTTCAAAAATATTAGAAATCGCTTCTATTTCTTTGTTGTGAACTGGCGAAACTAACAACCCATAAGAACCTTCTTTTACTTTTGACAATATCAGATTCACTGCTTCGGTTTCAAGTCTTATCCTTAGATAATTTTGTTCATCAAACAATCTACACAAAGCACAAACATCGATATAAATAGGTTTATTTTTAATCGGTAGTTTCAATTATTTTTGTAATAAAAGTCATTTAGTCCCATTTCGGTCCGTCTGCATTGTTTTAATCATTCGGGGTGGTCGTGAGGATCACATCTTAAATGTTAAGCAAATGCTCCCGGTGACAAATAATATCCAAAATGTGAAATACCAAATCTCAAATATCAAATCCCAAATAAATCACAAAATCCAATTCCCAAAATTCCAATTTAATAATTTCTCAACGCAAAGACGCAAAGAACGCAAAGAAAAGCAGTTCAAAAACATATTTTAGCCACGAAGTCACCAGACACAAAAAGTTTCCTTACCACAGAGACAGACAAAAACAAATACCAAATCTCAAATTCAAAATAATATCCAAAATATTAAATACCAAAACTCAAATAACAAATCCCAAATAAATCACAAAATCCAATTTCCAAAATTCCAACCTTTATTCTGACTTTGCAAGTATAGATGAGAATATCTTTTTAACTCAATCGCTTCATTATGAAGTGTCATTTTCTTTGCGCATACTTTTCATCATTAGTCTCTACAATTAGCCTCAACCAATTGCTTTACGTAAAGAGCAACGTTTTTTGTAAACTGAAATGTCCTCTCTTCAAGATCGTATTGTTTGAAATTTCGGTTTTCATCCATTGGAATTTATTTGTTATTTGGATATTGTGTTTGGTGCTTTTCAAATAATTCACAAAATATGAAATAACAAATCTCAAATAACAAATCCCAAATAAATCACAAAATCCAATTTCCAAAATTTAAAACATCTGTTTTTTCTTTGCGCACTTTGCGTCCCGCGTGAGGGATTTTGTTCACACAGAGACACGGAGACACAGAGAAAAATCAGAGGACAAGTCTCTTAATTCAAGCTTCTAAAACATGATTTATTTATAAACATCGCCTCTGAAATCTATTTTTTCTACAAATAATACTTTATCGGTTTTATTAATGCTAAATATTATTCTTGTTTTCCCTTTCCTTATCCGGTAATAACCTTCCCATTCTCCTTCGAGTTTCTTTAAATCAATATTTATATTCACACCCTTCATTTTCATGAAAAACTTTTTTAATTCTTCTTTCACTTCTTCATGTATATTTTGTCTTTTAATAAATTTTTCTGCATCTCTTGAATAATCTATCCTCCAGTTTGTACTCATATCTCTATTGTCTCGCTAAACGCCGCGATTTTATCTGATGATGGCTTCCCATACAAATTCTCAATATCATTCATTTCTTCCTTTGAAATCAAAGGTATATTTTTAAGAAATATCTCCATAATTTCCTCATTCAAAACCTCTCTAACTGCTTCTTTGATAAGTTTATAGAGTTCATCTTTTTCAGTAATAACTTTCATGTAGTTAATCCTCCACTTAATCTTGTTTAATTTAGAAAAAATAGGGACAGCGACCATTTGTACTTACTAAACGTACTTGCCGATAAGTACCGTAGTCTACACTCGAAGGCTTTCTTGTGAGAATTATGGTAGCCAGAAAGCCCGATAATTGCGATAACCCGCCGCCAAATATTAAGTAAATAACCTGTTTTGTTTTGCTAATTTGCTGCATATTTTATTATCGCTAAAAAACTATTGAACTGCCTTCAATTTTAACCACGGATAGACACACGTATAAATTACAAATAGCAAAATCCAAAATACAAATAATAAATTTAAATCCCAAATTGCAAAAAATTACTCACCGCAAAGGCGCAAGGAACGCAAAGAAAAGCAGTTCAAAAACATATTTTAGCCGTGAATAAAAGATAGACAGGGGTCAGCCCTTCATAATTCAAATGCCTAATATGAGAAACAAATAAGATATAGCCCCTTATACTTTTACCTAAAAACTAACCACCTCTGTAGGTCGTTTTATAGCTAAACTTGTGCGGTGGATTCTAATGCGCTCAATTTCATGGAGTGTTTTTGCTGTAAAGTAACTCTCCCCACACTTGGAACAACTTACCATGGGAATATTTTCTATTAGCAATAAATGCTTGCCTTTTCCATAAACATCAGTAATTTTACGGATGCGAGCGCCCTCTTCTCCACAAATATCACACACCATTTTACTATTTACTCCCTTCATAAAATGTACACAGTAATAATAACCAGTTTCTCAGTCGGGCTTAGTTTTACAATTACCTCGAGTTTGTCATCTTCCAGTGTTTCTCCTCCAATACGATATTTCCACTCACCAGTTACTCTATCCTTTTGGCGTTCCAACATTTTACCCGTAAGAATACCATGTTCGACATCAAAGACTGTTAAATCATCGTCATTCATCTCTTTTCTTGCATGATGAGTCATCACATACTGCTGACTACGAATCCTTTCACGGCAACATTTTAATATTCGTTCAAACAAAGTTATCTTTCTTACTCTGAATATTAATTAGAATACTTGTATCAAACCTTCATTATTCAATTATCGTTCCCTTAAATTTCTGGCTAATGATTATTGCCACGAAAGCATAAAGACACAAACGGATAAAAAGAAATTCCAAATGACAAGCACCAAATTTCAAATAATTTCCAAAATATTAAATACCAAAACTCAAATAACAAATCCCAAATAAATCACAAAATCCAATTCCCAAAATTCCAACCTTTATTCTGACTTTGCAAGTATAGATGAGAATATCTTTTTTACCTCAATCGCTTCATTATGAAGCGTCATTTTCTTTTGCGTATACTTTTCATCATTGGAATTTATTTGTTATTTCCAGTTATTCAAATATTCAAGCCTATTCTTCATGTCCGAGGGTTTAAGTGAAAACCAGAGTTTCATAAACCGTTTTAAAAGAATGCCTGTCGGCAATTGGTCTGATAAAATTATACCTGTATGATTTATTCCTTTTCTTAAATATTCATTATTCAGCAAGATAAAATCCCTTTTGTTATGCGTAAAAATGCATCTCCCTGCTTCTTTGTATATTCTTCACTATCTTCATCTATTTCCCTATCTATTTCTTCCTGATTTTCATAATAATATGAAAGTGCATCGTGGATTTGTGAAAGTGTCAGGTGGGGAAACTCACGAAATAGTTCTTCTGGTGAAAGTCCTAGTTTATGGTAAGCAACAATATTTGATACTCTAGTCCTGGTACCAACAATTATAGGATTACCACCACTAATATCTTTCTTACTTATTATATAAGGATGAATAATTTTTGTAGACATAATCAACTCCATAATTTTAAACAACAAATGGACACGAATAAAATACATATATAGTTTAGTAGTTGCAAACTTCTTTAAACAAAATGCATGGGGATCAAACCTTCATTATTCAATTATCATTCCTTCAATTTCTGACTAATTATTTTTGCCACTAAGACAAAAATAGTTTTCTTCCACAGATGGACCTGGATTAACACAGATAATTTTAGCCACGAATGAACACAAATTTACACAAATAAATTAACCAAGGATAAATAAAAGCATAAATCCCAAATTCCAAATAAATAATTTCTCACCGCAAAGACGCAGAGAACGCAAAGAAAGGCAGATCAAAATACATTTTTTTAGCAAAAACACGGGGTCAAGTCTTGTTTCTTGCATTTCTCTAAGAGTCCGTAACTTGTGAAACTTAAATTATGCACATTAAACGGAAACCATTTAAACACGATAAAGTTCAAAGTCTCCTTTATAATATTACTGTGTAAAAACTTCTTTCCCCATTCCCCGTTTTCACGAGGACAAGCTTTTGTAAGTTTTTTTACAACCCCCTTCACCCCCTGAGGTAGGTCAACCGTCCTGGTTGACATCATGGGAGAAATTGGGGTCACCCATCTGAAATTGGACATTTGTATAATTTGGGGACACATCCCATTTTTCAACCTCGAATAAAGAATCTATTTTTCAGAAGCCAGTGAAAGAGCTTTATCATAAAGGTTCTCGCTAATATAGACCCTGCCCCTATAAGTCTATCCAGAAAAGGCTTAAGCTGCGAAAATCTTTCCTATTTTCTTTGCATCCAGCAAAACATAGTTTATCAATAGCAGCCAAGGAGACAAGGGGAGTAGTATTGATTACCACCTTCATCTTAGGACTTCCTTGCCTTCCGGATACTACTTAAGTCATCTTCCAACTCTTCAGGTGGATAATTATACACAGATATCCCCTGTTGGATAGCAATTCAATAAAATCCAATTTGCTCATTTCTGCTAATTCGGCAGCTTTTCCAAGGGAAAGTTTGCCTAATTCAAAAATTTGATGGCAGCAAAGGTTCTCATATTTTTAAGAAATTCTGCTGGCTTTTCATTGAGCGCCATTAAAATGTCTTCGGCAACGGTCAGTTCCATTTTTTTACCAACATCTCCGTATCTCCTTAAATACAGGGAAAATATGGACAATTCCCATTTTCCTAACCCCTTCCCAATGCCCTTACAAAGACACGGGGTCAAGTCTTGTTTCTTGCATATCTCTAAAATGCCGTAATTCGTGAAACTTGGATTGTGAACATTGTAGTATCGAAAATATGGATTTTAAGCCTTTGTTACTCTGTCTGGATTCGTTGATAAATTTTCATGAGATTCCTTGTATCAACGATGATCCGTGAGTTTTCTAAAATAAATTCAGGGACATAATCAGCATGGTCTGTTGCTATAACAACACAATCGTATTTTCCCAGGCTATCAGCAGTTAAAGGGACCGAACTTTTTCAAGTTTGTACTTCCTCATCTTTGGTGGTCGGGGAATATAGGGATCATTGTAATCAACCTCTGCACCCATTTCCTGTAAAAGCTCTATTAATTTAAGAGAAGGTGACTCACGAGGGTCGTCCACATTCTTTTTATAAGCCAACCCAAGAATGAGAACTTTTGCCCTTTTATACTCTTACTATTCTTATTTAATGCCTCCAGTGTTTTCTGTATAACATAGTAGGGCATGTGAGTATTAATTTCACCTGCAAGCTCAATAAATCTGGTAGAAAATTCATATTCCCTCGCCTTCCAGGTAAGGTAAAACGGGTCTATGGGAATGCAATGGCCACCAAGGCCAGGGCCAGGATAGAACGCATGAAAACCAAATGGCTTTGTCTTTGCCGCCTCTATGACCTCCCATATATCAATTCCCATTCTATCGAAAAGCATTTTAAGTTCATTTACCAGTGCTATATTCACCGATCTATAAATATTCTCAAGCAGTTTTGTGGCCTCTGCAACTCTTGTTGAAGAAACCGGTACCGTTTTTACAACTACCGAATCATAAAGGCTTTTGGCAATTAAAAGACAATTTTCCGTATAACCACCAACTACTTTGGGAATGGTACTTGTTGAATAATCCTTATTATTTGGATCCTCCCGCTCAGGAGAAAACGCAAGATAAAAATCCTTACCCGCCTTTAACCCGGTTTCCTCCAGCATGGGTCTCATGTCCTCATCCGTAGTGCCAGGATAGGTAGTGGATTCGAGGACTATAAGCTGCCCCTTACGCAGATATTGAGCTATGGTCTTTGTTGTATTAAAGACAAATGACATGTCTGGTTCACGGTACTTATTCAGAGGCGTAGGAACACAAATGATGACGCAGTCTGTCTCCGCCAACTTTGAAAAATCCGTTGTAGGTGAAAATAACGGTAAGCACTCTAAGAGACGGGATTCACTCATGTGTTTTATGTAACTTTTACCTCGCTTCAGTAATGCTACTTTTTCAGGATCAATATCGAAGCCTGTTACCCGAAAACCTGCCTTGCAGAATTCCATGACCAGGGGAAGGCCAACATAGCCGAGGCCGATGATACCAATATGTGCTTCTTTTGATTTAATCTTTTCGATGAGTTCCATATATGTTGTTAAGAAATTCCAAATGACAAGTACCAAATAATATCCAAAATATGAAATACCAAAACTCAAATAACAAATCCCAAATAAATTCCAAATTCCAATATTTCAAACTCAATTATTCTGACTTTGCAAGTATAGATGAGAATATCTTCTTTAACTCAATCGCTTCATTATGGGAGTAAGTGAGGGTCGCCCATTAGAAGGCTTTTGTCAAGCGAAAAAGATTCTCCATAGCAAAAAATCGCAGGGGCAAATTGGGGTCACATCTGGACATTGGACATTCGCATAATTTGGTGACACATCCATTTTTTCAACCTCGAATAAAGAATCTATTTTTCAGAAGCCAGTGAAAGAGCTTTGTCATAAAGGTTCTCGCTAATATAGACCCTGCCCCTATAAGTCTATCCAGAAAAGCTTAAGCTGCGAAATCTTTCCCCATTTTCTTTGCATCCAGCAGAACACCTATGACAAATTGAGACACATCCCATTTTTTATAAACTTGCGAACGGATTTACCCATAGAAAAGTATAAATTCCAAACAACAAAATCCAAATACCAAATAGTTACTCACCGCAAAGACGCAAAGAACGCAAAGGTTTAAAGACGGCTGACTATTCTCTTAATACCTTCATTTAAAACAGGAACATTGAAGCTGATCAAGAAAACTCTTCGGGGTCAGGTCTTTACAGGTTGTCCGTGAATACAAAATTCAAAAAAATCAGGTGTTGCTATTAAAGGTAATTCATTTTCACCTACATCTGTTACCCTTTATGGCTCTTTGAGAAAACCCATCTGCGCGAAATGTGCATCGAATGTCAAAGCCCTTGCAATCCCTTCCTTTTTCATTAGATGGAAACTGGTACAATCTACAAAACTCAGCTCTTTATGCTCTATTTTCCTAAACAGACGCAAGGCCTCCTCTTGAATTCCATCAGTCACCTTCAAAACATAAAGCTGCCCCAGTGTTCGCGCCTCCTCAATCCTATCTAAAAATCAAGAGCCCATTGGTGATTCTTAAGGGAACAGTTGATGAAGGTGACCGTCTCAAAACGATAAAGTTAGAAGTTTGAATTCTATATGTTTCAAGCGCAACTGTGAAGTAATCTTCCGCTTCTTTATGAAACTGGTCACCCTTATTAAGAAAAGCAATCCAGAAGGAAGTGTCAATAAAGGCTTTTTCCAAGGGTTATTTTCCCCATAGATATATTTATCATGATTTAGGAGCCGTCTTTGATTTCCACATCGGCCATTCCACAGAGTGCAAGAAGGGACTGGCAAGCTCCTTTTCCTCTTGCACAACAATCCTTACTGTTTTCCCCACCAATTTTTGAGTTTTTCTTTTGCCTCGGGAGAAAGCTCAATGTCACCATCTCCGAGTATCTTTGTCTTGCTTATGACTTCCATCTTTTTTCTCCTCCATTTTTATAAACTTGCGACCTGTCTGCGCCTGCCTGAGAAGTACGTGAGAGTACGTGAGGGTCACCCATTAGAAGGCTTTTGTCAAGCGAAAAAGATTCTCCATAGCAAAAAATCGCAGATTTTTTGCCTTATCAAATGAAAAAATTATAATGTCCAAAAGCATCTATCCCAATGACCGCACCCGTATTTTCAGGTTTTTTAGTTACGGATTATAGAAATCCGCACCAGTCACCCATCCGGTTCAAGGCATTGTTTCGAGGTCGTCTTTTGTGATCGATCTCGTTGCCCCTGGCAAGTATCTGCCCCAGAAAATCGTTGGTGCCATGCTGTGTCCAATTGTTTGTCACAAACCTGTGGCTCTACGGCCAACCCTTTGTGGCTCGCAGCATAGGCGGACTTTGATGATAATGCCTTTCAGACTCCGTTTTATGAATGGAACAGTTTCCCAATCACATCTCATGGATTGATTACCAACCCTTATACCGGTTTACTGTCCCATTCTTTCACTCCTTTACATACCTCTACTTCCCTCTTCCTTCATCTCTTTGATCCTGCACTCCTCTCTTCTTGCAATTTTTCCTTTGCCTTTGCTCCTCACATACTCCCCCGTTAAACATATCTTTTTTTCGGGTGTTGAATAACCCATGAATGGCTTTTTCAATCTGCTTTTAACCGATTTCTTTTAACAGAAAAATCTTTCACCACCTCCTCTCTTCCCCATTCCTGATAAAAGTATCATTGCTCTTTTTTCCCTTACTCCTTTCTCTGGTGAGTGGAACAGTTTCCATGTTGTTTGGGTTTTATAAACCACTTTGTACCTCTTTGGTTCCCTGCTCCACCCAAACCGGTTGATATCTCCGGTCTCAAGCATGATCGTTATCCCTAATATCTTGCCTATCCCCGGCACCGTGAGCAGTTCTTCATACGGATATCGTAATTTTACCTCTTTCAGTACGGCCTTTTCTATCCGGTCTATCTGTTCATGGAAAAAGTCTATGACTGCCTTGTCGCTCTGCACTGCCATTTTGTGGTGTTCATCCGTTAACTGCTCGTTTATTTTTTCTTCGCTCAGTCTCTTCGCATCGTTGACATTCACTTTTCTTCCGGTATTGCGATTCACCATGCTTTGCAGGCTTAATATGTGCGCCGTCCTGTGCCGTACCAACATCGTTCGCTTTCTCAATAAATCCCTTACTGGCCGTATTTCTTTCGGATAGATATAGCCTTCCGGCAGTATACCTAATCGCAGCAGATGTGCCAGCCAATAGGAATCCCACGTATCATCCGTATACTTCATGCCAGAGTACTGCTGCATTTCCGCAGGATTGGCCAGGTGTACTTTGTATTTCGCCTCCTGTAATCCGTCCACCAACCAATACCAGTTGTACGTCGACTCTACCACGATCCCTTGTATCTCCTTCTTAAACGGCTTCAATTCCTTTAATATCACGCCAAGGTCATTGGGGAGTTTCTTCCCAAATATCCGACTGTCTTTCTTATCTATCACCCCTATATAACTATTATCCGAATGTAAATCTATTCCTACATAATAACTCATACATGCTCCTCCTGTTCATCAGCTTTAACAGTTTATTTCACGATGCCTTTATGATACCATTTGGCATCTGATTGTTATGAGCCTTCTATATGATTATCACATCTTGGAAATGTTAAGCATAAATACAAATCACAAATACCAAATTCCAATTTATAAAAGGCTATTTGCCGACCTCACTGGCACAACTTTTACGAATACCTGTAACTATCAGTGCCTGTGTCAGCACTCACAGCAATTTTTCAATTTCTTCCATATTCTCTGATATCTCTTTTATGGTATCAACAACCTTATCCACCTCGATTTCCGTTGAACTATAGAGATACCTGATCACACTTTCAAGAAATTTTAACCCTTCTTCCTCTTCAAAATACTTTTTTGTATCATGGGGCTAACCGCCTTGCCTCCTCAATAACCTTAAGAATTGAAAGTTCCACAACGCCCACTACCTTGTCCGGAATATGCTTGTGATGAGGGAAATTCTCAAGACCTGGAAAATGCGGCGTGTTGTCATATCGAAAAACAAGTCTGTTTTGCTCGTCCTGAAAATGATAGCGATAGCCAAGACGCTTGGGCTGACCGGCTTCACCAATAACCGCTTCGTTTAGCTCCAGCATGTGTCCCTTCTGGAAGCGCACTCGGCGGCGCAAGTTCACGACCAGCCGCCACAATCTCCTCTTCGTAACGCTCCACATAGCGCTTTCGCCTGCCGAACTGGTAGATTCAACTTCCATAAGATATCTTGATAGATAATCAAGCAACATGCTGCACATGTGCCTCTATTTCACGCCTGATCGCAACATAATGTTGATAATCATTCGCCCATTCGACGAAATCTTCGGAGTCTTCCGACTGTCCCTTGATAAACTTGTTAAAGAACTCCTCCGATGTCATCCGGTATCGAGTCTCAAAACGCTAAGACGCTTGGCTATAGCGACAAGAGCATCTACTGGCGAATCATACTCAATTCTTTGTTTCCTCATATTCCCTCCTTCCGAAACGCCCATTTTTAAGCATAGATATTTTTTCTCACAAATTCAAATGACGATTATCAAATTGGGGACACATCCCATTTTTTATAAACTTTGCGAACGGATTTACACAAATACAGAAAATTCAAATGACAAAAACCAAATTTCAAATAATTTCCAAAATTCAATTTGCAAAGATTGCTTTAAGGGCATCAATTTCTTGCTTGTTTCTTGCCGAAACTACTTTTATCCAGCTTTTACAGGCACTTTTTATAACAGCTACTCCAGGCTTTCCCTCTCCATTTATATTACAACTTCTTTATAAACTGCTTCTGAGAACCAAGGGGGTCAAATCTTTATCCTCGACAAATCTATTTTTGTAATTCACCACAGAGACACAAGAGTATTTAGGGTCAGACCTTGAAAATAGAATACACCACTCTTTTAATTTCTTTGCTTATAAAGTAAATGAAAAGTGCACTTAAGTGCTCTACCCGCCAGGATATCAGATTATCAGAATAGCAAAGCGGTAAGCGCAAAGAACAGAGATCAAGTCGATTTAGACAGTAATTTATACAAATCTACATGAATGAATAAATAGAAGACCCCCTTTTCCTGTTCTCGATATATTTGTCCTCATCTTTTGAATATGTTCTATTTTTGTTTATATGGATTTATAATTTTGAGCCTGTCCTCAATAATTTGCCCACTTTGCATATCTTCTGTATAAAGAATTGCACAATTATTTTCTAATGCAGAAGCAAGTATTAAACTGTCCCAATAAGAATAGGCATATTTTTTCCTTATTTTCCAACATAATTTTATCGTCGTAAGGTCCGGAATCGAGATATTGTAAATGCTCATAATTTTCTTTATTTTATTTTCAATTTCATCAATGTTATGCTTTTGTAACGACACATAAAGTTCGTTTAAGACCTGGGTACTGACGAAAATAAAATTCCCCTTCAACGATTCCATAAGATGCACCGTCTGATTGTGTTTTTGACTATTATCTTCCAGCAGTGAATATACAAGGATATTCGTATCGATGAAAATTCTATCTCTCATGCAATTCTTTTTTGCTGATTTTTTTAATATGCGGTACTCTAACAGGATTCAAGAAAATATCAGGCACTTTTTTAAATAGCTTTAACTCATCGATTTCATGTAAGAATGTCACTTCTACTCTTGCTTTTTTCATCAAAGGTTTTTCTTTTAACGTAATTTTCCCTTTTTCATAAATGCCATCTATAGTCTTATGCATATTGCCCTCCCGATATTGGTTTGACTTTGGGGTAAAACAGGAACTCTTCCCATTTTCCCAACCCCTTCCAAATGCCCTTAAATAATCTACCTTTAAATCCTTAAACCTTCAAACTCCGTATTTAATAATTGGTGTAAGTCAATAAAGTTATACTTTGTACTACTATACTACTATCCATCAACTTCTTGTTTTTTATGCGTGTTTTTCATGCAGCCATTTCCGTAAGCGCTTTAATATCAAGGGCTGAAGCGGTCATCAGCGAACAAGAGAACTTCTGGCCTTTCTCCGTCAAAACATAGCGGTTGGCCCGCGAAACTTTGCGGATTAGGCCGTGTGTCCGCAGCAGCTTTATCTGTCGGGTCGTTCGTCCGGAATACTTCTTTTGCTGATCCTTGCCGGCTTGTTCGGATTCCCGGTAAAGCCACTTACGCAAATCATGGTTACGGAATCCGTTTATAGCGTTTTCACCTTTGGACAGGAACATCAGCATCCGGTAATCATCCTGCTGCCAGGGATTCAAACCCCGATACCTCTTGCCCTCTTTGACAACCTTGTTACAAGCGCCGCACACCACTTCCTTAAGTTTCTCCTCTACCTGAGCAGCCGCCAAGGCATCCCCATAACGATCATTGCATTGCTGGCTCACCTCACACCGTCGATGAAGATCGCTTACGCCCTTACGCATCTTCTGCCATGACACCGGTTTGCCTTCATCATCGTTGGGACGCCGAAAGACCTTAAAGTCCCGCGTATTATTGATCGTTGTCTCAATACGCAAGAGACTGCCACTCTTGTTATACATCTTCACTGAATTATAATTCACACTGTGCTTGACCCGTATACCTTCATAGCGTCTTCGATAGTCGCTGATAACCTCATCAGGGGCAACGCCTGCAAGGTTACGCCTACCCAAATACTTCATCACCGAAGGACTGTCGCAAACCCGCATCGCATGATGAACAAACGACGGAAACAATTCCTCCAATGCCTCAACCGATTTAAACATGATGTCCGTCGCCCACTCCGTCTCGTCCGCCGACCAGTAATACTCCGGTTCCAACGGACGAAGAACCTGCGACAATGCCGGGCAACTGCCCAACGCAAGCCCGTTCAGCAGCTTCGCCCAGTCAGTCTTAAGCTGCTCATGGAGCAGAACCTGCGCAGCAGCAATATTCTCTATACGCACAAAACAGTTGCCGTCCTTAACATAATCAATACCCTGCTTCTGAAGTTGCCGCTCCAGCCAATGACGGCCGTTAAGACAAATGAAGATACCGCACCTCAATGCCCAAATCTCTTGCCCGCGATTCACAACTGTCTCGCACCTGTGCCGTAAGCCCTTCGACCCAACCGGAAAAATCCTTAAGCAAAATTCTCGCATGGTTCATGAATGTACCCAGCCCACGCTCACTGGCAAGCCACCTCAATGTCCCGCGAAAACGAATCCTGTCCAGACCGCTTATTGCACCCTCAATCCTGTCTCGATATAATTCCATCAACTTCTTCATTGTAGTGTCCTCTAAATTGTATGATTACTATTTACGAGGATACTACTATACCTTATAATAGACCAAAATTCATATTTTGGTTGCGGCCAAAGGCCGCGCCAGGATATTCCCTGTACCACCCCACAAAACTCTTAATCCCTTCTTCAACAGACGTTTCAGGTTTAAACCCTACATCTTTGAGGAAATCATCCACATCCGCATATGTTGCAGTTACATCGTCTTGCTGAATAGGTAAAAGATTTTTTACCGCCTTCTTGCCAAGATAATTTTCTAATACTTCAATAAATCTCATGCTGTCCTAATCCACTTTGCACGTTTCTCTGATAATATTACTAAGCGATCTTTAAACTGTTCACTTTTATGATTGTGTAAAAATTGCGTAAGTAGTTTAATTACTTTCTTTGAAGTAGTTGGATTTACTTTGATCCTAATAACCCCTGGATGATTACTTAACGGTAATACTACCCAATCACCGAAATGTTCATCAAGGGTGATTAAAATACGGTCTTCGGATACTGCTTTTTCCAAAATCTGGAGATCATCTGCTCTTGCGAAACCTGTCTCTGAAGCACGCAACACATTAAATCCTTGTTCACGCAAAGCTTGCGCAACTTCCAGTTTAAACATTTGATCCACATAAAGCTTTAGTGATTTAGACATTAATTGCTTCTAATTCTATATTGTCAAGAAGTACCTTTGCATACCGTAAGGCGGCATGGATATCTTCGCTTGTCAACTCAGGATACCCCTCAAGTATAGACTGCCATGATTCACCCTCTGCTATGTGATCGAGAATAACCGACACAGGTATTCGTGTACCTTTAATCACTGGTTTCCCATTGCATATTTTTGGACTAAATTCTATTTTATCATATAAATCCATTGATACCCCCTCCTGATAATTTAAAAACACGAAAATTATTTTCCATATATTTTATACCATTCTACAAAATGTTTTATGACAAATTGGGGACACATCATTTTTTATAAACTTGCGAACGGATTTACACAAATACAGAAAAATTCCAAATGACAAAAACCAAATAACAAATAATATCCAAAATATGAAATACCAAAACGCAAATAACAAATCCCAAATAAATCACAAAATCCAATTTCCAAAATTCCAACCTTTATTCTGACTTTGCAAGTATAGAAGAGAATATCTTCTTTAACTCAATCGCTTCATTATGAAGCGCCATTTCTTCTTGCCTGTACCTTTCATCATTAGTCTCTACAATTAGCCTCAACCAATTGTTTTACGTAAAGAGCAACGTTTTTGGAAACTGAAATGTCCTCTCTTCAAGATCGTATTGTTTGAAATTTCGGTTTTCATTCATTGAATTTATTTGTTATTTGGATATTGTAGTTTGGTGCTTTTCAAATAATTCACAAAATATAAAATACCAAAACTCAAATAACAAATCCCAAATAAATCACAAAATCAATTTCCAAAATTCCAATTTAATAATTACTCAACGCAAAGACGCAAAGACGCAAAGAACGCAAAGAAAACAGATTATTTTAGCCACAGATGGATTCTGTACGATAACCTTTGGTTTCCCTACAGAGCAGGCACAAATTTACACAAATATTTTAAAGCACAAATACACGGATTAACACAGATAAAAATAAATTTCAAATAATTACTAAATTACAACTTCTCAATAATACATTTTACTTCGGAGACTTTTTTAACGGATTAAAAACCTTGGCGCCAATATACTCTGCAACCTTGCAAAGGTTTTCATCCGCAGAAACAAAAAGCCAGGCACTTTCAGAAACCAAACTAAAACATCAGAGATGTAATGCATCCAATGTTCTAAGCCCATGTTCCTTGCCGTGTCTTTTTAACAAGTCTTCTGCCTCTTGAACAATTGCATGACTTATGGGTTCGATATTGAAACGAGCGAGTTCTGCTTCAAATCCGTCAATTGCTTCAGCTAACGAATTTTCATTTATTTCTCTACCTCTAAACCTTCTATGTAAAACACTGATAAACTCCAGTGTAGCCAATTCCAAAATCCAAGGTTCGTTCTCTTGTGAATTTAACAGGTCGGTAACCGCTTCCGTGCCCTCTTCATTATGGAAGAATTTTGCAAGCGCCGAGGTATCAAAGAATAGAATCATATCCTATCTTCTCTCAGTAATTTTATATCCTCACTCAACGACCCTTTACATTGCTTTAAAGCCTTCCTAACCCTCAGATAGGCTGGTTCCCCCTCTCTGCTCTCACGTTTTCTATCCCTCGCTTTCAAGGAAATTATCATTTCATACACTGTCATCAATTCAGAAGGGCCCAATGATTCAAGTTCTTTTATTGTCTGTTCTTTTATTTTCATTTAAATACCTCCCAACAAATAATGGTATTGCCGTGTTCATGACGTCTAAAGTATTTGGGGTCAAAAGTATTTGGTGCGTAATGGTGCGTAATGGGGTCAAACCTTCCTTATTCAATTATCATTCCCTTCAATTTCTGACTAATTATTTTTGCCACGAAAGCATAAAGACACAAACGGATAAAAAGAAATTCCAAATGACAAGCACCAAATTTCAAATAATTTCCAAAATATTAAATAACAAAACTCAAATACCAAAACTCAAATAACAAATCCCAAATAAATCCACAAAATCCAATTTCCAAAATTCCAATATTTATATACAAACTTTAAATTACCTTAATAAACTTCATCATGTGTGCCAATTCCTATCAGGAAAATGTCTTCTTCTTTCTGAGTTTCACTTTTTACAAAATCAAATATTATCCTCAGGTCATAACCTACACTACATGCCCTTGTAAATGATTTACTCCAAATGAGTGTTCTCATGGAGAGAACTCTTTCATTAAATCAGCGACTGTGCCTTTTTTTATCTCACCTCTTGCATATTCTGCTCGCGCTTCTTTAATATTACTCGCTAGTTGCTGTCGTTTTTGTTCCGTTAATCTATGACGAATAATATCAATAAGATATTCCTGCTGATGTTCAGGTAATGACTCAATAATTTCTATAGCTTCCTGAAAGGTTATATTTTGCCGGTTAGAAATAGACATTTTTTAAAATCCTCCTTCTTTCAAACGGTTAAAAGGGAGTACGCGAGGGTCCATCTTAAATGTTAAACAAATGCTCCCCGTGACGAATAATATCCAAAATGTGAAATACCAAATTGCAAAAACCAAATTCCAAATAATTTCCAAATTCTAAATCCCAAACTACGGTAATTCCGGGGGCACCTTACTTATTTCAACCGAAAAACCGTTCATAATCATCATGACTACCAACCCAGTCCAGAACCATGTCACGGTATCATTGTCCATGATGCCTATGGCCCGGTATCCAAGCGTCACCCGAACCGACCAGATATTCTCCGGCTTATTGATGCACTTAAAACGCAACGACGGATGGAAAGGGTACTCCGACCAAAGACAGTATGCCTTCTTTGCCCTTGTTCTGATATCCGGCGTAAGTTTGCCGTAATGTTCCCAGAAAGACGGCAGTGTCGCTGATTTCATAATTTCTCGACATCCAGAGGGCTGCTCTTTCCTCCGACGATCTCCTGGCGGACCTGACGTGCGGCTCCGATAAGCTTATCCTGGGTTCTGGAAAACGAATTCTTCCACTTAGCCTCATCCCGGATGTCCTCGATGTAGTCGCGCATATGCTCGACAACGGTTTCCTGAAGCTGTTCCGGCACAGTTTCAAGCATCTTAATCATAGTTGTGGCCGCAGATGTATCCATAGTTTATCCCTCCTTATTTATCCCTATTATCAATGTAATGGGGTCAAATCTTCATTATTCAATTATCATTCACTTCAATTTCTGACTAATTATTTTTGCAACTTTTCAATATTTAAATTCCAATATCTAATTTTATTTGTTCTATAAGCTTATCGCTTATCCAGAAACCATTAAACCTTAGCCTGTAAATCTCTTTAACAGGATCTTCCACCAGACCTCTTTGCCATGCCAATCTTATAACACCTATTGTCCCCATAACTTTAAGATTAACAGAAGTGGCAAATAGACGCGGCTCTCTGTTGTCAAGCAGTAATAAATCAGCGCTGAGTTCCTGTCCAAGAGTTATAACCTCAGCCTCACCATCATCTAAAATTGCTCTAAGGGCGTCAATTTCTTGCTTGTTTCTTGCCGAAACTACTTTTATCCAGCTTTTACAGGCACTTTTTATAGCACCTACTCCAGGCTTTTCCTCTCCATTTGTTACAACTTCTTTATAAACTGCTTCTGGAATTATTATTTCTTTCCACAAGTCGTTCAGAATATGCAGCAAATTGATTCCGGTTAATGCTATTAATGGAGAGGCATTGGATATAACCTTAAGCATCATGTAAGTTCCTGGATTGTTTTTAAATCTTCTTCATATTCGACAATATCATAGTGAAGTGGGACTTTTCTTTCTCTCAAAAGATCAAGGAAATCCCTCACAGACAACTCTGCGAGCTGCCTTGCCTGACCAAAGCTCAAGAGGTTCCTTTGAAAAAAATACGCGGCAAGTTCTTTTTTAAGGGTTGCGCCCATTTCACTTTCTTTAAATCCAAGCGTTTTTATTATTTTTTCCGGTATTTCTATACTATATTTAACTGACATTTCGCCCTCCTGTTTAGCTTCTATGTAATGGGTCAAATCTTCATTATTCAATTATCATTCCCTTCAATTTCTGGCTAATTATTTTTGTCACGAAAGCATAAAGACACAAACGGATAAAAAGAAATTCCAAATGACAAGCACCAAATAACAAATAATTCACAAAATATGAAATACCAAAACTCAAATAACAAATCCCAAATAATACACAAAATCCAATTTCCAAAATTCCAATTTAATAATTACTCATCGCAAAGACGCAGAAAACGCAAAGAAAAGCAGTTCAAAAACATATTTTAGCCACAGATGGACCCCGTACGATAACCTTTGGTTTCCCTACAGAGCAGGCACAAATTTACACAAATAATAATCTTTCCATATCTAATTCTATTTTTTCTATCACGACTCCAATAATTTGCTAAATTTCTCTACGGATAAATATGCATCTCTTATTAAAGCCCTCAGGAGGCCACGGTCTAATGTCCTGTGGTCAGGAATAGAAAGAGTCGTTATCATTCCTTCCTTTTTCATTATCATATGCCTACTGCTACCAATTCTTACAAGTTTCCACCCGGCCTTTTCAAAGGCTTTTACTGCCTTTTTACCCGAAATTACCGGCAGTCCTGTTGACATTAGATTGTAACCTCGAAACTAGCAACTTCTTGAGTTTTAGCTATCAACTCCTTATCTAACGTTACCAGACATGCCTTAATAGCATCCTTGATGTTTTCAATTGCTTCTTCTATAGTATTACCCTGAGAATGACATCCTGGTATAGCAGGACAATGGACTATATAACCAAAATCTTCACCTTTTTCAATAATTACACGATAAATCATGTTTTTTTACCTTTTCACAAAATACAAGGAAGTACGTGAGGGTCGCATCTTAAATGTTAAACAAATGCTCACGGTGACAAATAATATCCAAAATATAAAATACCAAAACTCAAATAACAAATCCCAAATAAATCACAAAATCCAATTTCCAAAATTCCAACCTTTATTCTGACTTTGCAAGTATAGATGAGAATATCTTCTTTAACTCAATCGCTTCATTATGAAGCGCCATTCCTTCTTGCCTGTACCTTTCATCATTAGTCTCTACAATTAGCCTCAACCAATTGTTTTACGTAAAGAGCAACGTTTTTTGTAAACTGAAATGTCCTCTCTTCAAGATCGTATTGTTTGAAATTTCGGTTTTCATCCATTGGAATTTATTTGTTATTTGGATATTGTAGTTTGGTGCTTTTCAAATAATTCACAAAATATGAAATACCAAAACTCAAATAACAAATCCCAAATAAATTACAAAATCCAATTTCCAAAATTCCAATTTAATAATTACTCATAGCAAAAAAGTTTTGCCACGAAGGCACAAATAGTTTTCTTACCACAGAGACAGACAAATACCAAATAACAAATCTCAAATTCCAAATAATATCCAAAATGTGAAATACCAAATCTCAAATAACAAATTTCAAATAAATTCCAAATTCCAATATTTCAAACTCAATTATTCTGACTTTGCAAGTATAGATGAGAATATCTTCTTTAACTCAATCGCTTCATATTGTTTGAAATTTCGGTTTTCATTCATTGGAATTTATTTGTTATTTGGATATTGTAGTTTGGTGCTTTTCAAATAATTCACAAAATGTGAAATAACAAATCCCAAATCCCAAATCCCAAATAAATCACAAAATCCAATCACCAAAATTCAAAACATCTATTTTTTCTACAAATAATACTTTATCGGTTTTATTAATGCTAAATATTATTCTTATTTTCCCTTTCCTTATCCGGTAATAACCTTCCCATTCTCCTTCGGGTTTCTTTAAATTAATATTTATATTCACACCCTTTATTTTCATGAAAAACTTTCTTAATTCTTCTTTCACTTCTTCATGTATATTTTGTCTTTTAATAAATTTTTCTGCTCTCTTGAATAATCTATCCTCCAGTTAAACAGAGTTAATAGTTACAATAATATCACAATATTATTCCAAGAAAGTCTTTTGGAAATAGTTCACCCCCACACTTGCCCTCCCCCATCAAGGGGGAGATAACAGGGCAACTTCCCGTTTGTACAAATTTACCAATGTCTATTTCCCCGCCCCTTGTGGGAGGGGTTAGGGGAGGGGGCTGCACTGTTACGCGTTTTGAAATATTTAAGGTATTTATTAAAGAGACGCGTTTTTCCATGCTTTTATAGAGTAACGGGGCGATACGCCATTCCTGGGATCTCTGGTAGACCCGGTTCCAGCCAAAGGATTTAAAATCAAATGCAGGAAAATTATCGCTGCTTCCGCTGAATTCTGAGCGGAGGCAGGTGATGATGAATTGCTCTTCAGGGGTTAGGCCGAGATCGTCTAGTAATGATTCAGTTCTCATTTTTAACCACGGAATTTATTAAATTCCAAATCTCAAATTAATTTTCCGATTGTCTTATTTCGATGTCTCGGATATTTTTCATTAAAATATTATACAAACTCAATATGATTCTCCAATTCTCTGTCACTTAAAACATTTGTTATTAATTCAACCTCTCTTATACAACGACCAATTGAAAGGTTTTTCGAATGTGAAAATATTATTCCTTTATGGAATATTCAATATTCTCATCTGCATAAATCTTCATTTAAGTTTTGCTTCTAATTTTGATGGATATTTTTTTTTAAGCTGGGTTAAGAATGATATGTCCTCTCGCAATTTTTTATTGAAATAATCTTTATGTTCATAGTAGTAGGATAATGCATCATAGACTTGTTCAAGCCTTAAATAAGGATGCTTTGTTTTTTCAACAATAACGGACATGATTGATTCTCCCAAAAATTTCTTAAGGTAAAACCTATAAAAACTTAATTATCTCCGTGTCTATATTTTGCCAGGTGGCCGCCCTTGAGCAGGATGAATTTTATGCCTGCCTTATTGAATACCCCAGAAATTTCCGCCAGGTCTTTATAAATTGCATCGTTAGCGACACGGGTAATGAGATACCCTGGCTTTATTTTTTCAATGAAGTCTTTTGGGATGTTTGGTTTTTGACAACCCCCTTGATCCCCCTTTATTAATGGGTAACAACCCCCTGTGTCCCCCTTTGTTAAGGGGGATTTGGGCGCAGTGCGCTTTTCTATGATTTTGTAAAGCAGGGGGGCGATGCGCCATTGCAGGGATTTCTGGTAGACCCGGTTCCAGTCAAAGGATTCATAATTAAATGCTGCAAAATCAGCTTCACCGCTTCCGCTGAATTCTGAGCGGAGGCAGGCGAGGATGAACTGCTCTTCCTGGGTTAAGTTTAAATCAGTCATATTCATATAGTTCACCACAGGATTCATGGGTCATAGCTCATGGGTCATGGTTGTTGGTTCAGGGTTTAGAGTATAACCACAGATTTCACAGATTACACGGATTATTTAAATCACAAATCTCAAAAACCAAAATACAAATAAACAGTTAAATTCCAATACTCAAATCACAAATTTCAAACAAAACACAAAATCCAATCACCAAAATTCAAAACAGTATGCTGACTTTGCAAGTATAGAAGAGCGTTTCATCATATCTAAAGCCTATGGAACACCTGCCATGCTTACCTCTTCAATCGAGGAATGCTTCCTCCATTTCTTAACATAAATATATATTACAGGCTGATTTGTTTCTCTGTTTTTTAGAGATGTCTCTTTATGCCAATTATTGAACCCCTCCTCCCCTTCAACCTGAAATATAATTAAGGCATTCGCTGGGACTCTGTCTGCAAACTCCTCATTTTCCATTAAGTATCTATGAAACTCTGTTGAAACCATTGCCAAAAACTCAGTAAATTTATTCATCACTTATTCCTTTCATAAATTCTTCTTTATATTTTAACCAATTTTTGTTGATATCCCAATCCCCATAAGTTAAGGCGCTTTCAAAACTGAGGCTCACCGCTTCCTTTTTCTGGTTCCCTTTAATATCATATTTGTCCATATGCGAAAATCCATGAGAACAGTCATATCTTACTGCAACTTTCCATTCACCTTTAACTTCTATTTCTAATTGAACACTGAAATAGCTGACCCTTCCCTTTTCTGTTTCATGATAGTGACGCTTTCTTACACCGTCATCAAAAATAACTACAAAATCAACTATCTTTCTCATTAGTTAATTAAAAAGTACGAAGGGCGAATCTTTCACATATAAAAAAGGTATCATAATCTACAAAATATTACCTTAATCTTGCACCAAACAGAACGCTTCCGTGTGATCGCTAATCAAGAACTAAGAGCATATTTGGGGTCAGAGTACCAATGGGGTCAAATACTCTTGACAAATCTATTTTTGTAATTCACCACAGAGACACGGAGACACAGAGAAAATATATCAACCACAGATTTCATAGATTACACGGATTATTTAGCCACGAAGTCCCCCTGTACGATAACCTTCGGTTACCTGCAGAGCGGGCACGCATTTGCACAAACAAAATATTAACTATGAGTGTTTCTCACGCATACATAAGTCTTCCTTTTGGTTCTGGTATTTCTCTACCCAGGCTCCTTGCTGTTTCTATCCATTCTGAAATGGTAATCTCCGCATTCTTTATAGCATCACTATATGATGCTCCATCCGCCATACAACCAGGTAATTCAGGAACTTCTACAATAAACAAATTATCAACGTCACTCCAATATAGTATCATTTCATATTTATACATCATCAATCTCCTTATTAAGTCTATATTTTAATATCAGGTTTCTTACTTGTTTTACTTGATATGCTTTAGCTTTTCCATCTCTTCATGGTTGAATGTTAATAATCTCTATTACTTCTGGTTTTGTAAAAATATAATGATCACCCTTTATTCTCTCCTGAAACCCAAAAGACAGAGTCAACTTTCTTAAATCTTCAAATCTTATACTTTTATCTGATAATCCAGAAAGAATTTTCTCGAGTACTTTTTTTTTATTCATTATATACTTGTAATTTTTAAGTCAATTTTCTTAAGAAATTCATCTAACGCCGCATGTGTCCGTCTTTTCTGCACTTCTCTCACGTCTCCTTCTCTCAAGGCTTTTCCTGTAATTATCGAGCGTATCCCGAATGAGTTCGCAATCTTCTATTCCGGGCAATTCTTTCAAGAGTTTCTCAAATTGCACCCTATGTTTTTGAAAATCTATCTCATAGGGCCGAGATTCGGCCATGTTTGCTTCTGGCTGTGAATTTTCCCTCTTCCGACTCCTTCTTTCCAGGCTTTTTACATACATCTTTAACACATCCCGAAACACTTCATAATCTTCCGTTATCGGCATTACCTTCAACAGTTTTTCAAATCCTTTTAGTATCTTTTCGATTTCATCTTTTGAGTAACGAGCACTATTCTTTGCGATAAATATCTTCTCATGCCGTGTTGCGGTCGTACCTTCTTCGGCGGTAAGCATCTCTTCAAAAAGTTTCTCCCCGGGTCTCAAACCGACAAACTCAATGTCAATATCCTTATACGGTTTCAATCCGTGAATTTTTATCAGCTCCTCTGCCAGTGTCAAGACCTTCACCGGTTTCCCCATATCGAGGACAAGGATATCTCCACCCTTTCCCAAAACACTAGCCTGCAAAACAAGGGATACTGCCTCCGGAATTGTCATGAAATACCTCTGCACATCACGGTGAGTTACTTTAACGGGCCCACCCTGTTTTATTTGTTCCAGAAATATTGGTAAAACACTCCCGCGGCTTCCAAGGACATTACCAAATCTTACCGATAGAAAACTGGTGTTTCCACAGCCTTGAAATGCCGTACAAACATATTCCGCCATCCTCTTTGTCGTGCCCATAATGCTGGTAGGCCCAACCGCTTTATCCGTAGAAATCAGGACAAACTTTTCTACCTGATACTCTGCTGACGCCTTAACTACATTATATGTCCCACATATATTTGTTTTTACCGATTCCTTGGGATTGATTTCCATCATGGGCACATGCTTGCAGGCGGCGGCATGAAAAACGATCCGAGGCTTGAATTTTTTGAACACCTCAACAACTAAATCGTTATCCCTTACGTCTCCTGCTACAAATACGACCTTATCCTGTACACGCGAATTTTCCAATTGTCTATCCCATAAATCCGGAAACAACCTCTCCATCCTTTGCTTCATTGTATGAAGTTCCGTCTCATCAATATCAAGGAGAATGACCCTTTCTGGCCCGAAACTGCACACCTGCATGATTATTTCTGAACCGATGGAACCACCCGCACCCGTTACCAGGATTGTCTTTTTTCTTAAAAAGGTATCGATTTCTTTATAATCGACCTTGACCACCTGCCTGCCTATAAGATCCTCTATTTTTATGTCTTCTAACTTCTTGATATTAATATCTGGCTCATGAAAATCATATATCCGTGGAACGATCTTTATCTCCAGTTTTAAATGTATTGCGATTGCATGTAATCTCCTGAGATATTGATGATTTAATGATGGAATGGCTACAATGATTGCCTCGATCCCATGTTTTGAAACAACATTGCTCAATGCCGCACTAGTGCCAAGCACCGGCAGTCCGTGCATACACATGCCGACCTTGCTTCTGTTGTCGTCCAGTAGTCCTATGGGATAATACTTCTCATAGCCTTGTCTTTTCATGTCTCTTATGATCAAATCCCCTGTATTTCCTGCGCCAATAACGATCGTTTTTTTTCCATGCCCTTTGTCGTTTTTTACATTTTCCAGAAATACTCTCCTTGCGCCCCTCAACCCTAAGAACAAGAAGAGCGAAATGAACCAATCTATGAAAAAAACGCTTCTGGGAAATCCCTGGATAGATACAGCGAAAGATGCTAATTTTGTACGAGAAATGTTGGAATGTAAAAGGGGAAGTACCATGAATGTGCACACAATGAATAACAATGATATTCCTTGTGCTGTTATTATTTTTTTTAAATCATTAAGACAAAAATACCTCCATGATATCTTATATGCCCCAAAACAGAAATGCATAATCAGCTTAAAAAAAACAAAAAAAGGCAAGGCATTGAAAAACATCGATCGATAGCCAGCAGGCATGGTAAATTCAAAGCGAACGAAAAAGGCGAGATAGAGCGAAAAGACAATTATGGCAAAATCAAGGGACAGGAAAAAAAGGTAACGTTTGAGATGGGTAGGGTGTATCAGATAATGATAAAAACCCCGGGGGCAATAGTGCAAGCCATCTCCCTGCCCCGGATTTTTATAGGTTTTTGTGCCCTCTGTCACTTTGGTCTTTTCTCCAGAAAATAAAAAAGCCTTACACCAAAGATATTCTCTCTAGAATATTTTTCGGCAGTAAGGCTATCTTTCCGTAAAAACCACCATAACAGATCCTTCTGTTTAAACGGCCAAAAAAGACCCTGCTACTTTGCGTCCCACAATCACTCGTGGTTTGCCTTTATCGTGGTATACCTGCTTGGTATAGTATTACCCTGTAAATGCGTTGGTTTGCCGTACATTAGAATTTTTAAATCAAACCTAAGCTAACAAGTTGTTTGATTTTATTCCTTCACCTCCTGTTTGTCAAGAGATTTTTCGTTTAGCCGTCAGCTATTTGAAAAAGCACAATGTGCGACCGTGTGGGGTATAGCTCCATAAGAAACCATATATATTCTATTTTGAGCCCAGTTGTTCAGAAACCACAGACTCATTCCCTTTCGGCAAAAACGTTCGATACGCTGTTGCCAGATTCTTAAAGAAGTCTTGTTTCTTGTCGACAAAGTTACTTACATCCGTCAAATAGTGTCCGATACCTCTTGCATGCAGCGCAAGAAATTGCATGTTGCTCTCCCGTGTATCCAGGTAAAGGTCCATAGGAGCCCTATACGCAATAATAGGGAGGTTGTCAGTATGAACTGGTCCGCTCGTGATAAGACTTCGAATTTCATCGGGTCCCATCCTTATTCTGGCCAGAAGTTCATATATGCTTTTAATATCCACTCGTGGGTCAGACAGGTCTTGCTGGATTTCTTTTCGCATCATTCGCCGTTGAATCATTTCGGGATCAAAATGTATAGGGTGGAGAGCTCCCAACAGGAGAATATCCGTTTCGGGAATAGTAGATGCAAGGTAAACGTATGGGAATACACTGGCAAATCTTGCGGATCATGACTTGCAAGTTTACCACAGACATTCCATAGAGCTGTACCCATTGACAAAACAACCCCTTAGGGCACAATGCCCTGGCTCCAATTTGATAGAATTGCCGGGTGAAAAGATCGGAAGTGCCAGCCAGCCAGGGATTGGAAGGCTCCGAGATAATCACATCAAATGTCTGAGGATGTAAATTAAGGAACAGCCTGGCATCTGTGATCCGGATTTCTACGTTAGGGTTTTCGTGGACGGCGTTATTGTGGTCGCGGAAAAACCGGGCCCCTTCTACCATTGCTTCTTCTATTTCAACTACCGTTACCCGCGAATCAGGATAAAGGGCTGCTGAGCCTGCAGTACAACCTGTGCCCATGCCTATAACACATATATTTTCTGGTTCTTTATGCAAAAGCATGGGGAGATGTGCCGACAGCCGTTGTGTTGGCATATCATAATGCGAGGAACCATCTATTTTGCCATTTGTGGATATATAAAGATCCTTGTTACTTGAAACACGGTCTCTCGTTACCGTAATGGTTGAAGTGAGACCATCACGATAGAAGAGAATCTCCTCTTCCTCTTTTAGCTTCTTACTCAAATCAACGGCACTTTGCTGTGTATAACTGTCGCCATAAAGATACATACCACTCGTCATGAGCTGCTTATCCCATGAAGGGGTCAATATGAATATCATGAGCACGAGAATTCCTCCCGCGGTCATTGCAAGCATGTTTGACCGTCTACAATCCGACATAAAAAGCACACAACCACCGATGCATTCGGCAATGGCTGCCAGCAGGAGGGTATTGCGAATACCTATCCATGGAATTAAAACAAACCCGGCAGAAAGTGATCCAATGATTGCCCCGACGGTATTATACGTATATAACATTCCGACACTTTGCCCTGTATGCTGAGGTTTTCTGACAAAAACCCTGACTGCTGCGGGAAAGAGTCCTCCCATGATCAAGGCAGGAATAAATATGACAATCGCAGCGATACTCACTTGCACCCAAAGCATCTTTTCCGATTGGCCCTGAACATCTAACATTCGGAACATTCTCACAAAGAAAGGCGGAAGGTGGCGGAACGCAGCAGAACTAATGCATACGGACACAGCTGCGGATGGTGCAAGCCCATAAAAACCACCGTGCCTTCGATGGAGATATGCGATGAATAAAGGCAACACTCCATGCACCGATACCAAGGCCAGCGAGAAAGGTGGACAATACTATAGTAAAAGCATACACTGACGCGCCAAGAATAAGAGTCAGCACACGGGTCCACGCCACTTCGCAGATCATTGCTGTACATCCTGTAAGGGCAAGGGCAACCAGCACCATCAGATCAGATTGCCTATACTCAAGCGGTTCTTCTATCCAGATTTTATCACTGATGTGCCGTGGATGTTTGTCCATGCTGCTCAACCAACAAGCTAAAAATCCAAGCGTTAGGTTACAGATAGCTGTGACGATAATGGTCACCGTCATGCCCAACTTTGGCAACATGACAAAGCCGGCGATAAGGACACCTAAAAATGCGCCTGTGGTATTCACGCCATACAAAAGGCCCGCGCCCCGCCCGGCATCTTTTTTATTCCATGCATAAAAACGGGATAAAACCGGTAATGTTGCACCCATAAGGACTGTCGCTGGCAGGAGAAATATCACAGAAATTAATAAACGCCATATACTGACAAGCAAGAAATTTTCCGAAAACCGGGTGCCTATTATACCGAATAAGGGGAGAAACCAGTGAAACATCAGAGGAGTTGAAAGCGAGTAGATGGCAAGAAACACTTCGATGATGCCGTATGAGAAAAGTGGTTTTGATAATCGATCTGCTCTTTTGCCTGCCAGATGAGCGCCAATGGCAAGTCCCCCCATAAATACGCTCAATACGGTTGATACAGCAAGTGTGGTTGATCCGAATTCAAGTTTTAATGCGCGGGTCCATGCCACTTCATAGATAAGGGCGCATGCCCCGGAAAGGAAGAAAAGTACAAACACCATGGTATCCGGAAATACCGTATTGTTCCAGGATTCTGTCTGCTTTGCCCGTAAGGTTGTTACCATTCAAGTCACCCGGAGGTCTTATTTGGAAGCGTCAAGGAAAAGCTATTCCTACAGACACCGTGACAATTTTTGTTGCACAAGATTATCGCAAGAAGGAGGTTTGTTTCCAGCTTAAAAAAAGATGGATACTTTTAGCGAAAAATAATTATTTACTTTTTAACCATAACTCAAAAACCTTTTTATATCGATACATTCCCTCTCTTACAAGATGGAATCTACTGCCCCTGTTGTCAAAGCAGGTCACAGGGATTTCAAGAATACGGTAACCGTCTTTAAAGGCATGATATACAATGTTGATAACATAATCCGTACCATAATCGCTTATCAAGCCTGTATATCTTTCAAGAATAGCCTTTTTGTAAATCTTTGCTCCGAGTGAATAATCCGAATAACCGATACCCAACAACGACCTTACGATAAAGATATATAAACCACTTCCCAGTTTTCTTATCATATTACGATCCTGGACGCCCATCCTTTTTGAACCAAGGATAATATCATACTTATTTAAAAGGGTAATTCCCGCTTTTATAAAAGACAAATCTGCTGACAAATCCATATCAAGAGAGCACATAAGGATATTTGAAATGTACTATGCAATGCTTTAGCGCCCTTCCGACACCCTTTTCTTTCACGGAGAAGAACCGGACATGCATTGGATGTGCTTGTTCCAGAGCATACCCGAACTCAATCGTCCTGTCTGTAGAACCATTACTGCAAAGAATAATTTCATAAGGGACATCTAACGTATCAACAAACCCTATTAATTTCACCGTATTTTGGATGAGAAGTCCTTCTTCATTATAAACAGGTATAAAAAAAGAGAGAGATTTCTGCATATCCTTAAAAATTTCAGAAAAATGCTTTTATGGTAAAGGCCATGACATTCTTCTTCCTGCCGAAATCGGAACTACGGTCTTCGTGCCAATAGCTTAGATCGGCAGATAACCATTTTTGAATTTTGTAATTCAGGGTGGTGCGAAAACCCCATGTAGATATATCTTGAATGTTTTCATCCGTGCTGCCAGCAGGATAATCCTGGAGTTGATAATAGCCGGATAGATTGGCCTCAAGCTTGCTGGTTAATTTTCTGCTCAAGGTAAGGTAAAGAGAATTCAAATCATAATAATTTCCAACATCTCTCGTAAAATAAATAACTTCTTCCTGGCTCCTCCTCAGTAAGACAGAAATATCGGTTAAGGCCGTTAAACGCGTTTTGGATTCTAAAGAAAACACCACTCCGCCAAATTGATCGAGTTCCTCATCCTCATAATCCCGTATACGATAACCAATCTTAAAATTTCCCGTTGTCTTTGCCGTCTCCTTGAATTGAGCGCCAATCGAACTTTCATAAAAATTTGAGTTTAAAGAACCTGTATCATAATCGGTTCTTCCCATAGTAAATTCAGCCAGGGTATTAATTTTTGTGAACAGTTTGTAAGAAACACGTGCCCCTATTTTTTGTTCATTATAGTCTGATCCCTCAAATGTTTTATAGGTATAATCGGAATTAGAATAATATAACCCTGGATCAAATCTTGCAAAATAGTTAGTAAGTGCGACCGTAGTTGTGAAGTAGTTTGCTTCCCTTCTCGTTCTCTGAATTATTTGGCCGAAAATATAATCAAAAGTTTGAGGCTGTTCTGTGTCTTCAAATCGATTTTTTAAAGTGATGTCCAATCCACCAGGAAATAGTGTTTTAAATGTACCATCTATAAATTGATCGGTGTGACTCTGATCGGGATTTTTTCCATATTCAAAAAAAGAAGCGAGATAACTGAAATTTACCTCGCTTTTCATAGCTCTGATTGGCAAGGAAAGATTTAGCCCTGGTGAATACGTGGTAATAAGATCTGATACCTTACTATCGGGCGTATCAAAGATATTGTCATCATAAGATTCGCTGATTGAAAATAGGGGGTGAATCTTGAGTGAACCTAAATGCATATTGCCTTGTGCATACACCCCACGAGTTATTATCAACGAAAGGCATACTCCAGAGAGAAATAAGACAAACTTTACAAAATTATGCGTTTTCCTATCGCGATAATAGATACATGATTTTTTTTGCTTGTTCAAAGGTTACCCTTTTATTTTCATGCACTCTGAACCGAAATGACGATACAAAGCCGTTACATAATAAACGGAGTACCTTCTAATATCATCTTTGGATGTTCTGATACCATTTTCCTGGCCACTTCCTTTCCCAGTAAATCAGAAACAATCCTCACTGCCCGGGAAAGTACCGGGGGCCTCTTTACTGGAGAATGAGCATCGGAGGCGATGATATGTACTAAGTTATTCTTTAACATCCACAAGGCACATTTTTCTGGTGCAGTACCGAAATCTCCTGCAATGCTCTGTGCTGTTACTTGTAAAATAGCCCCCATTTCCACAAAACGAAGCAGCATTCCAGGATCACTCTGAATTGCACTATTTCTCTCAAGATGAGGCAATATCGGCGTAAGCCCAGTTGTCTTTAATTGAAAGATAACTTTTTCTGTCTCCGGAGGTATCCATTGAAACGAAAATTCCAGCAAAACATATTTTTTACCTCCATTCATGGTCAATAGCTTGCTTTGTTTTAAAATTTCCTCTTTCAGGAGATGGTCATTTAAATATACCTCTGCACCTGGAAATAACTCTATGTCTATGCCTTCTTGTTGTAATAATTGATTCATCATAGATAGCTTTTTGAGTACATTATTTTCGTATTCATCGTTTATTCCGTCTTGTATATGCGGTGTGGCTATTATCTGCTGTATTCCGTCCTTTTCTGCGATCCTGCACATCTCCAGGGATTCCTGAACTGTTGTAGGCCCGTCATCTATCATAGGCAGTACATGTGTATGGATATCTATCATTTGAAATACGTTGTAAGAAAAGCAAAGACCCGTCGAATCCTTTCAAAATATCGACAAACAACCCCTTCCTTTTTCTGTATACAGGGGAAAAGTGAATAAGGCCTTCGTTGCTTCACGTGAGTAATTTACCAAAACGAAAGGTATGTTTGGTAATTTTGGTTACCCAGAAAAGCGTAAATAAGGAGACTATTTAAGGAATGCTAAACTAAAATTGACGGCAAAGAGAACTTCTATTTATTGGCAAGGTTTAGAATGAGGCATAGCGTATCCACCTGCAAAACAAGAGTAACCTCAGACAAAAACCAATATACCCACTTGTTTTATCTTTCTTCCGTTGCGCTGAATAGCTATTGATTTTAATTCGATCGATATTATTATTTTCTACCCTTACCTCGACCTTTACCATGGTCATCATCGTCGCAAGAAGCATTTGGAAGCGTCGTTGTAGTTGTAGAGCCTTTACCTTTACCTTTACCTTTGTCCTTGTCCTTGTCCTTGTCCTTGTCTTTGTCTTTGTTTTTGTCATTATCTTTTACAAAAACAATTTCAGACCTCCTGGCATCCAGAAATTTTCCTTCCTGACCAACCAAAGAAACATCTGTTGCATAAACAACACCAAAAGGCATAGACAATAAGAGTACAACACTTACCAAAAAAGCACTCATGGGCATGTAAAACAAACGCTCAAAATTCATACAAACACAGGAAAATATTCCTCTATCCGTGTTCATAATTTCCGTCCCCCCTTTCTCTATCGTTGTTTATTAATAGTCTGGTTATCTATAAGACAAATGTCATCGATTATTAGCATATAATACTAATCCTGTCAATAAAAATATTTTAAAATGATCTTGGCATTTCAAAATATTAAAGATTATAATCGCAATTTTCGAGTCAGAAGGAGTTATTCAAGTCCCCCTGGCTAGTGGAAAGGTATTCAGGGGTTTGTCTGGTATGCTACACTACGAATGTTAAAACTCCTTAACGATACAATGAAAATTCTTTGCAGAGTACTCAGAGAATACAAAAGTACTAGTATAGACATTCTCATTCTCATTACTATTTTCGTTTTTCTGCTTTCGTACTTTACGCCAGACCTTTTCCTGTCACTGAACATCCCCACTGGCGGCGATATGCCATCTCATTATTATCCTGCCAAATACCTGAAAGATGTATTGTTGCCAAAAGGGCGAATCGTTGGTTGGATGCAAGGAAATTATGCCGGTTTTCCATTGTTTCAGGTTTATTTCCCCTTCCCCTTTTTACTCATGGTTCTTTTAAGTTATGCAATCCCGATGCAGATCGCCTTCAAGATAATTTCCGTACTGGGGGTGTTTTCGCTCCCCCTATGCTCATACTTTAGCATAAAATTAATGCATTATAAATTTCCCTGTTCAATCATAGGCGCCCTTTTTACCTTGCCTTTTTTATTTATGGAGGCAAACTCTATGTGGGGCGGCAATATACCCAGCACACTTGCCGGTGAGTTTGCGTTTAGTATCGGAATGTCGTTAAGTGTGCTTCTCCTGGGAACACTGTACCATGGCATGGAAAAGAGAGGGGGAGTGCTCCTAAACGGGGCGCTATTATTTTTTGTTGGTTTTAGTCATGCCTATACCCTCCTTTTTTCAGTTTTCACCTCTGCATTTTTCGTGATTACAAGAAAAGACTTTGTGTACAAATTAAAGTATCTTTTCAAGGTATACACGCTAGCTTTTCTTCTCCTTTCATTTTGGGCAATACCACTCATCGCAAACATTGCGTACACGACAAATTTTAATATCATCTGGAAGATGGATTCCTTTTTTGAAGTTATACCCGTCATTTTGATTCCTTTTGTGGTGGTTTCCGTAATGGGAAGTATTGCACATATATATTTCTATAGAACAAAAAAAGAACCTCCCGATCCGCGCTTAGGGTATTTCTGGTTTGGAATAGCCATTAGTATCCTTTTTTATTTTTCGGCCAATAAAATAGGCGTAGTAGATATACGTTTTTTACCCTGTATGCAATTACTGTTTACGGTTATTGCTGCTGTAATAATTTATAAAAGCTCCAAATATACAAAGCTGCAATGGATGGTTCCGCTACTTTTGACACCGCTGGTATTATTGTGGGTTAGTAAGCAGGTAACCTATATTCCGGGTGGATTGTTTGGAATTTTACCGGATTTGAATCGAAGGAATTGTGGCCCCAGTTCAACAAAGTCAACAAATATTTACAAGGAACGGAAAACGACCCGAGAGTTGTGTACGAGCATTCCCCACTGCATGATTCAGCAGGCACCGTTAGGGCATTTGAATCCCTTCCCTTTTTTGCAGGCCGTTCTACCCTTGAAGGCTTGTACATGCAATCTACCATTAGCTCTCCTTTTGTTTTTTATATACAGTCAGAGGTCTCCAAGGTGGCCTCGGCGCCTTTCCCTGATTATACGTACTCAAAACTCAACTTGAAATCAGGTATTAAGCACCTGAAGATGTTTAATGTTAAAGATTTTATTGTTATTAGTGATGTGGTAAAATCTGCCATGAAACAATTTGCCGAGTTTGAACTAAAGGCTTCTTATCCTCCCTATGAAATTTACGAACTGAAAACAAATGACAACCATTATGTGTCGCCTCTGGCATATGAACCTGTTTTATGTAAGACAAAAAACTGGAAAAGACTATTTTTTGAATGGTTTAAAGAAGACAGTGTCAATGATGTTCATCTTGTATTAGACAAACATACCAAAGGCCTGCATCCTTTTACATATAAAATGACGACGGATATCCTGAAAGATATTCCAAAAATACCTATTGATGTTACCCATGCGTATGTGCATGAACTTGTGAAAGACGACGAGGTAGTGATAGAAACAAATTGGATTAATAAACCGCTCCTGGTAAAGATTTCTTATCATAAAAACTGGAAGATTACCGGCGCAGATGAAATATATCAGGTATCGCCCGGTTTTATGCTCATATATCCTCAATCCAAATATGTACGTTTATACTTCGGTTATGGGATATCTGATTATATTGGCATGAGTCTCACAATATCAGGCATCGGTATTATTGGAATCTCTGTTTATACCCGAAACAGATGGCGCATGATATCTTAAAGAGTAACATGCTATACCGTCTAAACGAGAGAGAATGCATAGCGCAGCATAGACGCAATCAAAGATAACCACCCCTCTTTCCCCTCCTTCGCAAGGAGGGGATAAAGGGGAGGTAAAGAATTAAGACCCTTCCGATTTCTCCTTCGCAAGGAGTAAACAAATGGGTGGTAAAGAATCAAAAGCCTTTATATGGGCAAATTATGCAAAAGACAAATTACCTGAGGTTTGCTTATGAAAGTTTTATTCATTAATCCTGGTTGGAATAGTCTCGTTAGCACAAAAGTATCCCGCTTCAATCGCCCCTGGCCACCGCTGGACCTTTTGAATTGCGCAGCTTTGCTGGAAAAAGAAGGCTTTGAAGTTCAGCTGCTGGACGCACGGGCATCTCCTCTTCATATAACGGAGATAGCACATGAGACAACAAAGTTTGACAAGTGCTTTATCACTTCTTCACCGATCGACCGCTGGCAGTGTCCCAATATAGACCTCTATCCATTCCTGGAATTAGTGTCTCGATTACCAAAAAAAGCTCTTTACGTCATGGGTGTACACGGCACGGTATATCCCAATGAAATGCTTGAGCAAACAAAAGCTATGGCTATTATAAGGGGAGAGCCAGAATTCACCGTTCTAGATATCGCTCGGGGTAATTCATTAAAAGACATACCTGGTATTTCCTTTAAAGAAAACGGGTTAATTGTTCACAATACCGATCGGGCATTCTTATCTCTAAATGATTTACCCGTACCGTCATTTCACCTGTTAGACATACGCAAATACCGTTACGAATTATTAGGCAATCGCATGCTCCTTTTTGAGGGTTCACGTGGATGCCCTTATCCGTGTGTCTTTTGTCAGAAAACCCTGCATGGCACACAATTCAGAACAAAATCTCCGGAAAAACTGGCTGATGAAATTGTTTATGGTGTAGAGAAATTTCAGGCAAGAAGCGCATATTTCATCGATCTCGAATTTACCTTGAGACGGGATTTTGTTGTTGAACTTTGCAACAGATTGATTGGGAAAAAGGTCTCCTTTCGCTGGACATGTCAAACAAGGGCAGATACCGTTGATTTTAACCTGCTTAAATTGATGAAACAGGCCGGATGTAAATTAATTCATTTTGGTGTTGAAACGGGCTCTGAAAGAATAATGAAGATTATCGGAAAGAACATCTCCCTCTCACAGATTACCGAAGGGGTTTTATCATCAAAAAAAGCCGGAATAGATCAGGCCTGTTTTTTTATGTTCGGATTCCCCACTGAAACGGACAAAGACAGGCTGGAAACCATTGCCTTTGCAAAGACATTGAATCCCACCTACGCCTCTTTTCATAAGGTAACACCCTATCCGGGTACGCCTTTATTTAATCAAATCATTTCAGGCCATAAGAACCATCTTTTTCATGGGCTTCATCAGACATTTACACCCCATAATTCTCTTAACCAAACTGGCAATACCAGCAAAACATATTTTCCATTTACCACGCAGCATACACCTTCCACCGAAAAGGACACGAGTAATTGGGGTAATAATGGATTCCTTCCCGGCCTTTGGTTTGAAGACAAAAAAGACCATCTCAATCAGACTATCCGCAAGGCTTTATCAGGATTCTACATGAGGTGGCAATACCTGTATGACAATATGCTGTTCTGCAATCCATTCAGTTTCATACGGAAGTTGCGTTTGTTCTATAATTACTGGAAATCACTAAAATAGTTTTCCTGGACTTGCTAATTATTTGTTATAAAAATGCTTAATAAGGCCTTCTACAAAAATGATTTGCTTGAAATATTCTCACTGGATTTATATAATTTACAATTCTTAATTTCAATAACGAGTTTCTTTAAACTATTTTGCTCCATTCTGAAATGTAATAGATTTGCTAAAAAACAATTTATTCGCTATCTCTCGCAATGAAAATTAAAAGGTTAGATTTCCGGATAGCACGAATTAATTAACTGAATTACTTTATGAAAATTGAGAATTTCATACCCTTGCTCCTCCTGTTATTGCTTTGTTCATGCACCTTCACTGGTCTTAAAGAAAAACAACAATCAGGCAACATAAACGGCTTAAAGGTGACCTCTGAAGAGCAGATTGCATCCGTGCCTACCATTGATGATGTAATTGATAAAAATCGATTCGATTACATTATCAGAGGCAAAGATATTTTATACATTACCATTTATGATGAACCGGAACTGAGTTTTGCCCACATACGAACAGATCGTTGCGTGTCTCCATTGAAGGCACAATATCCTTTCCGCTTATAGGCGATGTACCAGTAGCAGGGCTTACACCATTTCAATTGGAAAAAAAACTTGAACAACTCTTAAGTGAAGGATATCTGGTAAATCCAAATGTCTCCGTTGTTGTGGGAGAATATCATGGCTCTGTTCATGTCTTCGGGCAGGTTAAAAATCCCGGGGTAATAAAATTAGTGGACAAGGATGTCACCGTTGTTGAGGCAATTTCAATGTCTGGTGGTTTTACCGACATTGCCTCTCCCAACCGGACATATATCATACGGAAGGAAAATGGTGTGGATAAAACAATTTATGTAAAGGTAAATAAGGTTATAAAAGGGAAGAAAGGCAAGGGCATTATTCTCAAGCCTGACGATGTCGTAGTGGTGCCGGAGGCATTTTTAGGACGCACATACATACCATATAACGGAAATGAAAACGAAGAAATACACCTGCTGGATTACCTCAAGATCATTCAGAAGAGGAAGTGGATAGTTATTATCTGTTTTGTCGTGGTCGTTGTATTTATAACGATTAAAACATTTAAGACAACGCCGGTATTTCAGGCGACATCGAGTATTGTATTAGAGCGGAAAGAGATTAACGTTGGATTTCAACAGGTTGTTACTGAAAACCAGATGGCAATGGATTTTATACAAACCAGTGTGAAATTATAAAAAGCCGCTCTATTGCAAAAAGTTATTGATGCATTGGGCATTAAGAATCACCCGGAATTTACTCCACAGAAAAAAAGGAAAGACACGTCTCCTGCCAAAGATATTTCGCAAGACCCTTTTGCAGAAACTCGTTTCATAAACGGCTTTCTTTCAAAACTGAATGTTTCCCTGATGAGAAACAGTGGTGTTGTAAATATTAAGTATAACGGACACGACCCCCAACTCGTTACAAAAATTGCCAATTCAATAGTACAGACCTATATCGAGCAAAATTGGGAAAGACGCTATAATGTGGCAAAAGACGCCTTAAATTGGTTGAACAACCAGATAAAAGACGTGAAGATATCACTGGAAGAATCTGAACAGGCACTGCAAAAATACAAAAAGGCCAACGACCTTATTGCCGTTGATATGGGTGAAAGCGTTAAATCCAGCACTATGGGTGGTGAAAGGCAGAATGTCGTCCTGCAAAAGTTAATGGATTTGAACAGTGAATTAACCAATGCGAAAATAGACAGTTTGAGATTGGAACTCCTTCACAATAAATTTAAAGAATTTAAAGATACGCATGATGATGAGTTGATTCAATCCATACCGGCAGTAACACAAAACACCCTTATACAGGCACTAAAAACAAAATACGTGGACACAGAGAGGGAGTATTTCCTTAAGTCGCAGCGTTACGGTGTAAAACATCCCGAAATGATAAAATTAAGCGTGGAACTCAATACTACCAAGGACAATATTTTGAAAGAAGCAGCGCAAATAAGTGATAGTATTGCTACGGAATATGAAATTGCAAAAAGCAGGGAAACAACATTATTAACAGCAGTAGAACAACAAAAGGGCGAGATCTTTGCGCTGGGAGATAAGGCCATTTACTATGCGGTACTGAAAAGAGAGGTTGATACCAACCGGCAAATGTACGAAACCCTGCTGACGCGGATGAAAGAAACGAATCTTACTGAGGAACTTAAGTCCAGCGATATAAGGGTATTGGATTATGCAGAAGTGCCCATATCACCCATTAAGCCAAACAAGCGTATGAATATCCTCCTGGGTATCATTGTTGGACTTGGTTGTGGTGTGGGAATCGCATTTTTGATGGAATATATGGACAATACCATCAAGACACAGGAAGACATTGAGAAATACCTGGGTACACCCTTGCTGGGGATTGTGGGACACATTCCCATGGAGAAAAAAGAATCTTTGATACCGCAATTAATTACTCATACGTTACCCAAACATGCCATTTCTGAAGCCGTAAAAGGCATACGAACCAGCATCATGTTTTCCCATCCGGATAATCCCAAAAAGATTCTTCTTATAACGAGCGCTTTGCCTGCTGAAGGGAAATCAACGTTTGCCTCAAATTTGGCTGTGACTATGGCCCAAACGGGGAAAAAGGTATTGATTCTCGATGCCGACCTGCGAAAACCTACCATGCACAAACTCTTTCAGGTAGATAAGTCCACGGGTCTTTCTAATATATTAGTTAAGTCGTGCGACTTGCGCATGGCATCAAAGGCGACACAAGTTCCAAACGTTTTTGTCGTTGCGTGCGGACCTTTACCCCCAAATCCATCAGAGTTGCTCAGTTCCCCCGCCATGGCGGAATGTTTACATGCGGCAAAGGAAGTATATGACTGGATCATCATCGATTCACCTCCATTACTAACGGTTACCGATGCACGGATACTAGCACGGGTTGTTGACGGTATTATTTTTGTTTTGAAAAGCAATACGACAACGAGAGATGCTGCACGGAAGGCGGAAAGTTATCTTTCTGACATACGTGATAAGCTGTTGGGTGCCGTGATTAATGACGTCGATTTTGCAAGAAATAAATACTACTATCAGTATTATTATCAATATTATTACGGCGAAAGGGCGTCCGAAGAAACCCAGGCATAGAGTAATGATGCAACTCTGCAACTCCTAAAAACTTTTCAAAGCCAAAATCGGCTATTAAGATTTAGAAAATTGGAATTTATTTGTTATTTGATGCCTGGTATTTGTTATTTTGCATAAGTTTCACCTGAATCCGCTGCGTTATGGTATGAAAATATCCCTTGTTTTCGATAAGATTATACTGTACGGTCTGATCTTTCTCATCGTTTTTATATCCGTAGTGCCATACTCACTTGCCATGCAGTGGTCATTATTGGCGATTACGGTACTTGGCGTCGTAATTCTTGTGTTTTCATGGCTTTTCAGGGATATTTATCAGGGAAACGTAACATTTCTCAAAACACCCTTACATCTTCCGGCAATTGCCTTTTTAGTCCTGGCCGTTTTCCAGCTCGTTCCCTTACCTGCCCCTGTATTGCGCTATATTTCGCCATCATCCGCTTCTGTCTACAACGTAATTGATTACAAAGGCTTTAAAGAAGTATCGACATTACTTACGAGAAATGACAATACGCCAGATCGTGAAAGAGGTGAGACTATGGTAACGGAGGAAACGCACCAAAAAACCGAAAGCGAGCTCATCGGCAAGGACACACAGAAGTGGCATCCTATCACCTTATACCCATATGCCAGTAAGGTTGAACTATACAGGTTATTGATATATCTGGGCATATATTTTTTAATTATTAATAATATCAGGTCAAGGCGGCAAGTAACTTACATAGTCGCGACTATTCTTATTACTGCAGCATCCCTGGCTTTTCTAGCCATTTTGCAATATGTAAGTGGTACAGGAAAGATATTTTGGCTTTTCGATATGGAAGGTACAAGTTTTTTTGGTACATTTACTAATCGGGATCACTTTGCATGTTATATGGGCATGACACTTCCCCTGGGCATAGGTCTGTTAATAAAAGAATATTTACGTTACTCCGGCAAGAGATATCCTCCAAATAACCCAGGGAGAAATCCGTTCGCAATCATTAAATCCTTTGGTTCTCACGGCCTAAGCGAGTTACCCGGCCATATGATATTTTTTTACGTATGCGCCGTTGTCATTATGTTATCCTCCCTGTTTTTGGCACGCTCTGGTGGCGGCATGCTGGGCATAACCGCATCCAGCTTGCTATTCATTGGAATGCTACGGTGCAGAAAAAGGCTTCGGAAATTGACATGGGTTGTACTCCCTGTCATTATTGTTACCTTTGCCATGTTAGTATGGGTTGGAATACAACCGGTCGTTGAGGAGTTTTCCGCTAATATTGATATTGAAAACCCCAGTCTCTGGGCACGTATAGCATTTTGGAAAGACTCTGTGCAGGCGGTAAAGGATTTTCCCATATTTGGGTCTGGCCTTGGAGTCTTTCCCTATATCTATCCTCAATACGATACGGTAACACGATACACCCAACGTAATTTCGTTAACCATGCACACAATGATTATTTGGAGTTACTGCTTGAAACGGGAGCCGTTGGGTTGGCCATTGTCTTATGGGCATGGTATCGTTTTATAAAAGATGCTGCACTCTATCATATCTTAGGTCTGACAAAGGGTATTGGGCATACACAATCCGTACCACAACAAGCGCCGGCACATGAGCCTTTCAGGAAGCGCAACGACCCTTTTATTATCGGTATAGCCATGGGTGGCATACTAGGCACCATAAGTATAGCCTTTCACTGCATCGTAGAGTTCAATCTGCATACCCCAGCCAATGCTTTTTTATTATCAGTACTTTTGGGAATCACTACCGTTGTTGTTCACATGAAAAACGAGAATGACCAACCATAGAGAAAACAGAGAGAAATGCCTTCAAAAATGAAATATACCATCACGGTTAATCCGTACATAAAACCCCACCTGTTGACATTTCTCGTTATTGTGTTCTCCTTTTTCTTTTATTATTTTTTCACCTTTTTCTTCTTGAGAAATACAGCCTATCAACAACTTGTTAACCTATCACAGGAGCCCTATATATCACAAAATGATACCAAAGAGAATGAATATCTGGCAGAGAGTGATGAAGACAAAATAACGGATAGTACTATCCCTATTGTGGGAATTTTTACTACCTTAAAAAAAAGCAGCAATGCAGAACACCACCTTGCCCTGGCTCAATATTACGAAAGACTTAGGATAAATACCCTAACCCCCGGTGAAAGAGGAACTCAGTCAGTTATCGGGAATGATGTATTAACACCCTTTCAGAATAGTCAGACATATTATGAATCAGAAGCCCTTAACCATTTCCAGAGGGCAGTAATACTTAATCCTTTGTCAAGTAAATACCACGTCTTCCTTGCTGAGTTCCTGGGGCATATCTATGCGGAAAGGCCGCATGGCGATACAGATAACCCACAAATAAAAAAGATGATAATGCACCACTTTGAGTCTGCTACAAAGCTTGATAATAAGTGGGATCACCCCTTTCGTGCTTATGGGAACTGGCTTTTTTCTTTTGCAGCAAGTGAAGAGGCATGCAATAATGCCGACCTTTTAAAAAAGACCCTTGATCTCGCCGTGCTTATGTATAAAGAAGCCATCAAAAGAAATAATTCATTATTTCTGGAGGCTATGGAAAAATATAACGCCTTTACCAATAATTATAACGAATTAAAGAAAATAATTCCTGAAGTCCCCGATCTCTATTATTCCTTTGCGAAATATTTGCAGAAAATGGACCTTTGGGAAATAAATGAGGATAATTTTTACCAGGACATTCAATCACATACAGAGCGATTCCCACTTTACCGGGCTATTATCGAATACCTTTGTCAGAAACAAAGATTTGCTGAAGGGGTTCATCTATTAAAGGAATATCTGGAATACGCACCAGACGATGCGAATACGCATCTTTGGCTGGGTAACGTATTGTTCTATAACCTACATAACAAGGAAGAGGGTATTCAGGAGATTGAAATGGCCATAAAATCAAGACCCGATGATATAAGCATCCTGTTTTCTTGTGGTAAGATGCTGTTTCTCTCTGAAGAGTATGAAAAATCAATCGAAACCTTAAAACTCGTGATATCCAGAGATGCAAAAAGGCATGATGCATATTTTCTTATTGCTCAATCATATGAAAGATTGCTAAACATGCGCGAGGCTGAGGAGGCATATGAAAATGCCGTTTCATTAAATCCCAATTCGACCGAGTACAAAAAACACCTTGCCCGTCTGCGTATAGAAGTGAAGATGATATCTCATGAAACAAGCCCCGACTCTTCGCAATGATTGGTTAACGCTAACGATAGTATTACCCTATAAAAACTTTTTTCCCCATTTTCACGAGGACATGTTTTTCCAAGTTTTACCTCCCTTCATATCCTCCTTGTGAAGGAGAAATCGGAAGAGTCTTGATACTTTACCTCCTCTTTATCCCATACGTGTTAAGTTAAGCGATTTTCGGATGGGTATGAACAAACCCTGTTTGTCCGTGCCAGCCTTGTGACTTACAACGGTACGAATGCCACCAGATATGAATATAGCCCCGGAGGGGCGGCCTGTTTGTAGTAGTAGCAATAAACAGTAATTAATGTATTAGCTCCATAGGAGCGATCTGTTTTTTTGTCAAATAAACACGGGACCCCATAGTTCTTTTAAAAGCATATATCAGGTCGCTCCTACGGAGCTTTTATGATGTTTCAATTCCATTGCTACAAACAGGCCGCCCCTCCGGGGCTAAAGGGAAACAAACACCCTTACCGTGGCACCTTGAAACAAGGGGTTAATGGTATTTGTAGATTCCTAAACTTAACACGTATGCCCTTTATCCCCTCCTTGCGAAGGGTGGTTAATGTGGTTGAGGCCATGACGCACTATATGTTTATATCAGCGACAAATATTCATGTCTCTTTTTTTTAAACATTAAAATATTGACTTTATATTGAGATATTTTATAGAATAAAACGACTATCCGTTTAGAAAGGGCGTATTTCACCCCGGATGGTACTATTCACTTCTATTGCTGCAATGCATAATTAAAGCACTTTTTACTCTGAAACAGCTGTGCTGTTCCGATGAAAAGAGCGAAACATTTGATGATTCTCACTATTGAAATTCATAAAATGAGTTTAAAAATCATTTCTTATTCTACCACAAGACTTTAGAAAAAAGGAAAACATTTACAATGGCAAAGGCATTATTCATACTGGTAAGTGTTGTGTTTTTTTTAAGCAATTCCGGTACATTACCTGCCAAAGAACCGGAATCCCATGAACGAGTTGAACAATCAGGGAAAGAGCCCTGCACCTCGGGAAAAAACACAAGTAATCTGGATAGAGAAATTGATAATTTCACATCACAAATCTTGCAACAGCTCATGCAAAATGATAAGAAAAATGTAGCTGTGAGCGAATTTACCGATATTGCGGGGAATATAACAGACATCGGAAAACTCATTGCCGATGAGATCGTTACCCGTTTAATCCTATCAGGCAAGATAAAAGTCGTTAGTAGAAAGCACTTCAACCAAACACTAAAAGACAACCGATTACCCTTATCGAAAGCACTAGACACTGTTCACGATAAAACCCTTCATAATCTTTTGGATATTGATACCATTATTACAGGAACTCTGGTAGATATGGGGACGCGGATAAAAATTAATGCACATCTTTGTGATTCGGTTTCAGGTAATATCTTTGGTGCAGCGATGGTGGAATCACAAATCGATAATACCATACGCAATCTCATAGAACAACAAACCCTCGAACCACCAGATATCAACCTGGAACAAAAAATAGAGGACCTCTCGCTACAAATTAGTCAAAGCATGATTGATCACAAAAAGAATAAAATAGTAGTTATGGAATTGCCTGATTTATCAGGAAAAATAACAAATTTCAGTAAGTTTTTATATGAAGAACTGGTTACCCATCTGATGACGAATAAGAACTTTGAGACGATAGAGAAAAACCTTTATGTTAATAGTTTTGCAGAATACGAGGATTCATCCACAGCTCCTCAAGTTACCGCTGATCTTTCAAAAGAAATCGGTAAGGTATTAGGTGCTGATGCCATTGCATTTGGTACTATTAGTGATCTTGGCACTTCTGTTAATGTAAATATTCGAATAATAACACCCGAAACAGCAATTCCTTTTGCAGTAGCAACGGCTAAAATTACCAGCGATATTACCGTAAGGTCTTTACTTGAAATAACACCAGAGAGATACGTTGGTAGTAAGCAGACATCAGAAGATGCAGGTGAACTATTGCAAACCCCTGCAGATGTATCTGATGAATCCCGGGATAAGGTATTAACGTCGGAAGATGAAGGCGAACCGCTGAAAAAGCAAACTATTACGAAAGCGAAAACCCGTGTACGCAGAATAAAAAGATCAAAGCGTGTTTTTTTTACTGAAGATTTCAGTGCCTACGCCGTGGGCGAAACACTCCCGAAATGGGGAAAAGGCATTGTCGTTACTGAATCTTTGGGAAAAAAGGGCATTACATCCAAGATTAGCGGGGAAAACACCATCACGCAACAGGTGAATTTCCCAGAGGATTTTAAGTTTGGTTTCAACATAAAAGGCACTAGTTGGACGTGGGGTACGCTCACTTTTTATAATTCTCAGGAAGATTATTTTAAAATGTCATTACGAATAAAAGACAACTATCTTTATGTTAAATTTCCTGACAAGGCAGAAACAAAGGTAAGTTGCAATGCGGATGAATATAATAAATTTTTCCTTATCAAAAAGGGAAATGATTGTCAGGTATACTTAAATGATATCGGTATAATAAACGCTTCGTTCGAAAACAAAGCACGTTTTACTCATTTTGATTTTACCTGCAGATTAGACACGCTCTCTTTGGCAAATTTTTCCGGAGTTGAATTATAGTTAATTTTTGGAATTTGGTTTTTGTAATTGAAAATTTCATACGGAGTGGTCGTGGTACATCCAGAAGGTTTTCCCGTGAAATCATTGAAACGACGATTGCCTCAACCGCTTTCTTGCGGAATACTACGGGGAAACGATTCCCCAATCCACCGTCATCCGACACCTCGATATGGACGCCGCTCTTGCCTTCTTCATGAAACGCATCCCCAGAATTGTTAACAAAACCTTACGCTCAAATCCCGGTACAGTACCATCCATCCCTTTACGAAAGCGCAAACCACTGCCCACATCGACTTCCACCTAACATCTTCCGGCGCTTCTGATAAAATCTTTGATTCAAATGCCAAAGACCTGATCCACGAGTTCTCTACCAGGCATCCTTAGGCAAATCAATGCCATTTCCACCGCCTGCCTGATTAACCGGACTTTCGCAATTCGCACCGAAAAACGGTCATTTTAGGCATAAATAGCCTTGAAGCCCTTGGTTTTACTGGATGTATTTTCAAAATACGCTGTAGTGCCGACCTACCCTATTGACGAGTCCAGTAAAAACTGAGAAAATGGTATCACTTTAGTCTTTTGAAAAACGTATTACCTATAAGCTCCATAGGAGCAACCTGTTTGTAGCAAGATAAGATGCCATAACAGATATTAACTCCGTCAGGAGCGACCTTGTCTCCCTGCCAATCACGTACAGGTCGCTCCTGTGGAGCTATTTACCCTGTTGAATTTTATTGTGCTACAAACAGATCGCCCCTAACGGGGTTACATTGTTTTTTTTATGTCCCCCATGAATTTTCAAAAAACTAAAGTGTTACAGAAAATATTTTCATGTTTTTACGAACAAAATCAAGGGCAAGGGCAAGGGATGGGAAAACGCACCGTTGTCGTGGAGAACCGCCGGGTAGCCGGAGGAGGTGTGGTACAGCGGCACGTGTTTTACTTGGGGGAACTCAATGATAACCAACAGACGGAATCGGATAGTAAAAAACGTTTCGTGCCGTCCTTTTCACCTTCTCTCTTTCTCGATATTCAATAAGGCCGATAAAATAAAAAAACTTGCAATATTCGCAGATGATATGACGAACAATAAACGACAGACTCTTTTTCACATACTTTTATTTTCATCTGGTTTATGTGGCATTTCTTACGAAATACTCTATAGCAGAATTCTCGGAAATATCATCGGAGACCAATTCACTGTCAGCGCTTCAATACTTCTCACCTTTATTTTAGGGATAGGAATAGGAACACTTCTCGCTCATAAACTATGGAGACACCTATGGATGCTCGAAGCAGGGATCGGATTGTATGGAGTCCTCTTGGCAATCGGAGCGCCTCTATTGAACACGCTGCTTTATACTGAAGCTGGCAGCGCAGTACTTGGGATCGGGATGGTAGGTGCACTTCTTGTGTGTGTTGTTTTTTTATTGGTACCATCGTTTCTCATTGGAACCAGTCTCCCAATTTTTGCGGGATATCTTGGAACGATGCGCAAGGGGAGAGTGTTTGCCCGTGCATATGCATTTTATAATTTCGGTGCAGCAGCAACTACACTCATTATCGAATTTTTGCTGATACGACAATTCGGAATCAGGAATGCAACCCTTGTTATTGCGATGATAAATGCCCTGATATCAATCCTTCTCATCCAATTATTCAGAAATGAAAGAGAATCAAAACCAGAGCTTGATACTGCCACACCATATCGATTCCCTGCGAATAGTATCGCCGCACTTATACTCGCCAGCATTGCATCAGCGATATTCCAGCTTCTCATGGTGAAGATAGCAGAATGCTACATCGGTCCGTTTCGGGAAACATTCGCATTTGTATTGTGTCTTATTCTGCTCGGCATTGCAATCGGATCACTTATTACGCACTACGCAAAAATATCTTTTTCAACATTAATAACTGTAAACATTGCTGCCATTGTTTGGCTGCTGGGAGCTTTTAGTTATGTCACGACACTCTATGCACGGTACCATCCATTGGCTGCAGATTCTTATACAGAAACTGTTGGCTTGAAGCTTTGGACACTGGCCATTCTCATGCTCGTTCCTGCGACAACATTTGGAGGTACAATTCCAGCACTTATGGCACAGAAAAAGGACATCGCAAGAAACTCAGGCCAGCTTTTATTTTATTCGTCGATCGCTAATGCCTTTGGCTTTTTGGTAATGGCGTTTTATCTGCATCAGAGTTTTGATTATGGAATTTTGCTTTTGGTAATTGCTGGATTGAGCACCATTGCAATTGTTCTATACAAGTACCGAAGCACTCTTGTTATATTCAGCTCGTTGTTGTTTGTGCTTGCATATTTTTCCCATAAATATTTCTGGGAGGAAAATCTGTTGTACTTAGGATATACTGCATTTCTCTCAGAAGAATCGCTCGACGAAGATCGGGGAAGCATCACATTTTCCGAGAAATTTAAGGGGACACAGGACGTCTTTTCAATCACATGGTTTGAAGACCGTCCGTACTTTTTTATTAATGGCTATATAAGTATTCCCCTTGATGCGCCATCAGAGAAGATTGTGGGTGCGTTTTCAGCGGTGTATGCTCCGAGAGCGGATACAGCCCTTGTACTTGGCATTGGGAGCGGAGCAACAGCTAATACCACCGCGCAGATGTTTGAGTATACGGATGCCGTGGAAATTAACGGCGTTGTCATCGAGAATCTTTTTCGCATGAAGAAATACAATTTTGATATTGAGCGAAATCCCCGAATAAATATCATCCATGACGATGCCATCCATTTTACGAAAATATCGAAAAAACAATATTCTCTTATTATCAATACGGTGGCTACCCCGTTGTATTTTAGTTCGTCTAAACTTTACACCCTGGATTTCTTTGAAGACATCAAGAAACGACTGGCTGCAGATGGGCTGTATGTGACTTGGATTGATACGCGCGTGGGTGACAGAGGATTGGATATCTTAATGAATACAATTAAACAATCATTCAACTATTGTGGGATCGCATACATTAAATCTACTTATTTCTTATTACTGTGTTCGCAGCAGCCAATTCACCCGATTCAGCCGAATATCGTAGCATCGAACAAAGTCCTTGCACCATTTCTGTTTCAACAATTCGGGATAAAGGCCACCTGGCTAGCGTATGGCTTGCTCCGTTCTGATATTTCAAATCTTATAGAAGATCGCACTACGCCATTGAATACTCTGGACTATCCCGCATTGGAATTCGAAATGGCTCGCCTTCGAAAGAGAGGGTATAAGAAGTTTCTTAATCGGCTCCAGGAAAGTATGTCTGTGGAAGAAATACAAGCATGTTTTACCGGTTATATGCCGTTTCAACCAGCGGCACTGTTGAAACACACGGAAGTTATGCTGGAGGATTCACGGTTCACGTCGAGGTGGAACGAGCTTCTCCGTAGCGATCCTGCTTTTGCCGATGAATATAGAGATACAGAAGCCCTCTACTATGATGAGTATGCATCACTTGGTAGTGCTGCCGATGCCTATCATCAGTTGGGTAATTGTTTGAAAGATAACGATAAGTACGATGCCGCAATCATAGCGTATAAAAAGGCATTGAATGCAAATCCAATGCACAACGATACCAATTTCAATATTGGTGCCTGTTACGAGTATTTGAACGATTACAAAAACGCGGTAGCCTATTACAGGAAAGAGTTAATTGTAGATGCACGTAATCCAGATGTTCCGTACCGAGTTGGAAGGGTATTCGTCAAAATGGGAGAATTCAGCAAAGGGATTCAGCAACTTCAAATCGCGGCTCAGGTAAGTAACCGCGCTGCAATATTCTATTACCTGGGACGTGCATATGAAGGTTTGCAACAGTATGAAGCGGCGGAGCGATACTATCGCGAAGCTTTACATCGCGATGAAGAATACTCCGAGGCCAGGAAGAATCTCGAAGGCATACACCAACGACAAAGCATGCGATAAGAACCGTCACCGTAAGCGCAACGCAAAGACACTCCACTCCATTGCATGGTGTTGATAGCAGATTGTTTTTTTTGGGCGTATTCGTGGTAGAAGTGCTACCAATCCCTGTTTTTCTAATCTCAGAAGCAGGTCTCGTGCTGCGTATGCTTTCCGATTGCCATTGGGCTGCATCTTTGTATATTTTTCAGGCTTTCTCTATCACCCTGTGTCTCTGTAGCAAACTTTATTTTTGAAATTCCCTACGCCTCTCGAACTTTGCATTCTCTGGGGTCTGTAGCTTTGATAATAACTGACACGGAATGCTGGTTGAATCCTTTGAATCCCTGGGTTCTCTGTATATTTTCCATATGTATGATGGTCATGGTTTCCCCACCCAAGCCTTAACCCATCCTACCTGGCCTTTTGTTTCTGACCTGCCCGCTTTCTCCTTTCCCAATACACCCGTTCAGCCCCGAAAAAGGCATCTGTTACCCTTGCCGGTGTAAGCTTTTTGAAGGCATTTTCAATCAGCTTCTGTATGGCATTCATGCCTTCTTCAAGGTTTTCGTAATACCGCTGCCTGCAGAAAAACGATTCCAGCGTTTGTCGATATTTCCGGGTATCGTTTCCATTCGAAATTATCTGCAAGCCCATAGTCTTTTGATTTCATAAGTGCCTCCGAAGAAGGAAAAAGATTGCAATCTCACGTGTTTTTGTTTTAATATGCCATCAAATAAAAGCAATTGCCTATTATTTACTAAATGGAATTCCATGAAGTCATCAGAATTTATTATTAAAGACGGCTCTGACAGCCGAACGGTTCCCGTAGACGCAATCGCCTTTCTTAAAGACAATGTAGAGTGGAACAGGGTAAGCTTTCACATCCGGGACGGAATAATTCTATCCTGTGATTACCGAAACGATCCGGCAAAATTTACTGTAACGCCCGGTTTCGTCAACTGTCATATGCACTGGCTGATGCTTGGCGAACCAACCCTGGAAAGAGAACTTGAATTGATACGAAACAGACCGGACGAGATGATCGATTTCATCGTGGAAAATGCGCGAGCCACGGTCCGCAAAGGAATCACGGCGTGCTGTGATAAAGGCCCTCCCGGCCTGGAAACACTACGGATATACCAGGGATTGAGAACGGCAAAATCTCACGGATTACCCGTGCCAAAAACCTTGGTATCCACATGGACGACATCGGTGGACGGCGCCTTTGCAAGCTCACTCACCAGGCGTGTTTATAGTCAGGGCGATCTGGAACAATTGATTCGGGAGTTGCAGGAAACGGGCGCCGGCATAATGAAGATCATACCGGAATCAGGATTGCATCTTGCGCAATTCACTTATGACTGGGTATTTCCAGAAAATTACTTTGCCACGGCCAGGGAGATGACAGCCAGGCTCGGCTTGATACTCTCCATTCACGCGAAAAGCCCTGAGTCCATCGGGATGGGGTTAAAGTACTCTGTGGATTGTATTGAACACGCCACAGAAGCCTCGGTAACACAGCTCAAAGAAATGCAGAGTAAAGGGATTTCTCTCACCAACCCTGAAAAGCCTGTGCCGCCTGAACTATGCAATGAGCTCCGGTTCCGGAGCTGCAACGGCTGCTTTTGAATGGGGAAATGCCACACAGATGTTTCGCAATGCAGTTGTACTGAACAACGGCAAACCGTTCACGCATTTTCTCTTTGGATCTGATGCAGGCAGTGCGTGTACTCCTCATGCCTCTCTCAGGGAGTTATATCTTATGAGAAAATTAGGTTTGCCAGCAGAGTATTGTTTGCGGGCAGCCATCGTTAATGGCGCACGGTTCATGAGATTACACGGGTCCATTGGGCAGCTGACACCAGGATATTGCGCTGATATGATCTTCTGGCACCGGAATCCGCTGGAACTTGATCTGGCAGACTGGGAGCACCTTGACCAGTATATCGCAGCCGTAATGCTTGACGGGAATCTGATTGAACTATAACAAGGACTGATTTTCTGCAACCGCACCTATGAATTTCTTTTGTACAGATTTATTTCCTGATCTGATACAATAATCATTTCGTCTTTTTCAACCTGGGATTTATGGAAATTTGGCAGTTCTTCGTTATTTTTGCCGTTGGTGCCATAGCAGGGTTTGTGAACGTTCTTGCAGGCGGCGGCTCAATTCTTACCCTGCCAATGCTTATCTTTCTCGGTTTACCGCCAGCCGTGGCTAACGGCACCAACCGTTTGGCAGTAGCGGTTCAGAGCATCTTTGCCGTTGCCGGTTTTCGGAGAAAGGGTGTTTCAGACTTTAAATCAAGCCTGGTATTATCCTGTCCTGCACTTATAGGTGGCTTGATCGGTGCTCAAATTGCTTTAGCAGTATCCGATCTTGTGTTTAAAAAAGTGCTGGCCATAATTATGATATTTATTCTCGGATTCATTTTATGGGACCCTATTCGGAAAAAACATGGCAATACTTACCAAAAGGAAGACATATCTCATCTCAGCCCAAGCCGGCGTATAGCAATTATGTTTTTCTTGTTCTTTGCCGGAATTTACGGCGGTTTTGTTCAGGCAGGCGTTGGTTTCCTGATTATTATGGCACTGAACATAATCGGTGGATTAAATCTGGTAAAAACGAATAGCCACAAGGTGTTTATTGCCGGCATCAATGCATTATTTTCATTACTCATATTCGTATTTCATAATAAGATATATTGGACAATAGGCCTGGTTTTGGCTGCAGGCAATGGCCTTGGAGGTTGGATTGGCAGCCACTTTGCCGTGAGTAAAGGCGAACGGTTTATCAGGATCGTGCTTACTATTTGTGTCACTGCACTGGTATTAAAGCTTCTGCTTTAAGCGTTCTTTCAAGGCTAAAATACAAGAATTAAGCGAAATCATTCAGTTCGTTTCGGAGATAAAGGGGCTTATCAGGTATCGTTTTCTTTGCGCATGAGCTTCTTTCTCAAACCCTTGGATTTCAAAAGACGACCGGTAATTGATTGGAGTCTTTGCAGTAGCCTTACATTGTCTTCACTCCTTGTGTCCCTTTCCGGAATTTCTAAAATTTTTGGAATGTTCAGGAACCTTGGGTCTCTCATGAGGGCATGGAACATTTCCAGCCCCAATTTTCCTTCTCCAATAGATGCATGGCGGTCACTGCGGGATCCCAAATCTGTTTTGGAATCATTTATATGGATAGTTTTTATTTTATGGAGCCCAATTATTGTATCAAATTCCCTGAGAACAGTTTCGTAGCCTTCATAATCTCTTATATCGTATCCAGCCGCAAAGACATGGGCTGTGTCAAAACAAACGCCAAAAAACCCTGAATCGCTGACTTCTTCAAGGATGTGAGCGATTTCTTCAAAAGTAGAACCAATCGTAGTCCCCTGGCCAGCCATTGTCTCCAAAAGTATTTTGGTTGTTTTATCATTACTTTCTCTTGAAATGGAATGTAATGCCTCAGCGGTTCTCTTCATTCCGTCTTCTTTATTCGAATTTCCGTAACTGCCCGGGTGGAGAACCAGAAAGTTTACACCAAATTGTCTCGCCCTGGATAATTCAACCCCGAGGCGGTCTTTTGATTTTTGCCAGAGATGTTTGTCCGGAGAAGCGAGATTCACCAGATAAGGAACATGGGCAACCACTTTTTTAACAGGACTACCTTCCCACGCTGATTTAAATTTAAGCACATCCTCAGTTGATAACTCAGACACATGCCATCTGCGGGACAATGTCACATAGATTTGAATACATTCACACCCCCATTTCCCGGCCCAGTAAAATCCTTTTGGCAATCCTCCAATTGTGGGGACAGTACATCCTAGCATAGATGGTATCATTCGTAGAGAGGTATTTTGAAGATACGGTTATTGCCAAATACTGATTCTAAGCGTGGCTTAATTGTACTTTTGTTCTGGCCCTAAAATGAAATTTCATCGGAACCTCAGAAAAGGGCAGTTTGCTGCGGAGCTGATTGGATAGATATCGTTCATAATCACTATCAAAGAGTTTTGGATCGTTAACAAAAAGGACAAAGGTAGGCGGAGAGACACTCACCTGGGTAGTGTAATAAATTTTTGGGGACTTAACCTTTCTGCGTGTCGGACGATGCAGGCGCAGGGCTTCTTCGAGCGCCTGATTCAATTCAGACGTTGTTACACGGGTTTTAGCCTGTTCATAAAGTTCCAAGGCCAGGTGTACCATCTCCATAACGTGTTCGTTATTCTTAGCACTGATGAAAGAGATGGGGGCAAAGGAAAGTCCTGGCATGCATTTATAAATATAGTCATTAAATTTTTGTGTTTCTGTTCCCTGTGCCAGATCCCATTTATTAATAACAATAATACACGGTTTATATTCGGTGACAATATAATCACCCAGTTTTTTATCCACATCAGATACCTTTAGTGTCGCGTCAATAAGAAATAATACCACATCAGCCCTGCGGATAGCCCTCTCGGCGCGCGCCATACTATAAAACTCAATAGAATCTTTGACCTGTCTCTTCTTCCTTACACCTGCTGTATCGATAGCCAGGAATTGTTTGCCCGCTATTTCAAATCGTACATCTACTGAATCGCGCGTAGTACCTGCTACCTCACTGACAATTACCCGTTGTTCTCTTGCCAGGGTGTTCATGAGTGTTGATTTCCCGGCATTCCGCTTGCCTACAATGGCAAGTTTCATAAGCGGTTCAGTGGAAATCGATTCAGGGCATGGCGTTGGCAAGAGAGAAACGACCCTGTCTAAGAGTGCAGACCTTCCAAATCCTTCCGATGCGGACAGAGAGAGCGGCTCACCAAATCCCAATTTATTAAAAACAGATACGTGGTATTCGAATTTCGGTGTATCAACCTTATTGGCAATGATGAGCACCTTTTTTTTCAAGCGTCTCAACTTCTCAGCTACCATAACATCCAAAGGTGTTACACCGTCCCGCACATCTACAACAAACAAAATTATATCGGCCTGAAATAGTGCAATTTCTATCTGCGCCTCAATCTCGTCCGTAAGGCCGTCCACATCTTTTACACCCATTCCTCCTGTATCAATTAACTCAAATACATAATCCTTGTATTGAATTTCTGTCGCTACACGATCTCTTGTCACACCACTGGTGGGTTCAACGATAGAAATTCTGCGCCTGGCAAGACAGTTGAGTAAGGAAGATTTTCCCACATTCGGCCGGCCAACAATAGTAACAACTGGAATAGTCATTGCTTATTCCTGTTTCTCCTCGTCCATATACACATCGGATATATCGGTGCTATCGATTTCTTTTCTCAAGAGAAAATATACAATTGTCTTTGCAGAAAAAACATACGTTACCGCAAAATTCCATACCGCCAGCTTAATCAAGAAAATATAACCAATTAATATCCATGCAAGAAATTTTAGTGACCAGTAACCAAGACAAACGTCCACTGTTTTTACTTCCGTAAAAGAGCTGCTACAATATCCAAGACATGCGATATTGCACTTTTGCGATATAAAGGACTGAACCAGGGAAAACTTCTGCCCCATCCCAGCACCCACGGTAAAAAAGGAGAGACGTATCATCAGCCATGCTGCAAACGCAGTTAAAGCCAAACAAATCAGTCCATATATCCCCTGTATGCAGCAGTATACGAGAAACTTTTTGGGACGCGAAAGGACATAACTATATGCGCGGCTCATTGCATCAAAGGCATCAGACCCTTCGGCGCTGATCGTGGGGAACATAAAACACAATCCCAAGGCACCTATGACACCGATAAAAACCATCAAAAAGCCGGAGATCAGGGCGAACGGAAAGCCTAATGCCACCGCAACTTCACCTACGACAGGGATACGTCCCATCAAACCACCGGCAACGTTACACAAGGCAAAAAAGAATACGCCAATTACGGGAACCAGTGGTGACCAGAAATAAGACCAGAACTTTTTTCTGGCAAATTTCAGGGCATCTGCCAAACGAACACTTTCGTCTTTAGCATAGTCTAATGCGGCAATTCGTGTAATAGCTCCACCAACCAACGACCAAATCATCAGAAGACCAAAAATAAGTATTGATAAAACGAAAAGTTCGCTGCAATCTATGGGCATAACAGCAGACAGCACATCTTTTGCCAGGACAGGGATGCCTTCTTTGGCTGAAGATAAGACAAGTTTTATCAGGGCCGATGGTTGGGTGCTGATCAATTTTAATGCAGAAAAGAATGCAACCACTGCCATACACCATGCCAGACTGACCAGCAGGCCGGCATATCCAAGAAACATCTTCTTGGGATCGAAAGCCATCTTAAAGGCATGAAAAATATCACGCCAATCATGTCTTATCGTTTTTGATTCACTCATTTTCGTTCCCTTCTCCTTTTTTTTCAATTTGGTTCAACACTTCAGGGCTTACCGGTTCCTCAATACGATACTGTTCATCCAGCCACGCACCAAGATCGATAAGTTTACACCGGTCACTACAAAAAGGAAAGCTTGGCACATCTTTTACCATTCGATAAACGAACTCCCTTTTACACTGAGGACAGTTAATGCTTGGCATATTATATCTCTGTTTCGTTACTTCTTTTCTGTTGTTTTTACTTGCGTTTTCGTTTCCAATTTTTCAGGTTTTGCCGACTCGGTTTCTTTTTTGGCTTTTGACTTATATTCCTCGCTCCGGTAATCTGTCTGATAGAAACCTGATCCTTTAAAAATAACGGCACTGCCTGCCCCAATTATCCTCTCCACTTTCAACTTTCCACACGCAGGACACTTTTTTATAGGATTTTCCGTTATGTGCTGATACAACTCAAATGCATGGTCACATGCATTACATCTATAATCATATGTTGGCATGTCTCTCCTTCACCCGTAATTAAAAGAAATCCTTCATCTTTTCAAAAAACTTCTTTTGCCTGGACGAAATATTTTTTTTCTCCAGTTCTGCAAACTCACGCAATAATTCCTCTTGCCGTGGGGTCATTTTCGTAGGCACTTCAACGATCACCAGCACCAAAAGATTTCCTTTGGCGTACCCGTGCAAGTTAGGAAAACCCTCTCCCCGAATCGGAACAACCTCATTGTTTTGTGTTCCTTTGGGTATCTTTACCTGAATAATATTACCGGTAAGCGTAGGTACATCAATGGTACAACCCAAGGCTGCCTGCGCAAGAGAAATTGGAACCTCGCACAGGACATCGTCTCCTTGTCGCCTGAAGATCGGATGTGATTTAACATGAACATCACAGTACAAATCTCCCGGAGGCGCACCACTTTCTCCCGGCTCCCCTTGCCCTGTCAGCCTTAACCGCGTACTATCCTCCACACCAGGCGGCACTTGAATAGAAATGACTGTTTTTTTCGGATAACGCCCGGAACCACCACATTTCGCACAGGGCGATTCTATAATTTTGCCATTACCACGGCATTTAGGACACGTGGTACGCAACGTGAAAAACCCCTGTGACTGCTGCACCTCTCCTTTCCCTCTGCAATACGGACAGGTTACCGGAGAAGTACCCTCCCGTGCACCAGTTCCACGACAAACGTCACAAAGTTCTTTTCTCGTTAGCTCAATCTTTTTTTCAACACCTGCAGCAACGTCTTTAAAATCGACCTCAATATCACACTTAAGACTCGCCCCTCTCCGTGCAGCCTTTCCGCGAGCCCTGCCGCCACCGAAAAAGTCTTCGAATACACTCCCACCACCAAAAATATCTCCAAAGGCATCAAAAATATCTTCAACTGTGCTATACCCCGGAGACTCACTACCTCTCAGACCATCCATTCCGAATTGGTCGTATTTCCGCTTCTTGTCAGGGTCTCCCAACACACCGTAAGCCTCTGCTGCCTTCTTAAATATCTGTTCGGCTTCTTTATTTCCAGGATTTCTATCGGGATGGTATTTTAATGCAATTTTTCGATATGCCTTTTTTATCTCTTCTCCGCTTGCGTTTCTATCAACTCCAATCACCTTGTAAAAGTCTTCTTCCATGTATTCTTGTGTATAAAGTAAGTAATTATTTATAAAAGATATTACCAAACGGCCGCAGCTATGCGCCGTGCGGGATTTAGAACTACGTCTCTATCACCCCCGACACCAAAAGCAATAGAAGACACGAACTATAGCAACCCACTGAAACCCGCATGGCATATAGCCGTTGTTAGTAACAGACTATTTTGTTTATCTCTATTTTCGACAAGTTTAACGCTATTTCTCTTCGCTTGTAATCCTTATATTCCATTGTACCTATGGATGACCCAAATCCAATGATACCATCCAGGATAGTACCTGCAATTATTTTTGTCATTCTTATGTCACATTTTTAGTTTGTTGCCAACACGCATATTGCTGAAACAAAATTATAGTACACAAAACTGCATAAAATCAAGATGTTTTACCGCCCTCTCGAAAACAAACCAAATCTGTTCGTTGTATCCTCCGAAATACCCTTTATGAGAATATAAAAGTAAAAAGGCTACGTAACGCAGCCTTTTTACTTCTCTGATATTTTAAATTCGTGTTAAAACCCGATTAACGAACACTACACACAGTCTCTTTTTCTTCCTCATTCTCCTTTAATTCAGTAATCATGGTTTCCGTAGTCAACAAGAGCCCGGCAACGCTTGCCGCGTTCTGCAAGGCAACCCTCGACACCTTAGACGGATCTACAATACCCTTCTCAAGCATATCCACATGGGTTCCCGTATTTGCATCGTATCCCATACTGGCCGATAGCTCTTTTACTTCTTCTACAACCACCGAACCATCGACGCCCGTATTCGAGGCTATTTGACGTAAAGGAGACTCAAGCACCTTCGCAATGATATCCAAACCAACTTTTTCATCTCCCTTGAATTTCTTACGCGCTTCATTAACAGCCGGTATTGCCCGAATGAAAGCCACGCCACCGCCAGGCACAATCCCTTCTTCAACAGCTGCGCGGGTCGCATGCAGTGCATCTTCTACGCGCGCCTTCTTTTCGTTCATCTCAGCCTCAGTAGCAGCACCCACATGGATAATAGCCACGCCTCCCGCCAACTTCGCAAGTCTCTCGCTCAGTTTTTCTTTATCATACGTTGAGGTTGTCTGCTCGATCTGATTTTTGATTTGAGCGATCCTGGCTTGTATGTCAGCCTTCTTTCCAGCGCCCTGAATAATCGTCGTATTATCCTTATTGATAGTAATCCGCTTTGCGCTGCCAAGGTCTTCAATTCCCAGACTTTCCAGTTTTATGCCCAAGTCCTCTGTGATAGCGCGCCCCTTGGTTAATATAGCAATATCTTCCAACATTGCCTTCCTGCGATCTCCAAAACCCGGTGCTTTTACCGCAGCACAACTCAATACACCGCGAAGTTTGTTTACTACCAAAGTTGCCAGCGCTTCGCCCTCCACATCTTCGGAAATAATCAACAAGGGTTTTCCGCCGCCAGCAATCTTTTCCAGCAAAGGAAGGAGGTCCTTCATGCCCGACACCTTCTTCTCGTGAATCAATATATAGGCATCTTCCAGGACAACTTCCATGTTCTGTGCATCGGTAATAAAGTAAGGGGACAGATACCCTTTATCGAATTGCATACCTTCCACAACCGTCAGAGTAGTCTCTATCCCTTTCGCTTCTTCTACAGTAATCACCCCGTCCTTGCCGACTCTTTCCATTGCATCGGCCAACAGGTTTCCAATCGATGCATCGTTGTTAGCAGAAACCGTTCCTACCTGAGCGATTTCGGCGCGTCCCTTCACAGGCCTGCTTATCTTCTTCAGTTCCGTGACCACGATCTCCACGGCCTTATCAATGCCTCTCTTAATCGCCATAGGATTTGCGCCTGCAGCTACATTTCTTAACCCTTCATTAAATATAGCCTCTGCAAAAATGGTAGCCGTAGTAGTACCGTCTCCTGCAACATCGCTGGTTTTTGATGCAACCTCGCAAACCATCTTTGCCCCCATGTTTTCAAAGGGATTTTTTAGTTCAACTTCTTTTGCCACCGTTACACCGTCTTTTGTAACCGACGGCGTACCAAATCCTTTTTCAATGATCACATTTCTTCCCGTAGGACCCATAGTTACCCGGACGGTGTCTGCTAGCTGCTTAATCCCTTTTTGGAGCGACTTTCTGGCATCTTCGTCATAAAGTAATTGTTTTGCTGCCATTTCATAACCTCCAAAAAATTTAAATCCTTAGAAACCCTAAAAACCAGACCCATATTACTCGATCTTCGCTAAAATGTCACTTTCTCTCATAACCAGATATTCTTTGCCGTCAACAGTAACCTCTGTTCCAGCATACTTTCCGTAAAGAACCTTATCCCCTTTCTTTACTAAAAGTTCTGCCCTCTTTCCGCTTTCCAGCATCTTCCCATCACCTACAGCTATAATCTTCCCCTTCATGGGTTTTTCCTTTGCGGTATCAGGTAAAACTATTCCACCGGCTGTTTTTTCTTCGGCTTCCATTGGTTCAATGACTACCCTATCATCTAACGGTCTGATCATGTTCTTTATTTACCTCCTCATGAAAAACAAACAATCAAAATACTAAAATTTGTCAAAGTTTTTATCATTCATTCTGTTAGCAGATTACATTCCCATACCACCCATACCACCCATACCACCCATACCACCCATGCCACCCATACCACCCATACCACCCATGCCACCCATGCCACCCATGCCACCCATACCACCGCCCATACCTCCTGCCATCTTCTCTTCACCCTTCGTGGGGATATCGGTAATAATGCATTCCGTTGTTAGCAGGATACCGGCAATACTTACGGCATTCAACAATGCACTCCTTGTCACCTTGGTCGGGTCTATTACACCCGCATCAATCAGATTACAGTATGTCTCCTTCTCCGCGTCATAGCCAAATGCTTTATCTTTGGATTCTAATATCTTTCGAGCGACTACCGCCCCTTCCATACCAGCATTCTTAAATATCTGTTTTGCGGGCGCTGACAAGGCATTTTTTACAATACCGACACCCATAGCCTCATCGCCCTTGAGCTTTAGGTCATCCAGGGACTCTGCTGCCCTCAGAAGCGCAACACCGCCGCCAGGCAAGACACCTTCTTCAATCGCTGCCCTTGTAGCGTGAAGCGCATCTTCAACCCTCGCCTTCTTTTCCTTCATCTCACTTTCCGTGGCCGCACCGACGAATATCTGGGCAACGCCACCAGCGAGTTTCGCAAGACGTTCCTGCAGCTTTTCTTTATCATAATCAGATGTTGTCGCATCAATCTCGTTACGAATTTGTTTGATACGCCCGGAGACAGCATCAGCACCACCCGCACCTTGAATGATAGTCGTATTGTCGGCATCAATGGTAACCTTCTTTGCCCGCCCCAATTCTCGGATATCTATGCTTTCCAGCTGAATACCCAGGTCTTTAAATATCGCCTTACCGCCGGTAAGCATGCCAATGTCTTCCAGCATGGACTTTCTCCGGTCACCATATCCCGGGGCCTTTACCGCTGCACAACTTATTATGCCGCGAAGTTTATTGACTACCAGCGTAGCCAGCGCCTCTCCTTCAACATCTTCTGCAATAATAAAGAGTGGTTTTCCCGTCTTTGCTATCTTTTCCAACAGTGGAACCAACCCTTTGACCGCCGATATCTTTTCCTCAAAGATTAAAATATAAGGGTCTTTGAATTCAACTTCCATTGAATCGGGATTCGTGACAAAATGGGGGGAGAGATAACCGCGATCAAACTGCATACCCTCTACAACATCGACGGTTGTTTCAAGCCCCTTTCCCTCTTCAACGGTAATAACTCCATCCTTCCCTACCTTGTCCATTGCATCAGCAATCATTTTTCCAATTTCCGGATCGTTGTTCGCTGCAATAGAACCAATACTCGCAATCTCTGCCTGATTCTTGATTTTCTTACTCATCTCTTTGAGTTTCTCTACAACCTTGTCCAGCGACTTACGCATTCCCCTGTTGATCGCCATGGGATCAGCTCCCGACGCCACGCACTTAATCCCTTCCAGGAATATGGCTTCGGTAAGAACCGTAGCTGTTGTCGTACCATCACCAGCAATGTCACTGGTCTTTGATGCGGCTTCACGCACCAACCTGGCCCCTATATTCTCATAAGGATCTTTCAGCTCAACCTCCTCAGCCACCGACACACCATCTTTGGTCACTGAAGGGCTCCCGTACCCCTTATCCAATACGGCATTCCTCCCTCTTGGCCCCAAGGTAACCTTAACCGCCCTGGCAAGTTTTGTAACGCCTCGGGCAATAGCCGTCCTTGCCTCTTCATTAAAGGATAGCTGCTTCGCCATTGAGTACTACCTCCTTTCAAATTTTACGCTTCTTTATAGAAAACAAAGCAAAAGATTAACATTAAATATATCAACTTATAAGGAAGCTAGCAAATACAATACCTCCGGCATGTACCAAACACAATAAACCCTAACCAATTACTACATATTGTTTTATATCAAGCTAATTAAGAACATGAGTCCGCGTGTTCCCGCAAAGCATGTCATTGTGACAGCAGAAAAATTTCTCTCCAAAACAACATCTGTCAGTATGGCAGGAAATTGATACTCATCTCTTCTTTGAATGACAAAAGAAAGTTTTGCCTTTTCATATTGACTTTTAAATGATTTATGACATATATTGTGACCAGAATTATCTTTACAAAATTTATCTCTTCAAGCAAAAACTATCCATGTCGCAAACGAACCCAGACAACATGACCCTTCACAATTTACACAAAAATCACGGAACGGCACGTTTACAAAAAGCAAGGCTCCGGCATGAACTGGCCTCTTTTGCAAGAATTGAAGATATAAGTAATAATCATCCGCAGCATGCACCCACAGTGCCCGTTGAGCCAAAACGTTTAATCCCGGAAGAAATCACCAGGGGATTAAGAACAAAGATTGTGGGAAGCTCGGTAATCACTTATGAACAAACAACTTCAACGATGGATATTGCCAAGAGAATTACCCGTACAGATTTTATAGATGGCACCGTAATTTTTGCTGAAGAGCAAACGCGGGGAAAGGGACGTTCCGGGCATTCATGGTATTGCCCAAGATATGCGGGTTTACTTTTTACCCTCTTGCTAAAACACAACATGCCGCCCGACCACCTCTGTCTATTAACAGGCACAATGGCTGTGTCGATTACAGAAACAATCAGGGAAACGCTGCAAGTTCCCGCAGAAATTAAGTGGCCCAACGACATCACGATCAAAGGAAAAAAGGTAGGAGGCGTGTTAGTAGAACTGGACAAGGGATTAAAAAAACAACCAACATTTTTGGTCGGGATTGGCCTCAATGTAAATACTACAGAAAATGAACTGCCAAAACAAACGCGCCTGCCGGCAACTTCACTTGCCATAGAAAAAAAAGGATTTATAGATCGTATCCTCCTTGCAAAGGCGATACTTCAGGATATAGACAAGTGGCTTTCAACATTAAAGGATGAACACTTTGGATACATTACAGAGCGATGGAAAGACCTTTGCATTACTATTGGAAAAAACTTAACCATTCGTGAGTGCGGCGTGGACTACGCAGGGAAGATCATTGATGTCTCTCATAACGGCGGCTTAATGATGAAACTAGACAACGGCCAGATAAAAATATTCCGTGGAGAACACGCCACAATCGTACCCTAATGCTGTTTCAAACGCAAAGCCTTTTCTACGGCGAAAAGCCTTGCCTCAATCCTGCTCGTCCGCTTCGAGAGATCGTTGTATACAAAATATCCCAGGACAAGTAAAAGTGCTGTATAAGCAACGATAATGTAGGTAGAAATTCGTTCCGGAGGCAGAGAGAAAGGCACACGATTTATTTCAGGTTCATTTCTCTGAATCGGTTGCACACGTCTGTATACAGGAAGTGATGATTCAATATACGGACTGGCCCCCTGAACCACTCCATCGTTAGTATGCGGTATTGATTTTATCTTTTCTGCCGATGGCTTCTCATACAATCGCCCAATTACAACCCTTTGTTTTGGTTCTGCCGTGTTGCCGGCACCCTTATCTATTTTATCAGGTATCTGCGATAGTTTCGGGATATGTGGAGTCTTATCACCGCTTGCTGGAACGGATATCTGCTGATTAGCCGTTATCGGAGAATTGGACTGCGGGTCATTTTTTGTGGTGTTCTGATCTGTTGCATGTACATCCCCTAAAGAAATTGATTTCTTGCCCTCTTTTACCACCTTCATCCAATTCAATGGATCATGGCCAAGTGCACGATCCTTTCCCATGTTTCCTCCCAACCAATACAATGCCGACCATGAAGGCCGGCATAAACGGGAAATAAATCCCGCTTACAAAATTATTTTTAAAAAATACAAATCAACTTATATCTTTTTACCATTTTCCTGCTGTACCACTTCCTTAGCAAGGGCTATATAGTCTTCAGAACCATGTGAACCCGGCGCATAGGAGATAATTGGCTTACCATGGCTCGGCGATTCTGAGAGTTTTACGTTTTTTCTAATAATCGTGTTGAATGCCTTATCCCCAAGCGGAGGATACTCTTTAATCTTTTCAATAACCTCGTTGCAAAGCCTTGCACGGCTGGTATACATACAAAAAATGATCCCGGTAATCTCTAAATGGTTATTTAATCTCTTCCGAACAACTTCAAACGTATCTAACAATTTACTGACCCCTGGAGCGCAAAAAATTCAGTCTGCAAGGGAATAAAGAGCTCATGCACAAAGGTCAGGACACGAGAGTCAACAAGCCAAGGGAGGGAGGGCAATCAACAAGCACATAGTCGTACTGGTCGAGCACGTTCCCCAAATATTCCTTGAGCACCGTCTCTCTCCCCACAATACCGACTAACTCAATCTCCGCACCGGAGAGGTCTATGTTGGAAGGAATAATATCCAAACCCTGTACACTGGTGTGCAAAATCACTTCTTCTGGTTTGCACTTCGCCATGAGGAGGTCATACACGGAACACTTTAAATTATGAATATCCACCCCGAGATGCACACTCAAATTGGCTTGCGGGTCCATATCAATAGTCAATACCTTTTTCCCCAGCATTGCGAGACAGGCACCCAGGTTTGCAGTTGTAGTGGTTTTTCCTACGCCTCCCTTCTGGTTAAGCAATGCAATACTTCTCATTCCGTACATCCTCCTATCTAAAGGTAGGTCTTGTAAACGGCACAAGCTTCAGAGATTTTATTGTTATGACGAACAGTAATTCACAGCGATGTCAAGAATATAAAAACAAACTACCAGAAAGTTTAGCATTTCCCATGGAAATTTCAAGCTATAAATTTAACATCGTTGAAGACTTATTCATTTTTATGACTTCTAAAAACCTCCTCAGCATCATGGTATTTTTTTGCCATTGCTGCTTCGCTCTGTTTTAAGGCATACATACGGCTCGCAATCTTTGACATCAGCTCGGTTGCCAAAATCGCCTGCTCACGGGCAATCTTCAAAATGGGTTTTGGAATAGGAGGTGTTTTTTTTACCGCATCCCATAGAATACTGGCATCAACATTGAACTGTGCTGCAATGTCATATACACTGAACTTTGAACGGAGTGGGTTGGAAACCGTCACACAATGTGCACCAATAACGGTTTTTTCGTCCAGGCAAAGTGGCATTGAGAGTATGGTTAAACCGCCCGGACACACGTCCTCAAAGGGTTTTTTGAATTGGATGGCACTTTTCGCCAGCTCGCGGCTGTAAGACAGGCATAAATCTTTTCGTTCGCTGACAAACCGAAGTGTTTTACAATGCGAAGAGGCGTTAATTTCGCCGATCACCTCTCCATCCACGTCATACACAATATCGCTGGTGTTCAAGATGCTCATCAGGTAGAGTTGAATGGAGGAAATGAGTTCTTTTTCGAAATCGATCTTTAAGCGTCTAAGCGGTTCCATCCAATTATTTTCCCTGATACCAGATTGAAAAAATTACGTCTTGGTGAAACAGGCAAGAAGATTTTTTATCCTGTATTTATACACTAATCGAAGGGGGTTTTCAACAAAACTTGCAAAATTATTTCCTATAGTATTGCCATGGAAAGATAGGCCGCCTTCACAAGGCTGGTTTTTTCTTCCATCTCCTATACAGCCACAACAATAAGGTTTCCGGCAATTTCGTCTGCATTTTCTGCTCTAATTCAAATCGGAAACGCCCGGCATGATTATTGTAAGAAACGTCCTGTAATGTGCCGATGACGCAGTGCTCACTGATCTTTTAATTTATCATAATTCCTGCATAGCCGACGACGTGATCATAATCGCCTGTAATATCACCACTGGTTTCATAACGCACAAGTTCAGCCTTTTTAGCCCCACGATCCTTTGAGCAGACTAGCATGGTAACCGCAGGATAAATACCACACATCGTGATGTGCATCATGTGCACTTTGCTATAGAGACTATCTTCGTTAAGGGCCAATACCTCATCGATGGCAATCTTGTCTTTCCTGTGAGCCGATGCCTGCGACTCATGGTGTGTCATATCAGAAGAGGCTACCACAAGGGCATCGGGGCGTAATCTCTGTAGTACCCCCGACAAACTTTTCCCTATGGTTTTAAGGTCTGAGCTATTCCCTGAAGATATGACCATTACAACGATTTTACTCTGGGGATTAAAGTATTGAATAAACGGTATCTGTACCTCGGCAGCGTGTTCATATTTATGTGCCTCCTGGTCTTTCTCAATAAGGCCACAGTCGCGTACCAATTCGTCCACGACCTCTTCGTCCACTCCTGCATCGCCCAGGGGTGTACGCCATAGCCCGCCTGGCCATATGGAGTATGGCACGCCATACCCTGTATGATTGGGCGCTAATATAACGACGGTATCAGGTATTTTAATCCGTGAATAGAGATTTCCTGCAACGCGTCCGGAATACACATATCCGGCATGCGGGGACACAATACCCAATACGGCCTGTTTTTCACAGCCCTTAATCACAAAACCTTCGATATCACTCTTTAACCGGGCAATATCTTTACTATAAAAACTCCCTGCCACGGCCGGTTGTCTTATCATAAATTTCACCCTTCAAACAGGTAAGACAGAAACTTGGTGAGTCATTACTTACACAATCGAATATTAAGAAAAATAGTCTAGCATGATATTCTAAAACAGTCAATTTCCATTTTTTGTTTGAAAGATGCCTATGGAATGGTTTAAACTTTCAAAATTCATTACATACTGTTCAGGAACTGAAATTCGTTGTCATTAAAGGAGTTCGATATTGGCAAAGGCATTAGCTTTACTTTCAGGTGGTTTAGACAGCACCCTGGCAATACGGGTTATTCAGCAACAGGGAATTGAGGTAATTGCCCTCAATTTTGTTACGGTATTTTGTCGTTGTACGTCACACGGAAGCTGTAAACTCGAGGCGGTAAAGGTCTCGGAAAAATTTGGCATACCCATCAAGGTCATTAATACTACGGAACGGTTTCTCGAACTTGTCAAGAAACCGAAGTTTGGCTACGGAAAGAATATGAATCCCTGTATCGATTGCCGGATTAATATCTTTCGCATCGCAGGTGAATATATGCGGGAAATCGGCGCAGATTTTCTTATTACGGGTGAGGTATTGGGGCAAAGACCCATGTCTCAGCGAAAAGAGGCCATGAAGATTATCGACAAGGAGGCGAATCTTACCGGACTTGTCCTGAGACCTTTATGCGCAAAACATATGGAACCAACTATCCCCGAGAAATTGGGCATCGTGGACAGGGAACAGCTTCTCCAGATTCGTGGCCGTTCCCGGAAAAACCAGATACAGCTTGCCGATGTGTTTCAAATCAAAGATTATCCCTGCTCTGCCGGAGGTTGCTTACTCACTGATCCTGAGTTTGCACATCGCATGCGGGACCTGGTCAATACCTGTGATGCCAATGTAAATGACGTCAACCTGCTGAAGGTGGGAAGGCATTTCAGACTTGATGTCCACACGAAGGTGATCGTCGGCAGAAATGAAGAGGACAATGCCAGTATCGAATCTTTTGCACGTGAAGGAGATTTTTTGTTAAGTCTGGTCGATGTGCCGGGGCCCTTCACCCTTCTCCGCGGAGAGATCACGGAAGAAAAGATTCTGATTGGAGCACGGCTCACTGCACGGTACGGAAAATCACCCGTTCTGCCTTCCTCAAAAGTCCTGGTAAGGCGCGTGAAAGATGACACTCATCAAAGGATTGTCGGGGTGTCTCCGATGAGCCAGGAAGATGCTGATAAACTTATACTCAAAAAAGTCTCTGTGAGTAACGTAACGCGCGAGCCATCTCCGGTAACAGAACTCGATATTGGATAACCGTTCTTATTTGAACCCAAAACCAGCCAAAAATTAGGAGCATTACCTGATGAAATTACCCTTTGAAAATTTATTCAAACACCTCCGTCTCGAAAAAGTAAGAAAGATAGTTTCTATTTCCTCAAAAAGTACCTTTATCAAAACAGACAAACAACTTTACTTTATTCTTATAGTGGCATTTGCTATTTCAGCTGTAGCACTCTTAAGTTACTGGTTATTTAAGGAAAGGCCTTACTACAATAATCTCCTTGTTGAAAAAGATGAAGTAATCAAGACTTTAAAATTCACTCGTGACAAACTGAAGAAGATACATGAAAATGCGGTGGATGCTTATGAAAAAAAATTAACAAATGAATATGTGCTAAAATCCCTGTATGACAACACGATAAACGACTACGAACAAAAAATAACATCTTACAAGAATGATTATATCTCCAAAGTGGAGCATCAAAATCAGGTCGCAGAATTAGAACAGCGCCTCAAGGAACAGGAAGAATATCTATCAAAAGAACGCCTGTCAAGAGAAGATTACGAACAGAAAATAACGGCACTGGAACAAAAGGTCTCCGTCATGGAAGATAAAAATCTCGACTTAAAAACGTCACTGAAAGAATCCATGGAATTCATGAAAGGAGAAAAAGAAATGCTGGAAGGTATGCTCTCAGTGGAAAGAAAAAAGGCATTGCTTCCCTCCCTGATCCTCTCCGAAACCAAAAAGAAGACCATAGATACCCGTACATTAAAAAAATTAGTCACGATAAAAGACAAGCTGAAACGTGTTGAAGAAATGAATATCGATTTAAAACCCGAAACCTATTTTGAGATGGGTATCGTTTCCTATTACAACAAACAACATGAGGAAGCTATTGAACAATGGGAAAATGCTGTATCATTAAACAAAAACAACCTTAAGGCCTATATATGCCTGGGAATTGTATATAGCGAAGAAAATATGCCCGATAATGCAGTCAAGGTCTTGAAACGTGCAGTTGAAATCAATCCTAAATACTCCACTCCCCATCTGGTACTTGCCCGTATTTATGAGCAAAAAGGCGCCTTAGATGATGCAATTTATGAATACTCTAAAGTACTGGAAATCACTCCGGAGACGATAGAAATTTACAGCACCCTCGGCACTCTTTATGAAAAGAAGGGATTGAAAGAAGAGGCGCGAAAATCGTTTGCCCAGTATGAAAAATTGAAGGGGGCAAACAAATAATCATCACAAGCAGTGAACTTTGCGGAAAAGTTCATCAGGTTTGTTTAAATTTTTTACAAAGGTTTATTATGGATAATTACCCGGTCCATTTGAAAGTGAAGAGATTTAACCATTCGTAAAAAGGTAATTGCTATACAAATGGGTACAACTTTATATTTTATAGCCTTAGACGAATCTCATACAATAACCTGCCAAAACCACTTCTAGTATACTATATATAGGCTGCTTTTCGCACATACAGGCAATAGCTTTGTATCCATTTTCATGAAATGGGTTTTACAATAGCCCGCAGTTACCCCTCAACTTTATGCTGACTGGCATTTCATAAAAGAAACTTGCACTAAAGGGGTATATTATTTGCTTAACTGTTTAAAACCGGATGTTATCGTAATACCGGTGAGAAACTTTGGCCTTTTTATAATGCAAAATATGAAAATGTTTCCGCTTTTGGTAAAGACACCGGGCATATGAATTCATCAACCTATTACTTTGACCTGATATTCCACCTCGTGCGCTGTGATTTTGTTACGCGTTATAAGGGCTCGGTTCTGGGTGTTCTATGGTCGCCCGTGATTCCTCTGGCTCAGTTGCTGGTGTTGGTATTTCTCTTCCAGAAAGTTGTCCCGTTAGACATTGACGCCTACCCGGCCTTCGTTTTCAGTGCGTTACTACCGTGGACGTGGTTGAGTACGTGCCTTGGTTCATCTGGCGGTCTTTTGGTGGGCAATCGTGGCCTTGTTCGGAGACCTAATTTTGCACCTGTTACCCTTATCATTGTTAACACCGTGTCAGGCATGCTAAACTATGTAGTAGCCCTGCCAATACTTTTTGTTATGTTAATCTTCTATGGTAAAACTCTAACGCTGACGCTTCTGATGCTTCCCTTGCTCATGCTGATTCAATGCGTCCTGACAGTCGGCCTGAGCCTGATCATTGCAACGCTGAACGTCTTTTACCGTGATGTGCAGCATATCGTGGGCGTGGCGCTCATGCTCCTGTTCTATCTAACCCCGGTTTTTTATAAGCCCCAGGCAGTCAGTGAAGACTTCCGTATTTTGTATACGTATAGCCCGATTGCAGCACTGATACAGAGTTATCGGGCAATTTTCTTTTACGGTGTATTCCCTGAATGGCGTTCGTTAGTATTTGCCGGTGCAACAAGTCTTGTCGTGTGTGGCTTTGGCTACGTTATTTACACCCGTTGTCTCCCTGATGTTGTTGATGCAATCTAACAGGAGTCTCGTATGTCTGCGGTTTTAACTGTGGAATCGGTATCAAAACGATACCGGATTCAACGTAATCGGCCTATTACCCTCAAAGAGTCGATAATCAGGCGCCTTACTGGCCGATATGACAGAAGCAACGTCTTTTGGGCGCTGCGTGATGTCTCCTTTTCGGTTGAACAGGGTCGGACGCTGGGCATTATCGGCCATAACGGTGCAGGCAAAAGCACCCTGTTGCGCCTGCTGTGCGGCCTGGGAAGGCCTACGAGCGGACGCATTCTCCATATAGGTCAAGTTAGTGGCCTACTCGATCTGGGAGGTGGGTTCCATCCTGATATGACCGGACGCGAGAATCTTGTGACCGGGGGTATCCTGAGTGGTCTTACAAGACGCCAGGTGCTGGCAAAGCAGGAGGAGATCATTGCCTTTGCCGAGCTGGAAGAATTCATTGATCAACCGGTCAGAACCTATTCCAATGGTATGTATTTGCGGCTTGCCTTTGCTACGGCCGTCCATTTCGACCCCGATGTCCTGGTTATTGATGAAGTGCTGGCGGTTGGCGATTCCCGTTTTCAGCAAAAATGTATCGAGCGGCTTGCTGCCTTTAGAACGGCAGGCAAGACCTCAATCATGACGTCACATGATGCTGATCAGATCCGCAGTTTGTGCGATGAGGTGCTGGTTCTGGAAGAAGGCAGGGTGGTGATGGCGGGAGACCCGAAGAGCGCAATTCAATGTTACAACGATCTGATGCGCCAACGAACGGAGAAGAGAGCAGCACAACTCTCAGGAGGAGCGGCTCAACCTAATCTTAAAGTTGAACATGGCAGCCGTATGGGAACGCTAGAAGCAGAGATCAGCGCTGTTCACTTGTGTGACTCACAAGGTAGGGCAATTGATACTCTCAGTAACGCTGATAGTCTAACGATTAAGCTAGAATATAATCTTACAAAGCATCTGCCTGATATCGCACTTATCGCGGGTATTTACAACGATACAAACGTTAAATGCTTTGAGACCGCTATACCCTCGGCACGCGCAACCTTCGGTCCTATAGCTCAGCATGGCATCTTTATTTGCCACTTGCCAGAGTTACCTTTACTCCCTGGACTTTATTATGTTAACGTTGGTCTCTATCCCATTGATTGGAATTACACCTATGATTATCACTGGCAGATGCATGTCCTGCATATTACGAGTAAAAATAGAACACTTTCCGGAGATTCGGGTGTGGTCTCACTACGTCCGGTATGGTCTAGTCTAGTCTAGACATACAAGATCGAATGGCTGAGAAGAATACGAACAGCAAATAAAGATATATTCAGAATATAAAGTTTTTTCAATCAGTAATAAAAGTTAGACGATGAATAAAAAAGGTCAGAATCATATTATTGTTATTGAAGGTTATGAGGGCTACTGCGAGTTTCTTTCAGATGAGCCAGAGGAACGAAAATCAATGATAGGACTGGGGCTTCCACTTGAAGAAATCGCAGTGCGACTTGATTTCCGAATTACTATTTTTTGTTGGGACGGATGGTATCGCTATGAACTAAAAGAGACCCTGGTACCAACACCAGCGACACGGCCAGTATCGCAACCCGATTTCGGAAACCCCTCCACAGCTTTTAAGTCCGCAAGGATAAAGCGGATTCCAATTCCCGCGAGAGATCCAGAATACTGGCTTTCATTCAGTGAAAAGGGTTTGAGTCCTCGTTCTTATGGGCTAATCAACGATGGCGGGTTATTATCGTTTGCTTCTTATTGTTTGAACAAAGAACTTCAGGCATTTTATACTAAAGATCCCTTCCAGCTTGCCATTCTGCCCATGTGGGGAGGGCTTGGATATGATTCTCAGATGGCAAGGGCAACCGAGGTTCCCAATGTGGTAGATGTGCCTTTCGTAGTTGTGGTTACCGATAAATCCGTTAACCGCCAAATGGCTAATCAGGAAGGTATCTGGACCCGACATGCGATCATCCGTCGACAGATGGAAGACGTATCGCTTGCCCTGGCCGATCTGGCACTGGTCTTCGGACCCAGGGGAGAAGAAATTGCCGCTGATGGCAGGCTACCAGAGTCTTCTTCTCCGGTTTGCGTTCCCCGTTTTGTTGAGGATTTGTTGCTCGATAAAATCGCCAACATGTTGGCACAACCCACAAATATTCACAACTCCGTAGAATTCTTCCTCTATGAGCCCCAACAGGCCGCATCAGGTGTACTGGCTGCCCTGGATGCTGCTACTCTTTTGGCAAATAAAGGAGTGCGTATCAATCGGCCAGTGATCGGTGCTGGACCACCAATGATCTTCGCTCCCATGAAACCCAGATCGTTTGTTGATTACTGGTCATCTCGTGGTGCCGTGCGTGAACTTGTCCGCGAACATCAATGGGAATGGAAAAGAGAGTACCCCCGTCCTGACCGTGTCTTTCCGGTACGTCTTTATCCAAGTTTTTTTGAGCATCTTCCCAATGTCTGGGCAGAACTTGCCCGTGGTTCTTTGGTGCTACTTTCTCCAGCTGCTGCAGAAGGGTTGGCTCCAGGAGAAACCATTCCTCAAGAAGTTTTAATTCAGGGAGAACCACTACCCGAGAAAGTGGCGGATTGTATAGAGAAAATTATTGCAACGGATATCAAAGTACTTGATCATATAAGAAAAGAACTCTGTATTCGTGTAGTCAAAGCACATCGAGGAGAAAGGAGACTGCATCTCCTCGAAGAAACAGCCGGAGCTTTAGAACATCTCCTTCAGTCCTCCCCCAAGCCACAAGATTTATCACGAGTTGCTCTGATGTTTCTTGATCGTCGTACACCCCTTCGGACGCTTGTGCAGAAGGACGAGCCTCCTCCCATACCAGCGCTAAGACCGGGTGCAAAAAAAGGGACGCTATCCGTTGTAGTAACTTGCTATGAAATGGGTGTCATGGTTAAGGAATCGGTGGAAAGCGTTTGGGCCTCAGAGCGTCAACCTGACGAGGTGTTGCTCATCGATGATGGTTCACACGGGGAAGAAACGCTTGTGAAAATTAAAGAACTCGAAAAGTATGCATCTGAAAAAGGACTTCCTTTAATGGTTATTCGACAACGGAACCAGGGGTTGGCTTCAGCCAGAAATACCGGACTAAAGGCAGCGAGCGGAGAATTTATCTCCTTCCTCGATAGTGATGATATGGTAGAGCCTCAGTTTTATCGGATTGCTCTTAAAATTCTTGAGGGATATCCACGTTTAGGTGGAGTCGCCGCATGGGCTTTTATCTTTGGCAAGGACATTGTCGATGGCTTTTGGAATGCTCCACAACCAGAATTTCCATTTCTTTTTATTGAGAATAGCGTCATTGTCCCTTGCGTTACGCGCACAGAACTTTTGCGGGATCTTGGCGGCTATGATATCCGTCAACGGTATAATTATGAAGACTGGGAATTAGACATTCGAATGCTTGTGGCTGGTTGGCCGATTGTTACTGTGCCCATGCATCTTTTAAAGTACCGTGTCCGCAGTGATTCGCTCTACCGGAGTATGACCTCTATACAGAATCAAGTTATGCGGGAACTTTTATTGAGCACCCATCGGGAGACAGTTTCCAAATTTGCCGTTGAAATTGTCATGCAATTGGAAAATCAATGGAAGAAGTTTGTTTATTCTGATTTAAACCCACACAGCCGGAACCTGGATAAGGACTCTATCGTTTATTTCCGGAAGAAGCTTTTACGGAGAGCCCGAAAGTTTGTTATGCGTTTATTAAAAGATTAAAAAGATGCGATGAAACACCTTATAATTTGTCCTGAATATCCTCCTGCGCCAATCCCTGCGGGGGGGATTGGTACTTATGTGACTCATATTTCAAGGCTGCTTGCCGAAAGTGGGGAGACTGTACATGTGATAGGTACACTTTGGGAAGGGGCCAAGAAAAAAAGTCGACGAGAGTGCTTACGAAGGTTGATTATTCATCGCGTCTATTTCGAAGGTTGGCCAACTTTCATAGGCAAAAAATCCAGTTCCACTCCTAAGTCCGGAGTAAAAAAAGGCCTTTTTGAATCTATTTTTCCTGCACAATGTTTCTCCTGGCAGGCAAGTCTTCTCGCTGAAAAGCTTGTTGAGCAGGAAGGAATCGACATAATTGAATCTCAGGAATATGAGGCGCCGCTGTATTATTTACAGCTTCGACGTGCTCTTGGGTTTGGACCAAAAAGATGTCCACCCTGTATCATTCATTTACACTCTCCCACGGAAACCATTGTCCGATACAGCGATCGGGATATTGGCCGTCCTTATTTCATGACAGCAAAACGGCTTGAGGATTATAGCATCGCTGCTGCTGATGCGCTACTTTGCCCGAGTCACTATCTGGCTCACCAGGCGAAAACTCATTATGGGTTAGATGAAGGTTGCATCCGGGTTATTCCGTTGCCAATTGGCGATAACCCTATACTTGAGAGAGAGAAAGATACATGGGAACACGGAACGATCTGTTATGTGGGGCGACTAGAACTACGCAAGGGTGTCATTGAATGGATTGAAGCTGCCGTTGCTGTTGCTCCTGAATATCCGTCAGCACGTTTTGAGTTTATCGGGGCTAATACTCTTGGGACAAGGACTATGAGCGGTGGACAGATCGTGAAGCACCTGATTCCTGATGATCTAAGAGCAAGATTTATCTTTCGTGGCCAACAGGAGAAATCTGCCCTTCCTCAGTTTCTTGCAAAAGCTCGCATAGCCATTGTCCCATCGCGCTGGGAAAATTTCCCCAATACTTGCGTTGAAGCCATGGCTTCAGGACTTCCTGTTATTGCGACGCGCGAGGGTGGTATGGTAGAAATGATCGAAGATGGCCGTACGGGCTGGCTGGCCAATAAGTCAGGGAGTGATGGCCTTGCAGAGGCACTCCGGCGCGCACTTAATACACCTTCAACAAGAATCGCCGAAATGGGTTATAATGCATCATTGGAAATTCGTAGAATATGTGATAATAAGAAAATCCTGGAAAGCCAGTTAAATTTCCGTAATCAGGTAGTTAATCAAGGAGCAAGGCGCTCTTTAAACTTACCAGTGAATTTGCCTTGGGCAAAGAGATCATTTTGCGACGAATCAATGCGCCGGACTCCACAAAACAACTCCTCAAAAGGCATTGCTATGGTGGTTACCTGTTTAGATGAGAAACAATTTCTCGAAGAATGTTTACAGAGTATTGAGCAGCAGACTTTGAAACCTATGGCTGTAGTTATTATTGAGAATGGGATGACCAGAGAGCAAACCCTTAAGGTTTTTGATAAGACGCAACGGAACAGATGGAGGGTTATATCAAAAAAAAACACAAATCCGGTATTAGCTAAAAATTGCGGTATAGAAGAAGTTCTGGGTTCCGGATTGAATCCGCTCGGCTTCTCTTTTCTTACAGGGGAAGAACGATTACAACCTGACTTTGTTGCTGTATGTGAGTCTATTCTTCGGCAATGCCCGGAAGTTGGACTTGTTTCTTGCTGGACAAGTGACTCGCAGAATGATAACAAAATCTGGATCAGACCATGTCCAGGCTTTCCCTATCAATGGATTTCAAACGAAGCGGCTCCCTTCAGCATTGTACGAACGGAGGCACTGCATGAGGCTGGTAACTTTCGCCCTATTATGAATCAAGGATATGAGGATTGGGATCTTTTCAATGCTGTGATGGCGGCAGGTTGGGTTGCTGTGACGGTACCTAAAATACTGGGCAGATGTCGAATTTATGAAGACTTAGAATCTCGCTTAGCGAATGCTCGTACCTATGGAAGAATGCGCAGAGAACTCCTTGAAAGATTTCCGGATCTGATTGTTTGTGATTTAAAGGATATTATTCTCCTTACCGAATCATATATTGCACATTCGCTGTACGAACAGTTTCTGGCACACCGTAGAGAACTCGCGATCGCGATGATACGAACGATGCTCCGTCATCCTCGACAAACAGCTTTACGAATTCTACGGAAGATGAAAAAGAAATTAGTTCAGCGTGCTCCCGTCTGGATGTCCAATTTTATTTCTCGTGTGACAAGATAACAGAAAAAGATTTACAAATCATGAACATACTTATATCAACTATAATATGCACACATAATCGTGCCGGGTATTTAACCAAAGCGATTCAAAGTCTTGTGGATCAGCGCACTCCAAAAGACAAATACGAAATCATAGTAGTAGACAACTGTTCAACTGATTCAACGAAAGAAGCGGTAGAACAGTTTACTAGCAAGTGCAACATACGATACATTTATGAATCAACTTTAGGTCTCTCTTATGCCAGAAATACCGGCTGGCGTAATGCAAGGGGAAAATATAGTGCCTACCTTGACGATGATGCCATTGCTTGTCCAGTTTGGCTTGATAAGATTTTGGAAGTATTTGAAACCGTAACGCCAATGCCGGGTTGTGTAGGAGGCAAGACAATCCCATTGTGGGAGGCTCTTCGGCCAAAATGGCTATCAGATGAGCTAATAACTTGCCTTGCTGTAATAGACTGGTTTGACACGCCACAAGTTATAACCAATTTGAATCAAAAATGGCTCGTTGGAGCCAATATCGCGTTTCCGACGGATGTTCTTAGGCAGGCAGGAGGATTTGTTTCCGGCCTTGACCGGGTGGGTAAGAATCTTCTCTCCGGAGGAGATGTGTTTCTTGAGAAGCAAATAAAAAAGGCTGGCTATACCTGTTTCTATCACCCTGAGATTACTGTGAACCATCTTGTACCTAAATCTCGGCTAGAGAAACGATGGTTTGTTCGGAGGTATTACTCTCAAGGCCTTTCTGATGCTGTAATGCAGTTAATTGAAGAATCACCATCTTTCGCGAGGCGTCTGCGTCTGGCTATCTCAAAGGCATTAAGGTTGTTGCAAACACCGGGAAGACTAATGAATCTCGTATTACCCAGGAGCGATCCTAAGCAATTTACGGAAAAATGTTTTGCTTTAATAATAGTAGGGCAAATAGCGGGCCTGTTAAGCATTGCAAAGGCAAAATGACTATGCATATATATATAATCCGCACTCGTTATCCTCATTGGGGTAGATATTCTGGGATAAATCAGTTTTTAAGATATATCAACCGGAATAGTTATAAAACAGAGGTGCATCTCGCATCGGATAGCGACGAGGATTTTCCCATACGAAACAGGATGATACGGAACTGGTTACGCAATCTTGTTCAAAAGAAAGGCATGCAATGGTACAAGCTGAGTGATTTGGTTGCTGAGGTTAAGGCGTTCAGACATTGCTGGTGGAAAAAGGTAGATATAATACATTATCTTGATGGCGAACATTCGGCGCAGTTCCTGCCGGGATTACTTAAACGATTTCGTAATTCGCGACCTAAAATAGTTGCTACGTATCATCAGCCACCACACATGCTCGATTCACTTATTATCAAGAATATTATTTCCAAACTTGATTGTGTTACCGTGGTATCACCAGAACAAGTATCTTACCTAAGAGAGTTTGTGTCTCCTGATAAACTTCATTTGATTCTCCACGGTATAGACATCGACTATTTTGTGCCGGCAAATACACCAAAGGAAGAGGGGAAGTTTAAGTGCATTACCGTTGGACATTATTTAAGGGATTTCAAGGCGGTGCGAAAGGTGGCAGAGAGATTAAGTAGTTACAGAAATATAGAGTTTCATATTGTGTCCTCACAGGCAACCGAAGTAGAGGATTTACAAAACGTCACCATACATAGCGGCATCGATGATGCTATGTTGCTTAAACTGTACCAGCAATCGGACATATTATTTCTACCCTTGTTGCAGTCCACTGCAAATAATGCACTTCTTGAGGGGATTGCCTGCGGGTTGCCTGTTATATCGACCAACTTACCATCGGTTGAGGCATATGTGCCAGGAAAAGAAGCTATATTGGTAAAAGACAATGATCCAAAACAATTAGCAGACGAAATATTACGTTTGTTTCTGAATCCACAGGATCGTAAAAATATGGCACAAGAAGCTCGCAAGAGAGCTGAAGAATTGGATTGGCTCAATATCGCTCCACAATATGAAGCTGTTTATTCGAAACTAACCAGTGACTACTAACCCATGCATAGCGAAGTACTATTATACATAAATTAGGTAATAACCAGACATAAAGGAGTTAAAAATGCTACTAGAAAGGTTGCTTAAAGACAATCCGCAATTCCATTATTATAAAGGTGTCTTTACAAGTTGGGCTGTCCATCCCGACACTTTACGCTTTCTTTATAGCATGCTGACTCCCGGCATGTCAACCCTCGAAACGGGTTGTGGACATACTACGGTTGTCTTTTCTATTGCAGGTACTCGACACATTTGCATTACACCTGATCAGGGAGAGGCTGAACGAATACAGCAATATTGTGCAGAAGTAGGCCTTACGAAAAATATAACTTTCATCATTAAAAGTTCAGATAGAGCTCTTCCGGAGGGTGAATTAATACCTTCAGAGCTAGATTATGTATTCATAGACGGTGCACATCGCTTTCCAGTACCGATTATTGATTGGCATTACACACATCACAAGCTAAAACTGGGTGGCATTATAGGCGTGGATGATTTCAAAATACCGTCGGTTAAAATATTATATGATTTTTTGTGTGTTGAAGAAGAATGGGAATTAATAAAGATTATGCGCAACACTGCTTTTTTTAAAAAAATACGAGAACCCAAATATATAAGTGATTGGAGTGATCAAAAAATAAATTTTAAATATCAATATAACCCGAGGAATTCTAATAAAAAATCGTTTATTAGTAAATTGATACCCTCACGGTTAATAAAAAGACGAAGAGGGTAATGTTATGTCAAAAAGCGGACGTCTATTTTGTTCCAAACCATTTAAGTGGTTTGAAATTACTCATTTGAATAAAATTGGGGAGGTATTTCTGTGCTGTCCCGCATGGCTTGATACTTCCATAGGGAATTTGCAAGATCAATCCGTTGAAGAGATATGGAACGGCGAAAAAGCGCAGGAAATACGCCGTTCAATCTTGGATGTGTCTTTTAAATATTGTAATCGCTCCAGATGCGCTTTTTTACAAACCGAATCCGGACCGGTTGAAAAAATTGAAGATGTTAAAGATAAAGACCTGAAAGCTGCACTAGAAAAGGATCTTACCATACTACCGTACGGTCCCAGGCAAATTATTTGTACCTATGATAGATCCTGTAACCTGTCCTGTCCATCATGCCGGACAGGAACAATTGTGGAACGCAAAAACAAGAAACAGATATTGAAAATTCAAAGTAGGATTCAAAATGAAGCCCTTAAAAATGCTTATTATTTGCATATCACAGGTTCAGGAGACCCGTTTGGCAGTCCATTTTTTAGAAAATGGTTGCAAACGATGAAGAGAGAAGATATACAAAATGTTGAAACGATATACCTTCAAACGAATGCACAGTTATGGACACCAAAAATGTGGAGAACAATAGCAAAAGATATACAACAACTTATAAAAAGTGCAGATATTTCAATTGACGCAGCAAGTCCAGAAACGTATGAAATAAATCGTAGAGGCGGGAGTTTTAAAAAACTTCTTGAAAATCTCGAATTTATTAGTGCGTTGCGTAAGAACGGCCCCCTTGAATGGATAGGTATAAGTATGGTTGTCCAAGAAAATAATTTCCGAGAGATGCCTGATTTTGTACGTCTAGGTAAGCGTTTTAATTTTGATACCGTTTATTTTAGTCAACTAGTAAATTACGGAACTTACTCTGAAGAGGAATATAGAAATCGCGCGATTCACTTTCCGGCTCACCCAAGACATTCGGAGTTTATTGACATACTTAAAGATGAAATCTTTAAAGAACCTATAGTTCAATTAGGAAATCTTACGGAAACGATACATTACCATGATACATAATCTGACAATGAAACAGTAACATATCTTATTTTTATGTGCGTAAGGGCACATATCGTATTTATGAATACACGACTATTTTATTCAAAGCCATCGGAATGATTTGAAGTATCACAAAGGAATGAGAATTGAAAAATGACGGGAGACTAATTTGGTGACCGAAGGATACTCAGACATAGATTGGAAAGTAGTTGATTATCAAACGTATTGTTTGGATCCCGAAGCAATTGATCGTCAAACCAATACTGGCTTACTATTGAGAGGACCCAAACCTCAAAGCATCGAAGAATGCTCATATTTCGTGTGCATTGGTGCCGCACAAACTTTTGGACGTTTTTGCGAAAAACCATATCCAACTTTATTACAGGAAAAACTGGACATACCAACAATCAACATGGGACGAGGCGGTGCCGGACCATCCTTTTTTTCGAAAGATAACGATAAACTCCTGAAGTATGTAAATAATGCAAGATTCGCTATTATACAGGTTATGTCAGGGCGGTCTGAAAGTAACTCTTTATTTCATAGTAGAGGTTTAGGATTTTATACGAGAATATCTGACGGCACTTCGATTGGATGCGATGATGCTTTTAAGGAACTGTTAAAAGAGAAGAACAAAGATTACATAAAAAAAATTGTTGCTGAAACCAGGCAAAATTGGGTAAACAACAACAAAGAACTCTTAGAAAAGATTAAAATTCCCAAAATATTGTTTTGGTTTTCAGTAAGAAAACCGCACTACAGAGAGAAATATCCTAATATTAATACATTATTTGGGGAATTTCCCCAATTAGTCAATTCAGATATGATTCGTCAAATAAGAAATTATTGTGATAAGTATGTTGCATGTATATCCAGGAGAGGGTTGCCACACTTACTCATTGATAGATTTACCGGTAAACCAATCTGCATAAACGACCCATGGGGCGGAATGTGGGCCAAAAACTGGTACTATCCCTCACCAGAAATGCACAGTGATGCTGCAAATGCACTTGAGAAGGTATGCAAAAGATACGTAAACCCTGGTAAAACGCGGCAGCGGTCAAAGCTGTCCTTAGTTTTTGGTAATTGGCTTTATAGAAAAACAATATAGTTTCATAATTTGCATGACATAAAAACAATGCTTAACAAAAGACTCAAGAACTTAATAAGTTTATACCGTTTTCATTTTAAAAATCTGGCGCTCGATCTTGGTATACAGGAAGGGCACTTAGATTATTGTAGATTTATTATTCTTGGAAGAGCAAGATCAGGTTCAAATTTTTTACGTAGCTTACTAAATGCACATAGCCAAATCGTTACCTTTGGGGAATTGTTCAGATCTTACGATTCCATTGGGTGGGAGTTCCCAGATCATGATCAATATTTACAGTATCAAAGCTTAATCTCATTAATGCAGAGTAACCCGGTTGGCTTTTTAGAGAAAAAAGTGTTCAGGAAATTTCCCAAGCGGATATTGGCAGTTGGATTTAAGTTGTTTTATTATCATGCGCAAGATAATTCCCGTAAAGCTGTCTGGCCGTACTTAAAGGATCAAAAAGACCTGAAAATAATTCACCTTACGAGGATTAACACTCTTAAGTTAATCCTCTCCCTTAAGAAAGCATTTAAGAGCAATAGGTGGACCGATATTGCTGGACAAGGACAAGAAGAAGATTTTGTTGTTTCACTTGATTATAAAGAATGTCTTCATGAATTCACCTGGTCGGAGGAGGTTAAGAAACAATACGATATCTATTTTGAAGACAGCCCTAAAATAGACGTCTTCTACGAAAATTTATCTAAAAACTATAATGATGAAATAAGGCGTGTACAAGAGTTCCTTGGAATAAATTATGAAGTTGCAAGACCTTCTACTTATCAACAATCAAAGCAGCCTCTTTCGAAATCAATCTCAAATTATTTTGAATTAAAAGAGAAGTTTAAGAGAACTCCTTGGGAAAAATTCTTTGAAGATTAAATAAGGGCTCTTCAGGCAAGTGAGTGGGTAAAAATAAGCCATGAAGTGACTGCAACATAGCATAGAACAAGGGAAAAAGAGTTTTATATGAGCAAAAAACTGTATGATAATTAAATGGAAAAAAAGAGACGACTGCTGGAATAATATCAGTTCCCCAGGTTTGTTCCGAGAGCAGAAATTAAGGGATATTTGGAGACTCAAATGCCCGCGATATAAGACTTAAGCGGACACAAAAAAAACGGTATGCGGGTGTTGTGGAAAGATTCATTGGAGTCAATACGACAAGAAGGAGCGTCAGGTACAGGATTTATCCTGTGGAGATGCACGGATTTACCTGAAGTGGAGGTACGGCGAGTATTATGTCGGAAGTGCGGAAAGGTGAAGCGGAAAAACTGGAATAGCTTGCGGACAATCCCTTTACACGAAGCGATTTGCCTGTTCTGTGGGACGGAAGTGCAGGACTATGACCGTAAAGGATGTGGCGAAGGATTTCAGGCTGGACTGGGATACGGTGAAGACATTAGACAAAGAATACATGAAAAAGCACTTCGGAGGTATCCAGTAGCAGCACCTCGTGTAATTGGTATAGACGAAATATCTATAAGGAAAGGGCATACCTATCGGATAGTGGTAAGCGATTTGGAGCGTGGAAGGCCGATTTGGTTTGGAGGAAAGATAGGTCAAAAGAGAGTCTTGATCTATTTTACCAGTGGCTTGGTGCAAAGAAGGTAAAGAAGCTACGGTTGGCAGTAATGGATATGTGGAAGGCATTTGAGAAGTCAACGAGTGAGAATGCGTTTCATGCTGCGATTCTTTATGACAAGTTTCATATAATGAGGCATCTTGGGAAGCGTTGGAAAAGTGCGGAAGATGGAATATGCACGGCTTTCAGGTAAAGAACGTTCGTATATCAAAGGTCAGAAATATACGCTTCTATCGAACAGAGAGACCTCACCCTTGATGGAACAAGTCGTTAAAGAAGCTACTCATGGCAAACAAACGGCTCAACACTGCCTATCTGTTGAGGAATCCTTTGGACAGTTATGGAGCTATAAGACAGAGGGATGGTCAAGGAAGTTTTCGATAACTGGAAGGAATCGTTGAAGTGGCAACAGTTAAAGCCTTACGAGAAGTTTGCAGAAATGATAGAGAAACACTGGGATGGCATTGCAGCATACAGCAGACCTGAGAACAAAGGTACGCTTTAGGCTTTGTCGAAGGTCTTAATAACAAGATTCGGGTGATACAGAGAAGGGCATACGGTCTGAGAGATGAGGAATATCTTCGGCTGAAAATTCTTACTTGCATGCTACCGGGGATATAAAAATGCAAAAATTTACCCACTCACTTGCCTGAAGACCCTAAATAAGTATAGAAAACTTTGTTACGTGAATATAGAGGAGTTTTTATGAATGTATCGGTAATAATACCAGCTCATAACGCGGCAGAGACGCTTTCTGAAACACTGGAATCACTGCTTGCCCAGACCTATCGATATTGGGAGGGAATCGTTGTCAATGATGGATCAAGTGATGAAACGGATGCTATTGGTACAAATTTTTCTAAAAAGATCCACGTATACGTATTGTAGGACAAGCACAAGGTGGTGAGGCTGTGGCACGGAACACAGGCATTAATCTTGCCAATTTTGACTGGCTGCTTTCTCGATGCTGACGATTGGATCAGCCCGTCGTACTTAGAACGAATGACAAATGCGCTTACTTCTGATCCCAGTCTCGATGCTGTCCATTGTGGTTGGGGTCGTGTGTCCCCTAATGGTAAACTTGGTACTGAAATCTACTGTTCTCGATCAGGAAACTTGTTTGATTTGTTTGCATGTTGCTGCGCTTTTGCAATTCATGCTTGTGTCGTCCGCCGAACGCTTGTTAAAGCTGTCGGTGGGTTTGACACTTCTTTACGTACGTGTCCAGACTGGGATCTCTGGCAAAGAATTGCTCGCAACGGTGCTCGCTTTGGCGCAGTTCATGAAGTGCTTGCATTTTATCGTATGCGACAAAACTCTGCTTCTGTTAATGGCTATCAGATTCTTACGGATGGCCTTCGTGTAATTACACGAGGACACTCACCCGATCCACGTGTTCCATATTCAGATTCCTTATACGTAAATGGTCTGCCATTTGAGCATCTTTCGGCTGCGAGGCTATATTTTTCATGCTGGGCAGCGGGACTTGTAATCGGACGCGGTGAAGATGCTCGACCCTTACTTGCTACGCTTAAAGACGATCTCGAACCTGCTCTTAACCCAGATCATATAGCCAGGCATATTTTTGAGGCGGTATTACATTCTACAGCGGAATTACCAGATGCTTGGAATAAACTCTGGCCTAGTTTAAAACGACACATCGAAGAGTTTCTTGTTGAATTAGAAAACCAATCAAAAACCCCCGGATTAAATCGTCGTACCAATATAATATTGAATCGCATGATCATAGAAAATTCATCTGCTCCAAAGCCAGTTACTATTGGAACGACATACGTTATCTTGGTCGACATCACAAAACCAATCCCAGAGGTCTCTGTTCCTATTGGCGTCGAGCGCTTGTACTGCACAGTTACGCTTGAAAAGTCAAAGCTCGGAGCTATCGAACTCCCAGTTTGTGATGGGCTCGTGTCTCGTTACGTCTTAATGGACGTAATTGCAGCCAGATTCGCTTGGACAATCATTGGTAAATTCTTTGAGACAACAGTCTATCGAAAGCTTACGGTAAAAGAGGATTCAACGAATTTATCGGTTTGGCGTGGTTCCACATCTCTTGCAACGAAACTTTTAAAAGACGAACTCATGCACTGGCAAAAAGAGCACGATAGGATTGGATGGAAAATATTTTTACAAGAAATCTGGGGCTGCCCCAGCTTGTCTCATAAGTATTTCTATCAAACTGGAGCGAGAATATCCAACAAAAATAAATGGAGGTCAACTTTAAAAAAAATCCGAACATGCCTGCGCAAAACAAGCGTTTATTTCTTAAAATCAGCACTGGCTACAAAACACTGCTTCAATGGTAATTGGCTCATAATTGAAGTTAGTGAAGATATTCATGATATACGAGTCTCAGGTCAAGAGATTAACATACTGTTAACAGTGGGTGGGGTTGCACTCGGAGCAGTAACTATTCCTGTTAAAGGTAATATCATCCGTGCCTCAGAATTACGCGCAGTACTTACAAGAGCAAGTGGTTTTGAATTGTGTCGCGCTGCTGTTAGAGAAGGATTGCTCGGTAGGCCGATAACTGAACAAATATCTCTCCGAGAACGACTTGCCAATTCAGCAGCAATCGTAACTCAACACTCTCAAAATGATTATACTATAAAAGTATCTATGAATATCAATCCTGCACCCGACTATGTACGTGCTATTAGTCAGGCATTATTACCATACAAACACGGTATGGTATTTGGCCGACATACTCAAGGATCGATCGGAACGAGTATCTCTCGGCGTGCATTACTCCCGTCCACAACAATCAATGATCTTATTGATGCCGCTTCAGCCGCTGGTGAACCTGTATTTCAGATTTCCGAACCAAGGGAGAATCCAGTTCATACAGTATATGCTCCAGATTTAGTCTGGCTTCCACTTTAGAAAACAAATATCCACCCCAAACTTAAAGATTAATAAAACAGTTCAATCACCTAATGGTAAAACCTCCCATAAAAATTGTAATAAAATTAATACGGTAACTTATCGACTTCCTATCCTCATGTATCATAGAATCTCTCCAACGGGCGCATCTGCAACTGCACGTTATCGAGTTACACCTGAATCATTTGAGGAACAACTTAAGTACTTACGTGATGCAGGATTTTACAGCATTAAGTTAGATGATTGGTATACAGCGATGGAAACAAAAAGCCCACTTCCCGGCCGTGCAGTACTCATTACATTCGACGATGGATATCTCGATTTTCTCACATACGCATGGCCTTTGCTGAAACATTATGGTTTTTCAGCTATCGTATTTGTCGTTACAGACGAGATTGGAGAATTTAACCGTTGGGATAACGTATATGGGGAACAGATTCCATTGCTCGGATGGAATGATATTCGTTTGCTTTACACTGAAGGGGTTGAATTTGGCTCTCATTCAGCTAGTCATCCCTATCTTACTGCTCTTTCGACAGCGGAGATTGTCCGTGAAGGAACTCGCTCCAGGGCAATCCTTTTGCGTGAACTTGGTGCCCCAATTAAGGCTTTTGCATACCCACACGGTGCAGAAGATGAGGTCGTTCAGCATTTAATAGGAGCCTGTGGTTATATTTATGGTTTATCCTGTCGTTGGGGTTTGTCCACTTACAATGATTCTCCTTTAGCATTGCCTAGACTAGAAGTATTTGGCTCTGATAACTTGCAGAATTTTATTACGAAGCTTGATATTCATTCAAATGAGGAATGAACCACGACTCTATTTATAACTTTTAAAAGATAAATTATGACCAATTCTATGGCAAATACTCACGATATGGGATTCTTACAACATTTAGTAGTCTGTCCAGTATGTAAAGCCAAACTTGATTTTTCTCCTGATCTAATCAAGTGTACCTTATGCAACCTACAATTCCATCAATCTCAAAAAGACTGCTTTGATCTTCTCCCATGTCATCTGCCGGAAAATAACGGTGGTCTATGGGAAAAGCGCCAGCAAGAGATGGAAGATTGGTATAGAAACTTAATTGTTAACCCTACGAATGCTTACCATTGCTTCGTCAATGATTATACGCCGTACGCCCCTCTTTTAGCGACACTCTCAGGACTTATCTTGGATCTTGGCGGGGGAAATGGAATCGTTCGTCATTTTTTGCCTAATAATGTTCAATATATCATTATTGATCCGAGCCTGGACTGGTTGCGAATCGAATGGTTATCTATTGCAGATCGTTTTCCCTGTCTAAAGACAAAACCTTATTTTGTTCGAGGTGTCGGGGAATATTTACCCTTTCCAGCACATTCGTTTGATGTAGTTCTTTCTTTTTGGAGTCTTAATCATGCCAATCATCCTGAACGGGTATTTCGGGAAGTATATCAAGTGCTTCGATCAGGAGGCCGATTTTTTGTCATCTTAGAGGATATGGAACCCCGTTGGGTTGATATTATCAAACCAACATTCTTGGGCAAGGGTGTCTCTTATGCAGTAAGTATCTTTACTCAGAAACTTCGACATGCGATCAGTAAAGAAAAATGGCCTTTACAGAACGATCATATCTCCATCCAGGAATCAGATATTCAGAAATGGATTTCTCAAGGTTTTGAGGTTGTAAAACGGGCTTGGATTGGTCAATACCTTACATTTGAATTTCTAAGAGTTTAAATTATAACATTACTTTGTTAAAAATTAAGCGGCGTTTTTTTTCTTAAAGCGAGCGGATTTAATTTTAAAATATTCTTGTGAGAGTTTTTCGTTCTTTGATAAAGCGTTTGTTGATGAGAATTCAAGCAGGGAATTGATTGCTTTTTTGAATTCATTAAAGGTAGAAGGTTTTGTTTCCATGATTTTATCCAGATAAGCGTTTTGTTTTATCCAATAAACGAATGTCCATGAGATCAGACAAATATTCCAATACCGCTCAATCTTGTCAATGTGCCTTACCTGATAATGATCAAATAAAAAGTATCCTTCAATTCCTTGAAACAGTGTTCAATGCCCCAACGCAACAGATAGTTTGTGATAACCGTTTTTACAGAGGCGTCGAGTTGGTTGGTGATAAGGCTATGATATTTTTTGTCATCTTCCTTGTTCCATTTTCCCAAAATGACCACAAACTTCAACGGGACATTGCAACCATTCAGTTCGGCGTCAAACGTGTAGGTTTTATAGGAAACTTCACTTCCATCCGAGGATTTTAGAGTAACATGCTTGATTTTGTCGTCATAATGTTTTTTGATGAGGGTCACGAGCTCATCGGGTTTGACACGACAATATTTTTGTTTTTCCGGATGGTACATGAAGATATTTCTGTTTGCTTTTATTTCTGAAAAGTATTTCTTTTTTGCATGAATATGTTCGAGATACCGTTGAGATGCATACCATGAATCGAAGGCAATAGCTGAAAAATCAAAGGCATTCGAAGCAGCATCAAACAGATCCATTGCTATTTGTATTTTGTCTTTAAATTTGGGGTCATTTTCCCTTCCCGGAACTCGTCGGCAGGAAGGTAGGGAATAACATCCAGAGGAAAATGTTTTGCCTTTGAGACAAATGCTGCACCAACAACAACATTGCAGTTTTCCTGTCTTTTAAGCGAACCGCAATATTGCCATTTGGCTGCCTCTGTATTTTTAGCATAGGGCTTTGGACATCCAGTATCATCTATGGTAAGGATGCTGTCTTTTGTCAATGCCGTGGTTCTTTGTTTTTGGATAATGTCCATTCTTTTCTGCTTTAATGCGGGTAAATCCCATTTGGATTCAGAAAAAAAGTATTGAAATTTCTGGTAATCCGTATGAACGGCTTGTGCCATGGCCTCCAGTGAATTTCTTTTATAGTCTTTAAACATTGCGTAAACGACAAGGAGAAACATTGCAAATTGTTTTTTAGTAAAACACGATGCAAAATGTTCAAGAAATTTATTTAATAACGATATGTTTGTTCTGAAAATACTCAAATCCTTTGCTCCGGTAATCGATTGTGTAAAAAATTTACAAGTGCAATTAATACCGGAAGTAACGAGCAAAATCAAGAGTAAATGTTTGTCGCAATGCATTGCTAAGTCATAAGTTGTGACCGACTCGACTTACGACTTAAAAATATTTTTCAGACGCATTTTTTAACAAAGTAATGTTATAAGAAATCTTTGGTACCTCGATTCCAATCTTGCTCGTACTCAATAAAAGGCAATAAATATTTCATGAAGTATATTAAATATCTAATAAAGCTTATCACACCACAAACATGGCTCGAATCAGTTAATTACTGGCTCCGAGGTTCTCGACAAAGAGAACATTGTCATTCGGTAGGAAAGGTACAGTTCGGTGATCTACGGTGTGTTACCCCTATCAGTCGATGTTGGGGCTATGACAGGGGACTCCCTATCGATCGCTACTACATCGAAAATTTTCTGTTGCGCCATACTGCTGATATTCAAGGACGGGTATTGGAGATTGGGGATAATTCCTATACCCGCAAATTTGGAGGCAATCGAGTTGTTGTTAGTGATGTGCTCCATGTTGTGGAGGGTAATCCGATGGCAACCATCTTTGCTGATTTGACTTGCGCTGATCATATACCGTCGGAAATCTTTGATTGCATAATTTTGACACAAACGCTCCATCTCATTTACGACGTTCGTGCTGCACTTAAGACACTTTACCGCATTCTAAAACCTGGAGGAATTTTGCTTGCTACCTTTCCAGGTATTAGCCAAACCTACGATCATAAATGGGGTGATTGTTGGTATTGGAATTTCACCACCCTATCTGCGCGGCGGCTGTTCGAAGAGGTTTTCCCGGCTGCAGATATTGGGATTTATGCCCAAGGGAATGTACTTGCGTCAATCGCCTTTCTGCATGGCCTGGCTGCGGAGGAACTTCAAAAGGAAGAACTGGACTACAATGACCCAGGTTATGAGGTATTGATCACGGTCAGGGCGGTGAAACAGGAGGCACAGCTATGAGGATATGTGGGTTCAATAGATTGCGTCGGACCGCTCAGCTATTCAGGCGCTGGTTCGAACGTGAGTCACACATCCTGATGTACCACTGTGTAGCGGAAGTGAGCACAGACCCTTGTTCTCTATGCGTGACACCGCGACACTTTGCTGAATATCTGGAGATTTTGAAAAAACACTTTCGTCCCATACAGCTTTAACAATTGACGAAAGTCCTTCGGAAAGGAAAGGTACTACGCCGATCGGTGGTGGTCACGTTTGACGATGGTTACGCCGAAAATCTCCATAACGCCAGACCGTTACTGGAACGCCGCAAAGTTCCGGCAACGGTGTTCTTGAGTACCGGATACATTGGGCAAGGGCGTGAGTTCTGGTGGGACGAACTAGACAGGCTATTACTGCAACCCGGTACGTTACCGGAAACACTTCATCTGTGCATCAATGGAAGCGCCCACCAGTGGAGCCTTGGGGAAGCGGCTCATTACGATGCGGACGCCTGTTGGCGACATAGCTCCTGGAGAGCCCTGGAGGAGGCTCCCAGTCCTCGCCATTTAATCTATCGCTCACTCTGGCAATTGCTGCAGCCTTTGCCGGAAAGCGAGCGACGAAAGGTGTTAAACGAACTATTGGCTTGGGCAAGCGCTGAACCAGAAGGACGACCGGCTTACCGTATTCTTACGCAGCATGAAGTAGTTGCCTTGGCGCGAGGGGGGGCTGGTTGAAGTCGGCGCGCACACGGTGACACACCCGGTGCTCTCCACACTCCCCATGGCTTTGCAGCGTGATGAAATTCAACAGAGTAAAACCAGTTTGGAGAAAATTCTGGGACGTCCGGTAACAAGTTTCGCGTATCCGTATGGCAATTATTCGGTCGAGACGGTACCGATTCTCCGGGAGGCTGGATTTACTTGTGCGTGTTCTACTTTTCCTGGCGTTGTCTGGCGCGACACCGACCGTTTTCAATTGCCCCGCGTTACGATAGAGGATTGGGATGGGGAAAAATTCTCACGGGAACTTTCTCTGTGGTTCGATAGTTAAGGGCGCAGGTTTAATCGTAATCTGATAATTTTATAATAAAATAAAAATTCCCACACCATGTACTTAAAGCTTATGTGAATATCTATGTTCCTGCCCAAGCCCTCTAGTAATCCTTAAAATTCGCCAGGTTTGTTTAAATATTCTACAAAAGTTTCTATGGATGGTTTCTCCGATCCAGTTAAAAAGGAAGAAATTGAATATTTGTAAGAAGGTAATTACTCTATAAAAATAGTGTAGTTTTATATTTTATAACCCCAGATAAGGCTATTGCAATAATCTGCCAAACCCATCCACCTTATATCTCGCATACATACAATATGTCTTATACCAATTTCCATTACTCAGGTTTTTGCAATAGTTCGCAGTATCTTCTCACGATAGGGTGATTGATATTCCGCAAAAGAAACTTGCAGTAAAGAGGTATGTTATTTGCTTTACAAATGTTGGTTGGAATCGAAGATGGGCTACGGAACACGTAATTTGAAAGGATTTGTTTCCACGGTAAAACCTGTGAAAACAATAAACATGGAATTAAATCATCTGATTACGGAAGAAAATTCCACTCCGGTTTCTAGCCAGGTTACTTCAGGCCAGCCGCTGGTATCTGTGATTGTGCCTGCGTACAATGCGGAAGCTTATATTGCGTACACCCTGGATTCTGTGCTCTCTCAAACTTACAAAAATATTGAGGTCATCGTAGTGGACGATGGCTCACGCGATGGAACCGCACAAATTGTGAAAGAAATTGCGCAGCGGGATGGCCGCGTTACACTATTACGCCAGTCAAATTCTGGAGTTGCAGCTGCACGTAACCTGGCTATTGAAAAGTCCCGTGGCGAGTTTATAGCACCTATTGACGCCGATGACATTTGGTATCCTCGAAAAATTGAGAAGCAAGTATGTTGTATGTTACACGAAGGTCAGAGCACAGGACTTGTCTATGTATGGTCAGTACATATTGATGGAAGAGGGTTACTGGCGGGTGGGTACAGCGCTTCCGATATAGAGGGTGATGTTTTTGTGGCGTTGATAATGAGTAATTTTGTTGGTAATGCCAGCGCACCCCTGATTAGCCGCGTGTGTTTTGAGCAAGTTGGCGGGTATAGCACCAGACTTCTCGAACAAAATGCTCAGGGTTGCGAAGACCGCGATCTCTATCTTCGTATCGCTGCATCCTATAAGTTTCGAGTCGTAAAAGAGTTCCTCGTCGGATACCGTAAAGTCAATAACAGTATGTCTCTTAATTATAGATCAATGGAAAAGTCGCAGCTTATAGTAATGGAGGACGTAAGACAGCGACATCCCAATATTCCACCATTCATTTATCGATGGTCCTGGGGTCATTATTGCTTGTATCTTGGTGGCCAAAGTGCATTCTGCGGCCACTACGGGAAAAGCATTCTCTACCTGTGCAAAGGGGCATGGACGTCTCCTGTATTTCTCTTATATCCGGGATTTTATTGGTTCCTGTGCGGTGGTGTTTTACGATTAGTAAAAAAGATGATTGCCCGCGTCTTTCGAGCAATGTTTTGCCCTTCGGCACAGATCGGCGAAAAGGACTGTTCCAATCATAAAGAGGTAACGCTTTCTGATATCATAATACGTAGTAGTCAACCACAAAACGGCTTGAGTAAATTGCATAGAGTTCGACTGGAACGTATTCGGCGTTTATTTACGAAATGAATACTGCTGATAGGCGTATCCAGTCTTTTTAATCTCTTTTCTACATTTTCTGCAAGAGCAAGGCTTTTAATATCTTAGGAAATGCCAGCAATGGCTTGAAAAACCATCTAAATCTTCTCAAAAATCTCATGATGACGAAGATGGCTATGATACCCATAATGATAGCTATAATTACGGGGCTGGTGCCAAATAACCAGGCAAGCGCCTTAACCAGGCCAGTCAGGAATGCAATGGGGTGAGTGATAAGGATGAGCAAGATTGAGGCAATGAGGCCATATTTGATAAATTTCACACACTTTGCAAAGACCTTTGGTGACATAAAACGCATAACAAAGAGACCGGTCTTTCCTTTCCCTGCCAGCCTGAGTCCATCATCGCCGTACATGCCGACATATTTAATGACGTCATCCCCGTGCATTTTTGCCATATGGATTACATCATCCCCGTATTTTTCAATGACCTTAACACCGCTTGAACCATACTTAGTTGCATACGAAATAACATCGTCGCCATGAAGAATGGACATTCCGACGACATCGTCTCCATACAGAGAACTCAAAAGCACAATGTCCTTACCATGTCTCTGAATGGCCGCAAGGCCATCAATACCATACAATGCAGTGTATTTAATCACGTCGTCACCATACATACGCGCCAGGGATAAAACGTCGCCGTACCTTTCGATCACTTTCCCGGCATCCACACCATATTTCGAGACATACCGGACGACGTCATCACCATATTGCTGTGAGAGTTTCAGGATATTGCCGTCCGTTGCCTTCAGGGCAGTGATGCCATCATCTCCATATTTTGCCACAAACGGAACGACATCATCACCATAGGACACCACAAGGTCTTCCGTTACATGCATGAGACCTTTGAATCCCTTTATAGTCCTGGCAAACTGTGCCCCTTTTGCTGCGAGCCTTGCCCCTTTGGAGACGCTGCCGCCGATCGGGACGAATCCCAGGATATCGAGTCCTGCAAATAACTTATCCTGAAAGGTAATATCTTCCTGCCGAATCCTTTTTCGACTGACCCTCTCGACATCAGAAATAAAGAAATTCCTCAATTTATTCGTAATGGTGGTAATGGCCTCTTCCTTGACGTTGCTGATATCAAGGATTTCAAATCGATCCAGAAAATCATTCCCCAATTCAAAAATAAGGGTGATTGCCCTCCTGGCGTTTTCGCGTTTTATTGCTGCATCGTTATGAATAGTTACCGCAGACGTGCCTGTACCATACCACCAGGATGATATCCATTCGCAGGCGCTGGCTGTCTTTAAATAGGTATAGAATTGACTGTTAAAATCTTTATTATCGTAGAAAAGGTAAATAATGGGAATGGTCTGTTTGTATCCGTACGTCCTGATTACCTGGCAGAAGGTATCGTCATCAATAAAAAGACTGAATATGATCTTTGCCTTTTCTCCGTATTCTTTCATGGCAAGAAGGCCTTCTTCCCGGAATTTCATGACAATGTTCAATACATCTTTGTCATAGAGTTTTGCAAATGCCATCCCATGTCTTCGTGTCAGGGGAAAGACAATATCTCCCTTGTTATTAGCAAGGCTGATTAATTCGAGACCATTATCTTTATCCTCACTCAGGAGAAAGAAGTTTTCTGGATTGTTCGCAACATATTTCAACCCTTCATCTCCAAAGGTTTTGTAAAATTCCGCAAGGGTTTTAGGTGAGAATATACTGAGATTATTTATTGTATTACCAAAGTTGGCATACAGGTGAAAGATGTCGCGGTAGTCCAGGAGCGGATGCAAGCCGGCCATTTCTTTGCCAAATTTTTCCAGCAACACGAGCCCCTCAATTTTATATTCTTCCAAAAATTCAAGGGCAAAGGTGCCGTATTGTTGATAGAGGCGTTCTGCATTGTCCCCGAATTGCCCAAATACTTTTTTGTAGCGTGCGTACGCAGCATCAGCGTGGTTTATGTGGATAGTTGAAATTGGATATGAAGGGTTTTCCAGGGGCTGTGAACTGGCGTTTTGCAACAATAGAAACGTTACGTAATTTACGGAGAACAGCATAAAAAACACAGGAAGTTTTTTATTCATGAACAATTCTTCAGCAGAGATATCTTTTTAGTGATTGGTGCTGTTCAATTCTCTCTCTAGTACAACATGGGTATTATTCTGGCATACGGCGCGAAGATTTCTTTTTTGTATCCAGTCCTTTTTTTTCTGGTAATCATGCAAACTCATCACAACGTAGACAGGTTTATTTTGATCAGGAAAGAGCTTTTGAATGAGATATCTGACGTTAAACCCATTACATTTTACCACTATAAAAATAAGGCTCGGTGCAACCCTGCCATGACTGCAGATTGCATAGTCCTCCACTTTCGGCAAAAGACATTTTCTACAATGTCCTTTGTAGACCGGAAAGTTCCCAGGTATTTTGCTGAATAGGATAGGGTAATTACAAGAAAGAAACAGTTGGTAAGGCAAAAGACCTTCTGTACCCGAGAAAAACTCCTTTTCCTGGCGAAGGTAAATAATGCCACCAGCGTACCAACGAGAATAATAATAATGGGGAGGACAATCTGGTATATTGAAAAATCATACCTGGAGGGAAACCATTTTGGGATAGTTAAAAGTAATCCGACAGGAAGTGCCAGGGAAAAGCCTAACATTAACCAGATGAGCCAGCTAAGTTTTTTCCACAAGCCACCGCCATTTTCCCATCGGGACAGTGACGACGTTAATACAGCAATGGCAGGGGAAATGGGAAGGATGTAAGTCAACAACTTTGAGTGAGATATGGAAAAAAAGATTATCGTGAGAATGAGCCATGAGCAGAAGAAGTACGCAGTTTTTTTCTCTTCCGCAGGCAGGGTCTTCCGGTTGAGGAAGATATAGGTGAAAACAATAAAGACGAACAACGACCACGGGAAAAATCCCATCATAAATGCAGGTGCATAATAATAAAAAGGCTCCGGGTGGGCATAACCGCTGACAAATCGTCCCGACATCTCTTGTGAAAGCAATGCAGAGATTTGTTTCGTGCCTAAAGATAACCAGAATGGAATACCCCAGGCACAAATAATACCGAGGAAAAGCAGGAATCCTGGCAGATACCACAGCCGCCTGAAATAAAGGAAGTCGCGTATCCACAAGAGAAAACTGAGGGTGATCAGGATAAACAACAAGACTCCTACGGGCCCTTTTACAAGAAAAACCATTGCCAGGAGAAAGTAAAGGAATATCCTTCTCATGTTGTTCTTGTTCGTTTCCCTATACTCAACGAAAAAAAGATACAGGCTGGCGCTGAGAAAAAAGGTCAGGAGCATATCGGTAATGCAGAGATGAGAAACGAAAAAAAACAACGGACAGGTCATCAGTACCACACCAGCCCAGAACCCATCGCTACAGGATGGGCGAGTTTCAAGCCCTCCTTTACACCTCTTTCCCCATAAATACGTGATGAATACGGTGCCTATGGCTGCCAGGGCAGAAGGGAGCCGCGCACTAAATTCATGCACACCAAATATTTTGTAGGAGATTGCAATAGTCCAATAAAAGAGCGGCGGCTTGTTGATACGCGGGTAGCCATTAAAATGTGGCACTATCCAATTGTTGTTAAGTACCATATCGCGCGCCGTGCAGGCATAACGAGGCTCATCAGGGTCAATAAGGGGTATAGCCCATGTATAAAACAGGAAGAGAAAGATGCCCAGAGAAAACAGTCCGATGAGAAAAGGAACGTCTTTTTTCGTCAATTTTTCTGCATAGCGCTGATCAAGTTTTGCTGCCATAGTGTGATAATAAGCAAAAGTACATAATCTCAGTTATGCACCCCAATTCTGTTCGGTAAACAGGTGAGCTGTACCGAGGTATCTGAAAAACAAAAACCCCTTTCTCCGGATGGTAACAGGGTTGTTTCAGTAACAAATTCCTGAGAAAAGAGCCTTACGTGAAAAGAGTTTAGCACATACAGTATATGAAAGCAAGCGTCATAATAACGATACTGCCAATGATGCTGTCTGGTCTGATTGTGTTAGCCTGACCTTCGTAATTCGTGCCGGAAAAGACTATTTTTAGGTATGAATCGCCCTGCAACCCTTTATTTTCAAGGATTGCTTTTTAAGACGGGCTGTAGTGCAGGCCTTTTTAGGCGACTCCTTGTATTTACAGGCTTGGCGGCTTATACACCAATCGAATCGCTATTGTGAAGTCACAAAAGAATCTTTCCCATAACTACCGCCTCCCTTGCCCCTGTAACACCAGGAACATTATTGGGATTTCCAGAGATTGTTTCATTGGCCAGGATGGCAAAGGCAAGGGCTTCCTTGGCGTTGGGTGCAATACCAAACTTATTCACGGAATCGATCTTAACGGAAGGCGGAAGATAGTGCCTTAGAAATTTTATAAGGGTATCATTATAGCTCCCGCCTCCCGAAAGGACAACTTCGGACAGGTGATGACCGGGGAATATCCATTGCTTGTAACTATCTGCAATGGTATGCGCTGTAAAAGCTGTAACTGTTGCCAGGATATCTAATTCTTCGATATGTGCGTGTATGGCATCCTTATAAAGATTTTCTGCAAAGGGCATCCCAAATTCTTCGCGCCCCGTGGTCTTTGGGGGCGGCTTTGATAGATACGGATGTGCAAGAAGGGTGGCGAGGAGACGCGCATCAACCTTTCCCCTTGCGGCTAATTTGCCCCCGTCGTCGAAATGAAATGCATTATGGGTGATAAGTTCCGTAATCCGGTCGATTACCATGTTGCCAGGACCTGTGTCAAAGGCGATAACGTCAGGAATACAGCAGTCAGGGGGCAGGAAGGTGACGTTAGCAATTCCACCGACATTCTGCAAGGCGCGACCCTTTTCTTTGTCCCGAAAGAGTATATAGTCTGCATAAGGTACAAGAGGCGCCCCCTGGCCTCCGGCCGCTATGTCCCTCGGACGAAAGTCGGCAACGGTAGTAACGCCTGTCTCCTGGGCAATAACAGAAGGCTCACCGATTTGCAGTGTCGAACGAACAAAAGGCAAATAGCTTGTTTCTCTTTCAAAACCTTCTGTATTTATAAGGCTGCTCTTGGATTCATTACTTCCGACTTCTGACTTCTGACTCCTGACTTCTGGCTGTCCCGTGGCTGCTTGATTTGGCAGGTGACAGATTGTCTGTCCATGTGAGCCAATAAGGTCGATATCCGGAAGAGGAATACGCGCCTTGTTTGCGATAGATTTCGCTGCATATGCAAATAGTTTTCCAAGGTAAAAATTTATCTGACAAATCTTATCAACGGTGGCCGTTTCAGGATTGCAGGCCTCAAGGATGGCGAGACGGGTAGTCTTGTCATACGGATAGGTTTCAAAGGCCAGGATGTTTGTTTTTGTGTAAATCCCATTCCCGGAGATTTCCACAAGACAGGCATCTATACCATCTGCAGATGTCCCCGACATAAGCCCAATGACCTTTTTTGGGCTTTTCTGTTGCAACCGCAGAAGTTGATTTACCATGAAAATCTTTAACCGCCGAGTTGGGATTTAATGGTGTGGACTGGACAGGCTTTTATAGAGTTCAGCCTCACGGTCTGCGTCGCCAAGCATGCCCTTAGAACGATACAGATCTTCAAGTACTTTGTGCACAGCCACCAGGTTAGGATCAACCTCCAGCGCTTTTTTGAAAGATGCCTCGGCATTATCGAAGTCTCCTTTTTCGTTATATGCCAGCCCTATAACATAATAGAAGTCTGCCATGTCCGGGCGAAGCGTCAAGGCCTTTTGCCAGATAGCGATAGCATCGTCTATTCTCCCGAGTTTTGTATAGGCAATACCCAGGTTGTAGTATACCTCTGTCTTTTGTGGGTTAATTTCGATAGCCTTTGTCCATTCTGCAACAGCCTCATTAAATTGCGACTTTTTTGCATAGAGAATACCCAGGTTGTATCTTGAATTTACCATACCCGGATTGAGATCAATAGCCCTAATGAACGACTTTACCGCATCATCATCCTGCTTCTTGTGGATGTATACAAGACCCAGTCCTTCGTAAGCCTCTGCGTAATGAGAATTGCCATCAATGGCCTTTTTGAAGATAGCAATCGCCTCGTCTGGTTTCCCTTTTTTATTAAGGATATTTCCCTGGCCAACAAGAGCTTCTACCATCGCAGGGTTGAGTTCCGACGCTTTTTTGTATGCAGCGAGCGATTCGTCGAGCATACTTTTTTCGTCGTACAGTAACCCAAGATTGTAATGGACTACTGCATCGTTTGGATTAGTTTCCAGCAGCTTCTTGTTTCTTTCAATCCCTTCGTCTGCCATCGTTTTTTTGTGGACAGAAGGAACATCCCCCTCGAGCTTAATAGATGCGGCATGCTGAGTTGAGGTGTGTGTGTCAGATTCTTTTTTATTACAACCAAGATTACAATATAAGAGAAACAAGGTGATGGAGCACAGGAAGCAGGTGTATCGTCTAAGGTATGCCATAAAAATTAATACTCTTTCGTAAAAAGTTTCAAATGTTTAAGAACAGGTATAATTCAAACTGTAAAAAGAAAAAATAAAAATTACAGAGCAAAACTGAAGAATAGATATTACAATAAAAAAAACATCCTTAACTTTTAAGGGACTATTTTGTTTTTTTCGGTTTTATTTTTGATCTTAGGGTTACACAGGTAGAAAAAATTAATTATATAGGATAATAACCATTCGTCAATCTGAAATTATAAACTGCAAAATTAAAGAAGTAGTATATGCAAAATAAAGGCCTGCCAAGGGTTTTGGGTTTTTTTGATGTGCTTTGTTTGGGAATTAACAGTGTCGTGGGTGTTGGTATTTTTTTATTGCCCGGACAACTTTTCAGCCTGGCCGGAAGTAGTGTGGTATGGGTATTTCCCTTGTGCGGGATACTTTGTTTTGCTATAGCCCTGTGCTTTGCAGAAATGGGTGGTATGTATCATACTACCGGGGGTGCATACCTGTATGCCAGAGAGGCATTTGGCCCGTTTGTGGGTTTTGGTTGGATGGATGATATGGCTTTCATCCATCATCGGATGGGCCACGGTCGCCAGCGGTTTTTCCCTGTATGCGGGACACTTTTTGCCAACAGAAAGCGCATGGCTCAGCAAATCGCTCGTCATCCTTCTGGTCGGAGGTTTGAGTGCCATTAATTATTTTGGGGTAAAACCCGGGGCAAGAACCATTAATTTTTTTGCCGTGGGAAAACTCTTGTCTTTGTTTATCTTTATTGCTGCGGGATTATTTTTTATCCAGGAAAATCACTATTCCGTTTTAAAGTGGGATAAAGGGGAGCAGGCGGCAACGTATGGTGGAAATTTTTATGCGGCAATTCTTCTGGCTTTATACGCTTACACCGGATTTGAGTTTATTTCCGTACCAGCCGGAGAAATGCGACATCCCCAAAGGGATATCCAGCGCGTACTGTTTTTTGTGCTCACGGTAGTTACGGGTTTATATGTTGTCATTCAGATCGTAGCCTCAGAGACATTTCCAGCACTCGCTACGTCGGACAAGCCTTTGGCCGATGCAGCACGGCATTTTATGGGAGCGGCAGGCGGAGTAATTCTTGGCGCCGGTGCATTACTTTCTATTGGTGGTGTCAATGCCGGAATTGCCCTGACAAGCCCCCGCAGCCTCTATGTACTTTCGGCCGATGGATTCTTTCCCAAAACATTTTCCAAAATACACCCTGCATATCACACCCCGTATTGGGCTATTATACTCAACGCCGTTTTGACGCTTGTATTAAGCCTGACAGGCAGCTTTCAATACTTGATTGCTGCAAGTGTTACAGCAAGTATCCTCCAGTATATTCCTACCTGTTTGGCAGTCATTGTGCTGAGAAGATACAAACCGGAACAAGAGAGGAGTTACCGGATACCCGGGGGATATTGTATCCCTGTTGTAGCACTGGTGATTTGTGGTTGGCTGATATGCCATGTAGAATGGAAGGTAATAACGGCAACAGCTGTTGCTATTCTTGTGTCGTTGCCATTTTATTTTTTGCGACGATAAATGGAATTTTTAAGATGAATTTTAGTCTGTTAGCTAATACCTTCTCGTGCTAACTCGTTGCCCCCAGATCTTTTTTATCATGCCGTCATCGTCTTCGTCGTAAATTTCACCCACGACTTCTTCTAAAATATCTTCCAGGGTTACGATACCTATCACCTGGGTACCCTGGCGTATTATGGCCATGTGTATTCGATTTCCCTGAAAATTTTTGAGTATTCTGAGAATGGATTCGCTGCTATCGACAAAATATGGTTTTCGGAGCAAGCTGGTTAGTGAAAATTCTGTTTTGGTATCCATCATAGCTACAAACTCTTTTGTGTGAAGGATGCCGGCTACCTGCGGTTCGGCTTCATCAGCTATAACAGGGAGTCTTGTGTGTCCACAGGCAATAACAACTTTCAGTATTTCGTCTTTGCTCATAGAACTACGAACGGTAACGACCTTGGGAAAGGGCAACATGACTTCAGATGCCTTCTTGAAGCGCAATGCAAATAAATTTAAAATATAATCTCTATGCACCGGATGGAGAGATTTCAGGGAAAGCTCCGATACCCCGTCTTCAGAAAGAATGGCCGGCCGGATACCCAACAAGGAAAGAAGTCTCACCGTTGATTGTTCAAGGATATGAACGACTGGCATGGCGATCCTTGTCATAAGGGTTAGCACATAACTCGACGCTAACGATATCTCTTCGGGATGGCGGATTGCAATGGCTTTCGGTACCAGTTCTCCAATTACAACAGTAAAAAAGGTAAAAGGGATGGTGAAAAGTGCAATTCCAAGAATTCCTGCCGTTCTGCCGGAAACATGTAAATATTTCTGCAGAAACGGAAGAATGGTCTCCCCTACTTCTGCGCCGCCAACTGCGGCGGACAAAATTCCGACGAGTGTAATACCTACCTGAATAACAGCTAAAGTTCTTTCCGGATGCGCCTTTAGGTTGATAAATTTTTTTGCTGAGGCATTTCCTTTGGAAGCCATATCTCGTAAAAGCGGAACATTGGTAGTGGCAAATGCCATCTCCATACATGAAAATATGCTGTTAAAAAGGAGCAATATGATTACTATAATCCATTCCATGGTATGATTAGTTTGTGGTTTATTATCGAGTCTCTACGGGCTTTTCGTTTTCAGGTCAAGCCCTTTTTTGCGTATAATGCCAAGGTTACCACTATACTGAATCGTATGTAAATTGTCCAGAGGCAAAAGCCGTGTAGGGACGAAGCATTTGAAAAACTGAGGATACGTCAAATCCTGCCCAAGGATTCAAATACATGAGTTTACAAACCTTCTGGCCGTCATCCAAATATTTTCGTCTTCCCGATGGGGTAGATACAAAGATGCCTATCGGTCCTTTTTGCCTACCAGTATATCAGCCCTTTCTGTCATTTCATTCATAATATTTTCTATCAACAGTCGATAGTGCTCCGCTTCTTCCTCAGTGAGATTGGCTGGAATATCGATAGGGTCGCCATACATCAGTAAAGCCCGGGAAAATGGCCTTGGGATACGGAATTCATCCCAACTGGGAAGCTTCCAATAATGAGACAATCCAATGGTGGTGGGAATAATAGGGAGTCTCGTTTTCTGACTGAGATAGACGCATCCTGGCTGGACAACGAATCGGGGTCCACGTGGTCCGTCCGGGGTAATTGCTACCGTGTATCCTTCCCGAATCTTATCAACCATGGCCTTTACTGCACGGGCGCCACCTCGCGTGGTTGATCCCCGGATAACACCGAAACCAAGCCTTTTTATTACTTGTGCAATATACTCACCATCTGAGTGCTGGCTAATGAGTACCTGTATGTTTTTGTGGCGGCCTACATAGGCAGGGATAAGCATCATGCAGTGCCAGAAGGTATAAATGGCATGGGTAGTTTGTACCTTTTCAGTAAATCCTTTGGGGTCATCGTAAATGCGAATGGTTAGAGCCAATAATTTTATAAGCCAGGCGCCAAGAAGTCCTACGGTAAAGAATTTTAGTTTTTTTATCATGCTTTTCATCGCAGAAAACGCTGAGCATACTGAGCATTAGGAAAGTTATTAACCATCCTCTGAATACCGTCTTGTAATATTTTAGCAGGCATTTCTTTATTCATCAATGCTTTCTCTATGGGGGAACAGGTTCAGTAATTTAGCTTTTGACCATGGACAAATACAAGGCGCATGTGTTGCAACTCATATTATCGTTCTCACAAAAATCCTTAAAGAGTTGATATAATCCCTGTTGTCTCCTGGCAGTATTTACAATCTTTTCGGAAGCCTTTAGTTGTCCCAGGATTCGATTGCTCATGAACTCTGTCACACTTGTTGCGGGAAGTGGTTTATACCTCTTATACACAAGGTGCAATATCTTTTCCATTTTCAGGTTATTATGCTTTTTTGCATAGACGAGTAAGATGGGAATCATAACATTAATAAAGATGTGGGAAGTTCTCTCCTTCCCGATCAATTTAAGTGGCTTTATTATTTTTTTCCCACACAAGACATAATGATGTGACCAGTAAGGGTCGTAGATATCGAGAAAGAGGGATTGTATATCATCAATTAACGTCTTGACGGTTCTGTGTTCTTCACGATAATTTTCTACCTTTTCAAATACAGATAAGATGTGCTGGAAGATACTGCGAGACGTACACCCGGAAAGAATATTGGCTATAGCCGCACTCCTTCTTTCCGGGAAATTTGCAGGCCTGCTCCCGGCGTATATCCAGTCATCTTTTGTCATGGATGCCCGATCGATTTTCTTTTGGACCGCATCCCATGCCTGTTCGACGTCGTTTATATACGTAGCCGTTTCGTTATCAGAGGGGGGTTTTAAATTTCTTTGTTGCGGCAATAAACCAGCCATACCTAACAGCAGCGATTGCATATCGATCTTTTTCTTTTGTATGGTGACATCTTCGGGGGTCAGGCGGCGGATGTCTTCGAGTGGTATCCGGGAGGCTAACGTCAGGAACGGTTCCTTGTTGTTTTTATATCCAAGCGATTCCATAATTGCTTCGTAAATTACTTGCTCAAAGGGGCTTGTTTCCACCCAGCGTTCGTATCTTTTTGCCTTTTGAAGAATGCGTTCATCGCCGGCGTAATCGAGGAAACGACCCAGCCATTGTTCATTCACCGTCTCGTTTTTCATTTCGGTTTGGCAGTGTCCCGGATTTACCTTTTTCCCTTTTCCATAAGACTCAATGTCAATTATTTCTATCAATTCATCCAATTCCGCATCCAAATATTTGGATAGCGTCAACTGGGGGATTGCGTGTCCGCTGCAATTATTTATGTACTTTCCCTGATTGTCGTTCCACATAACGACGTGTAAGCATACGGTGTCGTAACTCCGTTGCCTGGCGTGTTGATGCCGTATCCAATCCGAAGAAAGTACATGCACCTCAACGGCACCTTTTACGAGCCCTTTTCCTTCCAGGAGAAATTCGGCATGTTTAAAATCAGGCCCCCCCTCCGAATTCCACCACCCGGGTGAAAGAATTTCCAGGCGTAAGCCGTCATCCGTAAAGAGGTTGCCCTTTTTGATGTGCTGTCCAAACCAGATGCATCGAACGAGTTCTTCCTTAATCAGTCTTTCTGTGCCTTCCAGGACATGCAGGGGTGAACAGCCGTTCGCTCTCTCATCCTTTACACCGGTGCAAAAGGAGCTTGCGATCTGTTGATAAACAGGCGAAAAATAATCTTGAGGATAGTTGTGAAGATTGATCATGGAATACTTTAAATTCAATGTATAGGAATTTTCATGCTATTTGAGCGGTTTTCCGGGTGGTACGGACTTCGCCGTGAGCGCTCAGCCGAACGACAAATTCCGTTTGTCCGTGCATAACCAGCTGTTTAGGAAATTTATATTTGCTGCGCAATTACCTCAATGATTAATCTTCATCATAACGCTGTCCGGGAATTGCCTTGAGCACCAAATACTATACTACCTATTGATCAATCATATTAATATTAGACAACATTAATAGTATACATTAAAGATTGCGATTGCATTCTCGGACAACCTGGAAAGACCCGATCCCTTAGACCGCAGACTTAGATTATGAGGAAGTGTTGAAAATTCTGTCATCTTGTTGATCTTCTTATCCGTACACCTTCCGGGGTAATAATGACCAGATTCTTTTTTATATCTTCTTTCTTGATAGACGGGTACTATTTTTTGAATATCGCAAGTGTCTCATTAAAAAGTCCTTCTGTTTCCTCACACAAAGCCACCAAGACACAAAGATTTATGGTATATCCCCATTAATTATTCTTGATATTCCATCCTTCATAAAGGCTTCCCAAAATTCAGCAAATATCCGAGCTTATGCCCTGTCAAACGCAAGTAAGTTAAAACCTGTTTCTTGTGAGCTTTATTAACGGATTCCACGGATTTCAACTCGATTATCACCTTGTTCTCAACGAGAATATCAACTCGAAATCCTTCATCAAATTTTATTCCATGATATTCTATTGGTATGGATACCTGACGGTCGACTGATAATCCACGTTTCTTAAGCTCGTAAGCAAGGATGACTTCATAAACACTTTCAAGCAATCCTGGTCCAAGTTCCATATGCACTGCAACTGCAGCATCAACTATAATTTTTCCAATATCATTTTCATTCATCATTCTTTGCGGCTTCGTGTCTCTGTGTGATTACTTCTCCCCATTTTCATGAGGACAAGTCTTATTCGTGAAAAAATATTTTTGCTGAAAATGTAAAAATATTTTTTATAAGATACTAAAGACCTTAAATAATCAATAATTGGCTCGAAAAGGTTTTCATTGGCAAAAATCTTCACGCTGTAACCCCGGCTTCTTCATCAGCAAGAACTGCCGCATAATTCAGGCATGCCCTGATATCTTTATCAGAATTTCAATACCCTATTTGCCTTTCTTATTATAACAAACGTACTGCTTACCTTCCCAGGCTGATTTTTGACTAACTGACAGACGGCATGCATCTTTTCTCCTCCACAGGGCAATCTTATCCTGCGTGAGATTGTAAGACTTACAGACAAGCCGGTCAATTTGTTTTTCCAAATCATAGACTTTGGCTTGTTTATCAGGGTTTTGCAGATAATCCTTGTCTTTAATAATAGTAAAAATGTGCTATTAAACGTGTCCCTTTAGATATAATTTATCAATTTGAAAGATTTGATTTAGACACTTGTGACCCCTTAGACACGTCAGTTTCTCTGGTTCTTCTGTGATAAAGTCCAGTTTGTTCATACGCAACGAAATTTACTCGTGGTTGTACTAAAAAAATAAATTGTTACGAAAAAGTATTCACTTTTATTCACGTTATATTGCTTTAAAGAAGTCATTTAATGAGTGCTTTAGTTTTTCTGTTAAATCCTTCAGACGATAACAAAGTAGAGAAAATTGTTCCCACTTCAAATTAAAACCGTAGATATGCCTGAAAAGATGGCGAAAACTAAGGTATTCTTTTAGCTCTCTAAATAAGTCTTCTTTAATGACCTCTTTTCTAATTCCTTCATTGGGTGTTGTCACTTGCTTAAGTAATTGTTTATGCCAGTCTTCGCCTTCTGGTATTTTATGGTCAATTGATAGGGCAATTCTTTCAAAAATCTTTTCAACACCACAATAAAAATCATGTAAAATACTTCCGGCAGCCCTTGTTTCAATAAAGTTTGGTTTTTCTGACAACCGGCTTATCGGTTCCGTCATTTCTTGTGTGAGTCTTTGCAGATTTTCCAACCCTATTTCTATGTCTTTTGTCAAACTTTCCTTATCCGTAGACAAGTTCCCCTTCCTTTAGTGCCTTCTCTTTTAAGCTTTCAAAGGCATCTTCAAATGGAATAAGATTGATTTCAACCCCTGCCGGCATGAGATACCAAAGTTCTGTTAGTGCTTTTATATAAAGATCCGAGGATAATCCATCAACAACCAGGTCAATATCTGATTTTTTATGGATAGTGCCTTTTACTACAGAACCTATAAGGAAAATTTTTTTGACATGATATTTTTCTTTAAGTAATTCAATACATTTATCCGTCAGCAATCTTAACTCTTCTCTTTTATTCATTCGGCTACCTCCTGACAGTTGATGGTATAAAATTATTGATCCCATTATACAATCCTTTTAATATAAGCATTTAAATGGTTCTTCAAATATTTATCGTATCATTCAGTTTTTTATTCAGCATCAACTCAGCATTCGCCTCTTTTTCTTAACTCATGTAAAGCGGAAGAAAAATAGTCGGCTTTTAATGCTACGCCGTTACCGATCATCTGTTTTTCAGTACGTGGTATTTCCCATCCTGGGAGTAACTCATGAATTCTATCTATAAAAGCCATCTCAATTTTTATTGCATGTGTCTTTAATAAAAATATTTTCCTAAGAAAATATTTTCAAATATTTCTCCGGATAAACCTTCCGGGTCAATTATATACTCGATTTCAGAAACCCTGCAATCTAATGGTTGTTTAAGGTAATCAGATGTCAGTTTTGGGAAATATTTGTTTACTATTCATGACTGTAATCCCACCCCCGAATCTCTGCTTCTTCCCAGGCTCTTTTACAAGGAATGCTCAATGTAACAGACGGTTTTTTTCCTTTTTGGAGAAACTTGCCCAGGTAAGAGCACTGGCACTTGCCTCTGGGGTAAAAAAATTCTGAGCATTTAGTCATCTTGGATAATTCAAACCACTACGATATCATCCACCACGGCGGTTTTCCTCAAACATTTCTGCAGGCATAGGATATCGTAATCTCCAGATTACTTTGATCGGTCGTTCCCTTTCATAATCGTCAAGATCGGCAGGACCCAGGTACGAAAATGGGACGGTAATCCCATCTCTTTTCTTTACATCGCGAGCAAAGATTAGAATTGAGTAGCCTCGTTTTCTGTGATTAATAAGATTTTGTCCCGTATCACTATTTTGCGTGGTGTTTGTCTGCGATTCCCAGTGTAATAGTTCTCTACTGATGGGATAATCCGCATACATAGTACTCGGGGAAAATTCACGCTCGGTTTTCTGGAATGTGATAAGCAGCGCGTACACTTTTACATCTCTGAAATGCAGAACCCCAACACCGGTCTGGCCGGCAGATTCGAGTGTTGCCAGTCCAAGCGCAACCGTGATATCCACGTTGCTATACTGCGCGTGAAGTTCAAATGTACATGGGAAGGACAAATTTGCGGGAATTCCGCTGATTCGTGTCTCGGTGGCTGCCCATTCGAGAATTTCGTTCAGATCGGCAAGTATAGAGGGGTTACCCGCAAGTCGTTCAAACGAATTCTTAATAGTCGCAGTTCCAAGTTTTGCGCCAGGTTTGCCCCACAATCGGTAATGAATAAACATGTCAAATTTACCAGCAACAAAGGATTTCTTCTAATTCATTCTCTTCGTATCGTTAATCACACAAGTAATGTTTATCATTTCTTGAAACAGGATAAATTCAATATTTAAGATCCTGCCAATTCAGATATGACTTTCTAATCGTTTATTAGGTTTTTTACGGAATTGCTTCTGCGCGGTAATGTTTTCATCAATGAATACAATCATCTTTTTTGCAATATCCAATACAACAGGCACAACTACAGAATTGCCAAACTGTCTGTAAAGCTGCGTGTCTGAAACCCCTATGCCTTTGATTTTAAAATTATTCGGATACCCCATCAAAGCTCTGCATTCTTCCGGAGTCAGTCTGCGTGGATTCCTTCCGTTGTCCTGAGAAATGAGAATTTCTGAGCCCTCCTTGTGACACCTTGCACTTAAAGTTTTCGATACACTGTCAATATCTACAAGCCAAAAACCAAATCCGTTTCCTTTTTCTTTATGCTTCTTTGCGTAGTTCTGCAAATAATTCCAAAGGTGATCGGTAAGCGTATATTTTGGGTAGGATTTTTAATAAGTATATCACGAACCCGTGCTTCTTTTTTTGGTGGCTCAGAAAATTTTAATATGATAATTTATTGTAATATCCCTTGTTAAATCCCGCAATAAAAATTCTTTCCCTACGCTGTGGCACGTAATGCTTTACATCAATTATCTGGTCGAAAGTAATATAGTCAGGCTCTTTGAGTACCTCAGAAATGATTTTGAATGTTCTGCCTTTGTCGTATGATTTCAGGTTTTTTACATTCTCAAGCAGAAAAGCCTTTGGCAGTTTTGCTTTCAGAATACGGATAATATCATAAAACAATGTCCTCTGTGTCTCATCAGCGAATCCGTGTTTCCTGTCAAGACTATTTTTCTTTGATACGCCTGCAATTGAAAACGGCTGGCAGGGAAATCCGGCTAACAATATATCGTGCTTTTGAATTTGATTTTCACCGATTTTGGTTATATCTCAACTCTGTTTTGCATCGTAATTTGTAAGCACTTTACATTCCTCACGATTTTGTTTATATTTGTGCCATGCAAAAAAGGCTTTGGACAAGAGAAGAGTTGATTATAGCTATAAATCTTTATTGTAAGCTACCCTTTGGAAAACTACATAAAGGTACTCCTGAGATAATTAAGATTGCAAACCTATTTGGAAGAAGCCCATCTTCTGTTGCGTGGAAGTTAGTAAATTTTGCTAGTTTCGATCACAGTCTTAAAGCACGCGGAATTAAGGGAGCATCAAATGTAAGTATTTTAGATAAACAAATTTGGAATGAATTTTATAATAATTGGGAATCACTTAGTTATGAAAGTGAAAAGCTGTTTGCGAAATTGCAGAACAAATCTATCGAACAAACAATAGATATCCCCGAATTTGAACTTCGGGAGGGAAAAGTGCGTGAACAGGTGATAAAAGCAAGGGTTAATCAGTCATTCTTTCGGTCAAGTATTCTTGCTGCGTATAATTCAACTTGTTGCATTACGGGGTTAAAAAATCCTGTTTTTTTAATTGCAAGCCATATTGCTCCGTGGTCTTCTGATGAAAATAACAGATTAAATCCAAGGAATGGGTTATGCATTAACTCTTTACATGACAAAGCATTTGAAGCTGGTTTAATTACTATTACTCCTGATTATACCATAAAAATATCTTCCCTTTTAAAAAAGGATAAAAGACAAAAAGTAATTGAAGATTATTTTTTAAACTATGATAATCAAAATATAATCATTCCTTCTAGATTTTTACCTGATCCAGATTTATTAACTCACCATAATAAAGAAAGATTCATGAGGTAGCAATCAAATGCATTCCCCTCTTTATCAAACTCCCCAATGAACTTATATTGGCATAATGGTTGTGGACAGTGATGGTGCTGAACAATCATTCCATCGATAAAGGTTTCGGTAAATTCTGTTCTTACCCCACATTTTGGACAACCTGTTGGTTGCTCGTTATCTAAAATATACACTTCCATCGTTAATCTTTAAATGTCTATAGTTCTTGCTATCAAATCAGAAGGCGTATTTTACCGCCTGTGAGAAAACCCGAAAAACCAACTTCAGGATATCATGGATAAAGAATTAACTGTCAATAGGGAGCATGATGTGAATTTCCCTCTTGTGAAAGCCAGTAAAATTCGAGTTCGGTTTTAAATCTTGTTCTTTTCCAGTCGCCGCTATCGTCCGCCGCAATATCACTAACCGGAAAGATATTTAAAACGTCAAAACTCCCTCCCAAGTATATCTGGTTTTTAGAATTATCATTGGCAGCAAGGTTTCCATATACACTCTGCGGCATCCCTTGTCGACATATATTCTTATAAAATTCTTTAAATTCATTTTTTTGATGGTTTAAGCCGTTTTGGAAGTTTTAAAAATGTTTTTTTCTTTTCTCCGGTTAATTTTCTCAAGCCACCATTGTGTATGGGTTTTAGGCACTACGAAATATTTACCGCCGTCGTGACCATGCCAGAAACAACCATGAATAAATACAACCGTTTTATATTTCGGGAAAACAAGGTCTGGTTTGCCAGGTAACATTTTATCATGAAGTTTATATCGAAAACCATTCCCAAACAGGAATTTCCTGACCATGATTTCCGGTTTTGTGCCCTTGCTCCTGATCATGGACATATTATAACTTCTGGTTTTCTTGTCGTGAACATCTGCCATGAACCTTTTCCTATTTAATAATTGAAGATTTTAGTTTTCAGGCTAAGATTTCTATTTTCTGATTCTCAATCTTCCATCCTTATAAACGCAGAATTTATTTGGCAACTTGTTCGTTTCTCTGAGACGGCAATTTTCAATATTTCCCTGTCTGGAAGGTGCGGATCTATATCTCTCACGCTCATTGTATCATATCCCTGATTTGTGAGCCATTTTTCTACCTTTTTGCCTACCCCAACATCAACTAAGAATTTTAAGTTCTTTTGATTCACCGTTAAGCACCTGTGCCTACTTCAAATACCTGCTCTTCACCCACTAACTCAGCCGCATAGAGTAAAACGGCTTGAGTATCTTCGGGTTCTAATTCAGGGTAATCTTCAAGTATCTCCTGTGTTGTCAACCCGCCAGCCAATGCCTTCAAAATTTGTTCAACGGTAATTCTTAAACCTCTAAGGGTTGGTTTACCAACCATCACTTCTGGATTCATGGTAATTCTGTCTAATAACTGTTTGGCATTCATTTTTCATTCCTTTTTTTCATGTGTTTTTGTGTAGTTAAATTTAAGTAAATATTTTAAAAACTTTATTTATAAGGAATTTTATTACACCAATTTCCGGTTTTGTGTCCTTGCTCCTGATCATGGACATAGTATAACTTCTCTGCCTGTGCGTTGCCTGATTACGTGCGATCTCGTTCAGGCAGGCACGCAGGCAGGTGGTTTTCTTGTTGTGAACATCTGCCATGAATTTATTCCCGAATAATCAGTCATTTCCTTTGTTTCCAATCTCTTTTGTGAGTTTTAATATCTCATCATATACAATTTTGAGCTTAAAAGTTGCTTTCGATCATTTCATTCAGTCTTTCTGATTTCGAATCTTTCATTAACAAGCTCAAGTGCTTGCGTTATCCAGTTTATATCAAATCTCAATCCTGATTCTATTAACAATTTAATGAGAGGACTTGCTTCCACAACAAGTTTTTTCTTCTTTGCAGTTAAAATAATTCCTACGGTACCCCTTACATACAAATTAAAAGTGTGTGCGCATTTCCTAGCCTGTAGATCGTCCAGAATAACGTCAGAGCCAGGATGTTCAACGGCAAAGGTAATAACCTCGGATTCTCCCCTTCCTAAATCCCATCCTGCTATGCCTGAATGTATTTGAAGGTGGTCTTTCAAAGATATAACCTTTTTAGAAGAAAGAAAAAGTTCCCACCTTAATTGTTCTTCTTTGTGAAAGAATAGTTCGTCTATTACACCTTTTGGAATTACAAGTTCCGCACACAGGTCTGTGAGAAGATGTAGATACCCTATCTTACTCAATAAAATTAATGGTGATGTATTAATAACCCATCGTCTATTCATGGGATATTTCTTCTTTTATTTCTTCAATGGTATATTGAAACGGCGAAACGCTAAATTTCCCCAACGAAAATATAAATTCAGCGCGCGTGAGACCCGCTATTTCCGCAGCCTTTTCCTGCGATATTATTCCCATTTCATACCATTTAACTGCTGCCGCGAGTCTTAATTCACTGGCAAACTCAGAAGGCTCCTTTCGGAGTGCTGAAAATGCCCCTTCTGGTATATCAAGTTTTAACACTATTGACATTTATTCACCTCCTTTTTGCCTTATGATAAGCATCTAAGGCGCTTATTTCGTCTCTCTTTTTTATGTAATATGCCTTTAACAAATCAAGCGGGTTTGTGTCTTTTTCGAAAGTCACAGAATTCAATCCAGCAGTATAACTAACCCAGAGTATCTCCTTATTAAACATTGCCTGTATTTTATCGAGGTATTCACAATATCGTCTTGTAGAAAGGTGTAATATCTTGCCAGGTGATTCCTTTAATCCCGTCAGTTCTGCAAGGTTTGAACTGTTTCTTTCATTTCTTTTTGCCCAATCCACAGTTATATATGCAACAACAATAGGGTCAAGCTTGTCTTCGGGAGGTTCAATTCGCCGGAATTGATTTGTGTCATCCTCTACCATGATACCAAAAGATTTGCCAAGTCGTGTCTTTCTCATGGTTTGAAGGAGGGGAAGTACACCTAAGTTGTTTATGACTTTTTTCGTACTTGCTTTAAAATTTGATAGAACGATTTCAATATCACTTCGTGAAAAAGTTTGCTTTTCAAATTCGTTTACATACCAATAATAAAACCACAATTTATTTTTGTCTTGAGATAAATAATAATGAATAACCCAAAAAATACCATCTTCGCTAAAGTCAGCGTCATATTTATCTGTTAATTTCCCTAATTCTGTTAAATAAAAACATTGTATTTTGTCTTTTTTAGACCTTTCTATTAGATTTGAGGATACTAACCAATCAACTAAAGCATCTATTTGCTTATTACCCATCCCCAGTTCCTGTCGAGCATTTTCCCTATTTTTATTAGAAAGAAACACAGGATCTGAACGAGCATATCTTAGGGCTTTTCTTAGCCACAGTTCTTCAATACCAAAAGTACCTGAAATAAGACCCATCTATTTACTCCTCGTTATTTTAAATGCTTTTATCGCAATACAGGGTTTTTTAATACATTTAAAACAGTTCGTACACTTACTTTCATCTATTTCATACTTTTTAATTTCTAAAGATGAATATGCACTATATTCACACAAACTATGACATTGCCCACATAATGCACAAACTTGAAATCTACTTATTTGATTATCGAGTCTTTGTAATAATAATTTTTTCTCTTTCTGTTGCAATATAATAGCTCTTATATGCTTTCGAGGTTTTGAAACCCTTAGCATAATCATTACTTCATTCGTTTTTATATTACTTATAGAGTAATTAGCAATGATTCCATCGTCATATAATCTAACTAATTGCCCTAATGGTTTAAGATATTCCCAAAATGATTCATCCCATTCTTTTGATAGTGTATAATTGTAAGCGTTTTCTTCTGTGTCGCATTGACTTTTTGCCAATTCTATTGGCTTATTTCCATTCCCACCAGCTCTTACCTTCCATCCAATTGTTACAAAATCACCAGGATTTTTGTGGTTAATTTTAGTGGCATATCTCAATAGTAAGTCGTTCCATTTATCCGTGTTTTCACTATAAATAGTATTGTTTACATAATCTGACCAACCTGTATTAAAAGGGCAATATAAACAACCGGCTCTTAAAAGCCCTTTTCTATACCCTGAACTAAATTGAATATGCCTCGTTAAAATATATAGTCATATTTCTGTATCATTCCATGTGAGAATAGGATTAACTAACACTTCATTTGCAACTTTATGATCAAATTCAATAGAATTATATTTGCTTCTTCTTAAAGATTCTGTTTTTCTATTACCAACAAACGTTACAGTACCATTTCCATCGACCATGCCAATTAAAGACCCTAATGGGCCTGTTTTATGCGTGGTACAACACCATCGCAAGATCCTACTCGGAGGTCCTATTGCCTCAGCCAATTCAAAAAATCCCTTAGGTGGTTTAGCAGTAAGAAAAGGTATTATTGGATTTTCTTCTTTAAATCGCTCAATGACTTTATAAGTATCGGGGTTCTCCATTGTGGTATCGCTAAAAATATGTATTATTTTTGAACCCAACGCAAGTTTCACAAGATGGGATACGACACATGAATCTTTTCCACCAGAGAAAGACACGATCGGTAGTCTTTCATGAAATGTTTTTACTGCTGATTCTATAAACTCAATAGCGTGGTATTCCAATCTATTTAATGACGTTTGATTTGCTTTTTTCAACCTTGATATGATTGTTTCTGAACGTAAAGGATTTTTGGGTAGATGAGTGCTTTTTCCCCAAAATTTTACTTCTAAAGGTTCACCATCTGTTAATCCTTCTGTTGTAAAAATCCTTTCACCATTGTAGAAATAATTTCTTTTTGCCACCCAAATGGATAAATCTGGCAAAGAAAGCCATTTTGATCTTGAGCGAGATTGTTTTTTAATGAAATCCAGTTCTTCTTTAAAAACCGGTCTTAAAAAACTTTTGGATACAATAATGCCCTGCTTACGGCAATTTTCACATTTTTCCTGAATCAGGGGAACATTACACTTTTGGCACCAGTAAGTGGAATTGGGCTTTCGAGCGCCGTATTTCAAGAGATTTTGAATATTCGGGTTTATGGTTTTCATATTAAATTTTCTCAAGCCACCATTTTGTCCGTGTTTTGGGTACTACGAAATATTTACACCCCTCATGACCATGCCAGAAACAGCCGTGAATAAATAAAACCGTTTTGTATTTCGGGAAGACAAGGTCTGGCTTGCCAGGTAACATTTTATCATGAAGTTTATACCGAAAACCATTCCCAAACAGGAATTTCCTGACTATGATTTCCGGTTTTGTGCCCTTGCTCCTGATCATGGACATATTATAACTTCTGGTTTTCTTGTTGTGAACGTCTGCCATGAATTTTAGTTTTCCTGATAATCAGGTATTTTCTTTATTCCTGGTTTCTTTGGCAATTTGATTGCTTTTCTTTTTATCTGCAAAGTTCTAACAACTGTCTATTCAAGTTTTGTTTGACCTTTTCGCTGTTTCTTTTCAAAATGCTCTTCTGCCTTCTTGTAAATTTCATCTACAGTCATTCCTTCAAATAGCTCTTCCTGAAGTTTCAAGGAGTCTCTCTTTTCGTAGGTAATCTGAGACAGAAATCTCATAGCATCAACTTCACCCAGGTTTTTAAACAAAACACTCAACCCTTTCTTTTTTATTTCAAAATCAGTTGCCATTTCAGCCATTTTAACTCACCTCCCAATCTTCAATAAATTTTAAAGGATTCATTATCTTGAAATTTATCCCCAATTCCGAAGATTTCTTTATTAGTTTTTTATCGCAGGTTAAAAAATATTCAGCCTCTCCTTTTAAAGCACAGGCAAGATGGATAGCATCTCTTGGTCTTATACCAATTGTTTCAAATTCCCTTGCCTTAGCAATAATGAAATCGTCAGGAACTACCGTCTCATTTGCAAGAGCAGATGCCATTTCTATTTCTTGCCTTACATCATTGTAAGGATTCAGGCTGTTTTCGTAGTCAATCATAAAAGACCATAAAAGAGAAAATTCTCCTTCTTTTATTCTCTGTAAAACAGAAAAGATGGCTATCGTTTCAAGTCGTATTCTTACCTGTACCTGATCATCAAATGGCCGATTATAAATATTCATATCAAGATAAATTTTAGTCATGTATCACCAGTCTTTAACATCCCCATTGCCTGAAATTTGTTTTAATATCCAAATCTTTCAATTGACTGTCAGAAACTTTCCAACCATTTTCATAAAAATTAACACCTCTTTGTCTGCATCAATAAAAGGAGTTTCCTGACCATAATTTCCGGTTTGTGTCCTTACTCTTGATCATGGACATATTATAACTTCTGGTTTTCTTGTTATGAACGCCTGCCATGAATTTTTTCCGAATAATCAGGCATTCTCTTTTTCTCCGGTTTCTTTGGCTATTTTCAAAGCCTCATCGTAAATAATTTTGGAGATTCTAAAGTCCTGTTTTGATCATTTCATTAATACAATCTCTTTTATAATTTTTAATCTTGCCAACTTTTTTCTCCAGAACAGAAGAACGCATTTTCTTCATGCCTTCTGTTTCTTGAATTGCTGCTTTCCATGTGCTATCTATCTCGCTCTTGTGTTCATAGTAGTATGAAAGTGCATCATGAATCTGCGGGAGGTTTATCTGTGGTAGTGCAACTATTATATCTTCTGGAGACTGCTCCATGATTTCGTATCGAATGGCTATATCCAGCACCCGGATACCTGTCCCAGAAATAACTGGCACACCACCTCTTATTTTTTTATTTCTTGTTTCTTTTGCAATTTCTAGAAAATGATGGTCGTGGGTAAAGATAACTGTTTTCATAGATGATGCACACTTGAAATGTTGGCTCTTCAGTAAAATCTATGGGTAAAAAGGCAAAAAGAGTGTGCATCTGTTGTCCAATTTGGTTAAATGAATGAAACACCAATCCCATTCATTCCAAAGGAGGAGCAACAGATGCACCTAAAGACTATATTGAATAAATGTAATAAATTCAAGTCCTTTGTGTATTCGGATATTCACTATAAGGATGGAAACGAAGGACAGGTTATAGAAATCGACATCAATCCCCGCAGGAATTCAAGAGCCGTATGTTCAGGCTGTCACAAACCAGGCCCAACCTACGACACCATGAGAGAGTCTCGCCGGTTTGAATTTATTCCCTTTTGGGGTGTTTCTTTCTATTTTCGTTACCGGATGAGAAGAGTGGGTTGTACAGATTGCGGTGTGAAGGTGGAAGAGGTTCCCCGGGGAACTGGCAAAATGAGCTAACAAAACTTGGAAGTGATTAAAAAAAGAGCCCTCACAAGCGATTACTTAAGGAGGATTTCCCGTTGTTTTGGGAGTATGTGTCTCCCTATTGGGCCGGAGTATTTCTTGACTGCTGGTGTACCAGAGTAATGATATCCAAAATAGAACCAATGAAAAAAGTTGCTAAAACACTTCGAAACCATAGGGAGTTAATTCTTAACTGGTTTCTGGCAAAAAAGCAGTTTTCGTCTGGTGTCGTTGAAGGATTAAACACCAAAGTGAAATTGACTATCAGATTTACTAATTTCTTCTAAAGAGAAATTCATTTTGCCCTCAAAAATACCATATAAATCAGACAATGTCCTTCTTTTCTTTTCTTTTTTCTGAAAGTTATTTTAGCCTTTAAAACCCTTAGCTGTTGTTCAAGGCTTTCAATCTGTAATTTTATCAACGCATCTATCATAATTTTAAAAATTTATGATAGAACAACTTCGGGTCTTATGAGTCTTGATTTTGGCGGTTTTAACCCCTTCACTTTAATATAAACAACTTTCTGTTCTGGTTCTCTCTGTTTATTAGCTAATTGTATACACCAGTTGTTATACTCATCGTCTCCGTAAACTTGCAAAATAATCTGGGCATTCTTTGGAATTTTTTTTGCGAATTCAGGATGTTCAATAACGTATCGGTCAAACTCTGCAACCAATATAGCATGTTTTTTTTCCAATATATCTGTATCTAACATCTATTTACCCTCCAAAAAACGTTTTTGGTAGACTTTCCAATTTTCTTTTTTATCTTCATCTGCAAAAGTTAAGGCTTCAGAGAGGCTTAAATGAAGTGGTAAAGCCTGCTGCTACACCAGGAAATGGGCTATGCTCTTTAAAGCTTTCAATCTCGTTATTTTAACAATGGGTTACAATTTTAGAATTTGACTACAATTGAGGGGAGGCGAGATGTATTACCGATGACTTGCTACCCTTGAATTTATTGGTGGAGCTGAGGGGATTCGAACCCCTGACCTTTTGAATGCCATAAAAATTCCAAGCCATCGAACGTTTTTTAGTTTAGTTTTAAGTGTTTTATTTTGTTTGGGTTGCCATTGAAAATCAAAAATTCACTTTTGTTTGTTTTGTACTGGTTTGGGATATTGTGTTCACATTTTGTTCACAATCATTCATTAGCATTGAGTTTTGAAATTTCAAAACTAGCGCTCCCCAAATAGGATTATCGGTAAATGTCTTTGCGATGTCTAATGCGGTATATCGTGATAATCTTTTGTTTTTCATCAACGGTGTAAATTACCCTGAAATCACCTACACGTAATCTGTACTTGTCTTCGCCCTTTAATTTTTTAGATTGAGGATAAGGATGGGGATTATTTTTTAAAGCTAAGATGGCCTCGTCGATTTTTAAAAGAAGGGGTTGGAAATATTATCAAGTTCTTTCCTTGCCGATTTTTTGATAATTAACTTATACACTATAATTACGACATTCTTTTATTACTATAGTTTTCGTAATCTTCGTTGGGCTCATTTTTTCTGTCTTCAATAGATTTTATATCTGATAAGTCCTCAAGTAATTCCTCCAACCGGTTGAGCTTCTTCAATTTCAATAATTGCTGCTACCTTGCGTCCATGATCATCGATAATATATTGCTTAACCTTAACGGGTTTATTTTCTTGCTTCACAGTTGTAACCATATTTTTGCTCCTTTTAAAATTAAACAGTCAAACTTATTGGCTCTTCAGGCAAGTGAGTGGGTAAATTTTTGCATTTTTATATCCCTGGTAGCATGCAAGTAAGAATTTTCAGCCAAAGATATTCCTCATCTCTCAGACCGTATGCCCTTCTCTGTATCACCTGAATCTTGTTATTAAGACCTTCGACAAAGCCTAAAGCGCACTTTGTTCTCAGGTCTGCTGTATGCTGCAATGCCATCCCAGTGTTTCTCTATCATTTCTGCAAACTTCTCGTAAGGCTTTAACCGTTGCCACTTCAACGATTCCTTCCAGTTATCGAAAACTTCCTTGACCATCCCTCTGTCTTATAGCTCCATAACTGTCCAAAGGATTCCTCAACAGATAGGCAGTGTTGAGCCGTTTGTTTGCCATGAGTAGCTTCTTTAACGACTTGCGTCCATCAAGGGTGAGGTTCTCTCTGTTCGATAGAAGCGTATATTTCTGACCTTTGATATACGAACGTTCTTTACCTGAAAGCCGTGCATATTCCATCTTCCGCACTTTGTCCAACGCTTCCCCAAGATGCCTCATTACATGAAACTTGTCATAAAGAATCGCAGCATGAAACGCATTCTCACTCGTTGACTTCTCAAATGCCTTCCACATATCCATTACTGCCAACCGTAGCTTTTTACCTTCTTTGCACCAAGCCACTGGTAAAATAGATCAAGACTCTCTTTGACCTATCCTTTCCTCCAAACCAAATCGGCCTTCCACGCTCCAAATCGCTTACCACTATCCGATAGGTATGCCTTTCCTTATAGATATTTCGTCTATACCAATTACACGAGGTGCTGCTACTGGATACCTCCGAAGTTGCTTCTTCATTCTCTTTGTCTAATGTCTTCACCGTATCCCAGTCCAGCCTGAAATCCTTCGCCACATCCTTTACGGTCATAGTCCTGCACTTCCGTCCCACAGAACAGGCAAATCGCTTCGTGTAAAAGGGGATTGTCCGCAAGCCATTCCAGTTTTTCCTGCTTCACCTTTCCGCACTTCCGACATAATACTCGCCGTACCTCCACTTCCAGGTAAATCCGTGCATCTCCACAGGATAAATCCCGTACCCGACGCTCCTTCTTGTCGTATTGACTCCAATGAATCTTTCCACAACACCCGCATACCGTTTTTTTTGTCCGCTTAAGTCTTATATCGCGGGCATTTGAGTCTCCAAATATCCCCTTAATTTCTGCTCTCGGAACAAACCTGTAAACTGATATTCGTCCAGCAGTCGTCTCTTTTTTTTTCCATTTAATTATCATACAGTTTTTTTTGCTCATAAAAAACTCCTTTTTCCCTTGTTCTATGCTATGTTGCAGTCACTTCATGGCTTATTTTTACCCACTCACTTGCCTGAAGACCCAACTTATTAAAGGACATTAACTAATCCATTTTTTAAAATTATACTCTTTTTAAAGTGTATGGCAATAAATTTTGCCTTAAAACATTCTTATTTTTGCATTAGTGAGGTTTAAGTTGACATGTGTTGAATGTTGATATACTATGTTGTAGAGTTATTCAATGATATTTTATAAGTTCAGAAAAAAGTAAAAAGAAAAAAGCCAAAGAAAGACTATTTTCAAGTCAAGAAGTTTATATTAGCTCTCAAATTATAAATGAGGTGTAACATGGCAACATTAACAATCGAATACCCGGATGAAATCCTGGTATCATTAAAAGAAACAAAAGACGATTTTTCTCACGAATTGAAAACAGCGGCAGCAGTAAAGCTTTATGAGGTTGGTAAGCTATCGTCCGGTAAGGCAGCACGGCTTGCAGGCATGGATAGGATTTCTTTTTTAAAAGCACTAGGCAAATACCAGGTATCCATTTCAACATTAGAAGAATTTAAAGAGGATATGAAAGTTGACATCGACTAAAAAGTGAGGACGTTTATAAAGATATTTTACTGCAAACTCGAGAGGCATAAGGCGATTTTTTCTGAATCAAATAATACACAATACTTGATTGAGAATTAAAAATTCACCTTTGGTTTGTTTTGTACTGTTTTGGGATATTGTATTCACATTTAGTTCACATTTCTATTAATTTGAAATGTATAGCATTATTATTTCATAAGTTCCTGTATTTCTTCCCTACTGATACCTGCTTGTTTTAAAATTTCATGCAAAGTTCCTTTAGGCAGGTCTTTTTTATGAAATGGGACAACAACCCTTATTTTGTTTTCTGGGTGGTAGTAAATATGGTGGCTGCCTTTTGTCCTATCAAGAATAAACCCTTTTCTTTCAATGAGCTTAATAACCTGTTGAGAAGTAAGAGGCGGAAGTTTAGGCATGAGCATTTATCGTTAAAGTGTATTCTAAGGTATCTTCCTCGGTGGGTATTTCTTCACCGTGTATTTTTAAGCTTTCTATATAAAGCTCGATTGCCTCTTTTGCCATTTTAATTGCCTCATCAATGGTATCTCCATAGGTGACACAGCCTGGTAAAGTAGGAACAATTACCGTATAGCCACCCTCTGGTTCTTTCCTGAGTAAAATCCGATAATTAAATAATTTCATAATATCTCTTTCTTTTAAAAAGGTTGATTTTGCTTTAAACATTTGAATTCAATAAAGGGCATTCACTAATGAGTCTTTTTCAATTATACCCTTTTTGATGTTTATGGCAATAAATTTCCCCTTTAGAGGCTTTTTGGATGCTCATGAATGCTCGTGTTTTATAGAGCTATATTCGTGTTACGGGAATGTGAAATTGTCACAAAGTCGCTAAAACACGAAGTTTTTTTCTTCGTACCTTTGTATTTTAGTGATGCAAAAAGTTATTGATAGTGAATACTCAATAAAAATTGTTTTTATTTTCAGTTATTATTTTCTGCTTGACATAGGGAAAAAATAATGTATTTTACCCACACGATGAAAAAATACATCACGATAAGGGCAAACCCTGAGTGATCAGGGGACGCAAAGTATAAGAGTCTTTTCCAAACGTATACGGACGTAGGTTGCAAAAGACGAGCTTGCTGAAGCGATAAAAAAGATAGCCTTACTGCCGAAGATGTTTTCAAATGAACATTTTTGCAGTAAGGCTTTTTTGTTTTTAATGATGTCTATAAATCGCTTAAAACTATAATGGTTAAATTTGTGAACTGCCATAATCAAAGAAGCCATAGAACCATCAGTCTTTTAAAAATAGAGGAAGAGAGCATGTTTGCGATTCTGGTAAAATTTACAGTGTCCCCTGAGTATCGTAAACAATTAATTGATGCGCTGAACGAAGATCGTCGAGGTTCACTTCGGGATGAGCGCAAAAAGGGTACTATCCGGTTTGATATTGTTTATGATGCTAAAAATTCCAACATCTTTTTTCTTTATGAGGTCTACGAGGATTAAAGTGTACCCCACTGTCTAGACAATTATTTAATAAAAATAAGATAGAATATTAGTATTGTTGTTTTGAATTATTTTATGCTTAGAGTGGCAGGAAAACTCCACCATGCGACCGTCCGTCCATGCACTCTCTTACAACCTTTTATTATCCAGCTATTTAATACTTATTATCACTTCTCCTTTCCACGCCTTTGCATTATTGAAAATGCAGCGTTGCTGGTGTTTTGTATTCAAGCGATTGATGTAATCTTTCGTTATTATAAAACTCCAAATACTTCCTTATGCCTGATTCTGCTTCTCTCACCGTCTTATAGTCCTTTAGATACACCTCCTCGTACTTTACTGATCTCCACAACCGTTCTATGAAGATATTATCAAAGACTCTCCCTTCCGTCCATACTGATCCTTATTCCGGCACCGTCTAATTTCTCTGTAAACACATCACTCGTAAATTGTGATCCCTGATCCGTGTTAAATATCTCAGGACATCCCTTTCCTATTGCCCTGTCTAATGTCTCCAAACAAAATCCCACGTCTAATGTTATTGACGTCGACCACGATACGACATACCGACTATACCAATCCATTATTGCCATTAAATACATATTTCCTTGATTCAACCGTATATCCGCACTCCACACCTGATTCGGATACCCTATAATCAGTCCTTTCAGTAAATACGGATATTTCTTATGCCCTTCACCTCCTTTACTTAACCCAGGCTTCGGATATATCGCATACAATCCCATCTCCTCATCAACCTCTTTTACCCGCTTGTGGTTTACTTTATACTCTTTCATTTCTCAACCACTCGGTCAACCTCCTGACCCCATAAAACGGATATCGGGTATAATACTCATCTATCAACCTCATCAACTGAAGATTATATCCATTCTCCTCGCCTTATAATACAAGCCAGAACGGGATATCCCCAGTAACTCACATTGCCGACGGACACTTATCTTCTCGTGTTCCGCCTCTATCAACCCCCTCCTTTCCTCAACCGTTAGGTCCCACTTTTTTTCATCCAATCTAACTCAACCTTTAATTGCCCTATCCGCTGATACAATGATGCCCGCAATTCCTCCTCCTTTCTCGCATCTTGCACCTTCTTCATCGAAAATATTCGCGGTATCTCTTCCGTTACCTGCTTCTTCCATTGCGCTATCTGCGTCGGATGTACCCCGTATTCTCCCGCTAGCTCGTTCGCCGTTTTCTCCCCCCTTATCGCTTCTATTGCCACCTTTGCTTTGAACTCACTGTTATAGTGTTTCCTCGTCATCTCTTTAATACCCCTTTCACTTCACTCCTGGCTTTTCTCTAATCCTGCCATCCGACAGGCAGCTTTTTTCTATCTTAGCATACTGTCTAGTTTTTGGGTACATTATACAATGGGTTCCAATTTTAGAATTTGACTACAATTGAGGGAGGCGAGATGTATTACCGATGACTTGCTACCCTTGAATTTATTGGTGGAGCTGAGGGGATTCGAACCCTGACCTTTGAATGCCATTCAAACGCGCTCCCAACTGCGCTACAGCCCCACCTAAAATTTGCTTAACTACAGAGCCGCATATAGGAGACAGAAGATTTCTCTGGTATTTTTGCGGCCATTTAATTTGCAGAACGGGTGTTAAAATACCATGTTACATAAGTATTGTCAAGGCTTTTCGTTCTGAATTTAGATTGATTCAGAGTGGAATTCTGATAGAATTCAAATTTCTTAAGGGTTTTGGTTACGATGCCGGGCTATTTTTTTTAAATAAAACATTTTCAGTTTTTCTTTGTGCCACGGTGGTTAAGGTTTTAAGGAGTTTTGATGACAAAAAAAGAATATAACTTTACCGATATCGAAGGTAAATGGCAGGGATTTTGGGAGGGTTGTGGCCTATTTCATACCGACGAGTCCAGCAGGAAAGAAAAATTCTATTGTCTCGTCATGTTTCCCTATCCATCAGGTACCCTGCATGTGGGTCATGGCAGAAACTACATTATTGGTGATGTCGTTGCACGTTACAAGATTATGAAGGGCTACAATGTGCTTTCTCCCATTGGCTGGGATGCCTTTGGTCTTCCTGCTGAAAATGCGGCTATTAAGGGTGGTATCCATCCTGCCATCTGGACAAAAAACAATATTAAGGCCATGAAGCGGCAACTTCACCGGTGGGGTGTCGGGTATGATTGGAACAGGGAGATTGCTTCCTGCGATCCTGATTATTATAAATGGACTCAATGGATATTCCTGAAACTCTACGAACATAACCTGGCTTATAAGAAGAAGGCAGCAGTGAATTGGTGCCCGTCCTGCGCTACTGTGCTGGCCAATGAACAGGTTGTGGAAGGCTGTTGTGAACGCTGCGCTACCCCCGTACGCCAGCGAGATCTTGAGCAGTGGTTCTTTCGCACCAGTCAATATGCACAGAAACTGTTGGATGATATCTCCTTGCTGGAAGGCTGGCCTGAGCGTGTTAAGACGATGCAGGCAAACTGGATCGGGCGCAGCGAAGGGGTTCGTGTCGATTTTAAACTGGAAAATTCAGGCAAGGCATTGCCCTGTTTTACCACACGGCCTGATACACTGTATGGAGCGACCTTTATTTCTTTAGCGCCAGAACATCCCATTATTGAGGAATTGATTTCCGGTACTCCACAGGAAAAAGCAGTGACGGATTTTGCAGAGAGGGTGCGCAACCAGGGTATGGTGGAAAGGACTGCAGAGGGGACGGAGAAGGAGGGTATATTTACGGGCAGGTATGTCATTAATCCTGTCAATAACGACAAGGTTCCCATTTGGATAGCAAACTATGTCCTCATGGAATACGGAACGGGAGCCGTTATGGGTGTGCCCGCCCATGACCAGCGTGATTTCCTCTTCTCAAAGAAGTATAACCTTCCTATTAAAATTGTTATTCAGCCGGGCGACAATGAACTGCATGCCGATACCATGAAAGAGGCTTACGTTGATATTGGCATGCAAGTCAATTCGGGAAATTTCGACGGGATGCCGAATACAGAGGCGATAAAGAAAATTACCATACACCTCGAATACAAAGGCCTTGGCACGAAGACCGTGACCTATCGGTTGAGGGATTGGCTTATCTCCCGGCAGCGTTACTGGGGAGCACCTATCCCCATTGTCTATTGTGACAAATGTGGTGTGTTGCCGGTGCCTGAATCACAACTCCCCGTCGTACTGCCCGAAACGGTAGAATTTAAGCCGCACGGTATGAGTCCCCTGTCGGAGGTAGATTCCTTTATCAACACGAATTGCCCGAAGTGTTCCGGAATGGCACGACGGGAGATCGATACGATGGATACGTTCGTGGATTCGAGCTGGTATTTTCTGAGATATCTTTCGCCAAAGGATGACAGTCACCCCTTTGTCACAAAGAAAGTAAACAAATGGCTGCCGGTAGATCAGTATATTGGGGGGGTGGAGCATGCCATCCTGCACCTCCTCTACTCACGTTTTATTACCAAGGCGCTTTACGATTTCGGATATATCAATTTTAAAGAACCCTTTCAACACCCTTTTACCCAGGGCATGATTATCAAAGAAGGTGCCAAGATGTCCAAGTCCAGGGGTAATGTGATAAGCCCCGACATCCTTGTTGATGAATATGGAGCCGATACCCTGCGTCTCTACATTCTTTTTATTGGTCCACCCCAAAAGGACGCCGAGTGGAATGAACGCGGAGTGATTGGCGCTCATCGGTTTCTGAATCGTATGTGGCAGAAGATTACTGACTATGAAGATGTATATGCCAAAGTGCAACGTGCGGATATTGATATGAACAAACTTTCTCCTGAGGCAAAGACCCTTTACCGTCAGACGAATCAAACAATTAAGAAGATCACAGATGATATGGAAACTTCGTGGCATTTCAATACGGCGATTGCCTCTGTGATGGAGTTGTTAAACAATGTCGATGCATTTAACGCTGTCATACCCAGCAATGCTGCGGAAGAGATTGATTTTCATGTCTTCCGCCACACCATGGAAACGATTCTCTTCGTAATGGCTCCTTTTACTCCGCATATCTGCGAGGAGCTATGGGAAGTTATGGGACATAAACCAAGCATCTTCCAACAGACATGGCCTGCGTATGATAAAAATGCTATTCAGGAGGAGGTGGCAGAGATTGTTGTTCAGATCAATAGCAAGGTCAGGGGTCGTCTGTCTGTGCCTATCGATGTAAGCGATGATGATTTAAAAAGACGTGTGTTGAACGATGAGCGTTTTGCTGGATTTTTAAATGATAAGAAGGTTATAAATATCGTCGTAGTGCCCAAGAAATTGATGAATATTGTGGTAAAATAACAGAGACTTGATAGTGTTTATTCTTGCAAACGGGGGTTTTCAGGAAAGTTTTAAAACGGATTCACATAAAAAACAGGGGAGAACAACCGTTCGCCCCTGTTTTTTATTAAAAGAATAACTCTTTTTTTAGATAGCCGTATTTATACGGGTTGATATCGAGCGTGTTTTTCTGTATACACGAGCGCTCCGGTCTTGCAAGCCTCAACGCAGGCCATAGTCTCATACCCCTTGCAATCGTCACAGTTAAAGGCAAAATTGAGTTCGGTATCTTTCGTGATAGCTCCAAAAGGACATTGCGTTACACATTCCCAGCACCCGACACATTTTTTTGTGTCGATAATCACGTTCCCATCTTCGTCTTTTGTGATTGCTTCATATTCGCATGCTGCCATACACTTAGGTTTTGAGCAATTCTGGCATACCGTCATATGGGGTTTGTCTTTCCTGATAGATACTTGCAATCGGTAACGAGGTTTGGGTGTCTCAGCAAAGGCTGCAGCTATATTTTTTGATACAGAATGTCTTACCGAGCACTCCATCATGCACTGCTTGCACGTGACACATTTATCTTTTACGAATTTCTTCTTTAGCATGGAACAATACTCCTTGGTTTATTGCATGAAATTTTCACTCTATCTCATAGCTTAAAATAATTAAACTCGTAGCTTAAGTATATAGAATAATCTTAAAAATCGCAATAAAAAGATACAGCGTTTAAAATTGAATTTGATCTTTTTGGGTAAAATAAACTATAGTAAGGCAGTTTATATAATGATTTCTTTGACAAAGGCAGATGTGGAAGACATGTTTACGGCAGTCAATATAACCTTGTGGTTTTCTGCCATACTGCCATTGCTTCAACGGCTATGGAAAATACTATGTTAATTGCCTGCATAATTTTATGAAAGGAAGCGTGTAATGGAGTGGGGGAAATATTTTATAGATTTCGTTTTGCATTTAGATACGCACTTATATGACATAGTAAATACTTACGGTATGTGGGTGTATGGACTCCTTTTTTTAATTGTATTTGCTGAAACTGGATTCATAGCCACACCTTTTTTGCCCGGAGATTCTTTGTTATTTGCCGCTGGTGCAATTTCCGCTACCGGCGCTATAAACGTATATGTACTTGTTGCGATTTTAGCTGTAGCAGCAATTCTTGGTGATACGGTGAACTACTGGATTGGTTATCATATCGGACCTAAAATATTTAGAAGGCACAAGTCTTCGTTTTTTAATCCCGCATATCTCGAACGAACATATCGGTTCTTCGATAAGTACGGCGGTAAAACAATTATCCTTGCCAGGTTCATTCCTATTATTCGTACCTTTGCTCCATTTGTTGCGGGTATTGGCCGTATGTCATATTCCCGTTTTGTCCTGTATAACATTCTTGGCGCTGTTTTTTGGGTGCCTGTGTTTATCTATGCAGGGTATTTCTTTGGCAATTTGCCGGTCATTAAGCGGCATTTCAGCCTTATGCTTGTTGTGATTATCATCATCTCATTGATACCTGCAATTCTCGAATATATTAAGCATCGCCGGGTGAAGGTGCAGGCGAAACATGATGAGCTTTCTTCATAGGGGCACGGTACAATTTATAATGTAATCTTTTGGTTTAGTATGATTACTAATTGTTTGTAAAATTCATGAAAAGATCGACTATTGTACTTCTCGTACTTGCAATTGTTGGCACATGTGCACTTGGGGTAGTTACCCAGGTTATCCGTCCTGCAGAACATGTTAACGCGCTCTGGCTTGTCATTGCAGCCACATGTTTCTTCATCATATCCTATCGCCTGTACGGTGGTTTCCTTGCAGCAAAGGTGCTGTGTCTCGATAATAAAAGGATAACACCTGCAATACGATTAAGAGACGGCAGGGATTATCACCCTACCCACAAATGGGTACTATTTGGTCATCACTTCGCTGCGATTGCAGGGGCAGGCCCGTTGATAGGGCCGGTGCTTGCGGCACAATTTGGGTATCTTCCGGGCTTTTTATGGATATTGATTGGTGCGTCTCTGGGTGGCGCCGTTCATGATACAGTTATTCTGACGGCATCGGTCAGGAGAAATGGTAAGTCACTGGCAAAGATTGCAAAAGACGAGATTGGTCCGGTTGCTGGCATTACGGCAGCAATAGCAATCTTGTTTATCATTATCGTTGCCCTGGCAGGATTAGGCCTTGCTGTGATCAATGCCCTCTCCCATAGTGCCTGGGGTACATTTACTATAGCCGCAACTATACCCATAGCGCTTTTTATGGGGCTGTACCTTTACAAAATCAGGTATGGCAAGGTATTAGAAATAAGTATTATCGGTGTAATTCTCCTGGTGCTGGCCGTCTTTTTTGGCGGCTACATCCCCGGCTCTTTTCTTGAGCCGTATTTCAATCTGGACAAAAAGCCCATAATCTTTCTTATGGCCTTTTATGGTTTCATAGCATCGGTACTTCCCGTATGGATGCTGCTCTGTCCCAGGGACTATCTTTCTACCTATATGAAGATGGGGACGGTTATACTCCTCGCGCTTGGCGTAATAATTCTGGCGCCCAATATCCACATGCCGGCTGTTACAAGGTTTGTTCATGGCGGTGGTCCTGTAATACCCGGGGCACTATTTCCGTTTATGTTCATCACCATTGCGTGCGGGGCGATATCTGGTTTCCATGCCCTTGTCTCATCGGGAACCACCCCCAAAATGATTGAAAATGAGTTGGAGATAAAGGCCATCGGATTTGGCGCCATGCTTGTGGAGGGATTTGTCTCTGTGATTGCCGTTATTGCGGCAACGATACTGATACCAGGAGACTATTTTGCAATCAATACCCATCTCTCATTTGATGAATTGGCGCAACTGGGCTTTCCCGTAAGCCGCATCTTTGAATTATCTCAAGACGTGGGTACTGATATTGCAGGAAGACCGGGAGGGGCGGTTTCTCTTGCAGTTGGTATGGCTTCCATATTTTCGAGCCTTCCGGGGATGAAGTCCCTCATGCCGTACTGGTATAACTTTGCACTCATGTTTGAGGCGCTCTTTATCCTTACCACTGTTGATACAGGCACGAGGGTAGCCAGGTTTATTTTGCAGGAATTGGGCAGTTATGCATATAAACCCCTCGGAAAGACACATTGGATCCCGGGAACAATACTGTCGAGCTTTGTTGTGGTTGGTTCATGGGCATATCTTATCTATTCGGGGAGCATATCGACCATTTGGCCGATGTTTGGCGTAGCCAATCAGCTCCTGGCTGCAATTGCCTTCTGTGTGGGTACAACGATTATCATAAAGATGAATAAACTCAAATATGCCTGGATGACGTTTGTGCCTATGGTATTCATGTTTGTCACAACCTTTACGGTGTCTTACGAACTCTTCATTGTTTTTCTTGAAAAGGCGGCCACGTCACCAACGGCGGAGGATGCGTTTACCTTCAGGCTTGACGCAGTCCTCGTTGCCTTAATGGCAATCCTGGCCGTAATTGCCCTCTTTGACTCCGTTCATAAATGGTATGGTTACCTTTCAGGGAAAAAAGAGATTGTAACAACTGAGATTATTGAACAGGTCTGAAACTCCTAACCAGGACAAATCGGAAGGCCTCCCCAGGAAAGGTTATTCAATAAACAACAGGAAGTACTATAGAGGAAAGAAATGCAAAAACAGGAGAATCGGTAGAGAAATATAGTCACAGCCAGAAGGAAGTGGCCGATTCTCCTGGACGGCATTATTCGACCATACGTATATTGTTAAAAATGAATCGCCTTTAACAGCAAGATTAAAGACCCGACCCCAAAGGTTCTTTTATACTGGAATTTCTTGCTTGCCATCAGACTTTTAATGAATGATTACTGCCATTATTGTCAGCGATAAGGATTTGATAATATCAACGCGATTGCACAGGGGGAGGGTAAAAATGTCAGAAATATGTAAGTGGTTACACGAACAATTGGAACAGCTATCACTTGTTAAGTTTCCTTTCAAAGTAGAACAACTACCTGAAAATGGTATATATTTCTTTTATGAAGACAGGGAAATTTGGGGACATGGAGGACATAAACCAAGAATAGTCAGAATTGGCACCCATAAAGGAGAAGGAAATTTTAGAAGTCGTATAAAAGAACACTTTCTTTTGGATGAATCAAAGATGAATTTTGACGCTACCAAACCCGCCCCGCACGATAGAAGCATTTTTAGGACGAATATCGGAAGAGTCTTATTAAATAAAGCGAAAGATGACTATCTAAATATTTGGGAAATAGATTTTACATCCAGAAACAAGCGAGATGAATATGGACACCGCCGAGATATTCAAAAAGAGAAAATGATAGAATTGGAAATCACAAGAATATTAAGGGAGAGGTTTTCTTTCAGATTCATTATAATGACAGATGTCCAAATGAAAGAAATGGTAACCAAGAGGCTTGAGAGTTTTCTCATTGGAACAGTAGCACATTGTAAAATGTGCAGACCATCGAGTAATTGGCTAGGAAGTCATTCTCCAAAGAAACGAATTAAAGAAAGTGGTTTATGGTTGGTGCAACATCTTAAATCAAATGAGATAAATGAAAGCGATAAAGGAAATACCTTAAATGCTATAACGAGGACAAAAGAATGGATTGTAAACGGCAGATAAGATAGCATATACGCTTCGGGCTGACACCAGCTATCTTGTTAATTTACAACCAATAGTATGTATATTGAGTTGACAGGGACTTAATCAACAGAGTCATATATGTGGATACATCGGTAATTGGCGGTTGTTGTGACCAAGAATTCCAAGATTGGTCATGTGGGCTACTCGCCGATTTTAAATCAGATGTTTATTCGTTGAAGGAATGGACAGGGTCACCTTCAAAATTCATTTTAAAAGAAAATGCCCGCAACGGCAGATAACAGAGAGATTGAGGGTAAAACTCAAAGGCTTTACCCTTCTCAAACACTCGAAATGTTAGCGGAACATATGACCAATTTTCATACAAAGAAGTGTAATAGCGTAATATAACTAATGAAGACTGCTAATGACTATTAATATTATTGGTAGACAAACTCACGGGAAAGGTGAAATTTATACGGTAGAGATACAAGCGCAAGTGATAAAAATTCTTTTCTTATTTCATGCTATTGAAAGAACTAAACGGTGGGAGATTACCGAAGAAATGGTAGTTGAAACACTGCTTTTACCTGAGGAAGTTCTTGTTGGGCACAGAAATAGATTCATTGCTCATAGAAGATATAGCAAACATTTAGTTAGAGCTGTTTATGAGTATGAAGGGGAGTTGCCTGTATTACTTACGATATATTTTCCATATACAAACCGTTACTTTAAAGGAGGCAGTATTTATGAAGATAAAATATTCAAAGGACGCTGATATTCTTTTAATAGAACTTAGGGATGGAATTCCTAAAGATTCAATAGATTTAAAAGAAGGTGTAATTCTTCATCTCGACAGCAAGGATTTACCCCTTGAAATTGAAATACTTGATGCTTCCAAGCTTGCAATGCTCAAAGAAATAAGTGTATTAACTCCTATAGGGACATAATAAGGGTGTATTGTAATATTCCCTTACATACTTCTTAAGATGCGGAGGAATTCCTCTGCATCAACGAAATCTGTAATCGTCTTGTCACGAGCAATAAACCCTTCTTTGTTTATAAATTCAATAGTCGGCAATCCTACGATTCCGTATTTCTCCCAAAGCTATTTGATCTTCGTGAAGGATATGAGGGGGTCGAATCTTTGAAAAATGACGAACGAAAATTGAGAGACACGTTAAACGGCGTATTTTTGTTATTACCTGAGATGCGGATTATCAATAAAACACTGCTAATCAAGCCATAGCGATTACTTTTCACTAATTAACAAGAGGCCGCAATCAGGACATTCTTTCGTGTCGGGACTCACACAATAACCACAGGCGGGGCACCTTCCCTGTGATTCCCATTCCTCTGAAGTTCTGATTTCAGGATACTTATGCGTGTGGAATTCCTCAATGCAATTGTGTGCGGCGTGCGCATCTTTTTTTGCCGCCAAAAGAAGATACCGGCATCCACACTTTCCCGTACTGCAACCCGGTGCCAATGCAATTTTAGAAGAAATGCCGTTTCTCGAAAGTAAATCCGATAGCTCCCGGATGCCTTCTTTCCCCTCTTCCCTGATTGCAACCCATTCTTCATGGGGATGAGCGGTAACGTCCGGTTTGATATCCCTCTTTTTTCCGATCTCTTCCGGCATTTTCAGAGGGACGCCACAGTCGGCGCATACTGAAATATACGCATAATACTCTGATCCGCATTCCGGGCATAGTTTTATTTTTTCGTGAGACATATACGATTATCCGTCAGTATTTTGACATTTTAAATGGTTAAGGATGTTTTTCGGGTTCAATGATAGTTGGGGCAACGATTCTCCTTAAACCTGCCCCTTTGGCGGCATCCATGACGTCTACAACGACGCCGTAAGGAACATTCTTGTCTGCCCGCAAAACAAGGGTCTTGTCGTCCTGTTTTGAAAATGCATTTTTTAAAACAGGAACAAGGGTATTTCTTTCAATGGGTTCATTCTGAAAAAAAAGTTTACCATCCCGGGAAATCGTTAATGTCCGCTCCTCAAGTTTACTGGTGGCGGCGTATTTGGTTGAGGGGAGTTCCAGCTTGATGTTTGGCTGTTCAATGAAACTGGATGTAACCAGAAAAAACAGGAGGATCAGGAACAGCATGTCCACCATGGGGGTAAGGTTTATGATAGATTTTGTGACGCGTTTTTCACGGAATCGCATAGTTTTATAGAACAGAAAAATATAAGTATTAAGCCACAAATAATACGAATTTATAACAAAGAAATTCTCTGATTTCTGGTTTATCGTTTATTATGATCCTGAGCGGGATAAAGTTTATTGAGGATACGCATGGAGTATTCTTCCATTTCCAGGATAAAGATACCCACTTTTTTGTCGAAGTAACTATAGGCAACAAGGGATGGGATTGCGATAAAAAGTCCAAATACGGTTGTTCGAATCGCTTCTGCCAGTCCTGCAGAAAATGCCTTAGCCTGCCCGAGTCCCAGTTCGGAAATAACCCCAAAGATGTCCTCTAATCCAAGTACGGTTCCCAGTAATCCTAATAAGGGGGCTATTGCTGTAATGACTTCTAATACCAAAAGTCTCTTTTCAAGCGACTTGGCCTCCTGTCGTCCTGCTGCCTGGATATCGATAAATTTTTCTTCCCGTGTGAGATGGTTATTTGAGAGTATCCGTCGTAACAGATTTGAAAAAGGACCTGATATGACCTCACATTTGGAGATTGCAAAGGGGATATCTTCTGGATTGTGTATTGCCGCTATGGTTTGGATAATCTCCGGCTTTAAGATGTTATCTCTGCGTAAATTTATTGCCCTTTCAATGATTACCGCAAGGGCTAAAACGGAACAAATTAATAGTGGTACCATGATAAAACCACCGCCTATGAGCCATTCCAAGGTATTATTTCCTCCTGTCTGTGTATTGAAAATGATGAGAAAACGAAAAGCGATTTATATGATAAATATCTGTACTTTTTTGGTCAACACAAGAATCATATTAGAAAAAATAGAAATTAAACCTCACGTCGATTGATGGTTCCTTGATTTTGGGTGGAAAAGGATTCAGTGGTGCCGCATTTTTAATCGATGATATAAGTCTGGATGCAAGATTAAAATTCCCCGCATCATCCACAATCCTTACATCACCAATAGAACCATCCGGTAAGACCTTAAATTCTACAATGATCGGTTTGTCGTCTCTGGTTTCTAATTTTATCTCTGCGCGGGTTCCATATCCCAGGAACCAGTACAGGGATATTCTATCCCTGATATGCTTAAAATAATCGGCATACTCATGTTTTTTGACGTTAAAAGATGGCGCACCCGGGATCGCAGCATTTGATATCGTATCCTCAAAAAGTACCGGATCGTTTTTCTCCCCTCCCGTTTTCGCACTAATATTAAAAGAGGCGTTAGGTTTTTTTGTTTCGCCGGGGCTCTCCTCTTTATCCAATCCACGTTCAAGTCTGCGTTGAGGTTCAGCGCCTGACCATTCTGGTGGAGGGGCAGCCATTTCAGGTTTGGGAATTGCGGTATTCTTTGGTTTCTCCGTCTCCTTAAGGTCTTTCGTCTCCGCATCCGCCTTTTCTCCGGTTTCGTGTTCCTTGAGAGGATGCAACGATTCTTCTTCTGTCTCAGACTCCTTATTCACCTCGTCCTGTTTATCCGTAAATAGTACCCCTTCACTATTGGGCAAGGGTTCTGTATCTTCTTGCCTGATGCTCTGTCCAATGGTAAGACGTTCTCTTTTTGAGACGTGTGTACTATCTCCTGTCTTTATCTCGGAGGAATGTGCCTTTCTGTCTTCAGATGGTATTTGTGGCTGTACCACGTGAAGGGGTTTCCCCGGAGGTGCCTCTTGCTTTTCCAGCCCTTTAGTCAGATTGGCATAACGGGGCGGAGAATTTTTATCCTGGGCACGGTCTTCCGGAATAATTGCCTGTGCTGTAACCTCCTGTTCTTGTGGCTGTTGCCGGATATCATAAGGTATGCCAGCTCTCCCCTTGCCGAGAAGTGGTGCTGTGGAGTGTCCCTCAGCGTGGGGCTCATTATTGACCGATTGTTTGTTGTTGGGAAAATTATCCTTTGCTACGGATCCTTTTTCGCCGATCTTATCTGTATCAACGTTTATATTCTCATCTTCTGTATTTTCTGAAGTATCTGCAAATATTTTATGCTTTTTTTTTTCATCATCTTCCTCTTTCTTCGGCTTGTTTTCGTTTTGTGCGGTATTTGAGTCTGAAACATTTTCAATCCGGGCATCTGCATTTTCAAGTTCCATCGTAACTGCATATTCACTCGGTTCCCGGATAAAGCTGTCTCGAAGTGACCTTAGACTGAGAATTTGATTTGCCTGAGGAGACAAGCAGATGATGATGACATGTATAACCAGCGATGCGGCAATAAGAAGTAAAAACAGATTTTTATTAAAAAAATCAGCACGGAATTTAATGGACATGATTTTATGTTAAGTGTATGTATGCGAAGCGGTAAATTCATGTATATCTATGCATTATAACAAAAAGTATAATTGATTTTCAGTCAATACAAAAAATTTTACAGCATAACCATTTTGTTGTCAATTGGATTCTGGCGTACGATTCGTGTATGTCGCGTTTTGTTTGTACGATTGGTATGGTAAGGGTGTATGCCGATTGGCAGAGAGATATTTTAAGGTAAAATGTAACAATTTTGACCGGTAACTATGAACGGGGAACGGGTGAATTTTACGGTGCGTATTTAGTCATACTTTTCAAAGAAATTTTTTTTAATACGTAATAGCAAAAAATCAGCGATGGAAGAGGCTTTTTCATCGATAAGGAAGAAAGGTATGCTGGCATCTGGTTTTTTGTTACCAACAACGGCTATTAAGTTTTGGTCATCCTTACATACCAATTCAGTAGAGATTTCCGATCGGAACACCTCAATCTTTGGAATAGCTAAGGTTTTGTAGCCCTCAACAAGCACGATGTCCATGTCGTGCAAGTAGGTATTCACTATCTCTGATAGTTGAAGTTCTTTGGGCACAATGTGTATGACCCCTGTCATTTCTTTTGAAGCCACAACAACTGCATCTGCCCCAGCCTGGGTATGCAACCAGCTATCCTTTCCTTCCTTATCGAGCTCAAAACTATGGTGGCTGTGTTTAATCGTGGCAACCCGGTAACCTCTTGATTTCAATTCTCGTATGAGCCTTACGATAAGGGTGGTCTTGCCGCTATTGGATTTACCTACAAAGGATATCATGGGTACTTTCGGTTGCATAACCTATAAAGTATAAAAGATACAGGGTAGAAATGAAAAGGAATTCTCACGCCCTTTAAAGTGCGGCTGTGCCTGTTATTTAACCTTGACATCCAGGTATTGGTAAATTAGAATCCAGATATTTGCACATCGTTTTTCTAAGATCAGTTCCTCGTAAAACGTCTTAAAAAAGCCAATTCCTGACAAAACGGTCATACAAATAGCTTTGAGAGCGTGGATGATTTTGAGAGGGTGTTTGTTTATGGAGAATGCAGAAAAAAAACTGGACAGACGGCAACTTTTCAAAGATATGTTTGTCTTTGTGGGGAACAAAGTTGCAGATTATGCCAGTAAAAAAGTCGATCGTGTGATGCCAAAGGGCGATTATTTGCGTCCGCCAGGCGCTGTTGAAGAAACAGAATTTCTTTCCTTGTGTACACGGTGTGACGAGTGTATTAAGATTTGTCCTGCAAAGGCTATCAGGAGTCACCATGGATTGGCAGATGTGGCCGTGGGCACGCCCGTTATTGTGCCCAGGGAAAAACCCTGCGTCTTGTGCAACGGATTATTGTGTATCGCTGCGTGTAAAGCGGGGGCATTGAAACCTGTCGGGCACGTTGATGAAGTCAGGATGGGGATCGCCAGGATTAATCAGTCACGGTGTCTGGCCTGGGGTGGGCAGGATTGTCAACTCTGTTATATAAAATGTCCTTTGCAGGGAGATGCGATTTATCAGGAGGATGGCAAGCCCGTGATTAATGAAGAGAAATGTACAGGCTGTGGAGTTTGTGAAAGTGCCTGTTATACGATAAATAACACCTGTGCCATTAAGATTGTATCGAAAAGATAGGTTTTTGTTAAGGTAAGGATGTAAAAGTATGAGTTATGAAAGGGGATGTGATGTCAGACTGTAAGATTCCGTTTACCTGTGAGCTTTGTGAAAACAGTTATCGTGTCAATTGGATCAGATAGAGCATAACAAGTGGGCAATTGCCCAGCGCATGAAAGATATTCAATACAAAATCGTTGTGATGAGTAATAAGGGGGTTGGCAAGAGCACGGTAACGACAAATCTCGGCGTTGCATTAGCCCTGATGGGTTATAAGGTGGGAATAGCTGACGCAGATATCCACGTCCCAATATCCCGATGATGCTTGGTGTGGAGGAAAAGGCTCAAGGGAAGCACGGGTGGTGTGCTGCCTCTGGAAGTATTGCCAAATTTAAAGGTGGCATCACTTTCTTTTTTGATTGAAGATCCATCGATGCCGGTAATTTGGAGAGATGCTGCTAAATGGGATTTTCTTTGCGAATTGATGGGTAGTGTGTGTTGGGGAACATTGGATTATCTTTTGGTGGATTTACCGCCGGGAACAGGAATGAGGCGATTTCTATAATCGAACTTATTGGAAGGTAGACGGCTCTGTAATCGTTACAACACCACAGGATGTGGTGTTGTTGGATGTTAGGAAGGCTGTGTTTTTTTCTCGCGACAGCAACGTGCCCATTATCGGTATCGTTGAGAATATGAGTGGTCTGGTATGTCCTCATTGTAATGCACAAATAGACGTCTTTAAAACGGGTGGTGGTGAGAAGATTTGCGGGAAACTGGGCGTGGAATTTCTTGGTAAGATACCATTAGACCCGGGGATTACAGAGAAATGTGATAGTGGCGAGGCGTTTGTAACTGCTTATCCCAATTCAGATGCGACAAAGGTATTTAATGAAATCGTTAAAAATGTGACGTGTTTGTCAAGACACGCAAAGAAGAGCTTGATAAAGTTACAGAGTTCAGAGAGTTTCTTTTTAGGAAAGTGCCGGTAGATCCAAATTTTGTTGAAAAAAACAATAACGCAACGATTGAGCAAATAAAACGAATGCATAGTTCTCAAGCGTGAATTCCCTGTCTTTATCACCTTCCTTCTTCTCATTCCGTGATATTCTTCCAAAGAAAGTTTTGATATCTGGTTGACATAACACATGCAGTGTCAATTGAATTATTAGGGTAGAGTAGCGATATGTTTCATTCAGTCAAGAACAAATTAATTTTCTTATTTCTGATCGCGGTACTTACACCATTGTTGGTAATGCGGCTTATTGCTTATCCTTCTGCAAAAGGCCATTCAGGAAACGACAATCAGTAATTTGCAGTTGATTGGTTCAAAAAAGGCATCACCGGTAAATGATTGGTTGCGTAAGTTGAAAAGCGAAGCAGTGCATGCCGCTCATAATCCGTTTGTAGTAAGTGCAGTGAATCTGACAGAAACAGACAACGATACCATTTTCCAATTCCTTCCCACATACCATGCGATGCCGGGTTTCTCAGGTATATGATTTGTGATGCATCCGGTATTGTTAGAATATCCACAGACGATACATTAATAGGGTTAAACCTTGCTGATGCTGATGGCTTCAGTCATGCTCTCGAAGGCAAGGCGTATGTTTCAGATAGTGAACCCGCCGTTTTCTCTGATGCAAATGGGTTTGTGAATAAGACGGACAGGTTGCCGGCTATGTATGTCTCTGTGCCGGTAATGAATAAAGATGGACAGATTTTAGGGGTAATGATATTTCAGATTGACCTGTCTGCTCTCGTCAGAGAAATACAAGAAAGATGGTATGGGGACAGTTACGATGCTTATATTATCAATCAATATGGTTTGATGATTACCGAATCCAAATTTGCCGATCAATTAGAGGAGGCAGGGCTGATCAAGAAGGACACAACGATGAAATTGGCGGTTGTGGAGCCACATACTCAGCAATTTACCAGGAGCGTAAGTTCCTGTTTAAAAGGGCTTGACGGATTTGATATAAACGGCTACACAAGTTATATGGGGGAAAAAGTAGTGGGGGTATGGCGTTGGATTCCAGAACTCAAATGGGGTGTCATAACAGAAATTAGCGCCGGCGAAGTGTCCGTGGCAATGAATAACTTAAAGAGTCCTATCTTCGAGGTTCTTTCCTACTTAACTATTGCAGGGGTGGTTTTGGCGATTGCGGGGATTGCATTTGCGCTGGTGATTGGACAAACGATTGCCAATCCTATTATGGCGCTGACACTGGCAACGCGGAAGATGTCTGCGGGGGATTTGTCGCAACACGTTACAGTAAAGACCCGGGATGAAGTCCGTGAGCTTGGGGATTCATTTAATATAATGGCCGAATCAGTGCGGGAGAAGACAACGAAGCTACAGGAAACATCAAACTTCTTAAACAGTATTCTGGTGGGTTCTACTGAGCATGCAATCATAGCTGCTGATCTTGACGGGAATATCCTGGCCTTCAATGAAGGTGCAAAAAGGATGTTTGGATATGAGCCGGAAGAATTGATTCAGCGATCGGGCATGCAAATATTGTATAAAAAATCGGATGTTGAATTAGGGAAGGTCGGAAAAATGCTGGAAATAACACAGGCCGCGGGCAGGTATAAAAAAGAGATGCAATTTTTACGTAAAAATGGAGAGGTATTTACCGGATATAGCATCATGACTACCCGGCAATCTACGTATGGGAAACCGATCGGTTTTGTGATGATTACGAGGGATATAACGGAACAAAAGTTATTGGAACAAGCACTCCATAATTATACGATGCAATTGGAGAAAATTGTTGAGGAGAGGACGCAAAAACTCAGGATATCGGAAGAAAAATACAGACGCCTTTTTGAGACGAGCAAGGATGTTGTATTTTTTTGTGATACAGAATGTCAGTTTGCGGACATTAATCAAGCCGGCGTTGATTTATTTGGGTATAAATCGAAAAATGATATCTTGAAATTGAACTTGGTGCAGCATGTGTTTTTTAGTCCTCTCGAAGGTAAGTCAATTAAGGACATGGTGTGTAAAAATAGTTTTATCAAGAATTATGAGGTGGAGCTAAAGAAAGAAGACGGCAGCAAGGTGCCGTGCCTGATGACGAGTAATCTGAGACGGGATGAACGGAATAATATAATTGGTTACGAAGGAATTATCATCGATCTCACGGAAAGGAAGAAGATAGAGCAAGAGAAGGATATTATGAATAACATCAACAAAATTCTGGCTTCAAACCTTGATATCCGTGAAGTGTATAAATCTTTCAGTGAGGAACTCTGTAAGGTCGTCGAGTTTGATCGTATGAGTATTACACTTCTCGATGAGAAGAGGAACGAATTGTTAATTTTTGCTGTTTCGAAAGAGTATAGTGGTTCCAAACTAGAAGAGGGAATGTATTATTCTAAAGATGGTACGCTGTCCGGGAAGGTTGTGGAAAATGGCGAAGTCTATATGGTTCATGATACCTCTTTAGGGTCTTTTTCCACAGACCCTATTCTGTTTAAAGAAGGGATTAAATCCCGTCTGTCGTTTCCGTTGATATGCAAGGGAGAGATTGTCGGAAGCCTCAACTTCGGGAGTAAAAATGTCAGGAATTATTCTGAATCTCACGTAGATATTATTAATAAGATCGCCCCGCAACTGGCTATTGCGATTGACAATACATGTCTTTTTGATAAAATCAAAGAATCTGAAGAAAAGTACAGAAACCTCGTTGAGGATATTGAAGATGTGATATTCAGGTTGGATAAAAAAGGAAGATATTTGTTTCTCAATAGCGCATTGAAGAATGTGGCAGGATATACTCCCCGGGAATTTTACGAAAATCCTTCCATTGCTGCAGAAATGATTCATAGGCATGATAGCGCATTCGTAAAGGATACGATACGAAAGGTTATGGAAGGTGAATTAAAGGTATCAAAAGATTTAGAGTACAGAATTTATTGCAAGAATGGAGAAGAACTCTGGGTTTCTCAAAATACCTATCCAATAAAAAATAAAAAAGGAAATATTGTCGGTATCGAAGGAATTATGAGGGATATCACGAATAGTAAAAAAATTGAAGAGCAGATAAGGCGCTCTGAGCGGCTGGCTTCAATTGGTGAGTTGGCCGCTTCGATTGCCCACGAAATTCGTAATCCGCTTGGTGCCATATCGAATTCCGTGTGTATGCTGAAGAGAGACTTATCTTTAAAAGGAGATGATCAAAAATTATTTGAAATGGTGGTTGAGGAAACTGACCGTCTCAATAGCATTATTACCAACTTTCTTACCTTTGCACATCCTGCCGCGTATCATTTTGTCAGGAGTAATATTCTTGGGATTATTGACGAAACGGTGTTTTTGTTAGAGCAGGATGCACGGTTTCATGAGGAAATCAAGATTGTGAAAATTTATGGAAATGATATCCCTATGGTTTATGTTGACAGGAATTGGATCAGGAAGGTGTTTTGGAATCTTTTAGTAAACTCGATTGATGCAATGCCGCGGGGAGGAAAAATTTTCGTCCGTGTGAAAAAGCTGAAGATACCTGATAAAAATGAGATAGAAATTGTGGTTGCTGATACAGGTGTAGGAATTTCTCCCGAAGTCATAAGAAAGATTTTTGAGCCTTTTTTCACCACAAAAAAATCAAAAGGTACCGGATTAGGCCTTTCCATTGTGCATCGTATCGTTGATAACCATGGTGGTTTTATAGATGTAAAGAGTAAACAAAACAAAGGGACTATATTTGCGATACGGTTGCCGGTAAAAAACGGGCAAAGTAGGACAGTTCCCGTATAGTTCCCGTATAGGTTTTCAGGGCATATGTTTAATATTCTGATTATCGAAGATCAAAAAAATATGCGCGAATCTCTGGTAATAGCTTTTAAGAGGGCGGGCTATAATACCGATAGCGTCGAAAGCGGGGAAAAGGCTGTAGAACTTCAAAAAGACCATTCCTATGATTTGGTTGTTGTGGATCTTAAAATGGAAACAATGGATGGTCTTGAGGTGTTATCTCATATTAAGCATGTTAATCCATCGACTGAGGTTGTTGTCATGACTGCTTTCGGTACAATTGACAGCGCTATTCAGGCGATGAGAAAAGGCGCTTATGATTATGTTACCAAACCTTTTCAGCTATCCGATATCCTTTCCGTGGTTGAACGGGCTTTAGAAAAGAAATGTTTGTCTGAAAAGGTCGATAATCTTCAAAAAGAGACCAGGGAAAATTATAAATTTGGAGGTATTATTGGTAATTCCCCTGTAATGATGAGGCTTTTGAATATCCTTGTGGAATTAACTAATAGTGAAAGTACTGTGCTCATTACCGGAGAGAGTGGGACGGGAAAGGAATTAGTTGCACATGCTATCCATAGTAATAGTCGCAGGAGTGATAAGCCATTTGTTGTTGTGAATTGTGGGGCGTTACCAGAAAATTTGCAGGAGAGCGAATTGTTTGGACACGTTATGGGTTCATTTACGGGAGCGGTTAAAGATAAAAAAGGTATCTTTTTAGAGGCGCAGGGCGGTACCTTGTTTTTGGATGAGATTGGAGAAACATCGCTTTCAGCCCAGGTCAAACTCCTTCGATTTCTGCAAAATGGTGAGATACGGAAAGTTGGTGATAACAAACCAATATATCTTGACATCCGGACTATTGTAGCAACAAATAAAGACCTTGATGAGGCAACCAAAAACGGGTCTTTTAGAAAAGACTTATTTTACCGGCTTAATGTTATCAGAATCCACTTGCCGCCTCTCAGGGAAAGAAAAGAGGATATCCCTCTTTTAATCAACTATTTCGTGAACGTCTATGCGAACAAGCTGAGAAAAAAACCACCAGAAATATCAGGAGATGCGATGGCATCGCTCTTAAATTACCCGTGGCCGGGAAATGTCCGGGAATTGGAAAATGTTATAGAGCGGGCTGTTACCCTGATGAAGGGGGATATGGTTGCGGTTGCTGACTTGGCATTAGAGATAGTATCACCAGCGGATATCATGGGCGTCATGAAAGAGATGGGAGGTATTCGGGCTGCTTTAGCGCAGGAGGAGAGAAAGACAATTATCGAATCCCTGCAGAGATATGCTGGAAATCGCAAACAAGTTGCAACGAATCTGGGGATATCGACAACAACCCTTTGGAGAAAGATGAAGGAATACCAGATTGTGTCGAAAACCAGTTATAACACAGAAAATGTATAAAAACTCCCGGTTATGAGTATTATAGATAAATATTTTAGAAATATTAATCGATTAAGGATTTCGGTAACAGACCTCTGCAATCTTCGGTGTGTTTACTGTAGGCCAGAGAGTGGACTTGATCTCGCGAGGCATAAAGATATTTTGACCTATGAGGAGATTGTGGCTGTTGTGGGTCATGCGGTAACGTTGGGGATAAAGAGCTTTCGGTTGACGGGGGGAGAGCCGCTTGTTCGAAAAAATATAGAATATTTACTGCGCATGTTGGGAAATGTTTGCGGTGTCGAAGATCTGGCTATAACGACGAATGGTATTTACCTGAAAAATTATGTAAAGACGCTCAGGGAGATTGGGTTATTCAGATTAAACATCAGTCTTGACAGTTTGGATGACTCAAAGTTTGAAAAGATCACCAGGGGTGGGAAGTTAAAGGACGTCCTGGATGGTGTTGAAGAAGTTCTTAATTTGGGATTTAAAAACACGAAAATTAATATCGTCGCCATGAAGGGAGTCAATGACGACGAATTTGGAGAGTTTGCGAAACTTACTCTGGAACGTGACCTCGAAGTGCGATTTATTGAGTATATGGCAATGAATAAAGAAAATCTGGCCGCTGAGGATAAGTATATTCCTATGGCCGATATTATCGATATTATTGAAAAAAACAATGAACTTGTTGCCCTTCCCAGTCCCATGCTCGGCAGTGGTGCTGCAAAAACCTATAAGATTAAAGGTGCGATGGGAAAACTTGGATTTGTGTCTGCTGTGAGCCAACCTTTTTGCAACTCGTGCAATCGGCTTCGTTTGACTGCAGATGGGAAACTTCGATCGTGTCTATTGTCTGGTGGAGTGGTTGACCTGAAGGCTATTCTGAGAAATAATCCTACCGAAGAACAACTTACCGATGCGTTCATCCGTGCTGCAAATCTGAAACCCCCGGTACACTCCGGCAAAGGGCATGTCGTGATGCACCAGGTGGGTGGCTAAAGAGAATTCTATAATTTCATCTTTTGTAACATTTTAGTCTTTTGAAAAATCTTTAGTTTGTTTTATTATGATAAAAATAAAAAAGGGAGGTGAATATTACACAATGACACAGTTGACGCATTTTAACGAACAGGGCGCTTCACGCATGGTGGATGTTGGCAATAAAGAAATTACCGACAGGATTGCCGTCGCGCATGCAAAGGTTATTATGAAACCCGGGACATTTAATCTTGTTATGGACAAAAAGATACAGAAGGGAGATGTATTGGAGGTGGCCAGAGTTGCAGGCATTATGGCGGCAAAGCAAACCTTTGGCCTGATTCCGATGTGTCATCCGTTAAACCTGACAAGCGTAAAGATTGATTACAGCAATAATTCAATGAATGAAATTGACGTATTTTCAGAGGTAAGGGTTACGGGAAAGACAGGGGTAGAGATGGAGGCAATTACTGCAGCTACTATCTGTGCAATTACCATATATGATATGTGCAAAGCTGCAGATAAGGGGATGGTAATCAGCGATATTCATCTGGTGAAAAAATCGGGTGGTAAAAGCGGGACGTTTGTTTTCGATAAAGGGTCATTACGAGCTGATCTAAACACCCTTTAGTACCCTTTGTGCCAATTCGTTCGGCAGTTTTGCTTCTGTTATTTTTTTTGATGCTGCTTCTGTGTTGTACGGCACCCGCCTGAAGTCGATATGTTTTGTGGCAGAATCATACACGACATAACATGCATGCGGATTTCCATCCCTCGGCTGACCCACCGAACCCACATTGATATAATATTTCCAGTCCTTATTTGAATCGATATCGAAAGATTCTACCTTGTTCGTTGATTCCTTTTCAATGAGCATAAGTCGCATATCATAATTATCTGCAGGAACCAGGACTGTGGCATTTACCGTTCTGACTTCCCTGGTGTAGATATAAGCTGATGGCCGGTGCGTATGGCCTCCAAAGGTGACGTTTAACCATAGATTTGCGTACTTTAACACACCTGCATTCCTGGCATATTCGTAACCTTGAGGATAGGAAGGTGTGCTGTGTACAGTTTCAAATCCTTCCTTACTAAATTTCATCCTCAGGGGCAGGCGTTTTAAAAATTTAAGATTTTCCTTTGTCAGTACCCCTTTAGTCCATTCCACTGCAGTCGTTGCTACGGGGTTCATTTCGGTAGTAAGGGATGGTTCGCCGGCTGCCTCCCTATCATGATTCCCGTAGATAGCAATACCTTTCCTTTCCAGTGACATAACAGCATGCAACAGGGTTTTCTGTTGTTCTGTATTGAAATATGGCTGGGCTGTGATTGTATAGATATTTTCCAGAGTAACTTTATTTCTGCCGTAGATGAGATACCGCACCATGTCGCAGCACTCATTTGGCGATGCACCGTAGCCAACAATATCGCCAGCTATTAATAACCTGTCAATAGCATCTTCCTTTTCGGCGATTTCTTTAATTACTGCCAGCAAAGCGTCCACGTTGCTGTGTATATCTGACAAGATGACGTTTTTCATGGATTATTTATGAGTACAAAAAATTTATAAATTTCAAATACTACACAAGGCTTTTTTTAATTCCTCTGCAGATGGAATTCTTTGTGCGGGGTTTGCTTCTAATAGTCCGCTCACGATTACTTCCAGTTTCTGTGATATATGACTATTTATTTTACTGGGTAAAACCTGTTCTGTCTGCCATAATTTTTTTGTTACTATTTGATATAGCATGAGACCCAAAGAATAAAGATCTGTCTTGCCATCCAGCCGAACGGCAGAAGAAATAGCCTCATCATGGACATTTCTGGGGCGGCCTTTCAGGTAGTTAAGCATTAGCAATTGTTCTGGTGATGCATATTCTTTACTAATTCCCTTAATTATCCCGCCTTTTTCAATGGCTAATTCAAAGTCGATAATATGTACTAATCCCGTTTTCTGATCACGGATCAAGTGTCCGGGTTTTAAATCGCAATGAATGTAATGTTTATCATGGACATGCTGCAAGGGATCACAAACGGTTATGAAGGATTGTATAACTTCCTCAATCGTTTTAACATGTTCAACGTCCTTTTCATTGAAATAATCTACAAGGTCATATCCATGAATATGCTGTAATATGATAAAATTTTGTTTGATTAAAAATTTTTCGTCTCTGAACAACGCTCCTTGTCCAAAATCGCTCGTTATTGGTATTTGTGGATGACTGAGTTTCTTCAGGAGGTAATATTCTTCAGAAAAGTCAAAATCAGGGGAGTATTTTATCCCTTTATCTGGTACATTAATCAAAACTGCATAGTTGGACTTATGTAAATTTGCCTGGCACGTAAACTCGTTAAAATGATATTTATTAATTCTATACATGGCCTGAGAAATTTTTATAGCTTCGTCACTTGTGAAATAGTAGATAATTTTTTGATGAAATGAAATTTTGTTAAGCCGGGTTTTAAGGGTGTATAAAGTTACACACTTCTTTATACATATTTTATAGCAAAAAAGAAATGGTGGCGTGAGGGAAAAATATTATTTTTTTATCCTTTTTTCAAAGGATGGACTTGATCATGACGTATGATCGTACGCTTTAATTATTTTAGAAATTATTTCAGATGTTTTATAACAACACTGACAATACCCGCAAAGTTATTTATTTTTCGGTTCTGGTTTGGCAGGGACGGATGTTTTTGGGCGGTCTTTTTTGGTTGACAAATCCGGTCTCTCTCCATATAATGAGAACCTTTAATGATGCAAATATAATAGTTTAGCAAACTTAGGAATTGAAATTTAATTGACCATTACGGAAACTGTTACTTCGTTGATGAAAGTAAGTTCTCTGAATTTAAAGCGGCAGTATGAAAGTATTCGGGAGGAAATAGATAAAGCGGTTTTAGCGGCAGTAGCTAGCCAGTCTTTTGTTCTGGGTCCTTTTGTCGAGGCATTTGAGGCTAGTATAGCGCAATTTTGTGGTATAAGACATGCCGTTGGCGTATCTTCAGGTACTGATGCAATTTTGTTAGCCTTAATGGCATGTGGTATTAAAAACGGTGATGAAGTCATCACAACGCCTTTTACTTTCTTCGCAACGGCAGGCTCGATTGCGCGTTTAGGAGCGGTTCCGGTTTTCGTGGATATCGATCCCTCTACCTACAACATCGATGGGCACAAGATTTCAGCCGCGATAAACAAAAAGACAAAGGCGATCCTGCCGGTTCACCTGTATGGACAGTGCGCACATATGGACGTCATCCTTGAGATTGCGCGTGCCAATGGATTGATGGTTATCGAAGATGCTGCACAGGCTATAGGGGCGGATTATAAAGGGAGGAATGCGGGTTCTTTGGGAAATGTAGGGTGTTTTTCGTTCTATCCCACAAAAAACCTTGGTGGTTATGGTGACGGGGGACTTGTAACAACGAATGACGATAAGCTTGCTGAGCTTATCAAAATCTTAAGGGTGCATGGCTCAAAGCAGAAGTATTACCATTCGTACATTGGGATTAATGGGCGGTTGGATGCTATCCAGGCATCTATCCTTTCTGTGAAACTTAAATACCTGAATAGCTGGTCTGAGAAACGCAGGTCGATTGCTGCATATTATCATGAATATTTACAGGGGTTGCCTATCCGGTTGCCGAAAATAGAATCCTATAATACCCACATATTTCATCAGTATGTAATAGCAACGCCTAAGAGAGATGCATTGATGAAATACCTTGAACAGCAAGGGATAGAAACTGCTATTTATTATCCTGTTCCGCTTCATTTGCAAAAGTGTTTTGAATACTTGGATTATAAATGCGGCGACTTGCCCGAGTCAGAAAGAGCATCTCGTGAAACATTAGCCCTGCCGATCTTTCCCGAGATTACTCAGAAAGAGCAGGATTATGTGATCGGTCACATAAAAAAATTCATTTCAGCGCAACAATTTTAAATTTATCCTCATGCGAACACTGCAAGCTTTTTTGCTTCTCGCCCTGTTGATTGTTGTAAAAGAATATAGCTACGCAGAAGGCTTGCTTTCTGGCGTGAAAAATATCGAACAACGTTCTTTTTCCTTATTTGGTAATCAGATTCGCACGTGGAAAAAAGATGGAATTCGGGTATTTGTTGCCAATAAAGACGCAAGGGTTGTGCAGGGACCATTTCAGATTAATGCGGATACCGTAGTTTGTTGGTTTCACGAAGAAGAGGCAATGCAGCACGCGGAGGCAACTGTGGAGGTGTATTGCGAAGGAAAAGTAACTATTTTCCAGGATGAAAATTACGAAAAGTATGAACAGGTCTATTTAAGCTTTGAGACGATGACGGGCGTGGTAGTTGACCCTGAGATACAACCGATAGAAACTTTTGAAGATGCCCAGTCGGCAGAGGTTGTCCTGCGGGGCGAAGAAGTTCGTTCAATGGAAAAAGAAGAGTATTTATCTACCGATATCCCAAAGGATGGACTGGCTGCAGGGGTTTCCCAAAAAGAAGAGATGGTTGATATTATTGCGGACAGCATTGATTCGTGGGAAGAAGGAAACAGGAGGATCGTAGTAGCCCTTGGAAATGTGGACATTAGGAAAGAGGACATGACGATAGATGCCGATAGTGTAATCTTGTGGTTTGATAAAGCAGAATCGGATAACTTAAGGCGCTCGGAACGGCCTTTGGGCGAAATGTATGCAGAAGGAAATGTGACGATGCGCCGTAAAGATGATGTGGTAGTTGCTGACAGGATATTTGAAAGCCAAAAGGAGAATAAGGGGATTTTTATCAATAGTCAGATTAGAACAATTCCTTTTAAACAGCCAGAAGATAAAAAAAGTGATACCAGAGATGTCTTTGAAGGAAAAGGACGTAAGAAGAAAAGCCAGGCATCGTCTGCTTTGGCCGGCATGCCTGCTTATATTGGCGGAGAAGAGATACGGCATATTGGCAAAGGGCAATATGAGATTACCAATGGCGCAATAAGTACGTGCGGATATGGACATCCCCACTACCATTTTAAAGGGAAAAGGATCAGATTGGTCCAGAGGGGTATTCATAATGTAGTCTCTTCTACGCACAATACACTTTATCTGGATGAATATCCTGTTGCATATATGCCATATTTATCCCTGGATGTGCGAAAGAAAGAGCGACTCTTAAAAAACTGGCAATTCGGAAGTTCTTCACGTTTTGGCACCTTTTTCAAATCAGACTGGGATTTGTATACCGTTACAGGTGGAAATCAAAAAGATTGGAGCGACCTTACCCTGAATCTGGATTATTTGGAGAAGAGGGGGATTGGCACAGGGCTTGATTTTGAATATAAAGGGCGGGATATGCTGGGGTATATCGATACCTACTATATCAAAGACCATGGAGATTCTGATATTAACGACGTCCCTATCGATCATGAAGACCGTGGCACTATCCTTTGGAGACACCGACAGCAATTGCCTGCGGATTGGCGTTTGGATATGGAGTATTCCTATTTGAGTGATCGGAGATTCCTCAGGGAATATTTTCCGTACGAATTTAAGCAAGAGAAAGATCGCGAGACGGTATTATATTTACGAAGAATTCACGATACTTCAGCAGAAACGTTTTTAATTAACGAACAATTTAATGGATTTGATACAACGATAGATTCTCTGCGGGAGAAGAGATATGCGGAACGGTTGCCTGAGGCAGCATATCGAATCATAGGAGAGCCGATTGGGGATAATCAGCTGATATTCACATCGGAGTCTGCCGTAACTTATTTTGACGGTTCTCTGGAACAGGTCAAATCGGAAGTCCAACCACAATCTCTTGCGCGGATGGATAGTGTAAACCGTGTAAGTATGCCGTTTAAACCCGGGATTTTCAACATAAACCCGTTTGTAGAAGGCAGGGCCAGTGGGTATACAGAAAGTATTGACACATCTGATACCGTTGATGAGGCAAATGGCCCAGCCGTGGGGCGTTTCATCGGCTCTCTTGGATTTGATTGGAGTTCGACGCATTGGAGAAACTACAGTGTTTACAATGATTTCTTTAGAATTAATCGTTTAAGACATATTTTTGTTCCGGAACTACGTTATACGTATAGTCCGGTTGTTACGGAGGACCCCAATGATTTATATCAATACGATGAGATCGATGCATTGGATTCATCTCACATCGCTGTTGTGGGTGTAAAAAATAAATTTCAGACAAAACGAGGGGAACCGGGCTATGAAAAAACAGTCGATTTTGTTGACTTCAACCTGGATTATTATACGTTTCTATCAGGTGCCGGGTTGTATAATGACGGCATAAATGGGATTATTATAAGAAAAGACAATTTTGTGAATATAGATTTCAGAACACAACTAACAGATATCATTGCGTTTGTTTCTGAACGGAATGAGTTTAATATGGAAGAGTTCCAATTTGATGTTCTTTCTTCTGGTTTGGAGATTTACAATTCTCCCGATTGGCAATATTTCATCGAATACAGATATATACGAGACATCAGTTCCACCGTTATCCTGGCGGCTGACTATAAGATTAGTGAAAAGTGGAGTGTGCTTGTCGGGGAAAAGTATGACTTCAATTCTACGAAGATAGTTGATGTGAAGGATGGAGATATAAAAACAGAAGATAAATCCAGGAATCTCAAGACCGATCTTGTATTATCCCGCTATTTTCACGATTGGGTAGCCAGTCTTACCCTGGAATTAGATCCTGTAAGAAATGATAGTTCCTATAGGTTTGACATTACACCGAAAGGATTGGAGAAAAAATCAAGACGTCTTTGGTTTTAGGCTGTAATAACGATGATGAAAAAAGCAGTTTATCCAGGAACATTTGACCCCGTTACGAATGGCCACCTCGACGTAATTAAAAGGGGTAGTGTTGTCTTTGATGCATTAGTCGTTTCAGTGGGTTGTAATCCATTAAAAGATGCACTCTTTTCAGTTAAGGAACGTATGGAGATGATTCGGGAGCATGTCAGGGATTTAAAAAATGTTGAGGTAGACAGTTTTAACGGGATGTTGGTGGATTATCTCAAAAAACAACAAACGAATATTATATTACGGGGTATACGCACTATATCGGATTTTGAATATGAATTTCAGAGGGCACTAACCAATCGGGTCCTTAATAGGGAAGTTGAAACTGTATTTATAATGACCAGCGAACAATATTCTTTTTTGAATTCTACACTTATCAGAGAGGCCGTTAGCCTGGGTGGCAGTGTGAGCCCATTCGTTCCGCCGTATGTTGAAAGCCGGTTGATAGAGAAATTTAAGCATATGCATAGAAAGCATACGGAATGAAACTTAACGTCTTAGTTATTGGCGATATTGTAGGGAAACCTGGCCGTGTCATATTGAAAGACAAGCTGAAATCATTTATCAGTAAGGAAGAAATACATTTTTGTATTGCAAACGGCGAAAAATGCAGCTGCAGGGCTGGTATTACCAGCGAAATAGCCGCAGAATTATTTTCCTATGGTATCGATGTTATAACTACGGGTGATCATCTGTGGGACAAAAAGGAAATACTCCCTATGCTGGAAGCTAATGCAAACGTCCTGAGACCGGCTAATTATTCTCCGTTAGCGATTGGAAAAGGTTATGTGGTGAGGAATTCTAAATTGGGAAATCCGATAGGTGTGATTAATTTGCTGGGACGGGTATTTATGAAGCCAATAGATTGTCCTTTTCGAATTTCTGATGAGATTCTGAAGCATATTTCAAAAGAGACAAAGGTGATTTTTGTGGACATGCATGCAGAAGCAACCTCCGAAAAGATTGCCATGGGTTGGTATTTGGATGGTAAGGTGAGTGCTGTTGTTGGGACGCATACCCATGTACCTACAGCAGATGAAAAAATATTACCCAAAGGAACGGCCTTTATCAGTGATTTGGGAATGACCGGTCCGCACGAATCTATCCTTGGAAGAAAGATTGAGTGTGTATTAAAAGCTATTGTAACACAGATGCCTGTTCGATTTGAAGTAGCAGAAAGGGACGTGCGTATAAGTGGTGTGAAGATAGTTGTGAATAGTCAAACAGGAAATGCAGAAAGTATCAAAAGAATCGAAGTCAAAGAAGGTGATTAAATGAGTTTTGCCAAGACGCTACCCGTGTTCCCTGATACAGCAAAAAGCCGAAATAAGATACTCACGATTTCTGAACTTACCAGAAAGGTACGTGGCTCACTCGAGCAGGAATTTTTTAATATTTGGGTCGTGGGAGAAGTGTCCAATGTAAAGAGGCCTTCATCGGGGCATGTATATCTGACGTTGAAAGATGCCAATGCGCAACTTCAAGCCGTTATGTTTAAGACTCGTGCAAACAACTTAAAATTTGAGATAAAAGACGGGATGGAGGTTTTGGCTTTTGGTTCAGTTACTGTTTATGAAGCTCGGGGTCAATATCAATTGATCATTGAACGTATGGAGCCGAAAGGAATTGGGGCGTTGCAACTGGCATTTTTACAATTAAAGGAACGCCTTGAAAAGGAAGGCTTGTTTGATCCGGCACACAAAAAGCAACTTCCGCTCCTCCCGAAGAGGATTGCCATTGTAACATCTTTAACGGGGGCTGCAATCAGGGATATCATAAATGTAATCAACAGAAGATTTGCCAGGGTCGAAATTCTCATTTATCCGGTGAAGGTGCAGGGCGAAGGTGCAGCACAGGATATCGCACGGGCGATTGGTGATTTGAATACTATTCCTGATGTCGACGTAATGATTGTGGGACGGGGAGGCGGTAGTTTAGAGGACCTGTGGGCATTTAATGAGGAAGTGGTTGCACGAAGCATTTATAGCTCAAAGATCCCCGTTGTCTCTGCTGTAGGTCATGAAATTGATGTGACTATTTCAGACTTGGTTGCAGATAAAAGGGCACTCACGCCTACAGAGGCGGGTGAGTTGGTTGTCCCACGGTATGATCAGTTACAAGACACAGTTGAAAAAATTAAGACTAGACTTGTGCGTGTATTGTATAATAGAATATTAGTTGAGCGAACTACGTTGTTGAGGATTAAAAACAGTTTTGCATTTAAGAGGCCATTCGACAGGGTACTCCGGTTGCAACAAGATGTGGATGAGATTGTACAAAGGCTTATTACAGCCGGAAAACATACCGTTGCATTAGAACGTGAGCGACTTGTTGGTCTTGCAAACCGATTAGACAGCGTGAGTCCTTTAAGAGTGCTGAACAGGGGGTATTCTATCACCACCAATGTCGGGGAGGATAAGCCTGTCAAGTCTGCAGATGCTGTGAGTATTGGGAAACTATTAAAGACCCGATTGTTTCAGGGTGGTTTTGTGTCCTCAGTGGTTGAGATAGTTAAATAACGATGAAACCATTAAGATGTTTTGTGAAATGCAAAGGGAATATTCCCATGCATCAAAATCGAAGACAATACCAATACTGATGGCAAAGATAAAATTTGAGAGTGCACTAAAAGGATTAGAAGATGTTGTAGAGCGGCTCGAAAAAGGAGATTTGTCACTTGATGAAACTTTATCCGAATACGAACAGGGGCTTAAGCTTTATAAGCAGTGTGTTACCCTGTTGGAGAATGCAGAAAAAAAGATTCAAATCCTGGTGAAGGATGAGAGTGGTGGATTCTGTACAAAAGATTTTGAGATTGAAACTACGCAAAGCAATAATTCACAATGAATATTTACTTAATATTAAACTGACTTTTTAGATTTATCCCGAATAATAACCTATGAATAAACTGTTGGATTGTATTGAATACCCGGAGGATTTGAAAAAGTTAAAGCTGGAGGATTTACCAAAACTCGCTGCGGAAATTCGTGAACTGATTGTGGACGCTGTTTCGAAAAATCCCGGTCATCTTTCTTCAAATCTGGGTGTAGTCGAATTATCCATTGCGCTTCATTACTGCTTTGATTTTAAAAAGGATAAAATCGTGTGGGATGTGGGTCACCAGGCATATGTTCACAAGATTCTCACGGGTCGCAAATGAAGCTTTCTACACTGAGGCAGTATAAGGGCTGAGCGTTTTCCGGATAAAATGAGAGCGAGTATGACCCATTTACGTGCGGCCAAAGCGGGAATGCCATATCGGCGGGGCTTGGTGTGTCTTGCGCTGATGCAATTCTTGGATACAAGAGGTCTGCTGTGGTTGTTGTGGGTGATGGCGCTATAGGCGCGGGAATGTCTTTGGAGGCGTTGAATCATGCTGGTGATCTGAAGAAAAATTTGCTGGTGGTATTAAATGACAATGAGATGTCTATTTCCAACACCGTTGGCGCTTTCTCGAAATACCTGAACAAAATCAGGACTGCTCCACTCTATGTAGATATGAGAAAAGAGATTCATAATTTGTTGAACGTAGTGCCTGTTTTTGGTAAGCCAGTTGGAAAAACATTGGAGCATGTGGTTGAATTAATAAGCAGGGGGGCTTCCGTTCCCGGACAAATATTCAAAGATCTTGGATTTAATTATTTTGGGCCAATTGATGGGCACGATTTCCGGATATTGATCGAGACATTGAATAATATGAAACACCTCGAAGGACCGCTGCTCTTGCATGTAGTAACGGAAAAAGGGCGGGGTTTTGAACCGGCATGTCAAAATCCCACACAATATCACAGTGCCGGCAAGTTCGAGATGTGCGACGGAAAGATTAAGAATACTGCCAATACCACCCCAAAGATTTCCTATACCAAGGTTTTTGGGGATACCATGCTAGAGATGGGAAAAGCAGATGCCAGGGTGGTAGGTATTACCGCTGCCATGCCTGATGGAACTGGCATAGTTTCCTTTGGTAAAAAATTCCCAGACCGATTTTACGACGTTGGGATTTGTGAGCAGCATGCTGTAGGTTTAGCTAATGGATTGTCTGCCGGAGGGCTAAAACCTGTGGTTGCTATCTATTCGACGTTTTTACAAAGGGCCTATGATCAGGTGTTCCATGATATCTGCTTGCAACGAAATGGGGTTGTATTTGCGCTCGACAGGGCTGGGATTGTAGGGAATGACGGTCCTACTCATAATGGTATGTTTGACATTGCCTATCTTCGAAATCTACCCGAGATTGTACTGATGGCGCCAAAAGATGGGAATGAATTAAAATCTATGCTCAGGATTGCTTTAGATTCAGGCAGGCCTGTAGCGATCAGATATCCCAGAGAGGATATCCCTGAAGAAAAACTTAGTCCACACTATAAAGCATTTGAAATTGGAAAGGCGGAGGTATTGAGAGAGGGTGCCGATGGTGCTCTTCTTGCCTATGGTGCAATGGTATATCGATGTTTGCAAGCTGCAGAAAAGCTGAGCGAAAAAGGCATCGAAGTTACGGTGGTGAATGCGAGATTTGCCAAACCTCTCGACAAAGAACTTATTTTAGAGTTAGTCAGGAATCATAAACTGATCATTACTGTAGAAGATCATGTATTAATGGGTGGTTTTGGTTCTGCGGTGCTTGAACTCGTTTCTGATGAAAGGGAAAACGTGAATAAGATTTCACGAATGGGTATTCCTGATCGCTTTATTGAGCATGGACCTCGAAATCTGATGCTAAAAAACATAGGATTAGATGAAGGCGGAATTGCCGATAAATTTATTGCAACGCTTGATTTGTTGAATATACGGGGCTCTTTTACCAAGACGGCAAAGCAACGTTTATCCGTTTGAACGAATGAAAAAGATTCTGGTTCTCGGCGATTTAAGCAAAAAAAAGATTCACGACACAATTTTTGGCTTAAAACCATGGTTGGATAAGCACGTGGTTGCTGAAATTCTTGATGTGTCGAAAGGGAAGAAAATTGAGAATATAGGGGCGGAAATTGCCGTAGTGTTTGGGGGAGACGGGGCGATTCTTTCAACGTGCCGGGGGCTCGAAAGAAATCAAATACCGATCATAGGTGTCCATATGGGAAGATTTGGTTTTTTGGCGGAACTTGTGGAAAAGAACGTATGCACCTCTTTAGAAAAAATATTTATGGGAAACTATCAGGTGCGCAAAAGGATGCTCCTGTTATCCCGTGTTGAACGTGCAGGAAACACGATAAGCGAATCCATGGGTATTAATGATGCGGTGCTCTCCCGTTCGTCATTGTCAAGGTTGATTTCCGTAAAACTGAATATTAATGGGGAAGACGTGGCAACATACCGGGCGGATGGTTTAATCATATCGACCCCTTTAGGTTCTACTGCACATTCATTGTCTGCGGGGGGGCCACTTTTAACGCCTGATTTAAATGCGTTTATCATCGTGCCGATATGTCCGCACACCCTTACGAATCGGCCATTAGTAGTTTCTGCGGATGTAAAGATAGAGATGGAAATCTTATCTCAGTTAAGCGGTACCGGTTTTACGGTGGATGGTCAGGTCTTTACTGAATTAGAAATGGGCGATAAAATAAAGGTGGAGAAGTCGGATACTGAGGTTCAGATGATTGATACTGGCACGCGGACGTTTTATGGTGTATTGCGTGAAAAATTGAATTGGGGAGGACAGCCGAATTATGGCCGTAATTAGAATAAAAGAAAATTATTGTAAGGGATGCCTTCTCTGTGTCCCTGTATGTCATAACAAATCGTTAGTACTATCCGATTCCATAAACGATTACGGGTTGCATCCGGTAAAGTTCAGGGAAGACGCAGAATGTGATGGTTGTAAGAAATGCGCAATAATGTGTCCGGACGTAGCAATAGAGATTTATAATTAAATGGTAAACGTTATTTATAAAGACAATTTGCTAGGGGCATATCTATCATGAAACAATTATTGACCGGAAATGAAGCCGCTGCGGAAGCAGCTATTGTCGCGGGTTGTAGGTACTATTATGGGTATCCTATTACTCCTCAGAATGAACTTATCAATTATATGTCATCAAGGATGCCTCAGGTTGGAGGTGCCTTTATTCAGGCAGAGAGTGAGATTGCAGCCATTAGTATGGTTCATGGGAGTGCGGCGGCAGGTGGTCGTACAATGACATCTTCTTCAAGTCCTGGCATTAGTTTGAAGCAAGAAGGAATTTCATATCTGGCGGGGAGTGAACTGCCTTGTGTGATTGTTAATATACAGCGAGGAGGACCTGGATTGGGTGATATTTCGGCATCACAGGCAGACTACTTTCAGGCGGTAAAGGGTGGGGGGCATGGTGATTACCATATCATAGTGCTTGCGCCCAGTTCTGTCCAGGAGATGGCCGATCTTGTCTACGACGCCTTTGATCTTGCTGATAAGTATCGGAATCCTGTTATGATCTTAGGAGATGCACAGATCGGCCAATTGATGGAACCAGTGGAATTTCATAAGAAATTCAAAAAGCATCTCCCTCAGAAGACTTGGTCGCTGACAGGTGCAGAAGGGAGAAAGAGGAATATTATAAAATCTTTTTATCCGGTTAAAGGTCAGCTGGAAGAGTTCAATGCCCACTTACAGAGAAAATATAAGACAATAGAAGAGCATGAAGTTCGTTATGAGGCGGTTAATATCCATAAAGCCGATGTTATATTGGTCGCTTACGGGACGTCAGCACGGGTATGCAGGGAGGTTGTAAAAAAGAGCCGGCGGCTTGAATTTAGAGTTGGCCTGATACGTCCCATTACCTTATGGCCATTTCCGAAAGAGATTATTCGAAAGATATCAGAAAAAGTGCAGTGCATCTTAACGGTTGAGATGAGTGCAGGACAGATGGTGGAAGATGTGAGACTTACGACAGAAGGGAGATGCTCAGTTCATTTTTATGGAAGGACGGGTGGTGGAGTTCCTACATCTTCGGAAGTAATCAAAAAAATAGTGGAAATTGTGCCCAATAACCGGGCTGCTAATACATTATTGCATTTAGCGGAGGTAAGATGATATGCACGCTCTCTATGAAAAACCAAAAGCATTTATCGATACGGCAACGCATTTTTGTCCAGGTTGTGGACACGGAATTGTCCTGAGACTCATTGCTGAAATTATTGATGCGTGGGGCATTCGGGGTAAGACCATTGGCCTGGCACCGGTAGGATGTGCTGTGCTCGCTTATAATTATCTTGATATCGATATGTGTGAAGCCGCGCATGGTCGTCCTCCGGCAGTTGCTACGGGCATTAAAAGAGTCCATCCTGACCATATCGTTTTTGCTTATCAGGGAGACGGTGATCTGGCTGCAATTGGGACAGCAGAGATTATTCATGCCGCTAATAGAGGGGAGAATATTACATTCATCTTTGTTAATAATGCCGTTTACGGCATGACAAATGGTCAGATGGCGCCAACGACCTTGTTGGGGCAGAAAACTGCCACTACGCCTGCGGGGAGAGATATGGCAAATTGTGGACATCCCATCCGTGTATGCGAACTGCTGGCAGTACTGGAAGGGACTAGTTATCTTGAGAGAGTCAGCCTCTCCTCCCCGGAAAATATTCGAAAGACAAAAAAAGCCATTGAAAAAGGATTTAAAACACAGATTGAGAAAAAGGGATTTTCCCTGATTGAAATTCTATCACCTTGCCCGATTTACTGGCGAATGGATCCAAATGAGGCGATGAGACACATTGATGAAGAAATGTCCAGAACCTTTCCACTCGGGGTGGTAAAAAACTGGGAACAAACAAATTAGTTTATGATGGAAAAAATAATCTTGGCAGGTTTTGGTGGGCAGGGGATGATGCTCCTGGGGAAATTACTTGCACAAGCAGCCATTGCTGAAGGTAAACAGGTAACGTATTTTCCTTCCTATGGTACCGAAGTGAGGGGCGGAACGGCAGTCTACCATCTGATCGTTTCAAACGAAGAGATTTTCTCTCCTGTCATCGAGGAAGCAGATACCCTTATTATTATGAATCAACCATCCTATCTAAAATTTAAAGAGATGTTAAAACCCAACGGATTGCTTCTCTTGAATTCCTCCATGATTAAAGTGGATAATCCACCTGACGCAACAATCTACAAAGTTCAGGCAACAGAGATCGCAAGCAAATTGGGTAATGTGTTGGTCTCGAATATCGTTATGATGGGTGCTTATCTCGCGATTAAAAAGCTGTTTTCTGCCAATCTTATTTTGGATCAGTTACAGACGATGCTAAAAGGGAAAAAGGGGGATTTATTTGCCATCAATAAAAAAGCACTCGAAAACGGTATGCAGTTGATCGAAGCCACATATCGTTAGTCCTTGCTTTTTAGCCTTCGGTCATCTTTTTCACATTCATGCCCTTTTATTAATTTTAGAGTAGGGATGAAAAATATTTGCAAAAAGGAGTTAATTTATAATATAAATTATTATCGGATTTTATTTTAATAACCATTTTTTTTAAAAGAACAAGGGGGTGTTATATGTGTACGACATGTGCGAAACATAGTCCCGGGAAAAAGAAGGGGGAAGCAGAAAAGGAAAAGACAGGAGAGAAGGGAAAAAAGAAATAAGGGGCATGTTGAATGTCTCAGCTAGCACTGTGTATGCGGTATGATGAGACGGTGTTATGTAGTGATGTAATTCAACATGCATGGGAGGAAATGCAATCCTCCGGAACAATTGTTCCCGGAGGAATTGTTTAAGTAGACAATAAGCCGAGTTTTGTCGTGGACGATCATTTATCTAGTCTCTCGTCGTTGCCAGCGAGATCAAACGGCTTACCCAGAGGTATTAACCGAGCGGACCACTTCATCCCTCCTTATTTAGCCTTTCTCCCAGTGGGGTTTGCCATGCCTCCGGTGTCGCCACCGGGCAGCGGTGGGCTCTTACATTAAGTCTCTACTTGTCCCTGTATATCTTCAACAGGAAACGACCCCGCCATTTCACCCTTATCCGCAAGAAACCGGGACGGTATATTTTCTGTTGCACTTTCCTTCCTGTTACCAGGACTCCGCGTTACGGAGCACTGCGTCCTATGGAGCTCGGACTTTCCTCCCGTTCCGTACTATTTTCAAAAATAGTGAGAACCGGCGACCGCCTTGTCTACTTTGTGTCATCCTCCATCTCTTCTCTGTTGTTCTCCAAATACAAAATACGACCGCAGCTATGGCAGAAGGTGAGATTTTTGCCTGACATAAGCTGGTTAAGCGTCTGTGCTGTTACGGACATGAAACATCCTTGGCATACCTGGTTAACGACATGTACTACAGCTACTGCGTCCTTATGACTTACTAACCTGTTATACTGTTGTAAGGCATCTGAGTCTAGCATGGATGCATAGTTTTCGCGCTTTTTTTTCAGTTCATTCATTTCGGCATCTGTTGTTTTCATATCTGCTTCTACACGGTGCTGAATCTCTTTTAATTGCGTATTTTCTTGTTCAATCTCTTTTTCGAATGATTTGTGTCTCTGCTGCAATTCCTCATACTTCGTCATCATCGCCAGGATTTCATCTTCCAGAACGGACTTGTTTGCTTCCTTTCCTCCAATTTCTGTTTTTGTTGCGCTGTATTCCTTGTTCGTTTTAACTTGATTCATCTGGAGTCGTAATTTATTGATCTCTGCCTCCATACTTTTTAAGTCAAGTTCTTTAAGGGTGGTGTTTTTCTGAAAGGTCTTTATCTCTTCATTTAGTTTGGACAATTCAGTCTTCTTTTGCTGAATTTGGTTTTGCTTCTTTTGAACATCGTAGCCACGGTAGAGTTTATTGCCTGCGAGTCTTTTCAATTTTGTGTCTATTAATTGCAACCTCCGTAGTACCTCTATCCTTTCATTCATAGATTCCTCTTGAGCATAATAGTATGCAGATCAAACGAGACAAACCACCGGTTAACGCCACGAAAACCCTTTGCAGTGTGTCTCTCTTCTGTCAGTCTGCAGCGATTCCGTCCAGGAATCCTTCGAGTTTGCGGCTTCTAATCGGATGCTGCAATTTCCGAACTGCCTTTGCCTCAATCTGTCTTACTCGTTCTCTAGTGACCTTAAATATCTTTCCAACTTCTTCAAGGGTATATGTGTAACCGTCACCAATGCCATAACGAAGTTTAATTATTTCTCTTTCTCGGTACGTTAACGTTTCCAATACATTCTCAATCTTATCTTTCAACATCTCCTGTGTTGCCGCAGAAACGGGTGATTCTGCTTTTTCATCCTCGATAAAATCGCCAAAGGAACTATCCTCGCTTTCGCCAACAGGACGGTCTAACGAGATTTGGTGCCGAGATATCTTGAGAACGCGTCGTGCCTCTCCCACGGTGATCTTTACTTCCTTTGCAATCTCTTCTATCGTTGGTTCACGTCCTTTTTCCTGCAGAAGTTTTTTTGAAACATTTCTGATCTTGCTCATGGTCTCGATCATGTGTACGGGGATGCGTATCGTTCTTGCCTGATCGGCAATCGAACGAGTAATTGCCTGACGTATCCACCACGTGGCGTATGTGCTGGTTTGTATCCCCGCCGGTATTCATATTTGTCCACGGCACGCATAAGACCTGTATTGCCCTCCTGAATTAAATCCAGAAACTCAAATACGATTCCGTATTTTTGCGATACTTACCACCAGTCGGGTTTGCACCAGAAAGTTTTGCTTGGCAGATTCGTGCTCTTTGTAAATATTTTCAACAGATTCTATCCGCCTCTTCAAACTTTTAGAAGATTCGAGAACTAACTCTTCCAGCTTTGCGAATTGAGATTCCATTCTTTGTGCTGACCATTGATTTGGAACGATTTTTACCTTCCATCATCTGTTTTTCCAGACTTTCCATTTCAAAAATAATCTCTTGAAGTTTTTTCATCATGGGTTGTATTCGTTTTGTACGAATATTGATTTCTTCGAGCAGGTCTATGCCTTTTCTTCTTCTGTTTCGAATTGTTCGGAGAAGTTTATTTTTCTTTTGGAAATCTGTTTCCGTTTAGCTCGCAGGTAATCATCTTTGTTTTGGAGGAGCAATTTTAAGATTTTGGCACTTCTCGGAAACTGTCCCAATATTTCGTCCTTGCAATTATCGACCATTGCATTCACCTTCAGTGTCCGGTCGAACGATAGCTCCCCATTGTTTACGTCTTCCAATATCTTTAAACAGGTTGCCAATGAAAGATCGGAATGCAACACCTTCTTCAAAAATCTCTTTCGTGTAATTTCTATCTTTTTCGCGAGCATTATCTCTTCATCGCGGGTAAGCAAGGGAATTTCACCCATCTGGGTAAGATACATGCGAACAGGGTCGTCTATCTTTTCTGTAATTGTTGGAACTTCACCAAACTCCAGTTCTACTTCGTGGTATGGTTCTCCCTCTTCTGCCTCAACGACATCACGACTTTCAACCTCTGTTTCGTCGATCAAATCGATTCCCAACTCATCCAGCATCATTAAAATATCATCAATTTTTTCGGGAGAAATGTCCGCATCATCGGGCAACATATCGTTCATTTCTTCGTATGTTAAATAGCCCTTCTCTTTGCCTTTTTGTATAAGCTGCTTGATTTTTTGGCTTAAACTTTCCATCTAAAGATAGACCTCCTCACCAATGTCAATTATGTAAATGGAGATGATCAATAGTTAATTTCTGTTCTGTTGTAATCTGCCTCACGTATGACAGTGCGATACGTTAGGCTTTATTTTTCAGGATATGAAGATCTTTGCTTTTTCTATGAAATTCATTCAACAATCCAATTATATCCTCTTCATTGCTGCCAACCTTAATGGTCTTTAGCGTTTTTTCCTTTGCCTGGTGGCGTTCTTTTTTGCTATTTCGTCTTTTAAAAAAAAGAATGCATGCCTCCAGCCTCTCGCCCTGATTTGTAATATTTTGAAATTCCTTTGTTGTTACAATATCCACAAGCGTTTTATTGAGTCGTACGTCATATAATATATGCAACACATCTTCTTCTTTTACCGCTGTATTTTTGCGGTATAATTCAATCACTTTTTCGGCAATTTTGAAGAGAGCGCTACTGCTAAATTCTTCCAAACCTATTTCTTCCATAACTCTGGGTATAAGATCATTGCAGGATAACATTAAATACAAAAGTTCCCTTTCTGCTGTGAATGATGCATCTAATTGGTGTTTAACGTCTTGTTTGTCATGCGCAAGAGGTGATTGCCTGTTGATTTTTTTAAGATGAGTTCGCACTGCAGTTTCATCAATAGACATTTCTTCGGCTATCCTTTTGATTTGTAAATTACGCTTAATAACATCAGGCATTTTCATTGCCGTCGTAAGGACATTGTCAATCGCATTGGTCTTTCCGTTAATAGTTGATATATCCCATTTAGATGCAGCCATTTCGATCTTAAAACTAAAGAAATCTACGGCATTGTTCACGTGAGTTAAAAATCTTTCCCCGCCCTCTGCCACGAGAAAGTCACAAGGATCGTATCCTTTGGGTAACTGAGCTATCTTTACATCGAGCTCCTCTTCGAGAAAAATATCCAGACTTCTATCGGAAGACTTCCAGCCAGCAATATCCGAGTCCAAAAGCAGTATCACCTGATTACAATATTGTCTTAAAAGCCGCACGTGTTGTTTTGATATAGCCGTTCCCATAACGGCAACAGCCCACTCGATTCCATACTGATGTGCCATGATTACATCGGTGTATCCCTCCATGAGTATGACCTTGCGGTGTTTCAAAATTGAATTCTTTGCCTGATCAATTCCGTAAAGGACATTGCTTTTGCTGAATAGAATGGTTTCTGGTGAGTTTAGATATTTTGGAAGGGAATCATCTAACGCCCTTCCACCAAAACCAATAATCTGCTTTCTTGCGTTCAATATGGGAAATATCAATCTGTTACGAAAACGATCGTAATGACTATTTCCATCTCTTTTTTGTATGGCCAAACCAGCTTTCTCTAATAGGCTATTAGGAATATTTCGTTCTTTGCATGCCTTTATCAATGTATCCCAATTGCCCGGAGCATAGCCAAGGCAGAAGTTTTTTATAGATTGATCGCTTATCTGCCTTTTCCGTAAATAATCTCTTGCAAATTTCCCTTGTTCGCTATGCTGTAAAATTTTATGATAAAGTTTTGCAGCAAAATCGTTTATATTTACCAAACGAGTCTTTTCTGTAAGAGAAAGGGCTCCCTTTTGATTGTTTAAATAAGAAAGATCAATGTGTGACTTGGAAGCGACCAGCTTTACGGCTTCTACAAAATCCACGCCTTCTTGTTTCATCAAAAACTGAAATACAGTTCCACCCTCGCCACACCCAAAGCACTTAAAAAGTTTCTTTTCAGGATTTACGGTAAAGGAGGGTGTTTTTTCTGAATGGAATGGGCACAAACCAAGAAAATTTCTACCGCTTTGTTTTAGGCTGACGTACTCTGATATGATTTGAATAATATCTGAAGTAAGCTGTATCTCTGCTATCTTTTCTTGTGGGATAAAATTTGCCATTTATTCTTTAGGTAGCAGGAAAAGAAGAATTATTTAATAAAAAAATTGCTATTTTGAGTTCTTTATTATATCACCAAAATAGACAATGTCAATATGCCAAGACATAATTCGTTAATACAATTAAAAAAACTTGTAATTTTACAAATTTATGTTTCAATAAATGTTTTGGTATAGAAAAAAAATTTCCTCCTATCCTATAGTGAAAATATAAAGGTGTAAAAATGTCACAAGTTAATGTTAAAATATACGTGGAAAACTACGGTAAAAACAAAGAAGCAGCTATTCCAATTTTACAGGCCATTCAAAATGATTACGGATACCTTCCCCTTGATGTCTTAAACCAGGTTTGTGAGGCGTCGGAAATAACGAAATCCCATCTCTATGGTGTAGCGACATTCTATTCACAGTTTAAACTAACCCCCAAAGGGAAAAATGCCATTAAAATTTGCAAAGGAACCGCCTGTCATGTAAAGGGTGCAGACGTTACCATCGTGGCATTTAAAGATCAACTGGGTATCAATATTGACCAGACTACGGGAGATGGTGAGTTTTCTATGGAAACGGTGGCCTGTCTGGGATGTTGTTCTCTTGCCCCCGTAGTTATGATTAACGAGGATGTTTACGGCGGGCTGTCATCCTCGAAAGTAAGGAGTACGTTAAAAAAATATGGGAAAGAATAATCAGAATATTCACTTCGTGGTGGGTTTAGGAAGCTGTGGCATAGCGGCTGGGGCCAAAGATCTCTATGAAGAATTGGCTTCGAAGATTAAAAACAATTCAAATGCTTCTTTAAGTCACACGTCCTGTAACGGAATGTGTTTTAAAGAACCAATCCTGGAAGTTTTTTACCCCGACGGTAACCGTCTGATGCTGGGTAATATTCACAAAAAAGACCTGGACAAGGTATTGGAACCTCTTCTAAACCAAAAATCAGTGGACGAGAAATTTGTTGTTGAAAATTCACGACAACCGGATAAAAAGGAAAAATTTCAGCAAAAACAGCACAAAATCGTTTTAGAAAACTGTGGAATTATCGATCCGGATAACATTGTACCCTATTTAGAAAGAGGTGGTTATAAGGCAGTCAAAAAGGCCTTGGGTACCATGTCAGCTGAACAGGTTGTTGATGAGATAAAAGCCTCTGGTCTGAGAGGCAGGGGAGGTGCAGGGTTTTCTACAGGCACGAAATGGCAACTTGCCAGAAATAATAAGGCAGAAAAAAAATATATGATCTGTAATGCCGATGAAGGTGATCCAGGTGCATTCATGGACCGGGCTGTGTTGGAAAGCGATCCACACAAGGTTATAGAAGGATTAATAATTGGAGGTTACGCTATTGGCGCAAATTACGGTTATTTTTACGTTCGTGCCGAGTATCCGCTAGCAATAAAGCGGTTAAAATTAGCAATTAGTCAAGCGACAGAAAAAAATCTTTTGGGAGACAATATCCTTAAGAGCAATTTTTCCTTTCATCTGAAAATTAAAGAAGGTGCAGGCGCTTTTGTTTGTGGTGAAGAAACGGCACTGATAGCCTCAATTGAAGGTGACCGTGGACAGCCCAGACTGAGACCGCCTTTCCCGGCAGCATCGGGATTATGGGGATATCCAACGAATATAAACAATGTAGAGACATTGGCATCCATACCTTGGATTATTAACAATGGTTCAGCCACTTATGCCTCGTATGGAACCCCAAAAAGCAAGGGAACGAAGGTCTTTTCCCTGGCCGGAAAAATTGCTCGTGGCGGACTTGTTGAAGTGGATATGGGAATTCCCTTAAGAGAAATTATTTACACGATTGGCGGAGGAACTTCTTCCGGGAAATCTTTTAAAGCAGTCCAATTAGGCGGGCCTTCAGGTGGCTGTATCCCGGAAAGTTTGCTTGATACACCCGTAGATTATGAGAGTATTGCAGCAACAGGGGCTATTATGGGTTCCGGTGGTATGGTGGTAATGGATGATGACACCTGCATAGTGGATGTGGCTAAGTTTTTCCTTGCATTTACGCAAAAAGAATCATGTGGAAAATGTACCTTCTGTCGTATTGGAACTACCCGATTGCTGGAGATTTTAGAAAAAATTACAGCAGGCAGAGGTGATATGTCTGACTTAGAGGCGTTAGAGGATCTTTCGGGAAAAGTGAAAGATCTTTCCCTTTGTGGGTTGGGTAAAACAGCGCCAAATCCCATTATTACAACGCTTAAATATTTTAAGGATGAATATGAAGAACATATTAAAGATAAAAAATGCAGAGCAGGTGTCTGCAAAGATCTGATTGATTTCTCAGTTATTGAAAAAGAATGTACGGATGCCACCTGTGCTACAAAAACTGTCCTGTGAATGCCATATCAGGAACTCCAAAAGAGAAGCATCACATTGATCAGAAAATTTGTGTTAAGTGTGGAATGTGTTATGAGGTTTGTAAATTTCATGCCATTTTTAAAGGGTAATTATGTCAAACACAATAAATGTAACCATTAATGGAGAGACCCACCAGTTTGATGCAGGTACAACCATTTTGGATGCGGCAAAATCACTGGGTGTGGAAATTCCTACGCTCTGCCATAATGACAAAATATCACATTATGCGGGTTGTTGGGTTTGTACGGTAGAATTGAAAAGTGGTCGGGGAGGAATGGTGCCTGCCTGTGCCACGAAACTTGAGAACGGTATGGTTGTGGAACTGGATAACAAGAAAGTGAAAGAGTCGCGTAAGGCGTCTCTGGACTTGCTTCTTTCCGATCATTTTGGCGATTGTTATGCACCGTGCAATCAAAAAGGGTGCCCGGCAAATATTGATATCCAGGGTTTTCTCTTTTTAGAAGCCAGGGGTTTGTATAAGGACGCAGCAAATCTGATTCGGGAAAAAGCCCCTTTCCCGAATGTTTTAGGCCGTGTTTGCCCAAGACCGTGTGAGGAGGTTTGCCGACGTCAAAAAGTGGACACGTCAATCTTAATCGGAATTCAAAAGCGATATATCGCCGAAATGGAAGAAAAGGAAGGTGGCCCCTTTTTGCCAAAACCACCCCAACAATCTACGGGTAAAAAGGTGGCGATTGTCGGAGCCGGCCCTGCCGGGCTCTCTGCTGCTTATTACTTAAGGTTACAAGGTCACGAAGTCACCATATATGAGCGTCACCCAAAGCATGGTGGCATGCTCCGTTATGGAATACCCTATTACCGGTGGCCCGAAAATGTCATGGATTTGGAAGGGGATGCCATTATAAACCAATTGGGTGTGACTATTCACTATAATACGGAAGTGGGTATTTCTGTTGATTTTGAGAAAATCCTTCAAGATTCAGATGCAGTTCTTCTGGCTGTAGGAGCTTCCAAGGCTACGCCAATGGGGATAGAAGGGGAAGACCTTCCGGGGGTCTTTTCCGGTATTGATATTTTGGAAAAACTGGCTAAGTATGAACCCGTGGATATTGGAAAACAAGTAGTTGTGGCAGGAGGTGGAAGTACGGCGATGGACGCAGCCCGGACAGCCGTGCGATTAGGAGCCAAAGCAACGGTAGTATACAGACGAACGAAAAATGAAATGCCAGCCCATCATGCTGAAGTCCGGGATGCCTATGACGAAGGGGTGGATATAAAGGTATTAACCAATCCCATTAAAATCGAAAGAGCAAAACAAGGCCTTAAAATAACCTGTATAAAAATGGAATTAAGCGAGCCAGATTCGAGCGAGCGAAGACGTCCAGTACCTATTAGCGGCAGTGAATTTGAGATTGAAGCAGATTCTGTCATTATGGCAATTGGACAGAAAACAGATTTTTCCTTTCTAAAAAATAAAGAAGTTAATAAATGGGGATTGTTTGATACAAAGGAGAAAACGTATCAAACGGTTGCCAATCCCAAAATCTTTGTTGCCGGAGATTGCTATAAAGGCCCTGATCTTGCAGTTCGTGCCGTGGCTGATGCGAGAAAAGCAGCCCAGTCGATAAACCAATTCCTTAAAGGGGAAGAGGTTGTCGGTGAAGAAATTCGCTTCAGCTCTTATCCGGGAGATCTGGATACTTTGCCTCCTGAAATGTTCGAAACATTCTCACCGCGCACCAGAAAAGAAATTGATTTATTGCCAGTTAGTAAACGAGCGGAAAATTTTAATGAAGTCGAGCAGAGTTTCACTAAAAGCGAGATGACAGATGAAGCAAAACGGTGTCTGGAATGCGGGTGTAATGTAGTGGACATCTGCTTGTTAAAGAAACACTCTCAATCGAACTGGGCTGATCAAAATTTATATATGGGTGCGGGAAGGACTTACAAAGCAGATTATTCCCACGAAAAAATAAAGATGGAAACACACAAATGCATCAATTGCGGCGCGTGTGTGAGGGCCGTTATTGAACTGAAGAAATGCTATATTTTGGGCAATGCGGGGCGGGGTTTTTCAACGCGTATTACCCCAATGATGAATATTCCTTTAGGCAAGACTCATTGCGATGGGTGTGAAGAGTGTGTCAATGTTTGTCCGACTGCCGGGGTACGGATCAACAGGGATATATACTTAACAAGCTCACATGGATGAGGAGAAGTCTGGAGTGATAAAATTGTTGTATGAAAATAGAATAGTGTTTTTAGAATACGTAAGATTCCGTTGTGGGTTGAAAATAAAGGTCTGTATGTGTTTGCTTAATATTTACGGTGTTAGGAATATGATAGATTTAGGTTTGAAGCGTCATCTTTTATAATTGCTGTCATATTCTCATAGCAATGCCTTCCCGATAAATATTCTTTTACTGTCCGGATGGAAATTTCTCTGTAATGAAATATTGATGCAGCCAGTGCTGCATCTGCCTTTCCCGTGGTGAAAACATCGTAAAAATGTTCCAATTTGCCCGCACCGCCGGATGCAATAATGGGAATATTTACTGCTTCCGATATGGTTTTATTTAATTCAATATCATAGCCATTTTTTGTCCCGTCATAATCCATGCTTGTTAAAAGGATTTCTCCCGCACCTCTGGCTTCAACATCAAATGCCCAACGGATTGCATCTAATCCTGTAGGCGTTCTGCCGCCGTGGATGTATACTTCCCATGATGTATTATTTTGCACCTTCTTAACATCTATGGCAACTACGATGCATTGACTTCCGAATCTTCGGGATGCTTCCGTAACAAATTCCGGGTTTTTTACTGCAGCGGTATTTATGGAAACCTTGTCTGCCCCTGCATTGAGCAGTCGGCGAATGTCATCGATGTTTCTAATCCCTCCCCCTACGGTAAAGGGTATGAATACCTGCTCGGCAGTTTTTTTCACTACATCAAGAATAATATCTCTTTTTTCATGAGACGCGGTAATATCAAGAAACGTTAGTTCGTCTGCCCCTTCCTTATCATACAATGCTGCTATTTCTATCGGGTCGCCGGCATCCTTCAAATTCAAGAAATTTGTTCCTTTGACGATACGTCCGTCCTTGACGTCCAGACACGGTATAATTCTTTTGGCAAGCATAAGAGATTAAGAATTCCTTCTTTTAAAAGTGAAGCAAGATTGTAGATAATGTTTCACGGGTATTGCAGGGTAAATTTACCTGGGCAGGAAGAATAACGTTAGAAATCTTTTTCGGGGCTGCTGGCTTTTGCGTATAGCCTTTTGGGTATGCGTCCGGACAGATATGCAAGGCGGCCTGATTCGCAAGCCAGTTTCATAGCCTTGGCCATACGCACAGGGTCTTTTGCATGAGCAATGCCGGTATTCAGCAACACGCCTTCACTGCCGAGTTCCATGGCAATCGTTACATCTGATGCAGTACCAACACCTGCATCAACAATAATGGGTACCTTTGCAGATTCAAGGATCATGCGTATGTTGTTTCTGTTAAGAATGCCCTGTCCTGATCCAATAGGAGAACCGGCGGGCATAACGCAAGCTGCTCCTGCATCTTCCAATCTTTTTGCAACGATGGGGTCATCAGAGGTATATACCAGTACGGTAAACCCCTCCTTGACCAATACGGTTGTTGCTTTCAGAGTATCCACCGGATCGGGTAAAAGCGTCCTCTCATCGCCAAGGACTTCCAATTTAATCATTTCAGACAGGCCTGTTTCACGAGCAAGGCGGGCAACCCGAACTGCTTCGTCAGCGGAATAACACCCAGCAGTATTGGGTAAAATGACGTATCTCTTTGTATCAATATAGTCTAACAGGGATTCAGATTCATTGATTTTTGCCCTCCGGACTGCAACCGTTACCACTTCCGCACCACTAGCATCTAACGCCTGCGCCATAATATCAGGAGAAGGGTATTTCCCTGTGCCAACAAAAAGTCGCGAAGTAAACTCAAACTTCCCTATCTTTAATTTTTTATCCACAAATTCCATGTATTAGCGTTAACCACCACCTACAAAAGTTACCACTTCCAAGACATCGGTATCTTTTACTATTTGATAAGAATGTTCCTTACGCGGTATAACATGCGAGTTTAACTCAACGGCAGTGCGATACTTATCAAAATTATACAACTCCAACAGCTTGTCGATGGTGATTCCTGTGGGGCATTCCTTCGTTTCACCATTTAAAGTAATTCTCATCCCTTTTTTCCTGTTTTCCTAACCGCAGCAGCGCGGATATTTGTTGTATTACCGTTACAGTATTTTCCCCTACCCCACCGTAAAATCAAGGTTTTTAAGACGCAATACCAGACTCTTTAAAGTGCATTGCTGCACCAAAGATCATACCGTATCTAAAAATAAAATGCAAGGGAAAAGAAGGTTTGACAAAGGGTGTTGTTTTGCATATAATCACACTTACTCTAGAGTAGAAACCAGGCATGTGATGGGCTTCTCGAAGGACATCTCACAATAAATCCCTGCGATACATCACCCATCTCTTTCTTCACAAAAATGGATGAAGTGAAGGTAATAACAATTAAGATAATCTGTTGGGAGTGTTTTCGGTGAAAGACACCTGAGAGGATATATGTGAATAATATCTCTGACGTTATAAAACGGCATCATAATTTTCTCATTACTACCCATGTTCGGGCAGATGGAGACGGTCTTGGCTCAGAAGTAGCGCTCTTTCATGCGCTCACAGGAATGGGAAAATCTGTTGCTATTGCCAACGATTCTCCTGTACCGCAAATTTATAAATTTTTCATTCCCGGCACAGGAATGTACATCTACCCTGAAATTCCAAAAAAATCGGGCTGAGGTCGTTTTACCCTTGATAGTCCCACCCTTGAGCGTCTTGGCAAAATACAGGAAATCATTCCCGGAGATGCGAAAATCATAAATATAGACCACCATGTCTCCAATGATTATTTTGGTACGATTAATTGGGTGTCAGAGAACATGTGCGCTACTGGCGAAATTGTCTTGTCTCTCTTGAAGGGAATGGATATTGATATTACCCCGGATATTGCCACAGCTTTATATGTGGCAATCGTAACAGATACCGGGCGTTTTACCCATAGTAATACTACAGCGGAGGCGCTCAGGGCTGCTGCATTTCTCATTGAACGTGGTGCAAGACATGAAGAGATTTCCAAAAACGTTTACAACACGAATTCCTTTAATCTGATCCAGTTGCATGCACAGGTGCTCAGTACGATCAAACTCCACGCCAGGAATAGAATTGCCACAGTCTGGCTGACGAAAGAAATGTTAGAAAAAGCGCATGTTAATGCCATCGATACGCAGGAATTTGCCGACATCCCTGTGTCAATTGATGGCGTGACTATTGGTGTGTTGTTCCGTGAGATGACAAAACCCAATTGGGTGAAGGTGAGTTTGAGAAGCAGAAACGGATTTGATGTGAATGCCATTGCTAATAAATTTGGAGGTGGTGGTCATAAATATGCATCTGGCTGTGAGATAGAGGGTAGTATTGCAAATGTGCAGCAAAGTATTCTTGGAGAACTTGAAAAAGCGCTATTACAGTATAAGTAAGCCCTTTTAATCTCATAAATTGCCTAAAAAAGCTTTCGCAGGAAATGCTGTTGTTTGGAGTCTTTGTGGAAGAAGGGTTGTTAGTTGCCGGGTATGCACATGGAAGAAATAGAAAGAGAGTTGGCTTCTGTAATTCGTGCTGTTAAAGCGCAAGTTGATATTGAGAAGGGATTCGGGATACATACCGTTACGCTCTCTAAACCGAAGAAGGTGGAAATTTCACCATCACTGAACTCTCTTACAGAAAATAACCCGGTTAAAACCCCTGTCACTGATGAACACACCCGCCTCCCCGGAGGAGAGGTATCCGTCCGATCGTCCCACATTACCATAAACCCACCTGATGACAAGACATCGGGGTGTGAGAAAGAAAGAAGGATCCAAATTTTGGAAGAACTGCGACATGAAATGCTGACTTGCCACAAATGTCCATTGGGTAAGACAAGAACCAACCTTGTTTTTGGTGTAGGTGATCCCATGGCAAATCTTATGTTTGTGGGTGAGGCGCCGGGTCGTGACGAAGACATTCAGGGTGAACCCTTCGTTGGCCGTGCAGGTCAATTACTCACAAAAATTATTGAGGCTATTGGTCTGAAACGCAGTGATGTCTATATTGCCAATGTCCTGAAGTGCCGTCCTCCGGGAAACCGCAATCCCCTTCCCGAAGAAATTGCTCTTTGTATGCCCTATCTCTTGAAACAGATCGGGATGATTCAACCAAAGGTTTTATGTGCCCTGGGCACATTCGCCGCTCAGACGTTACTTAACACAAAGGCTCCCGTAGGTACCTTAAGAGGCAAATTCCACGATTGTCAAAGTATCCCCATGATGGTTACCTTCCATCCCGCCTATCTCTTGAGAAACCCCAATGACAAGGCGAAAGTCTGGGAGGATATGAAGAAGGTGCGGGATATTCTGGGTGAATTAGCTCAGAAAAAATCAAATCCAACCTAGATTTTTGGAATCCCCTAAAACTCAATCATTAAATCCTTGCGCGTTTTGGAATTAAAGGACGTGTAATTTACTCACTTTGCGAAAATGGTAGCCGTAAACTGCAAGGGTAACGGACAGGGGTAATAATTCGCGACGGTGAAAGCACGTCCATGATAAGAGTTTCCAAAACTGCACACGTTCATTACCAAGGATACCGAGGTGATAGAAAGCACGAAATAATGACAGGATATCATTGAATGTAAATTGAGTATTAATCGTTGGCGCTTTATATTCCCGGAAGAAGGTCTTTATGCGCTGATAATAATTTTCAGGGGAATAAATGTGTTTCAATATTTTTTTATACCCTTCCCGGAATGTATCGATGTCCATTTTCGGGATAATGTTTGTTGTGCCGTCTAAATTGTCCCCCGACATCTGTCCAAGCAAACGTCCCTCTTGCTTTAGACGTTCGTAAAGTTGCGTCCCTACCGGCGCCTGAAGCATGCCAACCATCGCCGACACAATCCCGCTTTTCTGTATAAAATCAATTTGCCGTTGAAAGATAGATTTCGTATCCGTATCAAAGCCTACGATAAAACCTGCTTGTACTTGCAGTCCTGCTCGCTGAATACGCCGCACGTCTTCAACTAAGTCACGGTTTTTGTTCTGTTTTTTGTTACATTCTGCCAGACCATCTGTATCCGGAGTCTCGATCCCGACAAAAACTGTGTTAAAGCCGGCTTCCGACATCATTTGCATCAGAGATTCATCGTCTGCCAGATTTATGGAGACTTCCGTGTTAAACGGTATCGGCACATGTTCTTTCTGCCATTTTATTAAAGCAGGCAGCAATTCTTTCTTAAGGCTTTTTTTGTTCCCGATGAGGTTGTCATCCACGAAGAATACGGAGCCACGCCATCCCATACGGTAGAAACTGTCCAACTCGGCAACAACTTGTTCTGGAGTTTTGTTACGGGGATTTCTTCCAAATAATGACGTTACGTTGCAGAACTCACAGTGGTATGGACAACCACGGGTGTATTGTATGCTCATCGAGGCGTAGTGTTTCAAATTGGCTAATTCCCAAAGAGGCGCTGGAGTTTTTTGAATGTCAGCAAAAATGGATGTGCTGTAGACTCGCTGGGCGCAATTATTGTTCAGGTCTTCCAGAAAAGGTGGCAAGGTTATCTCTGCTTCATTGAGCACAAAATGGTCGACATGCTCAAACTGTTCATGCTCGCTCGTGAATAAAGGTCCTCCCGCAACCACGGCGACTCCAGCTTTCTTGCAACGCCGGATGATATGGTGCGCCGACGTCCTTTGCACAACCATGCTGCTGATAAACGCATAATCCGCCCATGCCAGATCTTCATCCGTGAGACTTGTCGTATTGACATCCACTGCGCTTTTTCCACTCTGACGGTAGCATTGCAGCGACTGTCAGCAGTCCTAGTGGTGGAAAGGCGGCCTTTTTGTGAACGAACTTAAGTGCGTGTTTAAAACTCCAAAATGTATCAGGGAACTCTGGGTATATCAATAATATGTTCATTCTATCTATTTCCTCAAATATTTTCACACAACTGTGAATAACAAGAAAAAAATTTACCTTGCCTAATTAATCAAAGACTGAATATTCTCTTCTCTAAATATATAATATACACTATAATTATAACATAAACATAAAAAATTAACAGGAAAACTCTTTTGTCTTCCTTTGATACGAGTATCCGGGAACTTCGTAAGGCGGTCTTGAAGAAAATAGAGAATGTTATTTTTCAAACATGGGTACCGGAGATGCCTGTGCGGAACCACCTATTGCGTAAAGGTGGTTGTCGTTTGATCCAATGTATATAGTGCCATCGGGACCTATTGCAGGAGATGATTCGATGGCTCCTTTTGTCTGAAATGACCATTTAAGATTGCCGTTGGTATTGATGGCATACAGTTTCCCGTCGCTTGAGCCGATGTAAACGCTTCCTTCTGCATCAATAGCGGGAGAAGATGCTACCCAGCTATTTACATTATAACTCCATTTGAGTTTGCAATCCGGAAGAACGGCGTATACAAAACCATTATATGAACCAAAGACCGTAGTTCCATCGCTTGCAACGGCAGGGCTACAATGGACAGCCTTTCCGGTATTAACATACCATTTTACATTTCAATCGGGTTTAATGGCAACTAGCCTTCCGCTATCTGTTCCTATATAAATAGTTCCATCTTGTCCTAATGATGGAGAAGAATAGGAGTCGTAAACGCCCGTACCAACCCGTTTCATCCACTTTTCAACTCCATCAGGAGAAAGGGCATGGAGTGTACCGCTTATTTCAAAAAGGTAAATGGTTCCATCCGTCCAGAGTGCAGCGGAAGCAGTTATATTACTCTTGGCCGTATATTTCCATTTTAATTTACCGTCAGTGGTAAGGACATAGAGATTATTATCATCAGAGCCAAAGTAAATGGATTCATCGGTAACCGCAGCGGAGGAAAGGATGATACCTTCCACCGGGTATGTCCATTTAATCTTCCCTTCTGGTGTAATTGCATACATCTTTTTGTCTCGGGAGCCAATATAAATTGTTCCATCGTTCCCAATCGCAGGTGAGGCCGTTATTTCGTTGCCTGCCTGAAATGTCCATTTTGATGTGCCGTCCGGGTTGACAGCATAAAGCCTGCCATCGATAGAGCCAAAATAGATAGTGCCATCGGATGCAATTGATGGCGAGGATGTTATGTGGGTGTCTATCTTAAACGACCATTTTAACGCATTGGTTTGTGCGCCTTTGTATGAGCTTTGGCCTGTATGCCTGATATCTCGCCGAAACATTTGCCAGGGGACTTTGTTGCCTTCAGCCCGTGTTGGTTTGAAATGAGGGAGAATTATAATTATAATAAATAAAATTGATGTACCGAAACGAGCAAGAGATGATACTTGCATTATTTTTCTCCGAAAGTTATATTGCGGCATTGATTTCTACGAAAAAGCATAACTACAATCACCCTTGAACGTATTCAAGAAAAATTTTAACCCCTCTTTTTCTGGAGCAAAATGTTATAGTTTATAGTAAAGCAAATACTTATGATAAGTCAACAAAAGAACGTTTTGTGCCAGAGGTTAATGGATGATTTAGATAAGAATTCTATAAATTTTGGACTTGTATTTGAAAATGGTTAACAATAAAGGTGGAACGAAAGGTTTTGTTCGGTTTTTTAAAAGCATTAAGGTTAAGCTCATCTGTTATTTCATCCTTATGACAACACTTCCTATTCTTATTGTAAGTAACACATCGTATAATCGTGGGAAGAGTGCGTTAAATGAGAGGGTAATTGAAAGACTGACCTCCATTGCCGAATTAAAAAAGGCACAACTGAGTAATTGGTTGCAAGAGAGGCTGGTTGACATTGGTGTTCTTTCAACGAACAAATCCTTAGAGGTATCATTTTCCAACTTGCTTTACCTGAGAAAGGCATTCCGTTCCATTGATAGAATGAAGGAATCGGAGATTGCTGAGGTCTACTATAAAAGACTTTCAGAATATTTAGGCAAACTCAAGGCAAAGTTTATTTATTGTGACGAAATATCTATTTTGGATGTAGAAAATGGTGAGATTGTAATATCTACCACCGAGTCAAATATTGGGTTGATAGATGCGGATTATAAGTATTATCTCGATGTTTTGGGAAATAACGGAATGCCGTTTAAAGACATCCACTATTCAGAATACACAAAGCGGATTGGAATGACCCTTTTTGGCATCATGAAAAGAACAGATCCGATTACCATGGAGGAAACAGACATTATCAATGGCATTGTCACCATTCGTGTAAATACCAACAATGCTATAGGGCCATTGCTGCAGCAATGGCCTGGCAGTGGGGAAACGGGTGAGGCCTTGCTGGTGCGTCGCAACGGGGATCAATTACTGGTTCTCAACAATACGAGGCATCTGATGGAAACGGCATTAAAAATGAGTATTCCTGTGAAATCAATGGTACCAGAATCTTTTATGTTGGATGCAGCGGAAGAAGGTATCATAAAGGCTTTTGATCACAGGGGGGTAGAAGTCCTTTTGGCCTTTCGTTTTATACCTCAGTTGAAGTGGGGGTTAATGGTAAAGCAGGACACATCTGAGGCCTTTAAGTCCATTATGGAATTAAAGAACCAGGTAATTACCCTGGCGATTGTAAGTGTATGTATTATTGTTGTCATTGTTTTTGTTTTAGCTCACGGCATTACGCATCCTATACTTCGTTTGGTTCAGGGCGCAAATGCAATTGGGCGGGGAAACCTTGGACATCGTATTCCCATTAACTCAGAAGATGAAGTGGGTATACTTGCATCAGAATTTAATAAAATGGCTGAAAAATTAGAAGAATCTTATGCGGGGCTCGAGCAAAGGATTCGTGAGCGTACCGCACAGCTGAGAGAATCTGAAGAAAAGTATAGGGAATCTATTAATCTGGCTAACGACGCCATTTTTACTCTGGATGTCAACTCGGCACAGATCATTGATTTAAATAAAAAGGCCGAGGAGTTATCGGGGTGCTTAAAAGATGAATTAGGCGAAAAGAAGATATGGGAAATTGTTCCGGAATATGATCGGGAGAAGACAAAACAATTGTGGGTCTCGATAAACGAGACAGGATCAGGTATGCTGGATAACATTGATTACAGGCATGTCGACGGAAGACTTACTCCCGTGAGTATTAGTGCGAGTGTAATTGAATATGGGAAACGGAAGACGATTCAGTGGATTTGTCGTGATATTACCGAGAGGAAAAGGATGGAGTTGCAACTGATTCAGGCAGAACGTTTGGCGGCAGTGGGAGAACTGGCTGCAGGTGTGGCCCATGAGGTGAATAATCCATTAGGAGGTTTGCAGAATTTCGTAAAAATGATGAAGAAGGAAGCTGGGAACGTATCGCAAAATTTGGAGTTTCTCGACTTGATGTCCGAAGGACTGAAACGGATCGAGGTTATTGTAAAACAGCTGTTGGCATTTTCCAGGCCATATTCTACCCATATGTGCAATCATAGTTTAAACGAGATTACAGAAAATTCGTTACGCTTTGTGGATCATAGGATAAAGGAGCTTGGTATCCGCGTGGAAAAGAATTTGTCTTCTGATTTACCTGAAATCTATGGAGATGCTGATAACATATCTCAGGTACTCATCAATATTATTGTAAATGCCCTGGATAGCATGTCAAATGGTGGCAATCTTGCAATAAAGACTGGATATTCCGACTTCCAGCCTTCGAGTATACAGGTTGCAATTGGTGACACTGGGTCAGGAATCCCTGAAGAGGTTTTCAATAAAATATTTAATCCATTTTTTACCACGAAGGAGATGGGAAGCGGATTAGGCCTTGCAATTAGCAAGAGAATTGTAGACGATCATAATGGGAATATCGTGGTGAAGAGTGAGGTAGGCAAAGGAACGACATTTTATGTTTGCTTGCCTGTGAGAAAGGTAACAATAACGGCGTGATCGGAAATTTTTAGGAGTGATGCATGGGGAGTAAAGTGTTGATAGTGGATGACGAGAAGCTTATGAGAATATCCCTGGAAAGTCAGTTGAAGAAGGAAGGGTATCGTGTGAAATCGGTGGATAATGCTATCGATGGATTAAAAATGGTTAGGACTGAAGAATACGACGCAGTGGTGACGGACTTAAGATTGTCAGGCATGGGCGGAATGGAGCTCCTCAGGGAAATTAAAAAGTTTAATACGGAAATTATTGTTGTTATCATGACGGCTTACGGGACACTTGAAAGTGCTGTTTTAGCAATCAAAGAAGGAGCATATGATTATATTGCAAAGCCATTTTCTACCGATGAGTTGATTATCAAACTTCAAAGGGCGTTACACTATAAAAATACGACCGCAGAAGTAAATCGTCTCAGAGACGAGGTACAGGCTGAGTTTGAATTTTGTAACATTGTTGGAAACAGTGAAGCTATGAAAAAAGTGCTTGAGATTGTCAGAGGTGTTTCAGAAAGAGACACAACCGTTCTTATACGGGGAGAAAGTGGGACCGGAAAGGAAAAAATAGCGGGTGCCATTCATTACCACAGCAGCAGGAAAACAGGGCCATTTATTAGGGTCAGTTGTGCTGCATTAAACAGAGAAATATTGGAGAGTGAACTCTTTGGCCATGAAAAGGGAGCCTTTACGGGTGCGATCAAGACAAGACACGGAAGATTTGAATTGGCGGACGGTGGTTCAATTTTTTTGGACGATGTGGACGACATACCCCTGTATATGCAGGTCAAGCTCCTGCGTGTACTTCAGGAAAGGACGTTTGAAAGGGTCGGGGGCGAAGAAACACTCAGCGTGGATGTAAGAATTGTCTGTGCAACAAAAAAAGACCTTTTGGAACGGGTGAAAGAAGGGCATTTTCGGGAGGATTTGTTTTACCGGTTGAATGTGGTGCCAATTAGTATTCCACCATTACGGGAAAGAAAGGAAGATATTCCCCTATTGGTAAATTATTTTTTAAAGAATTTTGTGTCTCAATACGAAGATGCTTTGCCTGATGTTTCACAAGAAGCAATGAATGTGCTGGTGGCGTATAATTGGCCGGGAAATGTCAGGGAGCTTGAAAACGTCATTGAACATGCTATCGCTTTTTCTAAATCAAAGGGTATTTCATTAGAAACATTTCCAGAGTATCTGAGAAATGTTGATATACATAAAGACTTGCTTTCAATTGATTTATATAATAAACAAATGATAAACTTGCAAGATGCACTTACGGAAGTTGAAAAAAAACTTATTCAATGGGCATATCAAAAAACAAATGGCAATCAAGTAAAAATGGCAGAAACACTTGGTATTCCTCGAACAACACTTCGAAATAGACTGATAAAGTTGCAATTGTTTGACAAATCAACATCATAATCATGACAACAAGACAACATTTGGTGGCCATAACTAGTCACTTGTTATGGTCTTTATTATTAGGTGGATACGACTAATATTCCAAGTTAGGTAATTTTTTGCTGACCACTTATAGTCTTTTATGCTGATTGGTTCTCTTTGTTGAGTTTTGTATTAATGATCCTTTCTGTAAGGAGTTATGCTCTGTATTTTTAATTAAGTTAAAATGGTACGATTGTTGCTCGCTTCGTATTTCAACATGAGCAACAAGTGGTTTTTTGATATTCTTGATTTATAGTTGTACAAGCCTAAGGCTACTAAAAAGTTATTTAATTGACTTCTTAACGGAAGGAGGTGCTTTGGCAGATTTGTTAATTATGGAGTTTTGTATGTTGTGTGGTATAAAAACGAAGTTTTAGAATGGTTCAGGTCTATATTCCTAAAAGTTGACGATTAGGAGGGAAGGAAGAGCGATGAAAGGAAGAGGATGGATAGGAGCAGTGGTATTGAGTGCGGTGATAGCAGGTGGAGGGGTAGCGAGTGCTGGGTTTATCCAGGGGACGCACGTGAAGACGGACATGCCGGGGCCGTTTTTTATAATGACATCGCCGGATGGTGGTACGTTGTACATATGCAATCAGTCGGGGCATAGTGTGACGTTTGTGGATGCCCGGACGCAGAAGTTGTTAGGTGAGGTAGCGGTAGGGGTACAGCCAGAGGCGGCGGCGGTAACACCGGACAATGCGTTTTTATTTGTATGCAATGCAGAGAGTGACAGCGTATCGGTGATAGATATAGCCAGGAAACAGGTTGTTAAGGAGATCAAGGTAGGTGACTGGCCAAGCGGGATAAAGATTTCCAAGGATGGGAAGACCGCATATGTAGCATGTTCTGGATGTATGTGGAACACGATAGACGTGATAGACACAGGCAGGATGGAGAAGACCAGGTCTATTTATACGAGTGATTACGGCCCAAGGACATTGGACATATCGCCAGATGGCAAGACGCTGGCGGTGATTAACGATACGGTTGGTTCAATCAACCGGAGTGTCAATTTTATCGATGTGGCTACGAGCCGTGTAACCGAGAAGCGGGTAATCAGGGAGAGTTCGAATTTGCGGGATGTTGTATATACGCCAGATGGTCAGTATGTTGTGGTGACGTATGAAACTCCGAAGAACTGGTTACCGGTGTGTGAGGCAGAGAACGGGCAGGTATTTACGAACAACGTGGCAGTGTTGGAGACGAAGCCCGGTGGTAAGGTAGCAAGATTGCCGTTAGACGAGCTCAACAACTACGATGGTAATCCGTATGGGTTAGCGATGGATCCCAAGGGCAGGTATTTGTATATTGGGGTAAGAGGTATGCATCGGGTAACGATACTGGATATGGGCAAGGTGCTGGACGTGGTCAGGGGTAACTCACAGGCAGAGCTGGATTATCTCCGGGACGATCTGGGACTTGTGAGGGATTATCTGGTTGCCAGGGTGGCGACGGGTCTCGGGCCAAGTTCGGTATGTTTGTCGCCGGATGGAAAGATATGCTATGCAGCCAACTATTTTTCCAACAATGTTTCGGTAATAAGGACAGCGGTGGATTAATGGTGGCGGTAGTGGTTGTGTTGAGGAGTTTAAGGATAGGGTAAACAGGTAAGAATTCAGGAATAATGTAATTTATTGGAGAGGAGACAGGAATTATGAGAAGTGGAATGAAAAAGATCGGTTTAATAGCCGCCATTGGGATAGTTGGTGTGGCGACGACTGGTCAGTTGATGGCAGGGACGCCGCAGGTAGTCGCGACGATTCAGACGGGGCCTGAGTGGGAACCGCTTCCCAGGGCGGAGCCCTTGACAGTGCCAGAGGTACATTACCGGGTAAAGCACTCGCCGTATAAGAGCGAGTTGGTAAGGTACGGGCAGTTTCAGTTTAACGACGCATCCTGGGGATTGCAGGGTGAGTATGCATGTGCCAGCTGTCATTACGAGAGGGGGCAGACGACAGGGTTGATTTGGGACCTTGGAGACGAAGGATGGGGAAGCTGGAAGAACACGAAGTATATTCGTGGCGGAAGGTATTTGCCACCGTTCAGGCATGAGGGATTTACGGGGCATCCGGATGAAATTGTAGGGGCTACGAGTTCACTGGACAGGGTGTGCGGAAGAGACCCGGGATTTGTGTTCAGGAGTGAGAACTTTTCACCGCTGAGGTTGGAGGCGTTGATCTGCTACATCAGGGCACTGGAATTTACCGGAAGTCCGTTCAGGAATGCGGATGGTTCATTGACAGAGGCACAGAAGAGGGGCGAGAAGATATTTAATGACCCGAAGGTTGGTTGTGTAGAGTGTCATCCTGGCGAGTCAAGCGATCCGAAGGCCCTCTATAGTGATGCGCAGACACATGATGTAGGAACAGGCCGTGTTGGGGTGAAGGGTTTCAGGTCTACGCCTGGTAAGGTGTTCAACATGAAGGCATTGGATGCAGGTGAGGACCCCTATGGCGAGGAGAGTGACACGCCGATCATTGGGTTAGATCTGGTGAAGGAGTTTGACACACCAACATTAAGGGACATTTATGCATCGGGTACGTATTTCCATGATGGTGGTGCAAGGACGTTGATGGATACGATCAACAACTCGGTAAATGAGAAGGACATGCATGGGAGGACGTCACATCTGAGTACGCAGGAGTTACAGGACCTGGTTGAGTTTATGAAGGCGTTATAATTGTTAATGGATGGGTGAGCCAGATGTTTACCCTTTGGAATTGAAGAATATTTGAGCATTACGAAAACAGTGAAAGGAGAAGGCCAACAGATGGGTAAGAGGAAAATAGGAGGAGTAGTGGCATCTGCGGTCATGGCAGGTGCGTTGGTCTGTGGGAGTATCTTTGCGTCGGGAAACCAGGTAATGGTAGGTGGTTCGAAGCAGGGAAAGGCCTTATGGACTGATTATAGCGGGATGTCAAAAGAGGTGCAGGGGGCAGTAGATGCGCTTTTATTTACGCAGTCACCGAGGACGGCAAAGGGCGATCCGTATCAGAGCTATCCGCACTATGTGCCTGAGGGCAGCCGGATTGTGTTGTATAATTTAAAGACGAAGGAATTGAAGGTATTGACGAATGATTTTGCGTCAGCCTTTGATCCATGCACGTATTGGGATGGTAAGAAGTTTGCGTTTGCCGGTGTGCACAAGAAGGGCGGCGGATGCCAGATATGGGAGATGAATGTAGATGGCAGCGGCCTGAGGCAGATGACCGATTACAAAGGTACCTGCAGGGCACCGATCTACTATGCAGCAGGGAGTATCGAGGAAGGCCAGGGACGCATCATATGGAGAGACAGGTACTTTGAAGGAGACTGGAAGGAGCACGGTACGGTAGAGAAGACGGGGTTCATCATCTTTGCCGGTTCTCCGGATGGCGTAATGGATGAGTATCATAATCCATATGCATATAATCTCTTCAGGTTAGATACGCAGGGCGGTCATGTGACGGAGAGAATTACCGGACACGTGCTGTCTGGTATCGAGTTTCCCAGTATAAATACGACGATAGACCAGATTACCTACAACATAAGCTCTAACTTTGATCCAGCGCTTACGCCGGATGGGAACATTTTGTTCTCCAGCACCCAGGCCAATGGCAGCAGGGCAGGTGGCAAAGGCAGGGTTATGCTATGTGTGGACAACTGGGATGGCGCTTATCCGAGGCCGATCTATGGAAACTGTGATGATGAGATTGGTGGTGCAAGTGGCAAGTCTCAGGCCAAGATCACCTTTGGAGACAGGAAGTTAGTGTATGTAGAGTCACCCTATATGAATTGGGGAGTAGGTCAGTTGGCATCGGTAAGTTGGGATGCCCCTTATAACAAGACCTACGCGAGATTGACCAAAGACGAGGGTGGGTTATACAGGAGTCCCTATCCGCTTCCTGATGACAGGATGTTGGTATCCTATGGGGAGAGGGGCGACTTTGGTATCTATTGGTTTGATTTCAAGAGCGGTAAGGCAGGGGAGATGGTATACAATGATCCGGAGTGGAATGATCATCAGCCAGCCCCTATCTATATTAAGTACAAGCCAAGGTGGATCAATACCTTTACGGCAGGAAAGAACTTTGGTGTAACGGTCGTAACGTATCAGCCGTTTGATCAGGTGAAGGTGGAAGGGTATCCACATTCATGGGGGACATGGATTTGTTTTGATACGACATTAACAGACCTTCCGGTAGGTCCATATCCGCATCAGAAGGCAAAGGATACGAAGCGTGGTGATGTAAAAGCGGTGAGGATTGTGGAGGGTGTGCAGTGTGTTGAGCCAGATGCGAGCAGATTCAAGGCTAAAGCAGGAAGCCATCTTTTGGGTGGATGCAGGTCAAGCAGCAATTCAGGTACGGCATTCCAGCAGAGGCGGATCATCGGGTATCAGTATGTAGAGGATGATGGCTCTGTGGTGACGTCTCAGACATCTGACACACCATACTACATCCAGAACCTGGATGAGAGGGGTATGGCGGTACAGACGGCATTGATGTGGGCATATCTGAGGCCATATCATGGCAGGATATGCAGTGGATGTCATGATGGTTCATACCGTGGCAGGGCGTTCCAGAATCAGCATACCAAGGCGTTGTACAACTGGTGGTATGATGATCGCAGCCACTATGATTCACCATTTGCCTTTGGATACCTGAAGTTTGACAAGAGTGGTATTTATCAGGGTGTAAAGCATGGTGATGATGTGGTGGTGCCAGCGGACGTGTACTATGGAGGTCCGTCGGGTACAACATCTCAGCCGGTGGAAGGGTTAACGGACGAGAAGAGGAGGACGGTGGATTTCCGCAGGGATATTCAGCCGATCATTGATGCAAAGTGCTCAGGTTGCCACAATGCAAGCAATCCGCCGAATCTTTCAGGTGGATCAGAGTTGGTGAGTGTGGACGGCGTAGCTGCATTCAGCCGTGCATACAACAGCTTGCTTGAGCCACAGAGGGGTAAGGATACAAATCTTGGTGGTAAATATATCAACCCATCATCAGCCATCAACAGCCTGGTGATTTGGAGACTATATGAGACACCGCTGAGTCAGTTTGCGCCGAGGGAGAATGTATTCCCGGTTGAAGGAAGGGTAATGCATGATAAGTTCCTCACGCAGGATGAGAGGTACTTGATTGTAGAGTGGATTGATATAGGTGGACAATGGGATAATATCCAGGGTCCTGATCTATATCCGGGCATAGTTGTTAGATAACGCCTGAGATAAATCCATGGGATTGTCCTTGTGAAGTCCTGGGAATGAGAGATTGTAATCAAGTGAAGAGCTGGGTTAGGTGGGGTGATACCCACTGCCCAGCTCTTCGCGCTTGTTAAATTAAACGTATAGGAGATCGTTTTATTCAGGCGTTTTACTTAGTGATATGTACAAATTTATTCTTTGTGTCTGTGCTCTGCTTGATCGAAGTGGGGAGTTGCGAAAATTAAGCAAAACGGGTTTGTGTTTTAAAAAATGTGCTTGACAAGATTTAACGTAAAGGTATAATAACCAAGCTTTCGTTTGGAGTGTCTTGCTTTGCTATACTTAAGATTTGAAAATAACAAAAGGAGAAAAAAGCGAAGGGGGGTGGTTTTGCCAGACAGATAAATTTTATTGTGTCTACGGTTGCCTGTGATTAAGGTTGTATTTTGTGTCACAGGTATTAAATGTAGTTTAATGGTATGGGTTAAGAAAGAAAGGAGAGGTAGTAATGCTTGATATTTTGAAGAAGCCATTGTCTAAGGTAGCAGGTGTAGCTCTTGCATTAGCAGGAGTATCGTTGCTTACGTGTACCATGGGTAATGGTATTGCAAAGGCGGAGGGACCTACGTTTCAGGATGTTGCATCTCAGGTGTTTGGTCAGGCAGTTGGTCCGGATAATGACGGAACGCTGTATGTGTTTGGATTAACGGCAAAATATACTCGACCGACATACGTTGAGGGAAGAGGGCCATATAAATCATTCTTGAAGTTCATGCCTTCTATTCGTTGGTATGACCCAGAACATTATTGGACACCTAGTAGTCAAAACGAGGGAGTATTTAAGAATGAAGAATGCGTTCTTTGCCATACAGTTCAGACTCCTACCATCGTAAAGGATTGGAAGAAGAGTGCTCATGGAAATTTGGAAATGAGAAGAGGTCTTGGTGTAAAAGGGAAAGATGGAAAGCCAGTTGAGGGTACCGTTGGCTGTGATGTGTGTCATGGCAATGACCATCAAAAGCTTTTTATGCCAACCTATAAGCATTGCGGTGAGTGCCATCCGAAAGAGACCAGCGAGCATAGGGCTGGCGGATTAGGTTCACACACCCATGCGTTTACCGTGAACGTATTGGAATTTTCATGGCATGTAGGAAAACCTGCTGAAGAGGTTGCAGGTTGTGCAAATTGTCATGCCATTGTTGAAAACAGGTGCGATGGTTGTCACACGAGGCATGTATTTAGTCCTGGCGAGGCCAGGAAGCCAACTGCTTGCAGGGTTTGCCACATGGGTATCGACCATGATGAATGGGCTATGTATAATACCTCTGTTCATGGTGCTTTGTATGAGGCAGAGTCAGCGACTATGGACTGGAGTAAGCCTTCAAAGAAGGGGAACTACAGAGTTCCGACATGCGCTTACTGCCATATGCAGGACGGAAATCATAATCCGCAACAATTTGGCACAATCTATAGCGATATGGGTATGTTCCAGGTTGATCGTGGGGCACCAAAGCACAAGGCAAAGAGAGACGCGTGGATAAAGAAGTGTCAGGATTGCCATTCTCCAAGATTTGCTGCAGACAAGTTGGAAGAAATGGATGCAGGTGTTAATTTGAGCTTTACAAAATGGAGAGAAGCAGCAGCAGTTATCGTTGGTTGTTTCCTGGATGGAGTTGTTGATCCAATGCCAGAGGGTTCACCTCCTGATTGGTATGGACACTATACGTTCAGCTTGTTGCCAGGCGGAGACCCAAGATTTTATGCTACATCGAACCTAGAACGTTTAGGTCTTGAAATGATTTGCTATCTTACCGGTAACGTTTATAAAGCTTATGCTCATATGTCAATGTATAACCAGACATACGGAAATGGAAGTGCTTTCGAGCAAGATAGAAAGTTAATTGAAATCAAGACAGAGGCAGCTAAGTTAAGAAGATTTGCTGCTATCGAGAAAAAGATCGGTTTAGAGCACAAGTCGGAAGGATTCTGGCAGCATGGTGAATATCTGGATTTACTCCCAGGATGGATAAGAAAACCAGGCGATGTAGATGTTGAATGGTTTAAGAGGACTGATATTCCTCACCGTGGAAATGCAGATGCCGGTGTTGAAGTACATCATCACTGAGCGAAAAACTGGCCGAAAGAGCAGGTTTTGCAGTGATTAAAGTGGTTTAAGCGATGAGGGTAGCAGAAAAAAAGTTTGCTACCCTCATTGTGTTTATAAATTTCGGTTTGTTGGTGCAGCAAATAAGGTTAATTAAAAGGCGGTGATAATTATGGTAATGACAAAAACAAAGGTGAAAGCACAGGAATATAGCGATATATCTGAAGGTGCAACTTTGCCTGACAAGCTGGGGCATTTCGGACGTTTTGGTGGGAAGTTTGTTCCGGAAACAATAATGCCGGCCTTAGATGAATTGGAAAAGGCATATTTAGAAGCAAAGAAAGATACTTCTTTTAACGCCGAATTAGAATATTATTTAAGAGAATATGTCGGACGCCCGTCTACGTTATATTATGCTGAAAGGTTAACAAAGAAGCTGGGGGGCGCAAAGATATATTTAAAGAGAGAAGACCTGAACCATACAGGCGCACACAAGATAAATAATACAATTGGGCAGATATTACTCGCCATTCGAATGGGCAAAAAGCGCATCATTGCAGAAACGGGGGCCGGTCAGCACGGCGTTGCTACCGCTACAGCTGCCGCCATGTTTGGAATTGAGTGTGATGTATATATGGGTGAGGAGGATATTAAGCGTCAAGCGCTGAACGTCTTCAGGATGAAACTCCTTGGTGCGACGGTTATACCGGTAGCCAGTGGCTCGAAAACTCTAAAAGACGCAACAAATGAGGCACTCAGGGATTGGATGTCTTCGGTAAGGAATACTCACTACATTATAGGGTCGGTAGTTGGTCCGCATCCTTACCCTATGATGGTTCGGGATTTTCAGGTGATAATTGGCAAAGAGGTCAAGAAGCAGATACTGGAAAAGGAGCACAGATTACCTGATTATTTAATTGCCTGTGTCGGTGGAGGGAGTAATTCAATGGGATTGTTCCATCCTTTTATTGAAGACAAAGAAGTGAATATGATTGGTGTTGAGGCTGGTGGTCTTGGTACAGAGATTGGTCAGCACGCATCGACACTTACTAGTGGGGAAATAGGTATTTTGCATGGAAGTGCAAGCTACGTACTGCAGGATGATGACGGCCAGACATTACCAGTTCATTCGATTTCTGCCGGATTGGACTATCCTGGTGTTGGCCCTGAGCATAGTTATTTAAAGGATATTGGCAGGGCTGAATACGTTTCGATTACGGATGATGAGGCAGTAAAAGCCTTTCAGGATTGTGCCAGACTGGAAGGGATAATTCCTGCCCTGGAGGCGGCCCATGCCATTGCCTACACGATAAAATTTGCCCCAAAATTGAGCAAGGATAAAATAATTGTGATATGCCTGTCGGGAAGTGGTGACAAGGATTCGTTTGAAGTCGCAAAAAAACTTGGATACAAAATTTGATGTTTATGGAAAGCCAGGTTTGGAAATATTTTCTCTGAATGCACCTTAAATTAATAACAGATTCTGATGAACAGGATTGATAAGAAGTTTCAAGAATTAAAAGCAAAGAAAACCCCCGCCTTTATACCTTTTATTACCGCAGGTGACCCAGACCTGCAAATTACGAAGGACTTGATCTTAGAGTTTGAGAAAAGGGGTGCAGATATTATTGAGCTCGGTATCCCGTTTTCTGACCCTATTGCAGACGGCCCTATTATACAGGCCTCGTATTATCGGGCACTGGTTAAAGGTGCCAAGGTTTCACATATTTTTGATATGGTTTCCGAACTTCGCAAAAAGACAGAAATCCCAATTGTTTCGATGGTCTCCTATAGTACCATTTTTAAAAAAGGATTCTCGGGATTTATTGAAAATTCGGTTATTGCAGGGTTGGATGGTCTAACCATTCCTGACCTGCCAGTGGAAGAAAATCTTGAGTTATTTGAGGTTGCCAGGAAGCATAATTTTAAGGTAGTATGTTTTGTTGCGCCGACAACGACAGACCAGCGCATGGCGCTCATTACTCAAAGGGCACAAGGGTTTTTGTATTATATTTCTGTGGTAGGTATAACGGGCATACGGGACAAATTGCCAGATGATATTATTCAGAATATCAATAAACTTAAACAAATGACGAACATCCCAGTTGCTGTTGGTTTTGGTGTGTCGACATCGGAACATGCAAAATTGATTGGTACGGTTGCTGACGGTGTTATTGTTGGAAGCGCCATAATGAGAGAAATTGAAAACTATGCAAAAGAACCGCCAGAAAAATTAGTAAGATGTGTTGGTGAATTTGTGGGACAGTTAATTTCAGGGGCAAAAGGATAGTTTCTCCAACGTTGAAGGTTATTTGTTTCTCGATTATTATGACGCAAGAAATTACAAATAATTAACTTTTTGTGTTGACATAGATATGAGAATAAGTATAATAATTTTTCTCAAAAATAATGGTTGTAGTTTTACGTTTAAATAGTAGAATTATAAGCGTCATTATTTGTGTAATATGGCATCGCGAAAGGAGGTGGTTTGGAGGGAGGGGGCAAGCTGAGAGGTATTTGTTATGTAAAGCAATCGAATGACGATTGTGACGTATGAATAATGTGAAAGGAGGAGAATTTAAAGTATCATGCATAAATTATTAAAAGTAACATTAGCATCGGCATTAATTGGCTGTGGAACAATGGGGGTGGTTGCCAATCTTATGACGAAAGAGGCAAAGGCTGTTGAAATCATCACCCACTGGGTACCACACGAAGTATATGGACAAATTGGTGAACCGGATAATAACGGTAAGGTGTTCTTTTCTGGTTTAGGTGCGAAATACATGGGTTATCCCAAGGACTCAGGTGCACCGCCTTATCCTGGTAAATATAGCAAATTTTGGAAGACGTTGCCTGCATATCGTTATTACATCCCGGACTATATGTATAACAGGGATGAGGTAAGGCCTTCGAACCCGATCAAGGGTACGTTCCAACTGGAGCAATGTGTTGCGTGTCACTCGGTTATGACCCCTGGTATTGTAAGGGATTATAAGAAGAGTGCGCATTCCAGGGCAGAACCAAGCCCAACCGGTTGTGATACCTGTCATGGCAATAACCATCAGAAGCTGACCATGCCGTCATCAAAGGCTTGTGGTACCAGCGAATGCCACGAGACACAGTATTCGGAGCAGGGTCAGGGTGGTATCGGTTCGCATGCTTCTTGTTCGAGCTTTGCACAGGTGGAATGTGCATGGTCAATTGAAAGACCACCAGGCGATACTGCTGGTTGCACATTCTGTCATACAAGCCCGGAAGAAAGGTGCAGCACATGTCACCAGAGGCATCAGTTTGATCCAAAGGTTGCAAGGAAGTCAGAACAGTGCAAGACATGCCACTGGGGTAAAGACCATAGGGACTGGGAGGCTTATGATATCGGTCTTCATGGTACGGTATACCAGGTGAACAAGTGGGATCCAAACCAGTTCGACTGGACAAAGAAGTTGGCTGATGCAGATTATGTTGCCCCAACTTGCCAGTATTGCCACATGAGGAGCGGACATCATAACGTACAGAGGTTCAGTACGGTATATACCAGTATGGGTATGTCTATGGCCGATCGTGGAGCACCTATTTGGAAAGAGAAGCGGGATCGTTGGAGTTCCGTGTGTGACGATTGTCATTCACCGAGGTTTGCAAAGGAAAATTTGCAGGCCATGGATGAATCTGTTAAAGATGCAGGTTTAAAGTATCGTGAGACCTTCAAGGTAGCGGAAGACCTTGTTAAGGATGGCGTGGCAGATCCAATGCCAAAAGATCTTGCTCCTGACTGGTCAGGTCAGCATGTCTGGAGTTTGAAGCTCGGCGCTTATCATGACGGTCCTGAATACGGTGGAAAGACCGGCGAGTCAGGCGAGTTCAGGATGTCGAACTGCTCAGACATTGAGAGGCTTTGCTTTGAGAGCGTTGGATATTTCCAGACGTATATCTACAAGGGTATGGCACATGGTTCATGGAACGATGCTACATACTCTGATGGTTCGTTCGGTATGGATCGTTGGCTAGTTAACGTAAAGCAGGATGCTTCTCAGGCGAGGAGACTTGCAGCGATCGAGAAGAAGGTTGGAATAACCTGGGTTCCGGATAGTTTCTGGAAGACAGGCGAATGGCTTGATCAGTTAACTGGTCCTTACATCGTAAAGAATCATCCTGGCAAGACTATTTTCGATCTGTGTCCTGATCCAGGTTGGTTAGATACGCACCATGCACCTGCTGAGGAAGTTGAGTATATCAACAGAAAGATAAAAGAACTCGGCTGGGCTACCTCACATGATGCTCATCATGGTGACCAACACGATGAAGCTGCAAGATCAATTGGGAAAACACATTAATTAATAATATTTGTTTTCTCGTATGGAGTGATTAACGAAAAGAAGCTGTGCAATATTGCACAGCTTCTTTTTTTTGTAAAAAAGTTGAAATAAGAGAATTTTCAAATATACTTACAATGCCACATTTTAGTTTATTGTGCTTTTGTTATGGTTTGACGGAGAGTCTATGAAAATGTATAAAACCTTATTGTTTTTATTTGTAGTGGCTATTCTTTGCCTGCCAATTGCGTGTGGGAAGGCGAAGAAACATATTGAAGTTGCTCATGATTTAGTAAAGGCTGAAAAGATGGATGAAGCAGTGGCAGAATATACAAAGGCTATTGAGTCTGAAGCCAATCGTGCAGATGCATATTATGGGAGAGGTGAGGTCTATTTATTACAGGGAAAGCTGGAAGATGCAGCTTTAGATTTTAGAAAGGCCATCGATATCAAACCGAATTATATCGACGCACACAAGAAATTAGCGGAGACCTTTGATAAAATTGGTGCCCCGGATGACGAATTTCAAAAGCGTTTTAAGGCAATTGAAAAAGATCCTGCTAATCCATTACCTTATGTAGATCTGGGTGTTTTTTTTCACAAGTTGGAAAAGGATATAGACGCCATTGAACTATACAAAGATGCATTAGCGCTTGACCCGAAAAATCCTTACATCATGTTTAACCTCGGCGTGGGATATTTGGATATGGGTTTATATGATGACGCAGAATCCACCTTTCAAAAGGTTGTTGAAATTGATCCGGCATATGATAATGCGCATTATAACCTTGCTGTGTCTATGCACAAGCAGGGAAAGATAGATGATGCTATAAAAGAATTGAACAAGACTCTAGAGGTTAATCCTAAATATTCTAATGCCTATGTTGTTTTTGGTTTGATTAAACTGAAAGAAAAGAAGTTTGATGAAGCTATTGCTGAATATGACAAGGCTTTGGAGTTAAACCCTGATAATATCGAAGCCCGCTATCAGAGGGCGATTGTCTTTGCATTGCAAAAGAGATATGACGATGCACTGGCAGAAAATATGGCAATATTGGAAAAAAACCCAAAACATGCCAATGCGGCATATAATATTGGTGTAATCTACCACAGGACAGACCGGCTTGACAGGGCTATGGAATGGTATGATAAGGTGGCTAAAAAAATTGATCCACTCTATGAAGATGCCTATTACAACAGGGGGCAACTCTATACTATGAAAGGTGATCACAGTAAGGCTTACAGCGATTTTATCACGTATTCGTATATAACAAAGTGGAGAACGGGAAAAGATCCTGCGGTGGTTTATAAAGAGGATGAGATTAAGGAGATGTTCTTGTCATCAGTGCCAGCCTTAAAAGGTCAGGCAAAGGATCAGGGACTGGAATTGAAATCCAATTGACATGGTAAAAAGAGTATCACTGGCTGGACTTATAACGCTGTTGCTTTACCAACCCTGTGGATTTATAAAAGAAGTCTCGTCGTCTGGCGATAAACAACTTGATGATGGACGAGTGGAGGAGGCCATTCAAGCGTATGAGAAGTTGCTTGAAAAAAACAAGAAGCAGCCTGAAATTTATTTTAAATTGGGAAATGCCCATTACAAAAAAGGGAATCTGGAAAAGGCTTTAGAGGCGTTTACTATAGCTATCCAACTCAAACCAGATTATGCAGAGGCTTATAAAAGGTTGTCAGAGGTAAGCATGCAGATTGGAGAGCCCGAGGATGAGCTGAAGGTTTGCCTGAAAGCGGTACAAAAGGACCCGAATAATCCAGAATTGCACCTTCAATTGGGCCTGATTTATTATAAACGTAATCTTTGTGATGAAGCAAGGAGAGAATACGAAACGGTGATAGGTCTCGATCCAGGGAAGACAGAGGCATATTTTAATCTCGGAGTTTTGTACCAGGATTTTAATACCCATGATAAGGCAATTGAAATGTATAAAAAAGCGATTGATGTTTCGCCAGGCTATGATAAGGCACATTTTAACCTGGGAATTGCTTACTATCAGACAGGACGTGTGGAGGAGTCTATCTCAGAGTATAAGCGAGTTGTTGAAATAAATCCGAAATATGCCGAGGCGTATGTGAACTTGGGACTTGCCTGTTTTGTAAAAGGATGGTACAACGATGCGATTGAAGCTTTGAAGAAGGCGTTAACACAGGGCTCGAATAGTGCCAAGACTCATTATTATCTTGGCAATATTTATCATAAGATGGGCAAAACAGAAAAGGCGATAGTTGCGTATAAAAAAGCAATAGAAACTAATTCAGAATTGGTTGCGCCACATTATAATTTAGGCCTCATCTATTTGAAGAAAAAAATGAATGATCTGGCCATCAAGGAATTTACAAAAGTAATCGTTCTTGACCACGATTATGCCAATGCCTATCTAAGCCGCGGCAAAGCCTATGAATTGAAAGGTGATAGGGTAAATGCACAGAACGATTACAATTCCTACCAGCATGCAAAATCGGCCTTTGGAAGAATTTACAAAGAAGAAGACGTGTCAATCTATTACGAAGGTTCGAATCCTGATAAATAAGTATAGAATGCATAGATATAATAACTCTTAATGCACTTCTTTGCTCTTATCTTCCGGCTTGCTAGTTTCTTTAACGGTTTTACCGGTTTCCGTTGTATAATCTTTAGCACAGCGGAAGCCGATACTTTTGTTTCGATCCTCTGGTTTTCCAAATATCCTTACAGCGCATCGCATCTTATATGCATAGGGGGCAAATAGTGAAGCCCCTTTGATCACACGCATGCCAGTACTGGATTCTGGCCCTTTAGGATTTACGCTGGAACTTGTTTGATAGTAATCCGGGTGATACCAATCGCTGCACCACTCAGAGACGCTCCCGATTAAATCCATGCACCCATACAGGCTTGCTCCGAATTCAAAACTGCCCACAGATAAAGGAGCATCAGGGCCGACATTGCTTCGTCTGGCGTCCCACACATTGCCCCATGGAAATCTGCGTCCGTCAGTTCCCCTGGCAGCCTTCTCCCATTCAGCCTCAGTGGGCAAACGTTTGCCTGCCCATGCGGCATAAGCGTAACCATCATACCAGTCGACGCGAGTTACAGGATAGTCGGGGTATTCATAATAGGGATAATCCCATCCTGTATGAGGTGTTCCAGGGGTATGGTCTTTGTTTTTTGGTTCACCAGGGAAACATTTACTGTGATCGCCGGTGCTTTTGATATATTGCAAAAATTCCCAATACTGTGCATTGGTTACCTCATATTTATCAATAGAGTATGTATCTAAATATACTTCATGTTGTGGAGTTTCTTCAGGAATAAATTCATCTTGTGGTGACCCCATAATAAATTTTCCTGCAGGAATTACTATCATTTCACTCCATTTCCCACGATTTTCAACCAGGGCCTTTTTCATCCTCTCGTCTCGCTCAGACAGCGTTAACTCTTTGCGTTGACTCTTTTCGGAGGGTCTTAACCCTTTTTCTAACTTATTTATGTAAACTTTAACATCCTGTAATGTTTTTTGATAATTTTCATCTGACTTCGATTCGGGTGGTTGCGCATCTAATAATGTTTTACATTTGTCGAGATGAGCTAAGGCTTCCCTTTGATTTCCAAGCTTCCAATAAATTCCACCCATCTGAAAATGGAGAGATGGAAGATCCGGATTTAATGTTTCTGCTTTTTTGTATTCTTCCAGTGCACCTTCAAAATCGTTCAGTTCTTCGCGTAGCCGGGTTCCTTCCATAAGGTGATACATGGCAGCTTTCGTCTTTTCTTCCTGAGTAGCATTTGGTGGAAGGTTGATTCCTACTTTTTTATCAGGTACAGAGGCCTTTCTGTAGGTTGATGACTTGGGAATAAGTTGCGACCCGTCTTTTTTACAAAATTTGTCTCCGGGATTTGCCTTTTCCCTGCAGGTTGGACAAACGAGCTCCTCTCCGTTGAATTCCACAAGTTCTTTGCCGTCAATGCTGCAGTAGCTTATGTCGCCAGGGTATATTCTGCTGCATTCCGGACAAAGCATGTTTTTCGTAATATTTTCACTTGTTTTTGGTAAAGGCTCATTTTTTTGTGGAGGATTTTGTACTTCATTTATGACTGCCTTTGCCAGAAGCAAATTGTGTTGGAATAGGGTAAACATAATAAATAAAATGATCGGATATGCAAAATTCACAAGAAAGCCCCCTTTTAACAATTAATAAATATACTGAGTTTAAATAAAGAAGAGGTACGCCAAAGCATCCCTTTTTATCGAGTAAATGAGAAACTACCTGAAAAGCTAAGGTTTCTTTTCTGCCATCTCGATACCTGTCGTTTCTTTTTCAATCTTCCAGTTTGACCATGTCCCCCATTCAACATATTTTTTCCCATCGGACAACCAATATTGTGTACCATCCCTTTCTCGTGTGCAAGTCAAGTTTTCAATTGTGCGAGCCTGTGTCTGCTTTATGATTTTAAAAAAAAGACAATCCACTTGATGGAAGTTGATTTCTGAATTATTATTTACTTCCTTTAATTCAAGGTCTTCAACGGTTAGTTTCTTTTCATTGAATTTCTTTTCGTCCACAGGAATTTCATAAGTGATTGTCTCCGTTACTTTAATGGAGATTGGGTTCGGTTTCTCATCTATCCACGGTATTTGTATAGTTCCTCCATAAGGGGCGAAGGATTGGTGATAGCTTGGGGATTCACTATCAGGTTGCTTGGTAGTATCAATAATTCCTCCGCCCGCATGCTGTCCATGGGCAGGTCTTGGGGTAAAAAGCATACAAGGATAAAAAGTAAGAATTGAGCCACAAATCAGGGATTTGACAAGGTAGTTTTTCATTATCGAGAGATTCCTTACAACAAATTTTATAGGTGTTAAAATTTCTAGATGAGAAAATTTTACATGAGGGGAGCGGCTTTGTCAATTAATTTAGATTAACCAGGTTTTACAGGTATTTCATATTTCTCCTGAGAAAAAAAATTGTCGCCAGGCAAAAAATTACTTGAGAAGTTATGCCGGAAAGGGTTGATCTCACAGGTTATTAAAAAATGACTTGAACATAAAATAACTTTGTGGTAGAATCCTCGAACTTTCGTATTTATTATGAGCTTGGTTATGTTTTTTATATAACAAACAATCCTATTTTTAGTATTTTGTTTCTAACATAATAACTAAAAAATATAGAGAACGACGACACCCTTTAAAAAAAATCGTGAGGAGGAATTTATGGAGCGGTTGAAGCAGTTGTTGGAATTTATTCAGAGGAGAAAAAAACTCGTAGGCTTCTTCACCATAATCGTATTAGTAGTTTTTTTTGTTACGATAACAAAGGTTTACCACTATTCAGAGAAGAGCGAGTTTTGTGCTAGCTGTCATGAAATGAAAATCCATTATGATTCTTTTAAGGCATCGAAGCACCATAACGAACACGTCGAGAATTGTCATGCATGTCATGTTGGTCCAGGGCTCAAGGGCTATGCCCATGCGAAACTCAGCGACGGAACGCATGATTCGTTAATGCACTCATTTCAGGCCTATACCGATGGCTCATTTATCGAGATTGCTGAGGATAGCCTTCAAATCTTAAACGGAAACTGTATCCGCTGCCATTCAGAGGGTTTTACAAAGGATAAGTCTCATATTGAATTTGTTTTAAAAAGCAATAAACATCGCTCCGATGTATCTCATGGCATCGGGCTTGAAAAATTGACATGTACGGATTGTCATCTTGGTGTGGTTCATCCGCACATGCCGGGTGATTTATTCAAGGCCTATGTAGCAAAGAAGATCAAACCTTATGGCACATACGAAGAAACTGATTGTCTCGCCTGTCATAAAATGGCGACACCAGAGGTTGTGAAGGAATGGACAAAAGGTGTGCATGCGGCGAAGGGTGTTACGTGTGTTACTTGTCATGGAAACGATCATCGGTCAATTGCAAAGAAACGCGGTTATGTTTCAGCAAGTACCTGCGGCGAGTGCCATCAGAATCAATATGTTGAGTTTCGCGAAAGTAGTCATATGAAGGGCCATCCTGTAGCAGCTCCAAGTCATTTTGATGTGATCAGTACAAGGCAGTTAAATATTACGGATTGTAAGGGGTGTCATAAGCTAGGGCTGAGTTATGAGTTTGATAGAATTGGCGGGAGTTGTGATGCCTGCCATCCAAGCCACAAATTCTCGGTTGCGGATGCAAAAGCGTATGACGCCTGTGAAAAGTGCCATGTTGGCGGACCTGAGCATTCTCAGTTAAATATAGGCACAGGGTCGGTTTTTGGCAAGGTTTTAGAGATGCGTAACCAAAGATTAATTAAAAAGGATTTAGTGACATGTCAGTCTTGCCATGGTCCAAACAAGTCACATAATTTCAGTAAATCTTTTATACCGAAAGAAGTTGATATATTACTCTTTGGGGGTTACGGATACTTAAAACACCAGACAACACATCAATAGTATCAAATATACTTGAATCAACCTTTAAATTGGTTTAACATTAATCCCACCGTCTCCAAACGGTGGGATTTTTTTTGACTGTGCACGGTATTTGTTTTTTCAAAACCCATATCACAGGCGTTGATTACCTGCATATAACATCTTAATTTACGCATGAAAGGGCAAGGATGGGAAAGAATCTGGTATATAAAATTTTAAATTCGCATCTTGTATCCGGCAAACTAAAAGGTGGCGAAGAGATTGCAGTTTCTATCGATCAGACTCTTACGCAAGATGCTACCGGTACTATGGCTTATCTTCAGTTTGAGGCTATGGGTGTGCCAAAAGTGAAGACAAAATTATCGGTGAGCTACGTTGACCACAATATGCTTCAAACAGGCTATGAAAACTTTGACGACCACATATTCCTTCAAAGCGTTGCCAAAAAATACGGTATATATTTTTCCAAACCTGGGAATGGCATCTGTCATCAGGTGCATCTTGAAAGATTTGGCGTCCCTGGTGAAACCTTGCTGGGTTCTGATAGTCATACACCCACATGCGGGGGACTGGGCATGATAGCTATTGGTGCAGGAGGACTGGATGTGGCTATTGCTATGGCCGGTGGACCATTTTATGTCACCATGCCAAAAGTTGTTTTGGTAAAACTGAGTGGTGCGTTGCAATCATGGGTAACTGCAAAAGATGTGATATTGGAATTATTGCGCAGGTTAACGGTGAAAGGCGGCGTGGGCAAAATATTTGAATATGGAGGCGAAGGAGTGGCAGCACTTACGGTGACAGAACGCGCCACAATCACGAATATGGGGGCGGAACTTGGGGCCCTTACTTCGATCTTTCCCAGTGACGTCCAAACGAAGAAGTATCTCAGAATGCAAGGAAGAGAAGGAGTATGGAAACCTTTGAAGGCCGATGCTACCGCTCAATATGATGAAGTCGTTGAGATAGATCTTTCGTCCCTGGAGCCGATGATCGCCAAACCACACAGTCCGGATAATGTTTGTAAGGTGAGTGAAATAAAAGGCGTACATGTTCAGCAGGTTTGTATTGGTAGTTGTACGAACTCATCGTATCACGACCTTATGGTAGCAGCGGCGATGTTAAAGGGTCGGAAGGTACATCAGGAAGTAAGTCTTACTATTTCTCCCGGTTCCCGGCAGGTGCTGGAGATGATAACAAAAAATGGTGCTTTGGCGGAAATGATCGCCGCAGGTGCGCGTGTTGTTGAGGTCGCTTGCGGACCTTGCATTGGAATGGGACAAGCCCCACCTTCGGGCGGCGTTTCGGTGCGATCCTTTAACAGAAACTTTGAGGGCAGAAGTGGGACAGCGGATGCTCAGGTTTATTTGGTTAGTCCGGAAACGGCTATAGCAACGGCGATCAATGGTGTCATTCGTGATCCAAGGGATTTTGGCGAGCAGATCGTTATTAAATATCCAAAGAAGTTTACGGTAGATGACAGCATGCTTATTCCCCCCTCAGAAAAACCAGAAGAGGTAGTGATCATGAGAGGACCAAATATAAAGCCTTTACCAAAAAAAGAAGCTTTGCCAGATACCCTTAAAGGAGAGGTTCTTTTAAAGGTAGGGGATAATATTACTACCGATCATATTATGCCGGCAGGGGCAAAGGTTTTACCTCTGAGATCGAATATACCAGCCATTTCTGAATTTGTATTTGAGAAGGTGGACAAAGAATTTGTAAAACGGGCAAAGGAAAAGGGGGGTGGTTTTCTTGTTGGCGGGACGAACTACGGGCAGGGTTCAAGTAGGGAGCACGCCGCTCTTGCACCCATGTATTTAGGAGTAAAGGCGGTTATTGCTAAGTCCTTTGCCCGTATCCATCGTGCAAATCTCGTTAATTTTGGCATCTTGCCATTGACCTTTGAAAATGAAAGTGACTATACCATGTTTGATCAGGGAGATACTATTGAGCTGCCTGATATAAAAAACAAATTAAACTCAGGTGGCAGGATCATCGTAAACGATTTGACAAAAAATAGAGAAATAAAAGCAATGCACTCATTAAGCCCCCGTGAGATCGATATCCTTTGTGCCGGGGGTTTGTTGAATTATCAGGCGCATAAGTAGCACGTAGTGATGTAAAGTTATGATACTCAAATGTTCGGCTCCCAAACTTTGCATCTTCTTTATATTCTCACATGCTTGTTTTTTTTCCTCTGCGAGCTTTGATCCTCGTTGGTGGAATCTCTATGCTAAATGAATAGAGAAATAGAAACATTACAAATCATATATAAGTATGCTTTTGCGAACACATGAATATCTCCCTTATAGAAAAGTTTATTGAAAAAATAACGCATGGCAAAAAAGAACCTTTAGATCGTTTTTATGAAATATTTTCAGCACGGGGATTTTTGCTGGAATTGGATAGGAGTTCCGGGATTGTAAGGTTAACTGGCGATTCCCACAGAGATGACGGTGAGTTCCTGGAAGTACTGCAGCGTAGTGATTATAAAAAGATGTATAATAAACTGCATCAGGACGCAATTGATGAACACGATAACGAAGATAGACATCAGAATTGGCATGGATATTTTGAATTTATCGATATACACATGTTTGACATACAGAATAATCGATATTTGAACGAGATATTTACCCACGAAATTCCCATCGATCTTTTTCGTTTGAACTGGGAACGGGATCGGTATGGCAAATATGATCAATTTAAGATATGTGACCAGCTTCCAGCAATACGGGTATATGATCTGGAACCTTTCATTGCCCGCCTGGTGAAAGCAATTTCTTCCCTTGGGATATCCACATGGTCATCCTGCGAAGGCCATTGGGGTAAGCCTGCATATATAATCTTTGATGGAAAATACCACCGTATTTGGTTTCAGACAATATTTCAAAGGTTTATTCAAAAGAAGTTAAATTTATCATGCACGTGGGACTGGCTGGGGTGGGACGAGCGCTGCTCCATACAGAGCACAGACAAAGAACCCCTTGAATTATATCTGGAGATCCAGACGGTGGCGAAGTTCATTTGCGATCACAGAATTTCTTTGAGGAATATAAAAAAGGAGGTGTGCTCCCTGCTAACGGATGAACATAAAAATATGAATCAAAAAAAGCTCCTTAATACTTTTGGTGGCTATTTTGATAAATTAATGTGAAAATCAATTAAGGGATTTACCGGAAGGAAAAATTTGATATGAAAAAAACATTCATACCTGTCTTTATAGTAAATGTACTGTTTCTGTGTTCCTCTGTCAGCTATGCAGATTCTCCTATTACCGCTACGGATTTTTATGAAGCTTATCGGGATGTCAAAATGGTTCAGAGGGCACATCTGGAAGGTGTTATGGGTGTAGAAATTGCCGAATTTCTATCATCTCCGGAAAATCCTATAGATGTTAAGGCTGCGGTAATTAATGCCCTTTCGTGGAGGTTTGAAGGGAAGAATAATGCAGAGTTGTATACGTACTATCTGGGATTATTATATCACTTGTCAATTACGGAGCTGGATACTGATTTTCTCAGCGCTGATGAGATATTCTGTCTCGGATATCTTATAGCAATGGACAACTATTTTCATCCGGAAAATGCTATATCATTGCTCGAAGAGGCAGATAAGTTAATAAGAGATAGTTTTACTGTTTCGATTGTTTTGGCCCTGACAAAGGCTCAAATTGCGTTTGAGAAGGATTGGTGTGAGGCGTGGAAAACGATAGAAAGGGTTTTAAAGAACACGGATCTTAACCAGGATTTACGTCAGGAGGCGAAGAAAATCATTGTGGATTATATGATTTTATACAGGGAGTATTGTAAATGATGTATACGCAAAATTTAGAAGGAAATTACAGATGACATGGAATGTATTTATTACCCGGCAAATTCCTGAAGAAGGTGTTGATATTCTGAAAAAGGTTTGCCAAACGGTGGAGGTAAATCCATACGACAGGCCGCTGACCTGTGGCGAGCTTCTGAAGGAGGCAAAAAACAGGGATGCGATGCTTACCATGCTCTCAGACAGGATGGATGCGCGGTTGATACAAGATGCAGCAAATCTGAAGATAATTGCCAATTATGCCGTGGGATATGACAATGTTGATGTCAGGGCCGCCACTGCTAAGGGCGTCATTGTAACGAATACGCCCGGTGTATTGACGGACAGTACCGCCGATATGGCATGGGCATTGCTCTTCTCCGTAATCAGGAGAATTGTCGAGGGTGATAAGCTTACACGATCGGGTAAATTTGGCGGTTGGGCGCCCATGATGCTGCTTGGGGGTGACCTTGTGGGAAAAACTCTGGGCATTATTGGCGCCGGCAGGATTGGAACGGCTATGGCCATGCGGTCACGGGGATGGAATATGAGGATTCTTTATATGTCGCAAAGCAAGAGAAATGCCGTGTTGGAAGAGATGCTTGGCGCTAAAAGGGTAGATTTAGAGACACTACTTAAGGAGTCGGACTTCATTTCCATTCACACTCCGCTTTCCGAAAAGACTAAACACCTTATTGGCGCCCAGGAATTCTCACTGATGAAAAGAACGGCGTATCTTATAAACACCGGACGGGGCGCAGTAATTGATGAAGAAGCTTTGGTTTATGCATTAGAGAATAAGCTGATTGCCGGGGCAGGACTCGACGTTTATGAGGAAGAACCTAAATTAAAGCCAGGTCTGACCGCACTTGACAATGTTGTCCTTGCACCTCATCTTGGCAGTGCTACGGTGGAAACAAGGGCAAAAATGTCTCTCATGGCGGCAGAAAATATCATCGCCGTGTTAAATAATCAAAAGCCGGATAATTGTGTAAATCCGGAAGTGCTTGCATGATTAAAATACGGAAGGCAGTTGTGCCTTGTATACCTTGTATGATACTCCATATTATGTTAGTATCTTACCAGTACATCTACTATTCAAACTTAAGGATCTATGTATACGAGCCTTTTAAATAAAGACCAAACCCCCACAGGTAAAATTGATCTGATATCAGAAAATCAGACTCTGCAAGCAAATCAACTGTCTCAAAAATTATACGCAGAGGTAGTTGTCAATATCCCTTTGAATAAGGTGTTTCATTATAGCGTCCCACCACACTTACGAGAAACCCTTGCCGCTGGTATGCGGGTAAAAATACCCTTTGGCAATAAAATAATGACGGGTTTTTGTGTCGGATTTACCGTTACCCCCTGTATCGATAAGACAAAAGATATCATCGGTATAATCGATAAGACCCCACTGGCCGACGACATCATGCTAAAGATTACCCGGTGGCTATCGTCTTATTACTGTTGCGGGTGGGGGGAGGCGATCTACGCCGTTATTCCGCCCGTTGTTCGCAGCCGTATAAAAGAGAAATGGAACACCTTCGTGAGAGGTAGCGGGCATACCTCAGATATCAGCCAGGAAGCCTTCGTACAGATGAAAACCCGCGCACCAAAACAGGCTAAGGTACTGGAAATCCTTTTAGAGCATCCTGATGAAATAAGCGCTAAAGAATTAATCCGTATCAGTGGCTGCAAAATGCCCAGCCTTCGTCAATTGGAGAAAAACGGTTTTATTGTTATTGAAAATAAACTCCAGGATAGTACAAGCATGCCTCGCAACATCGATCAACTGCAGCAACATTTAACTCTTACCCGGGAACAGCAAAACGCCTTCGATATCATTTGCAAAAAACTCTCAGGGCTTTACAATCGCAATCAAATACCATCATCTTCCACCACCCCTCTTTCCCCTCCTTCAGAAAGCGGGGAACGGGGAGATTCTTTACAAGAAAAGGCGGCGGGAGAGACAAAGACAGTGAAAGGGGAAAATGAATCTTTGCCGTACAATACTATACAGCCAAAACCGTGCATTATATTGCTACACGGTATTACGGGTAGCGGGAAAACTGAACTCTACCTTCAGGCCATTACCCAGGTGCTTGAGCATGGTCTTAAAGCCATATACCTTGTCCCCGAAATATCTCTTACCCCGCAAACTATTCAAAGGATAAAGGCGCGGTTCAACAAGGTTGCCGTTTTACACAGCAATCTCTTGGGTACCTTTCACCAATCACAATGGAGCGATATTAAAGAAGACAAAGTGGATATCGTCATTGGTGCGCGATCCTCCATATTTGCTCCCTTGAAAAATGTTGGACTGATTATTATCGACGAGGAACACGAGAACACCTATAAACAGGAAAATAACCCGCGATACAATGCCAGGGATATCGCCATTCTCAGGGCAACCTACGAGAATGCCATGGTGATTATGGGTACGGCGACACCCTCCCTGGAAAGTTACTATCAGGCGCTGAACGGAAACTATGAAATGATCGTCCTTTCCAGGAGAATTGGCGAGCGGAAACTCCCTTCTGTCGATATTGTTAATATGGGGGAAGAGGTTCGTAAACGCAGGGGATTCAACATTATTTCTCAACGGCTGGAATACTACATGAAGCAATCCCTCGCCCGGAAGGAACAGGTGATCTTGTTTTTGAACCGCAGGGGGTTTGCGCCCTATATCCACTGCAAGCGATGTGGGTTTGTATTAAAGTGTAATCGGTGCGATATCCCCATGACATTTCATAAAAAATTTAATACTACATTATGCCATTATTGCCATGCAGAAACCCATCCGCCTGAATCATGCCCGGATTGCATGGCGAGTACCATTAATTACCGTGGTTTTGGGACAGAAAAAATTGAAGATGAAATCAAGAACAAGTTTCCCGGGTATACAATTATTCGGATGGACAGCGATTCCATGCGGGTACGCGACTCCCATGAAAAGGCACTGACTGCATTTGAACAGGGAAAGTTTCAGATATTGCTTGGCACACAGATGATCGCAAAAGGGTTGGATTTCCCTAACGTTAGCCTGGTCGGGGTGATTTCGGCTGACACGATACTGAATCTGCCAGATTTCCGTGCAAGCGAACGGACATTTCAGCTCATCTCACAGGTTGCTGGCCGTACGGGCAGGGGCACAAAGGGAGGGCGAGTGGTGGTGCAATCCTTTAACCCCGGGCATTATAGCATCACGTATGCAGCAGCCCACGATTATGAAGGATTTGCAAGGAAAGAACTGGGATATAGAAAACAATTGAATTATCCTCCGTTTGGAAAATTGGCACGGATTGTCCTGCGCAGCCCACATGAGGACAAAACCAAAGAAAAAGCCTCTCTTGTTGCTGATAAGCTAAAAGAGATTGCCAAAACACTGGGAAACCATCTTGAAATACTTGGGCCGTCACCTGCCCCCATGCCGAAAATCAACAACCTGTTCCGATGGCATATTTTATTAAAGGCACAAAACCAGACAAGTATTCACAGCGCTCTTCAAGGTGTTGCGGATATGCTAAAGCCATCAAAGAGTGTGCAAACGATGGTTGATGTTGACCCCTATATGATGTTGTAATTTGGCATCTATTGGTAAAGTTTTAAAGAAATTGCAATGGCCATCCAGACACTTTCCCGCCTCGCCATAGACATAGTATTATCCACAACTATTTTTCTCAGCATGGCCCTATTTTATGTTTTTTGTACCTTTGTATTTTTTCCATCACACCCCTGTTTTCCTCATACTTTTTCCTGTGCCTGATACTTTGATTTCGTCGTTATCCTCCTGTAAAGTGTATTCCCTTGACATTCATTACCCCATTTTTTATAATTCTGCAAAAGCTTATTTCCCAACGAATTCGAAGGATTTTGGCAGATTTATGGAAAATGTAACTATGGGCTCTAATGCCTGCCTTGTCGGTCTCCAGTGGGGTGACGAAGGTAAAGGTAAGATCGTTGATATACTCACCGAGTCGTTTGATATTATCGTAAGGTACCAAGGCGGAAGCAATGCAGGTCATACCGTTATCGTAAACAGTGAAAAATTTGTTTTACATCTCATTCCTTCAGGTATCCTCAGAAAAAATAAATGTTGTGTCATTGGTAGTGGAGTGGCCCTGGATCCCCATGAATTATTAGAAGAAATCGCTGAGTTAAGGAAAAAAAATATAGAGGTAGGTGGCAACCTTCGCATCAGTGAAATAGCACATCTCGTGTTCCCCTATCATAAAAAATTAGATGAACTTTCTGAGTCAGAAAAAGGGGACGAAAAGATTGGCACGACCCGCAGGGGTATCGGACCGTGTTATACCGATAAAATGGCGCGTACTGGTATACGGGTAGCCGATCTTTACCACCCGGAGTATTTCAAACAAAGGCTTAAAAAAGTAGTAGAGGAAAAAAATAAGATATTTGTGCGTTTGTACGATGCAGAGGCATTGTCATGGAAGGATATGTATGATACGTATTGCGAGTATGCAGAACAGATAAGGCCTTTTGTGTGCAATACTGTGGTGTTTATGGATGAAGCCATAAAGGACAGAAAAAAGATATTATTTGAAGGCGCACAGGGTTCATTGCTCGATGTGGATTTTGGAACCTATCCCTTTATTACATCTTCCTCGGTAACTGCCGGTGGCGCAGCGGTAGGTACCGGGATTAGCCCCAGGCAGATACATAAGGTCATTGGCATAATGAAATCCTATACGACACGGGTCGGCAGCGGCCCTTTCCCTTCCGAATTAAACGATGCATTAGGTGAGTATTTACGAAAAAAAGGCGGAGAATATGGCGCTACCACCGGGAGACCAAGGCGCTGTGGCTGGTTTGATGCGGTCGCTGTAAAACATGCAATCATGGTGAATGGTGTGGACAGCGCTGTGTTGACGAAGCTGGATGTATTGGACGAACAAAAAACGATAAAGATATGTGTGGGGTACAAATGGGGTGATACGGTATACGACCTGTTCCCCGCAGACTTGGCAGCGCGCACCGAATGTCAGCCGGTATACAAGGAAGTACCTGGCTGGCAGAAAGATACGTCAAAAATGCGTGACATAAGAGATATTCCCTCTCAGGCAAAAAGTTATATAAATACGCTTGAAAAGGTTTTGGGTATCAAGGTTGAGATGCTTTCTGTTGGTCCTGACCGGGGTCAGGTTGTGAATCTCGTATGAGTGGAAATGGACAGGTGCCTTCCCACATCGCTATTATTATGGATGGGAACGGACGATGGGCGAGGCGCAGGGGATTATTAAGGATTCTGGGTCATAAGGAAGGGGTCGAGTCTGTTCGTGAAATAACACGCGAGTGCGCGAAAAAAAATTTAAAACAGCTTACGCTTTATGCGTTTTCCCAGGAAAACTGGAAGAGACCGAAACGGGAAATTAATTTATTGATGAAACTCCTGAAGGAATTCCTTATCAAGGAGCGAAACGAAATTCAAGAAAACAATATTCGCTTAACGGCAATTGGCCGAATAGAGGGTCTTCCTGAGGATATACAGAAAGAACTGACTATAAGCATCGAAGAAAGTAAATATAATACCGGGATGGTCCTTTGTCTTGCGCTCAATTATGGCGGACGTTCTGAGATTGTGGATGCGACAAAAAATATTGCGAAAAGAGTTAAAGCCGGAAAGATGAGTTTAGAAGAAATTACGGAGGAGACATTTAAAAAATTTCTCTATACGCATGAAATGTCGGACCCTGATCTGCTCATACGGACGGGTGGAGAGATGAGGGTAAGTAATTTTCTTTTGTGGGAAATTTCGTACACAGAGATTTGGGTTAGTTCGATCTGTTGGCCCGATTTTAGAAAGGAACACCTTGATGAGGCGATTAAAGATTATGCACGTCGGGAACGCCGTTTTGGCGGGTTACGAGAGTGAATACGATACAGACTAGAATTACGCTCGGCGTTATTATGTTTGCGTTGTTCTTTGGCGTTCTCTTCCTCGATGACCTGTTTTGCACAGATGTAGGATTTGGGTGTTTGGCTATTCTGGCGGGTGGAATTGGTTTATATGAATTTTACCATATTGCAGGCAAAAATGGGTCTTCCCCGTTTCGGATATCTGGTATCGCTGCAGGTGTGTGGTTGTTGGTGTCATATTGGCTATCGGTACGCACAAATTCCGGTATCGATTCCCATTTTTTCAGGCAAGAAATCATTGTCATTCTTATCTTTTGGCTCTTGTTAATCCAGGCTTTTATCCATGGCACAAAAGATGCCATAAAAAATATTGCGGTAACCATATTCGGTATTTTCTATGTAGTTTTTCTCCTCAGTTTTGCCATCGCTTTGCGTCATTTCCCTCAAGGCCTCTTCGTGGTAATTCTGGTTTTGCTCGTTTCCAAGTTTGGCGACATCGGCGGCTATTTATTAGGGCGAAAATATGGTAAACACAAGCTTGCAAAAGGTATCAGTCCGAACAAAACAATAGAAGGTGCCTGTTTTTCACTTGTATCAAGTGTTTTTATAGCGCTCATTTTTAATGCCATCCCTCAAACAATGGTGATGAGCTTGCCGTGGTCAATACTATTTGGGGTAATTGTGGGTTTTTCAGCCATGTTAGGTGATTTGGCAGAATCGCTTCTGAAAAGGGACGCCAACGTGAAGGATTCTGGCAGTTTGGTGCCAGCCTTCGGCGGGGTGCTGGATGTTATTGATTGCTTATTGATTAGCATGCCGGTTTCTTATTATTTTTTTGTGTGGTTTAAGTTAGTTTCATTATGAATCAAAAGGTTAAAATTCAAAAATACTCTGAAAGCGAAAGATATTTTCAAGAACCTCAGGCCTATCAGAATACCCTCATCGTTGAAAACGATACAGAAGCATCCATCTTATATGGCAGCCATGATCGGCATCTCCGTCTTGTCAGGGATGCCTTTCAGGTGCATCTTGTTGCACGTCATGGGTTACTAAAACTCGAAGGGACGAAGGAGCAGGTAAATACAAGTAAAGAAGTTTTGAACAGATTGCTGGAGATTGTTCGTGCTACGGGAAGATTAGATTTAGACGATGTGGAGCAAGCCATTATAGAAGCAAAGTGCGAGGCAAGCGGGGAATCTGTCCAGGCTATTGACGTTTTCCAAAGAGGTCTCTTTATAAAACCCAAGACAGATGGGCAAACAAAATACCTGGAGGCAATGAAAAAAAATGATCTGGTTTTTTGTATAGGCCCCGCAGGAACGGGTAAGACGTATTTAGCTGTTGCTATGGCCCTCTCTTTTCTCAAAAGTGGACGCATCAGGAGGATTGTCCTTGCCAGGCCAGCTGTTGAAGCGGGTGAAAAACTTGGATTTTTACCTGGTGATATCAAGGCCAAAGTAAATCCCTATTTACGCCCACTCTATGATGCAATAGCGGACATGATGGACGTTGGTCATGTGAAAAAATATTTGGAAAGCGATCTGATAGAGATACTGCCTCTGGCCTATATGCGTGGAAGGACGCTGAACGACGCCTTCATTATTCTTGATGAGGCGCAAAACTGTACCGTAAAACAGATGAAAACCTTTTTGACAAGACTGGGGGTTAAATCGAGGGTAGTTGTAACAGGAGATATTACTCAGGTTGATTTGTCTGCCGGAGAGCTATCTGGTTTAATTGATGTCCAGGAAAGGTTAATGAATATCAATAATATTTCTTTTGTGTATCTGACTAAGGCAGACATTGTCCGGCACAAGCTGGTGCAGGATATTGTCGATGCGTATGAGTTATAACAATTTACCACCCGGGGGGCACTCAAACGCAGAAGAAAGGATCATAAGGTGAGAAATCGGAAAGATGGGAATTTCAACCTCCAGTTTATTAGCTTTTTGATCGTGTCGTTTTTCTACGTCCTCAGAGTTCTCCGTGGTTATATGTGAAGATTTCCGTGAAATTAGATGTTATAAATCTGCAAAAACGCTATCCTATTGATAAAAACAAGATAAAAAAACTTGTTCGTAACGTTCTCAAAGTCGAAAAAAAGGATAAGGATGCGGAACTTAATATTGTTTTTATCGATAATAAAGGCATAAAAGAAATGAATAGAAACTTCCTGGGGCACACCTATGCTACTGACGTACTGAGTTTTGCATATCACGAACCTTTACGAGAAAATGCCGTCACAGGAGAAATTATCGTTTCTGTTGAAATGGCTGCTCAAAGAGCGCAAAAATGCGGATATTCCATTGAAGGGGAAACCGCCCTTTATCTGGTCCATGGATTATTGCATCTGTTTGGATATGATGACAAACAAAAAAGAGATGCAAAAAAAATGCATCAAAGAGAAGGAGAACTGCTCTCGGGTCTTGGTTATTGTGTGCCTGTACCCCATTAATCATCGTTTATTGGTGTAAACATGCCAGTCCTCAGAACAGAGGCAATTGCACTGGGAAGGACAGATTACAGTAATTCCAGTCAAATAATTACTTTTTACACCCGTGACTACGGAAAGATACATACCCTTGCAAAAGGATTCAAACGTTCATCGGTAAGGTCCAGTTCGAAGGCGGTCGACCTCCTGACGTATTACCAGATACTCTTTATTAAAAAAGAGCATACATCACTCCATACCCTTACAGAGGCTGTTTTGCAAAATAATTACCCCATACTGCGCAACGACCTGGACAAATACTATAGAGCCGCATGTATGGCTGAACTTGTTAAAGAATTTACGGTAGAAAATGACCCCTGCGAGCCACTCTTTGATATCTTTGTAAATACATTAGATGGCATATCAACAGGTGCAAATGCTATAATACGGTTGTTATTCTTTGAGATAAAAATGCTGAAAATCCTGGGGTATTTACCTGAATGGGGACGTTGTGTAAATTGTAAAACCGGTATTCAGGAGATGACTGAAGTGCATTTTAATACAAAGGAAGGGGGCGTATTATGTAGACAGTGTCACCTGAAATGCACCAATGGAATTTTTGTTTCTGCTGGTGCCATGCTCATCGCCGAACGATTAGCGGACGTGAACTTTCAAAAAATAGAACGAGTTACCATACAACCATCTATTTGTGTTGAAATAGAAAAGATGCTGAGATATTATATTGCTTCTGTCCTGAACAAGGGGCTGAATTCCTGGAAATACCTGAAGGTTTCATGAAATCTTTGAATAAGATAAGGAAATTAAAATACGTTCTTCCATCGTTATTTATTACCCTGTGCATTACGGCAACATCTTCATATGGGAAATGGGTATGGAATAAGGAAACGGGATGGATGGAATCTCCCTCTGCTGCAATTACCACGATGGAACAACGGTACAAGTATGCGCTTTCTCTTCTGGTAGAACAAAAGTACACCATTGCAATAAAGGAATTCGAATCGATTATTAAAACTGCACCTGATTCTGAATATGCCGAAGTTTCTCAAATAAATATCGGAAGGTCATATTTTCTTAATGGTGACTACAAAAGGGCGCTGAAGGCATACGAGAAGGTCATGGAAAAATATCCAGGTACAAAACGGACAGAGGAAATACTCGAAAGAGAGTTTCAGCTGGGCACTGCACAAATGGACGCCAATGAGGAGGGGGCAATAAAGGTCTTTGAAAAGATCATAGAAAAGCATCCCTTAGGACCTGTTGCCCCTGACGCACAGGTAAAAATAGCGGATTGTTACTTCAAACTTAATCAATATGAAGAGGCCATTGATGCTTATGAAAAGTTTTTGGAAAATTATCCGAAGAGTGAATGGGTTCCTTACGTACAATATCAGATACCGCTTTCAAAAGTTTATCACGAGAAGCAACAAGAACGCAATTATGGCCTTCTGATATCTGCACGGGAGGGATTTGAAGAATATTTGGTCTCGAATCCACGCGGTATACATGTAGAGGACGCACAGAGAATGATTGAGGAGATAAGGGTTTCTGAGGCGGAAAGGGAGTTTAATATTGGAGAGTTTTATCTTAGACGGAAGAAACCTGTTGCTGCTGCCATGTATTTTGAGTATGTTAAGATTGATTTCCCTGACACAGCCTGGGCAGAAAGGGCTAACGAAAGGTTAGAATTCCTGAGAATGATTGAGGCAATAAAATAAAAAGCAGAAAACCCTTGTTGAAATATTTACAAAGCACTTCGTATCAGAATATGGCGAAACATAAATACCAGTCGCAATACAGCAGTAATCAAACAGCTCATTCCGCTCCCCCCTTCGCAAGGGGAAACACGGGGTGGCGTAAAAAAACTTACCGGAAAAAGAAGTTTCTTTGGAGTAATACTATCATGTCGTTTGCCTATCTCGCATTGTTGTTCCTTTTTATTACCTCTCTCGAAAGTTGTGGATATTCTTCAAAATCGCTACTTCGATCCAATGTGAGAAGTATTTACGTCCCAATTTTTGATAACAATACATTTCGCAGGGGATATGAATTTGACCTTACCAAGGCCGTACGGGATCAAATATTACTTAGGACGCGTCTTAACATCGTAGACAAAGATGAGGCCGATTCCGTCTTGTTTGGGAAGATCACCAGTGTCAACGAAAATGTATTAATTGAAAATACCCGTGATAACATAGTCGAGAGCCGTGTATCCGTTGGAATCGAAATTCGATGGGTAGACAGAAGGACCGGAAGGACTATTGTTGAGCGAAAAAACATTAAAAGGCAAGCAGAATTTATCGTTAGTAGAAATGAAACGCTTACTTCCTCCAGTAAGGAATCATTTGTAATAGTTGCACAAGGTGTTGTGGATGCGATGGAAGAGGACTGGTAATACTGCGAGAATGAAGACGCATCTGTACGAATACGAACAAACGGCTGAAGACACTCCTTATACTATCAAAAGGGGATGTTTTCATGTGCCGTATTCCAGCGGCACATTGTATCTTGGCAGTAAAACATATGTCATGGGAATCCTGAACGTAACTCCGGATTCGTTTTATGATGGGAAACGATATGATGCCGGAGAGAACGCCATTGAACATGCGCTCAAAATGGCAGAAGAAGGGGCGGACATCATTGATGTCGGTGGTGAATCCACGAGGCCTGGCGCATCTCCTCTGTCGGAGGAAGAAGAGACAAATCGGGTGATTCCCGTCGTAAAAAAATTGTCGAAAAAGTTACGAAAACCTATTTCCATAGATACCTATAAGGCAAAGGTGGCAGAGAAGGCGATTGATGCCGGGGCATCAATCATAAATGATATCGGCGGATTACTCATGGATAAAAAAATGGCACAGGTTGCTGCAGGGTCGCAGACACCTGTTATTATTATGCACAAAAAGGGTACACCCAGGACAATGCAAAAATATCCCATGCGGGAAAATGTATTATCGGGAATAATGTCTTCTTTCAGGAAATCTCTCTCCATTGCAATCGACGCCGGAATAGATAAAGACAGAATTATTTTAGACCCTGGTATTGGTTTCGGAAAAACTGTGCAACAGAATCTGGAAATTCTGAAAAGGTTAAAGGAGTTTCAAAGTATGGGTTTCCCCATACTGATCGGGACATCCCGGAAACAGTTTATAGGCACTATTTTAAACCTTTCCGTCAGGGAACGTTTGTATGGAACGCTCGCAACCATTGCCGTTGCGGTCATGAATGGCGCCCATATAGTACGGGTACATGACGTACGTGAGTCTGTTCAGGTGGTCACAATGTGTGATGCAATCAGGAACGGTTAATGCTTGAAATCATATCTGATTTATTCCAAAATGTAAACATCTGGATGATCGGCAGGTCACTGGGTGAGATATTTCTCATCTATATGGTGGTCTACGTTGTATTAAGGATCATGCAGGGTACCAGTGGGACAAGCATTTTAAGGGGTTTGGCGTTCATCATTGTCTTGATCTCCATTGGCGTACTATTCTTTGTGCGAAAACTACAACTCATCACCATCGATTGGTTAATAACCGAGTTTGTTCCGGTATTTATCATTCCGATTATCATTCTTTTTCAACCCGAATTCCGGCGTGCGTTGTTACGGCTTGGTCAAAACCCCGTTTTTCGCATGTTTTTAAAATCTGAACAACAAGAAATGACCAGCGAAATTATCAGGGCAGTCGGAAATTTATCCAGAAACAAGGTCGGTGCATTAATTGCCATTGAAAGAGAAGTGGGACTGGATAATTTTGTGGAAACGGGAACAAAGCTTAATGCAGACGTATCCGGCGAATTGATAAGTACCATATTCTGGCCGAATTCTCCATTGCATGATGGGGCTATTATTATTCGGGAGCAGAAAATAAGTGCAGCGGGTTGTCTCCTTCCGCTTACGGAAAATACCGAATTATCAAAAGGTCTTGGTACACGCCATAGGGCAGGTATTGGCCTCACAGAGGAGACTGATGCTATGGTTATTATTGTATCAGAAGAAACGGGCACCATCTCGACCGGATTTAAAGGAGTATTAACCAGAAACATCGATGAAAAGGGATTGAAAAAGATTCTCGACGAACTCTCCACAGAGAGATTTGGAGTTGCAAGGAGCGCCCCGGTGTGATCAAAAAAATAGTTACAGGAAATATCCCCACAAAACTTATGGCATTGGTTCTGGCGGTCACCCTTTGGTTGTATGCTATTAATCGACACACGGGAGATTTGACAAGGGTTGTTGGCTTGACAGTTTCCGTTCCCGAAGGTATTGCCATACTTGAACAGAGCACAGACGAAATTACTATAAATCTCAGGGGACCACAAAATGTTATCGATACGGTTGAAGATATGATAAAAGATCGGAAAGTTCAGGCAAGGTATGTCGTACGGGAATCTCCGGATGCCATCGAAGATCAGATTAAACAAACCATTTTTATTACGAGGGAACATTTGGAATTGCCAAGTGCCGTGAAATTAGTTTCTGTATATCCTGAAAAAGTCGATGTTGTGCTTGGCAAATTACAAAAGAAAAAATTAAAGGTCAATTTACAGAAGAAAGGCGAACCTGCTATCGGATATGGTATTGCGAATGAATTTGTTTTTCCTGGGGAAGTGGAGGTGGCCGGACCACTCAACGCATTAAAAGAGGCATCTTTTATCAATACGATTCCTATTGATATCAGTGGAATTACGGGAGAGCAAAACCGCACGTTTCCCTGGAGGATCGGAATAGACCAGAAGGTGACAATTAAACGTGGCGACAAAACCGTTTCAGTGCCGGTCGAGTGTAATGAAGACGTGCGGGTATGGTTGCAAATTGTGGAGCAACAGGATACAAGATTATTCGAAAAGGTCAAAATTAAGATAATAGTGCCCTCAGAAAATCCTTATGCAATTAAGCTGCGTGATGAATTTGCCAACGTAAAGGTGAAAGGCCCTAAGCTTTTACTGGACAAGCTGAATGCCGAAGATGTCGTGTTGTATATAGATGCTACTTCATTAAAACCACCGGGTCCCTATAAACAGCCGATAAAATGCATTTTACCTAAAAACATCGAACTCGTCGATAAACTACCTGAGGTTCACCTGGATATCCGGGAGACCATACGTTCTGCGGAGGCAAAATAATGAAGTTTGGGGTAAATATAGATCATGTTGCTACGATACGGCAGGCGAGAAGGACTTTCGAGCCAGACCCAGTGACAGCGGCATCTCTGGCAATCCTTGGTGGTGCGGATATCATTACCGTTCATCTGAGGGAAGATCGAAGGCATATACAGGATCGTGACGTGAGATTGCTTCGGAAACGGTATATACCAAGCTAAATCTTGAAATGTCTGTTGCCCGGGAGATCGTAGACATTGCAATTGAAACGAAACCAGAGCAGGTAACCCTTGTACCTGAAAAAAGGCAGGAAGTTACCACAGAGGGTGGATTGGATGTCGTTTCTCAAAAGAGGGTACTTGGGGATATTGTCAAAAGATTCAGGGACACCGGTATCCTTGTGAGTCTTTTTATTGACCCTGAGGAAGATCAGATATTTGCATCAGGGGACGCAGGGGCACAGTATATTGAACTCCATACGGGAAATTATGCTCATGCGAGAGATGATATTTCCAGGGCTAAAATGATCAAAAAACTTCAGAGCGCTATGAAGTCTGCTCAAAAAGTGGGGTTGCGGGTAAATGCAGGACATGGGCTGACATATCAAAACGTTGGATTACTTGTAGAATCCCTGGACGTTGAAGAATTGCATATCGGACACAGTATCGTATCGCGTGCAGTCTTTGTAGGCATCCAAAAGGCAGTTTCCGAGATGAAGGAATTGATCTTCATGCATTCCTTACAAAAACAGGCGGGTAGGTTGGGTTAAACGAAGTGAACCTGTCAACACTATGGTTTTGTTGGGTGCGCTTTACCATTACTTTGGATACAAGCCTTTATCCGGCGTTCAATAACGAATGTGTTTCTTTCACACCACGTGAGAACTGTTATTAAAACTTTCTGACAATCGCTTTTCTATCAATCTCCTTCATTAAATCTTCAATGTCTTCTATCTTTGGTTCCTTAAAAATCTCACCTACCTGGTAATGAAATATCGTATTGACGCTTTCGTTAAACATATCCTCTGCTGATTTGGGCAGATCTATCAACCTAACATCGATATTGCTTAACAAATAAGTTGTTTGGTCAAAAAGCACGCTGGTTGCTACCCCTGAATGAATAAACGACTGCCGATACAAATTACTTTCAATGTTATGCATAAATCCCTCGATTTGAGTGATTTGATTTTGCAAGAGGAGGATCGCCTTTTCCAGGTTTTTTCTCATGAGTTGGGAGCCTTTTAAATAGTTAATTTGAATATTCGGTTCCCTGGATATCTTTTGGTCTTTATTTCTGGTATGCGATGAAATACGGTCCTCTATGTTTTTAACCTCATCGATTAACCGATCAAGCTTTTTTTCTATTACTTCGAACTCTGATATATTTTTATAATAACAGGTACCCTTCAATTCTTCGTGGAACTTTACGCTCTGTGCCAAAAAGTCCTCTAATTCTGTTTCACTATACGAAAAAAAATTGGGTTCATTTTTAAAGGTATAGATTTTTCTCATTTGGGTTCCTTTTTCAGTAACATTTTGAAGGCCAGTTTTGATGTCAATAAGGGTACTGAAAGCAGGATTTTGATGTAGCTTCAAAATAATAGTGGTGGCAGATTTAGTTTTACTTATGATAAAATCTTCCAGAGAATGAATAGTGTTTATGATTTCCGGATACTTGCTTTCCTTTAACGGTTTATCAAACAAAAGTTTTTGTAAGTCTCTTAATATTCCTTGAGCAGTTTCTTGTTCCTTTGAAGTCTCTACTATTCCCCAATCACCCAGTTCTTTATAAAGAATTTCAAATTTGTTTGATCCGGCAAAAATAGCACTCAAGGTATCTCGGGGTTCCTTTTTGCTTTCGACAGTCTTGATTAATTCTTTTAGTTGGTCAAGAATGTCAGACAAACTTGTCATCAGGGGCACGCACTTTCTTGCTTCTAAGAAGGCGTCGCCGCCGGTAGTGGTCTTTAACTTAGATAATTTTTCCAAATTTTCATTGAATTTCATCATGAGTTTCTGAACACCCTCTTCCTGCCCTGTTTTTAAAACCGGGTCCTGCCTGAAAGCCGGTTTCGGGGAGATGTCAATTGTTACTGAAAAGATTGACTCGATACATTTCTTGACAATCGTCCCAAATTTCTTTGGAAATTTTCCTATAAGCTTACTAGCGCTGTGGGTGCTGTCAGCAGTTTCAGTTTTTGTGTTTCGTATCGTCAAAAAATCAAGATATGCGAGAAGTTTGCTAAAGGAATTCAATAGGTCATGGTAAGAACTTTGCAGCAATGGATGATTCGAAACTATTTGTAGTTTCTTCAGTTCATTATAATTTGCCGTTAAATTTTCTTGTTCATTGGAAAAGTCTGGTTTGTGTTTTGATAATTTTTTCGCTAATCGTGCAATAAATTTTTCAATACAGTTAGAATAGGTTAAAAAGAGGCTATATTCTTCCAGAAGTTTAAATTGCATATTTAATCTGTTGGCTGCAGAATAGACGTAACCTGCATATGCTGGCATAGCCTTCCAGTTATTGTTTTCAATGATATGTTCGAGCCTCATTAAATCCAGGAATAAACCTTGATTAGACAACAATGGATTGTCCGTTGTTGCTATGTGATTAAAGATGTCAGCGAAGAAACCAAGCACATCAATCTTTTCCTCAACTCTTTTAATATCATTTTCCTGAGAATTAAAGATTCTTAATTTTAAATAATGTTGTTCCAGATCTAACTTAAGGATTAAAGAAATAAAATGCAGGTTTACATAAATCTCTTTCAGCCCAGTAGTTGTAAAGACCCTATTTTTTGTTTCGATTTTATTGAATCGAAGTTCTCTGCCTATTTTTTCCGAAGTTAAAGGTAATCCATGTAAAATTAAATATTCACCTAGCCTTCCCGTATATTTTTCACATGATTCCGCACTGGTAATGTAGTTGCGGTGAATGTAATCCGGCATAAAATTACCCAGCTGTCCTTCTTCTGTTTCATCAATGATCAGCAGATTGCTTGCACCCCTTTCAATGCTTTTTTTATAGTGCAGAACAACATGGGGTTTCTTTAGGCATGTAATAAGGGACTCGATCTCTGTTACCGTAGCGGTTATATTCGATTCTACAAGACCTTGTTCTTTAAAGGTGAGGATATTATTGATCTTGCCTTTCATAAAGAGGCGTTTGGAAATAATTTTCAGGGTTTTCTCAAAAGAAGTATCAATAACCTGCCCTTTAAATCTAACTACAAAAAATTTCTTCGTCTCTTTGGTTACCTGTTCTTTACTTTTTTCTCTCAGTTCGTCTATTTGTGTACGGATAACTTCTGAAGTGTGGTACTTCTTTTTTAATAGTTCGTAAAGATAATTTTTAGCGGGAGAAATTTGAGTCATCATATGAACAATTTAATAAAATTTTCCAGAACTGTCAAAATAATTCTGATGTTTTTGCAGTACTATTTATTTGTCAGCTTTTTATTTCAAGGTTGCCGAGCGAAAAGACTCCTCGCTCTGCATGAATTAAGCGATGTTTTCACTAACCCATATACCCCAATCCCTTCAACCGCTCCATGATCTTGGCCTCATCTTCTGCTGAGATATCGTGAGGTACGTCTGTTTTGTAGATTTGCGAGGTTTGATATTCCACCTCTTTTATGCCTTTGTTCAATATATCCGCCAGTACTTTGCCGTCTACATAAGAAGGAATCCGTTTGTCGAAGAGATAAAGAACGGTGGGGACGATGTCTATAATCTCTGCATTGGGCACTTGATGATTTTTTTTAATGTCTTTTCCCATAGCAATGAAAATGCCGTGTTGTCTGTGACAGCCGGAACGACACAGCTTATATTGTGTAGCAGGCATGAGCATGTTTTGGGCAAGGCCAATCTGCATAACATAACCTTCTGCCATGTCAATGATCAGGTCTGGGGCGTTCAGCACACAGTCTCCTGTGTATATCTCTTCCCGTTTATAGGCCTTTCGGATAATATTTTGAGATGTTTCCGGGTCCTTCAGGGCATAAAGCTTTTCAATCAGCTGGTCCCGGAGGGATTCATATGTTTTTCCCTGTTCAATGATGCCTTCGGGCTGGCGGTCCTTCAGATTGATCCAGATATTCTGTCCGGACAGGGAACAGAAATATGACATGGTTTGTTGCCAATCGACTCTCCCCAGCCCGGTATCCACCGTGGGGGTGAGTGCTTTGAGTCTCAACCAGTCAGGTACGATGTGATCGACCCATGGTCCGATACCCACGCTATACGTTGCCTTTTTTATGGCAGTCTTTATAGCTCTCAGAAGTTCGGTGTTGATAGATATTGGCGGTTTTGGTTTTAACCTTAAGATGCCTGCGTCATGAAAATATTTATTGATATAAAAATCCTTGTAAAGCCCGCCAAACCCGTGATCTGAGACGATCATGACGGTTGTATCTTCTGAAATAATATTCAGGAATCGATTTATAACGACATCGAGATATTGGTAGTAATTTTCAATGGTGTCGTTGTACTTTCGGGATTTTTTGGGGTCTTGGGAAACATGGTTGTTTCTCATGTAACGCCAGAAAAAGTGCTGGAGGCGATCAAGCTCGTCGAACACAGCCATAAAAAATCTTGGTTGGTATTTGCTATAGAGATAGTGAACGGCCTTTTCCTGTATATCGGTGACCTTATATAGTTCATCGATAAAGGCATCTTCTTTTCCACTCATAATCGTCCCCACGTCGATGCTGAATTGCAATGTATGCAAACACTTTTTTAATTCTTCTTTAAGGGGTGCCGGGTATATGAAATTCGAGCTTGTATCCGGGGTCCCAAGACCTGCAACCATAAAGCCATTAACAGCTTCTGGTGGGTAGGTCATAGGTATGTTGAAGATGCCGGATGTCATGCCATAGGTGTCCAGGATATTCCAGATGGCAGGAGTCTTTCTATCGGCGGATGTAACATTTTTAAGTTCATAATTATCATGCCGGATGGTGAAAAAGTCGAAGATGTTATGTTTCCCGGGATTCACACCGGTAAAGGCCGAAGTCCAGGCTGGTGCGCTGAGCGGGGGAATGGTACTGTTTAAATTTCCGTGACTACCGTGTTCAATAAGGTATTTAAATGTCGGCAACTTTCTTTTGCTAATCATAGGAAGAACGATATCCCATGTGGCGCCATCAAGACCTATAATGACAACTTTGTTTTCTTTGTTCACATTCTAATACGATTTGAAAATTTTTCTTATTTCTTCATTCATTGTAATTACTGCTTTTTGTGTGGCTTCTTTCCATGCACGTATGCCGTATTTTTCCTTCCAGGGAGAAACATTGTATGCATAAAGGATAGAACGGGAGGCGTTGATAATAGCTCCAAGGCCATCTGAGTTGAAACAACATTCAATATCTTTTGCTGAAGCACCCTGGGCGCCATAGCCAGGCACAAGAAAGTAGGCCTTGGGCATAATCTTTCGTAATGCCGATGTCTCATGGGGAAATGTAGCCCCTACAACGGCCCCAATAGCGCTGTACCCTTTTTTACCAACGAAATCTTTTCCCCATGCATGTGTCTTTTCTGCGATAATTTCATAAAGTTTTTTCTCTCCGCAGATAAGGTCTTGAAATTCACCGGAGGCTGGGTTTGATGTCTTCACTAGGATAAATATGCCTTTATTGTATTCTTTTGCCGTCTGGAAAAAAGGATGCAAACTATCCGATCCCAAAATGGGTTAACGGTTACGGCATCTGCGGAGAACGGAGTCTCTACGACATGGTTTAAGTGAACTCCCCCAATATGGGCATGAGCATATGCCTCGGCCGTGCTGGGAACGTCACCCCTTTTTATATCGCCAATTACTATTAATCCTTTTTGTTTTGCGTATTTAATGGTTTCAGCATAGGCCCAGACACCCCACCAGCCATAAAGTTCATAAAATGCAATCTGAGGTTTGACGATACCAACAAGTGGCGCAATAAGGTCGATAACCTGTATGTTGAATTCCAGGATAACGCGTGATGCATATTCAGTGCCCTGTTTTTGCGAGGCAGGGAACTTTTCTTTAATGGTAACGGGGATGAATTCGAAATAGGGGTCTAAGCCCACAACGACACAGCTATTTTTCTGAAGAATGGTTGTGATGAGCTGGTCGGCGAAATTTTCTCTGTTGTCAGAGACTACTGCCAAATGTGTTTTCCTTATTTTTAATATCGCCTGATTGACTAAAGTGCCAAAAAATTTTTAAGAAGTTTTGGACCTTCTTCGGTTAAAAAGGATTCAGGGTGGAATTGTACCCCTTCCAGGAGGTGTTCCTTATGACGAATACCCATAATCTCATCATTGTCTGCCCTGGCTGTAACCTCAAGGCAATCCGGCAACGTATCTTCTTTGACAATAAGAGAATGATAACGAGTTGCTTCAAAAGGATTGGAAAGGCCTTTGTATATAGTCTTACCGTCATGGCTAATCATGGATGTCTTGCCATGCATAAGCCGTCTTGCGCGAACCACCGCTGCTCCATATGTGTGTGCGATACACTGGTGGCCGAGACAAACCCCGAGTATTGGTATTTTTCCAGAAAAACGTTTTATGGTATCATTGGAAATACCCGCTTCCCTGGGAGTGCAGGGTCCGGGTGATATAATGATATGGTCTGGTCTCCTTTCCTCGATTTCTTCAAGGTCGACCTTGTCGTTTCTGAAGACTTCCATTCTTGCACCAAATGCACCGACTTGCTGTACAAGATTGTAGGTGAAAGAGTCGTAATTATCAATAATGATTACCATAATATTCCTGTTTCCTTAATTTATGAGATATTAACAGAATAAATTTTGAATATCAAAGGATTTTAAGTGGTAAATAAACAAGTTCTTGTATTTACTTTCTATTCATGTTCTCACGATAAAACGAGGCTTGACAAGGAGAGTTTTTTTTGTTAAATTTTAGACAAAGTTTTAGTTGTTATTATGTAATTTTATAATATGGGGAGATATTGATTGCGAAAAGTGGGGATGCCCCACTTTTTATTTTAAGGATTAAGAAATTTTCCCCCCTGATCCGGTTTTGTATAGTATTTAATTACCGGATAAAATAAAAAAAAGGTATTTTATGGATAAAGAAAGCTTGTTGCGCTTAGTAGATAGTTTGCACAGAGACAAGGAAATTGCCAAAGATGTCGTGTTTCAAGGCATAGAGGCCGCTTTGACCACTGCCGCCCGGAAACACTTTAAATCGCAGGAGATGGTTTCTATTCAAATTGATAGAAATACAGGGAGATTTTGGCCAAAGAAGGTGATCTTACCATTGATCCTTCTGAGCTGGGGAGAATTACGGCACAGACGGCAAAACAAGTTATCATCCAAAAGATACGCGAGGCTGAGCGAGACGTGATTTATGAGGACTTTGTTAGCAGGAGGGGTGATATTGTCAGTGGGACTGTTCAGCGGTTTGAGGGTTCTACGATAATTGTCAACCTTGGTAAAACAGAAGGCGTTTTGCAAAGATCAGAACAAATTGATGGTGAGCACTATAATACAAACGAGAGGGTCAGGGCGATTGTGTTTGATGTGAAGAAAATCGGATCACGGGTAAGAATTTTACTCAAGGACACATCCCGATTTTGTCCGAAGGCTTTTTGAATTAGAAGTGCCTGAGATTACAGAAAATACTATTGAGATAAAGGCGCTGGCAAGAGATCCTGGTCATAGAACCAAAATCGCGGTGGCATCGAGTGACCAGAATGTTGACTGTGTTGGCGCATGTGTAGGTGTGCGGATCTCGAATTAAGAATATTGTGGATGAATTAAACGGCGAAAAGATCGATATTATCCGTTGAGTCACGAACCTGAGGTGCTGTTGCCTAACGCGCTGAAACCTGCTGAAGTTTCGGGAATTATATTGTCAGCGGAAAATCAAGTCGCTACTATTGTGGTGCCGAATGATCAGCTTTCTTTGGCAATAGGGAAAAGGGGACAAAATGTGCGTTTGGCGTCTCGGTTAACTTCCTGGGATATTGATATCATAACAGAATCAGAATTCGACGAGCGGCAGAAAGGCGATGCTGCAGGACTTGCTGAAGTTGCTGAATCAAACAAAAAATTTTCTGATAGTGCGAATATAACAATCGCTGAGTCTGAAGAAAAAATAAAAACAGGCGGGGAAAAAGAGGAAGTTTAATACATAGGTTATCTTTTGATTATTTTTAGGAGTGTAAATGGGAAAAATTCGGGTCAGTTTGCTTGCGAAAGAGTTGGGGATTAAGAGTAATCTTTTGATTGATAAGTGTCATGAGAAAGGACTCACTCATATTAATCACCATGCGAATACCCTAACTCCTGAGCAGGCAGAAATGATAAGGCAATTGTTCCAGCCAATTCCAAAGGCAGCTCCAGCAAAAGAAGAACCTAAGGCTAAAGAGACCCCTGCCCCCCGTGAGATTGAACAAAAAAAAGACGATAAAACTATCTTGCAAGCGAGTGGTGGTGTCAAGGTTGTTCAACCGGCCAAACTTGTAAGAATTTCCAAAGGTACTCCTCCTCCTCCTTCTCCTCAACAGCAGCAGCAGAGGGTTGTAAAAGTAGCGCCGGTAAAAACATTTTGGAAAAAGAAACAGTCGCGAAGTTTTACTTTCCACAGAAAAAAAGAACATACAGGGGGGGGTATAGAATCTAAAAGGCCAGCAGTTAAGGAGAAAGAATCAAAGGTTATTATGGAAACACCGATAACGGTGAAAGACTTGTCTTCGAAGTTAGGGATTCGTGCAAATGAGATTATTACCAAGTTGCTTCTTGAGCACAATGTGCGCTCAACGATCAATCAAATATTGTCTGAAGAGATTGTGCTGCTGTTAGGTATTGAGTATGGAGTGGAGATTGAAATCAAAAAAAAGGAGACGGTGGAAGAACACAATTTTATTACCAATCAGATGTCTGCGAAATCTGAGGATATGGTGTATCGTGCGCCAATTGTGACGTTTTTAGGGCATGTTGATCATGGAAAGACATCACTCCTTGATAGTATTCGACAAACAAATGTGGCTGCTGGTGAGGTGGGTGGAATTACGCAGCACATTGGTGCGTATAAGGTAGAAACGAATGGGAAACATGTGGTGTTTCTGGACACCCCAGGTCATGAAGCATTTACGGCTATGAGGGCAAGAGGGGCAAATATTACCGATGTGGTGGTACTTGTTGTGGCTGCTGACGATGGAGTAATGCCTCAGACGGAGGAGGCGTTAAATCATGCCAAGGCCGCTAATGTTCCGATTGTTGTGGCTGTGAATAAGATTGATAAGCCTGGCGCCAATCTGTTGCGTGTAAAACAGCAACTTGCAAATTTAGAATTAGTTTCTGAGGAGTGGGGCGGAAAGACACAGTTTGTTGAAACCTCTGCTGTTACAAAAAAGGGTATTAATACCTTACTTGAAAGACTTTTGCTGGAATCAGAAATTCTTGAACTGAAAGCGAACCCACACAATCCGGCGAGAGGGGTCGTGTTAGAGGCCCATTTAAGTGAAGGACGGGGTGTTGTTGCAAATGTCTTAATACAAGACGGTACCTTACACAATGGAGACATTGTCCTTTGTGGTAAAACTTTTGGCCGTGCACGCCTTATTACGAACGACAGGGGGATTGAGGTACAGGGGGTAGGTCCGAGTACCCCGGTATCTATCTCTGATTTTTCAGAGGTTCCTGAGGCGGGTGATAAATTTTATGTGGTTAGCGATATACAAAAGGCAAGAGAGATTGCCCAGGAAAGGCAAATGAAAGAACGCGAAACATCCTTGTCGAAACATGAGCATGTTACCCTGGATAGTCTCTATTCTAAGATTGCTGAAGGGAAAGTAAAGGAAATCAAGGTAATATTAAAGGCTGATTATAAGGGTTCTGTCGAGGTGCTCAAAAACGCGTTAGAGGTGCTTTCCACACCTGAAATTAAAGTAAAAATATTACATTGTGGTGTAGGTGGTATTACGGAGTCGGATATTCTTCTTGCTGATGCATCGGACGCAATTGTGATTGGATTTTATGTGACGACTGAGGACAAGGCGCATCCTGGCAGAAGAAAAAGGAGTGGATGTCCGGCTTTACAAAATTATCTATGATGCGACGAACGAGATAAAAGCAGCCATGGAAGGTATGTTGGAACCGGAATCCAAGGAAGTTGTATTGGGACAGGTTGAAGTGCGGCAAGTTTACAATATCTCAAAGTTCGGTAACGTTGCTGGTTGTTATGTAAAAACGGGTAAAATCACAAGGAATTCCTCTGTTCGTCTGATTCGCGATAACATAATAATTTATGATGGAAAACTGAGTCATTAAAAGGTCGTTAAAGATGATGTCAGAGAGGTTAGGGCAGGATTTGAATGCGGGCTGAAAGTTGCTCATTATGATGATATTAAAGCAGGAGATATTGTGGAGGCCTACGAGGTACAAAAGATTGCGCGAACCCTAAAAAAATAGGGACGTGTCTGTATAGGTTTTTTGGTAATGTAATTCGGTGAAAATGTTACTGGAATTTTTATTGTCGTTGTGCTGCACTTATGAATCTGGAGTTTTATAAATCGGATGACGCAGTGGTTGGTGTCTTGAATGTCCGATTGGTGATTCGGAGTGCACGAACACTGAAGGACAAGCGTCGCGTTATTAAAAGCTTGAAGGACCGTGTGAAAAATAGCTTTAATGTCTCTATCTCAGAGGTTGGCACTTTAGACCATTGTCAATATTCTCAATTAGGGGTTGCTATGGTAGGAAATGATAAAAGTATATAAATGGCGCATTGACGGGTTTACTTAATCTGTTCCGCTTCACTACTTCTGTTGAGCTTGTTGATTATCACCTCGAATTTGTATAATTCCATACCAGAAAAAAACACGTGCAAATTTTAAATTCCTTTTTATGACAGTGTGCTTGCACTTTTTCATAAAGATAAGGAGGTTTTTATGTCTTCGAGAAGAGTTGAACGGTTGGCTGAATCTATTAAGCAGGAAGCAAGTAAAATAATTCTTTATGAATTAAAGGATCCTCGGATAAGTTTTATTACAGTAACAAATGTTGAAGTTGTACCTGATTTAAAAAGGGCAAAGATATACATCTCAATATTGGGGGATGATCTTGCCCGCAGAAGAACCTTGCAGGCTATTGAGCATGCAAAAGGATTTATTCAGGCAAAAGTGGGTGCTCATCTGCAAATAAGATATACCCCAGTATTGACATTTTGTTTGGATGAATCGGTTCAAAAGAGTCTGCATATTTTAAAACTTATTGACGAGGCCGTAAAAGGGAGTGATTTAACAACAAAAGGTGAGTTAGAAGAATGAAAAAATTACACTTAGGTTTGCCCAAAGGCAGTCTCCAGGAAGCGACCATCGAAATGATGAAAAAAGCGGGTTACGCTGTTCACGTAAGTCCGCGATCTTATTATCCTACGATCGATGATGATGAAATATCTGTAAGATTAATCAGGCCGCAGGATATGTCCAGATATGTTGAAAAAGGCATTGTTGATGCTGGTCTGACTGGTGCGGATTGGGTGAAAGAGGCCGGTTCTGAAGTGAGAATAGTTGTGAGTCTTATATATGCTAAACAGCAATTAACAAAGGTGCGATGGGTTTTGGCTGTGCCTGAAAATTCCTCCATACGCTCTGTGGCCGATTTGCAAAACAAAAAGGTTGCAACAGAACTTGTGAATGTAACCCGACAGTACCTTGCAGAACGTGGCGTAGTTGCCGATATTGAATTTTCTCACGGTGCTACTGAGGCAAAGGCGCCAGACTTAGTCGATGCTATCGTAGAACTTACTGAAACGGGTAGCAGTTTAAAGGCAAATAAGCTTCGTATTATTGATACTGTTATAGAATCTTCAACTCAGCTTATTGCTAATCATCATTCGTGGAAAGACGAGTGGAAACGTACAAAAATAGAGAATCTTGCGATGCTTTTTGAAGGAGCTATTATTGCTCGCGCAAAAGTTGGATTAAAGATGAATGTCTCAAACGGAGCACTTGATCAGGTGTTGAAAAAATTGCCTGCATTGAGAAAACCTACGGTCTCTACACTGGCTGAAGGCGCTGGCTATGCAATTGAAACGGTACTCGATGAAACGGTAGCAAGAAGTATTACTCCTGAACTAAAAAGGGCCGGAGCTGAGGGGATCATTGAATATCCATTAAATAAAGTTATTCTTTAGTATGTGGGAGTCGTAGCATGTTAAGAATGCACAAAGAAGTATGAAATGTTATTTATTCGATCTTTTCCTGTTATCTTTGTCTTAGTACTATTTTCCCTTAACGGTTTTCTTGGTTGTCGCAGTATTGCGATTCAACCGGGCAAGCAACCAGTGGCTCACAGCAGGAATCGGTATCTGGATAATCAGGGGAAGGGATATTCCTATTTTTGTACCGGTTATTTTTTTATGTTGGAAAGAGATTGGGAAAATGCAGCCGAGAACTTTGAAAAGGCAATTCAGTTAGACCGTTCATCTGAAAGAATAGTTCAGCATTTAGCTGCGTGTTATTTCCAATTGGGTGAGAATGAAAAGTCGATCAAATATATTGAAAAATTAGCGAAAATCAAACCAAAAGAATTTAGTGTGCATTATACATTGGCCACCCTGTATGAAACCGTTGGGAGAAATAAAGAGGCTATTGAAGAATATGAATATGCGCGCCGATGCAAGACGACAAAGTTAGATCACGTCTTCCTGGCAGACGCTCTTTACAGACTCGCCAATCTTTATATGAATGATGGTATGATGGAAAAGGGCATCGCATGTTATACAAGCATGTTTGATATGAAGCTGGTAACTGAACCCGTAAAGATATATTATGAAATTGGTCAAAAGTATTTTGAAAAAAACGATATAAAAAATGCCCTGGAATATTTCTTAAAGGCAAAACAAGCCGATCCGGCACTAAGCTTTGCAAGCTTCTATCTTACCCTTTGTTACGATGCGCTCAATGACTATGAGAGTGCAATTCAAGAGGCAAAAATCTTTTTAGAAAAAGAACCCAATAACTGGGTTATGCACCTCGCTTTGTCTGAAGTATATGGAAAAATTAAAAATGAATCCCAAAAAAAAGAGGAAATAGAAAAAACCCAGGTGATTCTGAAAAATAGTATAGATGCGGGAAGTAAAAATCTGAAGGAGTATTTCTTGTTATGTCAAATTTACAGAAATCAACGTAAAATCAGCGAGGCAATCGAAATCGCCGAGAGCATAAAGTTGATATCTGTGGATAAAGAAATGAGGAGGGACGTCCATTTCTTACTTGCCAATCTTTACTACGAAGATAAGAAATTCGATAGAGCTGAAGAAGAATTGCAAATGACACTGAAGCTTGATCCCGACTTTCACGAGGCAAATAATTTTTTAGGTTACTTGTTTGTTGAAAATAATAAGAATCTGGATAAAGCGATACAACTTATTAACAAGGCTTTAGAAGCGCAACCGCAAAACGGGGCATATCTTGATAGTCTCGGTTGGGCTTATTATAAGAAGGCACAGGTGGAAGGAAGAAACGATTATCTCGTTATTGCTCTTAAAAAGTTATTGGAAGCCGTCCGATTCATGGACGAGCCTGATATCTATGAGCATGTCGGAGATGTTCATTATAGTTTAGGAGATTGGGATAAAGCTGTTAATGCCTGGGAAAAGGCAATAGCTTTGTACCGGCAGGAACTCAGTTATGAAACAAAAATAGAGGCTATCGAGATAAAGTTAGAAAAAGTAAGAAGATTAATTTCTGTTGAAGAAAGAGGAACGAGGTTTATCGGGAACCGTAGAGAGGTTGGAAATGGTATTCAACCGTACATTTTAAAAAAACATGGGGAGAAATGATCGAAATTGGCTGGACATTCACATTGGGCTAGTATAAAGCACAAAAAGGGTGCTACTGACGTAAAAAAGGGCAAAATCTTTTCTAAAATAGCACGCATGATTACCGTTGCCGCCAGAAGGGGTGGAGGTGACCCTGATATGAATCCCAGATTGCAGCTTGCTGTAAGTAAAGCGCGTTCAGTTAATATGCCGAAAGAAAATGTAGAAAGAGCCATTCAGAAAGGTATTGGTGTGGGTGGAGGAGCTGAATTGTTTGAGTGCCTATATGAAGGATACGGACCTTATGGCACTGCATTAATTGTTGAAATCGTGACAGACAATAAAAATAGAACTGCCCCTGAAATTCGAAAGATTTTTGATCGTTTGGGTGGAAATTTGGGAGAATCGGGATGTGTATCCTGGATGTTCGAAAAAAAAGGACTTATTTTAGTAAATAGCAGTAACCTCAGCGAAGATGAATTTATGATGTTAGTCTTAGATGCTGGGGCCGAGGATATGCAAAAAGTGGGTGATACATTTCAAGTAATATGCCCGCAAACGACCTTAGATGCAATAAAGAAGGCGGTTGAGGGGAAAAACATAAAAGTAGAAACTGCCGAAGTGAGTTGGATACCGAAAAACAACATTGATTTGGATGAAGCAGCGGGTCGTAAAGTACTGGGGCTTTTGGAGGTGCTTGAAGACCACGATGACGTACAAAACGTCTATTCTAATTTTAATCTCCCTCAATCCCTGCTAGCAGAAGTGCAAGCAGAAAGATAAACGGGGTATTATTTCTGTGTTTCTCTGCCGTCTTTCTGTATGTATTGCAGGTTTTGTTGTGGCTGTTCAATCGGGGCAATATCAATCTCCTTTTGCGCTCCCGCATGTTTCTTCTTGATGTGCAACAGTTCAAGAACCTGATCTCCGTCCAGCACTTCTTCCTCTTCTAATTTTTTTGCCAAAAGATACAGCTTATCCTTATTGCCTTTGAGCAAATCTTTGACTCTTTCAAAACTATTCATGATAATATGAGTGACCTCTTCATCGATAACAACGGCGGTTTTTTCGCTGTACTCTTTTTCTTGCACAAGATCGTGTCCCAGGAAAATATTTCCTGATTGCCTTCCGAAAGTTTGCGGTCCTAATTTCCTGCTCATACCAAAACGGCATACATAACTTCGGGCTAATTGTGAACACTTTTCCAGATCATTTTGAGCTCCGGTTGATATTTTGTTGAGCGCGAATTCCTCTGCGGCACGTCCCCCCAGAAGTACGCATAAGGTATCGAGGATTTCAGGTTCAGTGGTTAAGTATTTATCTTCCAGAGGTAGTTGCATGGTATAACCCAATGCAGCAGTCCCCCGTGGAATAATAGAAACTTTGTGCACCGGGTCAGTGTTGGGGAGTAGTGCTGCTATCAGGGTGTGGCCGGCCTCATGAAATGCAACGGACTTTTTTTCACTATCGCTCATGATTCTGCTCTTTCGTTCGGGGCCGGCAATCACTCTGTCTATGGAGGATTCTAATTCTACCATGCCAACAGAACTCTTATTATATCGTGCAGCAAGAAGCGCAGCTTCGTTGATAACATTTGCCAAATCCGCCCCCGAAAAGCCAGCAGTTCGTTTTGCGATGACTTTTAAGCTGACATCGGCATCTATCTTTACACTTTTAGCGTGAACTGACAAAACAGCCTCGCGTCCTATCAGGTCTGGTCTGTCAACGGTTATTTGGCGATCAAACCGTCCTGGGCGGAGCAGCGCACTGTCCAGCACGTCGGGTCTGTTTGTAGCGGCAATGATAATTACCCCTTTCGGTGAATTAAAACCGTCCATCTCTGCAAGGAGTTGGTTGAGTGTCTGTTCACGTTCATCGTGGCCGCCGCCGAGTCCCGTGCCGCGTTGTCTGCCAACACTGTCAATCTCATCGATAAATACAATACACGGAGCCTTTGCTTTTGCCTGCTCAAACATATCGCGTACACGGGCGGCACCCATTCCAACAAACATTTCAACAAAGTCAGAACCACTGATCGAAAAGAATGGCACACCAGCTTCTCCTGCAACGGCACGCGCAAGGAGCGTTTTTCCTGTCCCTGGCGGGCCTATCAGAAGCACGCCCTTCGGAATTTTACCTCCCAGTTTTTGGAATCGCTCCGGGTAGGAAAGAAAGTCGATAATTTCTTTTAATTCCTCCTTTGCCTCATCACATCCTGCAACATCAATAAAAGTTGTTTTCTGTGAACCATTATCCGAATACAGCTTAATTTTTGCCTTTCCCAGGGACATAAAGGGCGAACCCATTCCGCCAACTTTTTTAAACAGAAAAAACCATCCGAGCGCCATAACGCCAAATGGGAAGACCCACCACATCAGAATATTCTTTAAAAAGCTGTTTTCTGCTGCGCCTTTGAATCTGACCTTTTGTGATTCAAGTTCATTGACGAGTTCGGTATCTTGGATCGGCACAGTAACAAAAGCAATTTTTTCTTCTTTGTTGTCCTCAGGAGATAATTTTTTGTAATGGCCGCGGATAAAGTTTGCACCTACTGTGCAGTCTGATATGTAACCATTCTTAAGATATAGCCTAAACTGGCTGTAAGAGATTTCTTCATTCCTGGAAGATAGAAATATTTGTGCTACATACATGACGGCCAGGAAGAGGAGGATATATCCGATAGAGAATCTGGACTTCTTTGTTTTGTTTTTTTTATCCATGTAATTAGGTTAAAAAAATTAAAAATGTGGTAGAGAGGAATATTTACGATTGAATTTTCTAAAATAAATAAAGCCGGATTATATTAGAAAATAAGACTAATGTCAAAATATTTCGAGAGAGATTTAGGTTGATAATGGATAAAAAGACACTATAATGATGAAAAGTCGGGGTGTAGCGCAGCTTGGCTAGCGCGCTTGAATGGGGTTCAAGAGGTCGTGGGTTCAAATCCCGCCACCCCGACCACTATTTCAGGGATTTCAGGATATTAACTATTGCTTGCCTCTCTCAAATTGTATAGTTTTTGTATAGTTGGTTTTGCTGTCAAGACATTGTCCAATACATCTACCGCTTTAATCTTGTGGCTTGGTGCAAGGTGTGCGTACCTCAAGGTCATCTTAAAGTCTTTGTGTCCCATCAGTTCTTTTACTGTAGTAAGGTCAATACCGGCCATGACAAGGTGACTTGCAAAGCAATGTCTCTGATCATGAAATTTGAAATTCTAATCTCGGCTTTTTGTAATGCTGTCTTAAAACTCCTCTTAACGTCACCGTAACGTTTACCACTGATAGGATCGTGGAACACATAAGGTACATCATCACGCTTTGAAATACTCTGTAAGGTTTCCCGTAAGGTCTGGTTCATAGGTATCTCTTTACGCTCTGAGTTCTTAGTCTGGTCTTGGTTTAGTAGTATAAATCCAGCCTTTAAATCAACGTTGTCCCACTTAAGCCCAAGTATTTCCGATTTCTACCGGTATATTCAAGGCGGTAATAACAATCGGTTTCAGGTGCTTATCACACGAATCAACAAGCCTTTGGCATTCCTCTGGCGAAAGATACCTCAACCGCCTGTTATTCTCTGGTAGTAGCTTTTACCTTTCTAATACGCTTCTGATTTCTTCCTCTACCATGCCCCAGTCAACCGCCTTTGTGAACATGTGGGATAACGTAGCTATCAACCTGTTTGCGGTAGCAGGTTTGCGTCCTATGTTTAGTTTGTCAGTCTGAAATTGTTCCAGCAATGGAAGTAAACCGCCTTAATGGGATATTGCCGAAGGTTTCGCCTAATTGCTTGATGAGGTATATTTTAGATTTCCTAAAGCTTTTCTGCCTCTCAGCCCACTTCGCATATTCCGATACAAGCTCATTAAAGGTATGATTGGCAATCCGCTTAACAATCTCAGGCTGCTTCCTTCCTTGACAGACTGTTTCCTTTTGATAACCAATGCCTCAGCATCCCTAAATTTTGTACTTCCTGATGATTCAAAGACAATCTTACCGATAAGGTCAGCATACCTTATCCAATAAATCTCCCCGCTTATAAATTCCTTTTGCCATATTTTCCTTTTTCCAACTAACCCTTTTTCAATATAATTTAACAAAATCTTTAAGGTTTTGCCCGGCTTCCTATCACCCTTTCTAACAAAAGATATAATTACCTGAAGTACCCACAAGTTCACCAAATTTAGCTTGTGAAAGTTTAAGCTTTGTCCTAAATTCCCTTATTTCTGCTTTTGTCCAGTTTTTCATTGTTGTAATAATACCTAACAATGTTAGAGTTGTCAAGTAATTTTCAACTATACATTTTACTATACAGTTGTTTTAACTTGTTGTGTCAAGAAGGGTTTAGGAAAGTTTAACTTGATACATTATCAAGTGGCCACCTTTGATTCTGTTAGGTATTTTATATGGTTGAATCGGTTCTATTGATTGTGATTTAATCCATTTATCAATTAATGATTTTTTGAATCTGAGATATTTACCAGGTTTAAAGTGCGGAATTTTCTTTTGTGAAGCTTGTTTATATACCCAAGAAGACTCCACTTTTAAATATTCTGCAAGGGTTTCTGGTGTGAAAACCATATCATCTTCAGTGGACTTATTATTATTCAATAAAGGCTTTAAGTTTCTGCTACTCTTTCAGCTATTAATTGAATGTCCTGTTGTTCAAGTTCTGTTTTCATTTTTATAAACCCTGCCTGTTTTTTCTTAATTCGACAACTGATGTTCCAAATCCTAGCAAAACGTCAATTCTCAACACCAAAAGCCTATCCGAATAAGTTTCATCGACCTAAACTACTACCAACCAATTCCGAAGAGCTATTAACCCCCAAAATCACATCATTTCTTTGTGGTTTTTTGGTAAATCTTGGGTTGCCAATACCCTTTTGTCTTGGGTTGTGTCCTAGCCTGTATGGGTGAAGGTAACAAAGACTATCTCCTGAGAGTAATTCTCCTGTGCAGGCTTTTACCTCTTGCTTGGTTTCGACACAATCTAAACAATGTGCTCTGATACGTTTCAAAGGGGATAAGGACACATCTTTCAACTTGCAAACTTTGCTTATACAATCTACCGTTTTACAAGTACTGCACCATCTACATTCAAGTTTGATTGCTTTTGCTGGGGTCATCGTGTACGTGTTTCCCTTCTGTATAAAGGTTTGTTAGTTAATTTCTTTCATGTTCTGAATACGGTCTGCATTTTAAGCACTGCCAACCCCAATACCATTTCCTGTCAAGTCCTTTCCCCAGGCAGTAACGTTCACCTACGCTACCACATAGTATACACTTATATCCGTTTAGGTTTATGCTTGGTCTGCCTATATACCGCTCTAGTTCCCTGTCACTCTCAGTGGGTTCGTATGTCCTCTCCTTTGGCTCTTCCGGTGGCTTTATGCCGACGGTCCTTCCGTCAAAGATATTGAGTACCTTGTCTATGGCGTCCTGTTCTTGTGATTGTTGCCATTGTAAATACCCAACAACCTCTTGTTTGTACTCCCTAACCTGCATGAAAATCGGTATCGCTTCTTTGGGTGTTTGACCGCCTTTGGTATATGCGAATTTAATGTTATCGCCAACTAGCTCAAACCTGTACCCTAACTCTTGAATTTGATTAATGAGTTTTTGTGCAACCATCAAATAAGTACCTCCGCATGAGAATGACTTTCGATGCTGGATTTGAAAATTTCTTTTCCAGACTTCTCCAACTCTCTACCACTCTCTACTAACCCTACCTGACTGCTATTTTCGAGGGTTTCGGCAGGTCGAATGTTGGTCGAATGTTCCTCACTCTCTGCCGACTCTCTACCTGTGGAATCCCTTGATTCTGTGGGGTGGGTAGAATAGGTAGAGAGTGGTCGAATGTTTTTACACATATCGAGTGAAATATTTTCAATTCCATACTGAGACAGAAGGGTATTGAATTCTGAAATCTTTAAAACACACTCAGACATGCCGTGTACATGTCGTGTTCGTATACCCATAGCCTTCAACTTCTTTCCGACATATTGGGGAGTTAGTTTTTGGGTATCTGACTTATTTCTATTCAATTCCGCAATAATGTCGGACGTTTTGATTACCCACTCAGAATCTTCTTTTGGTGAAAGCGTATGGAGTATTGCTATAATTTTTCCCTCAATGCTCTGTTTTTTGTCCTCAATCCTTGTTCCCGCCACCTCAAGCAATGCACCTTTCAGCTCATCAAATCCTTGTGGATAAACAAGTTTGCATATTTGCAATAACGACTTTGAGATGTCCCATAGCCTCCCGCCTAGACCTTCAATTGTGTTTATTTCTGGTAGTGGACGGTTCATTTCCCTTGCTCGCCATGCCGTTAGTCTTTCTTTTAACTCCTGTGCTTTTTCAGGTGTGGGATTCTCATAGTTCCCAGGTCTGTTAGGCATGGTTATAGAAATACAACGTGATTCCAGTATTTTATGGACTGGTTCATTTGTTGCTATGAGGGTTGGCCCATAAATATCGTAATAGACCGTATCCTTGAAAGCTCCCTTCTCCGGGTAGATAACTCGCGACACTTGCGCTCCCTTTTCGTAGCGCAAAAGTAAAATATCCTCAGTGCCGTTCTTTTCGACTTTCTTCCATAAATCCATCAAATCAAAAAATATGGTAGCTTTTAAGTTTTGTGAAAAGCGGAACAGGTTGGCTTCTCTCAGGTCTATAGTGTGTATCCCACGGTAAGAAACATAGACAATCGATTTTCCAGTCCTTGATTTACCGCGTTCAGGGACAGCATAAAGATATATCATCGCCAGATAATGAATATCAGGGTGGTCTTGCAAATAGGTCAGAAAAACCTTGCAAGCAACTAACAGCCATTGATTGTCTGGCAAGTAAGAAAACCGTTTCAGATAAGACAAAACATCCTCGAATAGTTTTTGGTCATTGTCTGTTTTGTACCACCCGATAACCTCGTTAGCGTTGGCTAACGCAAAAGGTAGATGTTTTTTACTAGGGGGTGAATACAAGACCCCATCAATATCCCATACAGTGGCAACTTCCACGGAGTGTTCATTCTTTACGAGATACGCAACGTTTCCACCACCACCATCATCAACAACTAGGTCAACCAACCCTGGAAAGCTTGCAGATAGTGTTGTCACCGACTCGCCTTCAGGATCATTTACAGGATGAAGTTTTTTAATATCCTTTTGAATAGCCCTTTTGGGAATATTCGCCTTGTTGCTGAGCTTATCTATGAGTAAGGCTCGTTCAGTTTCACTTTCAACACCTGCAATTTTTTCGACAATTTCTCCTACGGCGCCGGGAGGTGTCTCTGCGCCTAAATTGCCGATTTCTTCGTGAATCGTAAGTTTGCGTATAGGTTGTTCTGGTGATTTAAAAGCCTCAACGCTAAGGATTGTTTCATCTGACAGCCCACTTTTCTTCAAATCTTCAAGGTGTAATGGATTCAGAGATGAATCCGTCTTCCCTACTTGCGGGTTTGGCTGCTGATCTTTGGTAGGATTTGATAAAGATAAGTTTTTATTGCAATCCAATGCAACATCTGTTGATGTATTCATTACATTTGCCTCAATCATTTCGCTCCTACCTTCCAAACACTTTTCCACCATAAAACACCTCCCTTATCACTAAGCTACAAAGAAATTTAAGGTACACGGAAGTATAAGGGCAACATTTCGTGTCCTATTTGTGGACAAAACATGTCCTGATTGCTAAATGGGAGATGATAATAGATATAACTCAAGCTAATACAAGCACTAATAAACTATTTACTGTTTTTGATTTTTTGCTGTGGCAGGGTAACGGAGGAAGAAAAAAGCCCAACGTAAGAGGCTACGTTAGGCTTGTGTTGAATTAAAAAGCTGTGTGATTATAAAACCCAGGGCGTATGTTCTTTTGGTTCGTAAGAAACACCGCCATGTCTAAGCTTAATATGTTGTTTAAGATGATTCCATATCAACAGATTCTCATGATTAGCTTTTTTCGAATCGTTTTTAACCGTATCTATACAACGTAATATGCCTTTTTTGATACTCTCAACCTTCGCTTTTTTGTTGCCATCGACAAACTTACGGGATTTCCCATTATGTTTAACATAATCAAGACATTGATTTTTAATAATATTAATTTTCTCTTGAAGCCTGGCTACTTCATCTTCATTTACCAATTTTTCAGCATCTTCCTTTTCATTTTCAAGTTCTTTTATCGCATCCTTTGCATTTTTAATATAAACATCATCCAATATCTCTCCACCATCAATTTGGTTAGATACGCTAAAATCAAGGTCTTTTTCGGCTTCGATTCGTTGATTTTCAGGTTTAAGGTTAGGTGTAAGTTTTAGGCTTCCTTCTATTACTAAATATAGCTCATCATAACTAAAAGTTTTTGGATAAGGATGTTTTAAAAGGTGTGCAATATATTTTAAATAAAGACTATCACGGGGATAAATAGTCTCTCCCTTATATGTGATAATCCAACGTCCACCTTTACAATAAAATACATTACCTGATGGATGGGTTGCCTTGGTAGTGTTGTCTAGTTTCGCTTCTTTCTCAGATTTTTGAATCAATTTAGTCCCTATATATGTCTCCATTCGGCAAGTCAAGTTTGAAAGTGCCTGGTAATGTCCAAATATATCTCTGGTTTTAGCATAAACACCTTCTAAAAATGGTCGCATTGATTCGTCCCGCAGGCACTTTTCAATATGATCATGTTTAAAATTAATACAAACAGCATCTCGCTCCTTACCTATTTCGGCGATGGCCTCGAACATATCGATATGGTAATCTGTGACTTTTTCCTGAATTTCAATTAAAAGTCGGTCGAAATCATGTAGACAACGTTTAAACCATGTAATAGACGAATCAATGAAACGAATTATGCCTTGAGTATTATCTATATTTTCTTTGTTTTTTATTACTTTCGATTTGTCTTCTTCAAGCTCCTGAATTAATTTATTGGTATTTTCTCGATATCCTCTTAGTTGCGTATAAATATATTCAAGGGTAATACCTGTATAGCGGATAAACACTTATCGTCTCCCGTAATAACCCTGAAAAATAAAATTAAAGGCAGGCCGTCAAGGTGACGGCTTTTTCGGGAACTACCCTAGCCCTTGATGTTATCTGCTATTATCACTTATTATGCTTGTTTGCCTTATTTTTTCAAGGATAATTACACCTTTGAACGTAAATGTAAAACCTGCTAACGAGAAGTTTTCAGGAAATATCATGGAATTAATTCATTAGAAATGATACAAATACGCGACATTATTAGCCAAATAGGCTTTCATAACCTTATATTTATTAGCATGAAAGGAGAAGATAGTGAATAAACAAACTTTAATCGAATCAGTAACAAAAGAGCTGGGTATCTCAAAGGCCCATGGGGAAAGAGCAGTAAATGCGGTATTGAATAGTATAAGTCAAGGATTGAAAAAGGATAAGAATGTACAACTGATTGGTTTTGGAACATTTCTTGTAAGGACAAGAAAGGCAAGAAAGGGAAGGAATCCGCAGACGGGAGAGGCGATCAAGATTAAGGCTTCTAAAACAGTTGGGTTTAGGGTGGGTAAGAAATTAAAGGAAACGATCTGAAATGCGCCATTACGTTAATTGGGATATATAAATTGAACTGGCACCATATCCTTACTTTCTGTGAGAAGACTTTGAAATTTAATGAGTAAAATCAAACCGGGCAGTATTATCAAAGGTTCAAAGTGGTCTGAGCCTGTCGAGATTAAATTCATCGAAGACATCGGTAACTATGTCCATATCATTGGCACTACTGTTCGATCCAGAGAGCCCATTGACCAGATAATCCTGCGCGACGAGTTTTCCACATTTTTTACCGAGGAAATAGTATCTCCTTTTTCAGAAGAACCGTGGAAGGTCTTTCTTTCACTTGAAACAATCCGTTATCGGTTTGCGTCCCTCTATGATCCTTTATTAGCAATGAACATCTCCAAGGTAGACCCACTTCCTCACCAGATAGAAGGTGTCTACGGATATGTCTTAAAACTTCCAAGAATTCGTTTTTTGATTGCCGATGACCCAGGCGCTGGAAAGACCATCATGGCAGGTCTGATCGTAAAAGAATTAAAACTCCGGCACCTAATAAAGAAAATATTGATTGTTTCGCCTGGACATTTAAAAGATCAATGGCGCAGGGAACTTTCTGAGAAATTTGAGGAAAAATTTATTATCGTTGATAGAGGCTATTTAGACGCCCTTTACGGTGAGAATGTGTGGTTACGGGAGAATCAAATTATTACTTCCATTGACTTTGCCAAGAGAGAAGAAATCCTCCCCTCTATTGCAGCAGCACACTTTGATTTAATCATTGTTGACGAAGCCCATAAAATGAGCGCTTACCGTTACGGTGACAAGACAGAAAAGACGAGCCGTTATAAACTTGGTGAAACACTTTCACACAATTCGGACCATCTCTTATTCCTCACTGCAACACCCCATAAGGGTGACCCTGAAAATTTCAGACTTTTTTTAGACCTGCTGGAGCCTGGTTTTTTTGCCACAAACGAAATGGTGGCAAGTTCTATTAAAAACAAAGACAACCCTCTCTTTATCAGGCGCATCAAAGAAGACCTGGTAAGTTTTGAAGGTAAACCGCTATTTCTGCCCCGATATGTAAAAACAGTTTCTTTTAACCTTGGGACAAACTCCAAAAATGAAAAAATCCTTTATAATGCCTTATCTAAATATGTTGAGACCCAGTATAACAAGGCTTTAACAAGAGATAAGAAAAGAAACGTTGCCTTTGCCCTCGTCATATTACAGAGGCGCCTTGCGTCAAGTACTTTTGCTTTGCTGAGATCACTGGAACGAAGAAAGAGACGACTTGAAGAGTTACTTGCCGGAGTCCAGGAGCGAAACAAAACTCCTAACGATACTTTTGATTTTGATATTGTTGAAGATATGAGTGAAGAGGATAGATGGAGAGAGGAAGAGATATGGGAAGCCTTAAGCGTTGCAGAAAATAGAGAAGAACTGGCTAAGGAAATCAAAATTATTGAAGACCTCATCCAGCAGGCAAAAAGCATTATACAGAAGGAAGAAGAGATCAAGCTCAGGGAACTTAAGAAGTCTTTGGCAGATTTATCCCAAAAATATCCGGAAAGAGAAGACAAAAAGATTCTGGTGTTTACTGAATCAAGAGATACGCTTGAGTATCTTGAAAAAAAGATCAGAGATTGGGGATATACGATAAATACCATACATGGTGGCATGAGACTGGAAGAAAGGGTTAACGCCGAGAAGGTATTCAAAAACGAAACTGATGTGCTTGTTGCTACTGAGGCAGCGGGAGAAGGTATCAACCTCCAGTTTTGCCACATGATGATTAACTACGACATCCCCTGGAATCCTAACCGTCTTGAACAAAGGATGGGGAGAATTCACCGCTACGGTCAACAAAAAGAAGTGTTTGTCTTTAACCTTGTGGCGGAAGATACGCGTGAAGGGAAGGTACTGAACAAACTATTCCAGAAGTTGGAAGAAATCAAGCAGGCAATGGGGAATGACAAGGTATTTGACGTCTTAAGTGAGGTATTGACAGACACCAATCTTTCACAACTTTTAATGGAAGCCGCTGCCAACGCCAGAAATATTGACGATATTCTCAAAGAAATTGATATTAAGGTTGATGATGATTATATCAAGAGGGTGAAGGAGAATCTTGGCGAAAGCCTCGCAACCCGTTACATTGATTATACGCGTATGAAAGAGATGGCTCAGCAGGCACGAGAATACCGGCTTATACCTGAATATACAGAAAGTTTCTTTAAGAAGGCCTTCATCAGGGCAGAAGGCAAGATAAAAGATAGCAAAACCGGCTTTCTCTCCATCGAGTCCGTTCCCTTCCAGTTACGAAAGATTGCCGACCATGATTCATTCAAAAAATCTTACGGCGAACTTTTGAAGAAATATCCCAAAGTGACTTTTGATAAGGATAGTGCCTTTAAAAATCCCGATGCCGAATTCGTCTCATTTGGTCACCCGCTTTTTGAATCTGTAATGGTATGGATAGAAAATCATGTGTCGGATGCCCTTCTCAATGGGGCAACCTTTATCGACCCTGATGGGAAGATAGATGGGCATATCATTTTCTATGAGGGAGAAATCAGAGATGGTACTGGCGCTGTTGCCGGAAAAGGCTCTTTGGTTTTATGTCTGTGAAACGGAAATAAAGCCAGTCTCTCCGGCTATAATATGGGATTTAGCAGAAAGGCAAAATGACAAAAACGAAAAAGGCTTTAACCACGAAGAACACGAAGGGCACGAAGGAAAAAACGATTTAATCATCCCTGTCAAGGAAAGCGAAAGAAAACACAACCTAACCCCTTTATCAAAGGAATACATCCCCAAATCGCCCTTAGAAAAAAAGACACCGGGGTTGTAAAAATACTTGCATAGCACAGGGTAATACTATAGATACAGACGACCTCAAGAAAAGGGTATCGGGTACTACAATTTTAAAGCTTGAGGAATATAAACAAAAGCTGCTGGAGGAACGCAACCGGCAGGCAGAAATTAAGCAAAAGTACGGCATCAAGTCGCTGGAATACCTCATAGTGAAGATTGATGGAGAGTTGATTGCCTTGTATGATCGAAAGAATCAGGGAGAAAACGTTGACCTTGTGATCAGAAATAAAGAGGAAAGAAAAGCCGATTATGAAAACGCTGCGAAGCAACTAAAAGAACAGATACAGAGGGAAAAAAGCCTCACCATGGGTATGCCGCGTTTTGTAGGAATGATTAAGGTAAAACCTGCTATAAAGGTTGATAAAGGGATGCAGAGTGATGCTGAGATTGAGCGTATTGGAATGCGTATCGCAATAGAATACGAAAGGAAAAATAAGAGAAATCCTGAAGATGTCTCTCCTGAAAATTTAGGATTCGATATCCGTTCAACAGATAAGGATGGCAATAAACGATATATAGAGGTTAAAGCTCGTGCCGATGTGGGAGTTGTCGCTTTGACGCAGAATGAGTGGTTTAAGGCGAAACGATTTAAGAATGAGTATTATCTCTATGCCATCATGAATGCTGGAAAAAAGCCAGAACTCTATATCATTCAAAATCCGGCAGAGAACCTGAAGGTGGATGAAAAAATTGAATCGGTTCGTTATATCATTGATCAAGGTGAAATTAAAAGTAAAAGCAAGATTTATGAACAAAAAGACTCATAATAAATCAAAACAGAAATACACACCGAAGCAGGGTCAATATCTGGCGTTTATTTATTACTATACAAAAATACACGGCTCTCCACCCGCAGAAGCCGATATGCAAAAGTTTTTCAAGGTAACCCCGCCGAGTGTACATCAAATGGTTTTGTCCTTGGAAAGGCGTGGATTTATTGAGAAGATACCAAGCAAGCCACGTTCAATACGTGTTTTACTGTCGCCATCAGAACTACCGGGGTTAGAGTAATGAGAAAATTTAACGCATATCGTAACATAGCCGCAATCAAATCCCCCTTAACAAAGGGGGATGAAGGGGGTTGTTTTTGTGCTTATTTAGAATGCCGATCGAACTGTTACTTTTTTTGATAAGAGGAAAATTATGAAAGACCGTGAAATATTTGATAGAATATCATCCGATCATGATGTTTGTCATGGAAAGCCTTGTATTAAAGGAACAAGAATACCTGTCTATTTGATTGTTTCGCTTATTGCTGAAGGGGAGAGTGTAGAATCCATTATGAAAGATTATCCATCTCTAACACCTGAAGACATAAAAGCAGCAATAAATTATGCGGCAAAATTGTGTGAATATGAAGCGTATGCACTATGACAATAAAATTCCTTCTTGATGAAAATATGCCACTGGCACTTTGTGAATTTCTTGAAGACAAAGGTTTTCGCAGATCATTTGAAAACGCAGGCGCAAAGTGGCATTAAAAATGGAGAAGTGTATAAAATTGCTGAGAAAGAAAATTTGTGGATTATAACAAGAGATTCTGATTTTGAGAGTTATCGAAAATTTATTACTTATAATGTCGCAGGTATTATTGTATTTAAGTTAAGAGAAACAAAGACACCCTATTTGATAAAAACTATGAGGCGATTTTTGGAAACACATCAAAGTAAGTTGTTATCAAAACGTATGATTATTATTGAGGATAGTGAAATCAAAATTTACGAGTCAAAAAGTAAAGATCAATAAAAGGAGATTCTGTTTTTGAGTAATACCAGGCGTTTCATCGAAGAATCCTTTCCTGTTAAAGAAGTCGGCATTGAATCTGCCAGGGAGAAAAATATCAGGCATGGACACATCTCCACGCTTCATATCTGGTGGGCAAGGCGTCCACTGGCATCGTCACGGGCAACCAATTATGCGGCACTCATTCCAACATCAGAAAACGTTGAAGAATGGAATAAAACACGTGAATTTATCATCACCTTTTCCAAATGGGAAAATTCGTTAGACCAGTCCATGATCCAGAAGGCGCGGGAGGATATTTTAAAGGCAAATGGGGGGGAACCCCCAAAAGTCCTTGACCCATTTGGCGGAGGCGGCGCTATTCCTCTGGAAGCCTTGCGTCTTGGTTGTGAGACCTATTCCAATGACCTCAATCCTGTAGCAGTCCTTATACAGAAATGTACCTTAGAATACCCACAAAAGTATGGTAAGCCAAAACCGGTAGAACAAACGTCCCGTTTGTTCGGAAAGGACACAAAAGAAACAAAGAGTATAAATCCCTTACTTGAAGACGTCAAAAAGTGGGGCAATTGGGTTTTGGAAGAAGCGAAAAAGGAAATTGGAAGATTTTATCCACAGGAACCAGACGGCTCAATTCCCGTTGGTTATATCTGGGCAAGGACAATTCCCTGCCAGCGTCCTTTATGTATAGACCAGGACGGTCAATCCACCCAAATCCCATTAATGCGCCAGTTCTGGCTTGCAAAGAAGGATAATAAAAAGGTAGTTTTATTCCCTTATGTGGAGAAGGTGGGACAGGCATCTTGCCTGTCATTTAAGATTGTTGGTGATGGCTATGAAAAGATTCCAGAAAACTTTGATCCAGAAAATGGCACTGTTGCACGGGCAGTTGCTACATGTCCAGTTTGCGGTTCGCCTGTAGATGCAAATACCACGAGAAAACTCTTCCAGGAGGGAAAGGCAGGACAAAGGATGGTTGCAGTGGTACTCCATCATCCCAAAAGACAAGGTAAGAGATACCGTATTGCTACTGAAAAGGATATGGAGATTTTCAGAGAGGTAGAAGAATATCTGAAAGAAAAACGTGAAAAACTGATGGCTGAATGGGGAATGGATCCGGTACCGGATGAATCCATTCCCTTAATGAGTGGAGTATTTAATGTCCCCATTTATGGAATAAATAAATGGGGAGACCTCTTCAACTCCCGCCAGAAGCTAGCATTGATTACCTTTGTGGAGAAGGTGAGAAAAGTTCATAGAAAGTTAAAGGATGAAGGATTTGAAGAAGAATATGCAAAGGCAGTGGTGAGTTATTTAGCACTGGGGCTGGATAGGTTGGCTGATTTCGGATCGTCTTTATGTGTGCTGAACCCAACAGGTGGAAGAGGTGTCGTCCATACATTTGGGCGACAAGCACTTCCTATGGTATGGGATTATGCAGAATCTAATCCTTTCTTAAAACAAGGTGCGGGTTGGCCAACAGCTTGTGAAAAGAATGAGAAATGGATTAATCATGCATCCTCACTTTCAGAAGTTCCTCCTACAATTACCCAATCTTCTGCTAGCTCTCTACCTTATTCTGACAATTTCTTCGAAGCAGTTTTTACCGATCCGCCATATTACAACAATGTTCCATATGCCGATTTATCTGATTTTTTCTATGTATGGCTGAAAAGAACAGTAGGTAATTTGTATCCAGAACTCTTCTCGACACCACTCACTCCAAAAACGAATGAAATTGCAGAAATGGCAGGATGGGACAAAGAACGATATTCATATAAGGATAAATCTTTCTTTGAGAATAATCTAAAAAAATCTTTTCAAGAAATACATCGTGTACTAAAACCAGATGGTATTGCTGTCATTGTCTATGCCCATAAGTCTACAGAGGGATGGGAAACGATGATCAATTCACTCTTGGATTCTGGTTTAATTATGACGGGTGCCTGGCCGTTAAGTACAGAGATGGCAGGCAGGCTTCGGGCGAGTGAATCTGCCGCACTTGCCTCTTCCATTTACATCGTTGCCCGTAAGATGAAGCGACTCTCCACAGGTTTTTATAATGAGGTTGGGGAGGAATTAAAACAACATCTTAACAAAAAACTGGAACGGCTCTGGTCAGAAGGAATTGGCGGGGCGGACTTCTTTATCGCAGCTATCGGTTCTGCCATTGAGGTCTTTGGCAAGTACGAGAAGGTGATGGACTTTGAGGGGAATACCATCCGTGCCGATAAGATGCTGGAGGATGTGCGCGGTATTGCCACCGATTATGCCGTCCGTAAGATACTGCATAATGGGTTTGCCGGTGAGATATCTGATTTGACCCGTTTCTACGTGCTTTTCCGGTGGAATTATGGCGAGGCAAAGGTGCAATTTGACGAGGCACGCAAACTGGCACAGAGCTGTGGTATTGATTTGGCACATGAATGGAATAAACAGGGATTTATCAGAAAAGAAAAGGAGTTCATTAAGCTTCTTGGCCCACAAGATAGGAAACAGGAAGAAATTAAACACCCAACAGAACTAACGGATGTGCTTCATAGTGTCCTCCTTCAATGGGAAAAAAGTAAACGAGACGAGATGTTGGAGTTGCTGAAAGAATCAGGATACGGCAAGAGTGAGGCATTCTATCGCGTTGCCCAGGCTATTTCTGAAACATTACCGAATGAGAGTAAGGAAAAGAAACTGCTGGATGGATTTCTGGCAGGTAAAGAAAGGCTGAGGGAAGAGATAACGAAAGAATCATCAATACCAAAACAAAAGAAATTGTTCTGATATTACACCGAAAAATCTTACAGTTTTCAGCATGACCAGGCTTATTATGCTTTTTATCTGATATGTCATAAAATAACATGTGGGCAATTATAGAATAAAGATAAATGTTATGTGGTAAGAGAAAATTATACCATGATAAATGAAATATTTTACGAAAAGAAAATCCTGGCTTTTTTAGATATATTGGGATTTAAAAACCATGTTAAGTCAGCAACAACAAATAAAAAATTAAACAAAACAGTTACTGCTTTAAAAAATGCAATAGAGAACGCAATTGAAAAGAATTTAAATAACAGCTTGGGTGGAGATAAACTACCAGAAATATTTAAATACAAAATATTCTCCGATTCTATTGTTGTTAGTGCAGATTGTATCAATGTAGATGGCAATCTGGATCATGCTTATATATTTAACTTTCTAACAACACTTATTTACATTCAATCTGAAATAATTCATTATGGATTTTTTTTAAGAGGGGCAGTGACAATTGATAATCACTATGAAGATGATAAAGTAGTATTTTCTCCAGCTCTTACAAAAGCTTATGAGTTAGAAAAAGATAACGCGGTTTATCCTAGAATTATTCTAGATAAAAAACTTGTAGATGAGATTTTTAACATATATGACGATGCCGATTATGAAGCATGGGACGATACTGTAAAGTTAGATGCTGATAAACAATATTTCATCGACTATCTTACTTATGTTGATGAAATGCCGGATGTTGGAAATAGAAAGAGATATTTAAGAAAACACAAAAAATTATTAATTAATGCAATATTAAAAAATAATGCCCCAGAAATCATATCAAAATATTTATGGCTTGCAAAATATCATAATTTAAAAATTGAAGATCTTTTCAGCAGTAATTCTGCTGAAAAGTTAAAAATTGATGAATCCTATATCACTTATAAAAATAGCAGTTTCAAAATATTTTCTATTGTTATTATGTATGATTTTTTTAGCAAAGGGAAAAAAGTCAGTATTTCAATTTATAAAAACCTTCAATCATTTTGTGCCATAAAACAATTTAAAGATAGATACCCTAATGCAAAAATCCATTAAGTAAAGAGATTTACAAGTGAGCAAGAAACTAGGAAATTTATCCATGGATTAAGAAAAAAATACAAAATTACAAAAATAGAAGCTTTCTAAGATAAGTTAGTTGATGAATGGTGAGTTAAGCGAAAGCGAACCCACCCCGAATCTCCTCCCAGTAGTGGATTTAGCCGAAGGTAATAAAAAGATGGATACGGTATGAAAAACAATGAGGAATTTAGAGAGTTATAAGGATGGGATGATGGGAAGGTATATTTCATGGATGAACAGCAAAGAAAAGAATGGTGTGTAACTGACAATGAAGAATTGTATAATCAAATAGTAGAAATCTGTCAGAAATATTTTAGGAGTATTTACGAATGAAGGTATTTGATAGGATTGAGATTAATCCACGAATATGTAATGGTAAACCAGTAATTAAGAGCACTCGGATACCAATATCAGTGATTCTTGAACTTATCGCAGAGGGTAAAGCGTGGCAGGCAATACTTGATGGTTATCCTGAATTGACAAGAGAGGATATTCATACAGCCATGCAATTAAAATAGGAGATACAATAAGATGAAAACAGAAAAAATTCTCACGCATTTAATTAAACCTCTGGTTCTTTCCGGAGTATATAAAGACGAAACAGTAGCACTGAAAGATATCGTGGTTACTCATATTGAGAATAAAATAAAATCCTATGATAAGATTATAAAAATTTTCCAAAGAAGATATGGAAAGGATTTTGATGCGTTCTCAAAATATCTGAAAAATAAGGCAACTCCAGAATTGGAAGATGACTGGATGGAATGGAATGGGGCTATAGAGATGAAAAAGGCATGGAATGAGGCACTAAAAGAGGTTATAGAGAGTAAAGCAACCGTTTAACTTTCTCGAAGTTATTTCATCCTTAAAAGAGAATGAACTTATATCAAGGATAGAAATAAAAACCGTTGACGAAATCCACGAAAGTGGTATTTATAAAGTGCGATGCGGTTTAATCCCTTCGAAATATAAGCTTGAGATAAGGTTTGTGAAAACACAAGAACAGATTTTATATGCTTATCAACTTTTTAGTAATGCGCCTATTATTAGATGGGATAATTCACCTCACTATCCAAAAATAAAAACTCATCCCCACCATTTCCATACGAATGATGGTGATGTTGTGGTATCAAACCTTACGGGAGATGTTATTGCTGATCTAAAAAAAGTGTTGTCTGAGATTCCGAAAGTTATAGTAAAGTATGAATGCTAAATTCAATAAAATTACAAAGAGATTAGTTTTTTCTTCGTGCCTTTGTGTCTTCGTGGCTAAAATATAAACAGGAGTCAGATTTCATGAAACCATTCCACACCATTGCCGTTCCCCATAAAGATATCCTAGAAGGTAGACTCACGATGGACGTCTTTGCAGCAGACCTCTGGGAGGTGTATCAGAATAGAGGGACTGAGGAATATCGGGACGCAGAGACCTTTTTCAAAAAAACCTACGTTACGCACGGGCTCCAGAATCTACTCGACGTAGTGGAAAAGCGCATAACAGGTAAGGGCGGCGACCCGGTTATTCAGATTCAAACCCCCTTTGGCGGTGGAAAGACCCATGCCATGATTGCCATGTATCATAATGCCACTAAATGGAATGTGAAAAGGGCGGTTGTGGTTGGCACTTCGCTGAGTCCACAAGAGACGTTATGGGGATTCATAGAAAAACAATTAACAGGCAAAATTACAGAGTTTTCTGAACGGGTATCACCCGGAAAAGAATCTTTGAGAAAATTACTCTCTGATAACCAACCTGTCATTATCCTGATGGATGAGGTTTTAGAGTATGTGACGAAGGCTGCCGGCGTGAAGGTCGAGGCAAGTACCCTTGCGGCTCAAACCATCGCCTTTATGCAGGAACTTACAGAGGCGGTAAGCGCCTTAGAAAAGGTTTGTCTTGTAGTAACCTTACCGTCGAGCGTTATTGAGCACTATGATGAGGGTGCAGAGAAGCTCTATCAGCAATTACAAAAGGTGGCAGGACGCGTTGAGAAAATTTACACCCCGGTAGAGGAAAACGAAATTACCAGGATTATCAGAAAGAGACTTTTCAATGACCTTAACGAACATTCAGTAAAAAAAATTGTGAATAGCTTTGTAGGGTATGCCGAAAAAGAGGGTATATTACCAGCAGGGTCACTATCAACGGAATACAGAGACAGGTTTATTACGTCATATCCCTTTATGCCAGAGGTTATAGACATTCTTTATCAACGCTGGGGCAGTTATCCCACATTCCAGAGAACCAGGGGTGTTCTCCGTCTCCTCTCACTCGTAATACATGCACTGAAAGAAGCAAACAAACCTTATATTAGCCTTGCAGACTTTGACCTGGCAAATCAGGAGATCAGGCAAGAACTCTTAAAGCATATTGGGGCAGAATACAACGGAATTATTTCGGCAGATATTACCCATGAAGAATCAGGCGCTAAAAAAATTGATGTATCGCTTGGCAGGGCTTATCGGGGACTCGGTATAGGCACAAGGTCGGTTACCACTATATTTCTCTATTCTTTTTCCGGTGGAACTGAGCATGGAGCAACAATGGGTGAGATTAAACGCTCCGCCACGACCCTGGAAAATCCTGCAAGTGTGGTTGCCGAGGCAATCGAACAGCTCAAGAACAAACTTTTTTACCTGCAAAGTATCTCGGAAAAATACTTCTTTAGCAATCAGCCCAACCTTAATCGTATCCTGTTCAAACACATGGAAAACGTTAAGGATCATGAATTGATTGAATTGGAACGTGATTTAATAAGGAATAGTGTCAAGGGTGGAAGATTTAAGGTTACTATCTGGGAGGAAAATTCTGGCAATATTGCTGACTCTGAAGAATTAAAACTGGTAATCATCAAAAGGGAAAATAGTCAGATCATGAATGACATCCTGAAAAATAAAGGACAGACGCCGCGTGTGTATCGAAACACCATATTTTTCCTTTATCCTTTAGAATCCGAAAGACCTGTATTTACCAATATGTTAAAACGGAAAATTGCCTATGAATATATTGAACAGGATAAAACTGTTAATCTATCTGATGACCAGAAAAAAGAGGTGAAAAAGGAATTAAAAAAGGCGGACGAAGGGTTAAAGGACGCAATGCGCCGTCTGTACCGAATAATTACTATTCCAGGCAAAGAAGGATTTTTTGACATGGACATGGGAATACCTACTTATGGGGAAGATAAGAGTATTGATGTAGAGGTATATGAAAAATTGCGTTCAAATGGTCAAATACTCGAAAAAATTGCCCCACTTGTTCTTCGGGAGAAATATCTTTCCAACAAAGAGTATGTCTTGACAGAGCAGTTATATCAATCCTTGTTCAGGACGCCGGGAGAGACGCGCATAGAGAAAACAGTGTTAGAACAGGGAATTAATGAAGGTGTACGTATGGGGCTCTTTGGGCTTGGAGAACTGGAGCATGATAAACCGGTTTGCCGTTATTTCAAAGAACTGCCAACGCTTGCATTTTCTGGAAATGAAGTAATGATCAATGAGGCATTGTGTAGTGAACAATGGAAGAAGGACGAATTATCAGTACCAGATATAACACAGCAAGAAATCTCTGAAATACCTGACCATACATATGAAACAATTAAAAAGGAAATTGATTTCAAGGCGAAGACTAAAAATAAAGTGCAACTTAAATTCCAGGTACCAAAAGGTAAAATATCCAATATTATGGGCGTGATGAACCTGTTACAGAATAAATTTGAAACTTTGGAGATAGAACTTATCGCATGTGATGGAAATATTTCAGAACAGGACTACGAAGATAAAATCAAAGAGACATTCAGGCAGATGGGGATTGAATTGGATGAAAAGTAGATGACAATTACCATTCTAAATTGATTCAGGGGACACCGTACTTAATTATCGACTCTGTGTCGAAAAACGGCTAAGACTCCCTCTGGATAAGATCGCCCTTTATGCTTTCAGCAATGTCCGTGACACAGCGTAGATTTATTTTCTAGTATGTCGATACTATTCACAAAATTTTTGATTTATCAAGCTACTTCTAATTTTCCTGCACGCACCCTCGAAGACACTTAACTGATTACAGGAACACGAGGGCATAGCATAGGGGGTAGTGGGGTAATTCCATATATTCCTAACACTTTTCTAACAAAGCCTAAAACCTTAAATGTAAGGGATAACATATTGATTTAAAGCTGGTTAGATTATTCCTAACAGTCCTAACAGATTTCCAAGGATATCCCCCTGGCAGTTGCGAAAATTGATTTAATCACCTATCTCTTTATATGGAGAATGATATTGTATTGTTTAGTAGCATTAACTCCAGTGATGATTTTACGACCAGTTATCTATGTTGAAGTGGGGAAAGATTCTCTATTTTTGTCAATCTGACGAATGTCTCGTACACAACAATTGGCATAACTCATTATAAACAATGTATTTGCTATGCTTTATAACATATCGAAGATTATCGGACGTACGCCTTGAATCCCGCCAAAATCAAGGCATTTAAGACTTTACCCACTTTCAAACAAACCTTCATGGCAAATTTCTTGTCGAAACAGCTTGTTTCCCCATCGGTTTTTACCATACAAATTGGACACTTAGAGCGCGTAGCCATTTTTCTTCCCCACTTTTATATCGTGGGTATTACGCCTTTATCTATTGTGCTTAGCACGTTCTTATCCTTCGTGACTATCATCTTGATAGCGATTCCTGCAATACTCAGTGATATTTTCTTAGTGCCTAGAGTCACCCAGGTCGAAAATTCTGAATCTTTTCTCGTGCTGGCGTGAAATTACATGGCGTGGTTTTTCTTTAATACCAGCTATCATATCCTCAATGTCATGAGTCTCGAATCTTTTCTGTATGACTACGAATGTTTTCTGCTTCTTTCTGTTAATTTATTATCTTTTGTTATAGTTTTTATAGTACATTTAATTAAAAATCAGGTTTTCTTCATTGTATAGTTTTTGTATACCTAATAAGAAAAAACAAGGGGTAACACCGTATAAAATGCTACCCCTTCAAATTAAAAATTTCCAACAATAACAAGCATTAGACAACCACAGATAACAAAATGAATCCCCATGAAAAAGAATGGGGTTCAAGAGGTCGTGGGTTCAAATCCCGCCACCCCGACCACTAAAATCAAGGGTTTTAGGATATTAACTATTGCTTGCCTCTCTCAAATTATACAGTTTATAGTATTACCCTGCAAAAACTTCTTTTATTGAATGGCTGTAAAACAGAAATTATTTTAAGGGCAAAACCTCAATAGCCTGAAGCACATAAAATTAGATTGAAAGCACAGTAAATCTAAAATTTCAATCCCAGGTCTTTGATCATTTGAAAGTCATCCTCAATCTTTCGCCCCGCTGTCGTTAAGTAGTTTCCAATCATTGTACTATTAGCGCCTGCATAAAACATCCACGACTGCAAGTCCCTTAAAGTCCTTTCGCGACCTCCTGCAATCTTAATTTCCTTGTCGGATAAAACGAACCGAAATACGGAAATAATTTTGAGTGTCTCCATGGGTGTCAGGGGAATATGGCTCTCCAATGGTGTACCAGATATGGGATTTAAAAAATTGAGGGGAACGACATCAACATCTAACATTTTTAAGGTAAATGCAAGGTCAATACGGTCGTCTACTCCTTCTCCGATACCAAAAATTGCTCCGCTGCATATTTCTAATCCAACTTCCCTTGCACTGCGAATGGTGTTTATTCGATCCATAAAGGTATGTGTTGAACATACGCTTGGGAAAAACCTTTCAGACGTCTCCAGATTGTGGTTAAGCCGTTTTAATCCGGATTTAACCAAAGATTCAGCGGTTTCTCTGGTTAATATTCCAAAGGAACCGTGTGGATGGATATGGGTATTTTTTGCAATATTTTCAATTGATGCGCAGATACTCCCGAGATCACGAGAACTACTTATTCCATGCCCACTGGTAACGATACCGATGGAATCAGAAGCTGTTTGTTCAGCATGTTTGGCAGCATCGAGTATGTTGTTTGTATCAATGAGCGGGAATGCTTCTATGCCCGTATGATAGCGTGCAGATTGAGAACAATAACAGCAATCTTCGGTACATCGCCCCTGTTTTGCGCTGACGATGGAGCATGCCTTTATGGAATGACCAAAATATCGTAATCGTATCTGGTTAGCCCAGTAAAAAACATCATAGATTTCGTCACCGTCGATTTGCATGAGATAGCGGGCATCTTCGTGACTGATAGGTTCGTTTCTCAGGGATTGTCTTGCAATGGTTTTTATTTTGTCGTTCATGTATGATTATGTTTTAAATAAGCGCTGCGTACATTTTGCCAAACGATATCAGGACGCTCAGACCGGACATACGTCATGCAATCGGTACCTTCAAAGCTCCACGTGGCGATATTGCGAATTCCTGCTTCATAAGCCACGTCTATTGCGGTTACAATCTCCTCTTCCCTCTGTGCAGGCACCCTATAGCCCTGTATCCATATCTGCGGTTCCTTAGAGTATTTTTTTGAAAGTGCAAACACCTCGTTAGAGATACGACGTACAAACTCTGTAACGTCTTGTTTGTAGGCATACCAATACGGATCACTCCCAAAGATATCCATGCTTTTAATCATGGCAACCTTTTCCCATTCATAGATGCCGTATCTCGGATCGGTAGTTGGAAATAAGCATACCGAATTCTTCAACCCCTTCTTTGATGCCTCGTTTGCAAGGTATTCGAGGAAGTTAACAATAATCATCTGACGAAATGCCTTTACGTCATCCGTAAAATCCCCTGGCATCTCATAGCCGAACTTTTCTTTGAAGATATCGTTACACACTTCGCAGGTACATCCCCAAATATCCCTCTTTTTCCCTCCGAATAAAGGCGTAAACTCGCCAAAAAACAAATGTGGTTCGTCCCAAAATACGCCTTCAGCGCCTGTTTTTGCTGCAAGTTCAATCCATGCTACCATACCGTCCCTGAACGGTTTTGAATTTAAGCATGCCTTGTATACTTTTATTTCACCTTCAGAAAAATTTAATCGCTGTCTGCAATCGGGATACGTCTTTACAAAGGTGGAAAATGACTCCCCGCCAAACACACGTCCCACGCCCCACGGATCAAGGAAGACCTCCAGACCAATCTCACGGCTTGCCTTCACAATATCGACCATAGTTCCGGCATGGTAGGTGATATCATGTTCACTCATGGTGTGAACGACAAAATTACACCCATCGTCGACCATCTTCTTCATGTCTTCCCGAACGTGACGTAATATCCTGTTCCCAAAATAACTCGCACCCAGTTTCATATTTTTCATGGTATCCATATCAAAGCTTTATGTCAAGAAAATCCACGAGAAGCGTTTTTTCCTTGCTTAGACTTACGTTAATTGCTAGGATGTCGGCACATATATTGAGGCTCTGCCATGTACGTGTTTGAGGTGTTATTTTTAAGGACCTATAACAATATCTTGGGAATCCGTGTTTGCTGGCAGTCATACATTCTCATCAGAGAAAGGTATGATGCTTGCATAGGGTAGACCACTGTTCAATACGGGTCCAAAAGATAACCTCACACGGCATTGCGGTGGAGCCTTATTTCAATAACAGGGGGTATTTTTTATTCAGTAAATTATTAATAAGAATGGCTCTGCTACATTATGCATAAAAGTGGTTTTTTCATCATAAATCTCGAAAAAACCCGATTTGGCCACAAAGAATTTTACCTGGGAAATTGTTGGGGATTTAATTCTGTATTACGGAAGGAAGATGTGGTTACGTATTGCCTTACATCAGACATGAGCAAAAATGAAATGCTAAAACACTTACTCCTCACTGATACCCCTGTTGTTGGTACCATATAATATAATGGTCTGATCGCCGAATCTGAACGAGCAAGCCACGTTAAACTCACTATGAAACAAACCTTCTACGATAGTACACTTCTCAAGTTTTACGCGACAAAAAACTATTTCTCTGAAATGGATTTGATCTTTTCCTTAGCAATTTCGATATTAAATTTTGCTTCCAGATTCTCAGGGTCAATGACGATTACTTCCTCCCATTTACTGATAGCTTCATTATAATGTCCGTCTCTATAGCATAATAAGGCTTCATCCAGCAACTTCTGCAACACCTCTTTTTCCTGATTTGTAGCTATCGCCTCTATCTTTTTATCTTCTCCTGATTTCCCCCCCCCGGTTGACTCTTTGATCATCTCACGTCCTTGCACAAACACCTCCTTCGCATCTTCTTTCATAGCCTCAGTATGTTGCTCAATTCTGGAACCCGTAAGACGCGAGCTTTGAGTCTGTAAACCCAGGAGCTGGTTTTGCAAATCGGTTTTCGCCTTTTCAATTTCAGAAATCTTCTTTCCTAAGTCATTTATACTTTTTTGTGTCTCTGTAAAAATAGTCTCAAAGGCACTATTCCTCAACTCAACCCTGGAACTCAGTCCATCCAGGGCGTTCCTGAGATTCGAGCAATTTGCATCAGCATCAAAGGCCTTCCGTGAAAGTTCTTCAACGCGTTTTCTCAAATCCTGGGAAGAGTCGTTTAAATCTGACAACCCCTTTTCAATCGCCTTCACCTTTTGATCGATCAATGCCACATGTTCTTCCTGGGCATGAGGCGATTTTCTGGAAAGTTCTCCGCATCCCACGAAAAACAACGACAAGTTTATAGCTATAAAACTTAAAACAATGTGCTTCTTCATGCCTTTATCCCTTTTATTTCGAATGTGCACTTACAATCTACCTCATCTTTGCCAGATCAAAATCAAACAGGCTCTCTTCCCCTCCAGGGGCGACAATTGCCAAGGTAATAAGCGCGCTCAGATCAACGCCTTTTGTGGGGAATTTAAAGACCAGTCGGGCCGAATGACTCGGAGAATCAGGCCAGAATTCGCTAGCATCCGCAATGGGAGGGGCAAACTCAAACTCCGGTTGGATTACATCATCTTTATAATAAAGCTTGGCAGTATAATTCGGACAAAAATCATATTCATCACCATAGACGGTAGCAGAAAAGGTGAACGTGTCGCCAATTTCTGCTGCACTCACAATATCATTATGCATAAATTCTCTATGCTCTATAGCTGATTTTCTAGCCTTATATGCGATATTGTGAAACGGTGTAAACAATGTTGCAGTTCCCTGCCCTTTATCCTTGCAGTTTGTCCAAGGTTTCGAAAACGCAGCAATTTCTATATGTTTGTTTTTTTTGCCGTATTCAATAGCTTCTTCTATTTGTTGTGTGGTCAGTTCTAAAAAAATTGCATGAACCGGCTTTATAACAAATAACCAAGGACTCACACAGAAAGCACACGTTAGCAAAAATATCTTTTTGAAACGCAAATCATTCACCCCCTCACAGAGATAACATAAGGATATAACATACAAAATTGGCTTCTTATTACAATTTCTGTATGCTAAGATTTCTCCAGATCTTTAATTATAAACTATTCTGCGCTGTGCTCTGTCGTCGCAGTTTCTTCTGATGTAGACGGCTCAGACTTAACCCCTGCCTCTTCTTTCTCCTCAGCGGAAGGCTTCACCACGTAGTTCTTACCAGTCCTCATCAGACTCGCACTGCCTACAATAAACATGATACCAAACACGACTGCCCCAACAAAACAAAACACCCCACCTACATTATTTACAAACCCTTCCACTTTTTCATTTGCCATAATTTTTTCTGATTTTTTAGTAATTATTTGATCCAATTTATCAATCATTTCGCAACTTCCTCTTTATCTTTCATGACTTCACTGCACAATGTAAACAAAATTAAAAAACCTCACCTTTTCACCAACTCGTTTTGCAACCTCAATGTTTCACCATATTGTTATACCTGAATAATTCCTTATCGGCCTCTTCTTTCATGCCTTTTTCGCGATATACAGACTCCAGATTTTTATGTGCCTTCGCATAGTTCGGATTAATAGCAATAGCCTTTTTATATTCACCGACCTGCTGTTCAAACATCTTTTTTTCCCCGTACGTAATACCCAAATTAAAATGTGCCTCAGCACAATTAGGATTCAGATCCAATACCTTTTTGTATTGTTGGATTTCATCATCCAATAAACCATTTTTACCATACGAAACCCCTAAATTAAAATATGCGTCAACATACGTAGGATCGATTTCTATTGCTTTTTTAAATACGGCAATAGATTCACCATACATTTCTTTTCCGCGATAGGCGTGCCCCAAGTTGTAAAGCGCTTCGAAACTCTTTGAATCCAGTTCAATGACTTTTTTATACGTTTTGATTTCTTCATCTACCATTCCCTTTGCACCATACGCGATCCCCAGATTAAAATAGGCATCTTCATATGTATGATCCAGCTCTATGGCCGTTTTATATGCAGCAATCTCTTCATCGAACATCTTCCTTTTGCTATAGGCCACTCCTAAATTATTATACACCTTTGCAGAATAACTGTTTATTTCAATGGCCTTTTTGTATTCCGAGATCGCCAAGTCAGCCAAACCTCTTTTGTTATACTCATTTCCCATCTGATAATAGACATCAAAGTCGCAAAAATCACCAGCGCCATGGGTATCAGCCGTATACGTGATGCTCAATAACAGGAGACTAATAAAAAGGACCTTTTTCATAAATATCTATTCAAAATCAGACATGAAAAAACCAATACATCTTTTTGCTCTCTGAAGCAACCTCTTTTGCAATAGCATAAAATTCCATCCCGGAAAGATCATCCAGTTTTTTGCCATATTTTTTTACGGCCTCACTGAATTCCAATACCTTCTCAACAAGATTTTCGTGAGTTTCTGCAGAGCCGCCTACGATGTAAAATTGCTCTCCTGTCGTTACTCTTTTATGATTGTCATTATTATCAAAGGCGAGACCGTAGAGCATCGCATTTTCCCCCTTTAATTTGTTTTGATTATTCAAAGCAATCTCCCAGTCGTCTGATCAAATAGCTCATACTATATAATATTGCCCTATGAAAACTTCTTTTTTTTAAGTTTTTCTTCGTGCCCTGCGCGGTTAAACTCTTTCTGGTTGCGGCTTTGCTGCGCCAGGCAGTTAGCACGATTTTCTTCAGAATACCATTCCATCCAAAAAATGTCAAGTTAATATAACCTTTCCCCCAGGGTAACGTTAAAGACCAAGGGACGTGGAGTGTAGTAGGAACAGGAAGAGTAAGCAGTGGGTGCTGGAGGGGATGAGAAGGTGTAAAACTGGAGAGAAAGCAGAACAGTGAATATGAATTTATTTGATTGACAAATATCGTACTTATTTATATACTCTTTTTTTATTTTTTACTGTCTTGTCTTGCAGATTAGGCATTATCCTGGCAATGCGTTAGGAGAAAATTTGGGAAGGAACGGAAATTATGAAGCATAGATTGAGTTTTGTTTTACCATTTTTAGGTTTGTTTAGTGCGTGTCTTTTTTCAGCAAGTAATTTACATGCAAAAGAAACTTTAGACGATGGTGTTCTCTGGTTAACAAAAGCCGAGGTTAACGAAAAGTTTGGCAAACCTACCTATTTGTATTGTGAAGAAGAACCTTTCCGTCGGTATATGATAGTAAAACCAGAAGATGAAAATAGCCTCAGGGCCACTTTTTTGTATGACGTTGTAATCCATGATTTTTATTATCTCAAAAAAGGCGGTAACGACCTTGAATACAGATTTTACTACGGCGAGGATATGTCTGAAGGGAAAAAAACATATCGTGTGAAAGAATGTGCTATAAAGCTTTTGAATGGTCCAATCCCTTTGGGAAAGATTGCTGAGATTATTCCCGAGTTTAAACCAGCTTACCAATGCCCAAAGGTTTATCAAGAGCGGTTGATTAATTTTAACAACATAAAACTTATCTTTGTAACTGAAAAGGTTAATGATGTCTCAAAGAAAATTGGCTCTTTGTTTGTTGATCCTGACAAAGATATAAAAGACTGGTCATTATCGTATTACGTTATACTGAGCGATGGTGAACCTGAGAATGTATCAGCAAATAGCATGGTGAAGGAAGTTATTGTAGTCGTAGATGGTGAATATCGTATTGGGAAAACAGCACATGCTTTTGGCACAAAGCTAGTTAAAAATCCTTTACAATAAACAGAAAACGGATTTTTGTAATTTTTAAAAAGCAGTAATGATGAATGTATAATTCATTCTTCTTACTGCTTTTTTATTTTATAAGGGGAGGCATCTCATGCTTTGGTAATGCCTATGTGGAAATTTGTTGCATGGCCCTTGGTTGCGTGGGATTTATTACCGGATCATTTTGGTTGATGTGAGGACTTTATTTTCAACAGCACCGAAAGCCAGGATTCAAAACTTTTGCATTATTCGAAATATTTGTTGCTTGTGGAACAACAGGGTTGTTCTTACATTTTACTAGCCGACACATCTCTAAAAATTGACTCGGCGTTCGCTTAGTATTGAAATATTGGCACATCGTAATAACTCGTCTAAATCGACATGTTTCCCTAAACCCATCTTGTCTCTAAAAGGAGAAATAAATTCCTCGAAGCGGGAGATAATTTTGTTGTTACAGCCGGTATAATTTAATATAAAAATTTCTCCATCCTTTTTGCATACCCTTTTGATCTCGTTCAAAGCATACAATGGATCAGGCACTACCGTGATAACATGAGAGGCAATAACCTTATCAAAGGTGTTATCAGCAAAGGTCATTGATGTTGCGTTCATGTTATAAAGATCTACGTTCGATAACCGGTAATACTGTTTTTTCGTCTCTGCTTTATCTAACATTTCCTGACTAATATCTATCCCAATTACATTGGAATTTTTGGGATATAAAGGTAATGATAATCCGGTACCCACGCCAACTTCAAGTATGGTTTCATTAGCTTTCACATTCATCATGTGAAAGGCAACGTATCTTCCATGTTCAAAAATTTTCCCAAAGAAAGCGTCATAAATCCATGAGTAAAAAGAGTATACTTTTTTAATGTGTTCGCTCATAAAAATATTTAATACTAATAGTCTACCAAAGCCTTGCAAATATCATCTTGTATTTTCCTGACCATACAAAGATCTTTAAAGTTGTTCATTAAGATTGAAAAGGCAAGTACGTCGTCGTTTCTGGTATCAACATACCCAGAAAGTGCAGATGCCCTTGCAATATATCCAGTTTTTGCATGAATTTTATTTTTGTAGTGCGGTCCGATCATTCGGCGGCGCAACCCTCCATCTGTTCCCGATGTGGGTAGAGAGTCCATCAGTACCTTTCCGTGCGGATGTCTACTCATATACGCGAGAATGGTGGTTATCATTGTGGGTGAAAGTCGGTTCCCCTTCGATAGGCCGCATCCATCATCAACATGATATTCCTCTGGTTGAAAGCCCAATTTGGTCATAAAGTCATGAACAACCTCTATCCCTGCGGCTAAAGTCCCGCTGCCTTTAATTTGTGCCCCAAGGGTTTTTATTATCTGCTCGGCATAAAAGTTCTGGCTCTGTTTATTTGTTACAAGTATGGTTTGCTCCATTGAAGAAGTGGTTTGTGCAATCACTTCCAGGTCAGTCTTAAGGGATTCATCTGCATTAATTAAACGGGCGTTCCCATGCACCGCAATGCCATTCTTTCCCAGAATTTCCTTAAACACCGTTGCAAGGTAAAGAGCTGGGTTGTGAACAGTCACCCATGTCTTCTTAGGAGGCGCATTGATCCAAAACTTACCTTTAATAAATATCTGATTTGTCTCAGGTTTTCGATAGACAGAATATGCATGTTCTTTTTTGTTGGATGTGTAAACACAGGTATTGAAGATGGTAAAATACGATGTATCGGGCTCTACTAAAAGTGTAACAACGCTCCCCGGCTTTTTTTCTGGAATAAGAGTGATATCGACACAGTTATCATTAAAGGATAACCCGCAACTTGGGGCACAATACCATTCCGACAACTGGTTCTCTGGCCAATTCAAATTTGTATATATACGATCGAATATACTGTCGTCTGCTATAATGTCTCCCGTGATTACTTGAATACCTCTGTTTTTCAGGGCATGTGCCCAAGATTCTGGAATGGACGAAATATTGGCATCGTAAAATCTACCCGATATATTCGGGTCGCCACTTCCTCTGATAATAATGTCTCCGAGAAACTTGTTTGATGCTGTCATTCTGCCATGGGTTTCAACACGTGTTTTATATTCAAAATCAGGACCGAGATACTCTAATGCAGCAGATGTAGTAAGAATTTTCATATTCGAAGCGACGCTAAATAAATTATCGCTCTGATAATTGAATAAGGATGTATTTTTGTTAATGGATACAATACTAATACCATACGATACCTTTTTCAGGACTGGATTTTTTAGTAAAGGCAGAAGGTGGCTGTTGAGATCGTTTGAATTGGGTTTCTTTGCTTCTGAAAAGGTGGCAAAAAGCGCACCATAAATCAACAAGAAAGCAAAGGTATTGCAATACACCCTGAGTTTGAATTTGAATTTGCAAAAATTCATGAGTCTTGCAATAAATAAGAAAGAGATCATTTCTTGCTTTTTGAGGATGACCTTGTTTTTCTTGTTACAACCGAGGCAAAACGCGCCATTAATAAGTTCTCAATCGTTTGCAAGACAAACTTTGGCTCTAAAGGCTTTACGATAAAAACACTCACTCCAGCTTTCACGAAAGATGATTGAATGCGTTTTGATTTTTGGTTGCTGATCACGATAACAGGTATGTTTGAAATTATCTTTTTTATTTCGTACAAAATTTCCACGCCAGAAATCTCCTGAACCGTTGAACCGATTATTACAAGATCCATCTTTCTTTCTTGAAGTATGGTTAATGCCACCTGTTTACTAAGGGCGACTTCTGTTTCATAGCCATTCTGCTCAAATAGATCCCTTTCCGCTTCAACTGTTTGTCGTTCATCTTCTACTATCAATATTCTTGCAGAAGGCATATTCCCCCTTTCAATTTTTTTAGCAGATTGCCACAAAGCCTCCTAAACTTATCTCATGGCTCTCTGGATTTCCCTCTCAATGGTACGTTTTTTTATATCTTCGCGCTTATCAATAATTGTCTTCCCCCTTACAAGGGCAAGTTCAACCTTTATGCGCCCTTCCTTATAGTATAAAGATAAAGGAATCATGGTATAGCCCTTTTGTTTAACTTTCCCAATAAGCTTGTTAATTTCCCCTCTGTGTAACAGCAATTTTCTGACCCTTTTCGGCTCATGATTTTGCCTGTTTCCTTGTTTGTATTGTCCAATATGCATTTCATGGATAAAAATTTCATCATCGCTAATATGGGCAAAACTCTCGCTGATACTTACATCCTTATTCCGAATCGATTTAACCTCTGTACCTGTAAGCACAATGCCTGCCTCAATCTTTTCCAAAATTTCATATTGGAAGTATGCTTTCCTGTTTTTGGCAATGATTTCCATCATATAGTGATTAACAAATAATTTTCAAATAACCAAAAAAATGACGTATGAGCGTAACATATTGTCAGCGTTAATGCAAGGTCAATTTATTAAATTTTCATTGACTTGAATATTTAGATTCTTTAAAATCCATATTGAGCCGAAGTGGCGGAATTGGCAGACGCGCTAGATTCAGGGTCTAGTCTCGGTAACGAGGTCAGGGTTCAACTCCCTGCTTCGGCAAATATTAACAGTCTAATTTACAGATGCTTACAACCTTTGTGCTTATAACTGGCTTGTTCAGTTTCATTTTAAGTTTATTACACCAGTTTATATTTTAAAATACTTGACCGCCTGGGTAAGTACCTTGTCAACCGTCTTTGCCACACGTGTAGCGACATCTATTTTATGAATAATTTTATCGATGTCCTTTTTTAACATATCCAAACGTTTATTTACATTATTAACCGTTGAAATTAATTCTTTGAACTTTTCTGTGTTTGATTTAATGTGTGCCTTATTCAGCTCGGTAAGGATATCGAATACGGCACCTTGAATACCGCTTATACGGTCCTTATCTACAATTGTTGTTGCACTCCAGTAAGCATCGTCAAGATCTTTATATAGCGCACCAAAAATATCACGGACTTCCTGTTGGGTTAATTCATTCTTTAATTCCTTCGCCATGGTCTATCCTCCTTTTTCTATGGAAATTTCCAGATACTGTTATTTTTTTTCAAGACTTTTATAAAAATCACCTACTCTTTTTCCCTCATGAATAAGTTCGGCAATAAGATTTTCTAACGTTGGGCAGGTTTCATCAAACGCCTTTACCAGTTCATCATGCGTTTTCTTAAGCTTTTTTAAGGTATTTTGTGTTGCCTTCAGTGTTAAATCCACCTTTTGCTGTTCCTCAACTATGGACGGCAGTTTTGCGATTGCTTCTGCCTTAGTTGCTGGATCCAACTTTCCTGCATTATGGTCAATAAATCCAATTTGTGCCTTTAACATCACGTCATATTGAAGCCAGGATTGATTCCTTAATCCAAGGCCACCTGCTCCATGGTTATCCATTGGTTGTCCAATATCTGAGATAAGCGTGTTGCAAATATTTTCAATGGGTTGCTTCATTTCTGTTATTATTTCTCTGACGCCTTTCTCACGTTTATAGTTAATAAAAAAACTACCAACCGCATTAACCGCAGTTACAAAGGCGTCTATGTTCGTACTTGAAGACCCATCTGCTATATTTTTAAAAGCGTCATTCCCGTTCAATTTTTGGAGAGATGCTCCGAATGCCTTTGTTTCGGCATCAAATTCTTTCAGTTGCGCATCACTCATGATATCTGCCAATTTTTCAGCATAGAGCTGCAATCCCTTAAACAATTCCTCGCGTACCGCCAAATCCTGTCCTGTGAGAAAACGCATTTCGGTATTCGGATTAAATCCTTTTTCATCATAGTTATTAACCAATAATGCGATTTTGGTCTGATAAAATTTTTGATCCACAGTTTCAAAGGCATCTGTAGTATTAGAAGTAGCAATAGACAACGCCGTAGAAAAGGCAGCTATTCTTTTTTGTGCATGTGGCGTAGCACAACCAGCAAAAAGAACCATACATGATAATCCTATAATTCCAGATAAAAGGACTGGATTTTTAAAAACGACAACCTTTTTTCTCTATAGCAAACACTCCTTCTTGCCGATAAATAAAAACAAAGATGCATACCCAATTAAAAATATAATAATCGAATATTGTTCAACACACCCAGAACTCACCTCATTTTCCACCAGTTCGTCTTTAGATCACATCAGGATTCATTTTAGGTAAGAAATAGGCCAGATCAAGGTTTATGCAGGGTGGTTTAAACCGTTGATTTTACGCCGGATCCACTTTCATAATACCTATCTTACCACAAAACCGCATGAATAAAAAGGATGTCCTTATATAATCCAGTGGCACATGTGAACCTGCCAGAAATTCTTCTTCTGCTCTTCAGATAAGACGGCAGCGGTTAGACAGGACACAAGCATGTATTACCAGCGGAGCAGCAACAGGGGAAGAAGCGGCCCACTATGAGCAGGTGGATGTTAATTCCCTGATAACCACTGACGTGAAGACCATAGGAGCTGAACATGTGGCTATAAGCCAAATGGATGAATACGGATTTGATACGATAGGAAAAGGTCTTGGATTTACCGGGGAACAAATCACGTATGCCAGGATGCTTATCGTGGGAAGAATGGTGCATCCGGCCAGCGAGCGGGAAACCGTGCGATGTCTTTCAGAGACAATTGGTCAAAAGCAGATGAGGAGAAGATTGCTTTATCAGACGGAAAACAACGTTGAGTATGAAATTCGTGCGAACAGAAGAAGAGGCATTTCTTTTATGCCACAGCGAGAGCAAAAGAGGCAAAAGGGAAGGCCATCCTTTCCCGGAAAGAGCAGAGATTTGAACAGGGACTCCTGGCAATAAAAGAAGGATTAGCGAAGGTGAAAAGGCAAAAAAAGTACGACAAGACTATCGAACGCATAGGACGGCTAAAAGAACGTTATAAGGTGGGCAATTTATATACAGTCAAAGTGGAACAGGCTGATGGAAAAGCGACCGGTATCCAGTTTGAAAAAAATGATCAGGCACAAGCAAAGGAGGATGCGACAGGCACGTATGTATTACGGACAAACCGGCTTGATCGTAGCGGGGAAGAGATATCAAAGCTCCATAGGTCGCTGACTACCATACATGATTTATAATAATCTTCATATGGAAACATACACCGCTCGGCAGAAAATATATAAAATCACCTATTAAAACTCAAAGATGTAGTGCCGAAAAATGAAGTGCTAAAATTGCAAATTATTTATGTTGCAAGAGATATGATTTTACTTGTTGAACTTGGGGATGGCACTTTTAAAGAGCCCACTAAAACAAAAAGCCCTACTGTAAAAATGTTCTTCAAACATCTTCGGCAGTAAGACTGTCTTTGAAAAAATCGCTTAAGCCGTTTAAACTGTTGCAACGGCTTAGAAAGACCCTATTACTTTGCGCCCCCTGATCACTCAGGGTTTACCCTTATCGTTATGTTTTCTAATAAAGGTAATAAGCAAAATAGTAACCATTTCACAGTAACGATGGAAATTTTAGTTAATTATTTCATAATTATTTGATCTAACACAACTTATAAACAAAAAAAGCACAGACACAAATAGCAACGGATTGACGCAAACAGACTAAAAAGTGTGACATGGCACACTTGTGTGACTGTCACAGTTGTGTGCCATGACACACTTTTTAGTGCTATATAAAAAACAAACTGACCAACGCAAAGGTAACTATTAATCTAATCTGATGCAGTTAAATATCCAGGTCACATGCTTTGACCCAACAAATTGATACGTTTTATGATGCCATTTCCCTTGACTGTCTTGCTATTACTGATAAAATAACTGATCTTTCGCAAATTTTATTCTACATCATGTCGGTATTTACGTTTCCCAGGACACAAAAACATATGGAACATTTCGAACAAGAACGCCTTGATAAACTCCAAAAGTTGCGCGAAAAGGGCATTGAACCCTATGGCAGGCGTTATGACAATACCCAATCGATTCAGTCAATTTTGGATAGCTTTATCGCAGGCCGGGATGATATAAAGGTCAAGGCCGCCGGCCGTATCTCGACCATGCGTCCTCATGGGAAGACGGCATTTTTAGACATTAAAGATTGGACAGGCAAGATACAGGTGTACATAAAGCTGGATAAGGTTGGCCCTGAAAAATTCGAGACATTTAAATTGCTTGACCTGGGTGACATTGTTGGCGTGGAAGGATCACTCTTTAAGACCAGGACCGGAGAAATTACGATTTATGCGGATGATTTTACGGTACTGACAAAATCCCTGTTAACCCCTCCGGAGAAGTGGCATGGACTGAAAGACGTGGAGTTACGGCACCGGCAGCGGTACGTCGATTTATTTAGTAATTCTGAGGTAATGGAGACCTTCCTGAAACGGATAAAGATCATGAAGTATATACGAAGGTTCCTGGACGACCGGGGTTTTGTAGAGGTGGAAACGCCCATGATGCAGTCCATTCCCGGTGGCGCCGTGGCAAGGCCTTTTATCACACACCACAATGCCCTCGATATTGATCTCTATCTGAGAATTGCACCGGAGCTTTATCTTAAGAGACTGCTCGTTGGGGGAATGGAACGGGTATACGAAATTAACCGCAATTTCAGAAACGAAGGTATCTCCACAAAACACAATCCCGAGTTTACCATGATGGAATTATATCAGGCATACAGTGACTATAACGGCATGATGGAGCTTACCGAAAGTCTGGTAACGGCGTTGGTAAAAGAGCTTTATGGTAGATATGAAATCTCTTTTGGGGAACGAAAGATCGATATGACGCCACCCTGGCGGCGCGCCACATTTTGTAAATTATTAAAGGAATGTAGTGGTGTGAGTTTTGAGGATGAGGCAGGACTGGTGCTAAAATCAAAGGAATTAGGACTTGAGACCCACGGCATTGCCAGAGACACCATGGCAAATAATATCTTTGAACAGGTGGTAGAGCAGACACTGAGTAATCCTACTTTTGTGATAGACTATCCTACCTCAATTTGCCCGTTGACAAAGGCATGCGAATACGACCCTCATTTTGCCCAGAGGTTTGAGTTATATATTGCATCCATGGAGGTGGCCAACTCGTATTCGGAGCTCAATGACGCCCCGGAGCAAGACAAGCGATTCCGTGAACAGTTAGGCACCGAGGCCGATATTGTCGGAAAGGTGGATGAGGATTTTTTAACTGCTTTAAAATATGGCATGCCACCGGCTGGTGGACTTGGAATTGGTATTGACAGGCTTATTATGCTTCTCACAAACAATGTCTCCATCAGAGAGGTTATTCTCTTCCCGCTCCTCAAACCAAAGTAGTGCAAAATAAAAAAAAGACACAGCACATTGAAAAATCAAGAGGCCGAGAGGTCGGGAGGTTGAGAAACTTAGCTTCCCATCTTCCCTTTTTCTCATCCTCTGATCTTCTTTTGCGGTAATTTGAATTTTTTCAATCCATTAACATGACAAAGAATCATGAACTTTTATACGTTGCAATCTCTCTGGATATCGACCCGGATGCCAACAGCGCTGTCGAAGGAAGACATGATGCACTTTCTTCTCCGGTAGGACACGACAAGATACGCGTAGAGGCCTGTAAAAGGGGATTACAAAAGGCACTGGAACTCCTGGACGTCTATGACTTAGACGCTACGTTATTTTATGAGGCGAGAACGGCTCAGATGCTCGTTGCGGATGGAATGGACTTACCCACATTGTCTGAAAGGCATGAGGTCTCCTGTCATTCCCTGAAGCACGAGGATTTTTTAGGAAAGGTGTCCGGCATACCTATGGATGAAAAATCCATTGAGAAGTCCATTGATAAGGCAACGGAAATCCTTGTAGAAATATTTGGGCGGGAAATTAAGGGATTCAGGGCACCTTATACAAGCATCAACCGCACTGTGGTAAAGGTTTTAGAACGGTTAGGCTTTCACTATGATTCATCTGAAACAGTGACTCTTGGCACCGGGTGGGCAGGTAAACCTTATTCGCTAGAGGCGTTTGATTCGAGTCTCATGGAACTGGCATTGCCTTCCTTTCGCGATGCGAATGGTAAGAAAATGTCATCTTATCTATGGGCTATTTTCGAAGGCCGAAGGATTTCAAGTGAATATATCGATGCAGTTTTGCAGGCAAGAGACGTAGCCAAGGGAGGACTTTTTATTTTTTCAATCCATCCCTGGCATGTGTATGTAGATTACCGGGGAAATCCATTTAGCAATAATCAGGTAAAAAAGAATTTAGAAAATTTAGACTCTATACTTTCGCAATTAAAACTGACACAGGGAATTCACATACTCCGGCAGGATAAATATTTAGAAAATTGGTTAACCAAGTAGATGGTTGTGGGTAACATGAAGAAATCGAAATCTAGCAATTTAAATTACATAACCTTCGTATTAAGATAGGAAAAAAAAGAAATTATTCGGAATAGAATATGTTTGAAAATGTTATTGGTGATCAAAATCCACACTGGGAACGTTGGGTCTCATTCCTCAACCCAACCACTACCCCGCTCTCGCTGGTTCAATCGTCCCCGATTGAACCGGAACATTTGGTATAATTCCGTCTCACAGCACAAGTTCAAGCTTTAGAGTACCGTTCAAATATATGGTTCAATCTGCAAGATTGAACCAGCAGCAGCATAAATAAAAAAAAGCCTTACTGCAAAAATGTTTGTTCAAAACATCTTCAGCAGTAAGGCTGTCTCTAAAACCGTTGAAGCCGTTCAAACCGTTTAAGCAGCTCGAAGACCCTTTACTTTGCGCCCCATGATCACTCATGGTTTGCCTTTTCGATCTGTTTTATTACTGCTGGTTCAATCATCCCCGATTGAACCTAAACATTTGGCGTCTTTCACGGCAAAGTCCGTTTAACACCGTTGCAAACTAAAACATGTGGTTCAATCTGCAAGGGCGAAATATTAAAATTTTAAGTCCTTGATACTGGGCTGGTTTCCTGTTTAACTTGAAAATCAAGGTGTTGTTAATGTTACATCAATTGTATTCATTTCAATTAATTCTATCCTTTGAGTTTGATTTTGCACAGAATTAGCACGAACTATGACACAAGAATTTGCTAAAACACCTATTCTCAGACAACCTGGAAAAATCCACCACCCGTTATTTTCACAGAAAACCAAAAAAGCTTGTATTCTTCATCATTTTTGTATTATCATCACTTTTAAAGGAAAAGCAATTTTCTATCATCTGATTGCCTTCGCCGAGGGGGAAGACCATGCAGGAAGCTCGCTCCGTAACAATAAGTTCGAACATGACCATAAAACGTCCATCAGACACGTCGGAAACAGACCGGAAGCCGAAACTCATGGACCGTCTTCGTGAAGCCCTTCGCTCTCGTCATCACAGCCGCCGCACAGAGGAGACCTATTGTCATTGGGTCAAGCGGTTCATCTTCTTCCATAAGGTTCGTCAACCTGCGAAAATGGCTGAGCCGGAAATCAACGACTTCCTCACCCATCTTGCTGTAAAGGAGAAGGTCAGCGCCTCTACGCAAAACCAGGCGCTTTCAGCCTTGCTGTTCCTCTATCGCCACGTGATCGGCCGTGAAGTAGGCGATCTCGGCAAGGTCATCCGTGCCCGCAAGCCAACACGCCTGCCAGTGGTTATGACCCGCGATGAAGTGAAAGCCGTATTGTCGAACCTTTCGGAAGACAAGTGTCTGATGGCCTCGCTTATGTACGGCGCGGGGCTGCGCCTGATGGAATGCCTGCGCTTGCGGGTTCAGGACATTGACTTTACCGAAACGAAATTCTTGTCCGTGACGGCGGGGCGACATCATACCCACGAGACGATCCTTCGGCGGGCCGTCATGGAAGCAATCCGCAAGCGGGTATTGTCAAGCACGCTGGTTGCCACATTCCGTCACTCCTTTGCTACGCACTTGCTTGAGGCCGGTTATGATATTCGTACCATACAGGAACTTCTTGGCCACAAAGACGTCAGCACCACGATGATTTACGCCCATGTCTTGAACAAAGGCGGTCACGGTGTCCGAAGTCCCGTTGATAGGTTGTAGGTCGGTTTATACAGACTGTATAAACCGGAATGGATGATTGTAAAAAACACATAACAACCTTATAAGAAATAAATTATAATGCGTGATAAGAAGACATGGCAACTTCTTTATATATATTGAAACAGTCTGTGTCTGCCGTTTTATACAGACTGTATAATCATTGTTGAGCTGCTAGATACCAAGCCGCGTCATCAGAGGAAATTCTACGATAGAGGCAACCTCACTGGCCCGCGCAAGAGAAAGGTGAAAATACGATGAGCTCTGACCTTCCCAGGACCATGACAAATTTGAAAGACAGAACTACAAAACTTTGAAGCCCTGCACCGCGATCTGGCTTCGAGAATTCGGGCATTCTTAGAGGCCACTGCAAAGTCCTTTTCTTCCGCCCTCAGACATAAAGTCGTCTCGTCGAGCACCTCCACGAGGAAAGAAGGTGTTTCAAGGATACGAGGCGAGGCCGCATTTCTCAGAAACGTTGGCGCCCCCGCCTGTCTGAGTACTTGTGCTCTCTTAGGAGTGCTCTTGATCAGAGCGTCAGCGAGTTTGAGCAGAAGCATCGAAGGTCCGCTGAACTAGCCGACATCTTCGCAAAGGTGGGACAGGATGTTGCTATAGGCCAGAGAAGGCGCGCGGGGATTGCTGAGGAAGGACGTGAGGCTTAAGGCGAAAGGCATTAGCGGAAGGCGTCGAACGGCGCGAGAAGGTTGATGATGATCACACCGAAAAGTGGCATCGCGTTTTCGCGTCGATTGCCCCACTGCGGGCATCATCTTGGGACGTACTTGATTACGCATTGCCCAAAATGTCGCCAGAGGATCATTGCGCCCTGATTGGCGGAGATCAGTGGCCAACAAGCGCATCCAGGTGCACGCGCAAGCGGGCTTCGCGCCTGCCGCTCCGGCCATTGATGCGCCCCGTTATGTGGCAGGGAAAGCATAGACTTACTAAGATAACCGACTCGGTATTCTTTTCTAAATTTAAACCAAAAGGAGATTACCATGAAAATATACCCAATGAGACAACTGGGAAGCTTCGAAGCAAAGTGAAGGGCCGGATAGTCCTACCCGGTGATCCGAGTTATGACGAGGATCGCGAAATATATGAATGCAATGATTGACCGGCGGCCGGCTGTCATCGTGCAGTGTGCAGAAGCCGATGACGTTACACATGCAATCTCTTTTGCACGCGAGAATGGACTCGAGATATCAATTCGAGGTGCAGGGCATAACATTGCGGGAATGCTTTATGTGATAACGGCTTGATGATCGATTTTTCAAATATGAAGAATGTTCGCGTTGATGCCGCTAAGAGACGTGCATATGTTGAACCTGGCCCACATTGGCTGATTTTGACGCAGCAGTGCAGAAACATGGACTGGCCACACCAGTGGGGATCAATTCGACCACGGGCATTTCCAGGCTGACGCTGGGTGGCGGGTTCGGCTGGTTGACACGCAAATACATGACCATTGACAATCTTGTCTCGGCAGATGTGGTCACCGCGGACGGCAAGAAAATGCGAGCAGGCGAAAACGAGAATGCCGACCTGTTCTGGGCAATTGAGGTGGCGGCGGTAACTTCGGGGTCGTCACCGGTACGAATTCAAACTCCATCCAGTGGGCACTGAAATCTCTGGCCGGTTTGCTCGTTTTCCGTTCAAGCAGGCCAAGCAGGTGCTGACACAGTATCGAGAATTTATAGAATCCGCGCCTGAAGATCTCAGTGTGTGGGTCGTGTTACGCCAATCTCCACCGTTGCCATTTCTTCCCGAATATGTTCACGGTAAGGAGGTGGTTATCCTTGCCATCTTCTATGCCGGGGATGTTAACCAGGGTAAAACTGATCGAGCCTTTGCGCCATTTTGGTGACCCATGGTGAACACATCGGTGCTCAACCATACACGGAATGGCAGAAGGCTTTTGATCCGCTGCTTACGCCCGGCGCCAGGAATTACTGAAATCCCATAATTTAATAGTACTTAATGATGGCGTGATGGACACGATGATTGAGTTTGCGGGCAAGTTGCCCTCGCCGCAGTGTGAGATATTCATCGGCTTCCTTGCAGGCGCAGCCAACCGCGTTCCGGCAGATTCCATGGCATATGCCCATCGGGACGCAAAGTTCGCCCTCAATGTGCACGGGCGATGGGATCAGGCTGCAGACGATGAGAGGTGTATTGCATGGGCACGTGAGTTTTGAATCCTCTGCACCCTATGCGTCTGGCACTGTCTATGTGAACTTCATGACTAAAGACGAAGTCGACCGCATCGCAGCTGCTTATGGTTCGAACTATGACCGTCTGGTACAGATTAAGAGGAAGTACGATCCCGAAAATGTTTTCCATCTGAACCAGAACATCAAACCGTAACCTATATAAAATGGTTCGAGCATTTGTTCGAAAGGGAACGCTACAAGTTTTAAAAGTAAGTTAACTGAATATCAAACACATAAAACCGCTTGCACAGCGACGGCTGGGGCGCGGTGATCTGGGTCGGTTTTGTGCATTTCCAGAGGAGTTTCTTTTAGTATGCTCCGTGCATTGAAATCCCACCGCCAAGTGAGTGGGTAAATTTTTGCATTTTTATATCTCCGGTAGCATGCAAGTAAGAATTTTCAGCCGAAGATATTCCTCATCTCTCAGACCGTATGCCCTTCTCTGTATCACCTGAATCTTGTTATTAAGAGACCTTCGACAAAGCCTAAAGTACCTTTGTTCTCAGGTCTGCTGTATGCTGCAATGTCATCCCAGTGTTTCTCTATCATTTCTGCAAACTTCTCGTAAGGCTTTAACCGTTGCCACTTTAACGATTCCTTCCAGGACAAGCCGGCACTTGGCCTGGCGGGGGATGAACCACCCGCGCTACAGATCGTTTTCGTGTCTTCTTTATGAAAACAAAAAAGCCTTACTACCAAAATGTTTTCAGGAAAACATCTTCGGCAGTAAGGCTATCTTATCTAACCTACTTCCTTGTATGGCCAAGACCCTTTACTTTGCGTCCCATGATTGCTCATGGTTTGCCTTTATCGTATGTATGTTTAAAACTAATTGACTTTATTAAACAAATCCATCCTTCTTTGTCAAGAAATAATTTTAAACAATATTTATAAGAGATTCCAAAACAACCCTGAAACAAGACAGTCTCTGATATATTATTTGGCTTCCTAAGTCACGCCAACTCCGCATACTTCCCGCTGGGGAAGATTAGCGGTAGCTTTTCTTCCGCGTAGCATCTCCAAAAAGCCCTCAATCCTTGTGGAAAACTGCCCAGGCATGTAATTATGATCGTCCACGCAATCGCCATCGAGGCTGAGGAGGGGATACCCTATCTTGTTCAATTCCCTTTTCAGGGCAGGCACCGCTGCATTATTCCTTCTACAACCCCATGATGAGAAGACAACCACGCCATCCACTTGATACTCTCTGACAAGTTTCCTGATAACCTCAATGCGTCGCTCTAATGGGCCGTTATAATGGCTGCTAATGAGTCTTCTGGCCAGGCTTTCGTAGGGTTTCTGAGGATCCAATTTATCCCAATACACATAATTTGTCTCCTCAAAGACAATCTTTACTCCCTGCTCCTCCTCTAATTTTGTCAGGAAATCTACCTTAAAATACGGCTTCAATTCCAGCCAGAGGATTCTGATCTGATCTTTCGGATACGCTTTGTCTGCATTTTTCTTGTTCTCCGCAATCTTTTCCCGTAGTTCGGCAGCCAGGGCAGAGAAAAATTCTGCTGACAATGGAGAACCAATTAATAAAAATGCCGGGAACATAAAACCAAGCGCATTACTGCCCGGAAGGGGACAATAAGGATCCTTTCTCAATTCATTCACTTCAAGCATCTTTTCCCGCGTTTTATTCGAGTATTCAAGTGCCCTTTCAAACGCGGCATGATTCATCTTCCTTCCCGTTATTTCCTCCAGCCGATGGGTGAAATCCTCAAGCTGTTTGGTAAGATACTGGATAGAATAATCGTCTGCCTCATACGGCACATCAATAACGATGGTCTCTTTTCCTGTCACAGACTCGCATATCTTCATCGTCTTGGTATTATTATCGCAGAGCGTTGTGGTGGCTACCTGGAGGATGTTTCTGGGAAATAAATTTCTGAATGTGTGCCCAATTGCGGATCGGTGAAAGGTACAGATATCCGTGGGAACTCCATATGATTCAGCCTCTAAGAGCCCGTGAGAACTTTGCCCTAAACCTGCAAAAAGCGCTGCGCCAATCTCCAGACAAAAAGGATAGAGCCCCATAGCAAACAGTATTTCCGAGGGAACGAACATAGTCGTCCAAACAGTTTGCTTGGGGTGGGCAAATGTATTATAGAGATGCTTTACACCCACACGAGTCTGAAGACGCAGGGAGACCAATTCCTTCCTTTTATTTCCGCGAAAGAAAAAATAATACACCCTCATAAAACGCAGAAGTTCGCGAAACAAAACCGGAGAAATACGGCGAAAGAATGGTTGCGCCCATTCCTTACATTTACGCATTGATACCATGTTTCACTTACTCTTTCCTGGAACTACTGGTTAATTGTTCGAGAAATGCCTCAACCCGTGTTTTGATTTGCCCTTCACTGCTAAGGGTATAATCACAATTGAGATGAAGGAGTGGAATATTCTTCTCGTGGAATGTCTTTTTTATCATAGGGTAATCCATAAGATTATGATCACAAAATTTCAGTGTGTGATAAATCGCCCCATGAATTGATTTTTCCTGCATGGTGGTCAGTACTCTATTAATCCTATCAAGGATGTTAACCATACGAGAGCACGGAGATCGCAAAATATATCTCCTTGCAATTGACAGGATGGGGTCGTCGCTCACATGAATTTGGGCATCAAAGTAACGGCTGCCATTGCATAGATCCTCTGCAACCACCTTGGCGCCCGCATCTTCTATAATCTTCATGATCTTTTCGTTTTCCATAATACTGCCCCATACGAAGAGCCTGGGTATGTCACGCGTATCGCGCACGCCTTCCCTTTGATTGATCAGGTGGGTCAAATAGGTCTGGAATTTTTCGGGCACTGCATTGACGCCCTTTTTTAACAAGGAAAATATCTCATATCCGGATTGCCCAATATATCCACTCCAGTATTTTTGTAAAAACACCCGTACCTTTTCCCTCACTGAATTGTATAGGGTGATACTCTGCTGAATATCATCCTGGTTGATTTTGAGCGTGAAAAAAGTTTCCAGTTTTTCTTTAAAGTTTTTGAGCAGGTTTGCGTAATAAAAAACTGCGGCGTCATCGGTGTTTTTGGGAATATCCAAAATATAGTTAAATGCCTTTTTCCCTTCGTCTAATTTCACCCATGCATCATAAAGCCTGCGCATCCCGTCACATGAGTTGACAAATACCATCCCTTTGAAATCTTCCAGGTGGCCATTGATTTTTTGATCAACAACACCCTTGATGTAAGGACAGATATTTCCACACAGGACTTCATTGGCAGAGCACGATTCTTTTTCAGCCCCCTTAATCCTGACCGGATGAAATCCGGCAGCACGAATAAGTTCCACAGGGGTGTAGGAGCAAAAATACCCAATCTTTGGCAATGTATGATCTTCAACAGAGAACTCTGCCATGGATGCTTTGGCTGAATCATTCCCGGAACGGGACACTGATACAGAAGTATTGTTCTTTAACCGCGCCTTTTCCAGGGCGATCAAAGCCGCCCCAAGTGCTCCGTTAATTTGTGGTTCGTCTGATATCTTGATTTTACAACCGAGATTATTCTCTAACTCCGTCACAACACCTATGTTTTTCGCGACACCACCAGTCATGACAACCTCTTCTTCCAATCCGATCCGTTTCACCTGCGCTGTGATGCGTTTGGCAATTGAGATGTGCAACCCCCTGCAAATATCAGCCGATTTATTGTCTGCTCCAATAAGGGACACCACCTCTGATTCAGCAAAGACTGTGCAGAGGCTACTGACGGAAACATTATCCTTCCCGTTCAGCGAAAGCCCCCCCATGTCCTCCAGGTCTATCTCCAGTGTCCTTGCCATAACTTCCAGGAACCGGCCAGTGCCTGCAGCGCATTTGTCATTCATCACAAAGTCGAGAACGTTTCCATTCGCATCGATTTTAACAACCTTACTATCCTGTCCGCCAATATCAATAATAGTTCTTGCCCGGGGAAAATAATAATTTGCACCCTTTGCATGACAGGTGATTTCCGTCACGACTTCATTGGCAAACGGCACCTTTATGCGCCCGTATCCGGTAGCAACAATATAATCGATCTCTCGTTCAGATAATTTATGTTCGGTAAGTATCATTTGAAAGGTTTTATCCGCAGCCTTTTTACTACTTGCACCGGTTGGAATAATTATCGAAGAAAGGATTTCCTTCTTATCATTTATCAGAACTCCATTGGTTGACATGGAACCAATATCGATTCCTATCGTGTACATTCTAAGAATTCTCCTTTATGCATTATTTTAACGAGGCATTGCCTCAAAACGGAAAAACATTTGAAATGACAGAAGACTATTCAGGTTCAGGCTTAGGTGGTATCAGGCTCATCCAGATATTAAACACAAATAACCCGGCAGAAACTATCTGCACACCTGCAAAAATTTCTGCAAGGGGGTGAATCGGACGGAAACTCACCAATCCTACAAGGCCGATATTTGCAAGATAGAATTGAAGATTGCCTATTTTTGGGTAGGCAAGAGGTGTTCCTGAAAATCTCGGCAAGATATGGTATCCAACCCCATAAATCATCATCGACATCCATCCAAGCAGGTTGAGATGAACGTGACTGAAGAGTAATTGCGCCGGATAGCTCCTCATAGAAATCATTATTGTGCCAAGGATAGCTGCAATGAAAAAATAAATCAGGCTTGCACGCACAAAATTTTTAGAAAGTGGACTCATATATTCCAGGACTCCTTTGTTAACGAAGTAATTATACCCGTATAAATATTTATAAAAACTCTAAAACACCTAAAGTATACGAAAAATATGGATTGTCAAATAAATAATTGTCCTATTTTATTCCTTCTTTTCTAAGGTGGATATATATTCCCGCAAATGGTTTAATCTTGTGTCGCTCGTTGCTGTGACACCAGAACCTGGCATACCAAACATCCTTCTGTGCATTAATAGGACATAATGTCTTTCCAAAAAGTCTAACAGGCCGGTTGGATTAAAACCAGCTTTATGAGCATAGAAAACGCCCTTTGTATCTGCATCTTGTTCAAATTCTTCGAGGTGGTTATTTAATAACAACAAATTCGCTGCGTCATTAATTCCTTTATCCTGATGGGAAAGGATTTCCATAATCTCATGGTACAGTTTTGATGCATGTCTCAGGGATGCATGGGCAACTTCATGGCCGACAATTCCAGCTACTTCATCTTCTGTTTGCGTAAATTTTAGCAACCCATACGTCAGGTATATGTAGCCACCGGGGGCGGAAAATGCATTAATCGAAGGGGATTGAATAATCGTGCATGTGAACGAAAGTGTATTTCTATCAGATACAGCAGCAACCCTTTGTACGATGCTGTTAACAACCGCGTTAAATTCCGGATCATTCTCCAGGTAAAACCGATGTCTTATATACTCATCTACTTGTCTCCCGATCCCGGCCTCTTCTTTATCGGTCATTTCCTGAGGACTATCATTCAGTTGCCAATCGTCATTGGATATACTAACCCCTTCCGTAGCAATGAAAATAATCGCAGGAATGATAACAATACATAACACCCTTTGTGATAATTCCATAGCACAACAGCCCGCAATGAATGATTATTTCAAAATCAATCCTGACAAGAAAGCTGAGTTCATATTATTTTCACATACGTGGCCTGTGGCCCCTTTTCACCCATTTCTTCACTAAAACGTACCTCCATTCCGACCGACAGGTCTTTAAATTTATGGTTTTGCACGCTGTGTTCATGAAAATAAACCTCATGACCATCCACGGTGGTAAGAAAGCCATAGCCCTTATCTGAAAACAGGGCTTTTATCCGTCCATGTGGTGGTTGCTCATGGTGTTTCACATCGCCGCGCTGCGTCCTGGCAAAATCCTCGAGCTTGCGGCTCGCATCGCGAAAGGCATCTCTTATTGCAATATAAATGTCTGTGTTTGGATCAAGTTTCACCACAAGTTCTGTACCAGGCACTGTCATGTCGACACACACGCTGTATAATGACCTATTAGGCATGGCCTCTACAACGACCCTACAGCTCGTGATCCTGCTGTAATACTTATCTAACTTCTCAGCATGCTCACGGATTCTCTCTTCGATCGGTTTGGTGAGTTCAAAATTTCGAGATGTAATTTGCAAAGGAAGTATCATACTATTTATTCCTCCATAATTCTGTGAATTGCTTATTTTGAGCTGGTTCTTCTAAATTAAAATGGAGCGGGCGAAGGGAATCGAACCCTCATACCCAGCTTGGGAAGCTGGTATTCTACCACTGAATTACGCCCGCTTTATAGGTCTATGGTATGCAGTTTTGACACTTCAGCAACATGCCCCTGCATGTTTTGAACGGGGAATGAAGATGAATAATTCGTCGCAACTGCCGACTCATGAAATCGTGAGCCCTGATAAGTGCCTCTCCGCTCCAACTCCCGTGTTATTCCACAGGTAATCTCAGCCTTACTGGCCTTCCATATGGGCGATATAAGAAAATTGCCGTGTGTGTCTCCCACGAGCCTTTGTACGGTAACATCAGATGGAATACGCTCCAAGAAGTCTGCTGCAATCTGGATATAGCTGTTCATGTCTAATGTCCGCACCTTGCCTTGAAAATACTCTTCAGCCAATGCCGTATTTTTAGCCACATATAAATGATGAAGTTTTATGCCCTGTACACCTAAACTTGCTACGGCTTCAGCTGTTTCCATCATGTCTTCCCGCGTCTCACCGGGTAGACCTAAAATAACATGAACACATATATTGATGCAAGTTTTTTTTGTGCTCTGTATGGCATCGAAAAATATCCTGGAATTATGCCCCCGGTTGATCCGATCTAAAGTCTTGTCGTGTATGGACTGGAGACCATATTCGATCCAGACGTGATATTTTTTTGCATACCCGTTGATAAGGCTGAGAATATCATCCGTGATGCAATCGGGTCTCGTGCCGATAGAAATTCCTACAACATCCGTGTCATGAAGTGCCTCTTCATAACAGGACCTTAAAATTTCAACATCGGCATAGGTATTTGTAAAAGACTGGAAATAAGCGATAAATTTTTCTGCCCCACATCTCCTTTTGTGAAATGCCTTACCCTTTTCAATTTGTTCCTTTATGGGAAGAGATCGCCCCTTGACATTGGGGCTAAAACTTTCATTGATGCAATAGGTACAACCACCCACTGCTACACGGCCATCACGATTAGGGCAGGTAAAACCAGCATGAAGCGGTATCTTGTGCACTTTACAAGAAAAATGTTCTTTCAGGTACTCACTGAATGGAAAAAACCGGTATTTTAAAAGGTATGGTTTTTGTTGAAATAACGATGTCCTGTTTTCCATAAAATCAATTTATCACGAATCTAAGGAATTATCAAATACAAATATCTTTGAGATTCAGAATTTGTGATAGGGGTTTAAAAAATATAAAGCTTCTTTGGTTCTGACTTGCCAGGAGTAAATGAAAAATTATCCAGGCAACCATTTCTATTTATACAGGGTATTCATGTCAGGCTTGTAGAAATGATAGGTATTTTTCCCCCGCGTCTTGGAAAGGTACATGGCAATGTCTGCCTTTTTGATCAAGTCTTCTGTGGTATCAGCATCAAGGGGAAAAAGACTAATCCCGATGCTTGTAGTAGTGTGGATTTCATGGCCTTCGAGTTTGAAGGGCTGATTTAGTGTATCAATAATTTTAGTTGCGACGATGATCGTGTTTAATGCATGCACAAGATCGGGGAGGACGATCGCAAATTCATCGCCACCTGTCCGGGCAACCGTGTCTCCCTTACGCACACATCGCCTCAGCCTCCCGGCGACATTCTTAAGCAGCAAATCACCTATCTGATGTCCAAGGGAGTCATTAATGGTTTTGAATTGATCCAGATCAAGGATCATAACAGCCACCATCTTTTCATTGCGTTTTGCATGGGCCAGGGATACTTGCAGGCGATCCTGAAATAAATTGCGGTTGGGCAGATCGGTGAGGGTGTCGTGGTAGGCCATGTAGATAATGCGAGATTCTGACTGCTTGCGTGCAATCGCACCTCCTATGATCTCTGCCGTTATGTGCAACAGGGTTATATCTTCTTCATGCCATGTGCTAACAGTAACAACATTGTCGAAACCAATGAATCCGACTAACTCCTTTTCAGCATACACCGGCAGGATCAATATCGCTTTGGTACCCGCCCTCTTAAATTCCTCCTTTTCAGCAGCGGACTCAGGTGGCATTTTAGAGACATCCCCGATGTGCACCACATTGTCAGCATGTAAGTTCTCCATCAACCAGGGAAACATTACAGAGGGGAGATTCTGGAGATGCTGCATTTCAGGTGCAACCCCTTCGTCGCACCATTCATGAGTATTGTCCATAATGGTACCGTTATCGCGAAACTGAAAGAAGTACGCCCGCCCCGCTTCACTCAACTGACCGGCATCAGCCAATGATTTGAAAACAGCATTGTCAAAGTCTGAAAGCACAACGAATCTCCTGGATATACCGGCAATGGTCTTTTTTTCAAATTTTATTCTGCGCCTGAGTTCATTCGCGTCCCGGCTGTGCTCACGATTTTTGCCTGTAATTCTTCATTTATCTTCACTAACTCCCTTGTTCGTTCTTCAATGCGCTTTTCTAAAGATTCGTTGGCTTGCACCAGTGCGGCAGTGCGTTCTTTGAGCTGCTGTTCTAATTCTGCGTGTGCCCGGAGCAGTGCCTCTTCCGCCTCCTTTCGTTTGATGAACTGACCGATCTGGCCACCAATAGAGGCCATCATCTTGAGCAGGTCTTCATCAGGCGGCTGTATCACGCGGCTGAAAAATTCAATTATGCCAAGTATCGTGTTTCCCATCAAAACAGGGAAACCAAAAGCACCCTGCAAGCCCTCTTTAGCAGCGGCTGGCGCACGGGGAAAGTTTGTATCAGAAGCAACGCTGGTGATCCAGATGGGTTTTCTCTTAGCGTAAATACTTCCAGGCAACCCAACACCGGGCGGAAAGATGGTATTTCGCGTAAGCGATTCAAACTCTGGAACCTTCACTGATGACTTATGCCAGACTTCCGCACAACGTAACCCGTTAACTTTCATGTCAAAAGTCCAGAATGCACCGAAATCCCATTCAAGACTTTCACATATGGATTGAAGAATTTTCGGGATGACTTCTTTACCTGTAGAGGAGTCTGCTAATACCTGAGTTGTGGCATATAATACGTTTTTGCGCCGCTTAACTCTCACGGACTCATTGATGTCAGTTAATGTGATAATGCAACCGACCACTGCGTCCTGTGGATTCCGCAACGGGGAAGCACTGAGAAGCAGATTGAATGTTTTATTATTATTTCCATGAGCAGCAGCAGAATAGTTTAGACTCACCTCAATACCGCGAAATATTTTGCCACGAAAAACGTCAGCAACGCGGAAATGCGTGTCACTTTGTCCTTCGCCTTTAAGTTGAACCGGAAAGATGGTTTCAAACGGCTGGAACAAGGGATCTCTGTTACCGATAGCAAGGGCAGTTTTACTGGTGCGAACGATCAGACCATTTATATCGCACAGCACAATGGCATCTGTCGATTGATCCATGACCGAGTGTACCAGACATTCGGCAGTTACAAATTCTTCGCCTCGGGGCTGCACTGTTTCTTTCAGTTGCACACGAAGCGCTTTGTTTTCAACCCGGGTATCCTTCTTTGTTTTATCCCGTTTATTCATGATCTATTCATATCTTTTCCTGCGACGAAGAGAGATTGAATATCCCTGGCGCAGCGGAGCTGCAATCAAATAATGAAACATCCATGACCTAACAGTCACAATCGGCTTAAATTTCAACTATTTTTTCGATCTCTATCGTAATTTCTTCTGCTTCACCATCACCAAGCGTTATAGTGTGATTGTTTTTTTTGTACTCTTTTTTCTTTGTTGTAATTTTGTAAGTATCCGCGTCTAAATCTGTAAATTCGAAAAACCCTGTCCCATCCGATAAAGTCTTTTTGCTTATTTTTTTTACTTTTCCTTTGAGCTTTACTTTTGCAGATTCTACGGGGTTACCTATAACGTTGACAACTAATCCAAAAATTTTCCCCTTTTTTATGGGAACAGGCGGCGGCGACGGCATCGTTGTCGTTGTAGGTATCGGCGTAGGTGTTAATAAAGGATCAGGGGTGGTTGTTGGTGCCGGAGCGTTTGTGGCAAATTTATAAATTTTACCATTTAAATCACAAATATAAATTTCATTATCCTTGTCAATTCCAAACGATGAAATATTAATATTTCCTGTTAATAAAAGCGTATTAATTGCTGGCTTTACACCATCATACGTTAACGCCCATATCCTACCGCTGCAATAATCACCATACAGATGGTTTTGTTGGGCATTAGCAGCAGAGGATGCATTGAACGCTAAAAAGAAAACTATCGCCATACGAGAGAATTTCATGCTAACATTCTCCTTTTAATCTGATAATAACAACAAAAAGATGGCAGAATACTGCTATTCCCATAGATTCATTAAATAATCCTTCATTACCTCTGTCTGTGCTTCTGGTGTGCCGGGGATGTAGTCCTGAAACTCGCCCTCTCTGAAGAACTTGGGCATCTTGGTGCCGGGCTGGATGGATTGCGGATCGAGGAGCCACCGTTTTATCCAATCGGGCTTGAGTCTCCTCTTGGCGAGCAGGAGGTCTGGCGCCCATCCTGTTTTATCGCCCTCAGGCATCTTTTCGCCTTTTACATGACACAGGATACAGTTGACGTCCTTTGACTCAAATAGTCTTTTTGCTGCTGCCAGGTAATCGGGGGACTTTGCCTCTTTGATCTCGATATACCACTTGGTAGTTTCTGCTATGTATTCATAAGGGTACTCTTCTTCATCTTTCACGGCAAAGAACCTCGCAAGGCTGGTGGCTTCATCATCTGGCAGGCTGAATGCAGACATCTTTATATCCAGCCATGGTCTGAGATCAAAGGGTTCTTTTAGGAATCCGAATAACCATTCGGGCCGTACCTTCTTACCCTCTCCGTATAATAATGGTGGTGTGAATACCCTTGCCTCCTCTGGGACTAACCCCTCAGTATCAACGTGATACTCTATGATTCCGGGTGCAATATCGCCACCGGAAGCCTTTTCCATGTCCATTATTTGCTGGTTTTCTATGAGCACCGTCTCGCCCGCCTTACGGCCTAACTTCTCATTATCCTCCCAGAGTTGAAAATAGATGCCCGCATCCTCCTCCAGCTTTACCATCCCGGAAGCCTCAATGTCTCCCGTAAGATGCAATCTATCAAGATCAAACTGGTGACAGTCCATACAATTGTACTTTCCGATTAATCTCTTCCCTTCTGTTATCCATCGTTCTTTTTCTGTCAGTCTGGCAACATACTTCTCTGGTAATTTTTCTTCTCTCAGCCCGGTTAGCATTACCACCAACGACTCCATCTCCGCCTCTTTTAACCCAAAATCAGGCATTTTCAGACGATCCTCCGGTTTTTTGTATTTGCCCTCGTCAAACTGCCTGGGATCATGCAACTTTGCCTGTAACCAGGACTGCCTTGCCTTTCCCACATTTTCCGTAACATGATTAAGCCCTGCCTCGCCTAATATCTTCTTTTCTAATAATCCAAAATCAAAGAGGGTCACTGATTTTGACCCGATAGCAGATAATTCTGTCCCTATCTTGCCAAGACCTTCCATGCCTTTTATCTCATGACAGCCAAAACACCCGTATCTCCTGATTAACGCCTCACCGGCAACGGATTTATCCTTATCCTCCAACCACGCTCTATCGGTTAACCATTCTTTTGCATCGCCCTTGCCAGTTTTATTTATCAGGTAACCGGCAACAAGACCTGCCTTTTCCCGATTCAGTCTAAGGCTTGGCATACGCGTGAGGGGCTCTTTATCTTTTGGATTCATGATCCACTCAACCAGATACCCGTAGTTTATCTTTTCACTAATCCTTGCCAGATTGGGTGCAAACCCACGCGGTTTGTCCTGCCCGTACGTGTGACATGCCATGCACCCCACCTGTTCGAAAAGGAAATCCCCTTGAGCCAGCTGTTCTTCGTCCAATGCCGGCATCTCTCCATAGAGGCCTTTTTCATCTGCATGCTGCCACAAGTAGGCAGCTATGGCCTGTGACTCCTCGTCTGAAAACCTGAAATCGGGCATCAGCGTGGTGGGACGAAATGTTTTTGGGTCTTTTATCCACGCTGTAATCCATTCAGCTTTTACCTTATTCTTTAAATTTTTTAAACTCGGGCCTATCATCCGGTGCTTATCTTCACCGAAACCCACCGTATCATGGCATCCATAACAGCCGAGATTCCCGAACAGCCTTCTGCCTTCCCAGAGTAGTTCCCCGCCCTTTACCTCCTTACCTTCGTTATGACATCGTATGCACGACGCCTGAGCAGACTTGCCTGGGTATATGGGTGTAAGCCAATATTCAACCTCGCCGTGTGCCTTCTTAACGCTCGAAGTAGCGCTTGCCTGTCCCTCGTGACACAGCACACAACCAAATTTTTCCGGCGGATGATTGCCCAAATACAATTTTTGGTCAGGGTGGCTTGCGTACGGTTGTTCTGATGATACACTTTCTGCCTTCTGTATCCCTACATGGCACGACATGCACCTGTCGACGATGTTTAAATCCTCCATGTAGGTCTGATATGCTTGCAGATTTGGGCGGGTTTTCTTGAAGGTTTTTCCCTGTGTTTTGTATCTTTCCATGCCAGCGGTATAGGCATCTAACTCTTCCGTATATAGATCAACGTCATGTCTGATCCCATTCAATCGTGTCTTTATGGAAGCGACTTTGCCTTCAATATCCTTCATCTTTGTGGTATATTTCTTACCCTTTTCCTCTAATTCCTCAATCTCAAGCTTAATTTGCTTGTTTTGGGTTTTTCCATAAAGAAATTCCTTCTCTGTACATTCATTTCGGGTGACTATCGACTTAAACCTCAGGGCGGCTAGTTCGCTATTCAATACCTTTTGTTCTTCTGATAGTTTTTTGTATTCATTTTGTATGGGCGGTTTTTTAAAGTCTTCCCATGCACGTTCCAGATTGTTCTTTGCTTCTCTGTATTTTGCCTGAACGTCCTGACTTTCAAAATTTACACGTTCTTTTTCATAGTCCTGCCTGATTTTCTCATACTCCAGGCGATAGAACTGTTTCTGATATTTTTTCCATGGTCTTCTGTCGGCAGTTTCGTTCACGATCACCCATGCGGTAACTACTACAAGGATGAAACTGACCACAACAAAGATTGTCAGGTAAGATTTATCTTCTTCTTTTTTTATGAGATGTTGATTTTTTTTGGTTACCATAATTTAGTGTTTATATATTAAACCATGGCGTTACCCAGATATATTTTACATGGAATACCAATCTCAAACATACCTTTATCGGCAACGCTAACATGGACAAGAACAGAAACGCCACAATGACATATCTGATCATGCCGAGTTTTTCCAAGGCCATGCTTTTCCTTGCCTTCATGAAACGGTATGGAATTGTCATGCCCATGAGGAAATATCCAGTCACCACTGCACCACCAGTAATAAACCCGAGGAAAGATTTGGAGTTGATGCCAGCAAAGTTGGTCAGATCGTAGTTAGTTTCGGCCACGATCCGGTGAGGGTCCCATTCCTGCCAGGGCCAGAACCAGAGCCAGCTTGGTCCACGCATGAAGACGCCAACGATAATGAGCAATATCCATAAGATATGAAACCCGAAACAAAAGGTAATCATGGCAAACTTCCGTTCCTTAAAGGTGTAGTAGCCGTTCCCTTTTGGATTAAAATCCACATAAGGGATAGCCATCAGCCCTATGATGATAAGCATGGGAAAGACGACCCCTGCAATCCATGGATCAAAATAAACAAGCATCTCCTGAAGACCCAGGAAATACCACGGCGCCTTTGCCGGATTTGGGGTCATGGTAGGATCTGAAAGTTCCTCCAGCGGAGCGTCGAGCAGGATAGACCAGACAATAAGAATGATAGTACAAATAATTGCTGCCAGAAACTCTTTTCTGATCAGATACGGCCACGTGGGTATTTCACTTTCAGATATTTCTACGTCCTTTTCCTTGGCAAGTGAAGTCCCTTTGATAAAGGCAAGCGCTCTATATCTGCCTTTTTCTTTATGTTGTTCTGCCTTAGTATCTTTTTTTTCCATTTTTATTTTACCACGAGGCCGCTAAGTTAAAAAAATCCCTGAATATCCGTTGTGAGTTGTTACTATTCTTCCGAATAGGCAAAACGTTTCATCGTGATAGCGTTTACCGGGCACCGCTTAACGCATAAGCCGCAGCGAATACATTTTTCTTCATCGATAACCATCGCAGTATCCCAATCGCCATGCGTAACGTTTTCGTCGTGCGATGGGCCTACAACTGCCACATTTTCACGGGACACCATAGATATGCAATTGTATGGACAAACGTCAATACAGCCGCCGCATAATATACATGTCTCGTCAATAAAAATATTGTAATGACAAAGCAGGCAACGTCCCGCTTCTTTAAGCGTATTTTCTTTCGAGAGCCCCAGTTCAACCTCCGTGTCCAGATCACGCCTCTCTTTTGCAGCAAGTGCATCCTGTCTTTGCCTGGGTGCTGTCTCATAATTACGTGCCCGTTCCGAAGGAGATTGCTCCTTATAAAAAAATGTGTATCCTTTAATTCCCGTATCCGTCAAAAATGTATGTATCGATCTGGCAGCCTTTCTCCCGTCTGCTATTACCTCAATTACATTTCTGGGGCCAGTTACACAGTCACCACCTGCAAACACCCCCTTTCTTGTCGTCATAAAGCTATCAGGGCCGATGACAGGCATTCCCCAACGACTAATTTCTATCCTGAACCTTTCTGTCAGAAATCCAATGTCTGGTGATTGACCAATCGCCGCTATTACCATATCGGCTGGTATGATGAAGTTGCTTCCTTCCATGGGAATCGGACGCCGGCGTCCTTTTTCGTCAGGTTCACCAAGTCTGTTTTTTATGCACTCCAAATGTGTTATCTGCAGGTTGTGACCTCCAAGTATCTTTACGGGAGAAGTTAAGTAATGCATTTTTACGCCTTCTTCCCCTGCCATACTTACTTCTAGTTCACCGGCAGGCATTTCCTCCAGAGTCCTGCGATACACAATAGAGACCTCTTTTGCACCCAGTCTCAGTGATGAACGTGCGCAATCTATGGCGGTAAAGCCACCCCCAATAACGGATACCTTTTCGGGGACTTCTTTTAGTATTCCAAGATTCGTATCCTTCATAAAGGTAACGCCGTGCATCACCCCGGCCAGATTTTCACCGGGGATATCAAGCGCCTGGGATTTATGAGCGCCCGTGGCAATGTATACAGCGCTATATTCATTTAATAAGTTATTGAATCTCTCTTGCGTGTCTATGGGGCTGTTTAAGCGGATGTCTGCCCCGAGTTCCTTTATCCAGTTTACAGCATCTTCTGTCTTATCACGTGGCAGACGATAGGGGGGGATACCAACGCTTAACATGCCGCCTGCGACCGGTAGCGCTTCATACACGACAACATCATGACCCCTCATTACCAGATCGTTTGCTGCGGCAAGGCCAGATGGCCCTGCACCAATTATTGCTATGCGATACCCCGTTTTTTCCCTGTGCATCGGTTTTGTTGGGGACTTTTTGAGGGCGAAGTCTGCCGCGCTCCTTTTGAGTGAGCATATGGCAATAGATTTGTCAATTACGCCGCGGCGGCATGCAGTTTCGCAAGGATGCGTACATACCCTGCCGAGTATATGCGGGAAAAGATTTGCCATGAAATTGAGACGCAAAGAGCTATCAAAGTCTCCTTCAACAATGCGTTCTATATAATTCATAGCCGGTGTATTGACAGGACATGCATACTGACAATTTATGTTTTCCCTGAACCAGTGATCATCGGCTTTGGCTATTTTGTAGTTCACGAAATACTATGCTCCTTTTTGATGCCTTTTCTGCTCTATCCGTCGATCGTTTTCAAATGCCTGTTTAAAGGTAATGAATGTAAAGAAAAACAACAGAATTATCAGGCCGATGATGGGGATGTTATCAGGTTTGGTTATAATTGCCCAGATGTTTTCCATGGTTAAATTCACTAAATGAGGACGCAGATTTTTACCGATACACGCAGATTACTACTTTTTTAAATTATCACAGGAAGATGGAAGTCATGATTGATACCTTTTCTCCAATCTCGAATATACTCCAGTTTCCCTTTATTTGCATTTGTGCAGATTCGTGTTCGTTCGTGGCCCGATTTGTTATAGCGGTCCGGAAATGCCGCCATCCTTGCGGATCCGCCAGAAGTGTACCATCATAAATACACTAATAATAAGAGGCAATCCGATACAATGCCATACATATGCCCTTAATAATGCATTTCCTCCAACCATCGAACCCCCCAAAAGCGCAAATCTTATATCATTGTGCGCCGTCATTCCCAGGTGTTCTCCAAAAGGGCCTTCGTGTCCTATTAAGGGTGTCGATCTGGCCATATTTGTGCCAACCGTTACAGCCCAAAATCCCAATTGGTCCCACGTGAGCAGATAACCTGTAAAGCTTAAAAGCAGGGTAAATACCAGCAGGAGGACACCCACACACCAGTTAAATTCCCGGGGTGGTTTATAGGAACCCGTTGCAAATACGCGAAACATATGGAACCATACCGTTATAACCATGAGGTGGGCGCTCCATCTGTGCAGATTCCTTAAAATTGCCCCAAAAGGTACCTGATATTCCAGATCCTTTATATCCCAATATGCATCATGAACTGTGGGGCGGTAATAAAACATCAATAACACACCCGTGAACGTGAGTACCAGGAATAAGAAAAAACTGATGCCACCCATACACCAGGTAAATTTTAGTTGGGAGGCATGCCTCTTTACCCTGGCAGGATGCAGATGCATAAAGACGTTTGAAACAACCTTCAACATGCGGTTCTTCGGTGTGTCGGCGAAGGTGTGCCTGAAGATAGACTTCCAGACCTGCGAGTTAACCGTTAAGTCCCTCAATATGCGAAACAACCCCTTATCTTTCAGCATGTTTTATATTTTGACAAGAAATTTTCTTTGAAATTGAGTCATTTTATACCTTTATGAATGCACCGGCTTTTTCCCATTCTCCCCGTTCTCCCCTAAACCTTATCCCTTCATCAACGATTATTTGCCCATCCTCGTCCAATGCGACCTTAAATCTCTCCAGCGGTCTTGGTGCAGGACCCTCAATATTGATTCCGTCTGGCGTAAATCCACTCCCATGACATGGACATTTGAATTTGCCTTCTGCTGCTAACCAGTTAGGGGTACACCCGAGATGGGTACACTTTGCCTCGATTACGTACACCCTGTCAACCTCTCTGATAATCCATATCCTGAACTGTTTCTTAAACCTTTCGCTCACCCCCACCGGATATTGCAAGGGATATCCGACTTTGTACCTTGTTGGTGGTTCAATAATAGTTCTGGGAAAGAAGAATCTTGCAATGGTACTCAATAAAGTTGTCAGGAATATCCCTATAAAACCCCAACCTGCAAAAAGCAGGAATCTCCTTCGATTTACCGGAATTCCCCTGTTTTTTGTTGCTTCTAACATAGTATCTGCTTATCTGCGGATTTTTAATTAGTAATATAAAGGATTTTAAAAAGGAAAGAAGAACGCGTTACCTTACTTAATGATATATTTATTTTGTCTTTGTTTCAATAAAAAATACCGAATTTAGCAAACCTATTATTTTCAAATTCATCCGGCGAAAGAATGGGGGATGAGTTTCTGACCAAATGCTTATCTCTTGATTCATTTTTATTGACAACAAATGATTCGTTTGAGATAATAAGAGTTTATATATAGTATAGCATTCAGGCTTCATGGTAAAATTTCTTATTTTATAAAGCCGCTACGATTCTTCGTTGCGGATTATTTATTTTGGCAATCGTGCGGTGTTGGTTGCATAATACCTAGTGGTGTTTGAGGAGTAAAATGACACAAATAGTGAGAGATGATATACGGAATGTAGCAATTATTGCCCATGTTGATCATGGTAAGACCACCCTGGTGGACCAATTGCTCAAGCAAAGCGGTACATTCCGGTCTAATCAGCAGATTCAAAACGTAGAAAGGATTATGGACTCGAACGACCAGGAACGTGAGCGTGGGATTACTATCCTGGCTAAAAATACCGCTATTAACTATAAAGGCGTGAAGATTAATATTATTGACACACCTGGTCACGCCGATTTTGGCGGAGAAGTGGAGCGTGTCCTGAAAATGGCCGATGGTGTATTATTGCTGGTGGATGCGGCTGAAGGCACGATGCCTCAGACACGGTTTGTGCTCCGTAAGGCCTTGGGTTATAATCTCAGACCCCTTGTAGTTATCAATAAGATCGATAGACCTGAGGCCCGCTGCACAGAGGTGCTGAATGAGGTCTTTGACCTCTTTGTTGAGCTCAATGCAACTGATGAACAATTAGATTTTACGGTGATTTATGCGAGTGGGCGGGAGGGTTATGCAAAACTGTCCATGGAAGACGAAAATAAGGATATTGCCCCGCTACTAGATACAATTTTACACTATATTCCAAAACCGAGCGGCGACCCTAATGCCCCTTTACAGTTGCAAATAACAGCGCTGGATTATAATGATTACGTGGGCAGAATTGGGATTGGCAGGATATTTATGGGTAGTATTAATGCCGGCCAGCAAGTTACGCGAATTGATAAGAGCAACAAGCAAACGGTGCACAAGGTAGTAGAACTATTTACCTTTAGCGGGCTGGGAAGACAAGCCACGAAATCAGCGCAAGCCGGTGATATTGTGGCTTTAAGCGGGATAGGGGATATAGATATCAGCGATACCATTGCCTCATTGGAGAATCCGCAGGCTCTGCAAAAAATTAACATCGATGAACCTACGCTTTCGATGATATTTTCGGTGAATAATTCTCCTTTCTGTGGTCAGGATGGCAAATATGTTACGAGCCGGAATCTGAGAGAAAGACTTTACCGTGAACTCCGGTCAAATGTGGCTCTTAAAGTAGAAGACACGGAAATGCCGGATGCTCTTCGTGTGTCGGGGCGTGGGCTTTTGCATCTCTCCGTGTTAGTTGAAAATATGCGCCGGGAGGGATATGAGTTGCAAGTCTCTAAACCTAAGGTAATTTTCAAGGAACTGAAAGGGGAAAAGGCGGAACCGGTGGAATATGTTGTGATCGATGTGCCCAAAGAATATGAGGGCCACGTGATTTCTATGTTGGGCACACGGAAGGGGGAAATGCTCACTATGGAGACCGCTAAGGACATCACTCACTTTGAGTTCAAGGTGCCTTCCCGTGGTTTAATCGGGCTGAGAAATCGTCTCTTGAGTGCTACCCGTGGAGAAGCGGTGATGTATCACAATTTTTATGACTACGAACTCTATAAGGGTGATATTGCCCATCGCATTCAGGGTGTGTTAATTTCCATGGCTGCCGGAGAGGCGACCCCTTATGCCCTGGATGGATTGTTGGATAGGGGGATAATGTTTGTAAAACCAGGTGATCGTGTATATGAAGGGATGATAGTAGGTGAGCACTGCGAACAGAATGATATTACGGTGAATGTTGTCAGGGCAAAGAAGGCTACCAATATTCGTTGTGCGACTGCAGATAAAGGGATAAAGCTTCCGCCACCAAGGGAATTTTCATTGGAAATGGCCCTTGAGTATATTGAGGATGATGAATTAGTGGAGATTACACCAAAAACGTTTCGGTTGAGAAAGAAGCTCCTTACAGAAAATGCACGGAGAACTACCCGCCGGCAACAAACCATGGAATCTGTTGAGGCATCCACAGAAAATACATAGTAGAAGCAGGAAGATGCACGTAAAAAACAGGGAAACAAAAAAGCAGGCATGAAGCCTGCTTTTTTTGTTGTGTCTTCCGTAGTTTAGAATTTTGATAGTAAAGGTCTGGCACGGACAAACTATTTGTTCGTGCCTTCTTTAGGGGGAAAAATTCTATTTGTTGACGACATTCTTAAAGTCCTGACCAGGAGTAAATTTTACTGCCTTGCTGGCCTTGATGTTAATCACTGCACCCGTCTGCGGATTGCGCCCTTTTCGTGCCTTTCTGGCCCGCACAGAAAAAGTACCAAAGCCAATTAAACGTACCTCCTTGCTCTTCTTCACGCCAGTCTTTATGCCATTTAAAACGGCATTTACTGCTGCTTCCCCGCACGCCTTTGACACCTCACACTCTTTTGCCACAATTTCAACCAATTCCTGCTTGTTCATCCAACAACCTCCTTTCAAAAAAATGGTTTAGATAAAGGGCGTTAAATTCGGGGTTAGAATACCTTAAATGACCGCCTTAATCAAGTGTTTTCTGGATTTTTTTAGAAATAATTATTTTTAACGAGGTTTTGTGGTGCGTTGTACAATACATTTTATGCGGGATTTGCAGATATTTTAAAAATACGCAAGGCTGTTTTTATACGTAATTTCATGGCTATTCCCCCTGAAATGTCCTGATTTTATTGGGATTATGAAGGGTTGCATATGACACGTCATTTTGCAGAAGGGCGTTGTATTGAATCTTAAACATGGCCGCTGATATTCAAAACCGGAGGATTCAACAGCAAATCAAAACGAGATTGCTTATTTACAAACCGTGGTTAGCAGTCTTGCCGACGAGAGCGCAGGTATTCTTCGATAATAACGAGAAGAGAATGCACGTATTCAGCCCTGACTATAGAGTATTGACCTTGTAAATTGTTTTTCCAACGTCCACCCCACAATAATAAGCGCCGATTTTTTAATAGCCTCACGCTTAACCTCTTCCGTAATATCCGATAGCTTCGTATGAATAATTTTCTGGTCGGGCCATGTTGCCTTATAGACAACGGCCACAGGGCAATCTTTTCCATAATGGGGCAGGAGTATTCTTACTATTTCTTCTATCTTGTCGATGCTTAAGAAAATACACAGGGTTGGGGTGGCAGTAGCCAGGACGCCCAGATGTTCCTTTTCAGGGATTGGGGTTTTTCCTTCCATTCGCGTAATGACAATTGTTTGGGTAACACCAGGAAGCGTTAATTCCTGCCTTAAAACCGCTGCGGCTGCAACAAAGGAACTTACCCCGGGAATGGTCTCGTAGGCAATTCCCAGTTCGTCGAGGGCGTGCATCTGTTCCTGGATTGCTCCATAGATCGATGGGTCACCTGAATGTATCCGCGCAACGTCCATATGGTGTTCCATCGCTTCCTTGTAAACAACCACCATGTCTTCCAGGCTCATGCGGGAAGAGTCGTAGACCTTTGCATGAGACGGAAGAGACTTCAGTAATTCGGGGTTTACAAGAGAGCCTGCATAAATACAGTACCCTGAACGCTGGATAATCTTCAGTCCTTTGATCGTTATCAACTCAGGATCGCCGGGCCCTGCACCAATAAAATATACCTTCATACGATTTTAGTTCCCATCCTTCCAGTGAATGGCATTGACAATAACCTTTTTTGACTCTTCTCCCATAATCTTGAATTGACTATCCTTTATTAAATAGGTAGAGGCTTCCTTGCTGCTGGTTCTTATGGTAACGATCCATGACCCTCCATCTCTGCTTACTGACTCAATCCTCCCTTTCTTCACGCTCACACCAATATTTAATAAAGACTCCTCATCTCCCCCGGATATTTGCCGGACACTTTCTATGGCAAATACGCTTGGTAATCCGGTTTTTAGTCTTATTTCAGGGGACTCATACTCATAAAACTGTCCAAATGCCGGAAAAGATAAACAGCTCAGAAAAAATAAACATACAAAGACCTTGTTCTTCATTGTACTCCCCTCGTATTTTTAAGTTCATAAAAATAGGCAAGCCTTACTTGCCATCCTTCTCCATATGCGCTATAGAATTTCAACCTGTTCTCCTGATATACTGCATGAAACAAAGTTTATCCGCCTGTGGCGTGGAATTCATCCCGACCGCAGTGAACTTACGTCCTCGTTCCATACGGAAAAACAACAAGTTGCTCTCAAAAGCAGTCGGGTTTAAAAGGACACATTTGAATTTCATGGCTATTGTACACACAGAATTATTAGGTGGCAACCCATTTTTTAGACTGTTTATATTGTTGACACCTCTCAAATTGTTATTTATAGTACATAAGACTTAAATAGTTTCAAAATTCTTGTATTGTGATATGAATATGATGGTAAACGTTAGAAATTTTTCGATAGGCTGGGGACAGCCTCTGGTCTTCATTGCAGGCCCGTGTGTTATTGAGAGCTATGAAAACTGTCTGAAATTGGCTGAAAAATTAAAAAATATCTTTCAGGCAAAAAAGATACCCTTTATCTTCAAGGCGTCATATGACAAGGCAAACCGGACATCGGTCAAATCATACCGGGGTCCCGGCATTAAAGAAGGCATAAAGATTTTAGCCGATATTAAAAAGCGACTTGATGTACCAATCCTTTCAGATGTCCATAGTACAGAAGATGTTTCAATCGTAGCAGAAACGCTCGATATTATACAAATCCCTGCCTTTCTCTGCCGCCAAACTGATTTAATCCTGGCTGCAGCAAGGACAGGCAAACCTGTTAATGTCAAAAAGGGGCAGTTTCTGGCCCCGTGGGATATGAAGTCCGTTGTCGAAAAGATACGAAGCGCAGGAAATGAACAGATTTTATTAACGGAACGAGGTGCGAGTTTTGGGTATAATAATCTGGTCAGCGATATGCGATCATTGGTTATTATGCGGGAACTGGGTTATCCGGTGATCTACGATGCCACGCACAGTGTTCAATTGCCGGGAGGTCAAGGAAACGTCTCCGGAGGAGAAAGGAATATGGTTGTGCCACTTGCCAGAGCTGCCGTTGCCACCGGATGTGACGGACTGTTCCTCGAGGTGCACGAGACCCTTGAAAAGGCGCTTTCAGACGCAGCCACTATGCTGCCTGTTAAAGATATGCCTCATTTAATTGAACAGGTATTAGAGATTCACAGGATTGTCCGGAGCGAATAATTTATTGTAAATCAAAAAAATTTTCGTATAATATATCTCTTTGATTTTGCTTTGATTTTGCATATTCTCTTAAGCCCGCGTAGCTCAATTGGCGGAGCACGTCATTCGTAATGATGAGGTTGTCGGTTCGACTCCGATCGCGGGCTTTTATTTTACAAGGGTTTCAGGTCGTCGATACAGTTCTGTTTACCCCAACTGTAGTCAAATTGTAGTCAACTTTCTCCAAAACCTCAATTCCCTCGCTCAAAGACTTCGGGCAATGATACATATACCGCTGGGTCATGTGAATATCACAATGCCCTAACAACTTTGATATTTTATAAAGGTCAATTTCTCTTTGTGCCAACCGGGCAGCAAAGGCATGTCTCAAGTCATGGAAATCAAAGTTTTGTATGCCGGTCTTTTCCCTGGCAATTTCAAATTTACCATCACATAGGAAATAGACACATGAGGGGATTATTTGAAATTGGCATTCTTTCAGCTCGCTTATACCGCTTATTTCCTTTGGCATATCATCAATACAAGGCCTGTCCTCATGTAACTTCATAATGAAAGTTAAACCGCAATTTCAAGATTTATCATATTGTAATTTACTGTAGGCTTTGACTCTCTCCGCCCTTCTTTCTTCCTTTTCATGTCAATCAACCCCAGGTCTTCCAGGATAGTAATATCGGTCGCAACGCTCTTAATATCCCTTTTCGATAGTCTTGCAAGTGCCTGCATGCTTTCGGGCTGTTTTTCTCTGATTAAACGAAGTAATTCAAGCCGCTTTAGGGTAAGCGCTTTTCTAAATCCTTCAATGCTCTCAAAGAAAAGCCCCTTTTCAGGTTTAACCTTCTCTCCACGTTCAAGTTTTTTCATAGCCTCTTTTGTGTCTTCAAGGACATCTTCAAGGCTTTTTATTCCTATTTTCACCCTTTTAACTATCATGTTTTTTCACCCTCACTTTGGTTTGTCGGGAGAAGGATTCACTTGCCACAACCTCACCTCAATGATGTTCCCGTTATCCTCTACAACTTTGATATGTCTTATAAGTTTGCTTTTCACCGTTGGTGTATTATACCAGAAACGATTTAAAGTCAATAGGGTTTTCTGAGATTAGAAAAGGTATGTTTTCGAGACAAGAAAAAAGGCAACAAGCCACGAGAGGTCAGGCCTTACAGCCGTTGCCTTCGCTTACTCCTGAGGGCCATTCCAGGAGTAAAATATTTTAAGCGTCCTGACCACGCTTCCAAATTGTAAAATTACCTTTGATTGATAGCCGTCAACCTCTTACTAAAAGTATCAATCATACAAAAAAACCAGCTTCCCCCTCTAATGTGCCGACTATGATCATGCCGAAAACCTTAAGCCCATGTGTGCCCATGAAATAAATTCATTACATTTCATCATGTATACTTGCCATTGCAAGTATTATGGGCTGTGTGCCTTTAAGCAGGTAGTGCAGTACATCTTTTTCTAATTAGCTGTGAAAGCCGCTGATAATGCACCTCGCAGCCTCACGCTGTGCAATAGCCCAATCGTAGCATTTGAGCACCACATCAGCTGGCACTTACCGACTGCACAGAAAAGCTGTTTTGGGCAGTTTTAATATTTCGTTGTTCCCTATTGTTGCAAATATTTTCAATTTTTAATCAGGATAGGCAATTCTTTTTGCTGATTTGGCAAGCTCTCGCGATATCTTTTTAGGGTTCTTCTCCAAATTAGTTTGCAAAAGCTTGTATAATTTTTAATGAAAAGTACCGTTCGTCATGAAATCCATAAGCTTTTCTTTTGATAACCTTGATCTTATTATTAACCCCTTCGAGTTTACTCGTATGAATTTTATAGTCACAGTGATTCAAGATTCCATAGCTATGTTTCATAAGCATGTTTGCAAACTTATGCACAACAGAATGGTTTATCGTTTTCGCTAAAAGCACCATTCGTCAATGGCTTTTCTCGCCCACGTCCGTGAGGTATAAGTCCAAATATGTTTGAGTTTGTCTTTAAGAATCAGAACGGTATTTATTGTTTCATTGAGTGACAAGAGCTGTTTGAGATGTTCCCGGTGTTTTTCCTGCGAATATTTCGTTTGTTTTTAACAAAAGATATTTTGAACCCTTGAAGACGTCCTTGTCCTCTTTCGACGCTTTTTGGTATTCAGCATTTCGTACCTTGTCAATAACTTTACCAAACCTGATACTACATGAAACAGGTCAAAGACTATCTTGACATGCGGCACATGCTTTTTACTGCAAGAATATAAGGTCCCACATATCCATGGCAATGGCCTCAAGAGACTGTCTTTCCTCCTCTGTCATACCGGCAAAGAAGGTTTCCAGGGTTTCTTTGTTCTTTCCTTACCCACCCAGACTACCCGACCACTCAGATAGTCCAGAACAACGGTCAAATAGCGCTGTCCTTCTTAACAGAGATTTCGTCTACTGCCAGTATGCGAAGATGCTGATAGTCAGTCTGCGCGTATTGTCGTTCCAGAAAAACTTATCGATTGCTTTTTACTGTTTTCCAGTTCATTCCAAAATGTTTTGCAACTTCGGTAATGGTTAACATTTTACAGTTCGTGAATATACGCTGCTAAACGATGCGTAACACGACTGTAAGGTTGAAAAAACCTAAGTCTTCAACTACGATTCGATTGCATGACTCACAGGCTATCTTACGATACGAACAATTTATCCATACGCGAACGGGCCTAAGATTCATATCCCGCAAAGCTCGTTTGTCGTGACGATAAATGCGCTGTGCTTTGCTGCCACACACATGACATATTGGGTGAAATCGTTCATCGGGCACTGCAAGTAAGCTGGGATATCTCAGCATCAGAAAAACAGTTTGCTTTGTAATCTTACCCGCTGAAAAGGAAAATATGGTAATATACTTAACGTGGACATGCTGGCCTCCTGTAAATAAGTTATATATCGGTATATAGGAAACACCAAATGTCCACTCTTTTCAATGATTTAATGAAATTTCTCCTCAATTTCTATTGACTAATTTGGAGAAGAACCCTTTTTAGTAATTTCACCCTTTATCAAGGCATGAGCATTGTTGGTGGGTTTTGGGTCATGCACACATTCTAGCCCCAATTCTCTGGGTTGCTGTGCTTTTAGATAATACAACCTAAACCTATGGACATCTTGGATAGTATCCTGGTAGGTGGTTAATCTTTCAACGTTTACAGAAAGGCCATACTCTCCTTTTTTTAATTGAAATGCGAATGATGTAAGCGTGCCATCATCCCTTACATAATCCGGATCGACAAAGGGAATTCTTCTCAGCAGATTATCATTATCCAGTACAACTTCCATTAAAACAGTTCAAGTATTTGAGGCAATAAATAATCAAGCATTCCCTCTGAAATACAAGTATCGCCCTCATAAATCAAAACCTCATTTGAATTATTGGCATGGAAATATACTTCAGCCTCGTAATTTCCTTTTCTAAGTTCTACCACAATTTCCCCATTAGGGCCGGGAGCAGTAAAGTAAACCGGAATTCCATTCGCATCAATGACTCTTATAAATGATAATGCATTAACAATGGCACGTTCTGAAGGTTTTTCAGCTCCATAACTATCCCAATTATCCGCAAAATTTCTAAAACTTAAAATTTTTGCGGCAGCCTTCATGGCTGCATTACTTAGTGGAGGCGTGGGTGAGTAAATACCTATAACAATGCTACTATTCCATTCCTGCTGTTCGGTTTCAAATGCTTCTGAAAGATAAATAGAAGAGCTTGCACAGCGTTTTCTATACAGAGGCGTTTCCTGTAAAGCTATCATAAAACTTCCCCCTTGTCATTTCTTTAAATAATGGTGAAATAATTTGATGGGCATGTGTACACCATTCTATCATTTCATTTCTCGTAAACCTGCCTTTTTTGACCATTGCCGTTTGCCAAACCAGTGTGGGATCATGGGTTTTTTTATCACTGCCAGTTGTTATATTAATATTCAAAGCAGACCCATCTTTTAACCCGAATGTTTGATTCAGGTTCAGATTTTGCATTGGGCCGCGTGTATCAAAATGGTTAAGCAGTTCTATTTTCAGCGAATCATTTACAAATGGCAATAAATTATCTTTAACGGTTACTTGATAATTACTCAATTTTACAGCATCAATGTAGCTGAGGCTGCAAAAATTCAGGTTAATATTTTGATTATACACCTCAAATAGTTTCTTGGTGGATTCCTCAATCAGTGGGAAAAAGGCATCTTTCCAACAATACTTTTTGTCGGTATCATTTACCGTAAAAATGCCGGGTCCTAATTGCAGTACAGGCCACAGGTGCGCGCCTGACCAAAACTGGTAGATGGTGGAATAGTTTAGTAAATCTGTCGGAAAATCATCGGGTACTTTGCGCACCACGTGAGGAAAATCGTTTTTCAACAAAGCCGCAAATTGCCCTAAAGCAATAGCAAAACCCTCATCAAATTCCCGATTGCTGACCAAATTTATATTTAAATCCCAGCGAATTTCAAATATCACTTCTTGTAAGGGTGCGTTGGGGAGTTTTTCAATAGGTTCGTTCAATAGGTTCGTTACCCGGTATCATGTTTTATCAAAAATACTACTTAGCTGTTAATATTGGGATAAAGCTATTCCTAATAGATTTGTTAATCTTATACATTGTTTAATCTGAAATCAAGAATTTAGTATGTAAGGGAAATTAAAAATACATAAAAGCAAGAGTCAGTTATTACGATACATTATTGTAACCATCTAAAGCCGCTGCTTCCAACGGTAATCATGGCGGAAACCTTGCCTTACATCCATCCATCAAGCAGACATTTCCGCTTTTCACTTTTGCTTAAAACAATCTCGCAGTCTTCCCAATTTATATTTTTGACTGCCTGCTTTTCATATTTTATTTCAAAAGGGTGTTTCAATGGCATGGCATCAATAATCTTTTCTGCCTCGGCTTTTTTTTCCATAGTTACCTGCACCCAGACATCTTCCAGCACATCGGGCAGCTGTCCGAAAATATCGCTGATGTTTTGCAGCCGTTCTGACAGCATGGAATGGACACGATCTTCAACAAATCCATTATTAATGAGTCCTTTCTCCTTTACTTATTCAAAGATATTCGTTTGATTCAATGCCCGGTAGCAAATTATTCCTCAATTAACTTTAACATCTCAATTGCATTTTTAACCGACTTTCCTGCATGGCAATTATTGAACATAACCAGGGTATTTCTGGTTATGCCGGATATATTCTTTATGTCGGTTACAAAAAACCTCAACTCTTCAGGCGTGTACAAATAGTCATACCGTTCTGCTGCTGATGCATCAAACCAATTCGTATTCCTGCCATGAAACCTGAAGTACCCCAGGTCGGTTGTTGCCTTTGGATTATAAGGCATAAGACCTTTGAGTTTGGGTTCATCTACGATACAGTATCCGATATGGTTTTCTTTCAAAAACGTCAAACTTCTTTCGCTGTGCCAGGAGTAATTTCTAAACTCTACTACCAATGGAATATCTTTTAATCTCTCTTTAAATGCCAAAAGATAGTCGTAGTTGTCTTTTATTGCATGGAAGCTGTACGGGAATTGAGCGAGAATTGCAGTTAGCCTGCCCTCTTTTCTCAAAGGGTCAACGGCATATAAGAAACGGCTAAATGCGTCTTTGTTGTCAATGAATGTCCCTGTTTCTTTGTCCCGTATCTCATGGGTCATTGACTTATGCGCCTTGACAGTAAATTCAAAATCGGTGGATGTCTTTTTTAGCATACCTTCAAAGGATTTTTGAGCGGGTATTGTATAATACGTGGAGTTAATCTCGGTTATCTTAAAGCCGAGATTCTGTTCGTAATATGGGAGCATCTCTCCCTTTTTAATATTGGTTGGATAAATAGTGCCAACCCAATCGGGAAAGGAAAAACCGGATGTACCGACTTTGATCATGTCGAAAACTTTTCTTTAATTGAGTAACTTTTGAGAAGAGAATTAAGGGCAGACCGTCAAGGGCATAGTTTTGGCTATTTCCTGCCGTTGATGGATTGCATTATCTCTCTGAAACTTTCCAGGCCGGCCTCCAGATTTTCAATAATATCATTTGCCAACACATCTGGGTCGGGCAGGTTGTCAAGGTCGGCAAGGGATTTATCTTTTAGCCAGGTGATATCTAAACTTGTTTTGTCTCTTGCAATGATTTCATCATAAGTAAACTTTCTCCAACGTCCTTCCGGATTGGTTTCTGCGTTGAAAGTCTCTTTGCGTTTGTGTCGGTTGGTTGGATTGTAACAGGTAATGAAATCTCTCAGGTCATCGAGCTTTAAAGGATTTTTCTTTAGCGTGTGATGAATGTTTGTTCGGTAATCATACACCCAGATTTCTTTTGTCCAAGGGTCTTTGCTTGCTGGTTTGTTGTCGAAGAAAATAACATTTGCTTTTACATCCTGGGCATAAAATATTCCAGTCGGTAAACGTAAAATGGTATGCAGGTCGGTTGTTTCTAAAAGCTTTTTACGTACTGTTTCACCTGCACCACCTTCAAACAAAACATTGTCTGGTACTACAACTGCCGCAAGTCCTGTTGTTTTTAACATTGTCCTGATATGCTGGACAAAGTTTAATTGCTTGTTGCTTGTGGTTGCCCAAAAGTCCTGGCGATTGTAGGTCAAATCCTCTTTCTCCTGTTCGCCTTCGTCATTGGTAAACGTCTGGCTGCTCTTTTTGCCGAACGGCGGATTGGCCAGGACATAATCGTAGCTGATGGGCGAGGCTGCAATCAGCGCATCGGCGGGAGAAATAAAATTATCGCTGTCAATGTCGCCGACGTTGTGCAAGAACATATTCATCAAGGCCAAACGCCTTGTGCCTGCCACAATCTCATTTCCGAAAAAGGTGTTGAGTTTGATAAACCTGTTTTGCTCTTTGTCTAATTTGTTATGAGTTACCAGATAATCATAGGATGCCAGAAAGAAACCGCCTGTGCCACAACTTGGGTCGGCAATGGTTTTCATCGGTTGCGGCTGAATACATTCTACCATTGCCCTGATTAATGGACGTGGTGTAAAATATTGTCCTGCCCCACTTTTTACGTCTTGCGCATTTTGTTCCAATAACCCTTCATAAATATCGCCTTTCACATCTGCGCCCATTACCAGCCATTGTTCACGGTCAATCATATCAATGATTTTAGCGAGCATTGCAGGGTCTTGAATTTTGTTTTGGCTCTTGGTAAATATCTGCCCCAATATGCCTTTGGCTGTGCTTAACGCACGAAGCAAGGTGGCGTAATGCAATTCCAACTCTGCGCCTTTTTTAGCTGTTAAACTTTCCCAGTTGTATGTTTTTGGAATGTTTAATTTACGGTTGTGCGGCGGCTTGCTGTATTCATCAGCCATTTTTAAAAAGAGCAAGTAGGTGAGTTGCTCCAAATAATCCCCGTAGCCCACGCCTACATCACGCAGGGGGTTACAGAAAGACCAGACTTTGGATACTATTGAAGATGTATTGTTGCTCATGTTTTCCTTTTCTTATTTTCTGTTCGTGGGGGAGTTAGTCTTTTTACTGCTTTGTCAAAATCGCTTTCATACAATTTATCCTGCACAATGCGATACTTATCAAATTCGCTTTCGGCAAGCGCCAAAGCCACTTCGTGTGATACTTTTCCCTGATGATTCAAAATCGCTTCTTCGTTAAATTGTAAAAATGCGTCTAACTTCATTATCCAATCTTTCATATACATCACAGTTCCTTTCAAGGCTTGTTTTTCTGCATAATCAAGATACATGGTTACGATTCGGTTCAAGCCGTCTAATTCTTTTTCGTTCAGATAATTTTTTGCAATACCAACATCTGTTTTTCTGATGCTACCCTTTGGCGCATTCTTCCAAGTTGTTAAACCCATATTTTCTTTCGTGCTGTCAACCCGTGCCGCAATCAGTTCGGCTGCTGTTTGGCCGGTTATTGCCCAATGATGTTTATTTTGAACCATTGCGAAAAAATCTTTTGTGGCTTGTGTGTTCACATTATAGTCAGCGCTGCATTGTGTGTAGATGTCGGTTATTTTTTGATAGAACCTGCGTTCGCTGCTGCGTATATCTCTAATGCGGGCAAGCTGCTCATCAAAATAATCTTTGCAAAAAATATTATTTGGGTTCTTTAACCTTTCATCATCCATCGTAAACCCTTTGATGATGTATTCTTTTAACCGCTCGGTAGCCCATATACGAAATGCCGTTGCCTGACTGCTGTTAACCCGATAACCTACGGAGATGATCGCATCAAGATTATAAAATATAGTTTCGTATTTCTTCCCGTCAGCGGCAGTATGTGCAAAATTTGCACATACTGAATCTTTGTTCAGTTCGTTACTGACGAAAATATTTTTCAGATGTTTTGTTACAACACTCCTATCAACACCAAACAAGTCGGCTATCTTTTGTTGTGTAAGCCAAACCGTTTCGTTTTGCAAGTATATTTCTACTTTTACTCCTCCATTGGGAGTGTTGTAGAGTAGGATTTGATTAAAGTCGCTTGGTTCCGGTTTCTTGTTTTTCATTTTTTTAACTCGTAGTTTTTAATTCGCAATTGATTAATTTCCCTTCAAACGCCTTCTTCAAAATGCTCTGCCTCAACGTTTCCGCCTGTTTCATGCTCTGGCTGATGGTCTCTTCTAATTTATCGCATAGGGTGAGTTTGCTTTCTAGTTCATCTATGATGAGTTGTCGCTCTTCAAATGAGCAATAAGGAACCAAATAGTTTTTGATTATATCTGTGTTCAAGTTAGGTTGAGCAGCACCCATATTTATATTTCGCAATTCTTTCGTCTTACTCAACCAGAAATAATACAAATACAAATTGCTTCTTTCATCTAAATCTAAAAATGCTGCAATACCGTCATTCATTGTTGCATCAATCATACATATTTTGGGAACGCCTAAAGTTGCACCGCTATTTGAAAGCAATAATGTGTTTGGCTTTATTTGCCGTGTTTTGTGCAAACCTGCTTCCTTAATAGTGTATTCAAAAGTTGTTAGGTAAGTGCCGTTATCTTTAGTAATATCTCTTACTTTCAAAAATGGAATAGTGCCATCATAATATTTGGGGTCACCGGCAGGTCTTGGTGAACCGCCACGAACTACATTTGATATTTCAGAAACTGCCACCCACTTCCACCCCTTCGGCAATTCCCCCTCTTTTACTTTTTTATTAGTGAGTTTCCCTTCAAACGCCCACTTCAACAAACTTTGGCGGTAAACTTTTAATTGCTGTTGTGCGGTTTGCAGTTGTTGTTTGCCGTTTTCTAAATCGCTGAGTAGTTCTTCTATTTTGGCTACGATGGCTTGTTGTTCGGGGAGAGGGGGGACAACTAATTCAAAATTCCATAGCAAGGTTGGCTCAATATGAGGAATACCAACACCTTTTGGTTTTGTATTTAAAGTCCAAAACTTTGAACTTATAAAATGATACAAATATTCCTTATGAATATTTTCTTTCGGTAATATCTTCATCAAGGTTGAACCAACTGCACCTTTCTTTGCTTTTCCAATCAACCCACACCTTGCTCCATCCCAAACCATCAGCAAGTCTTCATCATCACATAAATTACATTTTTCCCCATTGGTATATTCACCAAATATCCCTTTTTCAAATGCCTTTATATTAATGTAAGGAATTGAGCATTCTTTACTCTTTTCTATGCTCAAAATTGGTGGCTTTTTGCCTTTAGAGTAAGTGCATACTTCTCCCAACTTCTTTTCAAACTATTTAATTCTGTGTTATTACTTTTCGCCATTAGTTCGCTACAATTAACTCAACATTAAAGCTGTGTTCACCTTTTTTCTGTCGCCATTCAAATCTTTTAAAATTCGACAGGTCTCTTGTCTTTTGTATGGGTCATAAACAAAGCAAAACAGTTTGCTCAACCATTTGCATTCGTGATAGGATTCAAAATCTACTTTCAGTTGTTCGATAAAACGAGTTTCATTTGAATCTTTCTCCTTAATCATTTTTACCTCAATAAGTATTTTCTCTTCTCTAAGGATTAAATCTATCTTGGTTGATTTTGCACCAACTTTTGGAATTGGGTCTTCATCACGAAGGTTTGGGAATATTGATTTCAAAACAACATACACAACGTCTTGCACGTCATATTCATCTCCAATTATATATTTAGGATGTTCCTTTCTTCTGTCTTTAATTATTTTCTGAATAGCGTTGCTGAAATTGTTTAATACATCACGAACAACTTCTTCCGTGGTTTTATTTACATACTTTGTTTGCAGCAATACCATTTCCAAATCTTCTAACAGAATTTGAGTTTGAACATCAATCTCTGATTTAGAAATGTTTTGTAAAGCCTTATCCAATTCAGCTTCTTGTATATCTTTAGATCCTAATATTTGTTTGATTAAAATCGCAATGGATTCGGATTTAAACGCTACAATGTCTTTCAATAATTGAGTTTTGAAAGCAGGTTCAATCTTAAAAAGAAAGTATTTTTGCTTTAAATCGCCCTGCAAATACTTCTCATTAAAAACGCTTTTCAATTCTTCTTTTGCAGCCAAGTAAAGACCAGAAAACTTGTATATGTTTGAAGTGGCACTCATTCCTTTTATGGGTGCTTTTGAAACTATTGAAACTATTTTATCATTTTCGACACTTTCGTTTTTATATCCTTTTAAAGCTATTTCTTCTTCGGGGCTTAGTTCAAATTCATTGATAGACAATTCATCGGGAGATGATACATAAAAATAGGCAACCATCTCAATATTCTTATATTGAATTAGTTTTGCTTTATTTTGTTTTATTATCTCTCTTAAATAAACCATAACTTCTCGCTTACTGCTTTTAATCTATCATAATCCCATCCATCTACTTTTTTCAATTCTTCAGTCATTTTGGCCATCAATGAAGGATACATTATTGTTACCGTTCGTTTAGCAGGAATATAGCTTCTGTGCGATAGATGCGAAAACCAATAAACCTGTTTTGCTATATAAAACAAACTGGTAAATGTTGAGCGTTTGTCCAAGTCAATTTTCAAGGGCAAATCGCTTTTGCTCACGAAATGAAGCAAAGCAGAATGTTTGCTTAATTGTATATAAGTTCCTTGATTGATATCGTTATTGCCATCATTGTAATAAAGTCTGAAATTGTGACCATAAGCCAAATGAACCAGTGCAAATTCAAAGTTGTAGTTTGCCAATCTTTCTTTTAATCCATTGATAGCTTTTATTTCATATACTTCACTTGCCGATTTGAATAAATGAAATATCAATCGGAACGTTCCCGACTTGCTCATATCATCAACAAGCAGTTTTAATGTTTTAAAAAGATGATTTTCTAAATTCTCTGCATAATTAGAGAGTGATGAAAGCGGTGAGCAATCACCAGTCATATATCTTCCGTCATTATGAAACACTTGAGCAATGCCCAAAACAAACTGACCATTTTCTGAAAGCGTTGAGCCGATTCCAATAACCAACTCATCTTTCAGTTTATCCTCTTTTTCAATAGTCCAGGCTGTGCCACCTAATTTTGCATAGGAATTAAGGGCAATATTGGTCATTGTAAAAGCACTACGATTTTGCCTGATTGTTTCAATTTGAATATCTTGAGTTGGAATACCATTGCCGATTAGCTTTGCTTTACAGAAATAGTACGGTGAGTTGCTCGGAGTGAGTTTTTCTTGTGCTTCGTTTACTATTACGTAAATCAAATCACTTCTCAGTAATTCAGGATCATACAAAACCTCTTTATAGCTGTCTAAATCCTTACCATTTATTGTTTTAAAAACAAAGTTTAGTGAATTGAAGTGAAACACTTCTTTCAATTTAGCTCCTGTTATTTTAATGAAGCACTCTGTTTCCCCCTGATATTCTAAAGGGCAGATGATGCCAATTGTGATTTTTTTATTTTGATATAATTCTAAAGAATAGGGTCGATATGTTTTAACCATTTGGTCGTAATACATTAAACGCTGAGTGTTTTTCCTGTTGCTATAAAAATAGCGTTGTGGTTTGTCAATAATTTCAGATTTGATGAGTTCATTTTCAAAGGGCAAATACCTTTTTGAAATTGAAGCAATGTTTAAATCAAAAGGAAGTGCTATTTTAGTTTTGTTCTTTTTAAGCCATTTATAAAAGCCGTCAATTACAGCAAAAACCTTGGCGTTTTTATTTTGTTCATTTATAATTTGATCGTATTTACTTGTTGCTCCTTTTGTTTCCAAAAATCGTTTTAAGGACTGCCTGTTTGCAAAAACTCGTTCATCATCACCTTTCAGACCTTTAATGTCAATTCCGTATTTTTCAAATTCAGCTTTATTCCAAGAAAAAGAATTTTTAAGAGATGTTGATAGAGTGAACCCTAAAAGTAGTTTATCTTCCTTAAAGAAAAAGTAAGGCGAAAAGTGAACTATTCTATTAACAGAAAGCCCTTCAATTGTGCCTTTCAAAATATCTTTAGGAGATATTATTTCCCAAGCGTTTGAATGCTTATTTTTAAAAAATCTATATATTCCTATGGTTTCGATGTAATCAATAATAGAACGTTCAAGTATTTTGGAAAGAACTTTTGCTTTCTTATTAAGGTCAATGTTTATCTGAATTGAGTTATCTGGATTTTCAGAACTATTGCCTTTGCTCAATATTAATATTTTGTCATCTGAACGATAAAAGGAATGATTTGGATATTTTTCTTTTAAGGCTTTGAATGCTTCTTTGGTGGCATACGGACTATATTCTATTGAATCAATAGAAACAATTCTTGTAGGAATATCTACCTGATAGAAATTTAAAAATAGTCCACTCATTAGGCAGCCAACGCCTCATTTAACTCGTTAATAATTTCCTCTGTCTTGTCGCCAAACAGTTGCCACATCTTCCCCAATCCGCCTTGTGCATTAAATGGGTTTAAGTCAAAATCGTCTTTGTCTATATGAAAACTGTTGGTTACATAGTCTTTTATCATGCGCAGCCATTGCATTTGTTCTTCGGTAAATTATGGTGCATTACCCGCCTGTTTTTTAAATACCCAATCCTGAAAGTTTTTGTCCACTGTTTTGTCGTAAGCCGTAAGGGTGGTATCCAATCCGCTAACTTTACGAATGAGTGAAACTATGGCGGTAAGCTCATTTCGTGGTGAGCCGTTGCACTGCTCCACTTCTTCGTAAGCCCGCCACACATTCATTGGGGCAAGGGTGGGTTTATCGTGTTGCAGTTTTTCCAGCACTTCTTTTATCATCGTGTAAGTGAGTTCACGTCTGCGGAAAGGTTGGTTATAGAAAATCTGCAATGCGGTTAATTCATCTTTGTGTTGCTGCATCCATTCAGTAAAACCGTTTACCAGTTCGGTGGCTTTGTCTTTGTTGTCTTTGTCCCAACCTACTTTTATTACTTCATCGGGGTTGGCCAGGTCAATGCGTTGTTCGTGTGCCTTGCGAACATTTTCAATGTATTCGTTCAGTTCGCCCGTAAATACTTTAGCGGCTTCGTTCTGTAATTTTTCGGTTTCCGCTTTTATGGTGGCTTCAATCACTATGGGTGCTGCACCTGCTTTTTCGGTTCTTACTTTGGTTTCAATTTCTTTCAGCACATCGGGGTTAAAAGCATTCAATAATTCTTTCACCACCTGCGAAACGCTTTTACCGTTTGTTTTTTCGGCAAATTGCCTTTTCTCTTTTTCGGTTATCTGTTTGTCTAATCGTGCTAAGCGGTTGGCTAACGAAGTAAACAATTCTTCTTCTCTTGCACCTACGGCAACGGCTTGTAACAAATCTTTCAATGGCACACCGGGCTTTTTCTCTAGTGGCCGGCTATCGGTTTTCAAACTTTTGGTTACGCCTATGGCATCTACAATTACAAAATGGTCTTTGGTGAATTTTGCAGTAGGCGTTACTTTTTTCAAACTATCTAAATCTATAGTTCGCGTCCCTCTGCCTTTCATTTGTTCAAAATAGTTGATGCTTTTTACATCGCGCATAAAAAGCAAACATTCCAAAGGTCTTATATCGGTGCCGGTGGCAACCATATCAACGGTTACAGCAATGCGAGGGTAATAGCCATTTCTGAATTGGGATAAAACCGATTTTGGGTCTTCATCGGTTTTGTAAGTTATTTTTTTGCAGAATTTGTTTTCTTCGGCAAATTCTTCTCTTACAATGTCAATAATATCGTTGGCGTGACTGTCGGTTTTGGCAAAGATTAAAGTTTTCGGCACTTCAAAAGGCCCCCTCCCGGCCTCCCCCAAAGGAGGAGGAGCGAAGCGGTCGGGAAATATTTCAGGAAGATGTTCTTTGAATGTTCTGATGATGGTTCTTATCTGGTTGGGATTTACTACATCTTTATCCAATTGCAGCTTGGAGTAATTTTCATCTTCATCCTGCAACTCCATTCGTTTCTTTCGGCTCAGGCGTTCACGGTGTTCAATGTATTCGCCTTTCCAAAGCGTTGCACCTTGTTGGGTTACTTTGGTATCAATGATAAAAACTTCGTAACCAACATTCACACCATCGGCAACCGCCATTTCGTGAGAATATTCACTTACTAAATTTTGGTCGAAGTAACCAATGGTTCTTTTGTCGGGTGTAGCGGTTAATCCAATTTCAAAGGCATCGTAATATTCCAATACTTGTTTCCATAGGTTGTAAATGCTTCGGTGGCATTCATCAATCACCATGAAATCAAAAAACTCAATCGGCATTTTACCATCGTATTCAACCGGTGGAATTTCTTTGGGTTGCCATTTCCTTTCGTTCGGATTTTCTTCTTCAGCACTTTCTTCTAACTCCGTTCCTTTTAGAATAGAATACAACCGCTGAATGGTGCTGATGCAAACCTGGCTGTCGGTGGCTATGTAACTTGATTTTAAACGCTGAACGCTGTATAGTTCGGTAAACTTTCGATTGTCGTCATTCGGCACGAAGGACATAAATTCCTGTTCAGCTTGTTCGCCAAGGTTTCTGGTATCTACTAAAAACAAAACACGTTTTGCTTTTGCGTATTTCAGCAAACGATAAATAAACGTAATAGCAGTAAAGGTTTTTCCCGAACCGGTTGCCATTTGTATTAATGCCTTTGGTCGGTTTTCTTTAAAAGAAGTTTCCAATTTATTGATGGCCTTGATTTGGCAATCTCTCAACCCCTGAGTTTGCAAGACAAGTAAATCCAATAATCTTATACGAAGCGATTTGTCCCGCTTAACCCAATCTCTCAACGTTTCGGGTCGGTGAAAACTAAATACTTCTCTTGCTCTTGGTTTCGGGTCGGTAAAGTCGGTAAACCGTGTTACTTCGCCCGTGCTGATATACACAAAAGGCAAGGGTTCGTTTTTAAGATGTTTTAGCTTCGCGTTGGCGTAGTCTTCAGATTGAACTTCGTGAACAGTGAGACGGTGCCCTTCTTCCTCACGCTTCGCCTCGATAACACCCACGGGCTTACCATCAATAAACAAGACATAATCGGCTACTCCCGCATCAGTCAGACACTCACGAACCGCAACTCCAATTCCCGCATGAAGATTAATCCTGCTCTTGTCATGAATAAGCCAGCCGCAAGCAGTGAGTTGCTTATCAATAAGGTCTCGCGCTATTTGTTCGGGATTTTGATTGCTCATTAGTTATTTGAACCAATATTATGTACAAAGATTTCCAGTTTAATTAGCCTTAAATGCCCCTGTTTTATTTCCTGGCTATACTTTTAAATCGTTTAAACATGCGCTGAATTAGAGTCGGCCCTTAACACGGATACTGCTTGTCAGTTCTTAACTCTCTGCAATGCCCGCAACACTTTACAGATTGGTTTATATGTTATAAATCCAATAACTGTGAATATGCGATTTAATAGGTTTGTACTATAGACAGGAAAATCCCTTTTCAAGGGTAGCTGGGTAGGTATGATAGCACTTTGCAGGAACAAATCAATATAAAATCATTTACATGAAAATACATCTAAAGGAATGCGGTTTAGTATGAGTCCACAAGAAATGGCAGAAAATAACGAAACAATATATCAGGGGCAACCATCATCGGAGATTTCATACACCAACTCATTGTTTTGATGGGAGGAATCGGGGTTGGAATTCCAGGGAAACCATACTTAATTTTGAAGATTCTTATTTTTCTTTTGAGACCTCTTTGGGCCAGGTTTCTGTTTATGAAGTATTCTCCCCAGGATATTTTCAAGCCTGCCTATAAAACTGTCAGTGCCAAGAGGTCTCCCGGTTCGCTCGTGACATCGAAATTTATCGACTTCGTCATCCGATAGGCCTCTGGAAAGAAAATCATTCCACGTGCCAAACATTTCAAGCAACGGAGCTACATGCACAAGCCGGTCATCTCGCTCAGCAATGTGTGCGGGTGCACTACCCCATCGGTACTCCTGTGGTTTCTTAACTAACTTTGCCCTCACAGGATTCAGCTCAACATAGCGTGCGGTTAAGTACAGAAAATGTTGAAAATTATTTTATGGTGAAAACAAAGAATTTGAAATCAAAAGAAGGCAGGACTGCTTGCCTCTGAAGTACTTCCCGGCAAAGACCTGGACAAGGCATTGCTGATCGTGCCGAATGGCGTGCAGGCGAGCGCAGGTGGTGCCGCGAAGGAAAGCTGCCTATGCCAGGGTGGTGGATGAAAACGAATAATTTGATTTATTATTGTAATTACTTCATAATTACTATCGATATTGGTTTTGGCTTTGCCTTTGTAACATCAAACGATTTTTACTGTTAATTCCATATGAGGCTTTATGAAGATAAATATTATATCTATCGGTAATTCCAAAGGGATAAGGATTCATAAGACCATATTAAAACAATGCCATTTGGATAAAGAAGCAGAACTCGAAACACAGGAAGATAAAATCATAATAAAACCCGTTAAGAAAACCAAGAAAAGGATGGAAAAAGGCGTTTGGTTCAATGAGATAGAGGGAAGAAGACGAGCTGCTTATAGATGATTCCATTGATAGAGAAATGGAAGACTGGAAGTGGTAACATGCAATATGAAGTCTTCCTTGTTAATCTGGATCCAACTATAGGGCATGAGATACAAAAGACCAGACCATGTCTTGTTATCTCTCCCGATGAATAATTCAGAACTCAAGTATTGTTTAAAGATATGGAATCCGATGCCTGAATTTACCGTAGAATCAACGCATGTGTTGGTTACCATAAGGAGAATACCGTGAGTGTTCCTGTTATCGCCTTTTTCAATAACAAAGGTGGCGTGGGGAAGACAGCTCTTGTATATCATCTTTCATGGATGTATTCAGAAATGGGGTGGAAAGTATTATCATCAGACCTTGACCCTCAGGCAAACCTGACGTCAGCTTTTCTTGATGATGATAGACTAGAAGAGTTATGGCCTGAGGATGCTCATGATAAGACCGTCTATGGTTATATTGAGCCCCTTTTGAGAGGTATCGGAGATATCCTGGACAGACCTTACATTGAAGAAATTACTGATAATCTTCACCTTTTGGTTGGTGATCTTTCCCTTGCGCAATTCGAAGATGAGCTTTCCTCGCAGTGGCCGCTGTGCCTCGATGGAAAAGAGCGGGCATACCGCGTAATTTCAGCCTTCTGGCGCATGTTGCAACGCGGCGCCAATGAGATTCAAGCCGATGTTATCCTTGTTGACCTTGGCCCAAACCTTGGTGCTATTAACCGTGCAGCGCTTGTGGCCGCCGATTATCTTATTGTTCCGCTTGCCCCAGACCTTTTTTCACTTCAAGGACTTAAAAACCTGGGACCTACTATACGTACATGGCGGAAAGAATGGGAAGACCGACGTACCAGATGCCAGATAAAAGACCTGTCACTTCCGGATGGTAGAATAGAACCCAAAGGGTACATATTAATGCAACACGCTATGAGACTGGATCGTCCAGTTTAGCAACTGGCTCCGGCTGCAAATTCTCCAGGTTCTTAATAAAAAGACCTCCCCGCCTCCTTTTATAATTCTGTTTAGTTGCTATGGCAGAAACCTGTATGACGATCTTATTTGTGGTATCTACTAAATCAATACCTGCCTCATTTTGTCGCACAGTATTACGGTTGTGAAGCTCCCAACCAAAGAGCACTTTTTTTTAGACAGCGTCATTCGTAGTCTTGGAAAAATATCTTTCTCCTGAGTACCGTTCAGCATCAGCGGCGGCGCGAAGCGCCGTCCGCTGTATGCACTTGTTGGGCGGCGTACCTGACAGTACTTCTCAGGCTACGAACTCAATCATCGGTTTGATCATGCCGTCTTCATTATTCTCCATCATGTGGAACGCCTTCTCGATCTCATCGAATCCAAAGGTATGGGTAGTCAACGGAGTGGGATCGATCCGCCCAGTTTCCAGCAACCTCAGTAGGCGGGAGAGCCGCAGATGTCCGCCCGGACAGAGACCCGTCGCGATGTCCTTCTCCGCCATTCCGACGCCCCACTCCACGCGGGGGATCTCGACGAACTCGCCGTCACCATGGTAACCAGCGTTTGAGATCATACCACCGGGCTTAGTCACCTTGACGCACTGTTGGAAAACCTTGGACGAGCCTAGCGCTTCGATGGACGCATCCACGCCTTCGCCGTTCGTGAGCTCAAGAATCCGCTCTACCACGTCCACCTTCGTGAAGTCCACCACCTCGTCGGCCCCGAAGTGCCGGGCCAGCTCCTGGCGCTTGAGCGCGCTTTCAACCGCGATCACGAAACCGGCACCCCGCAGACGTGCCCCCGCAGTGCACATGATGCCCACGGGTCCCTGCGCGAAGACCGCGACAGTGCCACCGATGGGGATTCTGGCGTTCTCTGCGGCCATGAATCCAGTGCTCATCATGTCGCACACGTACACAGCCGACTCGTCTGACACACTATCGGGGATCAGCGCGAGGTTGGCGTCCGCTTCGTTGACATGCACGTACCCGGCAAAGGTGCCGTCCTTGATATTGGCGAACTTCCATCCTCCCAGCGCCCCACCAGACTGCGACGAATGGCCTCCCTGCGCAGCATCTGAACCCCAGTCGGGGGTGATAGCACCAACCGCTACCCGGTCTCCCTGCTTGAAGTTGGCGACTAACGCTCCGACTTCCTCGACCACGCCAACAACTTCATGTCCCAGCGTGAGATTCTTCCGTTCTCCAATCGCACCATGGACGGTATGCACATCAGATGTGCAGATCAGCCCCCTCGTCGGACGCAGGATCGCGTCCAGAGGCCCACAGGCCGGCCGCTCCTTTTCAACGACGCCCACTTGTCCGATTTTCAACATTACGAATGCCTTCATAGAAGCCTCCTTAATTAGTGGTATCATAAATAAAAACGATCATCCATCCTACCCATGAACAGATGTTCGCACGTGTGGTCACTTGTCCGCCTAATGCTCCGGTTCAAAGGCGGCGCGCCAGCGCCGTCCGCTGTAACCAGTTGTTATGCAGTACACCGGGAGTATTGGTGTTTTCCCTTATAAATGTTACATACCGGCCCGTTCCAGCCAATACAGCACAATAACAATGAGCGTTGCAGCGAGGATGACGATCACCCACTCATTGACTTTGAACAAGCGCGGGAAGGTCACGTCGCCATAATCGCCTTTCATCAAAATGCCCTGGCTGAGTCGTGGGTAAAGTGAGGCAAAAGGCCGGAACCGATCAAAATTCCCACCAGTCCTCCGACCAAGGCGCCCAGCGCCGTTACCGATAGCACCCGCAATGGTGCCGGGACAATAGCCCAATACCGCAAAGCCTACCCCAAAAATCAATCCACCAATAATGTTCATGCCCGCAGAGCTTGACTTGGGATAAAGTTCCACCCAACCCAGGGTCTTCATCGCATGTATACCAATCAGTCCGATCAAAACAGCGGAAAGCATGATTTTCAGGACGGTGAAATCGTTGAGCAGCAGTTGCCCGACAATCACGTCATATTTTGTCGCGCCGCCTTTCTGAAGCAAAAAGCCGAACACAATACCGAACGCCAATCCCCAGAGCAGGGGCGATATGTCTTTCTTTGGTACGGATGTCTGCATCCGCTTATCCATGGATTTGCTTGTTTGCATGTCCCCCTCCTTGCTAACCGATTAAGGTGAAGATAATGTGCGCCGTCAGAATGCCGCCAATGAAAAAACATATAGCCGAAATCCAGCTTGAAACGGCAAGTTGAAGGGTTCCGCTGATACCATGCCCGCTGGTGCATCCGCCTGCCCATCGTGCACCAAAACCGATGCAAATACCGCCAACCAGCGCCACGATGATGCGCATTAATGGGTTGCCTCCAAATGCGGCTGCCCAGAGCGAAGGAACCCACTGCCAGCGAAAATCACCGGACAGCAGCGCCGAAATCAGCGAGCCGATGATAATGCCCACCACCAGCATCCATTGCCAGTCCACGGCAAGCCCTATCTTCTGGTAGTAAGGCTTCAGATCAACCTTTTTCCGCGAAAACAGTTTTTCAATCATCCCGCTGGTCCTGGCAAAGCTTGTTGAACATGCGAGCGGTTTTCTGGAGATCAGAAAGCTGAACCAGCTCAGGATGCCGATGCCAATCCCAACTGCATAAGGCGACCAGCGTACTTCTGTTAAGAATTCCATCATATTGTTCTCCCTTGTTTATTATGTATCCGGGTATTTTGTAACTTCGCTAAAGTTCGTGAAGAATCTGGAGCCATGCGGATTGACACAAACCCGGCATTCCCGGATGTACCCGGCAGCGCTATAGCCAGACAATCCTCCGGCGACATTATAGACATCGTTGAATCCATGCTGTTTGAGAATGCTGGCGCCGAGCGTGGAACGATTCCCCGAGCTGCAAATAAGGACGGTTGTTTTGTCCTTGTTCAGTTCATGGTGGCGGGTGCGCAACTCGGCCACCAGGATATTGATGGCGCCTTTGATATGGGTATCCGCATATTCAGGCGGTGTTCGTACGTCCAGCAGTACAAAACTGCTGGGCACCGGTGATCATCGTGCAAGTCCTCGGCTGAAGCCAGCTCGATATGACTGGTCTTAAATCCCGCCACGGCCCAGGCGACCATGCCGCCGTCCAGATAACCCACAATACGATCCACACCAACCCGCCGTGCCCAGGTATTAGTTTCCAGCGCCTTTTTATAATCATCTGCTATCAATAAGATATCCTTGTCCGTCGGCAAAACCCAGCCGGCAAAAGTCGGAAAGTTGCCGTTGAGATCGAGATGCCAGACGCCGGGGATGTGCTGGCCGGCAAAGGCGTGATAACCGCGGACATCCAACAGCACAATATTGGAGGCGCTCATGCGTTCCTTGAATTGGCCTGGGCTTAATTCCTCCATAATGGGGAGGTCGGTAACCAGGGCCGGTCCATGGCGGTTGATGTCGCTGCAGCGGCTAAAATGATCTGGGGCAGGGGGCATATCTTGCGTGAGTGATTTGATAAACACGGATTGCTCTTTGATTTGAAGAGCAGGGTTAAAGTTGCGTTCATAGCCGATGGTGGTGCGCAATTTGGCGCCCATAGCAAGACCGCACAATGAACCCGCGCCGTGCGCCGGATAGACTTCGACATAATCAGGCAGCTTCAACAATTTGTCATGCAGGCTGTGGTAGAGTTTTAGTGCCAGTTCCTCCGCCATGTCAGGAATAAGGTCTGGCCTTCCTACATCTCCAACAAAAGTGTATCGCCCACAAACACGCCGATTGGGCTATCTGACCGGGATTTGTCGATCACAACATAGCTGAGATGTTCCGGGGTATGGCCAGGTGTTTCCAACACCTGGAGAAGCATATCCTCCAATTCTATGGAATCGCCTTCCGACAGGGCCACGTGGTCGAAGGTACACTGTGCCGATTTAGCAATGTAACTTTTGCACCGGTTTTTTCTCCAGATCCATGTCCCGAAATGAAATCAGCATGAAGGTGGGTTTGAAGAATGTGGGTGATTGTCACCCCATTTACGGGCTTCGGTGATGTAGACATCTACATCCCGCTGAGGATCGATGACGGCGCAATAATTCTTTCCCGCGAGAAGGTAAGAGTTGTGAGCAATTTTACCTACGAAAAATGTTTGAGCAGCATAAGATTTCCCTTTAGTTTCTGGGTTTATAGATAGAAAAGTAAAACACAGGCACGACAACCACAAGAAATAGCAAGGTCATTCCGCCGCCGGCCTTAAAATAGTCTGCATTACGATAGCCGCCGGAGGACATCAGGAACGCATTGACCTGGTGGGTGGGCAAAATAAAGAATTTGCCGCACATACCGCTGCCATCAAAACCAGGGGACGAGGATCGAGTCCGCCAATTTGCGCCATGCTCATGACCAGCGGGGCCAACACTACAATTGCGCCCACATTGGACATAAACAGCGAAAACAGGGTGGATAAAACCGCAACGGTCAAAAGGATAAGCGTCGGATGTCCCCCCTGAACCAGCGACATCACTTTCTCTGCCAGAAAAGCGGCGGTCCGGTCTTCTGCATGGCGACTCCCAGCGGAATAAGCCCGGCAAGAAGAAAAACAACCTTCCACTCGATGGCTTGATAGGCTTCCTGTATTGTGAGTACCCGGGTCAGTACCATAGCGATAGCGCCGGTGAAAAATGCCAGCGAAATGGGAGCGCCGGTCATTGCCAATCCAAGGGCGCACAGGAAACAGAGTGCGGCCCTCCGGAATTTTGATGGGTTTTGTTTCTTTACGGGGCGGGATAATGACTTCTGCAAAACCGGAGCGCTCTGGATCGTTGAGACTGGAAAATTGATAAGCCTGTTCTTGATGTATCAGGTTGTAGGCAGAGGCGAAGTTTTAACATTTTCTTCGTTGCCCAAGCGCCATCTCCTGCCCAGCCTCGAACTTAACTTCTCGCCAGGGCGCATATTCCGCCTCCTGCCTTGCGAGATACCGAGAATATTCAGATTGAATTTTCCCCATACACCCGATTGTTCGGTCGTTTTGCCTACCAATGCGCTACCTGGGGGAATGGCATAGTGCCAGATATGATGCGGCAGATGAAGTGCTTCAATGAGTTTATCCTGCTCCGAAACAGATTCGCCCGGAGATTCTGAATGAGGTAGAACGAATTTACCAAATAAGAAAAAGAAGCTAATTCCAGAAAGAAGCAACAGAATACCCACCGGGGTTACGCTGAATAATCCATAAGGCGTCAAGTCAGCGCTGCGAAGCAGGTCATTGATCAGAATCAGCGGGCCTGAGCCTACCATGCTCAATGTGCCGCCTACTATGGCCGCAAATCCTATCGGCATGATCAAAGCTGATGCCGGGATTGTTTCCCGGCGTGAGATATTGAGAATACCCGGCAAAAGCGCAGCCGCACCGATGTTCTGTATAAATCCCGAGAGCATCCCCACCGATAAGGACATTGCCCCAATCACGCTCGACTTTTTGGTCCCCACTTTTTCCAAGACTGCGCGTGAAAACCGATCCATGATGCCGGTTTTAGCAATGCCCTGTCCTAAAATCATGACGGCTATCATAGCGATCACGGCATTGCTTGAAAACCGGAGAGCGTTTCTTGCGGCGTCAGCACGCCGGTCCATCCCAACGCCAGCATGCAGACAAGCGCAACGACATCTATGCGGACGGCCTCGAAAATGAGCGCAACCACAGTGGCAATGAGGATAGTCAGAACGGTGATGATGGCTGGATCCATACTAAAAGTTCCTATTATAAGCACGGTTGTCACATAGCAAGCATATGTGAGGGATATCCTATCTGAAATGCAGTACCAACGATTTCCATTCCGATACCTCTTTCAATGAGTTTATGCGATGTTTATTGAATTTATCTGCATAACGCCTCGGCAGAACCCGCTTGACGGGCAGGCACAGAACGCAGCAATAAAAAGTGATTTTGCCAGCAAGACACCTTCATTAAAAAGCGCGGTAGTCAAGTCGGGTTGATGCCGTTGTTGGGCAGCGACGCCGGATTGAAGCCGCCACCGATTGCACAACCCGCCATGCGTTTTACATTACCTGTGCGTTGTTTGATTACACCGTAACCAATGCCATGCGCTTCATACCAGTGCAGTTCAACCCGCCTCATTCGGCCATTGGGCAGTTTCACATGGGCTTTACCTTTTAATTTTCGCCAATGGCCACGATCATAAGCCTTTTGCAAATAGGCCAGGTCCCGAATATTTGTTCCGACGGTAATAATTTCAATATCTTCAATCTGACTGACAATTTCAAATTTCACAGCTACAGTTTAGCATGTACTGAGGGCCAAGACAAACCTTTTCCCTGGTTAGGCGTCTGCTTTGTATGCTGCGCTATGATGCGCCAGCACATCAGTTGCGTAGGTTGGGTTGAACGGAAGTGAAACCCAACGCCAAGCCGTTCACAGCATTCGACGTTCTGTTGGGTTCTCGTGCCTCAACCCAACCTACCGAACTTCCTCAGACCACCGCAATGTTCACATTGCAGAAGTGTAAACATGCACCTCTTCATCAAGGCGATTCTTTAATCTATCTTTTCTATTTCAAGATCATATCTTGCTTGAAGATTTATCCAAAACCTTTCTGAAAGACCAAAAACCTTGATAGTCTTAAAGCTGTATCTGGAGTTATAGAACGTTTGCCCCTGAACAATCTCATTTATTCTGCGTGCAGGTACATTAATATCTTTAGCCAGCCGGTACTGACTAATACCCATGGGTTTGAGAAATTCTTCCATCAGAATTTCACCCGGATGAATTGATCTAATATCTTTTGCCATCGTTACCTCCTAATGATAATCTACTATTTCAACGTTGTAAGCATCTCCTCCACGCCATTCAAAACATATACGCCATTGATCATTAATACGGATACTATATTGCCCATTCCTGTCTTTCGATAGTTTTCAAGATGATTATTCGGTGGTATACGTAAATCCATCAGGATTTCAGCACCTTCAAGTATTTCAAGTTTCTTCGGGCAGTTTTTGTATATATCCCGTGGAAGTATGAGTGATATTCGACGATTGAATATTTCTCTGTTTCTTTGCAAGCAAAGTTTTTATCATTTATAAGATAGTATCGCATCTCGTTAATAATGTCAAACGTTATTATCACTTCTTTAACATAACGTCTCGGTTCAGCCGCGCCGAGCGCTAGTGAGGGAACCCAACACCGCGAAGCGCTGTTGGGCGACGACTGCAACCGTTGGTTAGGTTGCCGACCCCTCGCGCTTATCAACATAGTCGCGGAGGGCGCGGTCGACGGCGTCGGAGTCGGGAAACAGCTTGTGGAGGTACTGGTCGATGAGGGCGACATTCGTGCCTTCATCCCGGTAACGCTGGGCGTACTTGCCCCGGGTGCCGGAGCGGATGAGTTCCGGGGGGTATTCGGGTCGGAGATCTTTTTCGTTACTGCTCATAAGCCTGGCGCTCTCGGCGGCGATGTATTCGTGAATGTCATGGAGCACTCCTGAAGGGTTAGTTCAGGGTGTCCGCTTAACCGTAGGAACTATCCTGTCGCCTGCAGCGAATTGTTAGACTGTGGCTACGAGAGCAATGCAACGGACTCCCTTGCAAAAAACAGCTCAATAAGCTCCACCAACGCTACACGGCATCATCTGCTTGCCACAGTTCGAATCTGTGGAAAGAGCGGGCTCGCCAGCAGGAAGAGCCAGACGACAAGCACAAAAGGCGATGTCAGCGCCGGCATCCCGAGCGGCTCCAACGCAGCCGACATTGCCGCGAACACGATGGCCGTTACCACCACGGCAAGTGTTCCGTATGCAACCGATGCGGCATTCAGTACGAAGAAACCGCTACCAAGCGCAATGGCCGTCAGGACGGAATTGAAGCCGAACGCTCCGGCGCGAATCGCCGGCTCGGCGGCGCCCATGCCCCACGCGACGAGCAAACCCACGAATGAGCCTAGAATAGCGGCTACACCGGCCAGTCGCGAGCTGATCAGGAGTCCGGCTGCGAAGAAGACGCCTGTCATGGCGTCACCCTGGAAGAATACCTGCGCCACTCCGTTGAAGAGCCCCTCAATTACTGTCGAGAAGGTCACGATGCCCTCAACCATCGCGGCCTTGGGAAGTTCGGCCGTCGGTAGAACGTCTGTTGAATTCAGACGGCCGAAGCGCGCACACGCCAAAACAAAAAGCATGGTGATGAGAACGAAGGGAGCTGTGAGCGCGGGAATCTTCCAAGTGCTTAGGAGATTGAGCAACGCCGCCATAACGACCGTTGTGCAGGCTGCTGCGAGAACGACGTAGCCCCAGGCCAGAAGGTCGGGCTCAAGAAAATAAAGCAAGGCTATGGCAACGAGCGAACCATTGAAACCGAACAGTCCAGCCCGCACGGAAGAACGAGTGGCCCCAAGGAGTACGGCGGTTGCTGTGCTCGCGGCCGCTCCGACCAGAACAGCAAATCCGAAAAGCACTGAGTTGTAGAAAATGCCAATCAGGAAAAGAATGCCCGTATAGCTATTGTTCTGCAACATCACCTGCCCAATGCCGCGCAGCACTGAGTCCAGGAAAACCAGCGGAAGTTGCGGAAAAGCGGTGGTTTCGTTGGTAAGCCCCGTCGAAGACAGATGCGCACGAATGGCTGTAAGCGCAGCCCAGCTATTTTCAGACTTCATGAACACGTTCCCTGTGTGGCGTGCATATACATGCGGCAATCTGCATGAGCGGCCTAACCAGTTATCAGGTAAACGGAATTTTTTCCGCCAATACCTATTTTAGGATATTTGTCCCTACTTTAACTTACGATTACTAACATATTAGCACAGGGTTCAATTAGCCGTCAATAAAATAATGGCTTGACATATCGAATAAACTTATACCTAAATCCTGCAACAAGGCTTTGCCTTGTTGCAGGATTTAGGTATTACAATACTCACTAGCAAATATCAGGTAAAAATAGTCTTCCTCATAGGGTCGCTTGTACACGGTATTGTCCATGAAAGGTCTGATATTGATTTGGTTGTTGAGGGGGTTGTCTTCAGAGTTTTATATAAAAGCGTTATCGGAATTGAGCAACATCATGCCTCCCGGAGTCGAAATCAACCTCATTCCATTTGAAGATGCATTTGAAAGTTTAAAGGAAAAAACATTAAAGGAAGGGGAACTTGTTTATGGATAGAGAAGACTGGCATAAACAGTTGCAGAGACAAATGGCAATCCCAGCTTCCCCAACTTCCACTGAAGAAATCCCGCTTTCCTCAGAGAGCGGTTCTGCTGTATAATCACCAAACCATGAAACAGTTACCCCAAGCTCCACCAGCCGATAATCTTGTCCGCCTTTCTGGGATTGTGGAAAGGATCACGTTCCACAATGCGGAAAATGGTTGGTCTGTCCTAAAAGTTTCCCCCTTTAATGAACCGCATAAACTCGTAGCCGTCATCATCCATCAAGCCAGGGTCTTTGCTGGCAGTTCAATGGAGTTCTACGGCACCTGGAGCTACCACCAGAAGCACGGTGAGCAATTCAAGGCAGAACGGGCAATCGAGAAAAAACCATCAACCAGTGCAGCACTCGAAAAGTATCTTGGGTCGGGTCTTATCAAGAATGTCGGCCCCAGGACTGCTCAAAAGATAGTCAAGTTTTTCAATGAGCGTACGCTAGAGGTTTTTGAAGAGAATATAGATGAACTTCTCAAAGTGCCGGGGATTGCAGAAAAGAAACTTTTAGATATTAAAAACAGCTGGCGGGAGCATAGGGCAATCCGTGACGTGATGATATTTCTGCAAGGATATGGTATCAGCACCCTTTTTGCGGTCAAAATCTATAAAACCTATGGCAATGATGCAATCAGCACGGTTTCGGGTAATCCCTATCAGCTTGCGAGGGACATCTATGGAATAGGGTTTTTCTCAGCCGACAAGATTGCCCTGAATATGGGCTTCGAAAAAGATGGAGTTCCCCGTATCGAGGCAGGCATAAAACACGTCCTGGCGGCAGCACGGGATAATGGTCACTGCTATCTGTTAGAGTCACAGATTATCAAGAACACCCAGGAATTGCTTGAAACGGGAACGCCGGGGCAGATAACAGGCATCTTACTTTCCATGATAACGGCCAATGAGATAAAGAAGAGGGTTCTGCCTGATGAAAAGGGGCAGGAAGTCACCGCTTATTATTCCACCCCCATCTTCTTCGATGAGCAATATGTTTCCAGGAGAGTCAGGCAATGGATTGCTCAGTCTGTTGTTGTTGACCAGAACAGAATTACCCGTTGGCTTGAGCAGTATTGCCATAAGCAAAGCATTGTTCTTTCTGAAGAGCAGCAGGCATCCATAGCGGGGATTGTAAGCAAGTCCTTTTCTATCCTGATAGGTGGGCCTGGCTGTGGGAAGACAACCACAACCAGGGTTTTCGTTAAACTCCTTCAAGCCATGAACAAGCGGGTTGTTCTTGCAGCACCAACAGGCAGGGCATCACAACGGATGAGTGAGGTTATCGAATATGAGGCTAAAACTATTCATCGCCTGCTCGAATGGGCGCCTGACAAAAATGGATTCAAAAAAGGTGAAGATGACCCGCTTCAACTTGATTACCTGATTGTTGATGAATGTTCCATGCTGGATATACACTTAGCAGCCGCACTCTTTAAAGCAGTCCCCGGAAATGCCCAGGTGCTCTTTATAGGAGACCCCGACCAATTGCCGTCTGTTGGGGCGGGAAGCGTATTGCATGACCTTCTGCAGGCAACAGGTGTGCCGAGTTTCAGGCTCACCAAGGTTTTCCGTCAGGCTGATGAGTCAATGATTATCCGATTTGCCCATCAAATAAACAAAGGTCAGATTCCGAAGATTGAATCTCCGTTCTTTAAGCCTGAATTGTGGAAGGACAAAGCAGGATGCCTTTTTGTTGATGCAGAGGAAGCAACACAGGAACAATTACAATTCTTAGGAAGGGCAAAGGCAGCCATCAGGCGTACCGTAACGACCGGAGAGGAACAGATGTTGCAGGCAGGGGATAAAATCACAGGGGTTATGAAACGTGAAGAAGATACCTTGCTGATTGATAGCCTTCTCGTACAGGAATGCAGGGAAGAGTCGGAGATTTATGCACCTATATTCAATATACCGGAGAAGTTTAAGCATGTCGATTTGATGAAAGTTCATCGGGCTCAGGGCGGCATTGAGCAACTGAAGTCCATAATCAAGTCAGTTCACCCCTGGTCGGCACTTCATCATGGGATGACAGGGCTGGATATGGTTTTGCGATTATATACCAAGGCTATCCCAGAATACTATGGGAAGGACATTGAGATACAAATCCTGTCCCCGCAGGTCAGGGGCAGTCTTGGAACGCTCAACCTTAATCAAGCCATTCAGCAAGCCGTGAATCCTGAACAGCAGGGGAAGAAACAGATTCTGATAGGTGAGCGTGTCTACCGTGAGGGTGACAGGATTATCCAGACCCGCAATAACTATGACCTGGGTGTATTCAATGGGGATATTGGCGGGATAAAGTCAATTGATTTGGAAAACTATTCCTGCCTGATTCAGTTCGGGAAGCAGTCCCCAATTACCTATGAGCGGGAAGACCTAACGGAAATATCACTTGCCTATGCCATTACCATACATAAATCGCAGGGGAGCGAATTTGACGCTCTTATCATTCCCGTTGCCACACAACATTTCAAGATGCTGTTTAGGAATCTTATTTATACTGGTCTGACACGAGCAAGGCAGTTGTGCGTCTTTGTTGGCAGCAGGAAGGCACTGTCAATGGCAGTGAAGCAGATTGACAATCGGAAGAGGCAGACGGCATTAAGCCATCTTATTGTGAATTGAGATGATACAATTTTTACTGTAGTCAAATTGTAGTCAAAATGTAGTCAACTCCATCGGAACAGACAGGAATCAGCAGGAATTGACGGCAAATTAATTTGCATTGTAACTTGTTTTGCAGTAGAATATTACAGTCGAAATAGACACGTTCCTGGTCACTTGTAAAAAATGGAAAAAAATACAAAAATGTCATTCGTAATGATATATAGGATAAATTTTACCAGGTGATGCATTTCTATGATGATAAATAAGAAAAAGGTATTTGTGTTAGGTTTGGACTCAGTGCCTCCCGAACTTTTTTTCGATCGCTGGTTAAATCAGTTGCCGAATATACAACGACTGATTTCCCAGAGCAGGTATGGTGAGATGAAAAGTACTATTCCGGCCATTACCTGCCCTGCATGGATGTCCATGATGACAAGCGCTAATCCCGGCAGGCTTGGAATCTATGGGTTTAGAAACCGGTCGAGTTACGATTACGAGGGATTGACCTTTGCGAATTCGAAAGCGGTCAATGTGGATACCGTATGGAATATCCTCTCGGGGGTAGGTAAAAAGGTCGTGGTAATTGGTGTGCCCATGACGTATCCTCCCCAGCCTGTAAATGGGTGTATGGTCACTTGCTTTATGACGCCGGATACGAAGGGTGAATATACGTATCCCCCCGAGTTGAAGGCTGAGGTAGAGGCCGTTTCAAAAGGCTATATCCTCGATGTGGATGAGTTCCGGAGCGATAAGAAAGAGTCCATCTTAAAAGAGATCTATGCCATGACGGAGAAGCGGTTCAGGCTCACCCGACATTTTATCCGTTCCAAAGAATGGGATTTCTTTATGATGGTAGAGATGGGTCCGGACAGGATACACCATGCCTTCTGGAAACATTTTGATCAAGACCATCCCAGGTATGTGCCTGGTTCAAAGTATCAGAACGCCATCCTGAATTACTATAAATATCTTGATGAGGAAATAGGTGAGACCTTTAAGCTTCTTCATGACGACACCATGATCCTTATTGTGTCCGATCATGGCGCCAAGAAGATGATGGGAGGCATCTGCATCAATGAATGGCTTATTCAGAACGGTTACCTGAAATTGGTGCATTATCCTGCGGAAGTCACTCCGTTCAACAAACTCATCGTTGACTGGGGGAATACGATGGCCTGGGGTGAGGGTGGTTATTATGGACGGCTATTTATGAATGTAAAGGGCCGTGAGCCCAAAGGAATTATTGCACCTCAGCACTATGAACATGTGAGGAATGAACTGATAAAAAAGTTGGAGGATTTGAGAGATGAGAATGGTAATAACATTCATACGAAGGCCTATAAACCTGAGGATATCTACTCAACATGCAATGGTATACCGCCGGATTTAATTGTCTATTATGGGGATCTCTTCTGGCGTTCTATTGGCAGTGTTGGGAACGCAACAATATGGGCGAGTGAAAACGATACAGGTCCCGATGATGCAAATCACGCACAGTATGGTATTTTGTCATGCAAAATGGCATGAATCAGGGTGGGAAAAGACTTCAGGGGTAACATTGTATGATATTGCCCCAACGATATTGAATTACATGGGCGTTAAGGTGCACCGAAGATATGGAAGGAAATGTTATTTCATAATAGCAGGCGAAGGGTTGCTCCGGCATTTCATAGCGCAGGCGTAGCCGCAACCAAATTGACCACCTCTCTTTCTTCTCCTTTTGAAGGATGGAATGATGGGGAGATAAAAAGTTAAGACTCATCTAATTTCTCCTTTGCAAGGGACAGATGAGGGGTATTTTGTGTCAATGCCAGTAATGTAATGGAAAATGATAAAGGATCTTATAAGGATATAAAGAATGAATAAGGGTTTTACGGTTTGGTTTACGGGATTATCGGGCGCCGGAAAAACGACTCTTGCCCATCTTCTTGATAAAAAGCTGAAGGAATGGGGGAGAAACGTAGAAATACTTGACAGTGATACGGTCAGAATAAACCTCTGCCAGGGATTGGGTTTCAGTAAACAGGACGCCGATATCAGCATCCAGCGGATAGCATTCATTTGTAAATTACTCACGAGAAATGGTGTGGCCGTTATTTCTGTCACCACCTCCCCTTATCGGGAGGCCAGGGACAAGGCGCGCAGGGAGATTGGTAGTTTTGTTGAGGTGTATGCAAAATGCCCCCCGGAGGTATGTGTTGAACGGGATATAACGGGATTATACCAAAAGGCACCGAAGGGTGATATCGGGGATTTTGCCGGGGTATCAGATCCGTATGAGGAACCGCTCAATGCTGAGGTTGTGGTAGAAACTGATAAAGAAACCGTCGAAGAATCTGTGAATAAGATATTTCAAAAATTGACAGAGCTTGGTTATTTAAGCCAAACAGGGCCGGCCGAACACGTCTATTCGCCTGAAGAAGAAGACAAGATCAAGGAACGGTTGTCCAGGCTGGGCTATATTTAGTGTAAGAGTTAACCATAAACACGCAAAAGAATACGGAGAAACAGGAAGTTGTGATGTCAAGAGGTTGTGCTTTTTTCAATTTCCAGGCATCTCAACTTCATTCTCTGTGATGATCTACCTATGAGTTAATGTTTGTATAATGCCCCATGTTCATTTATTTCATGCCTGTCTTATTTGCATAGGCGGCCTCTACTACCTTTTTCGTCTTTGTAGCAAACTTGGTAATAAGTTTATCTAATTTGGGATTCAGGATAGGGCTTGCCGCCCTGGCAATAAGACCGAGAAAGGTATTGTCGAATTTCAAATAAACAGACGTTTTCACCTCTTCGTAAGAACCTGCCTCGTCATTTTGTGTCGTGTAGTCGACCACTAATACAATAGCGCCTGAAAAGCTAAAGAAAACGGTGGCGTTGCCGCGTCCCAGATAGATGGCTTTCTGTGGCTGCCGTTCCAATAACTCAAACTCCCCGGTGATCTGTTTTGATGGCATCTGTATGCCGTAGCGTCCATTTCCTCTGACCTCAAGTATCAAATCTCTTTTTTTAAAATCCTTTCCCTGTTTCGTGAGTTCTTCTACGTGTTCCATAAAATATTCCATCGTCTCTTTATCACTTCGTACAATAAGGGGTTTCTGAATTCTGGTAATGGTGCTGTTATCAGTGATGACTTTTGCTTTGTCTGCCGGGGCAGTTTCTGAATACAAAGGATTGATTTGTGATATCCAAAGGAGAAAGATAAAAATCGTGCGGTAAAAGTAAAAAGAATTCCTATGAACAGTATTCAATAAAATCCTTGAAACAAAACCGACTATAGTCAAATCCTGGCGCCTTAAGAAAAAATTCTCCGCTCAATGTTTAACAAAGGAATGTTCCGCTTCAGATGTCAGGGAAGAGATTACGCGGTTGCGTCTCGTCCGGTGTTTTTATTCAACTCGTAAATCAATGGGATTTCACCACAATCCGGGAATTTGTGACATTTGACGCATTCTGACCATATCTTGTGAGGCAGGGTTTCCTTCTCTACCCGGTGGAATCCGCATTTTTCAAAGAATTCAGGCACATACGTAAGGACAAACATCTTTGCGATACGGAGCTTGAGTGCCTCCCTTTTGCACACCATCACCAGTTTTTTACCAATCCCCTCATGTTGACAGGATTCCACCACGGCAACTGATTTTATCTCTGCAAGGTCTTTCCAAAAGATATGCAGGGCAGCACAGCCCACCACCTGGCCATTCTGGGTGAACACAAAAAAATCCCTGATATTCTCATAAAGCTCACTCAACGATCGTGGCAACATCACATTTTTTGCTGCAAAGTCGCCGATGAGTTTATAAATTTTTTCTACATCGTCAATAGTTGCTTTTCGTAACATCTCTTAAAAGTCAAAAAAATTCCAGTTTCCCACGAAGAACGCCGGGATTGCAAATATTTTTAATACAATTTAATTAACCAAGCACATCATGCCTTCTTACCCTGAAATCAACCCCCAACTCCTGTGCTATTTTCCTGCATTTTTCTACATCTACTCCTGGCATTTCTACAAGAGAAACCTGTACATTCGGTAGCACTTGTTTTGCTTCCTTAATAAACTGAATGAGGGCGGGATACGCCTTTTCTCCAAAAACGGGCTTGCATATCTCTTCATATTTCTCTGCCGTATCTGCATTCAAACTGATGCAGATGGTATCGATCAGCCCTTCTAATTCACGAATAATTGGCCGTCCGTTGATCAGGTCGCCGTGACCATTTGTATCCAATCGGGTACGCTTTCCCTTAGACTTCAGGAATCGTGCAACGGTTATCAACACATCTAGCCGTTCCGTAGGTTCACCATAACCACAAAAGACAATCTCGTCATAACCACTCGGGTCTCCTATGGCATGTATTACTTCTTCTGCAGTTGGTTCTTTTTTTAAAGCCAGATGATGCCCTTTCACAATAGGGTAGGTTTCTCTCATACAAAAGGCACACATGTTCGAGCACCGGTTGGTGAGGTTTATGTATAACGAATTTCGAATGGCATAAGCAACCTTTCCTTCTTGTTCAGGCTCACCAATACCAAAGAGTTTATGGGCATTAAAGGTGGTGATTCGCCTGATGTCCTGTACAGACAGTCCGTAGATGTCAGCTAGCACAGGAATAACATACGATAGATAGGAAGGTTCATTGCGCTCACCTCTTTTGGGTTGCGGTGATAAAAAAGGACAATCAGTTTCCAAAAGAACTCGTTCTACAGGAATTGATTTCGCGACCTCTCTCAGGCTATTTACATTTGAAAAGGTGATCGGCCCTGCAAATGATATATAGAATCCCAATTCTATATATTTCCTGGCCATCTCCCTTGTCCCACTAAAACAATGCACTACCCCCCTTAAATTACCATTTTTATGCTCTTGTAATATCGTTAAACAATCGCTGTCAGCCTCACGGCAATGGATAATCACCGGCAGATTATGGGTTTTTGCCAGTGTCAGATGCTTGCGAAAGATGCGCTGCTGGTCTTCGTGAGGGCTGCGATTCCTATAATAGTCGAGTCCTGTCTCCCCTATTGCTATCACCTTTGGTTCCCTGACTAAGGATTCAATGGCCTGCCAATCCTGCTCGGAAACCTTTGATGCGTCATGGGGATGAATCCCGATACTGGCATAGATATTGTCAAATCGGTTTGCGAGAGTAACGCTCTTCTTGCTTGCCGCGAGACTTGTGCCCACATTAATCATATAGCCTACGCCGGCTTCTTTCGCGCGAGACAAAACAGATTCCAGGTCTGATTTATAGTCCGGAAAATCGAGATGGGCATGGGTATCAATAATCATATCTTAAACTTTATATCCCGGAGGTGGCAACATCATTTTTAATAAAGGCATGTCTAAAAAGTGTTATCGTTGGACGTTGTTTATCTGATGAGTAAAAAATGGAAACCACATCAAAGCGCAGATTTACTCCCTCTATATTCTTTTCTGCAACATAGTACGAGGCAATCTTTGCAATCTGTCGCTTTTTAGTCTCGGTAACAGAGAGTTCCGGCGGCCCGTATCTATCAGAATGGCGTGTCTTGACCTCAACAAATGCAATCGTTCCGTGGTCATAGCAAACAATATCTATTTCTCCATTCCTGCGCCGGTAATTTCGCTGCAGTATTCTATATCCCCTTTTTTTTAAGAATTTTACAGCGAGCGACTCCCCTTTTGTACCTATACCCCTCTTATCAGGCGGTTCCTCAATTTTGTGTTTGAACAAGTTTATTATTGAAGTAACGTATTTTTTAGCACGAAGGAATTGCACTGTCCTCTATCCTAAAAATGGTGAACCCGGGTGCACATGGATTACCTGAAGGACTTACAAATAATAATACTATTTACTGCTACTCTGAGATTGATCACTTTTCGCTGGTACACTTTTCGGTGACGGTGTTTCATACTTTTCCTGCAATCTCGTTCCTTTGCTGGTCCTTTTACGCATATAATACAACTTTGCACGTCTTACCCGGCCTGACTTTATCACTTTAATATCAGCAATCTTCGGAGAATGAATGGGAAACACCCGTTCCACGCCTTCGCCCTGTACAATGCGTCTTACAACAAAAGTTTCTTTAAATCCGCCACCATTTTTTGCAATTACCACCCCACCAAAAATCTGAATACGCTCTTTGTCGCCTTCAACAATCTTTACTGATACATCCACCTGATCACCAACAGAAAAGTGTGGTGTTGCTTTTTTCATTTGTTCTTTTTCAATCACGTCAATAATATTCATATGCCCTTGTCTCCTATCTCCTGTTTTCGCCTGGTAAATTCATGAGGAAAATGCGATTACTTTTTATTAAAAAGATCCGGCCTTTTTTCCAAAGTTCTTTTTATGGCGTGATCTCTTTGCCATTCTTTTATCTTCTGATGATGGCCTGACATCAGTACCTCTGGCACCTTCATACCCCGATATTCCGACGGACGGGTATATTGTGGATACTCCAGCAAAACATCACTAAATGACTCATTTGTTGTGGACTCCAGATCACCCAGCACGCCCGGTATCAAACGAACTACAGCATCGATAACCACCATTGCCGGTATCTCCCCACCCGAAAGGACAAAATCACCAATAGAAATCTCAAACACATTGAGCCCTGTCCGTATCCTTTCATCAAAACCTTCATAATGACCGCATATTAGCATCAAATAAGGCTCTTTTGTCAGTTCACTGGCGATGGATTGAGAAAGCCGGTGTCCCTGTGGTGTTAACAAAATCTTTTTAGAGCGGGCATCGGTTTGCTGTTCTATCGCTTCGACGGTATTAAATACAGGTTCCGGCTTCATCACCATCCCCGGTCCCCCGCCGTACGGGCGGTCATCCACGCATCGCCTGTTATCGGCATATTCCCGGATATTGTACAGGTTATACTGAACAATATTCTTTTCCCTTGCAATCTTTAGCATGCCATGTCCAAAGACATTTTCAAACATTTCAGGGAATAATGTCAAAATATCGATACGCATGTCTTATTTTTTGCAGGGAATACCAAATTTTTTCAGCACAACGGCGACCGATTCTGTCGGCTTTGCACCTACACCCAGCCAATATTCCACCCGGTCTTTTTTCAAGGTAACTTGTTTTTCGTTATTTGATTCCATTGGGTCATACGTGCCCAGATTCTCAATCACCCTTCCGTCCCGTTCTTCGTGGGCATCAAATGCACCGATCCTGTAATATGGTCTGTTTTTACTACCCATCCTCGTCATTCTGATCCTTACCGCCATTTTCCCCTCCTTACAAATCAAGTTATCCGATGTAAGTCCCTCTTAAATAAAGGGGGACTCAAGGGGTTGTGTTTTTTTGTGCTCTTTTACAACCCCATCGTCCCCTTTTCTAAGGGGGATTTTCTATACCGTATCACTCTGCAACCCGTATAAATAAAATGTAATTTCTTACCTGTTGTATTATCTCATCATACCTTTACCAAGGGGCAAACCCTTAGATAATAAACTCATCTTCTTTAAACCTTTTTCATTCCCTTTGAAATGTTTCATCAATTTCTTCATCGACTTAAACTGCCTGAGCAATTGATTGACATCCTGGATAGTTGCTCCACTTCCATTGGCCACCCGCTGTCTTCTGCTTCCGTTCACGATGTCCGGATTCTTCCGTTCCGCGGTCGTCATAGACCTGATAATAGCTTCGAGCCGTTGCAATTGTTTTTCGTCCACATTCAGGCCATCCATCTTATTCCCCAAACCCGGAATCATGCCAAGGACCTCCTTTAACGGTCCCATCTTTTTAATCTGCTGGAGTTGCATAAGAAAATCATCAAGACCGAGCGTATCGTCTTGTATCTTTTTGCTCAACTTGTGAGCTTCTTCCATGTTAACAGCCTGTTGCGCCCGTTCTACAAGGGATACGACATCACCCATTCCAAGTATCCTGGAGGCCATGCGATCCGGATGAAATTCCTCAAGACGGTCTAACTTCTCGCCAATACCTACAAATTTGATCGGCTTTCCGGTAACCGCTCGTATTGAGAGGGCCGCTCCACCTCGGGTATCGCCATCGAGTTTGGTTAATATCACCCCGTCAAAACCTAACTGGGTGTTAAATTCCTTTGCACTGTTAACGGCATCCTGCCCTGTCATAGAATCACAAACAAAATAAATCTGATGCGGTTCCAGTTCTTCTTTGATCTCCTTTAATTCAAACATCAGTTCATTATCAATGTGTAATCTTCCTGCTGTATCAACGATAAAAACATCATGGGCGTTCTCCTTCGCATATTTCACGGCATTTTTGCAAATTTTCACCGGCTGAGAATTTAATTCAAAATAGACGGGCACAGTAAGTTGTTGGCCCAACACCTTTAACTGCTCAACCGCAGCGGGACGTTGTGTATCTGCAGCCACAAGCAGGGGCTTTTTCCCCTTCGAAAAGATTGTTTTAGCAAGCTTTCCCGCAGTGGTTGTCTTGCCACTACCCTGCAGCCCAACCAACATGATTACTGTTGGCTCACCATCCTTAAAAGGAATCGCCGTGTCGGATTCCCCCATCAGCTTAATCAACTCGTCGTGAACAATCTTAATAACCTGCTGCCCTGGTGCAATGCTCCTGACTACCTCTTCCCCAACAGCACGTTCCGTAACGTGTTGCACGAAATCTTTGACAACTTTATAATTCACATCAGCCTCAAGGAGCGCCAAACGCACTTCATGCATTCCGTCCTTGATATTTGATTCTGTAAGACGTCCCTTTCCGCGGAGTTTACTAAAAACGCCTTCCAGGCTATTCGCAATTGACTCAAACATAAACGCTTAAACAAAAAGTTTTACCCAACAAGCATTTTCGCTTTACCCAAAACAATGCAGTAGTATCGTTGCCATCAGGAAAGGAATGAAACAATTGAAATTAAACTCACTGGTGAAATTTATATTACGAAGTTTAAAACTCTCATTATATTTAATTACTATAAATATTCAAATGAATTTTATAAAACTATTGCAAAAAAATTCTATTGCAGAATATCTGCTGGTTTGTTAGAATTTTAGCCGTGCTGTAAGATAAATAGGTGTCTCATTTTGTTATGCGTTCTACGAACGCATTGTTTATTTAGGGGAGAAGCAATGAAAGAAGGAATTCATCCGAAATACATAGAAACGCTTGTTTCATGTGGGTGCGGTGAGACGTTTAAGACAAGGTCAACAAAACCAAAATTACTGTAGAAATTTGTTCAAAATGCCATCCGTTTTATACAGGTAAGCAGAAGTTTGTGGATAGTGCGGGTCAAATTGAGAAGTTCCAAAGAGGTTAAAGAAGAGTCAAAAGAATGAAGAAGTCGTAAAGCAAAATGAATGCCAAGTTGTTAAAAAATTAGAAAAAACATACGAAAGATATAATGAGCTGGAGAAGCTCTTATCTGACCCCGAGATACTTGCAGATTCAGGTCGTTATACAGCGTATATAAAGGAGCACGGAAGTCTTGTCAAGATGGCAGGCAAATATCTGCAACTGACAGAAACCCTCGAAGAAGAAGGAAGCGGAGGGATTTTTGGCCCAAGAAGGAGAAGACAAAGAATTGGCGAAGATGGCCAGGGGATGAGCTGGGATGCCTGGAAAAACAGGAAGAATCTCTCTTTGAAGAGATCAAGGGATTGCTTGTTACTGCGGATAAGATTTCCGGTAAAATGTAATTGCCGAAATACGTGCAGGGACAGGGGTGAGGAGGCGGCTATCTTTGCAGCTGATCTGTTTCGCATGTATACCAGATATGCGGAAAGCCAGGGATGGAAGGTGGAGCTTTTGACAACAGCGAAACGGACTTAGGGGGTTCAAGGAAGTAACCTTTTCTGTCGAAGGGAATAACGTATATCAAAGCTGCGCTTTGAGAGCGGAACTCATCGTGTTCAAAGAGTACCAAGGACAGAAGCCAGCGGCAGAGTTCACACATCAACGGCCACGGTAGCCATACTCCGGAAATTGAAGAGGTAGAAATTGATATTAACCCTAATGATATTTTAGTGGATACATTCCGGGCATCCGGGCCTGGCGGGCAAAAGGTTAACAAAACAAGTTCGGCTGTCAGAGTCACTCATGTTCCTACAGGGGTAGTTGTAAAATGCCTTGACGAAAATCTCAGCACAAGAACCGTGCAAAGGCCATGCGTATTTTAAGAAGCAGATTATATGAATTATTCGAAGGGCAGAAACGGAACGAACGCGACCAGATACGACAGGATCAGATTGGAACAGGGGACCGCAGTGAAAAGATACGCACCTATAACTATGCGCAAAATCGGGTAACTGATCATCGGATAAACTTCTCCGTACACAATTTGGAGCAGGTTATGCTCGGATATTTAGATGAAATTATTGAAGCACTCTTGACCTATTATAAAGAAGAGCAGTTAAAGCACCTGGCAGCAAGCCTTTGATAACCCGTCAATATTTAGTAGCCTGGCTTTTGTGTCTGCACGCCGTATGCAGTTAAAACTATTAGACCAGTATAACAGCTTATACTCTCAGGGGTGAGGCGAGAATAAAGGTCTCTCTGTCTCCATTTTCAGTTTGTATTTACCCTATTTTAGTTTTACATGCCAGTGTCCTCTTACCACAATACTGAAGGTTTCTTCCTTCGCACGAAAATTGCCCGGATAATCTTCTTCATCCATTATCCCCGCCTTATATCTGAAAGAGAGTCATATGGGTATTTACACTCTTATTTTACGATACAAGTTTATGAGGGGTACTAATAATAAGCCCGATAAAGATGTCAACAGATACACACATTACCCGTATGCCTCATGCTGATTTACATCAGAACAGAAGCTACCACCTCTCTTCAGCGCGCCATGGATGAAGATGCCCGCCGAAGAACCGAACACACATTTCTGACAAATATACCGCATCGAACCTCATTTCCTGGGCAAGTAAGATATTGCATAATCATGGCATCGATTCCCCTCGCCTGATGCGGAAGTTATTTTATCATACCTTTTGGGTTGCAAACGTATCACCTTTATGTATATCCTGACAAACCAGTGGAAAGCACTATTGCGGTAAGTACCAGAAAGCTATCCAGAAACGCTCACAGCGGGGTACCATTACAATATATCACGCATCATGCTGAATTTATGTCCTTAGATTTTTATGTAGACGAACGCGTGTTGATTCCGCGCCCCGAGACGGAATTAGTTGTAACGGCCGTTATTGAAAAGTCGCAAAATCTGTCCAAAGAAAATGAGATCGTTATGGTGGATATTGGGGTGGGAAGTGGTAACATTGCGATAGCGCTGGCAAAAAATGGATAAGGCCAGGGTATTTGCGATAGATATATCCCCTGATGCATTATCTGTTGCTGCGATGAATGCACAAAGGCATGAAGTACTCAATCAGATAACATTTTATGTGGTGATACCTTTAAACCCCTCGAAGGTTACGGAATTGAAGCAAAGGCCGATTTTATCCTATCAAACCCCTTATGTATCAAGGGATGAATTCACCTTGCAAAGGGAAGTGGGGATTATGAACCGTATATCGCACTTGTCAGCGGGGAAGATGGTTTCTCTATGTTCAAACGTATCATCGCACATGCAAATACCTGGCTCAGGCCAGGCGGGTTTATTATTTTGAGGTCGGTGAAAAACAGGCACAAAAGGTAGCGCAGTTCATAGAAAATACAGGACGCTTTAAAAGCCAGAACTTGTGAAAGACTATCAGAATATATACCGTATCGTTGTTGCACAAATGGAGGGAGCTTGTGGATAAAATCGTCATTGAAGGAGAAAGTCGGTTAGAAGGAAGCGTGAGAATTAATGGGGCAAAAACGCTGCCTTACCAATTATGGCAGCATGTTTATTATTAGATGGCCCATCCAGGATAAAAAGGGATACCAAACATTGTCGACATCCAAACACAATCGGAAATACTAATGAATCTTGGCGGAGAAGTAAAAAAGAATGAGGATGGAACTATCGAGATACTATTCAGGGATGGAGAAAATAATGATAAATTTACAGCGCCTTATGAACTTGTCAGAAAGATGAGGGCCTCCATATGCGTCTTAGGACCCTTATTAAGTAAAAGAGGCAGGGCAAAGTTTCCTATCCCGCGGGTGTGTTATTGGTCAACGCCCCATCGATTTACATATAAAAGGCCTTACGGCGCTGGGTGCTGAATTGAAACAGTGGAAGGATACATAACCGCTTCGGCAGATAAGCTAAAGGGAGCAAATATTTCCTTTACAGGGAAAACCGTGCTGGGAACTTGCAATGTTCTGACAGCAGCGGTATTGGCGGAAGGCACAACTACAATCGAGTACGCAGCCTGTGAACCGGAGGTGCAGGACCTTGCAAATTTTCTGAACAAGGCAGGCGCAAAATTGCCGGGATTGGAGACAATAAGCTGACGATTGAAGGTGTTCAGAAATTACATGGCGTCGATTATGAAATTATTCCTGATCGGATCGAAGCGGGAACCTTTATGATTGCCGGTGCTATTACGAGGGGAGACATTACCCTGGAAAATGTAAGGCCGGAACATCTCGGCGCGGTAATCGATAAATTACGGGAAATCGGCGTGGAAATAACTCCTCTCGGTAACACTATCAGGGTCAAAGGAAACCACGGATATCATGCAGTAGACTTGATGACACTCCCGTATCCCGGCATGCCCACGGACATGCAGGCCCAGTTATGGCCTTGTTATGCATCGCAGAAGGAAAAAGTATTATTAACGAAAAGATATATCCCGACAGATTCATTCATGCTGCCGAATTGCGAAGGATGGTGCTGACATCCGTGTAGACGGGGCAAGTGCGATTATCCGGGGCATATCTTTCCTGTCTGGTACTGAAGTGATGGTCTCCGATCTGCGTGCCGGCGCAGGACTTGTGCTTGCAGGTTTGGTGGCAAAAGGGATAACTCAAATCCATCGTATCTATCATTTGGACCGGGGATACGAACGACTCGAAGAACGGCTGTCAATTCTGGGGCAGCCATAAAACGTATTGGCGACTAAATGATAACGCCGGAATTCATACCATGACTATTCAAAATGCTATGGCATGATCACATGTCTGTAAATAACTGGCGCATGAAATTATCGATGTTATTTCCTGAGAAGAAGGTGGAACATGGTAATGACGTTGCGGTGGTAAAAGAATAAAATCTGATGATATTTACTCCTGGAATATGAAAATATTATTTTTGTTTGGAGGACAAATGCCATTTTAAATATAATCATTCTGAATAAACGTTTTGGTATATAACACCTCCGGTATCTGAGTGCCGATCATGTGGCATAAAGACTATGGTTACATTTTGCCATGCGAAAACCATAGAAAAGAATTTCATAGCGAAAGGGGCGAATGTGAAACTTTCAGATGTCCTGACCAAAGAACGGATAATTATCAATCTGAACGGAAAGGATAAATACGATGTCCTGGAAAAATGGTACAGATGGCCAGAGCTTCAGAAAAGGTAACAAACGAAACAGACCTCCTTAAGAAGGTAACTGAACGGAAAAGATTAAAAAGTACAGGAATTGGCGGTGGATTGGAATTCCCCCATGCTCAAACTTCCGGAGTAAGGGATGTTATTGCATTTCTGGGGATTTCAGAACCGGGGATTGAATTCCATGCCATCGACGGAAAACCTGTTCATTTAATCTTTCTCATTGCCACAAATGAACGCACCGACAGCAAGTATCTCGGCCTTTTAAGCAGGATTGCCCGTTTGTTTATCGATGAACCATTTAAACAGAGGATCATGAAATCCACCTCGCCGGAAGAGATCGTGAATCTTATTATCGAAAAAGAAAAGGAATAATCTTTCATAATAATTATGACTGAAGAAGCGATAAAAAGGAGTTATTTTTATGGGTTCAATGCATTTTTCTACTTCAACAATAATTTTTATGTTTATACTATTTTTATGCTTCTTCATCGTTTCTGCTTTTTTTCAATAACAGAAACGGCTCTTTTCTCTTAACAAAGTACGGCTGGATTACCTCATTAAACAAAAGAATAAAAGCCCTTTCTATTTATAAGAGCCTTAACGAACCTGACAAGCTCCTCAGCACCATTCTCACGGGGAATAATATCGTCAACTCTCTTGTATCAACGATAGGAACAACGGTTGCGATATATTATTTACAGGAGTGGGGGATACTCTTAGCACCACTTATTGTTACATTTATTTTACTTCTGTTTGCTGAGACATTTCCCAAGCTATTAGCAAACACAATTTCCTGAACAACTTTCCTTACTGATTATTAAACCATATGAGTGGATACGATGGATATTGTCACCGGGTGTTATCTTACTTACGTATATAGCCTACCTTTTCTTTAAGCTATTTGGCGTGAAAATTGAATACAAAGAACGATCTTCAGCCGTGAGGAGGTGAAACACATTATTAAGGAAAGCGGAGAGACGGGGAATTGGCAGACGGTGAGCACAAATTATTGTACAAGATATTTGAATTTAATGATAAGCTCTCTAAAGAGATCATGGTACTGAGAGAGAACGCATTGTTGCTATAAATGCCGGCGTGGACCGTGAAGAAATAATGAGAATCGTCACCGAAGAAAATTATACACGGTACGGTATACAGACATTGCATCGATAATATCATCGGCCTCATCCATGCAAAGGCAATCATTAATATGATTGTGAATAATCCGCTTTTATCCTGGAAGATCTCATAATCGAGCCTTATTTTGTATCTGAAGACAAAAGATTAGCACGATATTCAAGGAATTTCAGCAAAAGGGATTACATATTGCTATTGTCAAAGATGCCTGGGCACTGTCTCTGGTTTGATTGAGATAAAAGACATCCTGAAGGTTATTTTTGGGGAATTGAGGGAAAAGACGGACCCCAGAATGAACAGCTCTCCGGTGAAGTAGTTATGCAGGATAAATTTCATTGCCTATTGCCATCTGCTTACCACCGGCTACCTTCTGTGCTCTGAACAATTAACTCGATTGTATAGGGATTTCACCTGAAAATCTCCTTCTGGAGTGTTTGAGAGTGCTATCTGTTACAATATTTCTTTAAAACGGATAGCCAGTTTGATATTAAAATTTCACCTGCGTGCTCCTGGCAACATTCCTTTGTGCTTATAACTGGCTTGGTCAGTTTCATTTCCGGGTCTTTCACCACCAGTAAATATCGACCTGTTTTCCATTTATTGCATTGCTTTTATGCCACTTCTGACAACGTTACTTGATAACCAAGAGATGCGAGACGTTTGACATAACTCTTCGTTATCTTCTCTTCGCCTTTGTCAAGGCAATCTCCTCCAAGCTCTTATTGCCGTGGGTCGTGCCGCAGACTTTTTTACCAGCGCTTCCGTTGTTGCTGGACTCATCCCGGCCCATGAGGAGATAGGCAGATGATTGCTGACAGATGATGATACCCAGCGCTTTTCTTTATTCAATTCCAGAAATTTATTACGGCTCGCAATCGGCCAGTTCTTTTTGTCCAAAGGTAGTATTCTTGAGATAGTGTAGTTGGTATTTCACATAATTGACTTCACCCCCACCCAAAGCCTGGTAAATACTAACCATTGCGTTCATTTGCTGTACTTTCGTTTCAATCAATTCCATTTTCGCTTCCAACGCATCACGCTGAGTCATTAACACCTCCAGATAATCGGCCCTGGCTGATTTAAACAGGTTGTTTGCAATAGTAATCGACTGGGTAAGCGCCTGCACCTGCTTTGCCTTCAGGTCATAATTATTTTTCAGGTTACTGATCTTTGACAGTTTATTGACAACCTCAATGTAAGCGTTCAGAACGGTACGTTCGTAATTGTAAACAGCTTGTATCTGCTTTGCGTTTGCATTGTTGTAGGTTGCCTTTATTGCGTTTCTGTTGATCAGGGGTACCGTCAACTCTCCGGCCAGGTTATACAGTATGGATTCTGGCGTTCCTAGCAAATACCTCATGTCAAATGCCTGATAACCTACGCCCGCAGTAATATTTAAAGAAGGGTAAAACCTTGCTCTCGCCACTTTCACATCCAGCTTTGCAGCTGCCAGCTCCAGTTCGGCTTGTTTAATGTCAGGACGATTGGTCAATAATTGTGATGGGAGACCGGCTTGGATCGTGTCAGGCACCAAATCATTATAACCTGAGAGTTTCGCTGAACAGGCTGAGGGAATCTACTCACCAGGAAGTTGATCCTGTTCTCCGTTTCCGTGATCTTTTGTTCAATGTTGTACTGATAACTTTGGTTTTGAACACCTCTGCTTCAAACTTACGCACTGCCAGTTCGGTGGCCTTAGCTGCTTGTTTCTGTAGCTTTACGGTTTCCAGGGCATTTTCTGGATTTCAATATACTTTTTACTGCTGTCAGCATGTTATCGAGCGCCATCAGTTCATAATAAGAACAGGCAATTTCGGCAATCAGCTTGGTTACTACGAAATTTTTCCCTTCAATTGTGGCCAGATACCTCAATGCTGCTGCTTTTTTGGCATTCCGCAGTTTTTCCATATGTCCACTTCCCATGAAACATCGCCGGATATCAGATAATCCGGCAGTGGTTCAGGGAATTTCTTGCCGGATTTAATGTCAAGGTTTTTTCAACAGCCCATTCCTGGTAAACTCACCCACCTTTTCAGCACCGGCTCCCCAACTTAAGATTTACAAAAGGCAGATACTCCTTTTCTGGCTCGAACTTCATTTTCGGCAATGATAATTTCCTGCAAAGTGATATTCAGTTCCTGGTTGTTTTGCAGTGCGGTATCAATCAGGGCTATAAGATTGGTATCGGTGAAAAGTTTCATCCAGCTAACCTGTGCCGTATTGGTTGTATCCTGGATATTATTATAACTTTCTGGAACGTTGTTATTTGCTGTTTTCTGTAACAACGCGGGTGCACAGCCTTCGAATACCAGCGAAATACAGATTATCCCTATATAGCTCAATATATTGTTTTTTTTCATGGTATTTAATCTCTTCGATTTTTGGTATTCCTTGCAATCACTACGAAGGTGATATTCATCTGTTCATCATGGACACCACTATATCAACATCGACTCATCCTGTGATCCTGTTTTAAATGACTAATCAACGGTACTATATGCGAGCGCAAACGCTGAAGTCTTTTTGCAATACACTTTTTTTATTTACGGTATTTTTGAGATCATGTTCTGACTTTCTCTTGTATGTACACATTCTTCGGTCAGGGCAATGGCTTCCCTCCTGCGCAAATATTTTCTATCATTCTCGTATGGACATATTCTTCGGTCAGGGTTTCGTCATATTCATCTTTTACGAGTTGACGGCCTTCTATGAGGCTACCAAATATGTAATACAATCCGGAAATAACGATTACCCCGAAAACGGTTCCAATAAGCATACCCCCAAGAGAGGATGAGCCTATGGTACGATTACCAATGGCGCCAGGACCGGTGGCGATAACCAAGGGTATCATTCCCGCACAAAAGGCAAAGGACGTCATCAGGATCGGTCGAAAACGCACCCTTGCGCTTTCTATGGCCGCATCGAGTATCGTCGCTCCCTGCCGGTGTTTCTGAACGGCAAATTCCACGATCAGCACAGCATTCTTAGCCAGCAAACCAACCAACATGATCATTCCCACCTGGGCATAAACGTCGTTAGCCAATCCCATGAACTTAAGCAGTAAAAACGAACCAAATATTCCAATCGGCAGGGAAAGGATTACTGCTAAAGGCAAGACGAAGCTCTCGTACTGTGCAGCAAGCACCAAATAGACAAAAATGAGCACGATAATAAAGATATAAACCGCTTCATTTCCCCGTGCGGCTTCATCAAACGAAAGACCTTCCCAGGCGATGTCATACCCCGTGGGCAAAGTTTCCGCAGCTACCTCCCGTATCGCTCGTATGGCATTGCCCGTGGTGTACCCCCGTGCAGGAAACCCCCTGATGGCTGCCGAATTGTATAAGTTGTAACGGGTAATTTCATTGGGGCCCTGTGTTTTTTTGATCTTCATGAATGCTGAATAAGGCACCATCTCACCATGTTCATTTTTTACATACAGGCCCGTAATATCCGATGGGAACCTTCGGGATTCCGGAACTGACTGTGTGTAAACCTTGAAAAAACGGCCAAATCGAATAAACCCTTGCTCATAAGTACTCCCTATCATAATGTTGAGGTTTTCCATTGCTCTTCCGATAGACACTCCTTTTTGCATAGCAACTTTGTTGTCTATCTGCAACTCATATTGAGGATAATTGGCCGCATAAAAGGTAAATAAGCCGGACAGCTCTTTTCGTTTGCGCATGGCGTCCATAAATTCATTATTTATTTTTTCAAATTCATGGTAATCCGTAGAATTGGTTTTATTGAGCAAGCGCAGGGAAAAACCGCCGGAAGAACCAAATCCAGGCAGAGGAGGTGGTTCAAAAAACTCTATGAGGGCTCCAATATCCTTCGTTTTTTCTTCCAATTCCTCTATGATCTCACGAACCGATTGTTTACGCTCCGACCAGTCCTTCAGGTTGATCAGGCAAGTCCCCGCATTAGAGCCTCGTCCTTCTGTCATGATCTCATAACCAGCCAACGAAACAACCGATGCAACACCTTCAGTTTCTTTATAAATATGGCTCTTCAGGCAAGTGAGTGGGTAAAAATAAGCCATGAAGTGACTGCAACATAGCATAGAACAAGGGAAAAAGGAGTTTTTATATGAGCAAAAAAACTGTATGATAATTAAATGGAAAAAAAGAGACGACTGCTGGACGAATATCGGTTCCCCGGGTTTGTTCCGAGAGCAGAAATTAAGGGGATATTTGGAGACTCAAATGCCCGCGATATAAGACTTAAGCGGACACAAAAAAAACGGTATGCGGGTGTTGTGGAAAGATTCATTGGAGTCAATACGACAAGAAGGAGCGTCGGGTACGGGATTTATCCTGTGGAGATGCACGGATTTACCTGGAAGTGGAGGTACGGCGAGTATTATGTCGGAAGTGCGGAAAGGTGAAGCGGGAAAAACTGGAATGGCTTGCGGACAATCCCTTTTACACGAAGCGATTTGCCTGTTCTGTGGGACGGAAGTGCAGGACTATGACCGTAAAGGATGTGGCGAAGGATTTCAGGCTGGACTGGGATACGGTGAAGACATTAGACAAAGAATACATGAAGAAGCAACTTCGGAGGTATCCAGTAGCAGCACCTCGTGTAATTGGTATAGACGAAATATCTATAAGGAAAGGGCATACCTATCGGATAGTGGTAAGCGATTTGGAGCGTGGAAGGCCGATTTGGTTTGGAGGAAAGGATAGGTCAAAAGAGAGTCTTGATCTATTTTACCAGTGGCTTGGTGCAAAGAAGGTAAAGAAGCTACGGTTGGCAGTAATGGATATGTGGAAGGCATTTGAGAAGTCAACGAGTGAGAATGCGTTTCATGCTGCGATTCTTTATGACAAGTTTCATGTAATGAGGCATCTTGGGGAAGCGTTGGACAAAGTGCGGAAGATGGAATATGCACGGCTTTCAGGTAAAGAACGTTCGTATATCAAAGGTCAGAAATATACGCTTCTATCGAACAGAGAGAACCTCACCCTTGATGGACGCAAGTCGTTAAAGAAGCTACTCATGGCAAACAAACGGCTCAACACTGCCTATCTGTTGAGGGAATCCTTTGGACAGTTATGGAGCTATAAGACAGAGGGATGGTCAAGGAAGTTTTTCGATAACTGGAAGGAATCGTTGAAGTGGCAACGGTTAAAGCCTTACGAGAAGTTTGCAGAAATGATAGAGAAACACTGGGATGGCATTGCAGCATACAGCAGACCTGAGAACAAGGTACCTTTAGGCTTTGTCGAAGGTCTTAATAACAAGATTCGGGTGATACAGAGAAGGGCATACGGTCTGAGAGATGAGGAATATCTTCGGCTGAAAATTCTTACTTGCATGCTACCGGGGATATAAAAATGCAAAAATTTACCCACTCACTTGCCTGAAGACCCTCCTTTAAACTCAAAGATGTAGTGCCGAAAAATGAAGCGCTAACCAGAGACAACGGGAAGAATTATGGTATTGCGTAATGAGAAACATTATCTTCTCCCAGTTGATTCTTTAAACCTTCCGGCATTTCCCAATATGCCTTCATGTGGCTGCCCCCTTTGCTGTTAAAATATTTGACCTTAATGTCATAATAACCTCTGGTTAAATACATTGCTCCCTTAGCAGTTTTAATTCCATGTTCTTTTCCATTGTCGACAACCAGTTTATCGTCGATGTATAAAAATGAGCCATCATCCGATTCCGTATAGAATGTATAGAGTCCATCTCTGGGGGCATATAATCTACCACTCCAAATAACACTAAATTGATGTCCTGTAAAAATATCTTTAAAAGAATCGGCATTAAAAGAAATCCTGTTGTCATAACGAACCAATTTTGGTTTGCCATAAAATACCTTGTTTTCATAGTACCACCCCAGGAATCCCGGGTGCGTAATATAGCTACCTTTCTTATCGTAAATTGGGGATTCTTTCCCTAAAATAATAATGGTAATTTGTATGCCTAATATACTAACAAGAAGAATAAGTAAGCTAAGCTTAAAATACGCTATATTTCTTTTCAATGTGGTAACTCCCTTATTTATTATAGAAACAAAGAAAGAACTATGAAAAATATCAGAAATCTTTAATTCTGCCTTGCTAACAAAACGAATTGTTCCAGTAATAATAATCAGGTAAAATGGGATTAGTGATAAAACATCAGGTAAATGAAGGAGAGTACCTAAATTGTATGAGTTAAATGTATCTCTGGAAATATCAGTTCTAAAGATAGGCGTTTTATTGAGTGATAAATTTGAATCAAAGAAATTCTTGAAATAAAATTGTATCATAGGATTTTTATATCCATAGGGAGTTTCCGGCGTAACGGAAACTGCCATAAGCATGAAAAAAAATGATACCAATACTCCGCATATTGATATCTTTGGATATTGTTTTATAAAAAAAGATGATAAGAGAACCATAAAAGGTAGCGTTGCTACAAGGTGCCTGGGCCCCAGTGATAATCCACCATACCAATATCGATAAGAGGCGTTGAAAACGAAATAATATATAACAATTGTTATGAATAGGAGAAATTCTTTGGAAATACCCTCTTTCCTTAAGAAAAAGTACATACCCGGAAAGAATGTTAACAGGAAGGGACAATAGAAGAATATACCTCTAAAAGGATCAAAGGTAATCTTGTATAAAATAACAATGCCAGGAAGAGAGATCGTTTTTGCAGTTCCTCGTAAGCCAGACTGAATATCTGCATTATTGACAAAATGCGAAAAATAGCTAAAGAGTAAAGGATTGCCGTAACACAGATAATTGTAGAACAGCAGGATCATTGCTGGAATAGAAGAGCCGGCCAGGAAGAGAAATATATATTTTTTGTTATCAGAAAAAAGAAAAAGTATATACAGAAATAATATCAACCATACAAAGATGCAGGGATATTCGGTAATCACCGAATATCCTGCTAATAGGCCGCTGAAAAAGAGGCTTGAAAAACTATTCGCCCTTTTGTCTTTTAGAACGAAAATGATATAAAATGGAATAAAAGAAAAAGCGGCTGCTACTTGATGTGCATAAAAGATTGTTGAATAGGCAAAAGCAGTCGTTCCAAAGGCATACCCCATTGTTCCGACAAATGCCGTTGTGGTGCATTGTGTTAAACGGGAGATGAATCTGAATAGTACAACACATAAAATGGCAGAAATGAAACCTACCGTCAGCCAACTGATGAGGTGGCATACCAACAAGAAATAGGTATCCTCCATCATGAAATGAAGGAAGATATGTTTTGACTTTAATAATACAAGACCTATAGGAACACCAAGAAAGGCTAAACCAGGGCCCTTATTTGAAAAGAAATGTCCTTTATATACACTCACATCATGGGTGTTATATACAAACCTATCTATTGAGAGTTCGCCGTATTCAACAATTGACCTGATTTGGTCATACGTGGCATTTTGATTAGCACCGCCACCATGAAAAAAGTAACCGTAAGAAAAAAAGCATAAAAGGAATACAATAATCTCTTTTTCGTAAATTTTTGCCCATTGCCTTATCGTCAAATTTAAAACCCCTAATAGGTAAGATGTTCTCTGATGGAGCTGTTTTTTATTTTCTACCAACAATTTTTTGATTTAATAATAAAAAACTCAGTCTACACAACTTCAGTATCATTTCAATAACCGATTCAAATGGTATCCCGATAGGTGAAATCATGAATTGTTCGACCTTTACGATTTCAAATCCTGCTTTGTCGAATAAAGATACTAGTTTATTAAGAGTAATAAGTTCGTTATGTTCCTCTTCTTTTAAATGGCCAATGTGCGTAGCAATCTTTTCCCAGAATGGGTGAGGGGTCGTCACGACAAATATACCGTTTTTTCTCAGGACTCGAAAGGCCTCGCAGACTAATTGAATTGGGTCTGAGACGTGTTCAATAATTGCTGTTGCAATCACAACATCAAACACATTGTCTTTCATGGGTAATGCAAGGGCATCTCCCCGGAGTAAACAGATGGTCTTGCTCTTGCTACAGGCTATTAAATCGTTTGCATATTCAATACCTATGCAAGTTGCAGCGGGAAATGCCCCTTTCAAATTGTTTAACATAACGCCATCGGCAGTCCCAATATCCAGAATTGATCTTGGTTCTTCCGGATGGAATTTTTTTATGCCTTTTAATACCTCGTCGGTTCTTCTTTTCAATCTATAAATGTGTGATCGCCTTGTCTGGCGTGCAATGGCGTATTCCTTATCTAAAACTCCTTTCATGGCTGCATTCCAAAGACCTTGAGTCCTGCCCGTGCCATCCTTATGAATTCGCCGAATGACCGTATGTGGGTTAGTCTTTTTAAAATGTAAGACGGCCGGGTATAGAAACTTTTATAGGCATAAACGATCAATTCCTGAAGTTCCTCTCGTGTAAAATTCTCTTCCCAGCACCGTGGCTGAAAATCTTTGGTAGGATTTTTGGCAAATTCCCGCCAAAAATCATTTTTGATAATACCATCCCTTAGTCCCGTCATGTATATCTCCGTGGCAGGGAATGGAGTAAATATCGTGATATGTACGAAATCGGGCTTCAACTCCCTGGCAAATGCAATTGTTTCCATAATTTCTTTCCTGGTTTCTTTTGGACATCCGATCATAAAATATGCCAGGACGGATATACCCGCCTCTTTTGTCTCCTTAAAGGTAGTTCTTACCCTGTCAACTGTGATTCCCTTGTTTAATATCTTAAGGATTTCAGGATTGCCCGATTCCACGCCGTAGTGAATGCGTTCGCAGTTTGCCTCCTTCAGTTTTTTTAATAAGTCTTTATCGATGTTGTTTACCCGCGCCCTTATATCCCATCCGATATGGAGTCTTCTTCTCTTAATTTCATCACATACATCTATTACCCGTTGCCTGTCTATGGTGAAGGTGTCATCGTAGATCAGGAATTCCCGTATGCCCAGTTTTATGCATTCCTCCATTTCATCTACCACATTCAATGCCGATCTGGCGCGAAAATTTTTACCCAAATGGGGCCGGTCACAAAAGGTACATCGATACGGACAGCCCCGGCTCGTAAACATGGTGGTAATAGGCGTCCTCTTTGCCATGAGTGAACTATATTTGTGGATAGGGGTCATATGCCTGGCAGGGAACGGCAAACTGTCAAGATCCTCATTGAGTGGCCGGGTGCCTGTGTTAACAATTTTGCCGTCGTCTTTAAAGACTAATCCTGGGGTGTTTCTTAATCGGGTCGTATCGTTTATGTTTTCTACGAGTTCCCTGAAGGTAATTTCTCCTTCGCCCAGGACAAGAATATCTACCCCGGTAATACTTATAGTCTCTTCAGGATAGATGTGTACATGCGGACCTCCCAATACTATCTTTGTGTCTGGGTGAATTGATTTTGCCAAATGAATGACCTTTATGACGTCTATGAGGGTAAAGGTCATGGCAGTAATACCGACGACATCAGGTGCTTTTGTGCGGATGATGTCTTCTAAACGGTTGTAACTGATTTCTTCAGCCTGGGCGTCCAGGACTTCTACTTTAAAGTCTGTGTATTTTTCCAAATAAGCAGCGATATATAATATCCCTAAAGGCGGATTGTAACCTCGTTCCTCCTCAATAATGCTGGGGTTGTTTCCAAGTAATTCGTTTTCAGATGGTGGATTAATGAGAAGGACTTTCATGGTTGATTTCTTTTATCGATAAGATCGGCAATCATCCCAATAGCCAGAATTTGTACGCTGGAGATAAAAAGTATGACGGTAGTAATGTCCATAATCTTCGGGGTGAATAAATAACTCAGTACAAGGACGGCAATACTTAAGATAAAGAAAAATGCGCTCATAGGTAAAAAGATCTTGAGTGGGTCAAAATATAAAACCGTCCGAATAATAAGCTGAAAAAAGTTGAGGGTGTCTCGAATGGGACGGATTTTTGACCTTCCCGAACGCATTTTATATTTGATAGGGATAAATTCAACGGTATAGTCGTTTGTAAGCATAGCAAGTGTGATTGTCGTAGTGAAGGAAAAGCCGTCAGGCAGTAAATGAACAAATTTCATCACAACGTCTTTTTTCATTGCGCGCAAGCCTGAGTTCAAGTCCGGAATCTTTATTCCCGTCAAGTAATTAGCCAGTTTGTTAAGCATCCATTTGGCTGGTCGTCTTGATAAAGGGATATTTGAATCGTTGTTTCCTCTTGCCCCCACGACCATATCACTTTTTGATAATTGCGCAAGCAGCCTGGGTATATCATGCACCGGATATGTCCCATCGGCATCTGATATAATAAGTGTATTATATTTTGCGTGCCGGATGCCTGTTTTGATGGCAGCCCCGTAACCGCGATTGAAGGGATGCCGGATCAATACAATATCCTGGATGTTCCGTATCATTTCAGATGTGCCATCAGTAGAGCCATCATCTACAATGATAATCTCCCATTGGTTACCGTGTATTTTTTTTAATGACTGTAACGATTCAATTACTTGCGATATTCCTTCCCTTTCGTTATACGTGGGAATGATGACGCTTGTTTCTTTTATCATGTATCACCTGAATTTTGAAATCAATCAGCCGGGAAACTTGTGGGCTGTATATAAGGTAAAACGATTATAATCCATCCATTTAGCATTCTCAATCTATTTTAATCCTGGCTTTAAATATAAGGGTTATGTCGTTGTTTATCACAAAGACATGTTCGGCTATTTGTTTTTTTTTAAAAAAACAAACTGGTACAAAAAAATAATATTGCTTTTGATTATAATTAGATGTATACATAAATATAGTGTTTGATTGTAGTATGGCAACAGGCGTACCATTTCTCTCTTTCGTGTCGTCGTTCGTGCGGCGGCAAATAAAAGGCGGGTAAGTTCTTTACTAAAATAAATTATGAAAAAATTGAATAAAAAACAAACACCTAACCAGACAAAGGCCGTAGTCGCGAAAGATAGGGGATTGAAAGATTTCGAGAAACAATTCAAGGCCTTGAGTGGAGGTTTTTCCTCTCTGACGAAGTCCTTTGATGTAATTACAAAAAAGTTTGATGCCTTTGGAAAATGCCTGGAGATGCTGGAAAAGACATGTATTTCTTCATCAAAGACTCTGGAAGCAAACAAAAAACAAATGGAGTCTGTGTTAAAGAATTTTATTGAAACAGGAAAAAGAATAGAATCAGGGATAAAAGAACTTGAAACCAAAGACAAGGGGATGGAAGACATAGTAAAAAAAGTGACTGGTATTGAAAAGAACCTCGAATTGTTAAAATCGAGTATCGAGACAATGGAGGATGCTATCTATGAAATAGAAGATACCAACGAAGACGTATTAGATATCACAGAGCAGATAAAAGATTCTTTAGAAGAGGACGAAATATAATATAAGAAATGATTATTTCGTATTGTTTATATTATGAGGAGTAGAAATTATGGGTGAAGAAAAAAATACAACGACTCAGGCACAATCTTCAAAAAAATCTGCAACCAGTCAAAAATTTCCCGACAAAAAACCTCAAAAAGAAAAATCAAGATCAGAAGCCCTGCTAAAGTCCGTTAGTATTGCGAACCCTGAGTTGTCGCTTGCAAAGAAAATCGACGATATATTAGGGGAAATAGGAAGCAAACCTATAAAATCCTTTGAGAAGAAAGAGCAGGAAAAACTCCTGCAGTCGTATGAAAAATTAATCTCTAAGATGGTGCAGGAGATTAACAATTCCAGACGATAGTTTTTTGTATCGCGGGATAACAAGGGTGTTATCGCTGGGGAAGAAATTGTATTACTTTTTATCACAGTTTCCGCTCCCTTGAAGCCTTCACGTATTGTTGGGTTCTTATAACAAAATATCATCCAATTACCACATTCTTACTGCACTTATTAATGATTCTTTCCTCTTGCGGTTCTTCTCCCAATTAGTCAATAAGAATTGGGAAGAAATTCCAGGACATCAGAGATTCGCCGGAAGACCTTGCCTGGAAACAGTAATGTAGGTGGATTAAGCGAAGCGCATCCACCAAAATAAAACAACACCGCAAAGACGCAACGGACGCAAAGAAAAAGGAGATTGAGAAATAAATCGGTGGATACGGCGATACAAGACAATCGCTTTAATCCACCCTACCCGATCCTCACCGTATTGTGATACCCGTGTAACGTTGAGGTGATGTAGAATGTAGGGTGGATTAAGCGAAGCGCATCCACCAACTAAAACTTGGGTTGCATTGTGTATCCGTATTTGTGTATCCGTATTATAGTGGGGTAATGCCGGGTGGATAAACCGAAGCGTTTCCACCCCAAAAATATTACCGTTCCACCAACCAACATTATAAGATTGGATATACCCATGAGCGAATATCGCAGGCTATATCGTAAAGGCGGGTGGTATTTCTTTACTGTTATAACATACAATCGGGAAAAGATACTTACTCAACCTGCTAATATAACGCGACTCAGGCATGTGTTTCATTTGGTAAAGGATAATTATCCATTTTATATCGATGGTATTGTAATTTTGTCTGATCATATCCATTGTATTTGGCGATTACCCGTAGAAGATGATAATTTTTCCATACGGTGGAAACTCATTAAACGGTATTTTTCCATAGGTGTGAATACACCAGTAACCGAGCGTGGGGAAAAAAAGATATGGCAAAGGCGGTTCTGGGAACATCTCCTGAGAAATGAAAAAGATTGGCAGGCACATATGGATTATATCCATTACAATCCAGTTAAACACGGATATGTGAAAAGTCCAAAAGATTGGCATCACGGTTCATTTCATAGCGCCGTAAAGCGTGGGTTGTATGAAGAGGATTGGGGGGCATCGGAGCCTTGTTCTATCCAGGGAATGGATTTTGAGTAGGGTGGATGAAGCGAAGCGCATCCACCAAAATAAAACAACACCGCAAGGACGCAACGGACGCAAAGAAAAAGGAGATTGAGAAATAAATCGGTGGATACGGCGTGAAAAGACCCACGCCTTAATCCACCCTACCCGATCCTCACCGTATTGCGATACCCGTGTAACGTTGGGGTAATGTAGGTAATGTAGGGTGGATTAAGCGAAGCGAATCCACCAATTAAAACTGTATTTTCATTGAAAAGGCCAAAGTATTTTTGCTCAGAAATAAAGGTATTAACCTTTTAAGTCCAATACATGATTGCTGATGAAGGTTAGTATCTTATTTACTGCTTCATTTTTGTGTATATTGGCAGTGTTTATCACAAAATCTGCTATTTTGTCGTAAAGCGGTCTTCTGTATGCTAAAAGATATTCAATTTCCTCATATGCACTGCGATTCGTGAGGCCTGGTCTTTTTCCCCGTGTCTGCATATCCTTACGGATGCGTTTGTACAGGGTATCCACATTGGCATCTAAGAATAGTATAATCCCGTTTTTCTTGAGGTGCCGGACATTTTCCTCCCGAAGGATTGCGCCGCCGCCGGTGGCAATGACCCTATCATCGAGAAGACACAACTCTTCAATGATTCTCGCTTCAATCTCCCGGAATAATTTCTCTCCACCTTCCGCAAAGATGTCTTTAATGGTCTTCCCGTGTTTTTGTTCCAGGTACTCATCTGCATCGATGAATCCTTTACCAAGCCGCCGAGCAAGTATTTTCCCTATGGTAGTTTTGCCGGTACCGCGAAAACCAATCAAGATAATGTTCAATGCCGATAAAAGTGCTCTCTGTCACTCTCCACGTAGTTTTTTATACGCAATTTCTCTGATCAATTCCCTTGGTGGTGTCACGCCTGTCCACAGCTCAAATTGTGCCGCTGCCTGGTTTGCAAACATCGGCAGGCCACCGATAATTTTGCAACCTTGAGTTTTAGCTTCACGCAGCAACCGTGTTTCTATCGGATTATAAATAGTATCAAAAACAATCATGCCGGGTTTTAGCCTATCCTTATCGATTGGAGTTTCATTGATCTTGGGAAACATGCCCACAGGGGTGGCATTAATCAGGATATCCGTTTTAACTTCAGGTAAATTATTAAATTTCATTGATATGCAGCCAACGTCCCGGGCGAGTGACTGTGCCCTTTCGTAATTCCTGTTTACAATCGTTACCTGTGCACCACGTTCATGTAATCCGAAAGCTATTGCGCGGGCAGCGCCTCCAGCGCCCAATAACGTAACGTGTCTTCCTTGTAAACGATCATTCTTTGTGCCTGTTGCAGATGCTTGATTTATATCTTCTAATGCCTGAATGGCCGCATCGCAGTCTGTATTATAACCAACTAACCGTCCGTCCCTGTTTATAATGGTGTTTACTGCGCCTATCTTCTTTGCCATGAGGTCTATTGCGTCCAGATGATTTAATACCGATTCTTTATGGGGGATTGTTACACTGTAACCCTTGACATCCAGTTCTCTAAATTCTCTGATAAAATCACCAATATTGTCTACCTTAAAGGGAACATAGATACTATTAAAATCCATTTCCCTAAAGAGGGTATTATGGATAATCGGACTGATGCTGTGAGAAACAGGATTGCCAATCAATCCATAAATTGTCGTGTGCTTATCTTGCTTTTGTGGCTGATAGACATGGAAAAGTTCATGAATATTGATCTGTCCGGGGGCAGATTCCTTTCCCTTTTGGAGAGATGCAAAGGTCAGATAGCTGCCAAATCTTTTATATAGAATGCGGCTGATAATGCCATACTCACCCATACAAAACGATATTAATGGCGCCTGTGCTTGTTGGAGTAAGCGATATATTTTGATGTTGTCTGTAATAGTGTTTGCAAACGTAACAATTTTTACCATGTCGGCACCACACTGTCTGAGTTTTTGATAAATATCAGTTAAGTCGGCGGGTGTCTCTCTAAAGTTGTGGTAAGATACAATGAGTTTTGTTTTGCCCGCAGGGACACGAGGCTCTGTATCCCTGTTTATATACTGAATGCTGTCATGTTCGACGTCGATGAAATCAGCCTGTAACCGGATGGCAAGTTTTAGCATTGCAACCCTCTCTTCTTCGCTTCCGTCGAACTTACCGCCTTCTCTGGTGGGTCTGTTCGTAACAATTACAGGCCTTGTTCGCCGTTCTAATATCCGTTTCAGGTCGGGATTTTTTATATAGTCAAGCCGTAATTCGATAATATCCGCAACCTTTGATGCCTCTGCCATGTCACGGAGAACATCATCCACGGTATTAGCAATAATGGGGATACAGATCATGTGTTTGCTTGAGAGATATTTTGATTATTGATTCTTGTCCGTGTTGCGTGGTTACTTTATTTTCATTGTAGCTACCTTGTTGATAGCATTTAAATAAGCCTTTGCGCTGGCCTCGATGATGTCTGTACTTACAGCACGCCCACCTACGGTCTTGCCGTCCACCTCGATATTCACAAAGACCTCACCCATGGCGTCTTTCCCACTGGTAACAGCACGAATGTTATAATCCTGCAGCTTACCAGGTATACCTGTTGATAGATCAATTGCCTTAAAAAGGGCATCGATAGGGCCGTCGCCAATGGTGGCATTATCCACCAGACTACCATCCGGTAATTTAAGCCTGACGCCAGCGGTTGGCACGGTATTGGGTCCGCAGCTGATACTGAGGCTCTCTAATTGAAAGATATGAGGTACCTCCATCTTTTCTATGCCGATAATGGCCGCAATATCCTCATCAAATATCTCTTTCTTCTTATCAGCAATATGCTTAAACTCCTCGAATGCCCGCTCAAATTCTTTTTCTGATAATTCGTATCCCAATTCCCCGATGCGTGCTTTTAAGGCATGTCGCCCTGACAGCTTTCCAAGTACGAGCCTGGTTTTTAGATACCCGACATCTTCAGGTTTCATAATCTCGTAAGTTGTGCGTTCCTTGATCACCCCGTCCTGATGTACTCCCGATTGGTGCGCGAATGCGTTTTCGCCGACAATGGCCTTGTTCCTCTGTACACGCAGCCCCGTTAGAGAGCTTACTAATCTACTCGTGGCAATCAGTTCTTTGGTAACAACGCCTGTAGCACAATCATAAAAATCATGTCGTGTCTTCATGGCCATCACGACCTCTTCCAGTGCGGCATTTCCCGCCCGTTCTCCAATGCCGTTAATGGTACACTCGACTTGTTGCGCACCGGCCTTTATGGCAGCCAGGGAATTCGCCACGGCAAGTCCCAGGTCATTGTGACAATGAACACTGATTATTGCCTTGTGAATATTTTTAACGCCTTCCTTTAATCCTCGGATAACAGCGGCATATTGATCTGGTACGGCATAACCTACGGTATCCGGAATATTAACAGTCCTTGCGCCGGCATTAATGACGGCCTCAACAACATGAATGAGAAAATCCAGCTCAGTTCTGGACGCATCTTCAGTAGAAAATTCTACATCATCTACGTATTTTAAGGCGTGTGTAACCCCCTTAACTGCTAAATGAATGATTTCTTCCTTTGCCTTGAGAAGTTTGTATTTTCTGTGAATTTCTGAGGTAGCAAGGAAGACGTGGATCCGTGGTTTTTCTGCCTTTTCAAGCGCTTTCGCGGCACTGTCGATATCTTTCTCAACTGCACGGGCAAGACCGGCTATGGAAATCCCGCGAATCTCCTCTGCAATTCGCCGTACTGATTCAAAGTCACCTGCTGATGACACGGGGAATCCTGCTTCAATAACATCCACATGCAAGAGTGCCAGTTGCCGTGCAATCTGAACCTTTTCGTTGATATCCAGACTGGCGCCTGGCGACTGTTCTCCATCACGCAGGGTGGTATCAAAAATAATGATATTGTTGGTCACAAATATTTTTCCTTATTCTAATATTTGGAATACTTCAGTATTTTATGGCAATGTTAACGCCATGTCGTAACAAATTTTATAAAATTTTACTACATGCAATAGATACATTCAATAACTATCTGTGAAATCGGTGAAACCTGTAATTTCGGCATAAATATTTTTGCCGGCATCACGTAGGGCAAACCTTCAGGTTTGCAAATACTCTTACATTTGCATGACATCAAACTCAAATGATCCAAGAAATTTATAATCCTTAAAATCCTCTGCCAGCTTTTTTCTCACGGGATTACTGAAAATGTAACGGGCGACACTCTTCGTATCTTCCTCTTTTCTTAAGACATGTTCATAATAATTAATTTGCCAGAGAGACAAACCGGTTTTCTTCTTATAATAAAAACTTTATACTCAAAATCTTTGAGCCGTATGCGTTTTTTGTATTGAAATGACATATTTTATAAAAGCAATGCCGTAGGGCAAACCTTTAGGTTTGCCACACGCCCGCAATATCGTTGGGTTTTGTATGAATACGCGCGTGTTTGCACCCAATCACACGTTCCAAATGCAAGGCTAAAGCCTTGCCCTAGTGCGCCTGAAAGTGCGCAATGCCAGAGGGGTGAAAGTCCCCTTCAGGGAAAACGCTTTCCGCCCTGTAACCGACCGTAACTGCGTCATTGTGAGATGAGGTGGGGAGCAACGGGAGGTGAAAAGCTAGTCCGTAGGATAACGAACTCGATTCGGCCTGTTGTAACGGTGAGCCTGCTAGGGAATGGCGAAGCCCAGACCTTTGAAAAAAAAGGAAGCCTATCAAGCTGAGGGGTAGCGTAATAAAGCGATGACAGGGAGCAACGGGTGGTTGGAGACGGAATGGCAGGAAGGCAATGTGCATGAATCAGGGATACCTGATAGAGGAAGTGACTGTATCAGGAGTCAGAGCCTCCATAGGAGCGAAGAAACATCGTAACGGATGTGGAGCAAAGGGAGGCAGGAAGGTGGATGAGTGAAGACTATAGAGAAGGAAGAAAGACCATCGGAAGTGGGAGAAAACCCTAAGCAAGATGGAGAAGTCCCAATCAGGGAAAGGTGGAGATGGACAGAACCTTCTGTATGGACGGAACGGATGTTGACGGCTTTGGAGAAAGGAGTGAAAGGAGGCAAATGGTTTAGTCTGGTGGACAAGGTGTACTCAAGCGAGAACCTGAGAGCGTCATGGGAGAAGGTGAGGAGTAATGGAGGGGCTGCGGGAGTAGACCGACAGAGCATCGAGGCGTATGAGAAGGAAACGGAAAAGAATCTTGTGGAATTAGAGAAGATACTCAGAGAGGGGAGCTACAGGGCAAAACCCGTCAAGAGGGTGTGGATACCGAAGATAGGAAGCAAAGAGAAGAGGCCATTAGGAATCCGGTTCTACAGGAATAAGGGTGATTTTCATTAGCATATTTCTGGATACAAGTTTAACCCGCCGCAGTGGAAGAGTATATCGTTTTTAAAACGGTCTGTGTTGCGATAACCGTAGGCTTTCTTTATCAGTGACTGTATCTTGTTGTTGATGCCCTCAAGGGCAGCGTTTGTAATCCGATGTCTGAAGTAACTCACGATATTAGGTAAATGTCTTTTCATCATACGCGCTACTTTCTTTACGGGTTCAATCGGCTTCTAATTGCCCAACTGTACCACTCTTCAAAAAACACTGGCCCTTTTTTCGGTACTACACTTCCACAGGCCACGGATCGCCTCCTTGAGCGCCCACCCCTGGCAGTTTTCAGCTTTTTACCTTGAGCTCCCTAATATATTGTTGTATCGCTCAGGCACATTCTCCTCTCCATACAGCCATATTATCCGAGTTCCTGCCAATATCGTGTTACCCATACTGTTTAATTCTTTCTGCTCTTCTCTCCTTACCGTTTAAGGATTCGTTTACATGCTGCATTATGTGAACCGGTCAAACACCACTTTCTGGTGCATCAGGTACATTATCAATAACCGATTGCCGGTAGGCTGCCGACATATCCATACTAATCGTCTCTACGGCCTGTAGCTCTATTTTGTCAAACTTACTCCAATAATCTCTCAGACCATCCCTTGCCCTTTACCGTCTCCAACATGTTCTACTATCGTAGCTTCCCTCTTGTATGCTTGCCACTATCGTCACAAACTTATTGCCTTTTCCATACGATTTCTCATCTATTCCAATCCGGGGACAAACCTTTTCTTCTTTCCTCCAGCCTCTCTTTACTGCTCGCTGCTTTATCCCGTCTGCCTCGTCCCAACTGATTTTCAACAACCCACTGCCTGCTGATGTTGAACACTCCTGTAATACTGCTATCGCAAACCGCTCGAAAAGTTTTGTGAATCGACCCTGCTTCTCCGCCGCCCAGGGTACTTGTACCATCTGCGTTCCGTGTTCGCTACACTGCACGCGGGGAACTTGACATACTATTATGGTCTTAAACTGGCAACTGTCAAGATGTCGCCATCGCCTCTCTGTATATTCATGAATATGCATTCGTCCCTGGCATTCCGGACATGCCCACGTTGTATCCTTACTACGGACTTCTACCTCTACCTCCTGCTTGACTACCTCTAATCTTACTCCCGCTACATACCACGGTTGCTTCAATCCCAACAGCTCGTCATATAATGTCGTATCTTTCATACCGCCATTCTAATTTATCCCGCTTATTTTAGCACCCTTATTCCTGTAGAACCCCTTTCTTCTTCCTCTCAGCCCTCTCTTTACTGCTCGCGCTGCTTTATCCCGTCTGCCTCGTCCCAACTGATTTTCAACAACCCACTGCCTGCTGATGTTGAACACTCCTGTAATACTGCTATCGCAAACCGCTCGAAAAGTTTTGTGAATCGACCCTGCTTCTCCGCCCAGGGTACTTGTACCATCTGCGTTCCGTGTTCGCTACACTGCACGCGGGGAACTTGACATACTATTATGGTCTTAAACTGGCAACTGTCAAGATGTCGCCATCGCCTCTCTGTATATTCATGAATATGCATTCGTCCCTAACATTCCGGACATGCCCACGTTGTATCCTTACTACGGACTTCTACCTCTACCTCCTGCTTGACTACTCTAATCTTACTCCGCTACATACCACGGTTGCTTCAATCCCAACAGCTCGTCATATAATAATCGTATCTTTCATACCGCCATTCTAATTTATCCCGCTTATTTTAGCACCCTTATTCCTGTAGAACCAGGAATCCCCGTGGTCACCGATCGAATTGTGCAAACGGCGATGAGGAATGTAATAGAGCCGATATTTGAGAAGACATTTGCGGAACAGAGTTACGGCTTTCGGTCAGGACGAGGATGTAAAGATGCGCTGAGGCGAGTGGAAAAACTCTTGAAGAATGGATACCCATGGGTAGTAGATGCAGACATCAAGAGCTACTTTGACAGTATTCCCCATGACAAGCTGATGGAAGAGGTGGAGTATCAGATAGCAGACGGAAGGATACTGGAGATGATAGAAGGGTATCTGAAGCAGGGAATAATGGACGGACTCAAAGAATGGGAAGCAGAGAAGGGGACACCACAGGGGGCAGTAATAAGTCCATTATTAGCGAACCTATATCTGAGTAAGATAGACCACGAAATGGCAAGGCTGGGGCATGAGATGGTCAGGTATGCGGATGATAGCGTTATCCTATGCAGAAATGAAGAAGAAGCAAAGAGGGCATTGGAAGAAATGAAGGGAATGCTCGAAGCAAGAGGGCTGACACTGCATCCAGACAAGACCAAAATAGTAGATGCAACCCAAGAGGGAGGATTTGACTTTCTGGGGTACCACTTTGAACGAGGGATGAGATGGCCACGCAAAAAGAGTATGGATAAGCTCAAAGAAGCAATCCGCCACAAGACGAGACGAACATCAGGAGAGAGCATGAAATGTATAACAGGAGAACTCAACAAAAGTCTCAGAGGCTGGTATGAATACTTTAAACACAGCCACAAAACGACATTTCCAAGAATAGACCGTTGGATACGAATGAGACTGAGGAGCATCCTGAGAAAGCGTCGGGGAGGGAAAGGAAGAGGCCGAGGTGCAGACCATCAGAGATGGCCAAATGCGTACTTTGCTAATCTTGGGTTGTTCACATTAACCACAGCCCATGCATTAGTCTGTCAATCCCGAAGGGTAACCACTGACTGGAGAGCTGTATGCGGGAGACCCGCCCGTACGGTTCGGAGGGAGGGGAGGCGAAAGCCTTTCCTACCCCTATCGTGCTATTTTTCAACTTCGTTTAGCAACGTATGCCCCTTTTTCAGCTAATTTGTCAATGTATCAGATATCCGGTAGCTGGAATTCCTGCCGGTATTCCGGTGGCTTTGAGCCGTACACGTTTCTCGTAGGGCGAACCTTTAGGTTTGCCACACTTTTGTCAGGGTATCGTTCAGATCAAGTTTCTTTATCCTTTTTGTCATATTTCAACACCGTTAACTTTCTGTAAAAATTCCTTTGTTACCTCTTTGTACCGTTCGGCAACGCGCATGGTATTATCGTCGTCCATGAGGAAAACAGGTGCGGATTGTGCCGCTGCCTCCGTATAACCAATACCCCCAAAGATATATTTTTTAAACACAAATCGCCGTACTTATCATGAATATCCTGCATAATCTTCTTGTTCATGCTTACAATATTTGGCCCCTACCTTATGGACTATGGTAAACAAAATACCTTTCAAGGCAACACATGCCGCTTCTACCCTTGCAATCCGGTATTTCTGAAGCAACACGTTATTGAGCTCTGAAATCTTCCTGATGAGTATATTGATCCCAATCGTTGACAGGTGATCGGGGATGGTCGTTATGATATAATAATCGCTTGCTGCCAGTGCATTTTGGGTTACCAGGTAAAGATTGGGTGGGCAATCAATCAGGATATAGTCATAATTGTCCTTTACTTTATCGATTGCTTTTTGAGGATATGATGTTGCTCTACATAAAATGGGCATCTCTTGAGTCGCGGGAAATATCTATACCCAATTCAGATTTTATCCTATTCACCGTCCGTCTCAGTACATTGATATGCTCGTGATAAAACTCGTTTCATTCCTTCGTGTAGTAGTTTTGCGGCCAGATCGATATCAATTTCAATAATTCGATATCAGATGGAAAATGAGATAACTTTTGCCACGCGAAAACGCTCCTCTCATTTAGATTTATTTTCAATTTTCATTGTTGATTTGTTGATACCCACCCTCATTTTCTGGGATAAATGTGAGGATACTATTTGTATTGAATTTTATCTGAAAATATCCCAATCCCTCTAGAATTGGGGTCTAAGGGGATGTTCGGTTGCACTGCTGCGTTGCTTTATGACTCATGTTGCGTTGAAACGTGAGCTGTTTCAAGAAAAAAGCAATTGTGTCAAATGATGAAGAATTGTTTAATAGTTTAAAATGTTTGCTATTCGTAGAATTGATTTTTAGAATGAGCCATAAGTTTTGAGCTTAATGTCTTCGTCGGGTTGTTATTCTTTTGCTTTGCTGGTTCAATCGTCCCCGATTGAACCGAAACCGTTGGCATGGTTATGTTTCACAGCATGAGTGCGAGCTTTAGAGTGCCATTCAAATATATGGTTTTATCTGTAAGATTGAACCAGCCTTGAAGGAGGGTTGGTATACTATGGGGAATATATCTTCGAAGGAATTTTTGTCACTAATACTGAAATACCTGGATACAGAAAAGTTGATCAAGGAAAACCCCTCCATTACCCGGAAAATGATCGATACGCTCTTTCTGGAAATTTTAAAAACGAAAAAAACAAAAGAGGCAGTTGATACTTGCCTGCCGCATCGCGACATTCCGCAGCGAGGACTGAAAGGCCTTGACGAACTTATCATTCACACCGATGGGGCATCAAGGGGGAATCCGGGTAAGGCGGGTATTGGTGTAGCCATCTTCGACGAGAAATATCAACTGGTTGAAGAAGCATGCAGGTTTATTGGGGAGTCCACAAATAACGTTGCTGAATACCAGGCCATGATACTTGCAGCCCAGAAGGCCATTGCCTATCATGCCAAAAAAGTAAATTTTAAGACTGATAGTGAACTCCTGGTACGGCAACTCAACGGTGTGTACCGCGTAAAGAGTCCAAACATTTTATCTCTCTATAATGAACTCACGAAACTGCTGAATAAAATACCTGCGTGGAAGATTCACCATGTCCGTAGAGAGGAAAATGTCATTGCCGATGCTTTGGCCAATCGAGGCATCGACTCACTGGCGTAGCATTAAATAAAAAATTGACTAACACTTACAGGTATGATATAGTTTCAACCTGCTGTTTAAAAAATGAACGTTTATTGTATCCCACTATGGTGTCTCAGAATATTACAAACAGTGATAGCCTGTTACAGGCGGTAAATGTATTTAAAGAATACGCGAATGGTGAACGCACGGTGCCTGTCCTGCAAGGGATTAACTTATCCATAGAACAAGGCGAGATTGTCGCAATTGTGGGTGTATCTGGTGCCGGGAAAAGTACGCTATTGCACATCCTTGGTATTTTAGATACCCCAACCGCTGGTTCTGTAATATACAAAGGGATAAATCTGACTCAGTTAAGTGCGAAGAAACAGGCCTATATTCGTAACCGTAATTTCGGTTTTGTTTTCCAGTTTTACCATCTTCTGCCTGATTTTACTGCCTTAGAGAATGTCTTGTTGCCCCTTCTCATTGGAAGGGGGCTGTCAGGCAGGAAGGTGACAACAAAAAGTTACACAGAAAGCGCAATCTCCTTGCTGGAAAGGGTAGGTCTGGGAGACCGGGTAACGCATAAACCTTCGCAACTCTCTGGTGGAGAAAAGCAGAGGGTTGCCATCATACGGGCACTTATTAATAATCCCGAAGTGTTGTTGTGTGATGAACCCACGGGTAATTTAGATACAAAGACAGGCCATGAAATCCTTGAATTGATTTGGAATTTGAATACAACACTGAACCAAACAGTTGTGATTGTTACCCATGATGATGAAATAGCCAAACATGCCAGTCGAGTTATAAGGATTGTTGATGGATGCATCTTGGAATAAGAAGAGAAAGGAGTAAGAAGTATAGCGATGGGATTGAAGATTTATATAAATGGTCAGATACTTCCTCAGGAAGACGCTAAAATCTCAGTTTTTGACCATGGGCTGCTCTATGGGGACGGGGTGTTTGAGGGAATACGTGGGTATAATGGATAAATATTGAGCCTGGATGAACACTTAGACAGACTTTACGACTCTGCGGCGGTTATCGCTCTAAAGATACCCATAACAAAGGCTGAAATGGCAAGTGCTATAAAAAAGACAATGGAGGCTAATAATCAGACAGACTCCTATATCCGTCTTGTTGTAACCCGAGGCATCGGGAAACTCGGATTAGACCCAAATAAATGCGCAACGCCACAGGTTATCATTATTACTGATACAATTGAATTATATCCAAAAGCACTTTATGAAAAAGGACTCGACGTCGTAACCGTTGCTACGATTAGAAATCATTTTTCTGCCCTAGATCCAAAGATCAAATCTCTCAATTATCTGAATAATATCCTGGCAAAGCTTGAATCTCTTCAGGCAGGGGCCGGGGAAGCCTTAATGCTCAACAAGGATGGTTATGTAGCAGAGTGTGCAGGTGATAATATCTTTATCTTTAAAGACAATACCCTTTTGACTCCTCCGGCGAGCGCTGGAATATTAATTGGTATTACCAGAAACGTTGTGATGGAATTGGCCACGAAGATGGGGATTCAGGTAAGAGAGTATTTAATGACCAGATATGATTTATATATTGCCGACGAATGTTTTTTAACGGGAACTGCTGCTGAAATTATACCTGTTGTAAAAATTGATGGGCGAATAATTGGTACAGGTAAGCCCGGGAAAGCCACTCTTGACTTATTACAAAGATATCGTGACTTAACAAGAAATGGTTTTTAGTCAGGCGTACCTGGTTGTGAAGCAGAAAAGGAAGCAAATACCATAAAAGATATGCCAACACAGATGAGGCTGTCAGCGATATTAAAAGTAGGCCAATGATATTTGTTGCCAATATGTTAATCTATGAAATCTCTTACATGCCCATACCATATCCTGTCCCATAGATTTCCGATAGCCCCTGCCAGAATAAGACCTAATGCAAGGTTCGATGTAAAAAGAACCTTGTCTGACTTAATATAAATATATATAATTATAGCAATTGCTATAATTGAAAAAATGATAAAGATCTTGGTTTTACCGGGAAACAGCCCAAAAACAACACCCTCATTTCTACTGCACAATATATTGATCAATCCGGGTATTAAAGTTATTTTGTCGAATTCACTAATTTTTGAAAACACGACCCATTTTGATACTATATCCAGGATAACGCCAACCATAGTAGCAATAACAAATGTAGCAGTGTTTTTCATAAAAGATATGTTAACCGTTATCTATCTCTTCTTCTCTTTTACAATTTATACAGAGTGATGCATACGGTACGGCCTTTAATCGTTCCTTATTTATTTTTTTTCCACATGATTCACACATACCAAAAGTGCCTTCCTCGATCCTTTCTAAAGCAGTATCGATATTGCGGACGCTTTCTTCTCCACTTTGGATGAGCTCAATCATGAGCTCTCTTTCATAATTATCCGTGCCCACATCTGCCATATGTATTGGGACGTTAGATAGATCTCCAGATGCATCTTGCATGGATATTTTTAATGCCTCCCCTTGCATAGAATCAACTTTTCCAACGAGCTTTTCTCTTAAGGAAAGGAGGAGTTTTTTAAACTGGGCAAATTCTTCTTTCATTGTTCTTCTCCATGAATTAAATTATAAAATAACACATCTACTGGTACTCTATACCCGTTCATGTATCACATGGGCTTTTGGTACAATACAGTCTGAAAAGTTTCATGATGTTAAAAAGGTCACAAGGTCTCCTGTTTTTATCTATTAACAGATAAATAATCGGGTAACTATACCATATAACAAAAATACAGTCAATAAAATTTGGGGTCGTTTGAGTTTAAAACCATACCCGCTAAAGAATAGCGAGATGGTTAAAGCCGATAATTATGAATAATACAAGGCAGGAGGCAGGTTGCCAGCTTCTTCAACGCAGAGGAATTGAACCTGGTATAGCGTTTCGTTAAAATGCATACATCAACAATTGTCATTGCGAGGAGTGGAGCGACGAAGCAATCTCTTGTTCCTGAAAGACTTAAGATTGCTTCACTGTCGCTCGCAATGACAGATAATATGTCAGGATTTTAAGGAAACGTTATACTCGTGAGAAGATGTCTGATAACACATGACCCCGGAAATCATGGTAAATATATTTTCTGAGCCAGCGTCAAGAAATTGACGGTAAACATCTTTTGGATAAGCATCTGGCAGCCGGATTCCACAGAGGTCTGCCTCATATTTCTCCTTAATTTGCCCCACCTTTGATTCCAGCCCGAGGGCCTTTGCCCCGTTTACCGTGGCCATGGCAAGTAAGTTCTTTGGTGAAATGGCATAGTGAAGAAATAGAAATTTCATCTCATCCAGAATGCTCAACGTATCATTACTCGCCAGGCTGTCGGTACCCAATCCGACATTGATCCCTATATCCAATAACTTCCGTACAGGATGGTTTGTGTGACCAAAAAAACGGTGACTCCTGGGACAAAACGCAACACTTGCCCCTGATGATGTAATCAGGGAGATTTCCTCATCGGTAATATAATTGCAATGGATCAGAAGTGGATGGTTGTCTAACATCCCAGTCTCCTTCAGATACTGTATAGGAGTGAGTCCGGGCGGTTGCCATTGAACAGGCATTGCCCGTAACTGCCGCAGGAAAGCAGGGAAATTCCCGGTGCCATATGACAAGAATTCAATCTCATCCGGTGTCTCTGCAATGTGGGTACAGACAGGCATGCCTGTCCGTCTGGCATACTGAACCACTCCCTGATATAACTCCTTTGACACGGAATATGGTGCATGGGGAGAGAGTCCTATCCGCAACAAGTCATCTGACTGATACGCGGATAATTCCGACCGGGTTTTTGTAATAACGTCGTTTGCGTGATCAGGATTTAAATCGATAATCTCCTTATAGACAACCTTGCGCAAAGGACTCCTTTTTAATGCAGCGAAAGAATACCCCGTATTGGCAATATCTGCAACCGTGGTAGTACCTGCCTCAACACAGAGACGCATCCCTTTTTCGATAGATGCGGTATAGTCCGCCTCTTTCCACCGTATTCTCGCCCCCAGCAGCTGAAAGACCCAGTGGGTAAAATTATTCGTAGGCTTGATGCAATTGTGTAAGTGAGTGAGATCAAGATGGGTATGAATATTGACAAGACCCGGAAGGATTACGGCATCACCCAGATCAATAATCTTATCAATCCCGCCAAGTGTCTCGATCTCATCAAACGTACCGACTCTGTGTATCTTTGCGCCTTCAATGGCCACCGCCCCGTTCTCAATACATTTCTCAGGGTTTTGAATGAGATATTTTGCCTTTACAATAGTAGTCATACTTTTACGCTAAAGATTTCCTGCCAGGAGATGCCTTTTTCTTAAACCAATGTTTTCGAAACTTTCTTTATATCGAAATACCCTATTCTTAAATTATTTTATCAAGACAAATGAGGATGCAAACGGTCGTTCATTTCCGCCAAGGGATTAAAGATACTGAAATGACCCTTAAAAAACAATCCCAAAATACGTTAATTGCTGTTTATTGACAAGCAACCACAAATCGGTATTGTATCTCCTATGAACTTATGTTAAATTTGGCAATACTATAACACTTGAACACTTGATTTAATTGGAGATAAATTCTTTTCTTTTAAATACAAATAAGGCTAACTGTAGGAGTAAATTTATGCTACGTGGAATTATATTTGACATGGACGGCACACTGACCAAACCCAATGTTGACTTTGTGGCCATTGAACGTGAAATCGGCACCAAGGTTGGTTTCATTATCGATTATGCGGAAAGGTCAAGCCCTGAGGAGCGGAGGAGGGCATTGGAAATTTTGGAACGGTATGAGGCGCAGTCTGCACTTGAATCGGAACTCAATGAAGGGGTGTTAGAAATGCTTGAGTTTGTCTCAAAAAAGCAGTTGAAAAAGGCGCTCTTAACCCGCAACTCCCGTAAATCAGTGGAAACCGTCCTCCGGAAACATAAGTTACATTTTGAATTTATTGTGAGCCGGGAGGATGCCAAACCAAAGCCTGCTCCTGATCCGATTTTTTTATTGAGCACCAGAATGGATATTCATACTGATCACTTGTTGATGGTTGGTGATTACAAGTATGATGTTATGTGTGGAAAGGCAGCGGGTACGAAGACGGTTTTGCTTCGGTATAAGGAATATATAGAAACCGAGATTATTCCTGATTTCGAAATAAACAGTATCCGGGAAGTCATCGATATTATCAAACATTTTGAAAGGATTGCTGCAGGTTTGCATGGAGGACATCGTGTATAAAAATAAGATTGTTTTATTTACCCTCTTCATCATGACCATCTTCATTTTTCACAGGCCGGGTTTCACAAAGGGAGTTTCAGTATTAAAAAACCTCGATGAGGTGCTCTCAGAGATAGAAAAGGCAAATGCTGCATTCAAAACCATGAAGGCGGATATGACCTTTACTCGCACAATAACCCTGCTTGAATCAACGGAGGTCTCACAGGGTGAGATGAGTTACAAAAAACCCAAGAGGCTATACCTGAAATTTTATCCCCCCCGCAATGAAGTAAACATTGTAGACGGCAAGTATGTATGGGTATATCACCCGGCAGAGAAGCAGGTCGAAAAATATGACCTGGATAAAGGAAAACAACCCTCGCAGGGTTTGAGTTTTTTTGAATTTGGTTATGGGGAATCTGTAAATTCGGCAAGAAAAGATTACACAATCACCCTGCCCGAAATGAAGGAAGACGGAAAGAAACGGTTTTATATACTGGATTTACTGCCCAAAGACACAAAGTCCCAATATTCCAGCATCCGGTTGTGGGTAGAAGAAGGGTTCTGGCTGCCAGGCAGGATAGAGCTTTACGAGAGCGCCGGAGAGATAGTCAATGTGATTGAACTGAAAAATATCAGGCTTAATAAGGGCATGTCCGACAAGTTATTCATGTTCAATGTGCCAAGGGGGGTTGAAGTCATCGAACCACTTGACTAGGAGAGCCGCAAACAAAAAGAATCCCTCCGCGTGGTCTATTTGGTTGAAGCTACCCCGCGCCAGGAATTTCTGATTAGAACAATTGAGTATATCTTACAAAATTAAAGTGAAGAAATTCACGTAAGATATTAATGTACTATGAGAGTTATTATTCCTATAAGGGTTAGTATGCAACCGATGATTTCTTTTTCATAATTTTCAACGCCGCAGAGGTTTATTTTTTTTACGCCGGTATAGGCCAGGATGGTTAGTACCAGCATGCCTGAAACGGTTGTTACAGAAAGGATTATCGAAAGTAATGCGAGTTTACTCCAGCTGAAGGCGCTGGCAGCCAGAAACAGAGGCAACGCAGCAACGCAGGGTGAGAGGCTTAACATGGTGAATAATGAAAAGGCTATGGTTTTATCTGAGAATTTTGAGTGGTTATGGTTGTGCGTGCCGTGTGTTAATCTGCCGGTAACGATGTAGCAAATACCCAGGACGATTAAAATAGAGCCTGCCATCGGTTCTGCAATTGTTTCGGCATATTTTGTTATGTGAAATCCAAGGATTGCGATAACAAAACCCAGCATGGTTGTTGTTATGGAATGACCCAACCCGGCGATTGCGGTGATGAAGATGGTTTTCATCAAGCTCCACTTTTGCCCCTTTCCTATCAATGCAAAGGGCATCCAGTGATTTGGCATTATGGCATGTGTCAGGGCGATGAAGAAGGTTGCCCCGATAAGACTGATTGTTGTGTTGTGCATAATAAAAACCTTTGACCAGAGGTCATGGAGAAAAAATTTAAAATTCTTTAATATTACTTATTTGTGCTTCGGCAGATCATGATAATCCAACAATCGCAATGCGTGCATGATCAGCGGCCTCAATGGTCTCTTCAACATCCAGGATGAGTGTTTTTTCTGCTTCGAGGGCAAGGACAGATGCAGAGGCATCTTCTAATGTTTTGATGGTTTCTAATCCAACAGTAGGGATGTCAAATCGTGCGTCGAAATCATGCTTGCTGACCTTCATTACAACAATCCCATCTTTCCCAAGATTTCCGCCGCGGCGGATGGCTGCATCAGTGCCTTCCAGGGCTTCAACGGCTAAGACGACCTTTTCCTTTATCACAATGCATTGACCAATGCCAAGTCTTGCAATCTCTTTGGCAATAGGCCATCCGAAGTGGATGTCTTCCATTTCTGCTTCCGTGGGTTGCTTTTTCGTCAATATGCCCTTTTGGGCAAGTAATTGAGGGACATAAAGTATAGAGCTTTGCAATTCTATACCATCTTTTAGTAATTCGTCTGCAACTGCACCAAGCAATGAGTGATCATCTCTTCTTTTTACATGTTTATACCACAGATTGATCGTCCTTAAATCCGGCAGGAAGCGAAGATTTCTCCAGGAAGAGAACATGTTGGTTTTGGTAAGTCCTCCGGCCATGACGGCCCTGGATACCTGTTCCTGTTTGAATACCTTGATGAGTTTGCCAATCTGAGCGACACCAACCCAGTAAAGTTTTTCAACGTATTGCTCAATTTCCGGGGATGTTTCACCTTCAATCCCAACGGCTATGATGGGTACGTTGTTGGCCCGCGCTCCTTTGGCAAATAATATAGGGAATCGTCCGTTTCCGGCAATTAATCCGAGTTTTTCCATAGGGTATTTTTTAATTTTATTGTTTTTTCTGCGTACCCTGCGGTACACCAATACGATCTTCCAGTTGCCGTATTCTTTTTTCCAGGGTCTTAATATAATCTCTCATTTCAGGGAGTTTTTCAATGATCACATAGCACCGGCGCATCCGTTGGATAGGGAGTGCCGGTGCACCAAGATACGTTTCATTGCTTGGGATGTCATTGATAACGCCCGAATATCCGCCAATGGTAACGTTATCCCCGATTTGTATATGTCCCACAATCCCGGCACCACCGGCAATGGTCACGTGTTTTCCAATCTTGGCTGAACCCGCAATGCCTGACTGGGAGACAACCAGCGTGTTTTCACCTATCTCTACATTGTGAGAAATAACGACCTGGCTATCAATCTTTGTCCCCTTTCGGATAATCGTTTCTCCCAGCACGGCACGGTTAATGGTTGTGTTTGCTCCAATATCTACGTCGTCTTCAATAATGGTGACACCAACCTGGGGAATCTTGTAATAACTTTGGCCGTCAGGAGCGTATCCGAAGCCACTGCTGCCAATAACAGTATTGCTATGGATGGTTACTCGTTTACCAATAATGGTGTCGCTGTATAGAACGGCATTGGGATAAACGATCGTGTCGTCGCCAAGGGTACAGCCGTCTCCAATATAAACACACGGATACAATACCACGCGGTTGCCTATACAGGTGTTTTTGCCTATGGTGACGTATGGGTGAATAGAAACGTCTTGACCAATTACCGATGTTTTGTCTATCTTGGCAGAATTATCTATGCCTTTTGTGTGGGTGGGCTTTTTGTACATCAGGAGTTCAACTAACTTTGCAAATGCAAGATAGGGGTTGTTGCATACCAAAAGATTTCCGTTCCCTTTCTGTAAAAGGGATAAGGCGCTATCTTGTAATTTTGGTGAAACAATAACGGCCGAGGCCTTTGTTTGATGGATTTTTTTTATATATCTATCATTGGATATGAAAGTAATGTGTCCTTCATGAGCATCGTCGATGCCCATGATGCCGCATATCTTTATGGAAGGGTCACCAATGACGGTGCCGCCTACGTGATCAGAGAGTTCTTGCAGTGTTTTTTCCATTGCACGATACGTTTGTTATAAAACGGATAAGGATTAATGTAATAATGAGAAAACTCCATCCAAGCACCCCGGTAATTATTTTGCTGTCGCCGAACAACCACTCGAGATTCGTTCGTATATGATGGAAGAAGACTTTATTCTCCTTAATAAGAAATATCCATCCTGCATGGAGTCCGATAGAAAGATACAGGGATTTTGTTCGCAGGTAGGCATAGGACAGTACCACGCCCACAAGGAAAAGACCGGTTGCCGAAGGCAAAATGGCGTTAAAATTTACGATCATGTCCCTGAATGATTCATAAATGACTAGAAAGCCGATAAACGGTTGAAAGCCGGGTGACACCACAAGTTTTACCTTGAAGAAATGTAATAAAGAGAAGAATAAACTGCTAATCCACACGGCAGATACGGCTCTCATATCCGTCAACAGGGCTTGCAGGATGAATCCACGGAAAAATATCTCTTCAATGCATCCGACCAGACCCGCGATAAGTAAAATTTTCAAAGGTTGAAAGGTTACATTGGCGGGGGATATTGCCTCTGTTCGGAATATCTGTGTGCCACAGACAGATGCGAGGGTAATATAGAAAATAAACATACCTGTACTGAGGAGAAACCCCATTTGTAACTGTCTCCACCATCCCTGGACAGGTTTTATTCCAATGGCAACAAAAAAGCCGATCCCCAGCGGTTTTCTCAAGAGGAAAATAAGGAGAACGGCCACGGCCATCATGATACGCCGCATGACCTTCCCAAACTCATAAGTTCCCTGCTTGTAGTGGAGTAAATCTTTTATAAAAGGACTTGATGATACCAAGGTATCCAGGAATATCTTTATAACCGGCGCAATGAAACTGCTTAAGCACAGGGTGAATAAAAACAAGAGGCATATTTTTTTATACTGTTTTATATCGTTCAATGGATGCATGGAGAAATGATAGTGTGGTAAAAAGAAGTTGTCAACTGAAAATAGTTTTTATACCGGGACATTGTTTGCAAATAAGGCCAGGGTTCTTTTTGTGTCTTGACAAAGACAAATTATAATAGTAAATTGTTGAAACTCAAATTATATAAATTCTTGCGCAGTGCATTTGGAGGAATTAAGACTGTCCACTTCAAATCATGCAAACCCTTTATTTCACCAGAAAATACTTGCCCGCGAACTTACCCTCAAACGTCCATACCACGCATTAAAAAAATTAAATCAACCCCTCGCTTCTTCTACCGTTGATCTTAATCCGCACCAGATAGACGCCGCTTTATTTACCTTCAATTGCCCCCTTTCAAGAGGTGCAATCCTTTATGATGAGGTTGGTCTTGGAAAGACTATTGAAGCAGGACTGATAATAAGTCAATTTTGGGCTGAGGGAAAAAGAATGATGATTATCGTAGTTCCTGCATCTTTGAGAAAACATCAGAAAACAGATGAGTAATAAAAAAGATTTGTCAGAAAGGGATATATGCACGCAGTTCATTTTGCCGGCGCTGGTAAAGTCCGGATGGGATGTTGCAAAGCAAATCCGGGAAGAGATCTTTTTCACTGATGGTAGAATTTTTGTCAAAGGCAACAAGACCACCCGGGGCAAAAGAAAGCGTGCCGATTTTATTCTCTACCTTAAGCCGAATATTCCTATAGCTGTTATTGAAGCAAAGGACAACAATCATTCCGTAGGAGCCGGATTACAGCAGGCGTTAAGCTATGCAGAGATACTTGATGTTCCGGTTGCGTTCAGCTCAAACGGTGATGGCTTTGTTCAGCATGATCGCTCTGGTTTTTCTGAGCAAATCGAGAAAGAATTGTCTTTAGACACCTTCCCTTCTCCTGCTGAGCTTTGGAAGATGTATAAAAAGTATAAGATGATTGAAACCCCCGGGCAGGAGGAGATCGCTTCTTTCGATTACTTCTTTGACGGCTCAGGGCGTGCGCCCCGCTACTATCAGCAGATAGCTATAAATAGAACGGTTGAAGCAATAGCACGTGGTGAGAACAGGGTTCTTCTTGTAATGGCTACCGGGACGGGAAAAACCTATACGGCTTTTCAGATAATATACCGGCTTTGGAAAAATGGCAGGAAGAAACGGATTCTTTTTTTAGCAGATCGCAATGTGCTTATCGATCAAACCAAGCGCAATGATTTTAAGCACTTTAAAGACCGGATGACTGTCATAAAAAAGAAAAAGATTGATAAAGCATTCGAGATATACCTTGCCCTTTATCAAGGGTTAACGAACTATAACGAGGACAAGGACGCATACAAAGAGTTTAGCGGAGATTTTTTTGATCTTGTGGTCGTTGATGAGTGCCATCGGGGAAGTGCTGCCGCTGATAGCGCATGGAGAGCGATACTTGATTATTTTAGTTCTGCGACTCATATCGGCCTTACAGCAACACCGCGGGAAACAAAAGAAATTTCCAATATCGCATACTTCGGTGAATCTATTTATACCTATACTCTCAAGCAAGGTATAGAGGATGGATTCCTGGCTCCCTATAAAGTTATCCGCGTCGGACTCAATACCGACCTTGAAGGCTGGCGGCCTGAGTCAGGCAAAAAAGATAAGGACGGCAATGAGATTGAGGATCGTATTTATAACATCAAAGACTTTGATAGAAAATTAGTGATTGATGAGAGAACGAAGATTGTCGCCAGGAAAGTATCAGAGTATTTGAGGAAAACGAATCGTTTCGATAAAACAATCGTTTTTTGTGTGGATATTGAACACGCCGATCGTATGAGGCAGGCCATTGCTATCGAAAACCCGGACTTGGTGCTTGAGAACTATAAGTATGTCATGCGCATTACTGGTGATGATGACGAAGGCAAGCGCGAAGTGGGTAATTTCATAAATCCCGAGGAACCTTATCCGGTTATCGCTACAACGTCGAAATTGATGACCACAGGCGTTGATACGCAGACCTGCAAATTGATCGTGCTTGATTCAAACATCAGGTCAATGACCGAGTTCAAGCAGATCATTGGACGCGGGACTCGCATTAACGAAGAGTATGATAAGACGTTTTTTGCCATCATGGACTTCCGCAATGTGACGGATCTTTTCGCGGATCCGGCATTTGACGGCGACCCGGTTATGATCAGGGAAGTTAAGGGCGAAGAAGAATTAACGGATCAGGATATTCATCCCGAAGAAGACCAGGAGATTATTGATCCGGAAACCGGTCTGCCTGTGAATTTTGAGGGAAAAGATTCGGTTAAATACCCCACACCACCAGAAATTATTCAAGGTGGTATAATTGTGTCTGAACCCCGGCAGAAGGTATATGTGGCCGGAGTGGATGTTTCGGTTTTAAACGAGCGGGTCCAGCATCTGGATGCAAACGGAAAACTTATCATCGAAAGTCTCAAAGATTACACTAAAAAGGGCATTTTGCAGGAGTTCCAATCCCTCGATGATTTCCTTGCCCGGTGGAACAGCGCTCATAAGAAGAAGGCTGTCATCGAGGAATTAGAATCACAGGGGATTATTCCTGAAAACCTGATGGCAGAGGTAAGGAAGGATTTGGATGCCTTTGACCTTATCTGCCACATTGCGTGGGACATGCCTGCGCTTACCCGGCGGGAGCGCGTGGAAAATGTAAAGAAGCGCAATTATTTCACGAAATATGGGGAGAAAGCGCGGAAGGTTATTGAGGCGCTCCTGGATAAATATGCTGATGAGGGCATTGAAAACATAGAAGACCATGCAATTTTGAGAATAGAACCGTTTAATCAAATCGGGACACCCACAGAAATCGTGCAGATTTTCGGTGGGAGAGATCGTTATCTTCATGTTATTGAAGAACTGGAGCATGAACTCTATGCAGTGGCGTAAAGAGCTCTCACAAAGAACACAAAGCTCACGAAGAAAAAATGAATGAAAACGAATTAAGTGAAAAAATTATTGGATTGGCTATTAAGGTTCATTCTGCCTTGGGTCCAGGTCTGTTAGAATCCGCATATGAAAAAGCGATTGTTTTTGAGTTGAGCAGAAATGGTTATAAAGCAGAGGTGCAAAAAAGTATTTCAATAAATTATGAGGGAATAATCATAGATGAAGGATATCGGGCAGATATCGTCGTAAATGATATCGTTTTGGTAGAGTTAAAATCGGTTAAACAAATTGAAGATATTCATTTGAAACAACTTCTTACCTATATACGTCTTTCAAATAAGAAATTGGGATTACTCATCAATTTTAACGAAATCTTGCTAAAGAATGGTATTCGGCGTGTTATCAATGGAAAGATATAGAACTTTGTGAACTCTGTGTGCTTTGTGAGAGGAAGAAGATGAAAAACATCGGGAATATTATAAAAACATTACAGAACATCATGCGTAAGGATCCGGGTGTGTCCGGAGACGCTCAGCGCATTGAGCAATTAGGCTGGATGCTCAGCCTCAAGATTCTGGATGATAAGGACAAAGAGCTGGAACTTCTTAATGACAAATATTCCTCCCCGATGCCCAAGAAATTGCAATGGCGCAACTGGGCTGCTGATGACGAGGGTATGACTGGGGATGAACTTAAAAACTTTGTTGACGGTGCTTTGATACCAAAACTTAAAAATCTCGATGTGAGTTCTGGCAATAAACGCGCGCTCATTATTCGTGAAATATTTGACGGCACCAATAACTACATGAAGAACGGGACAATTATCCGTCAAGTTGTTAACGCGTTAAATCAAATTGATTTTAACAAGGCTGAAGACCGGCATGTGTTCGGTGATATTTACGAGACAATCTTGCGTGATCTGCAAAGTGCTGGTAATTATGGGGAATTTTATACTCCCCGTGCCTTGACAGAATTTATTACGGAAATGATCAACCCTCGCTTAGGTGAAAAGGTGCTGGATCCTGCCTGTGGCACGGGCGGTTTCTTAACCAGCGCCATAGAAAATATCCGCAAACAAGATGTAAAAGGAGTTGAAGACCTCAAGACTTTGGAGAAGACCATTCATGGCATGGAGTTTAAACCCCTTCCCTTCATGCTCTGTGTTACCAATCTGATTTTGCACGACATTGAAGTGCCGAATGTGGATTATACTGATAGCCTTAACCGCGAATACACCTCGATAGGCCAGAAAGACAGGGTTGATGTAATTCTTGCCAATCCGCCTTTTGGCGCCTCGGTTACCGATGGGGCAGAGACTAACTTTCCCCAGAATTTTCGCACGACAGAAAGTGCCGACCTTTTCCTTGTTTTGATGATTCGTTATCTCAACGATGGAGGCAGAGCTGGTATTGTCCTGCCGGATGGATCGCTGACCGGCGACGGCGTAAAACAGCGTATTCGACAACATTTGTTGAAAACTGCAATCTGGACACCATCGTGCGGTTGCCAAATTCAGTCTTTCAACCGTATGCCAGTGTTGCCACGAATCTGCTTTTCTTTGAAAAAGGCAAACCTACCAAGGAAATCTGGTACTGGGAACATAAACTGCCCGAAGGCGTTAAGGCATATAGTAAGACGAAGCCGATCCTGAAAATTGAATTTGATGGTCTGAAGAAGTGGTGGAAGAAGCGTAAAGAAAATGAGCAGGCGTGGAAAGTGCCTATTGATACGATTGTCTCCAATGGCTATAACCTCGACATAAAGAATCCGCATACGCCAGAGGAAAACACACATATACAAGCGCGGAACTGGTGACGATGATTCACAAATCATTTCGAAAAAGTGATGAGCTTCTGGAAAAGTTGAAAGAAGAGTTAGAAAATGCCTGAAAGGAGAACTCCAGTTTGCTTCAATTGTCGTATCAATTTAGTTTTTTGAAAATTCGTATCAATGCTTGTTCCCAAACTCCGCCTGGAAACAAGTATTGAAACACACCCCCGGTCCCTCTTGATAGAGGAGAGGTTTGAAGTCCCCTCTAAAAAGAGGGGATTTAGAGGTGTGTGTAGGGTGATTCAAAATACTAAATTGATACCAGTTGTCAAGAAATACTTGACAGTTCAAAAAGAGGGAGTTTAACTATGGGTGAAAATCAAAACAAATCTCAAATTATTCTCTACCAGACTGAGGACGGACAAACGAAGCTTCATGTTAAAATGGAAGATGAAACCGTCTGGCTTACTCAGGATCAAATGGCGGAGCTATTTGAAAAAGCAAATCAACAATTAATGAGCATATAAAAAATATTTATGAAGAAAGAGAACTTGAAGAAGGCCCAACCATGAGAAAATTCGGAAATTCCGAATTTTCTACCAAACCCACGAATTATTATAACCTTGATGTTATTATTTCGGTTGGATACCAAGTCAAAATCGCTACGCGGAACAACACAATTTCGTATTTGGGCCACACAACGGCTGAAAGAATATATTATTAAAGGTTTTGCCCTGGATGATGAACGATTAAAGCAAGGTGGTGAAAAGGCGCGATACTTTCAGGAGCTTTTACAGCGCATCCGCGATATTCGCAGTAGTGAACGCAACTTTTATCAGAAAATAACTGATATTTATGCCACCAGCATTGATTATAGAAAAGACGACAAACTGACCACGGAATTTTTTGCTACTGTGCAAAACAAGATGCACTATGCTGTTCATGGGCACACCGCGGCGGAGATTATAGCAAAGCGCGCCGACAACAAAAAACCGCTCATGGGACTTACAAGCTTTAAAGGCGCTTACATCACTTCTCAAGACGCCAAAATCGCGAAAAACTATCTCACCGAAAAAGAGTTAAACCAGCTTAATCTCATTGTGTCTATGTATCTTGACTTTGCAGAATTGCAGGCCACCAACGGACGGCTGATGAAAATGGCGGATTGGGCGGAAAAACTTGATCAGTTCATCCATCTGAGTGAGCGGGGATACTGACTCATGCAGGAACTGTAAGTGCGGACGATGCCGCGAAAAAAGCGGAGCAAGAATTCAATAAGTACAGAAAAGAGCAGGATAAAAATTACATTTCTGATTTTGACAAAGCGGTGAAGATGATTGAAGCAAAAGGAAAGAAGCTCCCGAAGGAAAAGGGGCGGAGGAATGGCTAATTGGCAGAAAGTAAAAATTAGTCAGTTTCTGAAAGAACGAAAAAGCAGGTATGATCCCGATGATGAAACTGTGCAGGGCTTGAAAAGGCTCAACAAGATCGATTTTTCCGGTGAAATTCACCTTTCTGATAAGGGATCAAAGACAGATATGATTATTGTTGAATCCGGCGATCTTGTTATTTCCGGGATCAATGTTTCAAAGGGCGCTCTTGCTGTTTATCGCGGAGATGAACCGATTACAGCGACTATTCATTACTCGTCCCTATGTCTCTTTGATGAAAGGCAAATAGATATAGATTACTTTAAGCGATTTGTCAGGAGTCAGTCTTTTGTACAAGCGCTTAAAGATCAAGTCAAAGGTGGTATAAAAACAGAAATAAAATCTAAACATTTTCTGCCTCTTGAAATTCACTTGCCGGATATTGAGTCTCAAAAAGAGATCGTTTCTTTTTCAAAAGAATTGAAGGTGAAATGGGCGATTTAAGCGGAGAGATAAGTCACCAACAATCTTTTCTTAAACAACTTCGCCAGAGAATATTGCAAGAAGCGGTTGAAGGCAAGCTGACTGCTAAATGGCGTGAGCAATATCCTGATCTTATCAGCGGAGATAATCACGCCTCAAAATTACTTGAGAAGATCAAAGCCGAAAAAGAGTGCTTAATCAAAGAGGGAAACACTTCGACAAAGCTCGGCGCAAGACTCAAAAAAGACTCGTCCCGAGCGCAGTCGAGGGGCAAACCGCTTGCGCCGATCTCCGACGATGAAAAGCCTTTTGATTTGCCTGCGGGGTGGGTATGGTCTAAGTTGGGAGATGTTATCCTGCATTTGCCACGAAATGGCTATTCACCTAAAGAAGTGGCTCGTGAAACTTCGATAAAAAGTCTTAAACTAGGTGCTACAACTTATGGAAAATTTAATCCAAGGGAGTTTAAATATATTGCAGATGAAATTCCAAAGGATTCAGTATTTTGGTTGGAGCCGGAAGATATTTTAATACAAAGAAGCAATTCTTTAGATTATGTTGGGGTGAGCGCTATTTATACAGGTAAATCAAAAGAATTTATTTATCCTGATTTAATGATGAAAATAAAAATAATGCGACCATTATCTGTTAATTTAATCTATAATTTTTTATCTTCCACATTGGTTAGGGATTATTTTAGATCGCGAGCCAAAGGATCACAGCAAACAATGCCGAAAATAAATCAGGGGGTTGTTATTAATGCCTCTCTTCCGATCCCGCCAATTGATGAGCAAACTGCTATCGTAGAACGGGTAGACAAACTCATGGGAATGATCGATAAATTGGAAAAACAAGTATCCGAACGCAAAGATCAGGCGCAAATGCTAATGCAGTCAGTTTTACGAGAGGCATTTGCGAAAGGATAATTAACAGTTTAAGGAGAAATAGTGTGGCTTTGTCAAGTAGGATGGATTTAAGCGGTGGGGTGTTGTCTGTCGCGGAGGTTAATAGCAAATCACATTGATAAGGTAATGTTAAACTGTATAAAATCCTGTAATAACAAACCCTAGATAATGGCGTTTCGTGAGGGTTCTGAGAAATCAAAAGAACCAAATTTATTTAACTGGTGGGTTTGCTACTTAGCTGCAAGATTGAACCGGCAAAAGCACGGTGGAAGCAGCTACCATTTTGCACAATTTAATCCCGGCACACAACTTGCTTTTCTCGGATATCCCGGTTTTAGCAGGATATACAGGACTGTATAATAACTTTTAAACGTATATGGATAGAACGACTTCAAGATCAATGATTATGGGTGCATCTGAATTTTTTGACGCTGCCGAGACGTTGTGGCCTTCAAATACAGATTTAGTCAAGTAGGTTGGGTTAAGTGGAGTAAGCCCATCAATGTTTTTGTTAGGTGTGCTTTGCCTGCCTGTGCGTGGTCGCATGCAGACAGGCTTCACCCGACCTCACTATTGATTAACTCCTTAAACTTCTCAAGAAGAAAAGAAGTAAAATACTCATAGACCCATTAGACCGGAAAACTCAGGAACTCCTTGAATGACATTATACAAAAAGCATGTCAATCCTCGAACCATTAAGGGCAAAAATCAAGGCAACAGACGAGGTGATAGATGAAATCGTTTACAGGCCGTATAGATTAACGAAAGAAGAGATAAAAATCGTTAAAAGTAATGGAGATTAATATCTAACAGGCATGACTACTTTGAAAGAATTTAATGACTGGTTGTGGAAACCGGAAGGGTGTAATCTTGAATTTAAAGCAGCTAAGAATAGTTTTAATGCTGAGAAAGATTTACCTGATTATTGTGCTGCACTCTCCAACGAAGGTGGCGGCAAATTGATTCTCGGGGTTGACCACAATGGAAAAGTGGTAGGAACAACTGCATTTCACGGTACTTATAATAAGTTATCACATGATTTACTTACCAAGATTAAAATCAGAGTCAATGTTGAGGAACTTTATCATTCGAATGGGCGTGTATTAATTTTTCACATTCCACCACACCCTCAGGGAAGACCGATTAAATCCACCGGCTCCTATACATATCCCATGCGAGCAGGAGAGTCTCTTACAGAGATGGACGAAACAACTCTCAAGTCGATTCTTAATGAAACTACCCCGGACTTTTCCAATCAGATTATAAACGGATTATCCTTGTTGGATTTGGGCGAGGAGGCGATAGGGAATTTAGAAAACGATGCGCGCAGAAAGCAAGAAGAGAAGATTATCTTACGTTTCCAGATGAAAAGATGCTGCGTGCAATAGGGATACTGACAGATAAAGGACTTAATTATGGTTGTTTAATTTTGTTTGGGAAAAAAGAGAAGATTGATGAATTAATTCCCTGTAGTGAAATTGTTTTTGAGTGGCGGCAGGATGCAAAAAATATGTCTCATGATTTTCGTATAAACTGGCGCGAACCATTTTTTAAAATTTATGATGAAGTATGGGAAGCGATTAATGTCAGGAATCTCCGTATTCCATTCCAAGAAGGACTTTTTCAACGTGAGATATACGCTTTTAGCGAAAAGCCAGTTCGTGAAGCATTACTTAATGCAGTAGCTCATCAGATTATACGATTAACAGCCAGTCAATATTTATGGGTCTTCAGGCAGGTGGTGGGTAAATTTTTGCATTTTATATCCCCGGTAGCATGCAAGTAAGAATTTTCAGCCGAAGATATTCCTCATCTCTCAGACCGTATGCCCTTCTCTGTATCACCGAATCTTGTTATTAAGACCTTCGACAAAGCCTAAAGTACACCTTGTTCTCAGGTCTGCTGTATGCTGCAATGCCATCCCAGTGTTTCTCTATCATTTCTGCAAACTTCTCGTAAGGCTTTAACCGTTGCCACTTCAACATTCCTTCCAGTTATCGAAAAACTTCCTTGACCATCCCTCTGTCTTATAGCTCCATAACTGTCCAAAGGATTCCCTCAACAGATAGGCAGTGTTGGGCCGTTTGTTTTGCCATGAGTAAACTTCTTTAACGACTTGCGTCCATCAAGGGTGAGGTTCTCTCTGTTCGATAGAAGCGTATATTTCTGACCTTTGATATACGAACGTTCTTTACCTGAAAGCCGTGCATATTCCATCTTCCGCACTTTTTCCAACGCTTCCCCAAGATGCCTCATTACATGAAGCTTGTCATAAAGAATCGCGGCATGAAACGCATTCTCACTCGTTGACTTCTCAAATGCCTTCCACATATCCATTACTGCCAACCGTAAGCTCTTTACCTTCTTTGCACCAAGCCACTGGTAAAATAGATCAAGACTCTCTTTTGACCTATCCTTTCCTCCAAACCAAATCGGCCTTCCACGCTCCAAATCGCTTACCACTATCCGATAGGTATGCCCTTTCCTTATAGATATTTCGTCTATACCAATTACGAGGTGCTGCTACTGGATACCTCCGAAGTTGCTTCTTCATGTATTCTTTGTCTAATGTCTTCACCGTATCCAGTCCAGCCTGAAATCCTTCGCCACATCCTTTACGGTCATAGTCCTGCACTTCCGTCCCACAGAACAGGCAAATCACTTCGTGTAAAAGGGATTGTCCGCAAGCCATTCAGTTTTCCCGCTTCACCTTTCCGCACTTCCGACATAATACTCGCCGTACCTCCACTTCCAGGTAAATCCGTGCATCTCCACAGGATAAATCCCGTACCCGACGCTCCTTCTTGTCGTATTGACTCAATGAATCTTTCCACAACACCCGCATACCGTTTTTTGTCCCGCTTAAGTCTTATATCGCGGGCATTTGAGTCTCAAATATCCCTTAATTTCTGCTCTCGGAACAAACCCGGGAGCCGATATTCGTCCAGCAGTCGTCTCTTTTTTTCCATTTAATTATCATACAGTTTTTTGCTCATATAAAACTCCTTTTTCCTTGTTCTATGCTATGTTGCAGTCACTTCATGGCTTATTTTACCCACTCACTTGCCTGAAGAGCCATATTTATAAAGGCATCTCCCGAAGAATTTATTATTGAAAGCCCTGGTGGATTTCCTTCTGGGATTACTATTGAAAATATTCTCTATAAAACATCCTGGAGGAATAGGAGTATTGCAGAAACATTTGAAAAGGCAGGATTAGCAGAGCGTTCGGGACAAAGTATGGATGACATTAATTAAAATATACGAGTAAATTTTTAGAACTTGGGATTATTGAATCAGTTGGTAGGACACGGGGGACAAAATATATTCTCTCTCATAAATATCATGTTCAAGAAGGGAAAGTTGGAATACATACCCGACTTACAGGCCTATCTCGTGATCAAAGAAAAGAATTAATATTAAACCATTTAAGGAAAAACAGAAAAGGAGTTATGGAAGACTTCCTTGATGCTTTTCGTGACTTAAAACAGCAAGATTTGAATAATTTATTGCAAGAATTAAAAAGGGCAGGAAAGGTAATCCATGAAGGACCAAGAAGGTCTGGCTACTGGATTTTAAAAGAAGGAAATTAGTTAATAGATTAATTAGTTTAAGGAATGATTAAGTTTAAAAATCGATAAGTGCTTATGAATATAAAAATTAAGTAAAATGAAAATTAGTTAAACTTGTTTAACTAAAGGGTTCTTCTCCAAATTAGTTTGCAAAAGCTTGTATAATTTTTAATGAAAAGTACCGTTCGTCATGAAATCCATAAGCTTTTCTTTTGATAACCTTGATCTTATTATTAACCCCTTCGAGTTTACTCGTATGAATTTTATAGTCACAGTGATTCAAGATTCCATAGCTATGTTTCATAAGCATGTTTGCAAACTTATGCACAACAGAATGGTTTATCGTTTTCGCTAAAGGCACATTCGTCAATGGCTTTCTCGCCCACGTCCGTGAGGTATAAGTCCAAATATGTTTGAGTTTGTCTTTAAGAATCAGAACGGTATTTATTGTTTCATTGAGTGACAAGAGCTGTTTGAGATGTTCCCGGTGTTTTCCTGCGAATATTTCGTTTGTTTTAACAAAGATATTTTGAACCCTTGAAGACGTCCTTGTCCTCTTTCGACGCTTTTTTGGTATTCAGCATTTCGTACCTTGTCAATAACTTTACCAAAACCTGATACTACATGAAACAGGTCAAAGACTATCTTGACATGCGGCATGCTTTTACTGCAAGAATATAAGGGTCCACATATCCATGGCAATGGCCTCAAGAGACTGTCTTTCCTCCTCTGTCATACCGGCAAAGAAGGTTTCAGGGTTTCTTTTGTTCTTTCCTTACCCACCCAGACTACCCGACCACTCAGATGGTCAGAACAACGGTCAAATAGCGCTGTCCCTTCTTAACAGAGATTTCGTCTACTGCCAGTATGCGAAGATGCTGATAGTCAGTCTGCGCGTATTGTCGTTCAGAAAAACTTATCGATTGCTTTTACTGTTTTCCAGTTCATTCCAAAATGTTTTGCTTCGGTAATGGTTAACATTTTACACAGTTCGTGAATATACGCTGCTAAACGATGCGTAACACGACTGTAAGGTTGAAAAAACCTAAGTCTTCAACTACGATTCGATTGCATGACTCACAGGCTATCTTACGATACGAACAATTTATCCATACGCGAACGGGCCAGATTCATATCCGCAAAGCTCGTTTGTCGTGACGATAAATGCGCTGTGCTTTGCTGCCACACACATGACATATTGGGTGAAATCGTTCATCGGGCACTGCAATAAGCTGGGATATCTCAGCATCAGAAAAAACAGTTTGCTTTGTAATTCTTACCCGCTGAAAAGGAAAATATGGTAATATACTTAACGTGGACATTGCTGGCCTCCTGTAAATAAGTTATATATCGGTATATAGGAAACACCAAATGTCCACTCTTTTCAATGATTTAATGAAATTTCTCCTCAATTTCTATTGACTAATTTGGAGAAGAACCAACTAAAGCTATTCTAAAAATAAAGTGTCCATAAACCCCTCGGATTTTTACGAGCGAAATCAAGGATAAAGGATGGCAAAACATCGTATTCCACGTATGATGAACCCCCGCGGTTCTTAGCTTTTTTAATATCCCGGCAAGCATGTGATAGGTCAATACCGTTTTAGCCGTCCTATGCGTTCGATAGTCTTGTCGTACTTTTTTTTGCCTTTTCACCTTCGCTAATCCTTCTTTTATCGCCAGGAGTCCCTGTTCAAATCTCTGCTCTTTCCGGGAAAGGATGGCCTTCCCTTTTGCCTCTTTTGCCTCGCTATGGCATAAAAGAAATGCCTCTTCTTCTGTTCGCACGAATTTCATACTCAACGTTGTTTTTCCGTCTGATAAAGCCATCTTCTCCTCATCTGCTTTTGACCAAAAAGCGTCTTCATACGATCTCTTGCGTGAGACGGCCACATAGGTGTAACCACTCTTTTTTATCAATGCAATGTTGTCTTCTGTTGCAATCCCGGCATCCATAACAATCGTTCTCTCACTTGAAAACAGGCCGTCTTCCTTTTTCAATCCTGATACAATATCTTTCAAGGTATCAGGCTCAGACACATTGCCCCTCAAAACCTTGCTCTGTTTGGGAAATCCTTCTTCGTCTACGGTAAGGGATAGCGTAAGTATTGGACAATCATTACGCCTCTCCTTCGATTTGCCATGCCTGGCTACTTTACTCCCCCTCTTGCTCCCCTCAAAATACGTGTTGGTGAGATCATATAAAATCACCGTCTCTTCAAATCCGTATTCATCCATTTTTGTGACGAATTTGTTGAACTTGGGTGAACGTGTTGATTATATAGAAAAATTTAACACACTTGATAAAGCTATTATGAAGGCAGCAGAAACGATGTAAAATTTAATTGACAATGTGTGACCCCATTATTAAAATGTCTATAAATTCTATATAAGTCATTCTTGTAGGTAGGAAATATCTATGAAACTATCCAAAAAAAGTGATTATGCCTTGCGCGCAATGATTTACCTATCGATGCATTATAAAAATGGGGCCGTACAGATAAAGGAAATTTCTGCAAAGGAAAGGATTCCACAAAAATTTCTAGAAAATATTCTTCTTACCTTAAGGAAGGTAGGTATTTTGAACAGCAAGATAGGTCTTAAAGGTGGCTACGAGCTGGCAAGGTCGCCTGACTTGATTACTTTAGGCGATGTAATTCGCACACTTGATGGCGCGATTGCACCAGTAGGCTGTGTCAGTAAAATGTCTTATGAGCCATGTTCAGAGGAAGTTACCTGTGTAATACGGGGTGTAATGGTGGATATTCGGGATGCCATAACGGACGTGTTAGATAAAATAACCTTTGCAGATATGTGTAAACGGGTAAAGGAGTCACTGGGAAAAAAAGAGGATGATGTCTTGACATATACAATATAATAAGTTTTGTTAAATATCTACTAAAATTGTAGAAATGGTTGCATGTTGCCTGGGTTTTAAATAAATGAAGAAAATTCTAAGAACGTGGTTTGGTCTTGTGGTCTTTTTGTTTTTCTCGGTTTATGGTATCGGCTGTTCAAAGAGGGTTGTTGATTCTGCTATCCGAATTGGATATTTCCCAAATATTAACCATGCGCAGGTTCTTATTGGGATGGAGGATGGTACATTTGCAGCGTACATGGGGCAAAAGGTTGAGGTAAAGACGACTCTTTTTAATGCAGGGCCCTCTGTCATTGAGGCGGTATTTTCCGGAGATATAGATATTGCGTATATTGGACCAAGCCCTGCGATAAATGGGTATGTGCGGTCAGGCGGGGCAGCGTTGAAAGTAATTGCAGGTGTGGCAAGTGGAGGTTCTCTGTTTGTGGTAAGACCAGACTCCGGTATAAAAAAAGCTGCGGATCTTTCCGGAAAGAGGATTGCAACGCCGCAGCTTGGGAATACACAGGATATTGCCCTGCGTGGATACATCAGAAATTATGGCTTGAAGCCAAAAGAAAAGGGTGGAACGGTTGATGTTCTTCCCTTGCGTAATCCCGATATTTTAAATCTTTTTATGAGGAAGCAAATTGATGGTGCCTGGGTTCCGGAACCATGGGGCACAAGGCTTATTAAGCAGGCAGATGGCGAGATTTTTCTTGATGAAAGGACATTGTGGGCAGGCGGACGGTTTAGTTCAACAATCATGATTGTTGAAACAAATTTTTTAAAAAAACATCCTGAGATGGTCAAACGATGGTTGGCTGCCCATGTGAAAATAACTCGCTGGATCAATCAACATCCAAAAAAGGCGAAAAGGATTGTTTGCAGACAGATTAAGGATATTTCGGGTATCTCGCTCCCGAAAGAAATTATTGATGACGCATTCTCACGATTAGAGGCTACGTATGATCCTGTTGTTTCGTCCCTGTTCTTCTATGCAGAAATGGCGTATAAAGAAGGTTTTTTAGGAAATCAAAGGACAGATTTGTCAGGGCTGATTGACCTGAGATTGCTTAATGAGGTGCTTGACAGAAGATCATTGCCTTTAATAAGTGAGCAATAAACAATTTCGACTGTTTGGAGGTGGTAATCGATGTCAGAAAGCGTAGGTGTTGACGATTTTATTGCATTGGGCCATACAAAAGGTGATCATGTACTGGCAGCATCTCAAGTGAATAGTGTTACGCCCAATTTGTGCGTTCAGCATGTGTATAAATCATTTCAGTCAAAAAATGGAAGTGTTTATGTCCTGGAAGATATAAATCTGGAAATCAAACAGGGGGAATTTGTATGTCTTGTGGGACCGTCAGGATGTGGAAAAACTACCCTTATGAACATCGTTGCAGGGCTCGAAAAGGCCGATTCTGGTGTAGTGTGGGCTAATGGTCGTAGGGTTAGTTGTGCAGGGCCCGATCGGGTTGTTATTTTTCAGGAGGCGGCCCTTTTTCCCTGGCTCAATGTGATAAAAAATGTTGAATTTGGTTTAAAGCTAAAGGGTGTGGGTAGCCGGGAAAGACGGGATATTGCCCTTGAGTATCTCAAGATGGTGCATTTAACAAGATTCCAGAATGCCCATGTACATGAACTGTCTGGTGGGATGAAACAGCGCGTAGCGATAGCGAGGGCGTTGGCGATGAATCCTGAGATGCTTCTCATGGATGAGCCTTTTTCTGCATTGGATGCGCAGACGAGATGGATACTCCATTTCGAATTGCAGAGTATATGGATGAAGACGAAGAAGACGATCTTGTTCGTTACGCATAATATCCGGGAGGCCGTCTGTCTGGCAGACCGTATACTTATTCTTTCTACTTCTCCCGGGAAAATTAAGAAGGAGTTTTTTGTTGATTTGCCGCGACCACGGGATGACAACGATGTAAGCGTGGCAGAGTATTCTACAAAGATAATGAAAGAACTTAAAGTAGAAATCGATAAGGTTATAAAATGTGAGATGGATGCAGATTCATGTGTGGAATGTGATATAAAATGCACAACGGAAGTGCTTGCAAAGACAGATATTGGAGGAGGAATTTGAGAAATGTATAGTATCGTTAAAAGGGCGATATTCTTTTCCCTGCTTATAGGCGTTTGGGAGCTATTATTCCGGTGTGGGATATGGCCAGAATATATCCTTCCTTCTCCTCTTTCCGTATGTAAGACATTGGCTCGTGGGTTCCAGGATCAAAGCCTGCTGATTGGGGTAGCAATGAGTATGAAAAGGATTACCATTGGCTACGGAATTTCCATTGGTATGGGCATTTCTTTGGGGTTACTTATTGGTAGATTCCGGATTTTTGAAGAGACACTCGGTTCTTTGATTTCTGGTCTTCAAACATTACCAACTATTTGCTGGCTACCCCTTTCCTTGCTTTGGTTTGGTTTAAACGACAGGGCGATTATATTTCTTGTTTTTATGGGCGCTCTCCTGCCTATTGCTATAGGGACAGATTCTGGTGTTAAAAATGTGCCCCCACTCTATATTCGTGCAGCGAAGACCATGGGGGCAAAAAAATGGAACTTGTATCTTGCGGTGATCATTCCGGCAGCCCTCCCGCATATTATTATAGGGATGAAGCAAGGCTGGTCTTTTGCCTGGCGTTCGTTAATGGCTGGGGAATTATTAATCGTATGTCTTGGGTTGGGGCATCTTTTGATGATTGGGCGAGAACTCAATGACATGAGTCAGGTTATTGCCGTAATGTTTATAATAATCATGATTGGTATCTTAGTCGATAGGCTGTTTTTTATGAAAATTGAAAGACATATACGTGAACGCTGGGGATTGACCAAGGCTTAAATTAAATATCGACCTCAACGGGTAGCTCCATATTTTGCATTGAAGCCTGTACTAAAGCTTCTTGGTCGATTTCATCATCTGGCTGCTTAATCCGGTCTGCATTTCTTTCGATAAATTGCACTCCTTCGCCCTTGTATTTTTTCTTTAAAGTATCACATTTCGGGCAGTCTTGCGCTGTGTATAGATATTTCATGAAAAATCCCCCTGAAAGTATGTAAAACAATTTTCGTTAAAATTGCCAACAGTGCTATTATTGTACTAAAAGAAAAAATTTTTTCAAGGGTAATTTTCTGAGCGTTTTCAGGCTACTCTGAGAAAAAGTATTCCCGGGATAATTATTTGACTGGATAAATCGTATGTGTTATATTTCATAAAAATTTTGAAAGGGCAAATTTTATGAGATTTATTGGTCTACTTATTGCTGCAGCGGTGGCTGTTTGGGTATATGCTGATGCAAAAAAAAAGGGCTACAGGACACTTCCTGCTATTGGTTGGATGATGGGTGTTTTTTTGCTTATGATTGTGGTCTTGCCTATTTATTTGATTATGAGAACAAAGCAAACCAGACAGGTAGAAATTTTAACACCATGCAAGTATTGTGGAAAATATTACGAAGATACCCCTTTGTATTGTCCCAATTGCGGGCATAAAGTGGGCGGATATTCATTGAAAGAGGAATAAGCCTATGGTATGAAGGAACGGGTAAGCGAAGAATTAAAATGTGCTATGAAGGCACAAGATAAGTTAAAGACATCGGTTTTGCGTATGATACTTGCCGATATCAGGATCGCGGATACGTCAGGTAAACCAAAAGACCAGATTGATTATGTTGAGGTTGTTCGCGGGTATTGTAAGAAATTAAAGAAGTCCCGTGAGGAGTATGAAAAATTGCACCTGCCGGAAAAAGTAAAGGAATTAGACGGAGAGATTGCAATTGTTGAGGAATACCTGCCGAAACAATTGCCAGATGATGAAATTAAGAAGATCGTTAACGAGATCATTGAAACAAATAAATTTACTGCGAAAGAGATGGGAACCGCAATGAAGATCATTATGGGCAAATACGGGAGCGCAGTGGATGGGAAAAAGGTTCAGGCATATTTGCGGGAAAAGCTTACCTGTTGAGTTGAGTGGCCCTGAATCATACAGCTATGAAGTTTTTAGCTTATAAGCTGTTTTGTGCATGTGCATTCAACGGAAAGCACTTGTGATACACGGCTTTTGTCTCTATATACGGTGATACCCTTACAGCCACTTTTATAAGCCAGCAAGAAGGCCTTTTTTACATCATCAACAGGAGATTCTTTTGGGAAATTGATGGTCTTGGAAACACCATTGTCAATATATTTTTGACAGATTGCCTGTATTTTTACGTGTTGCTCCGGAGAAACATCTCTGGCGGTGATAAATATTCTTTTGACATCTTCAGGGATTTCTTTGATGTTTTGTACCGATCCTTCCTTTGAAACCTCCGCGAGTAATTTTTCAGAATAAAATCCCCGTTTTTTTGCAACTTCTTCGAAGAATGGATGTATTTCCGGTAATCCGCCTTCAATCAGGACGTGTCGTGTATAAGCAACGGCAAATAAGGGTTCGATACCACTGGAACAATGTGCGATAATACTGATCGTGCCTGTTGGTGCGATAGTTGTCCGCGTTGCATTTCTAAATCGAGGTCCTTTCTTTTGGGCATAGATGCTTCTCTGGTGGTTTGGAAATGTGCCGCGTTCTGCCGCAAGTTTGACGGATGCTTCATTTGCCTTTTGAGAGAAAAAACGTATGAGTTTGTCAGTGTATCCAATGGCTTCCTCTGAATTGTATGACACACCAAGTTTTATGAACAAGTCAGCAAGACCCATGATACCCAGACCCACCTTCCGATTGCTCTTTGTCAGATGCTCGATTTGGGGTAAAGGATATTTGTTCATATCAATACTATTATCTAAAAAGTGAACAGCGCGTTGTATTACTTTTTCAAGACAATCCCAATCAATTTCATGGATTCCGTTTTTAAGTTTCACCATTCTGGAGAGATTGACAGACCCCAGGACGCACGCTTCGAAAGGCAACAGGGGTTGTTCTCCACAAGGATTTGTCCCTTCGATTTCTCCAATACGTGGGGTAGGATTAGCAGCGTTAATCGTATCCAGAAATAGCATGCCTGGCTCACCATTTTCCCATGCGGAACAAACCATTTGTTCAAAAAGCTCTCTGGCATGTACTATCTTCACAGCCACTCTTGTTCGGGGGTTGATTAACGGAAAGTCCTGATTTTTTTCTACGGCTTGCATAAATGCATCGGTGACTCCGACTGAGATATTAAAATTTGTTAATACCCCTTCGGTTTGTTTTATCGTAATGAAATCAAGAATATCAGGATGGTCAACCCGTAATACCGCCATGTTCGCGCCGCGCCGAAAACCTCCCTGATTGATGGCTTCGGTAGCTTCGTTAAAGACCTTCATGAAAGGAATAGGACCGCTGGCATAACCACCAGAAGTGCCCACCATGTCATTTTTTGGTCGTATGCGTGAAAACGAGAAACCTGTGCCACCGCCACTTTTGTGGATTAAGGCGGCTTGTTTTACCGTATCAAAAATGCTATCGATTGAATCCTCGATGGGGAGCACGAAACATCCAAATAATTGTTGAAGGTCTCTTCCTGCATTCATCAGGGCAGGGGAGTTTGGCAGGAATTGGAGGGACGTCAATAGATCGTAAAATTGCTTTTCCTGTGATGCAATATCAGCCCCTTGGTTGTATAGCAAATCTGCTGATGCGATATTTTTTGCTACCCGGCGAAACATATCTTCAGGCGATTCAACAGGGAGGCCTGAGGCATCTTTTTTCAGGTATCTTTTTTCAAGCACTAACAGGGCATTGGGTGATAAAGAAAAGACATTATGTCCCATGGAAACCTCTTCTGTCACAAGGACGCGAATGTATAAAAGGTTGAATGCGGAAAAATCGGGCTCTATCTTTCGTTGATATCCTTCGTGTCGTTATATTTATATTTTAGCGGCGATTAATTCCGCTAAATAATCATCATACAATCACCGTAACTAAAAAAACGGTAACCTTTGTTTTTGGCTATTTCATAAGCGTTCAGAATGTTTTCCCTTCCTGCAAAGGCACAAACCAGTACAAGCAGAGTAGTTTTGGGGAGATGAAAATTGGTAAGTAAAACATCAACGTACTTAAAATTATACGGCGGATAAATGAATAGGTTTGTCCACCCTGAGATTTGCGGTATTTGGTTGTTCATGGCAACCGACTCCAGAACCCGGCAAGAGGTACTTCCCACGGCGATCACACGATTCTTGTGTTCTTTGGTCTTTTCTATTTTTTGTATAATCTCTCCGGGGCATTCGTAGTATTCTTTATGCATGTGATGTTTTTGGATATCATCTGTTTTTATGGGCAAGAATGTCCCCATACCCGTATGCAGGGTAACAAATCCTATGTCTACTCCGTGTTTTTTTATCTCCTCAAGGGTGTTTTGGCTAAAGTGCAAACCCGCTGTGGGTGCGGCAATTGCCCCTTCCTTTTGGGCAAATACCGTCTGGTATCGTTCTTGATCGAAAGAGGAAAATGATCCTTTATTGTTATTGCGTTTTATATAAGGTGGTAAAGGCATTTTTCCGATTTGAGTGAGAATATCTTTTATGTCGTAATTTTTGTCAAATTTAATAAGCCATGAACCGTCTTCAGCTTTATTGATGAGTTTTGCAGAGATTGTGGTATTTCCAAGATAAATTACTTCCCCTTTTTTTAATCTGGCGTTTGATTTAATTAATGCCTTCCATTGGTTTTCTCCCATCTCTTCGGTAAGCAATAATTCAAGGAATGCACCACTAATCCTGTGCCCGGTTACCAATGCAGGTATCACCTTTGTGTCGTTAAGAACGAGCAAATCTCCAGGATAGAGATATTCAGTAATTTCATGAAATATACGGTGTTCTATCTTGCCTGTGCTTCGATGCAATATCAACAGTCTTGCATCTTCACGGTTTTCTGCCGGTTGCTGAGCGATTAGTTCCTTTGGAAGATCATAGGTGTAGTCGGATAGTTTGGTGCAAATCTTCATATATTTGGATGAGGCAACATGCATTCTTTTAGTCAAAATATAATACCACGTCAAAAAAATATAATCAAGGTGTATAAATTTATTATGAATTTAAAGTTAAGGTTTAAAATATTTAAATATTTTTAAAAAAAATGTACCCGTGAGCATCATGCTATATATAGCGTATATGAGAATGAATATTACAACAATTAGCATATCAAGGAGATAGTATAGCCAGACAAGTAAAGAGGTTATAAAAATATTTCTTGACAAATAAATAAAAAAGTTTATTGTCATAGCCGCTAGTGGTGTCGAGTGGTGAAAAGTGGGGAATAAAATGTTCACCGGTGAGTACCATCATACAATTGATGATAAGAATAGATTGGCCATACCGGCTCCTCTCCGGGAGAGTATTGATACGGAGAAGGAGGGAAAGGGATTTTTCATAACTCGGGGACTTGATACCTGCCTGTTCATGTACACACCTAAAGTATGGCAGGGTGTAGTTCATCGGATCGAACAACTCTCTTTTACAAATAAAAAGGCGCGTCAGTTCCAGCGCCTTTTCTTTTCTAAGGCACAAAAAATTCCTGATTCTGACCAGCAGGGACGCATTCTGGTCCCTCAATATTTGAAAGATATTGCCAAGATACAAAAAAATGTTGTGATTGTTGGAGTAAGCAGTCGTATTGAAATATGGGATGAAAGAGCCTGGAAAGATTTTGAGTCTGAACATAATAAAGGGTTTGAAGAGATTGCGGAAGATTTGTTCCAGTTGGGGTCTCCTGCCTCTGAAATCGGGTAAGTACAGCCCCCGTGTTTGTAAAGATAGATTAAATGGATAATGCAACAAATAACCTGCTTCATAAACCAGTGATGGTTGATGAGGTATTAGATTACCTTTGTCCGCAACCGGGACACATCATTCTGGATTGTACTGTGGGGAATGGGGGGCATGCAAGCAGGATAATGAGCAGGATAAGTCCACATGGGTTGTTTATTGGAATCGATAAGGATCTGGAAATGTTGCACAGAGCAAAACACTATCTATCGGAAACAGGGTATCCCTTTAAGCTTTATCATGCAGATTATACTGATGTTGACGAGGTATTGCGACAGGCAGGGGTTGAAATGGTGAATGGCGTGCTCCTTGATTTGGGTGCATCTTCTTTGCAGTTTGATGAGTGGGAACGTGGTTTTAGCTTTGCAAGGGAAGGTCCGCTCGATATGAGGATGGATCGGTCGCAGGCTGGTACTGCGCAGGATCTAATCCATAGGCTTTCTGAGAAAAAACTGGAAGAGTTACTGAAAAAGTACGGAGAAGAGCGATGGTCAAGAAGGATTGCAAGGGCCATACAAAAAGAAGAAAAGGACGTAGGGATCACTTCAACAAGACAATTGGCCGCGATTATTGAACGGGTCGTTCCAAAAGGAAGGAGTAAAATTCATCCTGCAACAAGGGTATTTCAGGCGCTGAGAATTGCAGTAAACAAGGAACTGGAAAGCCTGGAGATTGTTTTGGATAAAATTCATAATTATATGATGATAGGATCTCGCATTGTAGTTATAAGTTTTCATTCCCTTGAGGACAGGATTGTAAAGAATAAACTCATAGAAAAAGCGAACCAGAAACTATTCAGGATACTTACAAGGAAACCGATAACTCCGCGTGAAACTGAGATAGTCCAAAATATTCGATGCAGAAGCGCAAAACTTAGATCTGCAGAAAGGATTTAATATGGGCGTGTCGAGAATACTATTGTTGTTTGTTATTACTATTGCAATGGCAATGTTTGTAGTGTCAGAAAGAAACAGAATCATAGAAACAGGATACCATGTGGCTAAATTGCAAATGAACTGTGATGAATTGTCAGAGAAGAATAGGAAATTGAACTATTATGTTAGTCGCTTACAATCGCCAGAGGTTATTGTCTATAAGGTACAATCATTGAATATCCCTCTCGTTCCTCAGGAAGACCGGGTAGGAATGGTAGCAGCTCGAGGAAAACTAAAGGAGGATGTGATAAAGTCAATGAAAAAGGTAATCAATAAAGATTTTTATAGTCAAAAGGGAGTCTTAGTAAAGTGTTGCTCACTACATAATTAACGTCTTAAACAGAAAGATAGATAAAAACGATTTCCTATTCCTAGTTGTCTAAAGAGTTGTTTCCTGACGGTAATGGCACAGGGCTGTTGTATGACTTTGAGCGCAATATTTTGTATGGTTTATGTTGAGTCCTCCTCCCGGACGCTTTCGGGGAAAAGTTGTCTTGTCCCGAAAGCGTCCGTAAAATTTAATTTTACTGGATTGTTTTAGTTCAATAGACCTTTGTGGGGATTACCAACGTGCTGCCTTTGACAAAACATAAATTCTGGGCGAATATTACCGGCGTTTTTCTCATCATGATTTTTCTTGCCTTATCTGTTCATATCGGACGCATTCAGTTAATTGATCACGAAAAATATATTAAACTTGCCAAGGTACAGCAGTGCAAGAAAATTGAGTTGCCTGCAAGAAGAGGTTCAATCTTAGATAGGAATGGGAGTCCACTTGCCGAATCTTTGCAAGTGGGTTCTGTTTATGCAGATCCTGCTGAAATTGAAGACATCTCCTCTGTAGGATATCATCTGGGCAAGGTCTTAAAGCTTGATTCATCTAAGGTAGTGAATCTTCTGAGTAAGGATAAACGATTTGTCTGGATTAAACGAAAAATAGGCGACGAAGAACTCAATGCAGTCGCAAAATTGTCATTAAAAGGAATTTATGTAAAACACGAGAATCATCGTTTTTATCCCAACGGCAAGTTAGGCAGCCACATTCTTGGATTCACCAACATTGACGAGAAGGGGCTTGAGGGTGTTGAGCTGTCATATGATTATCTGTTATCAGGGGTATCAGGGTATCGTCTGATTAATCGGGATGCACTGCAACGTCAGATTATTACACCTGATGCAGAGATTCAATTACCCCGGCATGGAAATGATGTTGTATTGACGATGGATGCTAATATTCAACGTCTTGTTGAAGAAGAATTGGAAGATGCTTGTGAAAAATGGAAGCCGTTATCCGCAACGGCACTTGTCATGGACCCAAGTACCGGTGAAGTACTTGCTATGGCAAATCATCCTACATATGATCCTAATCATTTTAAGAAATATCCTCCAAACACAAGGAGAAATCTGGCTATTACGGATTGCTATGAGCCGGGGTCATTAATGAAGCCTGTTGTCATTTCAGGCATATTTGATCAGGGTTTAGTGAAACCTGACGATGTGTTTTTCTGCAATAACGGTGCATGTAATATAGAGGGCAGGATTTTGCATGATACTCACGGCGGCCACGGCAAGCTTACTGTTTCAGAAATTGTTGCCTATTCAAGCAATATCGGAATGGCAAAGGTAGGCATGCTTATGGGAACGGAAAGGATGTATCGATATCTTAAACAATTCAACTTTGGAGAGAAAACGGGAATAGAACTACCGGGAGAAATAGGCGGTATCTTTCGTCCTGTAAAACAGTGGTCCAAGAAATATTCTCTTATATCTATTTCGATGGGACACGAGATTGCAGTTACACCGTTACAGTTTATTACAGCTTTTTGCAGCATTCCAAACGGCGGTTTGTTGCTCAGACCGAAGATTGTAAAATCAATAATAAGCAATGATAATAAAAGAAAAGATGAATTTCAGAGTCCACAAATCGTTGAACGGGTAATGAGTTCGAACGTTGCGCGCACGATAATGAATCCTATACTAATGAAGGCCGTTAGAGAAGGAACAGGGAAAAATGCAAACCTCTTGGAATACGATGTCGCTGGAAAGACAGGAACTTCACAGAAAGCCTATAGCGGAGGCGGGCGATATTCTCATGAAAAATATGTTGGCTCTTTTATTGCCTATGCCCCTGCCGAACGGCCTCGTATTTGCGTTTTGGTCATGATTAATGAACCGCAGGGTGGTGCATACTATGGTGGTACGGTTGCTGCCCCTGTTGTAGGAGAAATCATTAGACGCGCACTTCTTTATCTTGGCGAAGAACCCTCGAAGTTTAAAATGGCAATGCAATAACTGTAGCATGTTAATATTTCTATAACACCAATGGGGAGTGAAAAAGATGGCGCAAGATGCGATTGGAAAACAGGATTTCATTTTATGGTACAGTTTGTATGCAAACGAGAAAGAGCTTGCTGTGGTCCGAACTCATAATAGAGAAATTCTGGACAGACTTTTAAGGGAATATGCTGAGGAAGTAGACAAGATTAACAAGACGCGGCATTTGTGTGAACGGATTATTCAATCGAAGAGTATGAAAACACAGGGTTTTGATGTAACATTAACGATAGATACATTTCCCAATCGAAGAAAAACAGGCATCTTGCAGGAAACACAATAGATATTTATGAAATTACGTGAACTCTATTCTTGTTTGAAAGACCACAAACCCTCTGATTTTACTGAAAAGGAAGTGTGTGGAATAACCTGTGATTCCCGTAAAGTAAAAGATGGTTATGTCTTTGTTGCCATTAGAGGTTACAAAGCGGATGGACATGATTATGTTATGAGTGCAATTGAGAAAGGAGCGACTGCACTTGTTGTAGACAAAAAAACCACAACAGCTTCAAGCATACCCCAGATTGTCGTGTCTGACACACGTTATGCACTAGCAGCCATGAGTACCTGTTTTTATGGTAACCCTTCTTCCCGAATGACGGTAGTCGGTGTTACCGGAACGAATGGTAAAACAACCACATCCTATTTTACAAAGTCAATTATCGAGACTTCTGGCAGTAAGACAGGATTGATTGGTACGATTCAATATCAGATTGGTAAGAAGGTGATGCCGGCACAAGAAACAACTCCTGAGTCTGTTGAAATACAGAGGTATCTCGCTGAAATGCTTGAATCAGGTATAAAATATGCTGTAATAGAGGCATCTTCTCATGCCCTTTCTCAACATCGATTAGAGGGAGTTCATTTTCGCTCTGCGATATTTACGAATTTATCTGTTGAGCATCTCGATTATCATGCAACTATACAGAATTATAGAACAGAAAAACTTAAACTGGTAAAAGGATTGGATACAAAGGCGGTTGCAATATTGAATGCCGACCACAATGCCAGTAAACATTTTGCCGAATGCACACGCGCTCAAGTAATTTGGTATGGTATAAAGAAAAAGGATGCAGATGTGACGGCAGAAACAATACAGATAGATGTTGATAAAACAAGATTTTTACTGAATTCATCCTGGGGGAAAATAGATATTTCCATGAATTTGGTAGGTATCCATAATGTCTATAATGCATTAGCAGCGGCAGCGAATGGGTTGGCGCTGGGTTTTAAAATCGAAACGATAAAAGCGGGGATTGAATCGTTAAGCGGAGTACCCGGTCGCCTGGAAAAAATTGATTGTGGTCAGGATTTCCATGTGTATGTTGACTTTGCCCATACGCATCAAGCGCTCCAGGTTGTTTTAAGCACCCTGCGGGAGACCACAAAAGGACGCATTATACTAGTCTTTGGGTGTGGTGGTGATAGAGATAGAAAAAAAAGACCTAAGATGGGCCATATTGCAGAAAAATATTCAGACATTTTCTGGATAACGAGCGATAACCCTCGTTCTGAAGATCCTGATAATATTATCGATGAAATTCAAAAAGGGGTGAGAAGAAAAACTTGTTTCCGGGTGCAAGCAGACAGAAGCATTGCTATTGAAGAGGCCATTTTGGAAGCAAAAAAGGGCGACGTCGTGGTCATTGCAGGCAAGGGTCATGAACAATATCAAACATCAAAGGATATCACGATTCCTTTTGATGATCGGGAGATTGTGAGACAAATTCTGAAAACCAGTACGATACCACATTTTTGAACAGCTATGGCAGGAAAATGGAAGTTCTATTATTTGAAGAGGTTGTAAAGGCTGTCAATGGACGAATAGCATGTGCCGGCAGCAATACTAGGGTAAAAGGGGTGTCCACCGATAGTCGAAATATCCGGGCAGGAGATCTTTTTTTTGCACTCAAGGGAGATCATTTTGATGGTCACCAGTATGTTGTAGAGGCAATGCATGCAGGGGCGGTGGGTGCGGTTGTTTCAAACGAAATAAAAACAAATTTGGCATATGAGAATTTTCCGACGATTAAAGTACAAGATACGGTAACGGCGTTAGGAGATTTGGCACGATATTACCGCCAAAAATTGGATACGAAGATTATTGGTATAACGGGGAGCAATGGCAAAACTACTACGAAAGAAATGACGTATCATGTGTTATCCCGCTTTGGTTCTGCCGTACGATCACAAAAAAGCTTTAATAATTTTATTGGAGTACCGGTAACGATATTTGAAATAGAAAATAAGCATCAATACGGTGTGCTTGAGATGGGTACAAATGCCCCCGGTGAAATCCGGCGTTTATCTGAAATTAGTGCCCCTGATATTGCAGTAATTGTGAACGTCTCAAAAACGCACCTCGAGGGACTTGGGTGCATTGAAGGGGTTGCGTTGGCAAAGGGAGAGATATTGGAAAATCTCCGTAAAGATGGCGTATTTGTTTATAACGTTGATAATCCATGGTGTGTTAAGATCGCCAACGAATTTAAAGGGAATGCCCTGGGTTTTGGTTTTAACCACCAGGCTCATATACGATGTACTGACGTAAGAAAAAAAGATAAAGGGTATGTATTCACAGTTAATGAACGCCTTGAAATTGATATTCCAATTCCCGGGTATCATAATATCGGTAACTGTTTGGCATCTCTTGCAGTTTGTCTTGCATTAGGTCACGATATTTACGGCATCGGGGATGTTTTTTCTTCCTTTGAACTACCTCAAATGAGGATTGAGCAACAGCGTGTTGGGAAGATTACCCTTATTAACGACGCGTACAATGCAAATCCAGAGTCTGTGCGGGCAGCTTTACAATATCTTAGTGAAATGGAATCAGAGGGTAGAAAGGTGTTTATCTGCGGAGATATGCTGGAACTGGGAAATGAGTCTCTTCAATTACATAGAGAAATCGGGGAAACGGTAGCTTATCTCAATATTGATTTATTATGGACAGTAGGGACGCATGCATCTGAAATTGCAAAGGCTGCAAAATTATCCGGTATGCCTGAAGGACGAGTCGTCAGTTTTAACGATGTTACGGACATTGCGTCTTCTGCAATAAAAGGCTTCAGAGAAAATGATACGGTATTAATTAAAGGTTCGAGGGGGATGCACATGGAAAATATTGTTGAAAAGTTTATAGAGCATGATACCTCATTTTGACTGAGAATTTGATACAGTAAGATTATTTACAGAGAGGTGAAAAAGGGCCTTGCTATACAGCTTGTTTTCTTCGATAAATTCGCTGGAATTTCTTAAATACATATCTTCCCGTTCGTGCCTGGCTGCTATTACCGCATTTTTTATCAGCATTTTTTTTGGTCGCTGGTTTATCAAGAGACTTCGGTCTTTAAAAATTGGTGAAGACACAACGAAAACTGACTCAGAAGAACTCAAACGTATGCATTTCGACAAAAAAAATACACCAACAATGGGGGGGATTGTTGTCATTGTCTCTATCTTGGTTTCTGCCCTCCTTTGGTGTAATATTTATAACGAATACATTTTTTTACTCATGTTTACCTTGATATGGCTTGGTGTACTTGGATTTATCGATGATTATATCAAGCTTACACAGACGAAAGCCGCTGGTTTGACGGATGTATCAAAATTGTTGTTCCAGTCAGCGTTAGGGCTTATTTTGGGATTGATATTGTATTTTCATATGAAAAAGTTTGCATGGGGAACACACCTGGTAATTCCCGGAGTAAAAGATTTTCGGCCTGATGTAGGACCTTTCTACATAGTAATCGTTACCTTTTTTATTGTGGGAATGTCAAATGCTGTAAATCTTACAGACGGACTAGATGGCTTGGCAATTGGATGTGGTATCATGTCTGGAATAGCTTTTGCTATTATTGCTTATGTTTCAGGCAGGGTGGACTTTAGTGATTATTTGAGAATTTATTACATTCCGGGTAGTGGGGAATTGAGTGTTTTTTGTGCTGCGCTTGCAGGCGGAGGTTTGGGGTTCTTGTGGTATAATAGTTTTCCTGCACAAGTTTTTATGGGGGACACCGGTTCATTAACATTGGGGGGGGTACTGGGATTAATCGCTATTATTGTAAAACAAGAAGTATTAATGATTGTTATCGGAGGTGTTTTTATTGCGGAGGCAGTTTCTGTTTTAATACAAGTTGCATTCTATAAAATGACAAAAAAAAGAGTTTTTCGTTGTGCACCTTTACATCACCACTTCCAGTTTAAGGGATGGCCTGAGGCGAAGATTACCGTCCGGTTTTGGATAGTTGCTGCCTTGCTGGCAATGCTCAGTCTTGTTTTATTATAAAGGGGGTATATTGGTGAAGCCGTGGCATTTTATTATCTATATCGTGGTTGTCCTGTTGGGGTTTAGTATTGTTACGGTGTATAGTACGGATATGGTAACTTCTGTACCTGGCGGAAATGGCTACCAATGTATAAAGCATCTTTTATGGATATGTATTGGTGCTGTATTGTTGGTAACGATGTCAAGGTTTGATTATCATTACCTTCAGAAATTAAGTATTCCCATTCTCGTTATAGCTCTCAGCCTTCTCCTGCTTGTATTAGTACCCGGTATAGGAACGGTTACTAACGGCGCCCGCCGGTGGATTCGATTCAATCATATGGTGGGTTTCCAACCCTCTGAATTTGCAAAATTGGCAATGATTATATTTATTTCAGGGTATATTTCGAAAAATCATGGGCGCATGTCTGAATTAAAGTGTGGTTTTATAATACCCCTTGGCGTTATAACATTGACGAGTGCTCTTTTGATGAAGGAGCCAGATTTTGGGACTGCAGTATTTATTGCAATACTATCGGTGGTTATGCTTATTGTTGGTGGAACAAGAATTATTTTTGTCTGTCTTACTGCCATGTCTTTTGTACCATTTATACACACAATGCTGTTTGAGGTATCATATAGAAAAGACAGGTTGATGGCCTTTGTCGATCCATGGAAAGATCCATCGGGGACAGGGTATCACATAATTCAGTCGTGGATTGCCCTTGGTTCAGGTGGCTTGACTGGATTAGGAATAGGGGGTAGTAAGCAAAAACTCTTTTTTTTACCAGAAAGCAACAGTGATTTTATATTTACTATCATAGGGGAAGAGTTTGGCTTCCTTGGAGTGATCACTGTTATCGGCATCTTTTTATTATTACTATGGCAGGGGTTAAAGATTGTGCATAAGGCCAGTGATATTTTTGGCTTTTTTTTGGGGCTTGGAATTACGGTAATGTTTGGATTACAAGCAACTATCAATATTGCAGTTGTCTCTGGTATTGTACCGACAAAAGGTATTCCATTGCCTTTTGTCAGTTCGGGAGGATCTTCTTTGCTATTTTCGATGATAGGGGTTGGCATATTGGTTAATATTGCAAGGCAGTCTTTAGTATCAGAAAAGTTAAGTTTGCCGATGGATGGGGAAGAACCGTTGACAAATAAAATGGACGGGGTGTTGCCTGTGAGGATTTGGCATAAGATAACATCGAATATAACAAGTTTCTCGTGGTGATGGGAGAAATGCTTGTTTAAGTGAGATTTTGTGGAAAATTCAAGCATCCCATGGTCTCATAATGCGTCATGTGTGTTTATTTTTTGCACTAAAGATGCTTGCAAAAAAAGGGGTATAAAAAATGAAAATAGTTTTTGCGGGGGGGGGGACGGGCGGACATTTGATGGTGGGATTGAGTACGGCAGAAGAAATTCGTTCTCGGTTTCACGGGGCAGAGATTATCTTTTTTGGAACTGATAAAAAATTCGAAAAGCGGTGCGTAGAACAAAAAGGGTTCCAGTACCGGCAAGTACGTGCAAAAAAATGGGGAAAATCGTGCAAACATCTATTCGTGTTTATCGGTGCAACGTTTCTCGGTATTGTTGAGTCCATCGTAGAGATAAGAAAATTTAACCCTGATATTATAGTCGGTTTGGGTGGTTATGCATCCGTTGCCCCAATAATCGCAGCAAAATTGCTCGGCATTCCATCCGTGTTACTTGAACAAAATGTAATTCCCGGGAAGGCAAACCGGCTTTTAGCCAGATGGGCTGATGAGGTGTATTGTCATTGGCGTGGGGCGCTCAAATGGTTTAACAAGGCAAAAGTTGTTCGTGTAACCGGGACACCGATTCGGAAGGAAGTCTTGTTGGGAAATAAAAGACGCTCTGCCGAAAAATTTGGTCTGAGTCTTTCTAAAAAAACACTGCTGATTACCGGCGGCAGTCAGGGTGCGCAGGCAATTAATGAGACCGTATTACGAAGTTTGCCTAAATTTGAATTGTTATATAACGATCTGCAAATAATTCACTGCACAGGTGAATACGAGTATGAGATTGTAAAGGCCGCTTATAAACAAACGAAGATAGATGCGTTTGTTTGCAGTTTTCTCGATGACATGGGTGCTGCTTTTTGTATGGCAGATATAATCATTTGTAGGGCAGGTGCAACTACCATTGCGGAAATTACCGCAGTTGGTATTCCTGCAATATTAATACCTTATCCTTACGCTGCGGATAACCATCAATATTGGAATGCAATGGAATTGGTAAGCAACGGGGGAGGTTATTTGTTGCAACAGATTGATTTGACACCTGAAAAAATCGTAGAACTTATTACAGACCTTTTTAATAATCAGGAGAAGTATGATAGAATGAGGATGTTTAATAAGGGAACGGGAATGCCGAATGCCGCTATAAACGTTGTGGATAATATTTGCAGAGTAATTGGTCTCAAGAGTGCACAATTTGCGCTGATTGTTGGCTAGTAGTATATTACACGATAAAAGTCTCTCGTGTGTGTAAGGGTATTGATCTGGAATTAAATTCCATCGACGAAGGTAATTTTTCTACCAAGAGAGGGAACCGTGTTATGAGTTTGTCAGAAATTGGAAACAGGGCACAAATATCCACGTCGTTGTTAGAAGGTCAGTGTAGTTGCCGGCCCTTACGTGGGCATTGCGTATATTTTATTGGTATTGGTGGCATTGGGATGAGCGCTATTGCACGCATTCTCATACATGAAGGTTGTATTGTTGCTGGTTCCGATTTGCGAACATCTTCACTGACTTCAACATTGGAAGAAATGGGAGCCAGGATTACGACAAAGCAAGATGGAAGTTTTATGTCGTTGGAAACAGATATGGTTGTAGTATCTGCGTCTATTTCTGAAGACAACCCTGATCTTAAAATAGCGCGTAAGCTGGGTATAAAAGTGGTAAAATACTCTCAAATTCTTGGTTCACTCATGAAAGAAAAACGCGGCATTGCAATCAGCGGTACTCACGGGAAGACAACTACAAGTGCAATGATTTCTACCATACTAAAAACGGCGGGACTCGATCCAACATTTGTTATTGGTGGGGATGTACCGGATATTGGTGGCAATGCACATCTGGGGAAAGGGAATTTGTTTGTAGCAGAGGCTTGTGAATATGACAGGTCGTTTTTAAACCTTACTCCACAAGTGGGTGTAATTACTAATATTGAAGAAGATCATTTAGACTATTATGAAAATATTGAAAAAATAATAAGTGCTTTTGGTGATTTTGCATCGTCAATTTCAAGCGATGGTTTGTTGGTTGTAGATAATCGTGATGACAACGTAGCAGTTGCAGTTAAAAGAGCACATTGTAAGGTATAAACCTATTCTCTTGATAACTCTTCTGATTGGTGTGGCGAAGTCCTTTCAGGCAGCAGTGGTATAAAAAGATTCAGTGTCTTTAAAAAAGATAAATTCTTTGATGAATTTTCATTAAAAATACCAGGTTCCCATAATGTATTAAATGCATTGGCGGCGATTGCTGTGTGTACATTTATTGGAGTGGATAAAGATTCTATTAAGGCGGCATTGGCATCTTTTTATGGGGCGAATAGACGGTTCCAAATTGTTGGAGTGAAAAGCGGTATTACAGTAATTGATGATTATGCCCACCATCCAACCGAGATACGTGTCACCTTAAGGGCAGCACGGGAACTTTATCCTGAAAAAAAGATATGGTGTATATTTCAACCCCATCAACATAGCAGGACACGTCACTTATTGAAAGAATTTGCAAGGTCTTTTCAAAATGCCAATAAGGTGATACTTGCAGACATCTTCGCTGCCCGTGATAATGATTATGAAAAAAATGCAATGAGTGCAATGAAGTTGTATGAAGAAACTCGCAATGCAGGTGTGGATATCCAATATGTTCCACAATTTTGTGATATTGTAAACGTACTTTCTTCAAATGTAAAGACTGGTGATATTGTCTTGACAATGGGTGCTGGTGACGTGTGGAAAGTTGCTTATGATTTAGTTATGAGATTATGAAAAGGAGTATGTAAGATGAAACCGAAAAATGTTGTTGTATTGATGGGTGGCGTATCTCCCGAGCATGATATTTCAATACGCTCTGGTAATGCAGTAGCACAAGCATTAAGAGATGCGGGGTTTACTGTTTCTTGTATTGATGTAAAAGACGAGAAGATTGACGAACTGGATCAAAGAGAAACAGATATTGCTTTTATTGCTTTACACGGGTATTTCGGAGAAGACGGAGGCGTACAACAACTTTTAGAATCAAAGGGAATTCCATATACGGGTTCTGGTGTTAGTGCTAGCAAGCTTGCTATGGATAAGTTGGCGGCAAAAAAGTGTTTTGCTGAAACTGGTCTCCAAGTGCCAGATTATGTTGCAGTCACTGAATTTCAGGAATTAAGCGAAATACAGCATGAAATAATGAGACTTGGATTACCGGTAATTTTAAAGCCTACGAGGAATGGTTCCAGTATAGGTATTTCCATAGTTAAAGATATTGCCCATCTTCAAATGGCCTTGAAAAATGCATTTGAGTTTGGGTACGAGGTGCTTATAGAAAAATATATAAAAGGGCGGGAATTGACTGTCGGTATATTAGATGATAAGGCACTACCCATAATCGAGATTAAACCGGCAATGGAATTTTTTAGCTACGATGCTAAATATAAAGACAATAGGACGGAATACTTGATTTTAGAAAAAACGAGTGGGACAAATGGCAAGAGAGCTGCCTATTCCTTCCGCGAGTCTGGATTTCTCATAGCGTCCCTGTATGATGAAGCGCAAGAAGTTGCCTTACACGCCCACAGAGTCCTTGGTTGTAAAGGATTTTCAAGGGTAGACATGTTGCTGGGTGAGGATAATAAACTTTATTTGCTGGAAGTAAATACAATTCCTGGTTTTACGGAGAAAAGCTTACTGCCTAAGGCGGCAAAGGCAGCAGGTATATCATTCGCTTCATTATGCAAAAAAATTGTGGAGCTTGCTTTCCAGCCTGCACTTGTAAGTGTTAATGAAGCGATACAAGATTAATAATCCCTATGATCAGCATATCCACACTCAAGACGTTTGCGGATACTTTTTTGAATAGAGCAAAGGAATTTAAAAGAACGATCTATTTTTTTTCCCTGCGATTGTTTGTATTTGCCGCTATAATAGTTTTTATCATCTGGGGAATGAAATCGGTTTGGTCCTCTCTGACAGACTTAAATATTTTCAAAGTAAGTCCTTCCACTTTCTCTTTCCATGCACCGTCCTGGATGAATGAACATTTTTCTGATGATATAAAACAAATAGCAGCCTTGAACGAACACTATGGCATGTATGAGAATAATTTGACACAAAAAATAGCAGACGTGTATGAAAAGGTTGCTCTGGTTAAGAAAGTAGATTCGATCAAACGGGTTTTTCCTAATAAGCTAGCCATTAAACTTGTGCTTCGCAGGCCAGAAGCTATCGTTAAAAGTGGCAGCAGTACGTATCTTGTAGATGAAGAATCTGTATTGTTACCAAAAGAATATTACACATTGCAAAATGCAGAATATGATAGTCCTTGTATTCAAAGTAAAAAACTCACGAAATTCCCTTTCTACGGAAGCACATGGAATGATAAAGGCATTAAGGCTGGGGTAGCACTAGTGAAATTCCTCAGGGCGAATAATATTCATAATCTTTTTAAGGTTGTGGCTGTTGACGTATCCAATGTGTGTAAAAGGCGATTTACCGGTAAAAGCGATATCATTTTATGGACGGAAAACAATACACAGATACGATGGGGATGTTCTCCTTTATGCAATGAACCAAATGAACTTTCCGATGAAGAGAAACTGCAAAACCTTTTAAGCATTGCAAAAACAGAAGGGACGAATCTGAAAAAGATGGAATATGTCGATGTCCGCTGGGATAAGCCCTTGGGTAAACGATGGACAGAGATTGATGATAAAACTGAAGAGCGTTAAATACTTTTATGGTACATTGAAGTTCTCCGCTTCCAAGTAACCTTTTTCTGCATAGTTATTTGACAAATCCTTGCATAGTATACTTTATTACAAAGAATTATCATTTCATGATGTGTGTTATCCATGAAACATCTTTAGAAACGGATTAAAATTATTTTGACTTTTTAAGCTGTTGTGTTAATATTATTTTATTAAGTATTTAAGTCTTAATCAGATAGAATCAATTCCACGAAAAGCGGAAGTGGCGGAATCTGCAGACGCGCTAGTTTTAGGGGCTAGTGTCAATAAAACGACGTGGGGGTTCAAGTCCCCCCTTCCGCATCATTCTGCGTTTGCCCACCAATAGTAATTAAGATCAGGCGTATAACATAAATATTTGGAAACTAATAGTAACTTCACTTCCTTGATAATGCATATCATAAACAAGGGTCGGATGGTATTACTGTATGAAAAATTAACCCAGGTATGGGAGAATTGGTGATGAGTAAATGCATGTTCCTGAGCGCAGTAGCGCTGGTGTTGTTTGCAAATGGGTGTAAAGAAACGCAGGTAAGGCAGTCTGATTTTATGCCATTTAAAACACCAGTCACTCTTTCTACCACAACTGAAGAAGTAGAAAGAAAGCCGTGGGAATTTGAAATATCTCCGAAAAAAGAGGTTCCGGAAGAGAAGAAAGAAGGAATTCCAGATGAATTTTTCTATAAAGAGGAGACTAAGAAGCCTGAACATTCCCTTCGTAAACCGGAATATACAGGAGAAAAAATTGATATTGCATTTAATTTCGATAATGCAGAATTAAAAGATGTTTTACAGATCGTATTAGGTGAAATTCTGAATGTGAATTATATTTTGGACAAACGTGTGGGGGGTACAATCAATCTCCATGCCACGGGACAGATCTATAAAGAAGAACTCATTTCCATGCTTAATGCCCTGTTGTATGTATATGATTTTGCGATCATGAAAGATGGTGATTTATATAGAATACTGCCCAAGGCAGAAACTCGCCCCGAGACAAATATTGTGGTTTATGGGGATAAAATTCCTCCGTACGATAAAAATATCATGATTCAGATAGTTCCCCTTCAGTATGAAAATCCGAAAAATTTGAATGCAACGCTAAGACCCTTTATGACGAGTGTTGGGAATATTGTTACGCATAGTGATTCTCGCTATATTATAATCGTTGAAACCGCATCGAATATGGAAAAATTGCTTACCATAATAAAGACACTAGATGAGCCTTTTTTTGCTGGCAAGGCCATGAAATTCTATGATTTTAAATATGCCGATGGGAGAAATGTGGCGAAAGATCTCACTGCCCTGGCTCAATCGTTGGGTGCGAAAGCAGGTGCAGAGGGGGAACTGAGTTTCGTGCCATTTTCAGACTCAAATAAAATGTTGGTTGTTACGAAAATGCCGGAACTTTTGTCGAAAATTGACCTTTGGGTAAAAAACATTGACGTCCCTCCCTCAGAGTTGGAAGAGGACTCAAAGGTGTATGTCTATAAAGTGCAACATCAAAAAGCCGAAACGATTGTACCTGTTCTCACACAAATTTATAGTGAAAAAATGGCTGCGCAGCCAAAGGTAGTGGGAAAGAAACAGCCAGAGGCAATGAAGGTTGTCGCTGATCCAAAAACCAACACTATTGTTGTGAAGGCATTGCCTACGGATTATCGAGCGATAAAATTGATTATAGAAGCTGTAGATGCTACTCCTCAGCAAGTATTTATTGAGGCGTTAATTCTCGAAGTGGTTCTTGATGATACTTTAGATTATGGGACACAGTGGCTATGGGATATGGGTAGTTTAAAGTTAGGTGGACTGCATGGCGTAAAAGGTGAAGTTTCAAGAACTGGAGGCAGGCCATTTATGCAGTATACAAAAGGTAATTTCGAAATTCTGATCGATATCATTGCAACAAATAAAAATACAAAGGTATTGTCAGCGCCACATCTCCTTGTGCGAGATGAACAGCCGGCACATATTCAGGTTGGCGAAGAAGTGCCTATTAAAACTTCCTCTGGCCAACAGCAAGGAAGTACGGTTACTTTTGAACAGGTACAATATCGGGACACCGGCGTCATCCTTACGGTGACCCCCCATATTGCTGAAAATGATTTTATCACACTCGATGTAAAACAAGAAGTAAGCAATGTAAACAGAACATTGACACAACAAAGTAATCCTACATTCACGACTCGACAGGCAGAGACTTCTCTTGTGATAAAGAGTGGTCATACGATAAGCCTGGGTGGTATAATCCAACAAAACGACGAGAAGTCTATAGACAAAATACCATTTTTAGGCGACATTCCTTTTTTGGGAAATTTATTTAAATCTACCTCTATTATTAATAAAAGAACAGAGTTGATAATGTTAATAACCCCATATATCGCAAATAATGCCGAAGAAGCAGATTCGTTAACCAATGCCTTCCAGAAAAAGTTAAAGGAAATAGAACCTCTGATAACACAAAGGGTAGACGAAGTTGGAAAATACTAATACCAGGAATACGAATAAAAATGGATTCACAATCCTGGAGGTTATGGTCTCGTTAGCCATAGTGGGAATTTCTATCGGAATTTTTTTTAGTTTAATCGGTACTTCATCACGGTTAAGAGAAAAAATTGATAGACATGCGGAATTATTGCTTCTTGCCAGGACTAAAACGGAAGAGGCTTTGCTCGGGATATTGGGGGAAAAAAAGGTAATGGGAAATGAGGGAAAAACTTTCGAAGGCATAACAAAGGATGGGGTGCCGTGGCGGGTATCAGAAGTAGACAAATATAAAGAAGCAAAGGAGAAAATCAGTTTGAATATGAACCATGCCGATGAAGACCTCGTAGAACTTCCACCAAAAGGAACCATGTTGCTGAATACATCTGTGGGTGGAATAAGTATTGAAACGATTTTTTTCTCCGGGGAACCCGAAGGAGAAGATAACGGGGCGGAGGAGGAGGAGACAACATCAGACTAGCATCGCGTTTCGTTGAAATGTATACACAAACAATTGTCATTGCGAGGAGTGGAGCTACGAAGCAATCTCTTGTTCGAAAAAGACTTAAGATTGCTTCGCTAAAGAAAGAAGGTTTTACCTTATTTGAATTACTCATAGCCATGGTTATTGGTACTGTTTTAATAATGGCTGGTACATATGCAATACGAATAGGTTTGTTTTCTATGGAGAGGGGAGAAACATGGTTTAACGAATCGACAAAGGAAAAGGCTGCTTATGATTTCTTCTGGCAGCAAACTTCCGCACTGCATATCCAGAATGTCCAACATAAGAATGCTATGGAGACTGAGGGTATCAAAAAGTCTAAAAAAAAGAAAACTATTTACTTCCTGGGGGATAATGACTTTCTTACCTTTGTGTCACCTCTTTCTTTTGCAAGACATTATGGTCAGGGATTCGTGATTGCCAATTATAAAGTTAAAATAAACGACAAGGGTTTATGGGATCTCATATACGCAGAACTTAGGGTTAACTCCGCTGTATTGATTAAATTATCTGAAGAATCGGAAAGTCGTTTAAGCGCAGATAAGGATTATACCGTATTTCTCAGGGATTGTGATAAGATATCGTTTTCTTACCTTGGTACAGTGGCTGAAAAGGAGGATAATGAAGGAGATGTTGACGGTGAAGAGGAAAAAACAGCCGATAAGAAAGGCGACTTACTGTCGAAGATTCAAAGTGCTGATGTTATAGAAGGTACGGATTTACAATGGAAAGAAAAAACAAAGGAGAAAGTCCCTCTTGCAATAAAATTGCTGGTATCAAAATACGGAAAGGAACAAGAACTTATATCACCAATCATGGTTATGTACTGATTTTTAGCCTCTGGGCAATAGTAATTTTTGGTTTTATAGCAGTAAGTTTTACCCGTAATACCACTATTGCTATTAAAACGGAAATTACCTTTACTGAGCGTGTAAAGAATATATATGCGGCACGCGGAGCCTGTATTTATGCGATACAAAAACTGTTACAGTCAGGGGAACAGGGAAAAAATATGAAGAGTGGTAATGTCCCAAGGCTAAAAAACAAGAGGGATGCAAACACTCATAAAAAAGATCAAAATAGAAACAGAAATTCCTGGGTGCCAAGTAATAGCTCATATTCATTGCAGATAGGCAATAGAAATTGTGAAGTGTCTATCAGCGATGAAAGTGGAAAAATAAACGTAAATAAAATAACCGATGATACAAGGGCGAATTTTATTAAATTTCTCACTGCTTATAAACTGGAGGAGCTTGTTGCAGAAACGATAACTGATTCCATACTCGATTGGTTGGATGACGATGATTTGCACCATATAAATGGTGCAGAAAAAGACTTTTATGCCACATTACCGGAACCATATGAACCGAAAAATGGGCTGTTTGAGTCTCTTGAGGAACTGACCTTAGTAAAGGGGATTACTCCTCAAATATTTGAAATGCTGCGGGATCATTTGACAATTTATGGATCAGGTAAGGTCAATGTTAATTTTGCCTCGAAGGAAGTTCTTCTTTCCGTGCACACGCTTACTGATGAAATGGCACATGCAATAATTCGTTTGAGGACAAAACAGGGAAGAATTAAAAAACTTGATGCTTTAAAAGAGACATTCAGGCATTTTGGCATTATCGGTAAGGATTATGAAAAGGTTATGAATTATTTAACACTAGATGATTCAAACTATATAACAATCAATTCAATTGTTTCTTCGGGGAAAATAAAAAACTCATATAAGCTGCTGGTTCTAAAGGGTGTAGGAAATTGTAAAATTCTTGCAGCGTATCCTGAATAAATTTAATAAATTCTGTAATTATGAAAAAGATACCTTTTGTCGGTATGTTTTCCCAAAGTGCAATGGGCTTATCTATCTGTGAGAACGATCTGATTATAACGGTTGTTTGTAAAAAGCTGGTTAAATATTCGCATGAGACATTCAGGATCAAAGATTTTATGTTCAAGGACGTTCAGCTATTAAAACATGCAATGCTGCAGAGAGGAAATTTTGTGGGAGAGATTATTCTTTCATTGCCCAGGGAACTAGCCATTGTCAGAGAAATCGACTATCCGCATGCGAATCTGAAAGAATTAAGGGAAGCACTTACGTATCAATTGGATAGTTTTATTCCTTTCAGTAATGAAGATGTTTATTTTGATATTCATTCATTATCTCAGAACAGGTACGATACAAAAGTTCTCATTGTTGCAGTGAAAAAGGCGGAACTTGATAATATATTGTTGAGATTACAGGCTGTTGAAATTATTCCCACACGGGTTATTATTTCTCCCTTTGCATTCCTTCCTATTCTGGCAGAAAAAAAGGGCTCTATTGTTTTAGTTAATAAAAGTGAAAAGAATTACAGTTATAACAGGTTTGAGAATAACCATCTGGTGGTGTCTTCAATTGTGAAAACAGAGGGAGAATTAATTAACCAGATCAAAACACATCTTCCGGACGAAGTCCTTTTGGCAAACGCCATCGATGGTTTTTCGCCAGATGAATGTAAAGTCCCTTCTCAATTATTGGATGAATATTTAGAATCGTATGGAAGTGCACTGTACGGTTTATCGGAATATTCGTGTAATCTGAGCCTTATTAGTTCGTCAAGAAAGCGACTTAATGCACAGATGGTTTTACTGTGTTTTTTAATAGGTTTCCTGGTATGCTTTATATTTCTTATTCCTTATATTCAAAAGACAAACAATCTGTCAATTTTAAAAACGATAGATACTCAGATTAAATCGATTAAAAAGGATGTTTCTGTTGTAGAAAAACTCCAGGATCAAATTGCAATACTGGATAAGGCTGTTAATAAAGTTAATGAAATAAAGGAAATCTACATTCCAAGAATTGATGTAATTCTCGAATTGGCAAAAGTGCTGCCTAGTGACGCATGGGTAAAGGCAATTACAATCGTAGATAATACCTTTGAAGTAGAAGGTGATGCAGTGTCTTCAACTAATTTAATCCCGATATTAGAAAATTCACCACATTTTTCAGGGGTAGGGTTAGTTTCCCCTGTTACAAAGACACAAAGTGGCAGAGAAAAATATAGAATAAGAGGGAACATTAAAAAATAATAGACTATGGGGAAATTCTTAGAACTTTTTAATAAATTTAAGATGAGGGAGCGGATGCTTTTGATTACGGCGACTCTAGTCTTCCTCTATATAGGCATTGATAGGGTTGCAGTTGCTCCATTTTTTAAGTCGATTGATGAAACGAAAGAGAGATTAGAAATACAAAAACAACTTCTGAAAAAATATTATTCGTTTGTAGCCAATAAAAAGCAGTACGAGTCCAGATTGATTTATCTTGACCAATATTATACGAAATTTCAAGAAAAATTCCTGTCCGAGGAAACAGAAGAGCTTGCCTCGGCAAAATTACAGGAAATGATAAATATTTTGGCTACCAAAAATGGACTCGTTGTGTCGAGGAGTACGGCTTTAAAAAAGGAGATTATCAACAAGAAACCATATCTTATTGGATTATCAATCAATTTCGAACTGAGTGATTTGGATAATTCTCAAAAACTACAGAATTTTTTATATGACATAGAGTATAACAACGACAAGATGCTTTTTCTCGACAATCTAAAAATAAAAACCATAGGGTTAAATGTGGTAAAGGGTGCAACTGTTTCTTCTACCTTGACGGCCATTGCCTCGATACAAAAGAAGTTATGACGCCTATGAATCCCGTTGGTATGAATGCAAAAGCAATGTGGTTTGCTCTGGATACTTTTAGGAAAAGGGTAAAGCAATGGAAGCATTATTTGCCTGTTATAAATCTTGTTTTGTTCATAGGTGCAGTCAGTCTTGCAGGTATTTGTGTGTTGTTAGTATATTACCCGCCTGAAAATACTATAAAACCAGAAAAGTACGTAAAGGAAATTCCCGAGAAGAACAATGTGTTGCCACCTTTGGACACAGATAATAAAGCAATAAACAATTATGAGCTTATATTGTCAAATAACCCGTTTTCTCCAAATCGTAATGCTTGGGCGCAGCCGGAAACGAAGACTGGTTCCAAACGTTATGAAGAAGAGGTCTCTCAAGGCATTCCACAACCCATAGAAAACCAACCGAAACCAAGAGGGACGCCTAAAAAGATAACGTTGCGGGGCATCCTGATTCTTGGGAATACCAAAAAAGCCTTAATAGAAAATCCTGATCAAACCGTAAACAAGAAACCTTTCATCTTCATCGAAGAAGGCGATGAGATTGTGGAGTATAAGGTAAAAAATATTGAACCTGATCAAATTAAACTTGACTGGTATGGTGAAGAACAGGTAGTTGTGATGAGATCGAATATTAAAAAATAGCCGTTTATGAGTATATTTAAATACAAATTACTAACAACCTCCAGTGGCATTGTAGAGGGAGAGAAAGAAGCCCTGAGTAAGGTTGAATTGATTAGTGAACTCCGCAAATCAGGGCATATAATTTTACATATTGAACAAGCAGATAAAAATAAAAAATTTGGCTTTCTCCTGAATCGGGCAAACAAGAAAGCTATTTTGCCTTTTACGCAGGAACTTGCAACACTGCTTGAAGGTGGAATTCCTATTGACAAGAGTTTGTCTATTTTGTTGTCCGGGCAAGAAAAAAATGCAATCAAAGACATTGTTGAGGATTTACTGAACGGAATTAAGTCGGGAAAATCCTTCGCTGAGGTACTTACAAATCATGGTAAGCTATTTACCGGCGTTTATATAAATATGGTGCGTGCCGGAGAGGAGGGAGGGGTATTGCCGCAGGTACTCAGGAGATTGGGAGCATTTCAGGAAAGGCTGCAAAAAGTCAGGAGTGAAATTATTTCTGCAATGATTTATCCACTCTTGCTGAGCAGTACTGGTCTCGTTTCTGTGGGTGCGCTTATTGTGTATGTTATCCCTAAGTTTTCTCAGATCTTTGAAGGAATGGGAATTTCTCTTCCCTTTTCCACCATGATGCTCATGGGGATGAGCCGGTATTCTATACGATATGGCTGGGTTTTCATTGTGGCTGCAGTGGTTGCCTTCTTTTCATATAAAAAGGCAATGAAGGACAAGAACACATCCATAAAAATAGATCAAAAGAAGTTAAGATTGCCGCTCGTTGGTAACCTTTTGTGGAAAATGCAAATATCGAATTTTGCCAGAACGCTTGGTACATTATTAGAGAATGGCGTACCTTTGCTGAAATCAATGGATATTGTTAAGGATGTGCTATCCAATCAATATCTTGCGGACATTTTAGGGAATGCAAAAGGAAATGTAAAAGAGGGTGTTGGTCTTACTGTATCACTTGCAAAAAGGGACTTTTTACCGGAGATTGCAGTTCATTTGTTAAAAGTAGGAGAAGAAACGGGAAACCTGGACAAAATGCTTCTTAAAGTTGCAGATAATTTCGATACCGAAGTGGAGCAGAAGATGAAAAGACTTGTAACAATGGTTGAACCGGTACTCATATTGCTCATGGGCGCTGTTATCGGTGTAATTGTAATTTCAATGCTAACGGCAATCCTTAGTGTAAATGATCTGAAGTTTTGAAGAATGTATAGAAGAATGTATAAATGAGTGAATGTTTTCTATCAATAGTTATTCCTGCTTACAACGAGGAAAAGAGATTACAGACCATGCGCAAAATTTGTACATACCTTTCCAATCAAAAATTTTCCTACGAAATAATCATTGTAGATGATGGTTCTCTGGATAATACCTGCACGTAATAAAGAATTTTGCGTGTTCTGACAAACATGTTGTTGTTTTAACAAGTGGGCAGAATAAGGGTAAGGGTTATTCCGTGAGAAAAGGTATGTTATGGCAGCACGGGGTGAATATATCTTTTTACTGACGCCGACCTTTCCACCTATTGAGGAAATAGAAAGTGTTTGCCGTATCTTACCCATGGTTATGATGTAGTTATCGGGTCGCGCGAAGCATGCATGGCTCACCCATTTCTATTCGGCAACCCTGGTATAGGAAAAAATGGCAAGATCTTTAATTTTATTGTAAGCATGGTGTTGCTGAAAGGATCATAGATACCCAATGCGGATTTAAAGTTCAAAAGGAGGTTGCAAAACAGTCTTTCGCAGGTGTAGCATCGACGGTTTTCCTTTGATGTGGAAGCCCTTTATGTGTCAAGAAATTCAATTTTAAGATAAAATTCCCATTCGATGGGAAAATTCTGCATTAAGTAAAGTGAATCCAATCCGACATTCCCTTCAGATGTTTAGGGATATATTCAGGATAAAATTGAAAGATTTTCGGGGATGTTATCGGTGACGTCACTTTTTATGAAATAAAACGTGACCTGGTATAAAAGATTCATTGCCGCCCGGTGGGGTCCAGAAAAGCTCCATGATTGCCCCGCCACCTCCATCAAAATATCGTATGCGAATATTATGAAACCCTGTTTCCAGAGGTATACTGGCGGAAACATACTTTAACGCATGCATATCGTCATTGTTGACGACCAGCTTCTCATCAATGTAAACTACAGAGCCGTCATCTGACTTTGTCGCAAATTGATAGACCCCTTTTTGCGTAATAGACAGATACCCTTCCCATTCAATGCCGAAAGGAGACCGGTAAGGTTTTTTCGACTCGTCATTATAGACAAAAGAAATAGGATCTTTTTCTACCCGTGACAAAAAAGGATTGCCAACACACTCAATGCTATAGTAATATTTTGCAATTAACCCAGGGCCGAGTTCTTCTTTTGAAATATTGGCACCTGGTTGAGCGATTGTCTTTGCCGTTGCTTTCGTATCAAAAACAACATCGTAGAGGCTTTTTTGTATATATGCTGTGAGCCAAACACCAGGTCGTAATACAAAACGTTCTTTCTTATACTCGCCCTTTAATTTTTTATTCAGGTCTGCTTCTCCGGTTTTATCTACCAGGATAACAGGGGCTTTTGGATTATCAACTACGTTGCCCCAGAATTTTGCATTTTTATATTCTCTGAGATACCAGGGTAACGGCCAGTAGTCTCTCGAAACGATATTAATAGCCATGTCTTCCCCGCATGTATTCGAGAGAGATTTTAATCTGGCCAATAAATTATAAATATCCCGCTTGGTTTGCACATAGACAAGTTCATACCGTTCGTCATCGTAGTTTATAAAATTTAGCATAATAGACTGATAACAGGGAAAAGCAAAAATACTAACGTACAGGGGATAAAAGACTGCATAATGCCATCTCTTTTCTACCAGACTGAATATATTGTTTACAAATATCCCCCCCAGGAGTGAAAGCGGTAGTAAGATATTTAAAATCAACCAGGGTGTTTTGTAAGGTATAAAGGAATAGGTGAGATAGATAAGAATAGTCCACGAGGCCACGAAAACGGTAAATTTATTTCCCCGCCTGAATGAATAATAAAATCCAGCTATCCCTAAAACCAGCATAGGAAGTTCAAATTTGTAAAGTATCTTGAAATAATAAAAGAACGGCTTGGCATGGCCGCCACTATGTACACCAGTCTTTGACCATATTTTCAGTGTAGTCAAAATGCCTTTAATTCCTGCATAATAGGTGAGAAAAGATGAGTAAAACAAAAAATTGATAAGTAAAAATATTCCAATGCTTATACCCAGAGCATATTTCTTTTTTTTGCAAGTAACTGCAAAAGTAATAAATATATCTTTAAAATGTTGAAATCTACCACTCTTAAACGAGAAAAGTATTTCATAACTATACGTAATTGCTAAAGACAATACATAGACGGCAAAAGTCACTATATAAGTTTCTTTTATGGTAATGACAAAGGCGATGCTTGCAGCAGCGAAATAAATATACCTCGATTTCTTTGTTTCGGAATAAAGAAAAAAAGAAACAACAACCGCCAGTGAAAAGAATACTAAATAAATTTCGTGAATTGTATCCCTCGAGAAGAATGAATTTGCAGGAGAAACCGCAGTGAGTAATCCTGCCGTTAGTAGACCCATAGTGCCCAATCTTTTTCGCAAGGGATATAACAAAGCCACGGCCATAATACCGAACAACGCAGGCATGAGACGAAATGTAAAGTCAGAAAGGCCCAAAATATAAAATGGGATTAAGCCCAGGTAATAAAGGAATGGGCCGTGATAATTGGCCGGGTCATAGTGATAATAGTTTCTATTGAATAAATTAAGCATGAAAAAACTATTTACACCTTCGTCTGAATGGAAAGGTCTGAGACCAATGTCCCAGAAACGGAGTAATGATGCTGTTAAAATGGGAAGAAAAAAGGCTACGAATAATAGAATCCTTTGTTTTTGTTGTTCTTTCATACTCCCATGTTCCTTTTTGTCTTTCATTTTTTTTTTCCTCTTTTGTCTTAATCTTGTATTGTTAAGCTTTCCACCGGTATCCCTGATTCGACACCGCCGGGTGGCAACCACGACAGGCTAAGAACTGCCCCGCCCCCCTCATCAAAATATTTAATTGTTATTTTATGTGTCCCCTTTTCTAATGCAAGAGTGCCTGTTTTAGATTTTATTGGGTGGCTTCCCCCATTATCTATTACCAGTATATCATCGATATAAAGCCAGGAACCATCATCTGACGTTATCTTAAATGTGTATTTACCTGCGGTATCAATGTCAATAGAGCCTTTTAAAATAGCGCTAAAAGGGCTTGATACGGGCTTTTTTTCTTTATCAGGCCAATTAAATTCAATAGACTCCAGAATCTCCTCATATACCGGCTCACCCTCCCAACGGGTGTTACCATAATAGTATATACGTAATCCATACTTTCGACCGATCAGATTTTCTCTATTACTCACGGAAGGGGCGAGTGGTTGTTTGGTTTTCCGGGTGGTAAGGGTATAAATATTATAGTTTTCTGTGGCGATAGTGCATGGGTAATTTTCGTCGAAGAATGCCTTGTTGACACCGATACGCCTTTCGTGCGGGCCAATCGTAACGTAAGACGGCTTATACGTGTTTATCAGGTCAATGGCATTGGGTTTCCCTTTTAACATCGCATGGACGTCCTGTTCGCGCCTATAGGCGTTGCTGTAGCCGTGGCTCCATATATGGGCAGGATAACCCATTAATGACTTTCTACCAGACATAAATACAGGATGATTAAATGTTGGTGCATTTAAAAAGACTGCATCTTGTGGTGTATCAGCAGAAATACGCCTGGCAAGTTTTATTTCCTCTGCACTAAATTCCTTCCATCCTTCCCGGGGGGGTATGGCATATTTAAATATATCAATACCCCCTGCAGCTACAAGAAAAAACATGATTATAAAAAACCCCACCCTTGAAAGTGTCTTGAAACGGCCATTTTCATATAACCAAGTCAGTTCCAGAGCCGCAATGGGCGTTAAGCCGAGAAACCAATAAATTAATATTTTTATATTATCCCAACTCCACGGTGCAAAGAGCACGAGATTGGGTAACAGAAAAAGTATTAAGAACGGCAAAGAATATAATCCTAACCGTATGGGGAAATAGCGGTTTCTTGCTGTAAAAATGGTTACAAATCCGCCTATAACCAGTAACCAAAAAAGGCTGGTATTTTTTAACCAGAACCACAGGAAATTTTCCTTTCCTGCCATCCAGCCAAAGCTTGGTTTGAAAAAGCTTCCACCGCCAATATGCCCGGAAAGGTACAGTACCTGTGGGAGTGACAGGATAAAGGCAGGCATAAAGAACAGAAACCATTTACGACAGTCCCAGAATATAAGACCTAATGGGATGGTAACTATCAGTACCACCAGGAAACTGTGCGAATGAAGGAAAGGAAGCGCACCAGCAAGGATACCTGCAAAGAGGAATTCTTTCCACTTCTTTTGTTCGATGCCCGTGTATAAGAGGGAAAAAATTAACAGGGTAATTGGAAAACCAAAAAGGAAAGCCCGTTGTGGTATGTTAAGGCATGTTAACGGTGTTATCCAATGGTAATTCAAAGACGGAATCTTTGTATAATCCCGCGGGAGGTTCATGAGAAATGGCCATAGGTTATGAGATGTATTTACCAGATCATAGAAGAAATAATAAAAACCAAACCCGCCGGAAAAAAAGAATAGAAACGTCGAAATAATTGCAGCAAGCCGTTTTTTGGTCAAACGATAGGTAAAGTAATAGAGGACACAATAAAGAGAAATAGTCAGTAATAGACCGGGAATGAATAATATGTCTCTAAAATCCAAACCCAATTTAAGAAAAATGGCAGATAGGAAATCTGACAGGAATGGATAAACGAGTTTTTCTCCGGCGAACGAGGGGTCCTGAGGAGGGATATTATTGCCCCAAACAAAAGAGGTGATATAGGCAAGATGGAGCGGCAGGTCTCCGTAATTGTTTGGAAGGCCAATATACATGCCGTCCTTTTTCCAGATAATTGTTCTGGAGAACAGACGCCAGAATATCGTGGTAAAAAAAGAAAATAGTGCAATATGCACAAAATAGGATACCTTATTGAGAAAAAAGCCGTTTTTTATCTCAATTACTTCAAACAATATCTTTTCTTTAAAAGAGACCCATTTGATGGTGAGTGTTACGGTACAAAACACAACAAGTAAGATTGTAGCGATATATATACTTTTGCCAGAAAGTCCCCATAGTAATGAAAACAGATAAACAATCCATGTGTAGAGTCCTAATCCAATAGTTATTCCGTAACCAGATCTTTCAAGAATAGAGTATTTGGCTGCCAGGAGATAGGTAAGTAAAAATCCCGTTATCGCAGAAACAATAATAAGCAAAATAACATAAGTCATTTCTTTGTTAACCTGAGGTAATGTCGCCCTAAATTTTACTTCTCTTTTCTCTTTCTGGAATCAGATCCATTCGTCTCCAAAATATACAACCTTTCGGGTCTTTTTTCAATAAAACATACAAATAGTTTAATTTCTTTACAAGTAGTCTTTAATATAGAACCTAAATTCTGCAAACAGGGCGAAGCCTTGTTGCAGGTTAGGCCAGAAGTGGTAAAAGCTCCAGGGGATTTGATAATACAAAACAACTTATTTGCGACAAATTTGGATTTATAGATACTCATGGAGAGAGACAGAGCGGCGGGTGCATAAAAGCGCTTCGGGAGTTAGAGTGCAAGAAGCACATAGTTCTTCCCAGACCTGTTCGTATACGGGGCAAAAAGAGTCCAAGTCGTCTTGTTGAGGGGGTAGCGGAGGCGAAAGAAGTACCCGGTGATGTCGGCGAGACAAGGGAATTACGGTTAATAAGGGTAGAAACGGAAGAACAGATGCGGGTACGGAATGAGTTGATGATTCAGGGACATCCGTGGAAAGCAGGTCCGTTGGCAGGGCGCCAGCTCTACTATCTGGTGAAATCTGAGCAAGGATGCTTCTGGCGACATCGGAGATAATAATTCATTCTCAGCATTCAATAGGGTATTGGAGTATCCCCCCATGGTTAATAAATGGGGTAAATGGGGGTGTTGCCTTTACTGTCGTTTCTTATAGTCAGCACGTTGTACCGGTGCAACGGTACGTTTCCAGAGAGCGGTTTCAAAACTTGCCAGAATGTTGCCTGGAATAGTCAGCATCAGAATTGAACAGTTAACCCCCTAAGATGCAATTTGAATATTGAATAACCTCGGAAATATAATGGTTGCCAATAGATATGCCAACTGCATTTGCCGTTTATCTTTGATTCCCACAGAACTTTCTGATATTATCGGGAAACTATTCAATACCTTGTTAGCTCATGGAGATAAAACATGGCAGAATATGGTGAGTGGAATCGCAAAGGGGCAACTCTCAGCGATGTAACGGCGCAGAAGGAATATGGAGTAGACCGGGACTTCATTGTGAAGGGTATACGCGCCGGAAAACTTGAATATCGGGAGGGGGTGATATGGGGAAATCCATATCTCAAGCTTTTGAGAAGTCAGCTTGAGCGGTACATCGCCGAAGAGCTTGGCAAGGATCGTTTGTCGAACGTCCAGAAACAAACCGGGCTTCGCAAGATCAAGAAGGAAATCGCCAATCTGAAAAAAAGGCTGAATGAACTCCAAACCAGGAAAATGGAACTTGAGAAACAGATAACGAAACAGGAGACCGAACAAGGCGCTTGAGAAAGGAAGGGGTCAAATCTTCCCCGAAATGAAGAAATAAAATGGATAATGCTATGAAGTTGTACCGTATGTATGATGCAAAAACTCCCCTTAGAAAAGCAAGGAGGGTGTAAATAATTATCCTTCAAAGGAAAAAACAACCCCCCCGAATCCCCCTTTTTTATGGGGGATTGATTTCCGTGTATTGGTATCTATTTCTTAATTACAGAAACCTGTGGGAACTTTTCTGTGTGTTCCGGGCGTCATATGAATCGTAAATCATTTCGTAAAACGCAGGAAACGCTGATTATTGAATTTGCAAAATACCCACAACCCGGATACGTCAAGACCAGGCTGGCGGTTAAATTGGGAAACGAATCGGCGTGCCAGATTTATAACTCGATGGCACAAAAAACTCATTATGAACTCCTTACCTTGCAGGAACAGGGCATAGCAAAAGTGATTGTGTATGGAGACGGTGCAGACCGGAAGATGATTTCCCGATGGCTCAGGGACGCCTACGATGTATGGCTCCAGCCTCACGGGGGACTCGGCCATAAACTTGAATATGCCTTTCTCAGGGCCTTTAAAATGGGATTCCAGGCCGTTCTTGCCGTGGGTACGGACTGCCCTGGTTTGACGGCTGAAAAAATACAGGAGGCAATCGAACAGGTCACCCATGCAGATGTCGTGATAATTCCATCGGAGGATGGTGGGTACGTGTTGATTGGTACCCGTGCGCTACAGACTTGCCTGTTTGAAGACATTGCATGGAGTTCGAGTCAGGTGCTTGAACAGACCGTAATGCGTGCGCGGGAGAATAACCTGTCAATAGCGCAGCTTAAACCGGAGATTGACGTTGATACCCTGGAAGATTTAAACAAGGTTAAGGGTACGGTGAAGCCGGAGGTATCTGTTATTATTCCGGTACTCAATGACAGGTATCATCTTGAAAAAACCCTCGCAGCGCTATCTTGCATTAATTATTTGAGGGAATTTGAAATTATTGTAGTTGACGGCGGTTCTACTGATGGGTCAGACAATGTAACGATTGATTTCAAAACAAGGTTGCTGAGAAGTTCACTGGGACGTGCCCGACAGATGAATCTTGGGGCACGTAATGCCCGTGGACGCTGGTTCTGGTTTCTTCATGCTGATTGCCAGCCAGACCCGGAAGTAATGGTAAGTTTACCATCGTATTTGCTTTCCACACGTCTCGCGTGGGGATATTTTCAACAACGGATAACAGACCCATCACCATGGTACCGCTTGATAGAAATGGGAAACAGGCTGCGCGGCAAGATATGCGGACTCCCTTACGGTGATCAGGGAATTATCGTTCGCAGAGATATTTTTCATACGTGCGGCAGTTTTGCAGACGTGCCATTTTTAGAGGATGTGATTTTATCACGCACGCTATCAAAGATATGCCGTCCCAAAATGGCGCCCGGTGTGATAGCTATGTCTCCACGCCACTGGAAACCACTCGGTCCTTTCTCTACCACAATCAGAAATATGTCTATGGTGTTTCGATTATTGGCACTCAGGCAGTCTCCACCAAATTTACTAAAGTACTTTCTGAAATGGAGGAAAAATGAATCTTCGTGAGTATGTCATACAACACGAGGTTGCTATTCGCCTGGGACTCTTTTTTAGTATTCTATTGATTATGACATTGTGGGAACTCGTGGCTCCCAGGCGAAGGCTCACGGTTTCGAAGCCACTCCGATGGATTAACAATCTTGGTATGGTGTGCTTTAACAGTCTCCTGCTGCGCCTTATCTTCCCCACAGCCGCTGTGGGTATGGCAGTATTTGTCCAGAAACATGAATGGGGGTTTTTTAATCATTTCCCAGTGTTATATGGTTTCGCTGTTATCGTATCGGTAGTTGCCATGGACTTTGTTATTTACTTGCAACATGTAATGTCCCATGCCATTCCTGTTTTCTGGAGAATACACCGTACGCACCATGCAGATTTGGATTTCGACGTTACCACGGGAGTCCGGTTTCATCCTTTTGAAATTATTCTATCCATGTTGATTAAGTTTGGGGCAATTGCGGTTATAGGTGCGCCTGTGTTATCTGTGGTTATATTCGAAGTACTCCTGAATGCCACGTCCATGTTCAATCATGGCAACGTGCGTATCATGCATAGTTTGGACCGCGTGCTGCGCTGGATCGTTGTGACGCCTGAAATGCACCGGGTGCACCATTCGTCACTATACTATGAAACCAACTCCAACTTCGGTTTTAATCTGCCGTTGTGGGATCGATTTCTCGGTACATATCGTGATCAGCCTCGCATGGGACACGAGAGTATGACTATCGGTATTGAGAATCTTCGTGATATAAAACACTGTGTAATTTTGCCGGGTATGTTGGTTATTCCTTTTATTGGTAAGATAGCCGGTTATACGATCGATCATCGCAAATAAGAGTCAAACTTATGAAAGCAGCTAACATTATTCGTATCATAGTATTCGTCTTTTTAATAGCCGGGATTGCAACTGCGGTTACTTACCGCAAGCAATTCGATGTTGCCGCACGGGAGAGTTGACTTGCAGGTGCAGGGGTCGTGGCTCCGCTTCTGTTCATGGGTATTTATGCGATCTCAACCCAAGTTCGACAAGCAAAAACCATATCTCTTGTAACATCAATAAGTTGCAATTTTGACACTTCATTTTTTGGCACTACATCTTTGAGTTTTAATAGGTGATTTTATATATTTTCTGCCTGGCGGTGTATGTTTCATATGAAGATTATTATAAATCATGTGTTGCTCTTTTCAGTATTGATATACCCTTTATTTATGGTAAACTACGGATATATGAAAATTACCCTAAGCGATGACCAGAAACAAAAGCCAGAAGAACAGCACGTCCAAGATACTTATTTACCAGTTTACCTGATTTACGAAACAGAAATAACGATAATTTTCAGAGACTGAAACCAATGGTTTCAGTCTGATTGAGTATATACGTGAAATTAAAAGAAACTTCATTTACCGTAAGGGCTGAACGCGCCATCCTTTTCCGGGTTATGCTATCTGGAGATCGCAATAATGGTGAAGCACCGCTGGAAGAACTCAGGCGACTGGCCGAGACTGCGGGTGCAACCATTGTTCATATGATAGTTCAAAAAAGGGCACATATCGATCCCGTTTATTACATTGGGAAGGGAAAGGCTGCTGAATTATCCGCGATTTCAAAGGAACTGGCTGCCGATGTGCTTATCTGCGATGACGACCTTAGTCCGGCACAAGTCAGAAATCTGGAAAAGGTCATCGAAAAAAAGGTAATTGACAGAAGTGAATTAATCCTGGATATATTTGCCACCCGCGCAAAGACATTTCAGGCAAAGCTTCAGGTGGAGTTGGCTCAATTAGAATACACGAGGCCACGATTAAAGAGGATGTGGACGCACCTCTCCAGAATCGAGGGTGGTATTGGAACCAGGGGGCCTGGCGAAAAACAATTAGAAGTTGATAAGCGCATCGTGTTACGAAAGATTCACGACCTGAGAAAGAAATTGCATGAGGTCGAAAAGAGACAGGAACGATTAGTTGCCTCGCGAAAGGAATTCTTTACGGTGTCTATTGTGGGATATACAAATGCCGGGAAGTCAACCTTGATGAATGCCCTGACGGAGATTAATACCTTTGTAGAAGACAAACTCTTTGCAACGCTTGACACCAAAACAAGTATCTGTAAATTGGAAAACGGGAAAAAGATTTTGATGAGCGATACCGTAGGTTTTATCCAGAAATTACCCCACCATCTCGTTTCATCATTTAAGGCGACACTTGAAGAAGCCCGACACGCAGACCTCTTGCTTCATGTTGCTGACATGAGTTCCTCTTTAGTTCACAAACAAATCGAGGCGGTGAATGCCGTGTTGAAGGAATTAGGATGCGATAAAAAACCGACGATTATGGTATTGAATAAAATAGACGCCATAAAAGAAGATGCCATTATCCCTTTACTTCAGAGTCGTTATAAGGATTGTGTTTTGATCTCCGCAAAGACGCACCGGGGCATACAAGACCTCAAACGCAGGATTGAGGAGATGCTCGAAAGGAACTTTATGGATATAGAGATTACCTGCAGCCCGGGCAATGGGAAGTTAATTGCATATCTTCATGAACATGCACGTATTTTAAGTAGCCGTTTTGATGAACAGCGGGTAACATTCCGACTGCTTATGGAAGAAAAGCTCATGCATAAATTGCGTCTGCTGGATGATACTATTCATATAAAAGAAACCACCGATTCAAATTGAATCTTTTGTAATTAGTGCGAAAATACCCTCACACAGACCCCCTTCCACACGAGGCGAGTAAACTTTCCATCCCTTGTTTTTTTATTGACAGCATTTGCCAAAATGGTATAATCCGCGGAAAGTCAAGCCACGAACCGGGTCATTGCATAGATCCTTAGATATACTTCGAGTCAGACTTTAAATCAATTCCGGTGTCTTTGGTTTCAGAATCTTTCGTAAAATGAAAACCTAAACATCTGATATTCCGTCCTGAACTCAGAGGTTGTATTCATGACCAGACGCACGACTCGCAATCTATTGCTGCATGTACGATTACCAATTCTTTTGCTTTTCAGTTTCCTTTCTTTTCATTCATCTGAAGTTTTAGCCGAGGGTACTGTTACCTCCTCGATTGAGATCAGGGAAACAATCCAATCCACAGAGACCTTATCCGATAACAAAAAAGAACATACCAACAATAGGAAATCCTCCCTGGAAGAAGGAATTTCAACAGAGGCCATCTGGTTTGGTTTAGAGGAAGAAGTATCCATCGCAACAAGACATGAGACCCCTATCGGCAGGGCGCCCGGTGTTGTTACCGTGATTACAGCCGAAGAGATTAAGAATTTAGGATACCGCACCTTTGTGGAAATTCTGAGGACGGTACCCGGATTTGAAATTTTAAAGACTGGCGACTTAGGGGAGGTTTTTCCCGCCGTAAGGGGTTTTGCAGGTCCGGAGAAAATAAGGGTGATGCTTAATGGACATTTTGTAAATAGTCCTCGCACAGGCAGTGCCTTTCAACTATTTGACGATTTTCCTGTAGAAAACATAAAGAGAATAGAAATCATCCGGGGCCCTGGCTCTGCCGTATATGGTGAAAATGCGTTTTTAGCGGTTATCAACATTATCACCATGGATGCAAAGGACATTGACGGCATAAAGATAAGCGGTGGTTATGGGAGCTACGACACTGAGGAGGGAAACATAGTATTTGGGAAGACTTATGGGGGGATTGATATCTCCGGCATGGCTCACTACAGGCGTACCGACGGCTTTGATGGCGTTGTCGAAAGTGATATTGTAACACAGATCGATAACGCCCTTTCTCCCCTGGGTTTTCCGCCTGCCTCACAAGCCCCGGGAAGTGTGGAGGATTGGAGACAAGAATACGACTTGAACATGAAAGTTGCCTACAAGGGTTTCTATGTTGCGGGATTGTATATTAATAAAAAGATGGGGCCTTTTATCGGCCCTCAATTTGCTTTGGCTGATGAATCGAGTATTGAACAGAACTATGTGTTTGGTGAAGTTGGATATAAAAACACCTTTGATGAGAAATTTACGATAAGGCCGAGACTCTATTATGATCAGTTTGACAGGAACTCATACATTGAAGCATTGCCAGAGAACACACATGTACCCTTAGACACCGACGGAGATGGTAACATTGACAAGATTAATACGTATCCCGGCGGACTCATTGGTAACGCTTATATAAGAGAAAAGATTGTCGGCACAGAGATTCCTTTTGATTATGAATTATTTGATGGAAATCTCATTACCCTGGGATTCGAATATCGTTTGAGCAATCAAACCAATCCACACTTTTTCACTACGTATAATCCACAAACGCTAGATCCCCTGGATAGCCTCCAGGATGTCGCCGACACATATCCCTTTATAGAAGATGCCACACGGAGGTTATGGTCGGTTTATCTTCAGGATGCGTGGGATATTACCGATACCATAAACCTTACCTTGGGAGTACGCCAGGATGAATACAGCGATTTCGGCAGTGCCACCAGTCCGCGGGGCGGCTTAACGTGGGTATTCATAAGAATGCATCGCTCAAACTCCTTTATGGACAGGCATTCAGACCACCCAGCTTTACTGAGATGTTTACCGTCAATAATCCAGCTATCGTGGGAAATAAAGATTTGGACCCGGAAACGATCAGGACATACGAGGTTGGGCTAAGTTACGAGTTTAACAAACATGTTACGAGCAGTATTAATTATTTTTATAATGACATCAGAAACCTCATTGTCCAACATATCAGGTCAACCACCCAGGGGACTTCACAGTATGAAAATTTTGGAGATGCCCATGTACAGGGCATCGAGACGGAGACCAGGGTGAATATCATTAAAGATAATTACGTCTTTATGAATTATACCTTCCAAAATCCGGAAGATGAAGATGGGAACGACCTACCATTTGTTGCACAACACTACGGCAACTTCGGTGTAAATGTTCACTACCCGAAATATATCAATACCAACCTGAGTACCTTTGTCAGCGGGACACGTTCCAGGGAACAGGATGACCCAAGAGACGACTTGCCCGTTTATGCATTACTCAACCTTTCTGTTATTGCAAAAGAATTTTTTAAGAACATGGAGGTGCAGGGGACGGTGTTCAATCTCCTCGACAAGGACTACAGTGATCCTGGTCCGCTTTCCATACCAGATGATTTTCCAAGACCAGGAAGGACATTTTTTGTTGGATTGAGCTACCAGTTTTAGCAGCCATCAGCTATAAAACGCAGTGGGATTCTTGCCTTGCTGGTGCAGTCGTCATCGATTAAAGCTAAACATTTTGCAGGGTTTCATGACATAGTACGCTCAAAACCGTAATTGAGTTCAAAGCACAGCCATAGAGAAATAATGAAATAATTTCTTAAAACATTTTTTTATGCCGGTATCTTGGTTTGTATTTTGCTCATACATTGGACAGGAAAACATTACGATAAAGGCAAACCCTGAGCGATCAGGGGACACAAAGTAAAGGTCTTCCACAGGATAGAAACCCAGAAGCCAGAAACAAGAAGATAGCCTTACTGCCGAAGATGTTTTCATGAACATCTTTGCAGTAAGGTTTTTCTGTTTTAAAGGAGAAACAAAATGAACGCGCTGTTGATCTACCCCGAATTCCCAGATGCTGTATGGAGTATCAGCACGCACTCAAATTCATACGCAAAAGGCATATTCGCCACCGCTGGGTCTCCCTAACCGTTGCGGCGATACTACCGCCAGAGTGGACAAAGCGCCTGATCGACCTCAATGTGACAAGGTTGACAGATGAAGACCTGGCATGGGCTGATTATGCGTTTATCGGTGCCACGTCTGTGCAAAGAGTGTCAGTACTTCAAGTCATCAGCCGGTGCAAAGCAATACGTGTAACGGTCGTAGCCGGGGGACCGCTTTTTACAACCGAATACGAACAATTTAAAGATGTTGATCATCTCGTGCTCAACGAAGCCGAGGTGACCCTCCCGCCCTTTCTGGCCGATCTGGAACGGGGGTATGCCAGGCATATCTATATGACATCCGAGTTTGCTAACATACAGAAGACCCCTGCTCCTCTTTGGGAATTAGCCGATCTGCAACAGTATGCAACGATGAGTATTCAGTTTACACGCGGATGTCCTTACCATTGCGAGTTTTGCAACGTGACGGTGTTATTCGGTCACAGGTCACGTACCAAGACCATCGGGCAAATCATTGCCGAATTGGATAGTTTCTACAATCTTGGGTGGCGTGGATCCACCTTCTTCGTGGATGACAATTTCATCGGAAACAAGAGGTATCTCAGAACCGAACTGTTACCCGCATTAATCGAATGGCAGAAAGACAAGGTGGGGATGCCGTTTTACACTGCAACCTCTATCAACCTGGCCGATGACGAGCACTTGATGCACATGATGGTCGAAGCGGGTTTTGATCAGGTTTTTATCGGAATCGAGACGCCGAATGAGGAAAGCTTGACCGAATGCGGCAAAAAGCAGAACAAAAGCCGCAACCTGGTTGAAGACGTAAAACGCATACAGCGAGCCGGATTGCATGTGCAGGGAGGCTTCATCGTCGGCTTCGACAACGACACGCCCTCCATCTTCCGGCGACAAATTGATTTTATTCAGAAAAGCGGGATTGTAATGGAGAATGTTGCTATACTTCAAGCCCCGACCGGATCAAGACTCTATGAACGCCTGAGACGAGAAGGCCGCCTGCTTGGTCAAATGTTGTTTGATGTCGCATATGGCTCGACAAACTTTGTCCCTACTATGGACATTGCTACCCTGCGAGAAGGATATAAGGATATCATGCGAAACATTTATTCACCTGAGCACTATTATCAGCGCGTCAAGACTTTCTTGCAGGAATATAAGCCGCCAAAGATTGTAGCACCACTAAACTTAAGGGACATTCCCGTGTTTTTTCGCTCCATCTACCACTTAGGGATCATAGGTAAAGAGCGTTTCCCTTATTGGAGATTATTATGGACATGCCTTCACCGCCCTAAATTATTTCCAATGGCCATTAAACTTGCGATTTACGGTCATCATTACCGCAAAGTCACGGAACTACACATCCTTTGAGAACCCAGCTGTACTGATTAAACAATCCTGTAATGGAATTTTAAGATAATGTACAATTACACTCTTAGTATTTGTAAATGGTGGGTTCGTTTCACTTAACCCACCCTACATCAAGACCACATAAATAAAATCAATACTCCTATGCAAGTAATTTAAAATGCCCATGAAATTTATCCAACCTTTCTTACGGTTTTAAATCTGCTAACGGTAAAAAGGCTTGTTGATACAATAAACATACCGATACTGATAATTTGAGCTACGGTAAAAAGATTAAAGAACATGGGGTTATCTCCCCGAAGTAGTTCCATGCAAAATCTTATAACAGAATAAATTATTCCAAAGAGAAGCAACACCTCCCCGTTCCTCTTGCGAAACCGAAAAAATGCACTCAGGATAAAGAAAAGCACTACGTCAGAAAGAAACGAATACAATTGTGTGGGATGTATGGGGAGGGAGTGCAAGTCGGAAAGGTGAACCAGTCCAAGTTCATATTGATGAAGAAAAGCCGGGCTGCCGTCAACCATACCAGTTTTATCCAGCGTCCTCGGAAACTGCATTGCCCATGGCACATGCGGGGCAATCTTTCCGAAACAGCAACCGTTCATGAAGCATCCGATACGGCCGAAACCGAGTCCTAGCGCAGCAGAAGGCGTGACGGCATCAATAATCTTTAAGAAGGGCAGATGATGCTTTTTGACATACAGATACAGCGTAACGATACCAGCAAAGAGCCCGCCGTAGTAAACTAACCCACCTTCATAAATTTTAAAGATACTGAAGAGATTGTTCTTGTAATCATCGAAGAATTGAATAATGGAAAAGAGTCTTGCCCCTAAAATTCCTGCACACACCATATAAATTCCAAGGTCTGTAATCTTATTAGGGTCAATACCTTCTTTCCTTGCCCGCCATCGCGCGATGCTGATAGCCACCAGAAAGGCGATCATTAGCATGAACCCATATGAATAAATGGGTATGTGTCTCTGGAAAAAAGGAAGGGGAATTTCAAATAAGATTTTTCTCATAATGGGAGTGTCTTGATGAGCTTGTTGTTCCCATCTACCAGAATAATCCTGGGCTTCCAGCTTCTTGCCCTTTGTCTTCAACGAGGCAATAGGAAATGATGATTACCTTGTCGCCTGGCTGTGCCCACCGTGCAGCGCCCATTTAAACAGATAACACCTGAATTACGCTCACCCTCAATCACATAGGTCTCCACCCGCGTTCCGTTATTAATATTGAGGACCCGTACCCGTTCATAGTGCAAAATATCTACGGTGTCGAGAAGGACTTTGTCAATAGTGATACTCCCGTTGTAATTAAGATTGGTCTCCGTCACTGTTGCAGCATGAATTTTCGCTTTGCACATCTCACGTAACATTGTTTCTCCCAATAGTTTGATTGCATACAAATTTCATTTATTCATTTAAACGCGGATGAATTCAGAGTTTGTCTGTGAAACCTGAAAACGCCAAGAAGCGTATATATTCAGTTGGTGCAAATCCAACCCGCCAATTGACCGTTCGGGCGGTAGTGAAAGAGGCAGAAAACCTCACGGGAGGACGCAAACAGCGATGAATGCGTTCGAGTTCCCTGTAGCGAGCAGTCAGACTGTAGCGCAAGCGAACACGCAGGCTTCGTTACGCTAAAAATACGATAGATGAGCCTCCCGGATTGGGCGAAATCTGTAATCGCATAAGTAGAAAGAGACAAACGGTAGAACTATGCGGTGTCGTCGGAGTTGAGAGTGACGGTATGATTGTAAAAGGTATATATATGAACTTGGGAGGTCCTCTCATTGTTCAGGTTGATGACCGAAACGCATACTATAAGGGAAGCCGAAGGGTATAGCGGGATAATGAGAAGTCGGAGATGCCCATAGTAGTGAAGATGGTGAAGACAACATAACTTCACCGTAGCGAAGGGGCATTACTTCAGTTAGCGTTTACAAAGAAAGGAGGAAATTGTATTGGGAGACCTGCAAGCAATACCGAAATCGCAAAAGAGCGATGAGGAAAGAGTCCGAGACTTTCAGCGTAAACTATATCGAAAAAAGCCAAACAGGAAGAAGGATTTTCGCTTTATGTATTGTATGACAAGGTGAGAATGTTGCATTTTTGAGAGAGGCGTACAAGCGTTGCAAAGCCAATGGAGGAAGCGCCGGGGCAGACGGGATTACATTTGAAGATGTGGAGTCATGCAGGGGTGGAGAAGCTTCTTGAGATAATAGAGGAACTGAAAACAAAACCACACGAACCACAGCCGGTACTGAGTGTACATACCTAAAACCAACGGTAAAGACACGACCATTGGGAATCCCGTGATAAAAGACAGGGTAGTGCAGATGAGCGTAAAGCTTGTAATAGAGCCGATATTCGAAGCAGACTTTGAAGATAGCTCCTACGGATTCCGACCGAGGCGTTCAGCGGGCGATGCTGTGAAGAAAATCAAAGAAAACTGCGAGAAGGGAAGCAGAGGTATTTGATGCAGACCTTAGTTCTTATTTTGACACGATACCGCACAAGGAATTGTTACTGTTAATAGGGATGAGGATAAGCGACAAGAACGTACTGCACCAGATAAAATGTGGTTAAAAGCACCGGTGGTAGAGGAAAGCAAACCAGGTGGCGGGAGGAAAATAAGATAGGAACACCGCAGGAAGCGTAATATCACCATTATTAGCAAACATATATCTGCACATGCTCGACAAAGCAGTCAATAGAGAGAATGGGGTTTTCTATAAGTATGGGATAACAATCATACGTTATATGCGGATGATTGGGTATTGATGGCAAAGCGAATACCTCGTGAAGCATTAGACTATCTCAACAGGTTGTTAAAGAAGTTAAAGCTGAGTCTTAATGAGGATAAGAGTAAAATAGTAAAGCTGAAGAAGAGAGCTTTGACTTTCTCGGACATACCATATCCTTCTCAGAAGATTTGTTTGGTAGGAAACACAAGAAATACTGGAACATAGAACCAAGCAAGAAATCACAAAAAGAAGGTTAGGGAAAGATAGGAAACCACCTCAAGAGCAATGGGCATAAAGCGGCGGAAAAAGTAGCTAATGAATTGAATGCAATAACAATAGGATGGATAAATTACTTTGCAATGAGGGAGTAACGTATCAAACAAGGCGAAAAGAGACCTACGATATTATCTTTTCAAGAGATTGACGAGATATTATAAGAGGAAAGTCAGCGCAGGAGCAAGCTCTATAATCGAGGAGCGTTTAGGGAATTAGTCAATAGATATGGGCTAATAGACCCAACAAAATATGTTCCTGTCAGACAACCCGTGAAAGCTTAAGAAGAAGACTGTCGGAAAGCCGTGTGGGAAAATCGCATGCACGGTTTGACGAGGGGGCAGATGATAAGTATATGGCGGAGATATGGTGGCACTGGCGGGAAACCAGCCAGCAAACAGAGAAACAAACTTCTGCCTAAGTTCTCGTCGTCTGTTTCTACTCTACCGTCCTATTTTAATCTTCAATAACCGTTTACAAATTTTATCTTAAAGCACCACAAAATCAATAGGAATCCTTATTGTCCTTGTGGCGGGTAAAAACTTCTGACGCATACCTTGACCAGGTCAACAATCTCCTCGTCAGTTAGCTTACCCTTATAGCCTGGCATCTTCTTTTTACCATTGGCCACGGATATAATTAATCTCGAATCAGAGACATTGTCTTGCCATTTGGTATTGGTAAAATTAGGAATTTTAAATATGAATCGACCAAACAAAGAACCCTTTCCGTTAACCCGATGACATTTTCGGCATTCCCTTTCATATACTGCCCAAATACCACCTTTTTCTGACAAAGCCGTCTGTTTAGAACTACATCCGTAAGATACCAGGACAAAAAAAACACAGACACCTATTATAGAAATAATTTTTTCCATCTTCCGCTCCTTTGATATTTTCTAGTTTGTTTTCCAGTCATCTCAAGAGTTTACCATAAAACCTCATATATTCAAGTCTCTTATCCTTTCATTTGATTACTTCATAAATCTTGAATTATTTTGACATCGCTATGTCATTGATGGCATAATGCCTGCCAAATAAGAGAACAAGGCCTTTCTCAAAATAGAATAGGCAATCAAAATTTCATCACGGGGGCTGCAAGCAAATAACTTCTTCTTTGGCGCCTTGCCTTGTTTATTGTGACTTCTCTGGTGGATTATTAGATAAATACTCAAATTTTCATCTTAACACAAAATTAATAAATTCTTAATATTTGCTTAATATTCAAAGTTTAAAATATTTGCATGATTAATTCCTGTGTAAATCTCCGGTAAGGACAACCGGACCCATGCGGGAGGGGAGATTTTCCTCCTCCACTCCCGCAATTCTTGAATTGTGCGGAATAAAATAATTTTAATTTAGAAAAGGAGGGTTTTGAAATGCAGGGGAAATGGTGTAAGTATGTTATATCGTCAGTAATTATATTGTGCGTTACATACATAAGCAATATGGGACAAGATACATACGCCCAGCAGTCAGCACAGCAATCTGAAGTATCAGGAGGTGCTACAGAAGATTTAAAATGGCAATTGAAGCAGATGGAGGAGTCGCTTGCAAAACAGCAAGAACAAATGAAGCAGATAGTGGAATTAGCAACAAGACAGCAAGAGCAAATACAAGTTTTAAGAAACCGCATAGATACCACGAGTCCTCAGGCCACAACGATTAAAACAGAGGAGATCAAATCTACGCTGGCCAAGGAAGAAGATATCAAACAGGTTGTTGATGACTATCTTTCCACGGACGAGGCACGGAAAAAGATGGGACTTGGTTTATCCTACGTTACGGCCGAATACACTCCAGATGATGAGAAATATGCACTAGGTTTGAAATCTGCCGACGGTAACTTTTCATTAAACACGGGTGCAAGGATGCAGTTCAGATATACGTTCGAGGATAATGACGAAGATTTTGGGGAAGTCGATACTCAGGATGTTACCATTCGTCGGGCGAGGGTTTACTTTGGCGGGAATATCTACAGTAAGATGGTGCATTATTATGTTGAGGCTGATTTTGATAACTTCACCGCTGGCATGAGAGATTTTTACGTATATTTTACTCCTCTTGAAGATTTGAACGCCAAGATTGGATATTTTAAAGTGCCCTTTAACAGACAGAGGATGGCATCGTCTGCAAAGCTTCTTCTTCAGGATAGATCCATTGCCAGTGAGGAATTTGATCAGGATCGGGATTATGGTGCAGATATCTATGGAAAGCCCTTTGAGGGCTATATGGAATACCATGCCGCTCTGTTCCAGGGAGCAGGCGAGAAGAATATTAAAGGGAATACAGACAATACACTTATGTATGTCCTGAATGTCAGGTACAATCCGTTTGGAAAATATGATTACTACGATGAAACCGATGTGAAGTATTCTGATAAACTCAAGGCAACGGTTGGGGCATCCGTGGTATTTAACGCAAAGGACGGAGACAAAAAACTTGAGAATACCGATACGATAGACGGAGTCGTTGATCTTGGTGTAAAGTACAGAGGCTTATCGTGGAACAATGAGTATTACGTGAGGACTGAAGATCCTGAAGATGGCGGCGACTCGATTGATTCCGATGGATTCTTTACCCAGGCAGGATATTTCGTAATACCAAAAAAGCTTGAAGTTGCTGCTCGTTATTCCATGCTTGATCCCAACACCGATGTTTCAGACGATCTTCAAAGGGAATATACCGGGGGTATAAACTATTACTTCCGTGCCCATCGTTCCAAGATACAGGCAGATTTCGGACATTTTGTGACCAATACAAAAACGCATGATAAACAGGAGGAAAAGATCAGGATACAGTATCAAATTATATTTTAAAATCGGATGAGACACTTAAAGAATTTGACAGCCTTCATTCCAAAAAATAAGTCGACTTCCATAATAAATTTGAGTAAGATACTGGCCACGCATGTGGCAGGAAAAAATGAAAGGAGAAACGTGTCTATGGTGAGAAAAACGTGGTTTTCAATAACGTTTTTTAGTTTTAGTCTGGCGGTATTCACTATTGCAGGCGGAGCAGTCATGGCTGACACAAATATAAAGCCTTATGCCAAAGTGGGTGGGGTTTCAGGAAACCTGAATATTATCGGCTCTGATACCATGAACAACATCATGACTTACTGGGCTGAGGGATTTAATAGGCTTTACCCGAATGTGAAGATTCAGATAGAAGGCAAGGGTTCTACCACCGCACCACCGGCCCTAATCTCAGGCACAGCACAGATAGGACCCATGAGCAGGGCAATGAAGCCTACAGAAATTGATGCCTTCGAAAAAAAATATGGCTATAAACCCACCGCAATAAGGACGGCCCTGGATGCCCTGGCAGTGTATGTAAACAAGGACAATCCTCTCAAGGGTCTAAGTATGCCCCAGGCTGATGCCATTTTTTCAAAAACCGGAAGGCAAGTATAAAGAGGACATTAATACCTGGGGACAACTTGGCTTAACAGGCGAATGGTCAACCCGTCCCATAAGTCTCTATGGCCGTAATTCCGCATCGGGTACCTATGGTTATTTCAAGGAACATGCCCTTTATAAGGGAGACTTCAAAGATATCGTAAAAGAGCAGCCAGGTTCTGCCTCTGTTATACAAGGCGTAGCTGCGGACAGATATGCCCTGGGTTACAGTGGTATTGGTTATAAGACCTCTGGAGTTCGCACCGTGCCTCTTTCATTTAAAGAAGGAGAGCCTTATAAAGAGGCTGAAATGAAAAGTGTAATAAATGGTTCTTATCCGCTGGCAAGGTTTCTTTGTGTATATATTAATAAAAACCAGGTCAGCCGCTCGATCCTCTGGTCAGGAGTTTGTAAAAATATATCCTGAGCAAAGAAGGTCAGGAAGTGGTTGTAAGGATGGATTTTTGCCTGTACCGGCATCGGTTGTCAAAGAGGAACTGAAGAAAGTAGAATAGTACATGAGAAGTTTGAGGAGAAGAAAGTTTACAGACAGAGCCAGCCACTGGGTAATTACCCTCAGTGGAGCGGCTACCGTCTTTGTTGTACTTGTCTTGTTTTTTCTTTATCTTCCTGGAGGTTTATCCACTCCTCAAAGGGGCTAAGGTATCAAAAGAAAATACGTACGCATTACATGGCAAGGCGGTCTCCATAGGAGTGGGCGATCATCAGGTGGTTGCCTTTGCCATGTATAACGACGGCACGATAGAGTTTCTTTCTCTTTCACATGGAGAGATTTTAAAAAGATACACTATAGCAAGTCTTAACGGTTCTTCCATAGTATCCGTTAGTAAAGATCGTGACCGTCTTGCTTTTGGGAACAAATGACGGAGGATTTTAACGGTATCTGTCAACTTTTCTGAGTCGTTTGACAATGGAAAAGGACGATTTTCCCTGAGATATCAGAAGCAGAAACTGTACAAGCTAACAATGAGGGAAAAGGATCGCTTGTATTACATCCAGGGAGATGGAAGTGCGACAGTTACAGCGGTCCATACCGTGGATGGCAGGTTAATACTCATATCTTCGGAGGTCGAAAGGACGCTCTTTGGTGAAGGAGAAAAGAAGGAAATCAAGAAGGATATTACCGGTCTCATAGTACAACATAGCCTCGACCAATCCTCACTTAAATCATACGAGGACAAGATTACCCCATTTGCAAAGAAGGGAAATGGGGAGGGCAGGAAAAACACGAACGTACCGGAACACGTGTAGCAAGTACCTCAATACTACATTCGTCAGTGCAGAAAGATGAAATCGAGATAACCTCGATGGCACTCGACCTTTTATGGAAAATCTTTATGTTGGAACTTCTTCAGGCGAGATATTTCATATAAATGTGCAGGATAGGGAAAACCCATTTCTTGCAGAAATGGTAAGGGTGTCTGACAAGGCGGTCACTGCCTTGGGTTTTTACTGGGGACATCTCCCTTGTCGTTGGAGACCAATATGGCAGCGTGAATATCTGGATGCAGGTAAGGGATGCGGTATCGCCTTCCGGTTGGGCCCTGAAAAGATTCATACCCTGAAATCGCATAACGCACCGGTTATTGCTATTGCTCCCTCAATGAGAGATACAAGGGCTTTGTGACAGCGGCAACAGACGGAACGATACACCTCAGCCACGCAACTTGAACAGACACGTTTAAACCTCGAGACAAAATCTCTGCCTGCAGCGCTTGCCTTTTCACCAAAGGCCAATGGTATTCTTGCGGCTGATTCTCATGGCCATTTATTCCAGTGGAACATTTCAAACCCGCACCCGGAAATTACCTTAAAACCCTGTTCGGGCCGGTATGGTATGAGGGTTATGAAAACCGAATTTGTCTGGCAGTCCACGGAGGGACTGATGACTTTGAACCAAAGTTGAGCCTTGTGCCACTAATCTTTGGCACTATCAAGGGGTACGGTATACGCACTGATCATCGCTGTACCTGTTAGCATCCTTGCCGCGCTCTACACATCCCAGTTTCTTCATAATTCCTTGAAAATAATAAAACCGGTTATCGAGATCATGGCGGCGCTTCCCAGTCATCCTGGGTTTCCTTGCCGGCCTGTGGCTTGCGCCGTTGCTGGAAAGGATATTTCCTGCAATCATTATCATGCCGTTTTTTATTCTGCTCTCTATTGTAATAGCTCTTTCGATCTGAAGATTCTGCCTGCCTTTGGAAAAGGCCGGTACAGGCATGGGATAGAGGCATTGTTTTTGATACCTTTATCATCGGCGCTGTATTTGTGTCTATCCAGCTTGGGGTGTCTATGAGTCCTCCTTCTTAACGGGGATTACAGGGCATGGTTTGCAAATGTTCTTGGCTTAGAGTACGATCAAAGGAATGCTGTTCTCGTGGGCATTGCCATGGGGTTTGCCGTAATACCCTTATCTATACCATATCAGAAGATGCCATGAGCAATGTCCCCAACAGCCTTCGCTCGGCCTCGCTGGCGCTTGGAGCAACTCCATGGCAGACGGCTGTCAGGATCATTCTCCCAACTGCAAGCCTGGAATTTTTCAGCCATTATGATTGGTTTTGGAAGGGTGGTGGGAGAGACGATGATCGTTCTTATGGCCACCGGAATACACCCATCATAGACTGGAATTTGTTTAATGGCTTTCGTGCGCTTTCAGCAAACATAGCAGTAGAAATACCCGAAGCACCTATTGAGGAACGCTTTACCGGGTGCTTTTTCTCGCTGCACTGCTTCTTTTATAACAACCTTCATTGTTAATACCTTTGCCGAAATGGTAAGGCACAGGATGAAGTTACGGTATAGTAAACTATGAAAAAATTTATTCGGACCGGGAATCCTTATATATGGTTGACGGCAGGAACTCCTGACCATCTGCCTCCTGATGATTTGCGGATTAGTTGTACCATTATGGTAAATGGGTTTGGCATATTCTGGCCTCGTAAGGTCGTCAGGGTTACGCTTTACGATGGTACCGTAGCTTTAGAGAAATTGCAAACGGGAGTCTATCCCCACCAGAAGGGCCTTTTCGGACGAAATTGAAGATAGGGAACAGGGACGTAAATGGCCTTGACTTCACCTGGATTGATGATGCAGACATTGTGTCCTGGGAATATCCTGCTGATACCCTGGTTTTGAGAGGCGTGAATGGGGTAATATGTATGGTTTTTTAAAAGGTTTGAGGCAGGACGGCGCCGTCAAACCCCAGAGACTGAAGTCATGATGCCTTTGCTGGAAAAAGCCAAACACTTTTTAAACAGATACGGCACGTTGAAAAAAAGGAAATTGGTAATATAAACTACCAGATGGAAAATGTCGTCTTGAGTCGAAGCATCTCGAGAGGTTGCAACCATCTGAAAAAATTCAAAATAAACTTGCAACGGTAAAACAAGGATGAATAACCTTGAAAGGAAATATCGGGAAAAGGAAGATACTCTTACCGCCCTTTATACAACGGCGAGAGAAAAAGAGGTTGTTGTGCTTCTTGCCGATGGGAGAGAAAAATCATGCCCGTTTTTCAGATCATCCGCGTCTATGCACCAAATAAAATGGGGTTTTTGCCAAAATGAGTTTTTATATAGCAAAGTTCTGGGAATTTATATGGGAGAACTGAGAGAGGCCAACACGGAGGGAGGGTCTTCCCGCAATTTTGGAACGGTTATGCTGGTGCTGATCATGAGTATTGCGGTTGTCCCACTTGGTGTGTTGACCGCGGTATATCTCAAAGAATATGCCCGCGATAGTTTTATTGCCAGACTGGTTCGGATATCCGTGAGTAATCTTGCAGGCGTTCCTTCAATTGTCTTTGGGGTATTCGGTCTTGGGTTTTTCATATATTTTATTGGCGGGGTATAGACAATCTGTTTTTTCCGGATGCCTTACCAACCCCTACATTTGGGGTTCTTCTCCAAATTAGTCAATAGAAATTGAGGAGAAATTTCATTAAATCATTGAAAAGAGTGGACATTTGTGTTTCCTATATACCGATATATAACTTATTTACAGGAGGCCAGCAATGTCCACGTTAAGTATATTACCATATTTTCCTTTTCAGCGGTAAGAATTACAAAGCAAACTGTTTTTTCTGATGCTGAGATATCCAGCTTACTGCAGTGCCCGATGAACGATTTCACCCAATATGTCATGTGTGGCAGCAAAGCACAGCGCATTTATCGTCACGACAAACGAGCTTTGCGGATATGAATCTTGGTTCGTTCGCGTATGGATAAATTGTTCGTATCGTAAGATAGCCTGTGAGTCATGCAATCGAATCGTAGTTGAAGACTTAGGTTTTTTTCAACCTTACAGTCGTGTTACGCATCGTTTAGCAGCGTATATTCACGAACTGTGTAAAATGTTAACCATTACCGAAGCTGCAAAACATTTGGAATGAACTGGAAAACAGTAAAAACAATCGATAAGTTTTTTCTGGAACGACAATACGCGCAGACTGACTATCAGCATCTTCGCATACTGGCAGTAGACGAAATCTCTGTTAAGAAGGGACAGCGCTATTTGACCGTTGTTCTGGACTATCTGGTGGTCGGGTAGTCTGGTGGGTAAGGAAAGAACAAAGAAACCCTGAAACCTTCTTTGCCGGTATGACAGAGGAGGAAAGACAGTCTCTTGAGGCCATTGCCATGGATATATGGGACCCTTTATATTCTTGCAGTAAAAAGCATGTGCCGCATGTCAAGATAGTCTTTGACCTGTTTCATGTAGTATCAGGTTTTGGTAAAGTTATTGACAAGGTACGAAATGCTGAATACCAAAAGCGTCGAAAGAGGACAAGGACGTCTTCAAGGGTTCAAAATATCTTTGTTAAAAACAAACGAAATATTCGCAGGAAAAACACCGGGAACATCTCAAACAGCTCTTGTCACTCAATGAAACAATAAATACCGTTCTGATTCTTAAAGACAAACTCAAACATATTTGGACTTATACCTCACGGACGTGGGCGAGAAAAACCATTGACGAATGGTGCCTTTTAGCGAAAACGATAAACCATTCTGTTGTGCATAAGTTTGCAAACATGCTTATGAAACATAGCTATGGAATCTTGAATCACTGTGACTATAAAATTCATACGAGTAAACTCGAAGGGGTTAATAATAAGATCAAAGGTTATCAAAAGAAAAGCTTATGGATTTCATGACGAACGGTACTTTCATTAAAAAATTATACAAGCTTTTGCAAACTAATTTGAGAAGAACCTTTTTTAACAAGGTAATGTGAAGAATTTAAAAATTGATAACGATGCACGGCTAATGATGGTGAACGAAACAAAAGAAAGGTGGTGGTATTTAGCCTGGCTGTTTGCAGGCAGTATTATTTTATTTTGAAATTAGAGGATATTGTCGGACTGCATCGGGACGAAGCGGTCTTTGGCCTTTTGCTGAAATGATCATTGATGGCGCAAGGCCACTATATGGTATTTTTAATTTTATACTTCCGGTTCACGCATATTTGCTGGCCATCGCAATCAAGGTGCTAGGGAATTCAATCTGAGTTTACGATTTTCAGGCCCGGTTTTTACCCTCTTAACAATAGTGGCAATTATCGATATCGTACGACGGTTTTCCGCTATTTGTGCACGATGGACAGCCTGCCTCCTCGTAACCTTTCCACCAATTGTTATCCTTTCGCGGCTGTGCGGTGAGGTGTTTGTATTTAATCCGTTTCTTTCTTTGGAACAATCTGGGTCTACGTCAGACTTTGTCGGGGTCAAAACACTACATCTGCAAAACAGGGTGGATACTGCGGGCTTTCTGATGTCGCTCGGGGTATGGAACCATATAATATTCCTGCCCAGCGCTGTATCCCTTGTTATTTGTTATACGCTATTCTGTGGCTGGGTTTCCGGCAATATTTAGTCAATGGTGTCTTTTGTTCAATCGGGTTTCTGGTGGGCTTAATAATACTGATTCGTTTCAGCATGGGTCTTCGGAAATGTTTTTTCAAAAAGCCGGCAATTCCCTCCGTCTTCGTTGGCATCTTCGCTATTAAATTATTTGTATACCCTGTCCAGTGACGGGCTTTATGCCCGTTTTTCCGGAGGAAGCGTTGTCCCATTCATGGGGAATCCCCGGAATTTTGGTAGTAGTTTTGGTTACATTTTGTTTTTCAAGGTGTGATAAAATGAAAAGAACCTATTTTGGGGATGTGGGTTTTTCTCGTTATTAACTTCATTGAATTTGGCAAATTACACCATTTGGCTCAATGGGTTCACGCCTATGGCTGATTCCCGTATGGATATTCCCTGATTCTGCTAGGGATATGGCTGGCAATGCTTTTGGCCGGAAGCGGTGTATAATAGGCGGTGTCATGATTTTTATCCAGGTGGCGCTGCTTGTGGTGAATTACTATATCCCGAACCACCGTTCAAGCGGTGTTATCAGTCCTTCTGTCTATATCGGGGCAAATACGATAATACCTGGATTATTATGATCATCGTCACATAGTAAAGATACTGACCCAGACGAATGAAGAGTGTATATTTATTTCGAATATAAATGTATTTACATTCTATTATTTAATGCCAAAAGAGCAAAGACACCGGATAAAACTGCTTTGGCCATTAGAACAAGGCGGTATGGGAACGACCCTGGAGAAGCAACGACTTTACAGCCGTATTAGCTATAATGGCCTCTATGCCGAAATCAGCGCTCTTTGTTTTACGATAATGATAGAGATTACCTGGACCATTTTTGAAGCAATGGTATTTCCCTTATGACAATCCCGGACAATGATATCAGTTGTCCCGGATTTAAGGTTTTCGTTTAAAATAAGGCACTGCTTCTGCTATTGAGTGCAGGAAAATGGGGATACCATTCTCCAGGGTTGACTTTGTGGTGAAGAATGACTAAGATTCAGCCATACGCAGAATTGTTCTTCTGGTAACTACATTACCCTGTCTTTGACACAGGAATGTTTGCGTGCGGATGTTTTGTGTGGAGAAAGGCATGAGGTTTAGACGGTATGATCACTCAAATACTTTTGAAGAGCTTATTATTGGGCAGCCTGACGCTGTCAAACACTATGAAATGACCTTAACACTGCGAGCCAGGCAAAAATCAAACGGATACTTGTTCTCAGGGCAAGGATGTTGTGACACTCGGAGGCGGCTGCTTCTGGTGTATCGAGGCGTTTTGATGAACTGGAGGCGTGGAGTTGGTTGAATCCGGTTATTCAGGCGGCTGGGCTGATAATCCAACCTATCAGCAGGTCTGCACCGGAACTACCGGTCATGCGGAAGTGGTGCAAATCACGTTTGACACAAAGGTCATTTCTTTAAAGGAAATATTAGAGGTCTTCTTTACGATGCACGACCCCACTACTCTGAATCGACAGGGGGCTGATGTGGGTACGCAGTATCGCTCGGTTATTTTCTACCGAAGCCAGGAACAAAACTACAGCCGAACAGGTTGTCCGGGAAATAAAAAAGGCGAATTTGTGGAGTTGCCCATTGTGACCGGGATAGTGGAGTTTAAGGCCTTTTACAAGGCAGAAGACTATCATCAGGCATATTATAAACTGAATCCCGGGCAGGCGTATTTTCGTGCCGTGATTACACCGAAGATACATAAATTCCGGGAATACTTTCAGCATAAGCGAAAGAAAAATAGATCTGCTGGTAGCTGTCTCCGATAAAAAGTATCAGAAAAATAGAAACACACATACTCTTTACATAAGATTCAATGAAAGGCAAGAATTATGAAACACCGTGATCCACTATCTCATGTTATTACTACAAATTTGAAGACGGTGCAGATAAACCAAAAAATGAGCGATGTTCTCCGGATATTGATGGAAAATCAAATCCATCATGTCCCGGTCGTAGATGGCCGGAGGCTTGCTGGTATGATCAGCGCTACCGATATCATCAGGTTAAACATTACCGTATCCAATGCAGACGATTGGTCGATCGGGAAGGTTATGAAAAAGAACCTTGTTACCACAGAGATTAACGAAACTGTGCGAAAGGCAGCCCAGCTCCTTAGTGATGGGGTGTTTCATTCGCTTCCTGTAATTGATAAAGACAACAATCTTGTTGGAATTGTTACGAGTACGGACCTGATCAAATATCTGGCAGAATTGTGTTAACCCCAAGCCGAACAAGCCGGAAAAGACGCCTTTTAGACGAGAGACGACGGACGAAATGACGAGGGACGTCTGACGTTAATTTTGCTAAAAGCGTCAAAATATTTTATTACGTGCCTAAAGATGCTTCTCCGATTTCCTTTTTCCTTATGAAAGCTGCCAGCTTTAATGTCAATTGATTAGGCCCAGATTAAAAATAGTGCTCGACTGGCTACAGAAAGAATCACCTGATCTTCTTTGTCTTCAGGAGACAAAGGTGACGGATGCTGAATTTCCACAAGCAGCATTTGAAGATATCTATTACCATGCTTTTTTTTTGTGGGGAAAACCTATAACGGCGTGGCTATTCTCAGCAAAATTCCTTTAAAAAATGTCCGAAGGGTTTTGATGCATCTGGTTCTGAAAGGAACACGTTTGATTACAGCCACAGTAAATAATATTTCAGTAGTCAATACCTATATTCCTCAGGGAGTTCATCCACTTTTAAAACAATTCCGTTATAAATTGGATTGGTTTCAAAGATTGTATGATTACTTTGACAAAAACTTTCAGCCAGAGAATGCATTGCTGTGGATGGGGGATTTTAATGTTGCCCCAGAACCAATTGATGTTTATGATTCAGACCTTTTACTCGGAAGCATAGGCTATCACCCGGAAGAGCATGCAGCCCTTCAGAGATTCAAGGAATGGGGGTTTGCTGACGTCTTTCGGTTACATGAGCATCGTGCTGAACAATACACCTTCTGGGATTATCGGGCAAAAAACGCAATAGCCAGAAAAAAGGGATGGCGGGTTGATCATATCTGGGCAACTCAGAGCCTGGCAAAAAAATCAACAAAGGCGTGGATTGATATCTTGCCGAGACTTTTAGAAAGACCATCGGATCATACCTTTATTGTGGCTGAATTTGAGATTTAATGGTTTGATTGTTTCAGAATCGAATGTTTCGATGAAAAAATTATAATGATGCTAGACGAAATATGGGTTTTTGCTAAAATAGAGAAAAATATCATAACCTTTTAAAGGAGGAACATAACGTGGAAAAAAAGATGCCCATTGTTGTTACACTGGAACCAGGCGCTTACTATTGGTGCACTTGCGGAGAGACTAAAAAACAACCATTCTGTGACGGCTCCCATAAAGGAACCGGATACGAACCACAGGTATTCACGATGGCTGAAAAAAAACAGGTGGCAATCTGTAACTGCCAGCATACCCATAATCCGCCCTTTTGTGATGGCACCCATTTTAATCTATGAATAAAACACGGGCGAATAAATGTATCTATCTCCAGTAGGTATCCCATCGCCTGTTTACTTTGTCAATTATTTCATCCGACATTACCAGTGGTGAAGGATAACCCGGTTTCCACGTGGCATCAATACCCATTTTGCCTCGGAATACAGGACTTATACCCACCAGTTTTTCCTGAGTAAATACAATATCTCGTTCAGCATCTAATCTGGTGAAGATTCCCCAGAGAGTTTGTACCTGGTTATGAATATCAAAATCGGGACTTATTGTCGCAATAATATTTGGTCCGGTGAGTTCCGGAGATTTGGTTAATTTAGTAACTATCTCTCTCCCGTTATCAGGCACAGTAACGACCAATAACGTTTCGTCAAGGATGTTCCAGTCAATTATTCTCGTGTCAATTGTTCTCAAGAGTCGTTCAATATCCTGGGATTTGAATGTGCGTTCTTTTGCCGTCTTCTCTATGTCGTCTCTTGTGGCATCGATAATCATTTTGCTCCCTAAATTCATTTTATAACTGGTAAAATCGAGGGTATCCAGCGGCACCTTTGGAATCATAATGAAATCATATGCGGGATCAAAATTTTCATGGATTGCCTTGAGGACCGCATGAAAGTCACGAGGGTTGACGTCTTCAGAAACGGTAATAATGCATTTGGTGAGAGAAAGTTGGCCTTCGCCCATAAGGGAAAGGGCAGTTTTCATTGCTTCTTTGCGATAACGTTCTTCTACGGATACCACCAGCAGGTTGTGAAATCCGGCTTCGTAATATGCCCAGAGATTACAAATTTCCGGATGGATCAGGCGAATCAGTGGTCCCAGTACCTGCTGGGTTGCATTTCCCAGATATTTATCTTCCATGGGTGGACGACCCACGACCGTTGCCGGATAAATAGGATTTCTTCTATGCGTGATGGTGTTAATGTGGAAGACGGGAAATTCTGAGGCGTTAGAATAATGGCCAAAATGGTCGCCAAAGGGACCTTCCATGCGTAACTCCGTCAGGTGAACTGTGCCTTCGAGAATAAATTCTGCATCGGCAGGCACAAGAATTGAGATAGTTTTGCCCCTGGTCATCCTCGTCCTTCTGCCGCGAAGGAATCCACTGAACATGACTTCATCTATCCCTTCTGGTAATGCGGCAACCGTGGCCAGCAAGAGGGCAGGATCGGTTCCCAGTGCCACGGCAATTTGAAATTCCTTTCCCATCTTTTTTGCACGATAATAGTGAAATCCTCCGCCCTTTTGAATCTGCCAGTGCATACCAGTCGTTTTTTCATCAAAAACATGCATGCGGTACATGCCTACATTTCGTTTTTTCGTATGGGGGTCATACGTAAAAACCTGCGGCAGGGTAATAAAACGTCCGCCGTCTTCAGGCCAGCTGGTTATAATGGGAAGATCTTGTAAACTAATACCGCTAACCACTTGCTGAGATGGCGGTCTGGATGTTGTTTTTGGAAGGGTACAAATCAGCCGTCTTGCTATGCCGGGATGTTTGAAAAACACCTTTGGTTTCGGTGGCATAGCCTCTTCCATAAAGGTAATCAATTCCTCGCCAAGCTGATCAGGATGCTTCCCCAGTGCCAGCTCAATCCGTTTTTCACTGGCAAGGACGTTCATGGCCAGAGGGAATCGGGCGCCACGAACATTTTCAAAAAGCAAGGCAGGCATACCTTCACGGATCGCCCGAATAGAAATTTCCACGACTTCCAGTCTTGCGTCGACTTCGGTTTTGATCCGTAGCAGCTCGCCGTTTTTTTCTAAATACGTGATAAAATCCTGCAATGAGTAGATTCGCATAGTGTACACAAAACCGTATACATACTTCACCCGCCAGAGTGCCCTTTATATCATGGCAGCGGTACGATAGTATTTACACAGTAATTCTCTATTTTCAAATTGCCTGTGTAATCATTGTCTCTTGTTTCAGTTTGTTACAGATTTCCTGGAGTTGCGCTTCATCAGGAATATACTGTACCTTTATAGGCTCCATCATTTTGAAACCGCACTCTTTTAAAGCGTCATCGACGTGGCCAACCGACTGTCCTCCCCAGCCATAAGACCCAAAAGCCAGTCCAATCCTGTTTTTTGGGGACAGCCCCTTTAAGTAGGTCAAAAAACCTGACACGGTAGGAAGCATATTGCTATTTAACGTGGGAGAACCGACACAGATAAATCGTGTAGTCAATACATCGGCAACAATATCAGAAATATGATCATGCCTGAGATTGGCCATCTTCACGGGAATTCCATGGGATTCGAAAGCTTCTTGAATACTATCGGCAATCATTTCCGTAGATTTCCACATGGTGTCATAGATTATCAGACACTTATTATCTACCTGGTTGGAAGCCCATTTCTTATATTTATTCTTCCACAATGGTCTTTCCGTGCGAACGCCAGACAATTCCGTGGCCCGGAGCAATCATATCCATCGTTAATGGGGCAACAGCGTCCATGGCCTTCTGAACCTGACTGGAATAAGGTAAAACAATATTTGCATAATATTTCTCTGCCTCATCAACAATAATATCCAGGGGATATTCATCATCAAATCTTTCAGAAGAAGCGATATGCTGCCCAAAGGCATCGTTTGAGAACAGGATACGGTCTTCTTCCAGGTAACTCACCATATTATCAGGCCAGTGTATCAATGGAGTGAGAACAAACCTGATGTTTTTCCTGCCAAGAGAGACAGTTTCCCCCGATTTGACGACTTTAAAATTCCAATCATTTTTTTTATAATGAGCTTGCAACCCCTTTTGTCCATGAGGAGAGGTTATAATTGTGGCATTTTTCGCAATCTTCATGAGGAGTGGCAGACTGCCCGAATGGTCCATCTCCACGTGGTTTGAAACAATATAATGAATATGTGAAGGGTCGATGAGAGATGACAACCTCTTCATCATTTTGTCGGAAAGGTATGACCTTACTGTATCAATTAAGGTAATTTTCTCGTCAAGAATGAGATAGGCGTTATATGTTGAACCTCTTTGCGTTGAATAGCCATGAAAATTCCTTAATTCCCAGTCAATCTCTCCAACCCAATAAACCCCTTCTTTTAGTTTAACAGGATTCATGCATCTTCCTCCTTTGAAAAATTAAACTTCACTAAGCAGTGTATAGTGTTCCCGTGCCTGCGTTATAAACTGTCTGCATAAAAAAACCATGATAGCAAATTCCGGCATCAATAAAAAGGAAAATGGATATAAAAAAATTGTTACAAATAAAATATCCCTGGCTTCCTGAAAAATGTTTTGACGATCATTTCCTCTTTGGGTAACATGGCTAATATCGTTTGAAAAAACTACCCTTGCAACACATGGCAGATTCAAACATTTATCCCTATTTTTCACAATAGTAAATTTCCAGACAAAAGTGATTCATAAAACTTATCAAGAACAATTACAAACCTGGGACAAGCAATACCTCTGGCATCCCTTCACCCAAATGCAGGATTACGGCAAAGAAACGCCCCTGATTATTGAAGAAGGAAGCGGTATTTTTATCAAGGACGTTGATGGCAAAGAATACATCGATGGTATTTCCTCCATGTGGTGCAATATCCACGGTCACCGCAAAAAGGAGATCGACGACGCCATAAAAAAACAGCTCGGTAAAATTGCGCATACCACCCTCCTGGGTCCGTCAAACATCCCGGCTATTGAATTGGCAAAAAAGCTCGCTGAAGTAGTTCCGCCCGGGCTCAAGAAGGTATTTTATTCAGATAACGGCTCTACCGCCAACGAAGTTGCCCTTAAAATGGCATTTCAGTACTGGCAGCATAAAGGATGTAAGGGAAAGACCCAGTTTGTGGCCTTACAGTACGGATATCACGGAGATACCATCGGGACCATGGGTGTTGGCGGTATCGACATCTACCACAAGGTCTTTCAACCGCTCTACTTTAAGACCCACTTTGCGCCGGCGCCGTATTGCTACCGCTGCCCCCTTGGAAAGCAAGACAGAGACTGCACATTACAATGCCTGGATGAACTGGAAAATCTCTTAAAAAACAATGCTGATCAAATTGCCGCTATGATTATGGAACCACTCGTGCAGGGTGCCGGTGGAATGATCATCCATCCAACGGGTTATCTCTCCGGTGCACGTGCGTTATGCAGGAAATATAACGTGCTTTTTATTTTAGACGAGGTGCTCACCGGTTTCGGTCGAACGGGTAAAATGTTTGCCTGTCTTCATGAAGACGTCGTCCCGGATATTATGTCATTGTCCAAGGGTATCAATGGAGGCTATATGCCACTGGCCGCTACACTTGCCACGGATGAGATCTATAACGCCTTTTTAGGTGAATATGCTGAGTTGAAAACATTTTTTCATGGGCATACTTATACAGGAAATCCTTTAGGGTGCGCGGCTGCGCTGGCCAGTCTGGAACTCTTTGAAAAGGAACATATCCTGGATAATTTAGCACCTAAAATTAAACACATGCAAACGAAACTTAATTCCTTTAAATCACTGGAACATGTTGGAGATGTCAGACAGTGTGGACTTATCTCCGCAATCGAATTGGTTACGGATAAGACAACAAAGGAACCATATCCCTGGGTGGAGCGTGTGGGGATTCAGGTATGCCATGAGGCCAGGAAGCGTGGTTTACTCATAAGACCGCTCGGACACATCATCGTCATCATGCCGCCATTAAGTATCAAGGTTGACGAGTTAAAGAGAATGCTTGATATCATTTACGAATCTATACAAATTATCACAAATGAATAAAAAAGCGACTTAAACGCTGAAACCATACTATTTATGGATACCTGAAAACTCTAATTCGATTGTGGGGAAGTTATTATGGGAAGAGGATATTTTATAACCGGAACGGACACAGGTGTAGGGAAAACCATTGTCGCTGGTGGATTAGCGGCCCTTTATAAGAACAAAGGGCTTGACGTTGGTGTTATGAAACCAATTGCTACAGGCTGCAAAAGGATAAATAATACCCTCATATCGGATGACGCCATCTTTTTAAAACGTTCAGCAGAAGTAGACGACGAATACGGGATCATCAATCCCGTCGGCCTTGAGCAACCCCTTGCCCCAACAGTTGCAGCACGTTTAAGTAATACAAGAATAGACCTGGAAAAGATACGTATGGGCTATGCCTCCCTATGCGAACGGCACGAGTATCTTATTGTTGAAGGTATTGGGGGATTATTGGTCCCTATTGACGCATACTATTTTGTCGTGGATTTGGCTAACGAAATGGAACTCCCGCTCATCATTGTCTGCCGGCCTAACCTCGGCACCATAAATCACACATTACTAACGGTTTCGTATGCACGTGAACACGGACTCGACGTCAAAGGAATCATTTTCAATGAATCCGTAGAAAACTGCGACGATGTGGTCAAAAAGACGAATGCCGATGAAATAAAAAGACTTACCAATCTTCCGCTATTGGGCATGATCCCCTTTGATAAAAGGCTGGATGTAAACAAATTTAACAAAGAGGTATTGCTAAAAATTTTTAGTGATAAAATAGACAAAGATATTATAATGTGATTTTGTTCGGTATTTTATTTCGCTTTCTTAAAAACAATTCTGCATTTTTAATTTGATAATAGGGTGGCACGAACAAATTTTGTTTGTCCGTGTTGTACTTGTACGGCATTATCTGTAAATCACAAATTGTGCGCCTATTGAGTATAAAATAGGAGTAAGGTGTATTTTCTTTATACTCCGTGTTCCCTGCGATCTCTGCAACGAATTATTTATTAAGTTTTGACAACACTCATTCATTTGGAGTAAAAATACATGAAAACGCAGTTAGAGCTCGCACGCGCGGGTATGATAACGGAAGCCATGAAAGAGGCGGCTGTCTACGATGACGTTTCTCCGGAATTTATCCGTGAAGGTATTGCTAAGGGACAGATCGTTATCTACGGAAACCCAAACAGAAAAGCCCGCGTCGTGGGCATTGGTAAAGGACTTAAGACAAAGGTAAATGCCAGTATCGGTACCTCACCTGATATCGTTGATATTGACATGGAGGTAAAAAAGGCACAAACCGCAGAAAAATATGGCGCCGACACCCTGATGGAACTTTCAACTGGTGGAGATCTAACCAAGATAAGAAGACGCGTGTTAGACTCCATTTCTCTCACGGTAGGCACCGTACCCCTTTATCAGGCAGCCATCGAAACCAACAAGAAAAAAGGTTCTGTCGTACATATGGAAGCAGATTTCCTCTTTGATGTTATTGAACAACAGGCAGAAGAGGGGATTGGCTTTATGGCGATCCACTGCGGGATCAACCTCATAACGCTTGAACGGCTCAGGAAACAAGGGTATCGCTATGGCGGACTTGTCAGTCGTGGTGGTTCCTTTCTGACGGCCTGGATGAACCACAACAAGAAAGAGAATCCCCTCTATGAACAGATCGACCGCCTCATCGATATCATGAAAAAGCACGATGTCATCCTCAGCCTTGGAAACGGTCTGAGGGCTGGTGCCATCCACGACAGCACCGACCGTGCCCAGATACAGGAACTCATTATCAACTCTGAAATCGCCGAATATGCCCAAAGCAAGGGCGTACAGATTATTGTGGAAGGACCAGGACACATACCCATTGATGAAATCGAGGCTAATGTAATTATTCAAAAGAGGCTCAGCAATAATGCCCCATTTTATATGCTTGGGCCGATTACCACCGATGTTGCCCCCGGCTATGATCACATCTCATCGGCCATAGGTGCGGCCTTGTCGTCGTGTTATGGGGCCGATTTTATCTGTTATGTCACACCACCAGAGCACCTGGCCCTCCCCGGACCGGATGACGTGCGCGAAGGTGTCATGGCAGCCCGTATCGCCGCCCATGTAGGTGACATGGTTAAATTAAAAGACAAGGCAAAGAATTTAGACCTGAAGATGGGCATTGCCCGCAGGGATTTGGACTGGAAGACCCAGTATGAAACAGCCATCACCAAGGAACGTGCGCAGGAGATCCGCAATGGCCGTCCCCCTATGGATGAAGATACGTGTACCATGTGTGGCAGCCTGTGTTCGCTAAAGGGTGTCATGAAATACTACGAGCAGGACCTCGAGAAAAGCCGCAAAAAAAGCGTAACCACCGCGGCATTTTAAAGTGAACATGAACAAGGGATAAACATCTTTTAAAGAATCATTGAAATCGGATGGTTATGTTGCTTATCCTTTAGGTGTAAAGGGTGTTGTCGTTGGTCAAGGCGAAACATATGAAGAAGTCCTTTCGGATGTGAAATCTGCAATTCGTTTTCATATTGAATCTTTTGGAGAAGATGTTTTTGTAATTGACCCACCAATTCTTGAAGCTTTTGTTGCAGAGGCAGGGGTATAAGAGGAATGCCTAAATTCCCGGTTGATGCATCAAAACAGAGGGTGGTTAAATCCTTAGAGAGTTTAGGATTCAATATAGTAATACCTGTGCCAATCAATGATATCTTTGGCTCACCAGAGGAGTGGGAACGCTTATTGATAGATCCGTGAAGCCAGAAATTCCCGTATTACCTGTCCCCTTGTGGAGGAGGATCAAAGTGATGGTTCTTTTCGTACCAATAGTGTACATCTATTCTTTTTTTGTATAGGGAAATACCCTTGCAAAGACCGCCTTGAGATATCTACCCTCAGGAAAGATGGTGGAAAAAGGGTGATCAGGAGATGCACCGCTAACCCGAAAGATTTGTAACACGACTCCAGCCTCCGCAGCGGAGCGGGTCAGGATGGAAAGAAAGTCCATTTCCGATATGAGACCTGAGCAAGAACATGTCAGCAGGATGCCACCCGGACTAACGACCTGCATGCCAAGCTTGTTGATATCCCCGTAGGTTCGATGCGCCCGGCTGATCTCTTCGGTACATCCGGCAAGTTTTGACGGATCAAGGATCACAATATCCGCTTGCATACCCTTGCTGATCATCATACGCAGATGATCGAACACATTAGCGTGCTGAAACGTTACTTTTACCGAGTTGAGTTGCGCATTTTCCCGGGCTGTTTCCAATGCTTTTTCATCCAGGTCTATTGCAGCAGACGACTTTGCACCAGCCAGCATTGCAGAAATGGCAAATCCGCCCGTGTAGCAAAAACAATCGAGCACCTCCCTGCCGTTGCAGTACTGCGACAGGGTAAACCGATTCTCACGCTGATCAAGGAAAAATCCCGTTTTATGTCCCGTTTTGAGATTCACCTTCATTCTCAAAAGGTTTTCCCTGATTTCTAAAAAATCAGGGCCGGGGTAAGCCCTGGCAACCCTTGAAAAATCAGCCCCCTCCTTAACGGCAATTCGTTCATCCGGACGAACAACAATCCGGCTGCCGGGATAAAGGGACTGTAAAGACGATACGATCCATTCCATGATTCCGATATAGCCGGCAGAATATGGTTCTACGACAAATACATCAGCGAACTTGTCAATAATCAAGCCCGACAGGCCATCGGCCTCTCCGTGTACCAGCCGATAGCAATTAGAAGTTCTGTGAATTCCCAGAATTTCCTCACGAAGTATCTTTGCCTGTTCAAATTTCTTGAAAAAGAACTCGCTTCCCAGCATTTCAGAGGCATTCCCGGTTAGCAAACGAATACCAATATTACTTTTATAATTGTAGATGCCTCTGCCAATAAAACTCCCTTCCCTGGAAATTACCTCAACCAGGCTGCCTGGTTGAAGGCGTTGTTGAGGATGGCGGATCATTCTGCTGAATATCCATGGATGGAGTGAGTTTCTTTTGGCCTTTAGTGAGATTACCGGTAGTTCCATACTGTAATTGACCCTTAAAATGTTTTTTGTGTAATTCTTAGGAGTAATGGTTTTGTGCCGCGAGTTACGGATTTCAAGCTGGAAAGTCCCCTCTTGGTATGGGTTAGGGGCATACGCATCAACCTAACATTTACTAAAAAACGAGCAGTTAGAGCAAAGGAGAAGTAAAAAATAGTAAATTTTCAATGTGAGATTAATTTTTTGGTTCTTCTCCAAATCAGATAGTCCAGAACAACGGTCAAATAGCGCTGTCCCTTCTTAACAGAGATTTCGTCTACTGCCAGTATGCGAAGATGCTGATAGTCAGTCTGCGCGTATTGTCGTTCCAGAAAAACTTATCGATTGCTTTTACTGTTTTCCAGTTCATTCCAAAATGTTTTGCAACTTCGGTAATGGTTAACATTTTACACAGTTCGTGAATATACGCTGCTAAACGATGCGTAACACGACTGTAAGGTTGAAAAACCTAAGTCTTCAACTACGATTCGATTGCATGACTCACAGGCTATCTTACGATACGAACAATTTATCCATACGCGAACAGAACCAAGATTCATATCCCGCAAAGCTCGTTTGTCGTGACGATAAATGCGCTGTGCTTTGCTGCTGCCACACATGACATATTGGGTGAAATCGTTCATCGGGTACTGCAGGGCTAAGCTGGGATAACTCAGCATCAGAAAAACAGTTTGTTTTAGTAATTCTTACCCGCTGAAAAGGAAATAGGGTAATATACTTAACGTGGACATTGCTGGGCCTCCTGTAAATAAGTTATATATCGGTATAGGAAAACACAAATGTCCACTCTTTTCAATGATTTAATGAAATTTCTCCTCAATTTCTATTGACTAATTTGGAGAAGAACCAGAATTTTAATATTTCGCCCTTGCAGCCTGAAGCAGCAGGAAAGAGGCTTGCGGTCTTGAAAATTGAGCTGATTTTCGGAAGCAATCACAGCCAGACTAATACTTCGACACATTTATCTCTTCCATCTTCCCTGTGACCATAAATACAATCCTTTCAGCAATATTGGTAACCCTGTCCGCAATACGTTCCAGATTATGGGACACCCAGATGAGATAGGTAGCCATGTGGATTATTCTTGGATTCTCCATCATGAGTACCAGGAGCTCCCGATAAATCTGGTCATGAAGGGCATCTACCTGATCGTCTTCATTACAGATGCGTCTTGCCAATTCCGTATTCCTATCGACAAATGCCTTAAGACAGGTATCAAGCATAGATAGCCCTATGTCTGCCATCCTGGGGATATCGATCAGGGGCTTCACCAATGGCTCGTCACCCATCAAAATGTTTATCTTGGCAATCCCCCCTGCATGGTCACCCATACGTTCGAGATCGGTTACTATGCTTAATATAGAGGTCAACGTCCTTAGATCAACGGCCATGGGCTGTTGTGTGGCAATAAGTGCAATGCACTGTTCTTCTATATCAAACCGTTTCTTATTTATCAGCAGGTCGTTTTTTACGATCTCTTTGGATGTATTTATATCCCTTTTCCGGAGTGACTCCACAGATTTTTTTATGGCATGTGCTACCATATCCCCCATGAGCAATACTTCATTCTCCAGCTTTATTAGTGCCTTGTGATAGGCCTCGCGTGTCATAATTTCTCCCTGTGAAAAAGAGATGTAAGTGTTGATTTTCTCTTCGAACTCAAACGTTAAATCTTCCTACTTTACACCATTCTTAACTCCTGGAAGATTATTATTTATGCTTTATTCTTTTTTAAATTCTTCTGTATAATTTTCCTAACCAAACCTTCCAGTAATATAGTCCTCCGTCTGTTTTTCGCGAGGATTTGTGAATATCTCAGTGGTGATGTCATATTCAATAAGTTTACCCATCATAAAGAAACCTGTGTGATCTGATATCCTGCCTGCCTGCTGCATGTTATGCGTAACGATAATAACGGTGTAATCTTTTTTCAGTTCGACCAGCATATCCTCTATCTTGGCTGTGGCGATTGGATCGAGGGCGGAACACGGTTCGTCAAGCAGTATAATCTCAGGTTCTGTGGCTATTGCCCTGGCAATACAAATCCGCTGTTGCTGACCTCCGGAAAGATCAAGGGCATTTACACGGAGTCTATCCTTCACTTCATCCCAAAGTGCGGCCTTTTTCAGGGCGTTTTCGCAAATATCGTCCAGGGTATTTTTTTTATTGATACCCTGAACACGGGGGCCGTATACCACATTTTCGTAAATGGTTTTTGGAAATGGATTCGGCTTCTGAAAGACCATGCCAACCTTTTTTCTGAGCTCTGTAATATCAACGGTATGGGCATAGATGTCCTGTCCGTCTATCTTAATACTCCCTTCGATCGTCACATTATCTATGATGTCGTTCATCCGGTTTAAGCACCGAATCAAGGTAGACTTCCCGCACCCGGACGGTCCGATAAAGGCGGTTATCTTTTTTTTGGAAATATCAAGATTTATCCCTTTCAGCGCCTTTGTCTTGCCATAATAAAGGTTCAGATCGTTGATAGTAACTATCGGCTCAGTGACTTTTATTTTCTCATATTCCATAATAGTTCACCTTAGGGTATTCACAGAATTTTTTACATCGACCCTGTACTATACCATTTTTTCAGCTTATTTCTCACTACGATAGCCGTAAGATTCAGCACAAGCACCGTAAAAAGCAAAGCAAGGGTTGTGGCATAAACCATGGGAATGGCTGCCTCTACATTGGGCGATTGGAATCCGACATCATAGATATGAAATCCCAGGTGCATGAATTTTCTTTCCAAATGGATAAAAGGGAAGTGACCATCCATCGGAAGTGACGGCGCCAGCTTAACGACGCCCGTAATCATGAGGGGCGCAACCTCTCCGGCGGCCCTTGCCATGGCCAGAATTGTGCCGGTAAGTATACCCGGGGTTGCCTGGGGAAGCACTACCCTCCACAGGGTTTCAATCTTTGTGGCGCCGAGCGCATAAGAACCCTCTCGCAGGGATATGGGAACGGCAGACAATCCCTCTTCCGTTGCTACGACGACTACCGGTACCGTCATGAGCGCCAGGGTAAGCGACGCCCACAGAATACCACCCGTTCCAAATGTAGGGGTTGGTAAGGCATCCGGAAAAAACAGATTGTCTATACCCCCGCCAATAAAATATATGAAAAACCCAAGACCGAATACCCCAAAGACAATTGAAGGAACGCCTGCAAGATTACTCACGGATATCCGAACCAGTCTGGCAATAAAACTATCGCGGGCATATTCTTTGAGATATACCGCGGTCAACACACCAAGTGGGACAACCGCAATACTCATGATCAGCACCAGCATAACCGTTCCAAAAATTGCGGGGAAGACCCCTCCCTCCGTGTTGGCCTCTCTCGGTTCTCCCCATATAAATTCCCAGAACTTTGCTATATAAAAACTCATTTTGGCAAAAAACCCCATTTTATTTGGTGCATAGACGCGGATGATCTGAAAAACGGGCATGATTTTTTCTCTCCCATCGGCAAGAAGCACAACAACCTCTTTTTCTCTCGCCGTTGTATAAAGGGCGGTAAGAGTATCTTCCTTTTCCCGATATTTCCTTTCAAGGTTATTCATCCTTGTTTTTACCGTTGCAAGTTTATTTTGAATTTTTTCAGATGGTTGCAACCTCTCGAGATGCTTCGACTCAAGACGACATTTTTCCATCTGGTAGTTTATATTACCAATTTCCTTTTTTTCAACGTGCCGTATCTGTTTAAAAAGTGTTTGGCTTTTTTCCAGCAAAGGCATCATGACTTCCAGTCTCTGGGGTTTGACGGCGCCGTCCTGCCTCAAACCTTTTAAAAAGCCATACATATTACCCCATTCACGCCTCTCAAAAACCAGGGTATCAGCAGGATATTCCCAGGACACAATGTCTGCATCATCAATCCAGGTGAAGTCAAGGCCATTTACGTCCCTGTTCCCTATCTTCAATTTCGTCCGAAAGGAGCCCTTCTGGTGGGGGATAGACTCCCGTTTTGCAATTTCTCCTAAAGCTACGGTACCATCGTAAAGCGTAACCCTGACGACCTTACGAGGCCAGAATATGCCAAACCCATTTACCATAATGAGTACAACTAATCCGCAAATCATCAGGAGGCAGATGGTCAGAGTTCCTGCCGTCAACCATATATAAGGATTCCCGGTCCGAATAAATTTTTTCATAGTTTACTATACCGTAACTTCATCCTGTGCCTTACCATTTCGGCAAAGGTATTAACAATGAAGGTTGTTATAAAAAGAAGCAGTGCAGCGAGAAAAAGCACCCGGTAAAGCGTTCCTCCAATAGGTGCTTCGGGTATTTCTACTGCTATGTTTGCTGAAAGCGCACGAAAGCCATTAAACAAATTCCAGTCTATGATGGGTGTATTTCCGGTGGCCATAAGAACGATCATCGTCTCTCCCACCACCCTTCCAAAACCAATCATAATGGCTGAAAAAATTCCCGGGCTTGCAGTTGGGAGAATGATCCTGACAGCCGTCTGCCATGGAGTTGCTCCAAGCGCCAGCGAGGCCGAGCGAAGGCTGTTGGGGACATTGCTCATGGCATCTTCTGATATGGTATAGATAAGGGGTATTACGGCAAACCCCATGGCAATGCCCACGAGAACAGCATTCCTTTGATCGTACTCTAAGCCAAGAACATTTGCAAACCATGCCCTGTAATCCCCGTTAAGAAGGAGGGACTCATAGACACCCCCAAGCTGGATAGACACAAATACAGCGCCGATGATAAAAGGTATCAAAAACAATGCCTCTATCCCATGCCTGTACCGGCCTTTTCCAAAGGCAGGCAGAATCTTCCAGATCGAAAGAGCTATTACAATAGAGAGCAGAATAAAAAACGGCATGATAATGATTGCAGGAAATATCCTTTCCAGCAACGGCGCAAGCCACAGGCCGGCAAGGAAACCCAGGATGACGCTGGGAAGCGCCGCCATGATCTCGATAACCGGTTTTATTATTTTCAAGGAATTATGAAGAAACTGGGATGTGTAGAGCGCGGCAAGGATGCTAACAGGTACAGCGATGATCAGTGCGTATACCGTACCCTTGATAGTGCCAAAGATTAGTGGCACAAGGCTCAACTTTGGTTCAAAGTCATCAGTCCCTCCCGTGGACTGCCAGACAAATTCCGGTTTTTCATAACCCTCATACCATACCGGCCCGAACAGGGTTTTTAAGGTAATTTCCGGGTGCGGGTTTGAAATGTTCCACTGGAATAAATGGCCATGAGAATCAGCCGCAAGAATACCATTGGCCTTTGGTGAAAAGGCAAGCGCTGCAGGCAGAGATTTTGTCTCGAGGTTTAAACGTGTCTGTTCAGAAGTTGCGTGGCTGAGGTGTATCGTTCCGTCTGTTGCCGCTGTCACAAAGCCCTTGTCTCTCATTGAGGGAGCAATAGCAATAACCGGTGCGTTATGCGATTTCAGGGTATGAATCTTTTTCAGGGCCCAACCGGAAGGCGATACCGCATCCCTTACCTGCATCCAGATATTCACGCTGCCATATTGGTCTCCAACGACAAGGGAGATGTCCCCCAGTAAAAAACCCAAGGCAGTGACCGCCTTGTCAGACACCCTTACCATTTCTGCAAGAAATGGGTTTTCCCTGTCCTGCACATTTATATGAAATATCTCGCCTGAAGAAGTTCCAACATAAAGATTTTCCATAAAAAGGTCGAGTGCCATCGAGGTTATCTCGATTTCATCTTTCTGCACTGACGAATGTAGTATTGAGGTACTTGCTACACGTGTTCCGGTACGTTCGTGTTTTTCCTGCCCTCCCCCATTTCCCTTCTTTGCAAATGGGGTAATCTTGTCCTCGTATGATTTAAGTGAGGATTGGTCGAGGCTATGTTGTACTATGAGACCGGTAATATCCTTCTTGATTTCCTTCTTTTCTCCTTCACCAAAGAGCGTCCTTTCGACCTCCGAAGATATGAGTATTAACCTGCCATCCACGGTATGGACCGCTGTAACTGTCGCACTTCCATCTCCCCTGGATGTAATACAAGCGATCCCTTTTCCCTCATTGTTAGCTTGTACAGTTTCTGCTTCTGATATCTCAGGGAAAATCGTCCTTTTCCCATTGTCAAACGACTCAGAAAAGTTGACAGATACCGTTAAAATCCTCCCGTCATTTGTTCCCAAAGCAATGCGATTATTATCTTTGCTGACTGATGTTATAAAATTACGCTGCAGGCTTGTTTTTTGGGAAAAAGTTTCCACCTCCCCCTTATCCCCCCTTTGCGAAGGGGCGTGGGGGAGTAAATTCGTTACATTTTGTTGTGCTACGGAAGAACCATTAAGGCCTGCTATCTCACACCTCTTTAAAACCTCTCCATTTGAGAGAGAAATAAACTCTATGATGCCATTATTATAGAGGGCAAAAGCGACATCCTGACGATCATCTTCTCCTACAGAGACTGCCTTACCCTGTAAGGCATACGTATTTTCTTTTGATATCTTAGCCCCTGTGAGGAGTGGATAAACCTCCAGAAAGATAAAGAGAAACAAGGCAAGTACAACAAAGACGGTAGCTGCTCCACCGAGGGTAATTAACCAGAAGCTGGCCCTGTCTGCAAACTTTCTTCTCTTCAAACTTCTCATGTATTATTCTATTTTCTTCAGTTCCTCTTCGGCAACCGATGCCGATAAAGGTAAAATTCCATCCTTTACAATCACATCCTGGCCTTCTTTGCTCAGGATATATTTAACAAACTCCCTGACCAGAGGGTCGGGTGGCTGACCCGGTTTTTTATTAATATATATATAAAGAAACCTTGCCAGTGGATAAGAACCATTTAGTACATTTTGCATTTCAGCCTCTTTATAAGGCTCTCTCTTCCCTAAATGAAAGAGGTATGGTATGCACACCAGAGGTCTTGTAACCTATACCACTGTAACCCAGGGCATATCGGTCCGCTGCTACGCCTTGTATAACAGAGGCAGAACCTGGCTGCTCTTTTACAGTATCTTTGAAGTCTCCCTTATAAAGGGCACGCTCTTTGAAATAACCATAGGTACCTGAGGCGGAATTACGGCCATAGAGACTTACCGGGCGAGTTGCCCATTCACCTGTTAAGCCAAGTTGTCCCCAGGCAGTAATATCTTCTTTATACTTGCCTTTCCGGGTTTTTGAAAAAATGGCATCAACCTGAGGCAAACTTAAACACTTGAGAGGATTGTCCTTGTTTACATACACTGCCAGGGCATCCAGGGCTGTCTTTATTTCTGTGGGTTTATAGCCATATTTCTTTTCAAAGGCATCAATTTCTGTAGGCTTCATTGCCCTGCTCATTGGCCCTATCTGGGCTGTTCCTGAAATGAGAGAGGGTGGTGCGGTGGTAGAACCTTTGCCTTCTATCTGTACCTTTACATTCGGATACACCTTGTTAAACCCCTCGGCCCAGTAAGTCATGAGGTTGTTCATGGTATCAGAACCGATGCTATTCAGGTTTCCCGAAACCCCACCCACTTTGGCATACAACTTAACCTTCTGGTCAACATGGACAGTTTCTCCAGCTGTAGCAGCACTGGCCAGACCAAGACAAAAAATTGACATCAAAAGCCACGATTTTTTCATCATATATTTTCCTCTTTACGTATGTTCGTGAACAATATTCTAATCAAATTTATTACAGAAGTCGATTTATTTTTCGGAATGGTGTTTGTTATATTCTTTTCACCACCTCATCAGAATCAAAGACAACTGTCTCCCCGTCCACTCCGCATCCAACCTTAATAACAGCCTTGCCTGACTCTCCTGTCTTTGCAAAGTCTGCCCTCCTTTCCTGTGAAGCAAAGATGTAAAGCCTTCCATCTATTCATTTCCCAATTACCTCTTTAAACCTTCCTAGAAAAATATATTAAATCTCAGTCCAACAAGGTCTGCGGTTCCATCCTCTCCACTGAAATCCGCATCAGCATGGACATAGTTCAACATTACCCGCATATTGGGATTTAGGTACCAATTTACTCCCACTGTCCCATCCTGAAGGCGTCCTCCGCTAATATCTTCATCTTCTAAATCAACAGCTGAATAGCGTGCTGCAAGCTCAATTGCGCCTATGCTCTCGCCCCATTTAAAATTTTTCTTCGGTTTGACTATATCAAAGCTACCATTTTTCGTGTTATATCTCCTATTTTCTCCTGTCAGGAAATAACTCGCATAAAAGTAAAATCCAGAAAAATCAGGGTCTGAACCGCCACCATCTTCAAGATCAACCTTTGCAAATACGTATTCTGTTTGAAATGAAAGCGGACCATACACAATGGCCAATTCCGGGCCAAAAAGATGCACCGCTTCAGCAGCAATAGTGCCTGTATCTACAAACTTATCTGCCATATGCATTTCCGGTGTTTGACTAAAACGAATCTTGTTCTCAAATGCATTCTGATAACTATAGCCAAAACCCGTGTGCAAGAGCCTTCTCCCTTCTTCTTCATACCATGGCAACCCAGTCAGCCTTCCGCTAAAACTATAACCTCCTTCTGTGGTTGAATCCCCCTCACTGTCACCAAAATCGTTCGAATTACGGAAGACACCACCAGCCCATGTCATGCGTTTATCCATAGCAGCATTGTAAAGCATCATTCCCGTGTTTCTTGCAGGCGAAAAAACATTCGGTAGTGCACGTTCCATAAAGGTAATATAATTATTTGAGGTAAGTGTTTCTAAGCTAAAAGGTTCTTTAAAATGCCCTACCCTAAAATTTCCTGCAACAGGGATTTCTTTCAATTCTACAAAGACATCGGTAAAACTAGGCCTCCCGCCGCCTGCAAAATCATACTCCATCTTGAAGTCAATATTGTTGTAAATTGTGCCGGAGATATACAGCCGAGCCCAGCGAAATTCTGCGCCATCCACTTGATCGCCTATAGTATCTCTTATTTCGTTATCCTCCCTGAACCACCCCCAATCCTGCCCAATCCTGCCGCCAATTTTAAGTTTAAAGTTTTTGTTGATCGTATCAAAATTAAGCCCTTCCTTCCAATAAACCCGGAAATCTTCCGGCTCTTTTGCAGTTGATCCACTTTTTTTGACCTCCTCAACGCTGGCATTCGTAGTATTTAAGCGATTATTTATGGCCTGTATTTGCTCTTGTTGCCTCTTAATACCCTCTTCCAACAGCTTCAACTGCCATTTCAAATCCTCCGACTCCGCCTTAGTTTCTGATGATTCTCCTTGTTGTATAGCCTGTTGGGCAAGCACACATTGCAACATACCACCTGTATATACACCCCCTAATACTATTACCGACGAGAAAACATATTTACACCAGGTACTATGCATTCTAAAACCCTCCTCTTTACCAAGTGACCTTTATATAAAATACATACCTTCTCTTCTCTTCTCTTCTCTTCTCTTCTCTTCTCTTCTCTTCTCTTCTCTTCTCTTCTCTTCTCTTCCTCCACCCCTATTATTATTGGTTTCAGGTATAAAAATAGCATCGCAATTTTAAGAATTGCGGAAGAAAGGGAAAAGACATCTCTTCCGCAAAGGGTCAGGTTGTCCTTGCCGGAGATTCACAGGTAAGGGTAAGTCATGCAAATCATGAAAGTATGATAAAATTTGCATATTAAGAAATCATTAAGAATTATTAATTTTATGTTAAGATGAAACATTGTCTGTTATAGTGAGAGAAATGCCTTTGTTGTTTTATTTGGCATATGTTATAGCCTCAACAACATAGCAATTTCAAAATAATTCAAAATTTTATAAACTAATCAAATGAAAAGATAAGAGACTTGAATATATGAGTTTTTATGGTAAACTCTTAAAATCAATTGAAATCAAACGAGAAAACATCAAAGGAGATGAAGATGAAAAATTTATTTATATGATAGGTATCTGTGTTTTTGTGCCCTGGTATCTTACGGGTGTAATCATAAACAGATGGCCTTATCAGAAAAAGGGGGTATTTGGGCTGTATATGACCGGGAATGCCGAAAATGTCACCAGGCGAACGGAAAGGGTTCTTTTATCGGCCGATTTATATTTAAAATCCCTAATTTTACCAACACCAAATGGCAAGACAATGTCTCTGATTCGAGATTAATTATAAACGTGGCCAATGGTAAAAAGAAGATGCCGGGCTATAAGGGTAAGTTAACTGACGAGGAGATTGTTGATCTGGTCAAGGTATGCGTCAGAAGTTTTTACCCGCCACAATCACAATAAGGATTCATATTGATTTTGCGGTACTTTTAGATAAAATTTGTAACCAGTGATTAAGATTAAAACAGGACGCAGGTTTTCACGGATAAACCCTGCGTTCATCCGTGTCTAAACAAAATTTGTATGCAATCAAGACTATTGGGATAAACAATGTTACGTGAGATGTGCAAAGCGAAGATTCATGCCGCAACAGTGACGGAGACCAATCTTAATTACAACGGGAGTATCACGATTGATAAAGCCCTTCTTGACGCTGTGGATATCTTACCCTATGAACGGGTACAGGTCCTCAATATTAACAACGGGACGCGGGTGGAAACCTATATAATTGAAGGCGAACGTGATTCAGGTGTTATCTGCTTAAACGGGGCCGCTGCACGGTGGGCACAACCAGGCGACAAGGTCATCATTGTTTCTTATTGCCTCGTGGAAGATAAAGACGCAAGAAACTGGAAACCAAAGATTATTCTGGTAGATGGGAACAACAATCTCATCAAAACCCTCCCATTATGAGAAAAATCTTATTCGAAATTCCCCTTCCTTTTTTCCAAAGACACATACCCATTTATTCGTACGGATTCATGCTAATGGTCGCCTTTTTGGTGGCTATTAGTATCGCACGATGGCGGGCAAGGAAAGAAGGTATTGATCCTAATAAGATTACCGACCTCGGAATCTATATGGTATGTGCAGGAATTTTAGGGGCAAGACTTTTTTTCATTATCCAATTTTTTGACGATTACAAGAACAATCTCTTCAGCATCTTTAAAGTTTATGAAGGCGGATTAGTCTACTACGGCGGGCTCTTTGCTGGTATCATTACCCTGTATCTGTATACAAAAAAACATCATCTGCCCTTCTTAAAGATTATTGATATCATCACGCCTTCTGCTGCGCTAGGACTCGGTTTCGGTCGTATCGGATGCTTTCTGAACGGTTGCTGTTTCGGAAAGATTGCTCCGCATGTACCCTGGGCAATGCAGTTTCCGAGGACGCTGGACAAAACGGGTATGGTTAATGGCAGCCCGGCATTTCTTCATCAGTATGAACTCGGCCTGGTTCACCTTTCCGACCTGCACACCCTCCCCATACATCCCACACAATTGTATTCGTTTCTTTCTGACGTTGCGCTTTTTTTTATCCTGAGTGCGTTTTTTCGGTTTCGCAAGAGGAGCGGTGAGGTGTTACTTCTCTTTGGAATACTCTATTCCATTATAAGGTTTTGCATGGAATTACTCCGGGGAGATAACTCTTTGTTTTTTAACTTTTTTACCGTAGCTCAAATTATCAGCATCGTCATGTTTGTTGTATCAACAAGCCTTTTTACCCTTAGCAGATTTAAGACCGTAATACAGCAGAACCAGGCCATCGAATAATTTCCCTTTATGCTTCTGATTGTTTTTTTAAGGAAAGGGAGATTCTCTTCCTTTTCAAATCCACTTCCAGTACAGAGACAGTCACTTTTTGATGAACTTTGACTACATCGTTGGGATTTTTCACAAAGCGATCAGCAAGCTGGCTTATGTGCACCAATCCATCCTGATGAACACCTATATCGACAAAGGCGCCAAACGCCGTTATATTGGTCACAACTCCAGGGAGTTTCATACCTGGTGCAACATCCTCAAACTTTTCCACCCCCTTGGTAAAACTAAATGCTTCGAACTTCTCACGTGGGTCACGACCGGGTTTTGCTAATTCCTTCATGATGTCATTGAGCGTAGGCAAACCTACTGAATCTTTCACATATTTTGTGAGGTCTATCCTGTTCCGGAGACTCTCATCCCGCATTAAATCAAGGATTAAACATCCACAGTCTTGCGCCATGGCATCGACGATGTGATAGCTTTCAGGGTGGACGGCGCTTCTATCAAGAGGATTTTCTCCGTCACCAATACGCAGGAAGCCTGCCGCTTGTTCAAATGCCCTTGGCCCCAATTTACTTACCTTCTTCAGGTCATCTCTGTACCGGAAAGGGCCGTGTTCATTCCGATATTCAACGATGTTTTTTCCCAGTTGCGGCCCCAAGCCAGACACATACATAAGCAGTTGTTTGCTGGCGGTGTTGACCTCAACACCAACCAGATTTACACAACTGATAACTACGTCATCCAGGCTGCGTTTCAGGACTCCCTGATCCACATCATGCTGGTATTGCCCAACACCAATGGACTTTGGTTCTATCTTTACCAACTCTGACAGGGGATCCATAAGCCGTCTGCCAATGGATACAGCTCCACGTACCGTCACGTCCTGGTCAGGAAATTCTTCACGGGCCACATCTGATGCGGAATAAACGGAGGCTCCACTCTCGTTTACCATTATTATTTGAATCCTTTCCGGCAGATTGAGTTTTCTTACAAATGCCTCGGTTTCTCTTCCGGCGGTGCCGTTTCCAATTGCAACGGTCTCCGCATCAAATCTTTCACAGAGGCTTATAATCTTCGCTGCTGCCTCCGAAGCTCTTTCTTCGGACTGATGGGGATATATGGTTTCGGTATGCATCAGCTTTCCCTGTCTGTCCATACAGACCACCTTACATCCTGTACGAAATCCAGGATCGATAGCAAGCACGTTTTTTTGTCCCAACGGCGGCGCTAGCAAGAGTTGCCGGAGATTTGCGGCAAAGACCAGGATTGCTTCCTCATCAGCTCTTTTCTTTGTCTCCAGGCGTACCTCCGTTTCCATTGATATGGACAGAAGTCTTTTGTAGCTGTCATGTACTGCCATTTTAACATGCCGGGCAGCTGCCCCGTTTCCTTTCAAAAAGAGCGATTCAAGGACAGCGACGGCGACCTCTTCGGGCGGAGTTACCCGCAGGCTTAAAAATCCTTCTTTTTCTCCACGCCTCATCGCTAAAATTCTGTGGGATGGGACTGTTGATACAGCCTCTTCCCAATCAAAATAATCCTTATATTTTATCCCTTCCTCTTCCTTACCAGAAATTACCTTTGTCCTGAAGACGCCTTGTGTCATAAAGAGCTCACGGATTTTCGCCCGGGAATTTTGATCTTCACTGACCCATTCAGCTATAATGTCACGCGCCCCTTCAAGGGCATCTTCAATAGAATTAACCCCCTTTTCTGCATTCACAAAGGCCCCTGACACAGTATAAGGGTCGATATCTTCCTGGATGAAAATACGCTGGGCTAAAGGTTCTAATCCCTTTTCTCTGGCTATGATTGCCCTGGTGCGGCGTTTTGGACGATAGGGCAGATAGATATCCTCAAGCACTGCCATCGTCTCTGATGCATGGATTTTCTCCTTCAGCTCATCGGTAAGTTGCCCCCGCTCCTCCATCGACTTAAGAATAGCTTCACGCCGTTTATCCAGCTCCCTGAGCTGATCAAGCCGATCACGGATCGTTGTAATGACAACTTCATCGAGAGAACCCGTGGCTTCCTTTCTGTATCGGGCAATAAAGGGCACCGTAGCGCCTTCCTCAAGGAGTGCAACAGTTGCCTGTACTTGTTTTGTTGTTAGACTGAGCTCTTTTACAACCCTTGCAATATTTCCGTTGTTCATAATTATCCTTTTCTTTTCAATCCGTAATCATTCGTTGTTTTATTCTCTTGATGAAATTATTTGGAAGAATTGAACGCAGAAGAGATCATCCCGATTGACGATGAGTAGTTTCAAGAGTTCAACAAATTGCGGCTAGTGAAATATATTTTAATGAATTGATAGTCAATCGGGAATTATGCCCCCTTCCCTGTCTCAAAGACTATCAATTCATTTTTGATTTACATTGTCCGTTATAAAATAAAATATAGCGCAAGCAATGCCAGCGCACCGCCCAAAAAATATTGGGAAATATCTTTTATAATACTTTTCTCTTTGATTCCCACAATATTCTTATGTTTCTCAAGCACCTGTCCAAAGATGTGTTTAAGCTCATTACCGGTAGCATCGTGCTGATAGGTTCCGCCTGCCATCTCGGTAATCTCCCGTAAAAATATCGGGTTTGGTTTGGTGTAAATAATTTCTTCCTCTTCCGTGATTTCGTAACCTGTTATATTCCCTTCTTTATCTCTTTTTGGTATGGGTGACGCCTTTTCTGGATCTCCAATACCTACTACATAGATAACGATATCCTTCCTCTCCAGCAGCAATTTTACGGCCTCTGCACTCTGGCTGCGGGTAATAATTTGTTCCTCACCATCGGTGAGAAGGATCATTACCTTTTTTGAATTTCCCTTGCTAAATGTATCCATAGCCAGGATAAATGCATTGCCAATATTTGTTCCGTACGGCACAAACCGGACATAATGTTCATTAACCATATTCAAGATGCGGAGGAATACCCTTTCGTAATCATTCGTAGGATACGGTAACAATGAAAATGCACGGGCTGCAAATACCACCAAGCCCACACGGTCTCCTTCCAGGCCTTGTACAAGACGGGCGATCTCTATTTTTGCGCGTTGCAACCGGTTTGGTTTTACATCTTCAGCAAGCATGCTGATGGAGACATCCAGCACAAAGATGATCTCCAATCCCTCTTTTTCATAATAAGCCTGTGTTGTTTGCCATTTCGGTTGTAAAACAACCAACCCCAGGGCACAACAGGCGGCACTCATACAAGCGCCTTTCAGGAGGTTTCTATAGATTTTAGGAATTTTGCTAAATCTATTGATTAAACTTCTCTGACCAAATGCCCTTAACCAGGCAGACTTTCTCCAGCAAAGGAATAGATACAAGAGAAATATCAGACCAGAAAGGGTATAAATAATGATTCTATATTCTTCACACTTAAAAAATACCATGTAATGTCAGACTTTCATGCCAATTACCAGCGCATCTTTTGCCCTCCGCTATATTTGTATTTCGTGCCCCACGGAATGAGTTTTAAGGCTTCAATCCTATCTTCCTTCTCTTGCTGTTCCGGGCTGAACATGGTATTGAACTGCTGTTCTCCCACCCTCATCCTTTCTAAGTTTTTCTTTGCCTGAAAATCATCGGGATCGATCTTTAATACCTCGACATATTGCAAGGCAGCGGTTGAAAAATCCATGTCGGCTGCGATGATATTCGCATTGTTGTAAATTGCCCTTGCCTTGAGTGTAAGGTCACTTGTTTCCATAGCCTTACGGTACTCGGCGCCCGCCTTTTTCTTGTTTTCCATAAGCGTATACAAGACCCCTGTATTGTATGCAATTAGGGTGTCTTCTTTTTCTAATTTCTTTATGGTGCGGATTACTATACAGCTTTGTAATTCCTGGATGGATGCCAGGGCTTCTTTATACCTTCCCATCTTAATCTTTCCGTCAAGCATGGCTATGGTATGGCATTTTTTATAATACCCATAACCATATACCATCAGGAAGCATGCGAGGACAAAAACAAACAATTTTATAAGATTATTTCTCAACATAGCAGTCTCCTTTTAAAGGCTTAGCGGACTCTTTCTTAAACAAACTAGCCGAAGAGCACGAATAAACAAGTCTGTCCGTGCCACCCTTTGTGCAACATATGGAACAGCGCGTTCATGTTGTTTTATGTCAAGCCCATTATACCCCGGACCCTCACTTTATTGTTGTGGCGCCGGCGTTTCTGTTTTATTCTCTTGTATTGTTTCTTCTTCAGTTCCCCGTTCCTGCAAACCCTGGCTCATCCTGGCCTTTTGTTCCGCTTCCGCTTTGGACTTGGCCGCCGCTTCCGCTGCACGCCGTTTTTGCATACGTTGCTTCTCTGCCTCTCTCAAGTCATATTCAAGCTCTCTGTTCAACTTGTCTGTGTCCGTTTTTGAGTCGTCAGTGTAAATTTGCTTTGACGTTTTAAATTCAAGGTTGACCCGGTCACTTCCACAACTGAAAAGAAACAACAGCAGGATACTGCTCAATAATGGATATATCATATAACCACGGATACGCATAGAAATCTTCCTCTTTACAGCAAAATTAATCTTCGTCGTCTTCACATGAGACTAACATGAGAGCGGAAATCTCACAGAAATCAAAAACATCCCCTGAAACACAGGGGATTCCTTTATATCAGGAAATGGCAGCGTTCACAAAAGGAATAACCCGGTGCAGCCATGCATTATCCCAGGATTCGCCGGATATTTTCAACAGAAGGTTTTTGGATTACCCCCTTTTCAGTAATAATTGCGGTGATATTTTTTGCAGGGGTAATATCAAAGGCAGGATTAAAGACCTTTATCCCTTCCGGTGCAGTTCTCTTGCCAAATCCGTTGGTTACCTCTTCCGGGGAACGTTCTTCAATGGGAATTTCATCGCCTGATTTTATCGTTAAATCAAACGTTGAAACAGGCGCTGCGACGTAAAAAGGAATACCATGCTCCTTTGCCAAAATGGAGACGCCAAAGGTACCGATTTTGTTTGCAGTGTCACCATTGGCTGCAATCCTGTCTGCGCCCACGATCACGTACTGCACCTTTCCCAGCTTCATTACATGCGCTGCCATGTTGTCACATATCAAGGTGACATCAATTCCTGCATGGAGCAGTTCCCATGCTGTTAGCCTTGCACCCTGGAGCAAGGGACGCGTTTCATCCGCATATACCGTAATACGTTTGCCTTGCTCCTTGGCTTTAAAGAGAACGGCCAACGCAGTCCCATAATCAGCAGTGGCTAATCCCCCGGCATTACAATGCGTTAAAATACCACTGTCGTCTTTGATAAGACCAACGCCATTTTCCCCAATCTGTCTGCAAATAACCTTGTCTTCATTTTGTATCTTGAGTGCTTCTTGCAGGAGTATCTCTTTTATTTCCTGAACCGATTTACCCTTATTTTCCTGTGCAACGCGCTCCATGCGGGCAAGTCCCCAAAAAAGATTTACCGCTGTAGGGCGGGATGTACCCAAATAGGTTGTTACCTGTTTAAGTTCCCTTAAGAATGCATCCGTATGCTTCGCGTGTATGTCTTTAATACCTAAGACCACACCCATGGCTGCTGCAATACCAATTGCCGGAGCACCCCTTACCATAAGCGTCTTAATGGCATGCCAGATGCTTTTTATATCCTCGCAATAAACGAACTTTAATTCTGTCGGTAATAAAGTTTGGTCGATCAGACGGACGCGACCACTAATATCTCCCTCCCATTCTATGGTTGGTAACGGCATTTCATCTCCCTTGTGTAATTATAGTATTACAAAAATTGACCACCGTGCTCAGAAATTCGTTTTCAGACTTTTCTCTGTATTGAACCTTTTCGTCATGATAGTCCAAGTTCTGTTCTCATAACCTTATCCTTTTTTGCAACCTCATCTGCCAGCTTCTTTTTATAGGAAACAAGTTTTTGACGTAATTCTGGATCTGACACGCCGGCTATCTGGATTGCCAATATTGCGGCATTGATAGCTCCCGGCTTCCCAATACCCATCGTTGGCACCGGAATACCTGACGGCATCTGTACCATGGAAAGGAGAGAATCTAACCCACCCAGTCCGGCGGTAGGCATGGGTACGCCAATAACAGGAATGGGGGTCAAACTCGCAATAACTCCGGCCAGATGTGCGGCTCCGCCTGCACCGGCAATAATGACATCGTATTCCTTTTCCGCTTCTACCGCATACGCATGCGCTCGTTCCGGCGACCTGTGGGCAGAGATGACATGCACATCGAAGTCCACTTCAAATTCCTTCAGTATATTCACGGCCTCCTTCATTGTTGTGAGGTCAGAATCGCTACCCATTACAATGCCAATCTTTTTATGTGTCACAAATCACCTCCGAAAGTTTTTCATGTTAACAAAGAATTGTATATTTGTGTAATAAAATTTGGGAAGAATGACGACAGGGTATGGGTTGCCAATTTGGTCTGTTTACGAAGGCGATTCAGGTATGGAATGTGATGCGGTTTATTCAGGAGATACCGCACAGTAGCCGAAACATTGACATTCCCACCCCTCGTCACCATATCTTCCCCAATGTCCATATCTTCATCTACCCCATCTGAAATTGCACGCACAGCGATAAAAGGAATACCCATGGCATTAGCCCGTTCTGCTATCGCAAAAGATTCCATGTCTACAGCGATTGCAGAAGTTTGGTTTCCGATATGCGCCTTAAGAGAGGATTGACGGATTATTTTATCAACGGATAAGATGTCTCCACAATGGAATTTAAGGGCACCGGCACTGCTTAAGGCAACAGCAATATCCACAGCTGACGCATTACAGGGGAGCGTAGCATCGATATTGAACCCTTCCTCAGAAACGCCTCGTGAGGAAGAGAGAACGTGCCTTCCTATAACCAGATCACCAACTCCAACTTTTGGGTTTACGCTGCCAGCAAAACCAGAAGAAACCATGAACTGTATCCGAAAATATGTTGATAATTGGTGGATAGTCTCCGACACATTTTTCCCCACACCTGTTTGAACAAGGGTTACTGGGAAACCACAAAATTCCGCCTGATAAAATACGGCGTGGGCATACCGAATCTTTTTTAAGATATTCACCTGTGATTTCAGGGACGACACTTCCTGACGTAATGCAAAAAATATTGCTATCATTTATCTTCCTATTCAATATAAAACAGATAAATGGAATCAAATTTAGTGAAAATTTTCAATATAATTATGAAAAAGTGCATAATTCCATAAATCGCGACATCAGGAAAACTCCCCATGCGTTGTGCTTTAAATAATGCTTGACAGTACTATATAATTGATATAGCATCACGTCTTACAATTTATCTTAATCACGATAGCTTTTTGCTTTTCTATAAAAACGGAGTTTCGCCTATCATGAGGGTATCATTATCACTCGGTTATTCTTTGGCTAAATATTTGATTAAAAAAAAGTTTTTCTCCAAAGAACGGTTCCCTCTGGTATTAATGCTGGAGGTCACTCACTTATGCAATCTTGCCTGTGAGGGTTGCGGACGCATACGGGAATACAAGGAAACCATGCGGGAGATGTTAAGCGTAGAAGAGTGTATTCAGGCAGTGGACGAGTGCCCCGCACCTGTTGTCACCGTTACCGGCGGTGAACCCCTGATGCACCAGGAGATTGACAAAATTATCAACGCCATCATAGAGAAAAAACGTCATGTCTATTGTGCACGAATGGAATCTTGTTAGCAGACGCTATAAAAAATTAAAACCAGTAAGTATTTTAACATCAATGTTCATATCGATGGACTTTCCAAAATCCATAATGCCATTGCAGGAAAAGGGTCTTTGAACGTGCAATCCAGCGGTATTCAGGAAGCGAAACGGGCGGGATTCAAGATTTGCACAAATACCACCATATACAAAACACCCGTGAAAAGAAATAGAGGAATTGTTCTCACTTCTTGAGGGATTGGGTGTGGATGGTATGTTGGTCTCTCCGGGGTTTAGTTTTGAACACAACGAAAATGAGGTGTTTCTTTGCCGAAAGGAGATACAAGAACGGTTTGGATTTATTTACGGGATTTCAAAGAAATATAAGATACTCAACTCTCCCTTGTATTTGAAATTTTTAAAGGGAGAAAGGTCTTTAAAATGCACACCGTGGGGAAATCCAACCCGAAACTATTCAGGTTGGAAAAGTCCTTGCTACCTGATTACCGACACACATTATAAAACCTTTGGTGAGTGTATGGAAAATACCGATTGGGACAAATATCAGGAAGGGAAAGACCCGCGTTGTGCAAATTGCATGATGCATTGCGGTTTCGAGCCTACCGTGGTATTAGAAGGTGGCAAACGACTATCGGACATTATAGAAATGGCGAAATGGAGTTTCACTTAGAAAATGTGCGGCTAAATCCAATGTAGCCGAAGTCCCTTCTCTAGGCTTTTTGAATAAGATTGCGATATCTGCCCAGTGCCATCAAAGGGAAGTAGTTGCGATACATGTGATATTTCAGATAAAAGACCTTGGGAAAACCCGTTGCAGTAAATTCCATTTCATCCCAACTTCCATCTTCTTTTTGTTTGGACAAGAGAAATTTTATCCCCCATTCTACAGCATCGCATTTTACCTCATCAGCGGTCATTAAGCCCAGCAGAGCCCATGCCGTTTGTGATGCCGTACTTTTACCTATCGCCTTGAGGAATGGGTCGTCATATGACTTTATCGTCTCACCCCACCCCCCATCAGAATTTTGGACACCTTTCAACCAATCAACGGCCTTTTTAATGTATGGTTTGTTCATATCCTCTCCGGCCGTTGAAAGTCCGGAAAGCACCGACCATGTACCATAAAGGTAATTTGCACCCCAACGCCCAAACCACGACCCATCTTCTTCCTGTTCTTTCTGGAGATAGTCTATTGCCCTTTGAACATGGAGAGATGACTTGCTGAGCCCTATACGTCCCAAAAAATCCAGGCATCGGCCAGTAACATCGCTCGTGCTTGGGTCCAATAATGCATTAAAATCAGCAAAGGGTATATGATTTAAAATTGCCTTATTGTTATTCCGGTCAAAAGCACCCCATCCACCATCATCACATTGCATGGCAAGAATCCATTGTAATCCACGCAAAACTGCCTGCTCCTTATGCATACGTTCCGGTAACGATACCCGTTGCAGTGCCATAAGTACGGCAGCGCTATCATCTGTATCAGGATAGAACTCGTTTGCATATTGGAAGTACCAGCCGCTCGGTTCCTCTACCTTACACTTTAATGCCCAATCACCATAATGCCTTACTTCCTTGCTAAGCAGCCATTGCCCGGCCTTTTGTAATGCCGGATCAGCGCCGGCCACCCCGGATTCGTGAAGTGCAATAATAGCCCATGAAGTATCCCAGACAGGCGATACGCAAGGCTGCAAATAAAGCTTATCGCCATCATAAATAATCAGATTTTCTATTTCTCTCAGCTGATTTACCATTGCCGGATGATCATCAGGATAGCCAAGACATTTCATGGCAAAGATCGAATTGACAATTCCCGGCCATATAGCCCCTAAACCACCGGATTTCTCCATATGGTACAACATCCATTTTTCTGCCTTGCGGAGGGCCATCTTCCTGATAAATTTAATGGGCTGCTGTTCATACCGTCTGAAAATGCTATCCGCATCGATAAAGAAGTTACGCCAACACAATCCCTCCTGGTCACGCTTGATACGGTAAACCACCTTATCACGCGGTATCAGATAGAGTTCCTTGAGTAAGTCATCGCCTACTGAAACATGCGGTTTTGCTATAGCGATGGACAGGGCACACGATACATCTTGACCAATAGGACATCTCATAAATGCTAAAATAAAACCGGCGGAACAGGATCATTTCAGCCGGAACTGCGGGCACAGCTTACAATCAACCTGCCCAACATGGCAAGGTAAATCTTTGTAAAACAGTTGGCCTTCATGATGCCTCCCATGCCGAGGATGCATTTTCTGGCCTTCGCATAAAGGCCCGTCTCAGAGTATCCCTAATTTTAAAGCGAAATACGCCTTTACAGAAGCGCTGATTTCACTTGGTCCTCCATAATAAATATTCCATCCACCGTCAGAGAGTTGCTGTGCACGGATCAAATTCGCAGCCATCCGCTGTTTTTCTGAATCTATATTTCCAAGAAAATGCATTACCATAATATAGTCCGATGTTATGGTTGTGTCTGCCTCTAACATGCCTACCCAATGTCCATCAGGCAGGTTCTGATTCCTGAGAAGATAGTGCCTCGCCCTCTGTATTGTGACGTCCAGGGGATTTTTCGCAGACAATGGAGTATAGAGACTTGCGCTTACCGGTGTGCTTTCAAATCGTAATTCATGTTCGGATAATTCAGGAACAGGATGTTTACCATTTCCGTTTCCGTTTCCATTGAATTTATAGATACTCGTTTCCAGTCGTTCAAAAAAGTTCAATAAAAAGTTTCTCATTAGTAAACACTCCTCCACCCAACACTCACAGTATCACTATTATTGGCATATTTAAGTAGACAATCACGCTAGGTTACGCAAACAATCAGGACACAAAATAACAAATTTAGAAATCAATTTCAAGGAAAACTTGTCTTATTGTTAACTTTTGTGATAGGGAATTGCCTGTGTGTAGAAGATTGTGATGAAAGAAGTACTCTTTTTACGACATCAGCGAGGTAACAGTAATGCGTCTCGTAGTACCTGTATCGTGTGGGTGCATTTAACTGCAGAACCCTGTGCTGCAAGGAGGTCTTCAATTTGCAGCCGGCATCCGGGGCAACCCGTTGCCACAACATCCGCACCGCTTTTCTCTATGGCCTTTGTCTTGTACTCACCGATCTTCCTGGCGAGGTCATAGTGCAACAAGTTAAACACCCCACCACCACCGCAGCATCGCTCCGGGTTTTCCATCTCCTGGAAGCCGGAAGAACGTCTCAAAATATCCCTGGGCTGTTTCGAGATGTTTTGTCCCCAATAGAGATGACAAGGATCATGATAGGTAATTTTTGTATTCAGCGACTTTGCCTCGTAGGTACAATATTTTTCAATAAACTCAGAGATATCATATAATTTATTGGTGAATTTTAGACAACGCTCTCCCAGAATGCGCGGGTAATCCCTTTTCAGGGTTCTTCCGCAGGTGGCACATGCATTGATAATAAAATCGACGTTGGCCTTCTCAAATACCTCCACGTTTGTTTCCGCCAATTTTCGGGCTGTTTTGATATCTCCTAATGATCGTGCAGGGATGCCACAGCACAACTGCCCCTGAGGGACAACAACCTCTATCTCAAAATGGTTTAATACCTCAATTACTGCATCAGCAATATCGGTATAGATGTAATTGATGAGACAACCCACGTAAAATCCCACTTTCATTTTAGGAGATTTTATCTTTCTCGTGTTTCGATATTTTTTTAGTACAGACTCCTTTGCCAAAGGAGGAATCCACCTGCCACCCATAAACATGAAAGGCAGATGTCGCATGGTGCCGTGACGTTTCAATGGAACTACGCGTTGAAAGATACTCGCAGTTTTTAAAAGCAGGTTAAAGAGCCACCTTCTGGTCAAAAACAGCCGGAATACGATCCGCGGTATCAGCCATATGCCGATGTGGTTTGCCAGATCATCAAGCATGGCTTGAATAATGAAATCGTAATCAACGCCCGATGGACAGACATGAGAGCAGCGGAGACATTTCTTGCAGGAGAGAAGATACTCTCTTAGGCGTTCCGTGTGGATAATCTCGCCGCTTCGTAACGCATCGGCAAGACTTATGCGTCCGCGTGCCACCATGGATTCATTGCCGGTCTCGATAAACACGGGACAGATTGAGCGGCATTTACCGCATTTGGCGCACTTATTAATTTCAGTTTCCCACTCCGTAGTAAGCATGTACTTTTTCCCATTACCGTGGTTTCATTGTTAAAAGTTTTTTACTTGTTATTAAAAACAATTATAATAAAGAATACATAAAAAGGGGAGCCCAAAAGCCTCCCCTTTTTTACTTTTATTTACCGATGCCTCTTTTTCCCATGGTTGTTATAATTATCATCGTCATCATCATCGTGGTCATCCTTATCCTTTCCTTTCACCGTATCGCTTCCTTCAAATCAGACACTATCCCCTAATTCGCCAGTAACCGTAAATCCCCTCTTCTCCCTATCGTCTTTTTTCCCAACTAAATTTAGTATGATTTCAAGAACTTACGTGATATTATTGAAACGAAAGAATTGGCAATTATTTTTCAGGGAATGCAAGATGTCACACATTAAGATTCTTCCTACAACTGTTATTAATAAAATTGCTGCCGGCGAAATAATTGACCGTCCAGCAGCCGTAGTAAAAGAATTGATTGAAAATTCAATCGATGCCAGGGCATCAAGGATTAGCACCTATTTGGAGGATGGGGGGCGAAAATTGATACGGATATCGGATGATGGCATGGGCATGGACGCGGAAGATCTTGCGCTTGCGTTTCAAAGCCATGCCACCAGCAAACTTCATAACGCAGACGATCTGTTTGCAATCCATACGCTTGGTTTTCGAGGAGAAGCATTGCCCAGCATTGGCGCCGTTTCGCACGCCAGCATAATCTCCAGGACACGGGGACAATACAGGAACAGAGATAGAGATTGACGGAGGAGTTTTAGGCCAAACCAAGGAGTGTGGTGCGCCGGAAGGCACGCAAATTGAAGTACGCGATCTGTTTTTTAATGTCCCCGTACGTAAGAAATTTTTACGGGCAATACCCACAGAAATGGCTTACATTTCCGACGTACTCACGAGGTTCGCGCTCTCTATCCAGGCATTCATTTTACCTTATGCATAACAACAGGACAGTGTTTAACCTTCCGCCCGTTCAGGATATGGCAGAACGAATTGCAACATTTTTGGCGAAGAATGAGAAAGCATCTCATCCCCGTGTTTCTTCGGGAGGAGATGTTCGCCCTTTCGGGATATATTGCCCCACCCTTTTTTGACAAAGCCAATGCGAGGATGCAGTTTATTTTTTTAAATGGGCGATACATCAAGGACAGCGCCATCTTTCGCGCCATTTACGAATCCTATCACGGGAAATTAATGCACAAAAGGTACCCCATTGTGTTTTTATTTTTACAGGTAGAACCGTCTGAGGTAGATGTGAATGTCCACCGACAAAGACCGAGGTACGTTTCCGGAATACCACTGCAATCTATAATTATGTCCTTTCCGCGGTAAAGATGGCCTGAATAAAACAACGCCGAAAGCTGTACGTGCGCCGTCTTTCATCCAGAGATCAGAAAGAACCGACGCAGACGGAAGAGATTGACTTTGTTAAGAAATCTTTATGGGAACAGTTTTCTTTCGGAAAAGCAGGTGAAACAAAAGACGCTCAGGCTGATGTGGATTTGCCCCTCCCGGCCGCCGAAGGCAAGCCTGATAATTTTACCTCTTTTAACAAAGAGAATATTCCCATCGCTGTTTCAGGAAATGGCAGTGAAGGGGGATTTGGAGAATTTTCAGATGTAAAAATAGCTGGGGCAGACAGCACTACTCAAACACGCGACATTCATGATAGGAAAGAACATACCTCTCCGGCGGAAGTGATTACGAGAAAGAAGCCGTGTCTTCAAATTCACAACACTTTCATCGTTGAAGAAACAGACGATGGGTTAAACATTATAGACCAACACGCACTGCATGAAATAATTTTATATCATGAAATAGAAAGAAATATCCATGCGTCCAAAACAGTCCGGCAGCGGCTGTTAATGCCTGAATTGGTAGAGTTGGGTCCAAAGGATTTTTTTAACATTATTAGCTTAAAGGATCATCTCGGGGAGTTGGGGGTGGAGATTGAGGAATTTGGGCAATGTACCATAGTAATTCGTTCCTTTCCTCAGGTACTAAGACATCTCCGTGGCAAAGAATTTATAGAAAGCTTATTGGCTGAGTTGGGCAATGAGGATTATCTCAAAGGAAAAGACAAGATTTTTAACAAATTAATAAGCGTCATGGCGTGCAAAGGCGCCATTAAGGCCGGACAAAGATTAGAACCTCAAGAGATAGAAGAGCTTTTGAAAATAAAAAAAACCCTGAATGCATACACAAACAATTGTCCGCATGGGAGACCCACGACCCTGTTTTTTTCTCTCGACGAGCTGCAAAGACAATTTAAGAGAAAATAATACGTTTGTTACCTCTTAACTTATCCTATGTTTTGTAATAATAAGTGGTTAAGTCTATACAGCCAATCAAATAACCCTTGACTTTTATTTTTACGAATGATACTATATGTCATAGTATTTAATTTTCATTTTCTGTAACTACGGTAAAAGTACCACATTTGAGGTGTATAAAGACGTGTTTGAACTCATCGTTGAAACCGATTTTTCTGCAGCACATAACTTGCGAGAATACAAAGGACAATGCGAAAGACTTCATGGTCATAATTGGAGGTGGAGGTTATCTTAAAGGCAGAAGAGTTAGATACCCTGGGTATGGTTATGGACTTTAGAGATGTGAAAAGTATCATTGGAGAAATCATCGGCAGATTTGACCATGTTTATTTAAATGAACTTGCAGATTTTGCCGTGTTAAATCCCACTACAGAAAATCTATCTAAGATACTGTACGATGAATTAAAGAAAACTTTACCACCCGTGGTTAAGGTGGAAAAGGTTACTACCTGGGAATCTGACCGTTGTGGGGCAGCATATTTCGAATAACAGCTCTTTTTCAATTTGAGTGTAATCGTATGTCGGTAATATTGCAAGTAGCCCTTGATTTTGTTGATCTTCACAGGGCAATCAAAGTTGCCGAAGAGGCGATCGAGGGGGGAGTGGATTGGCTGGAGATTGGCACTCCACTTATTAAAAGTGAAGGGATGCATGCGATACGACATTTCAGAAAATTGTTTCCCAAGAAAATCCTGATCGCAGACATGAAGACCATGGATGCTGGTCGTGCAGAAATGGAAATGGCGGCAAAGGCAGGAGCGAACATTGCCGTTGTGATGGCAAATGCCCCTGACTCAACTATCAAGGAGTGTATAGAAGCAGGGAAAAATTACGGTTTAAAAATTTGCGTCGATTGCATAAATACTACGAAAATTGAAGATCGCGTTGCCGATATAGAAAAATGGGGCGCTGATTATATCGCTGTTCATACCGCCATAGACGATCAAATGTATGGAAAGACACCGTTCGATATCCTGCAACGCATTTGCAGCAGGGTCAAGGTACCCATTGCTGTTGCTGGTGGCATTAATTCTGAAAATGTAATAGATGCAATAAACGCAGGAGCAAGCATTATTATTGTTGGCGGTTATATCAGTAAATCAAAAAATGCAAGGGCTGCAACAGAAAGCATGAAAAGCGCCGTCAGCGAGAAACGGCGGATTCCAACAACACTATTTAAGAGGGTAACGCACGAGGGTGTCCGCGAGGCTCTCGAGAAACTTTCTACGGCAAATATTTCGGATGGCAATCATCGTGCGCAAGGGATTACAGGGTTATATCCGATATATTCAAATATTAAACTTCTGGGAAATGTGGTTACCGTTAGGACATATCCTGGTGACTGGGCAAAACCTGTTGAGGCTATAGATATTGCTAAAGAAGGGGATGTGATTGTCGTTGATGCCGGGGGAGTTGGTCCGGCAGTGTGGGGAGAATTAGCAACCCACAGTGCATTGCAAAAAAAAATACACGGCGCTGTTATTCATGGAGCAATGCGCGATGTTGCAGAGATTAGAAAGTTAAATTTCTGTCTTTACAAAGACGATAATGCCAAACGCTGGCGAGCCTAAGGGGTTTGGAAATCAACATCCCTATTCATATCTCAGGAATTCAGATCAATCCTGGAGACTGGATTGTTGGCGATGACGATGGATTAATGGTGCTTCCTCTGTTAAAAGCCGATAGTTGGGTCAATTACGGTATGGATTGTTTGGAAAGAGAAAACCGGATACGTGAGGAGATAGTATCTGAAAAAAGTTCTTTAGGAAAAGTCATAGATGTGTTAAAATGGGAAAAGCGATGATTTGAACTGGAAATGAATATTACGGCCGATCGAGGTATATATAACCAATGAAGTGTGAATCTTGCAATAAAAAGCATGCGACAGTGCATTTAACTGAGATCATAGGCTCAACAAAAAAAGAACGGCATCTCTGTGATGAATGTGCGCAGGGTGTTAATACGCAACTTGCCAAAATACCTTCACCTACCGAAATACTAACAAGTCTTATTAACCAGGTAGCGCCAGAAATCAGCGAGATGTCAAAAATTGTTTGTCCTGTATGTGGATTATCCTACTTAGAATTCCGGTCCAACGGCCGGTTGGGTTGCCCGATGGATTATACGATTTTCAGAAAGGGCTTAGTCCCGCTACTAGAAAAGATGCACGGGAGCACCCAGCATGTGGGAAAGGTGCCGTCAAAAGCGGGTAAAGAATTGATTAAAAAAAGTGAGCTTATGCAGTTGCGGAATGAACTGAATAAGGCCGTCGAAAAAGAGGATTACGAAAAGGCGGCAGAACTGAGGGACAGGATTTATGACCTTTCAGGTGATACCAATGAAGATTAGCGATCTGGCTAATAATACCGGTGAATGGCTGAGAGGAACAGGGGCAGAGTCAGACATTGTTATCAGCAGCAGGATTCGTCTTGCGAGAAATGTAGCAAGATTTCCTTTTCTTTCAAGGACTAATATAAAACAAAAAAAGGAACTTGAAGAAATTGTAAGAAATAAAATCAAAGAAGCCGAGATTACTTCAGATATTCATTATATAAATCTTGCCGACATTGACCCCATAGAGAGACTTTTTCTGGTAGAACGACATCTCATTAGCAGGGAACATGCAGGTGGAGAGGGAGAAAGAGGTGTAGCATTCGGGAAATCAGAGACCATAAGCCTGATGGTTAACGAAGAAGATCACTTAAGGATACAGGTAATTCGCTCTGGGTTCGAATTAAAAGAGGCATGGAAGACAATTGACGGTGTCGATAACAAGTTGGAGAAAAAGTTGACATATGCCTACTCTTCCCGCTTTGGTTATTTGACTGCCTGTCCCACCAATGTTGGCACAGGGATGAGGGCATCAGTTATGTTGCATCTTCCTGCATTGGGGATGACGCACCATATTGAAAAGGTATTTAACGCAGTTATGAAACTTGGCTTGGTGGTTAGGGGTTTATATGGTGAGGGGACTCAGGTCTCCGGAGATTTGTATCAGATATCAAATCAGTTCACCCTCGGCAAGTCTGAGCAGGAAATTATTGAAATTATAGAGAGTGTGATTCCCAGGATTACGAGTTATGAGAGGATGGCGCGAAAGGCATTAATTGCTGAAAGCAGAGAACAATTAGAGGACCGTATATGGCGGTCTTATGGTATGCTTAAGGTTGCCCGGATGATTTCTTCGGAGGAGATTATGCATCTGTTGTCTCAGGTGCGCATGGGAGTCAATTTGGGAATAATTAATACTATTGAAATAAAAACCTTAAATGAGCTTTTCATTCTTACCTTACCGGGGCACTTACAAAAGCTAGAAGGGCGCGAACTTAATGCTCAGCAAAGAAATATAATTCGCGCAGCGTATGTAAGAAAACGCCTGGAAGAGATATAACGTTCGAAAGGATAGGTGTGTTATGTTTGATCGTTTTACAGACCGTGCTCGAAAAGTTATGGCACTTGCACGAGAAGAGGCCAGGCGATTCAATCACGAATATATTGGGACCGAGCATATTTTGCTGGGTTTGGTAAAAGAAGGCAGCGGGGTTGCCGCCAATGTTTTGCAAAACCTGGACATAGAACTAAAGAAGATACGCCTTGAAGTAGAAAAAATTGTTCAAAGCGGATCGGATTTGGTTTCGGTGGGACAACTGCCTTTTACCCCCCGGGTAAAGAAGGTATTGGAATATGCGATGGAAGAGGCAAGGGCATTGGGACATAATTATATCGGTACTGAACATTTGTTATTGGGGCTGCTCAGGGAACAGGAAGGAGTAGCGGCACAAGTATTGCTCAATCTGGGAGTAAAACTTGAAGATGTGCGGGAGGAGGTCATAGGCCTCCTGGGTTCTGAGGCAGTTCAAGGCAGTATAAATCAAGAAAAGGAAGAAAAGAAAGGGAAATCGAAAACGCCGGCTTTGGATTCTTTTGGTCGAGATCTTACTCAGCAGGCCCGTGAACATGAACTCGACCCGGTTATTGGGAGGCAAGGTGTAATTGAACGTGTGATTCAAGTCTTGTGTCGCAGGACCAAAAACAACCCTGTGTTGTTAGGTGAGGCAGGAGTCGGGAAAACAGCCATTGTTGAAGGCCTTGCGCAGGCAGTGGTGCAGGAAATATTCCGAACTTTTAAGAGATCGCAGGATTGTTGCCTTAGACCTTGCAATGATGGTAGCTGGCACGAAGTACAGAGGTCAGTTTGAAGAGCGTATTAAGGCCGTAATGTCCGAAGTAAAGAGAGCAAAAAATATTATTCTGTTTATTGATGAATTGCACACCTTGGTGGGGGCTGGCGGAGCAGAAGGAGCCATCGATGCGTCCTATGTATTAAAACCAGCACTTTCACGGGGTGAAATACAATGTATTGGCGCTACCACATTGGATGAATATAGAAAATATATTGAAAAAGACGGTGCCCTTGAAAGAAGGTTCCAGACAATTATTGTCGAACCACCTTCAAAGGAAGAGACTGTTGAAATATTAAAAGGGCTTCGGGACCGATATGAAGCCCACCATAAGGTACAAATTACAGACGACGCATTAGAATCTGCGACCGAGCTATCCATACGGTACATTACGGGAAGATACCTTCCTGACAAGGCAATTGATGTAATTGATGAATCCTGCTCAAGGGTGCGGCTCAAGGCAACCACACAACCTCCCGACTTAAGGCATATCGAGGAAGAAATCAATAAACTGGAAAAAGACAAAGACGAGTCCGTTGCCATTCAGGATTTTGAAAGGGCAGCCCGTTTACGAGATAAAGCCGATAAGCTGAAAAAGAAAAAGGAAACTATCGAGAAAGAATGGCGGGAAACACGTGCTGAGATTGAGGGCGTTGTGAATAGCGAGATAGTTGCCGAGGTTGTTTCTAAAATGACGGGAATTCCTATGACCCGTATTGAATCTGCTGAGGCAAAAAGGTTGCTTCGTATGGAAGAGGAACTTCATAAAATGGTAGTAAGCCAGGAAGAGGCAACAACGGCAGTTGCCAAAGCAATACGCCGTTCTCGTGCCGGGTTGAAAAACCCCAACCGTCCGGTGGCGTCTTTCATATTTGTGGGACCATCGGGTGTTGGCAAGACACATCTTGCAAGGTCACTGGCAAAATTTTTGTTTGGGGAAGAAGATGCCCTCGTCCAGATCGACATGTCTGAGTACATGGAAAAACATAACATTTCACGATTGATCGGCGCCCCTCCCGGTTATGTCGGCTATGAAGAAGGGGGACAGCTAACAGAAAAGATACGCCGTCGTCCTTATGCCGTAGTATTGCTGGATGAAATTGAAAAAGCTCATCCCGATGTATTTAATATGCTATTGCAAATTATGGAAGATGGGAAACTCACGGATAGTTTTGGCCGTCACGTAGATTTCCGCAACGTAGTCATCATTATGACTTCAAATATTGGTGCTGATGTTATTAAGAATCAGGCATCTTTAGGATTTAAAAAGGCGAGTGATGGACATACCTATGAGATGATGAAAGAGCAACTAAAGAAAGAGGTTGACAAGCATTTCCGTCCAGAGTTCTTAAATCGGGTGGACAATATTATTGTCTTTAAGCCTTTGAATAAAGATGAGTTAAAGAAAATTATTGAAATTGAATTAAAGGGCGTTAAAAAGAGGCTGGAGAATTATAACATCACCATTTCACTAACGGATGATGTATTAGATTTCTTAATAGACAAGGGATACAACCAAAATTTTGGGGCACGCCCACTTCGACGGGCAATTGAAACTTATTTAGAAGACCCTCTTTCTGAGGAAATTCTCCAGGGCAGATTTGAAGGGAAGAAGCATGTGAAGGCAAAGATACAGGATGGCAAACTAACCTTTGACGAGATCGTTGAAACTCCGGAGCCTGCGCTGGCTAATGCTGAAAGTAGTCTATAGATGAGATGAAACAAATTACGATAAAAAAAGGGGAGAGTAAAATCTTCCCTTTTTTTATTTTTTATAGTTTTTTATGCGCACATATGTCAAAAACAGGCGTAGTGTATGTTTGTCAACATTGCGGTTGGAAGAGTCTGAAATGGGTAGGGCGTTGCGGAGGTTGCGGAGAATGGGACTCCACAATTGAAGAGCTTGATACCCCTCCAGGCTCAAGGTATAAATCAGTTACGTCCAATCGTGAATTGCCACAACCAATTACACTAATAAAATCACTGGAATGTCCCTGCATTGAGACGGGAATGAAAGAATTCGACAGAATTCTTGGCGGTGGACTGATTGTTGGGTCAGCAGTACTGATTGGAGGGACACCGGGCATAGGTAAATCTACGCTCCTTTTACAGGTATGCCAGTACATTAGCCAGAAAGGATACACAACTCTGTACGTAACCGGAGAAGAGTCTGTAGCTCAGACAAAACTTCGCGCAGAGAGGTTATCCATTTTATCCGACAATTTGCTGGTTGTTGCAGAAACGAATGTGATTTGATCCTGGACAATATTCACACACACGGCCAACCCTAGTCGTAATTGATTCCATTCAAATGATGCATAAACCCTACCTTGATTCTGCCCTGGTACGGCTGGCACGACAATGTGCGAACGATCTCATTTCCATTGCCAAGTCTACGGGATCTGCGATTTTCCTGGTAGGACATGTAACCAAAGAGGGCATTATCGCCGGCCAAAGTCTTGAACATATGGCGAATACCGTTTTATATTTTGAAGGAGAAATCAGTGCATCGGATTCTTGCGCGGTTAAAACAGGTTTGTTCTACCGATGAAATTGGAATTTTGAGATGAGAAAGAATGGATTGCAACCGTGATAATCCATCAGAGATATTCATTTCTCAGGAAGAAGGATCGCGCTGGCTCTACCATTATTTCTTGCATGGAAGGTACTGCGCCTTGCTCGTCGAAATACAGGCGCGGCAAGGGCAAAATTGGTACGCCTGAACGCAAGGTAAGCGGAGTTGACTATAACTGGTCCTCGATGTCTTGCCATTCTTGAAAAGTTGAGACTTAAACTGGGAGGGCGGACATTTTCGTCAATATCGTGGGCGGCCTAGATAGACGAACCGCAGCAGACCTTGTATCGCCATGACAATTGCATCGAGCTTTAAAGAAAGCGATTCCTTCTGATATCGTGTTTGTTGGAGAGGTAGGATTGGGTGAGAGGTCCGCAGTCAAATCGAAATCCGGTTAAAAGAGGCGCAAAGATTGGGATTTAAAAGGCAGCAATTCCTAAGGATAATGCAAAGGGATAGGTAAAGAGATAGGGATTGAACTCATCGAAGTATGTTATCTTTCTGAAGTTGTGAAACTATAGACAAGCCATGGTGAAAACTCAAAGACTGATGCAATCTGTTTTTCTTCGGGAATTCTCTGCATGATGTTCTTGTGTACGTCTCGGCAAGTCCATGCAGAAACGTATACCGACGGAGCGATTGTAGTAAAACACGAGATTACCGTAAAAGAACGGCCGCCGCGTGCTATTCAATCACCTCATGAACTGACGGGAAATTGTATCGCAAACGCATTATCATATATTCATTTTGAAGAAAAGGGCCCGCTGAAAAGAAAGGTGCATTGCGGACTTCAAGACGACGAAATAAGAAAACTAGTTCCACTGATAGTTCAGGCGTTTTCGGTTGCAACGCCGGCACAGGTTGTTGCCGTTTCGTCGATTCTGAACGTATGCTTTTAACCGATCAGCAGAATTATTGCATTATGTTTATTTCCGATCATAGTTTCAATATTGCCTTTAGCCGTGTTCATATGTTTCACCATATAACGACACCATGTCAGAGAAAAAAATATACAAAACAACGGAGAATCATGAGAATAGCCATAGCCGTTTTGGAAATTGGCTCCATCAGTCGGACAACGGTTAGAACTAACTCACGAAAACTGGCTGTTATGGAGCTTGTCTAACGAAACATACCTTGCAGCCTACAGTACAAAAGAGATGGACGATTGACGAAAGATCAGTGCAGGCGTCAGAACTGGATGCCCGTATAAGCAAATTAGAGGCAAAAGATGGATAGAACAGTAGACGAAGGCATCGGATCGATAACCCCGCAAGAGAGAGCCACGGTGAAAGCAAGATAAAAACAAACTGTTGTATCCTCGCAGGAAATGGTCAGCGATGGGATTATTTCTGAAGAGATTATGATTAAAAGTCCAAAATGCTCGGGAGCTGTGACCGATAGGAGCATAAAGGAACAGTTACAAGAGATAAAAGACCTGAAAACGAAGGACTGATTACAGAGACAGATTACAATGAAAAGAAGAAGATTTATTGATCAATTTTAGCCACCAAGGAAGATAAACTCTTCCTGCCAATTATTAGGTCGAATTGATTCAAGATCAATCCTTCACATCCTTAAACCTGTATTTCAAGCCACGCGATACTCTGCCCCGCTGTACGATGCCCTTCTTGTGTTCCAATGAGCATAATGAGGCTGAAGAGTACGCAAATTGTGGATGCGCTCTGTTTCGCCCAGCACAAATTCATGGATGATAACCACCGCCGTCTTTTAATGCATCCCAACACTTCCTGAGTATCATGGCGTTATTTGCAGGACTGTAAAATATGGAGAAGGTTTGAAACGAATCGCATCGTACTCATTCTTCCCAAAGGTATCTTGAGACAAGTTTCTGCTTGTATAGTAAACACGGTCTTCCAATGTGCCTTAATGAATTCATGAGTAAGGTTGATTACATGTCTCAAATCGAAGACAACGGCATGCAGTTGAGGGTTGGCCTTTGCAAATGCAATGGCATATGCCAGGGCCACCGGCAATATCCAGTAAATTTTTGATCCTGCCAAATCGATTTTACTGGCAAAGATCTTCCTGTCTTTACTGATGCAATATCATGCATTGCCGTAATAAACTCTGAGGTCATGCGGGTCTACCTCTTCAGGTAGTCCTTAATGAAATGGGCTTCCCTGATGGTCTCCTGAAGCATCGACCAGTTATCCGTCATATGAAAATGATGATAAAATCGCCCAATAGTGAGGACTTTGACAAGGTGGAGATTGACAGGTGAGAATTTTATGAATAGTTTTGTCTTTGGTAAGTAATTCAAGGGAAACGAGTGCGTTAAGGAGCATCTCTGTTGCCCGTTCATTGGTGATGGAGGTGAAATTTCCTGGCGGTAGCTTGGCACCTGCCAAGAAGACTAAAAAATTAAATTCAACTGTGGTAAGAGGACATGGGATTTCAACAGCCACAACTGAGTTGAAGGAGATAATCAACACCGAATGATCTGTATTTGTCATTTCGTATGAATTTCCTTTTATTCGCATTTCATGCCGTAAGGTATTTGATAAGCCCTCTTTAAAGCCGATGGGTGTAATGCCAAAGCATTCAAAGAATGGTTTTCATCACAGACGTTGCCTTCCAGGAGCATGACAATTTGTTCTTTTGTAATGGGAAATGAAGGTAGCCAATCCAGCATTTCAGCCATGGTACTCATAATAAACACAGGTATATGAATCTTATGTGGAGGTGCAGATATAACCTCGCCAATGCTATTAATGATTTGATAAACTCGATCTTTCTGGTCCTCCCACATCAAATATTTTCGCCGATGGCATCTCGTCGTTCTATCGATTTTATAAAGCCCATCGACACATTTTCCACGACACGGGTTGCATCTGATATCTTCATTGCCCACAAGGGGACAAATTGCTGGACCTTGAGCATGTTATAAACAGGTTGACAAATTTATCTCCTGGCCCGAATATAATCGAGGGACGAAAAATCGTGGAATTAAGTCCACTGTTCTTATGCATTCTTCTGCACGAACTGGTTCGCTGATAGGGTTTACGTCCGGTCATACACCCAGTGCGCCTTATCTGGATGAACCGTTGAACCCCGTTCCCGTGCTGCCCTGACAAGATTCGCTGTCCCTCGTAATGCAGCTTCTCAAAGGTAATCCCTTTCACCAGGAAACTTCTGATAATGCCAACGAGGTAATGACAGCATCACACCCTTACCAGTTTACCGTATAAACTGCCTGCGTCGGTAATATCACCAGACACAACGTCGACATCTGTGTTCTGTGCAAACTTTTGCCAGTATCCTGCTTAACGACACATCTGACCTGATATTTATTTTGAGTAAATCCTGCCAGTATCTGCTTCCCAACAAACCTGTACTTCCTGTTAAAAAATCTTCATTGTCTATTGCCCTTACCTGGATATGCCGGAATCAAATGTGTTTGATATTTTGTGCTTGGTATTTAGTGCTTTCCTTCCTCGTGGGAGGAAGTCATACTACGTAAAACATTCCTGTCTCTTGAACAACATCAATCGTGTCCTTCGCATCTGACGTCGGGAAGTGACTGAAGAAAGACACGCCCAATTTTTCGTAACTATTCTCCGTCAAAGATTATCACTACCTCTGTCCTCACAACTGCGTATGAGCCCAAAGCCTGCTTGAATTTAATTACGACCATGGTAAGGAATAATCATGAAAGGCATCACCACCAGCCATTCCAAGGGGCTCTGCCGTGCCTCAATAATAGGTTGCGTAGCACCAAAGGCAATCTTGTCAGATGACGCATTCCACTATCCTTCACATCGACCCTCCAGAAACTGGTTCAGCAAACAAAACCGAGGTCTTGTCTTTCTTGAAGGTCTCATGAGGTTGTGCTGATTATCCATCCCTGCTTTAAACAGGTATAACTGCCGTGCACTCTGTGGCTCAACCTCTGATAAAGATTACCAGAAGACTGTATGATAAACAGGATTAATGGCCCTTCTGAAATTTCTACGGTCTTGTATATTTCTCCGAGGCCAAACAACCTGGTTTGTGGTTCTGAAATGTCCGTAGATGCCTAAGATGGATTGTTTTTATACCAAGAGTTCTAAATTCTGACAGATCTTTCGGATTTGATGCAAGAATACTGTCTTCAAAATTTAAAGGTCTTGCCGATTGCCAGGTGGCAGATGTCAATATTATCGTATTACCGTACAGGCATGCCTTCTCATCAGAAATGGAAAGCGGTGCGTTACATAACTGAATACTCGTCCTGAGTTCCTCCGGATCTCCATCCATTTCTGCGTCCGCTCATCCTCAGCAATAAAATGAAGCCAGATCACTTGCCGCCAATCTAAGACGCATCTTGCAGGATACAATATCTATCACAGACGACAGGATATCCTGCCTTTTCTGATGTCCCCCATATCGTCCAACAGTTCTTTAAATTGATGTAAATTTGGATATCCACGCATAGTGCCTGATCTGTGGTCTATAACACCCGCCACAGGTCCGCAGAAACTGTTGTAATTCGCAATTTGTCTCTTCTCCTTCAGCACTTTTTGTGATCCTCATCGATAACGTAATTACTTACCGTGAAAATATCTTCAAAACCCCCTGAACGGTATCATAGAGCTGTTGCTCTGCTCCAGGATTTGCATTGATTCTAATGACTCCCACGGACTTGTCCTGCAGAGAACCTTACTTCTTCAGTTTGCTTTTCAGGTACTGCAAGGCCCTGCTGTCCTTTACATTGATCAATCTTCCGAGTAGCTTTATTATCCGTAATCTGAAATGGTACAACTCAGGTTTGCTGTTGCTACATCGATGATGCCTCATCAATACGATTTTTTAAAGGGTGGCAGATCTATCATCATAACCTTCGTTTTGTACGGAAATCGGCCTCAAGGATATGTTACAACTAAACATCGGCGCTGGCCGCATTTTTCCGCGCACGTAAAAAAGTATTCATCGTAAACTGCACTTCAGTTGACTGATCGGCTTCCGACCGTATTGCCTCCCAGATATCATCCTGTGAATTCAGATCTGCCTTGTCCCGCCCTGTCTTTGTTGACCAATCCAGCAGATCGTTCAATTGCCGCCTATCTTTATCATCAATTAAAGCCGCCCTCCGAACGCAAATTATACCTTTTCAGGCAAACATAGAGCCCTTACCAACACTCTTAAAATCAAGACCACAACATTTCCTGAGTATAGGGATATCTTTGCAATTAACTGTTCCTGAAGGTTTATCGTAAGGGTAGAAACCACTACAGTCCTTCTTGTCTCAAAACGATTGGGCGAGATATGCCAGGGATTTTCCGCCCGCCCCCGCTTCTATCACGGCAATCTGTCTTCATTGCAGGCATCGACCACCGACTTTAACATTTCGACCTGGGGTTTACATATTCGTATTGTGGTAACTGTCTTGCAAAATTTCCACCGGCCTGAAATTATGGAGAGTTCTTCAAAGACCAACTCATAAACCCTTCGCTTTCAGCTTCACTAGTATGTCTACGCATTATCACATAACATCCTACGCCCAGCGAATATAAGATGCAATTTCAATATCGGTACTGATGGATCCAGGATACCGTTCGATGAATTATGAATAATAATATCCCCTATTTTGCCTCTTTGATCATAGCAGGCAGGCACGCCTGTTTCCCATGGTATAAACATCCACATCGCTTATAAGATGTCGATTCAGTCTGCCCACAAGGAATACCTTCGTCACGCCGCCTTCTCAACGGCGCCCCGGATGAAGATATGCATCAGGCATGATTTGTGAACCATTTCGTCGCTTTCTTATCATAAGTATATGAAATGCATCGTATACAATTAAAACAGGTTTCTGTCATATCTAAGTCTCGTGGTGGCAATACTGGTCTTTGTTTTATCATTGGTCTTTTTCTTTACATATAATTTTTCTAAATCTGTTTGACCTGAAGGAACATACCGTGAAAAAATTATCTGTCTGAGGCCCATGCTAATTTGAGGTCGTATTGGCCGAGTGGCGCAACTAATGATTCACCGAACAACAGTTCTCGAAAATCTTGCTGAGTTGAGTGATTTAAAATACTTATTCCAGACAAAGACATGCGAGGTCTTTTACCTCATGTTTTCAGGAATAGGCGCTACTGGAGGCCTGTGTTGAATGTTTTGTCAAAGGCAAGGCCTTGTAGTGGTTATGGAAAATTCGAAACGCTGGGTAGAGTTATGCAACTGTTTTGGCATTGAACTATTCAAATTTCCGTTGAAAATGGCAGTAAATCCACGGATTGAGATTGTGCCTCAAGACGCCTGGAATTGCTGCGTATTTTCTCAATGTGGACCTCTACCGTGTAGTACATGATATAAAGTCTATTTCGTCTCTGGTAAAGTATAAATTATGTTGTCGATTCAATTATGGTGTCCATCAATTCTGATGACAATGGAATATTGGACGTTGCTATTACGGGGTCTCAGAAGGGCATGATGCTGCCTGCTGGCTTTTGTTTGTGAACAGTGGGGTGTTATTGAAAGTCAGATTTGCTCAGGTATTATTGATTTCAGAATATGTAAAAGAACTTAAAAGACAAAACAACCTTTACTCGCTGTTTTGGTTATGGTTGATGAAGACTGCTGATATGGTTAAGAAAGTGGAATTGAGAATGTTTGAAGAGATTGCACGCTTTGCCTATGCATGGGAAGGGTAAAGGCGCTTTGGAACCTTTGCGAGAATATGCAAGCAATGTATTGACTGCAATCATAGCTCCGAAGGGATGATATCGATATCATTAAAAGTTTAGGATGAGATAGGTACTTACCGGCGGCAAGATGAGCTGAAAGGAATAACTGTCAGGATTGGTCACATGGTTATGTAATGATTTCGACGTCATTGTTGCTATCGCTGCCTCGAAAAGGGACTTATGAGGCGGGTGCCTTTGAATTAGTGTGGGCTTTCACGGTAAATCATTGCTCGTGTTAAAAATATAAAGTATCTTGTTAGAAGGCGGTAGGCTGACTTTGTTGCCAGCATTTTCCACAGGGTACGTACTGGTTTTAGCTTATCTTTCTTGTCTCTACACCTCTTTCACCCGTTCCTCCTTTTATCCTGATCTTTGTTGAGATTTTTCAAATTATGTAAGGTTATATCTTGCCTGAAATTTGCGTAAAAGATTTTAACTGAATCCACCTCTGTGTGGTCAAATGTTCGGTTTGAAGAGATGATTGCATATATTTCGATAAGGATCGCATCTTTCGTGTCCGCCAGTCTTCAAATTATTTAGAATTCCAGGTATTGACCAGAAATTTCTTATGCATTATTTTGCCCTCTGACGCATTCCAAGTATCTTGGCACAGATAAACATGGACCAACACATCGGTATGGCGATTGAAGATACCATGGTTTCTGCGTGCATTGTACGACAAGACCCAGTGGAATGTCTCATATCCTTTCTTTGCTCTTTCCAGCAAATATACCAAAAATAAAATTAAATCTTGAACTGTTATCTAAAATTTTTTGGGGAAAATGATTGAGGCGGAAGGACATTGAGGCATGCTCGAATCCCAAGGATTGAATGACTATGAACAGATTGTAATTGGCAAAACAGGTTTCGGGCAAAGTACATCAAAACCGCCAATGATCTCATGAGTAGTTTTTGATGTCGTTAAAAAACTTTCTATTCTGAGGCAAAGAAATCGCTAAAGGATATTCCGGTATTGGGACAGTTATGGATTGTACCTTTTCCTGGTTTACGAGGGCATTTCCATCGATACCTGGATGAAGAAGATATCAGAAACTCATTTCAAAAATCAGCTGTATCGAATAACAACTGTAAATTTTGGAGGAAATATTTTGGCAGATATGGGATATGCCCAGCAATTTCATGCTAGAGATCATGATAGTAAAATATGGATCCAAAAAGTGGGAATATTTAAGTCGTCGAATTGGTTATCAGGATTGAGCAGTCATATCCAAAAGATAGAAATATCTTTCAGGTCTTCCTCTGTTAGTAAAAGGCTTTTAATGGTGGTTGAACAACGAGTTTGCCCTTCAACCGGTCCTCCAGGAGTCTTGTTGTTTTCTCCACCCATTTGCCCCAAAAGGTACATTTCTTAAATTTGATGTTAATCTGAACATATATTATATCCCAAAGAGGCCTCAACGCATCGCTATTCAAAGTCGGCAGAACCAACAAGATACGTCGGCAGATTCAATCACATCGGACGAATTCAGGTGATACGCTGGTAGCATCTAACAGTTTGACCCTGTTAATTGTAGATGCGCCCTGCCACTGCCACTGCCATCTTTTTTGTATTTCCGTACATAGACGCATAAAAGACTAAACCGTTTTTATTAGGTCCTTTCCTGGTGCTCCAGTCTTTATAGGCAGAATGTATTCCTGGATCAGTCCTCAGTATAGACCCACTTGGGCAATATGGATATCAGACTTCTGATCTTTCTATTGCCTGCTGATCTTCTTCCAGTGGCCCATGACGTGCCCAAATAATACCGAAAATCTTCAGTAAAGTCATCAACCATTAATGTGCCGTTCATCACAAAATGCTGCAAAGCCATCACATGGAAAAGTATATGGTCTTTCCACATAGGTAAACATGGTATCGCCAATGCCAGTATGGTGCAACAAATTTTAACTGCTTATTACGACTGACACTCTCGCCATCTTCAACCGTCTTGCCTTTCGCATCCATGTATAAATATTTTCAGGAAAATGGCCGTCTTTGTGGACAGGATTTAAATATGGTGTTTCAATAAAAAGGCTCATGCCCCGTATGATCCATTTCTGTATGATTAACACGATGTAGCAATGTCTTTGAGGTTAATTAATGATCGGAGTTTTCAAGATATTCCTGAGCAAACTTTTCATGAACACAATCAATGATGGTGGGTTTGTTGCCTGGATAAGATAAGAGTTGTAGGTGCTTCGCAAACGAGTTGAAACACATCAATGCCCTGAGGGTGGCTTAATACTCAACCCAATAGATATTCTGGGTGATTTCTATGGTTTGCATGATATAGTTATTGACGTGAGTAAGATAACGGTTAAAGTCACAGAAATTTACATCAAATTACACGACAAACAAAATTCAATTTTAAAATCTAAACAGTCTTTATCTGGCGTATTTCGTTCATCGGACTGTTTGTAATCTGGTGTGTGAATCAGAATTTATACAGCAGTTACCGTCTTTTTAAAATTCATCAATCCGCGGCAATAATTTCTGCATCTCCTGGGAAATGGTTCTAATTTGAATTTTTTCGATGTGCGATTGAATTTTGCCGGCATAAGGTTGACTCTACTTATCACCTTCTGAATCTGTTCCCAGGACACTATGGTAGACCTATATTAATATTTCCGAAGAAGATACGGGCGAAGACTTTGTCGGTAGGCATAATTGGAGCATCCGAAATTATCCCATAACCATAAATGTCGCCCGATGTTTTTCATAAAATTCGGTCAGATCTTCCATGCTGAGATGCCAGCTCGAGCATCCGTGGTATTTAAATATCGTGCCGGGATAATTCATCCATCAGTGATATTATTCAAACTTCAGCATTTACCTTTCATCGCATATCCTCGTTGGTCTTTAAGGCGAACGCGCAAAGTGCACCTGCATTGAATCCTAAAATATTACCCATAGCGCATAAATAATTGTGCACACTTGAAATTCTTACGTATCGTTATGTATAATTTATCATCTTTTGCCTGCTGCCAACGGTCTGCTGCTCACCTTGTCTTTTTGTCTATGGCTTACCGTACCCTGTTTTTTAGAATGTAACCTGCCTTCCATCCTTTGATATGCCTGATGCATAAATGCCTCCAGTCGCGTTTCCTCATTCGATTGTTCCTGACCGTCAAAGGACATTTTCAGGCACGGCATACCGTAAAAATCCTTCTGAAACCTTTCAAGCACACCATTTACTACCGTTCCGGGCATGCAGTGAAAAGGAATCACGTTAATTAAGCCATCAAATCCTTCCTCCGCGTATTCAATTGCTTTGCCCATGCTGAGTACCGGGTCTCCTTTATAAGAATCGTCGATATACGGTTTTCCCTTTTTGATAAGCTCCTTAATCGATGCATCTTTCAGGAAATGCCTGATCCTTCCCTTAAACACCTTCGTGAGCTTATAGGCATCGTATCTCTGAACAACATCTGATATGAGCTCTCTGAAAAGGCCCTTATAATCTTTTTCAAAGCGACACGATTCTCTGCGGCAGTGTGCGATATAATTAATCCATTCGGAAAAGGGAGGAATGAAAGCCTCTCCACCCAACTTTTCAATACTTTTTGCGAGAAAATTGTTTGCAAACTCATTGCACCTGACATAGGTTTCTCCAATGACACCAATCAATGGTCTGGGCTTGCTCCGATCTACCGGTATTTTTGCAAACGCACTATTAGCTTCACGGGCAAGTTCAACTAAATTCAGCTGTTTTTCGAGTGCAATCTCAGCCTCTTTCACATACTTTTCATAGAGCCTGTCAGTTTCACCCTTATGCAATTCATAGGGTCTCGTCTCTCTCTGCAATTTTTGTAAGAGATCGGTGTACATAATACCGTTCCATGCAAGTTTGCGAAAGTTGGTGCCAAGGTTTTTTGTGTCTTCATCATAATTTTCCCCTTGGTCCATCGTATAGATAGGTACATGGGAAAGCCCAAGTTCGTCAAGTACAATACGTTGAAACTTATTGTACTGGCCAAATCGACAGGGGCCCGATGCTGTAGCCATAAAAAAGGCGCTGGCCTCAGGGTCAAAATCAGGACTCATGGCCTTTTTCACAATATCTCCCGTTGTAAGGATTGCCGGATAGCATTCCTTTCCTGATGTGAATTTTCTCCCGACATCAACCGTATCCTTATTTGCCATTGGCAAGGCCTCTGCCAGTACCCCATTAGCCTTCATTGATGCTGCAATCATTCTGCCGTGGTCGCACATATAGGGAATGTAAATCGTTCTCTTCTTCCCGGCTAGTGCCCGGAACGGAACATCGTCTCTTAATTTTTTACCCTGATAAAAAGGTTTAACATTTTTCAGGCTATCAATAAATGCCTCGCATCGGGTGATTGCCCCAACATCTGAACTGTGCTCATCAATCTCTATTGTTAAACAAGGTTTTCCTGATAATTCTTTAGCAAAGAATTTAGATATAAATGAATCAGGACCACAACCAAAGTTGGTAATATATAATGGATAAAGCCTTTTGTCTCTGGAAATTACCCTTGCAGCAGCGAGGAATTTTTGCCCGGTCTTCCAATACATATTCGGATAATCATGGGCCACTTCTTCAATATCCAGCTTCAGAAAGTCCAGCGGAATTGTCAGAATACCTAAATCTCGCAATTTTTCCGGAAGCCCAAGGTTCATGCCTGTGTCACAGCCGTTATATGAGCGACTGATCAGCACGAAGGCCTTTTCATTCTCCCCCAACTTTTCCAGGATATCTCTTCCTCTTGCTTCAAGCGTCTTGTTAAAATTCTGCAATGCCTCGTGTGACGATTTTATTGCCGCTTCAACAATTTCTCCCGTTCTTCCAATGCCTTTTGCGATTTGGCGCAAGGTCTTGTTTACATATCCCTCTCCATATTCAAAATGAATAACAGGAGATAAGACGGTAAACATCTTTCCCTTGAAATCAATAGCCGAACGTACAAGATACGGTATACACTGTACGTAAGGACATGCAAATGAGTGAGTAAGTTTTGGACTACTGTGCGTTAAATTAATCACGCTGGGCAAAAAAAGGTAATCAATATCCCTGTCCAGCATGTCTATTACGTGCCCGTGAGCAACCTTGATGGGGAAACAGGTTTCTGCAGTAATCACTTCCACACCATTATAGATAATATCTTTGTTGGTATCGCTGGAGGTTATAACTTCAAAACCCAATTCGGTAAAGAATGCCTTCCACATCGGATAGAGGTCGTGAAAAGTAGAAGCTTGCGGTATCCCAATCTTTTTCCCATTCGGTTGATCAGGCTTGTTCTTCTTATACGTATTGAAGAGGGCATCCTTACGCTCACGGAAGAGTCTGGGAAGATGCTTCCCCTTTTTTAAAGTCCTTTCATCGTCAAATTTGCCGCAGCGACTTCCGTAATGAAGCGGATTTTCCCCATCGATGGTAACTTTTCTAATCTCGCAAATATTTGAACAATCTTTACAAACAAAGGAAGACAGTTCGTATCTTTTGTGCCGGAGGTCAAACCCCTTAAACCGGGACTTTTCCCATGCCCTTTCCTCCATGGCAATGATAGCGGAACCAATGGCTCCCATAATATCGTGATGGGGAGGAACAATGACCTTCTTTCCGGTTACCTTTTCGAATGCTGCCTTTACACCACGGTTGGCGGCTACCCCCCCCTGAAAGAAAATCGAATCTCCAATTTTTCTGTCTTCTACCACCCGGTTAATAAAGTTTAACACCACAGAATAGCTCAACCCTGCGAGTAAGTCGTCCTTGGACGTCCCGCGCTGCTGATGATGGTTAAGGTCAGATTCCATAAATACGGTACAACGCTCACCAAGATGTGAGGGACAGCATGACGAGAGTGCCCGTTTGCTGAATTCCCCTTTGATGCTCACGCTAAGTTTTTCCGCCTGCTCTTCCAGAAATGACCCGGTACCGGCAGCACAGACTTTATTCATGGCAAAATCCACAATAGCCCCGTTTTCTAATCGGATAAATTTGGAATCCTGCCCGCCAATTTCAAAGATGGTGTCTACATTCTTGTCTACATTTGCAGCAGCAGTTGCATGAGCGGTAATTTCATTCTTTGCTATGTCTGCGCCGATAAAGTCTCCCGTTAAGTAACGCCCGGAACCTGTCGTTCCGGCACCGCAGACAATCACTTTGTCTCCAACCTCAAGCCCTACCTCATAGAGGCCCTGCTTGACGGCCTCAAGCGGTCTTCCTGCCGTCATAAGATAGCGTCTTGCCAGGACATTTTTGTGTTTGTCGATAACCACAATATTCGTGCTGATCGATCCCACGTCAACGCCCACGTATGCCTCGATCTTTTCGCCATCAACGATTGAATGCGTTTTTTCAAAGATTTTGTAATTATCCGATTGAAGAGGTTCGAGGTTTGAAGCCTTTGCACCGCAATTTCTTAAATATTCTTCAACCTCTTTTAATCCCCGGAAGGGCGAATGGGTACCTTTATCTATAAGACTAAATACCGTGCCAATCGCCCCCATTACATTAAAATATTTTGGTATCAGGAGTTCGCCTGGTTTGAGTTCTAAAATGTCCTCAAACGCCTTAATCATACCGACGTTTGCAGCTACACCACCCTGAAAAACAATGGGTTTGGAAAATTCCTTTCCCTTTCCAATATTACTCTTGAAATTTCTGGCCATGGCATAACAAAGACCGGCTACAATATCGTGTACAGGAGTGCCTTCCTGTTGTAAGTGTATCATATCTGTCTTGGCAAATACACTGCAACGACCAGCAATACGCGGCGGATTTTTAGATTTTAACGCAAGTTCTCCAAATTCTCTCTCAATAACAATGCCAAGCCGTGTGGCCTGCTGATCCAAAAACGAGCCCGTACCTGCTGCACACATGGTATTCATTGAAAAATCAGAAACCTTCATTTGCTCTGTAGTCTCATTTTTTTCAATAAGCATAAGCTTTGAATCTTCGCCACCAATTTCAATAATGGTGCGCACTTCCGGATATAAGGTTGTGGTGGCCTGACTATGGGCAACTACCTCATTGATAAAGGCAATATTCATTAATTCAGAGACAAGTTTTCCGCCAGACCCTGTAACAGCGATGCCATCAATATCATCAATATGGGTTCGGTTGAAGATATCTCGTAAAACAAGGAGAAATGTTTGTACTGGCTGACCGTGCGAACGAACATAGTGGTTTTCCAGGATTTCCTTGCGTCCGTTTATCAACACTGCTTTAACGCTCACAGAGCCGATATCCAGCCCGATATATTTTTTCTGAGACATAGTTTAACTCACTTTCTCCATCAATTCCTTAGTATTTGATCAGGCGGTGTAATCTTTCCCGTGATTGCAGATGCGGCTGCAACGGCAGGGCTGCAAAGATATATCTCACTCTTGGGATGTCCCATGCGACCAACAAAATTACGGTTAGTCGTAGACAACGCCCGTTCTCCTTCTGCCAGGATTCCCATGTGTCCGCCAAGACAAGGACCACAGGTTGGAGTGGAAACTACCGCCTCGGCATCAATAAATATCTCAATCAGACCGTCTTGTAATGCCTGTTTATAAATTTCCTGGGTTGCCGGAATAACGATGAGTCTGATTGAGGGGTGCACCTTTTTTCCTTTGAGAATTTTTGCGGCTATTTGGAGGTCTGAAATTCTTCCATTCGTGCAGGAACCTATGACCACCTGGTCAATCTTAATGCCTGAAACTTCTTCCACAGGTTTTGTATTTTCAGGCAAACTGGGAAGGGCTATTTGAGGCGAGATTTCTTCCGCATTAAATTCGTATATCTTTGTGTAATGAGCGTCAGGGTCGCTTTGATACATCACAGATTTCTTCTTAACCCTGCCTTTTATATAGTCTTCGGTGTTTCTGTCAGGGGCGATGATACCGCTTTTAGCCCCAGCCTCGATCGCCATGTTACACATGGTGAAACGGTCATCCATGGGCAGATGGTTAATGGTGCTACCGGTAAATTCCATCGACTTATAGAGTGCACCGTCCACGCCGATCTTTCCAATCGTATAGAGGATTAAATCCTTTCCGGATGTCCAATTTTTTACCTTGCCGTGAAAAACAAATTTAATCGATTCAGGCACCCTGAGCCATACCTTCCCCGTAGCAAAACATGCGGCAAGGTCAGTGCTTCCTACGCCTGTAGAAAATGCCCCGATGGCACCGTAGGTGCATGTATGAGAATCAGCCCCTATAACCAGGTCTCCTGGTGCAACAATCCCTTTTTCGGGGAGGAGTGCGTGTTCGATCCCCATCCGGCCAATCTCAAAGTAATGTTTCAAGTGGTGCTTTTCAGCAAAGACACGGAGGGATTTTGACTGCTGGGCAGACTTGATGTCTTTATTGGGAGTAAAATGGTCAGGAACTAATACTATCTTTTCGGCATCAAAAACTTTTTTAATGCCGGTCTTTTCAAACTCTTCAATGGCGATAGGTGCGGTAATATCATTGCCAAGACAGATATCTACACTTGCATAAACAAACTGGCCTGGATGCGTTTCTTTGAGGCCAGAATGGGCAGCGATAATCTTCTCTGTTATTGTCATTCCCATAGCTTTTACATAGCAAAGTGCTTTGTCTTTCCTTTCGCAACAGAAAACAACCGAGGCTAATAAACATTCAAAAGAAATTTCAATTTTCTGAAAATCTTGTTCTGTTCCATGATTTTAAAAATAAAGGGTCCTGCAAATATTTTTTATGGCATTTCACGCACAAATCGAAACGGAATGCTTTATATTCTCCGTTTCCTAATGAGTCTCCGTGGTTTGATAACCCATCCCGTCCTTCGTCTTCTTCCATCTCCCAAATTTCTTCGTCTATATCATCATCATCATCGTCGTCATCGTCATCCATAGCGTCACATGCCGTATATACCTCAATCTTTACTACATACCGAATGTCTTCATCTGCCAGTAATGGTCTTCCGCACATATCGCAAGTATAGTGCACCATTCATGTCCCTCCATGTAAATTGCTATCTTTGTAAAAATACACTTTTTCCGGCAATATCTATACTAACTACGACACAAAAACATCAAAGATCTTCAATGGTGAAGTTACACAGGCCGCCAGAAGGTTCGTGTCTTGTGACTTTGCGTCAGGCGACACCCGAACCACACCAAGGTTGAATATTTTTTTAAGCCATTGCCCTGAGCCTCTTAATCCGCTCTTCAATCGGTGGGTGGGTGCTAAATAGTGTGACAAACGATCGGCCGCTTAATGGATTAACAATGAACATATGGGCCGTAGCAGAATTTGCATCTATGGGTCTGGCTATTGATGCCTGTTGTAATTTTTCAAGGGCACTGGCTAGTCCCAAAGGATTCCCTGTTAGTGATGCGCCCCCTTTATCGGCAGCATACTCCCGCGAACGGGAAATCGCCATCTGGATGACAAGCGCGGCAATAGGGGCCAAAATGGCTAAAAACAACATAGAAACACCGTTCCCCCTGTTTCCTTCTCCATCTCTTCCGCCATAACCTCCAAAGAGGGCAGCCCATCGTGCCATATTGGCCAGCAACATAATAGCGCCAGCGACGGTTGCAACTATGGTAGATATAAGGATATCCCTGTTCCGGATGTGGGACAATTCGTGTCCTAAAACACCCTTAAGCTCCTCGCGTTTCAGAGAATTCAGCATCCCCTCTGTAACTGCCACTGCGGCGTGATTGGGATTCCTGCCCGTCGCAAAGGCATTCATAGCATTTGTCGGGATGATATATATTTTAGGCATAGGCATCGCTGCATGAATCGTTAGCTCTTTCACGATTTCATAATAGTCCGGTGATTCCTGTCCGGAAACTTCCTGCGCCCCATACATTTTCAGGACAATCTTATCGCTAAACCAGTAACTGAAAAAATTCATACCCATTGCTATAGCGAAAGCAAAAACTGCACCCTGATGACCCCCAACCATACTCCCTACCCAAATAAGTAATAACGTCAAAGCGACGAGTAGAACCATTGTCTTAAAATAATTCATTTAACAACTTCCCTTCATACTAACTGAAAGAAACCTTCCAGGATAAATCCTGTGCTTATAAAAATTTATTCCCTGTAAATACTACCGTACTTCCAAAGTTATTATAAGTATCGCCTGTTTTTTGTCAAGGAATTTAATCGGTGTAATTATCGGGGAATTTCATGGGACATTTGGGCAAATGTGCTATATCAGGGAGAGTGGAAATGCAGTAACGACCAGTGCTGTAGCAATGAGGCTTACACAGATATTTTTTCAAGTTTTCGGTAAATAGCCGTCCGAACCGCATCGTACTGTGGCTGGACTTCTACAGGAAGATTTGCAAAGCGTGGGGTTACTTCTTCCAGTCTGTTTTCATGATAGTTTATCTTAAATTCAGGGAATTTTAAACCATGCGCAGTCGAGATGACAACAACTTTTTCATGAGGCATTATCGCTTTCTTATCCAGCAATTTTATTAACACTGCAAGTGCAACCCCTGTGTGCGGACAACTGAACAGACCCGTTCTGTCCGCTTGCGCAGAGGCATTAGCCAATTCATCTTCTGTTGCCTGCTCTACGATGCCATGAAATGTTTTTAAAACGTTGATCGCCTTTTTGTAACTTACCGGGTCGCCTATCTGAATAGCGTTAGCGAGGGTCTTCTGTGCCTTCACAGGTTTAAATTCTTTAAAACCATTCAAATAACTAAGGTAAAGAGGATTTGCCTTTGCGGCCTGCGCACAAACGATACGAGGCAATTTGTTTATCAATCCTAATTCCTTCATCATGAGAAAGCCCTTCCCCAGAGCAGCGGTATTACCCAAATTTCCTCCCGGAACAATCACAACATCAGGCACTTCCCAGTCAAACTGCTGGACTATTTCAATGCTTACCGTTTTTTGTCCCTCAATGCGAAGCGAATTCATGGAGTTTGCTAAGTAGATGTTATTTTTACTACATATCTCTCTTACCAGTTTCATGCACCCGTCAAAATCGGTATCCAGCGATAAAGTAAGCGCCCCATTGGCGATGGGCTGGATGAGTTGTGCGTGAGACACCTTGTTCTTTGGCAGAAATACTATGGCAAGAATACCAGCACCAGCGCAATACGACGACAGGGCAGCGGAGGTATCTCCGGTAGAAGCACAGGCAACAGCGGGAATATTCTTGCCTTCAGAAATCATTTGCTTGACCATAGAAACCAGCACGGTCATCCCCAGGTCTTTGAAAGAGCCTGAATGGGCATTTCCACACTGCTTGATCCATAAGTCTTCGAGTCCAATTTCCTTCCCGAGTCGTTCGGCCCAGAAGAGGTTGCTTCCACCTTCATATAAGGAAACGATGTTCTCATTATCAACCTCGGGACAAACCCACTCCTTCTTGCCCCAGACAGCACTTCCATAAGGCCACTTGGAACGCCTGTAGCGCTCGTCAAAGAGCTTCTTCCAATGTTCGGGGATATGCCTGCGAAGTTTATCCATATCATGTTTAACTTCCAGCAGGTCACCGCACTTTTTACACTGGTAAACGACCTCGTTCAGTTCATACTTCTCATCGCAACCTGATATACACTGAAACCATGCCCGATATGGCATTATCTATTTCCCTTCTCCCAAAACCCTAGCAAACTTAACCAGTAAGCAATTTCGATGTATGGGTTGAGAATCTTCAACCCCTGCTGTTACCATTCAATCCTGATTGCCGAAAGCTGACCGCTGAATGTTGAACAATTAAGTTTTTATTATAGGCAGGAAGACTTACAATTACAAGGAAAATGTACTTGCTGTGGACATTAGAAGTATTTTAATTTTGACGAAAATGGTACTATTTTGGTAAGATGCCGGGCACTATGTATTTACAAAATATTTTATCAAAAATTTGCTCATATCTTCCTAAGGTAGACGGGCAATCGGTCAGACGGGCATTTAAACATGCCTTTAGTATGGGAACGTCTCACGAAAATAAGACGTTGAGCGAAAAGGAACTCGCCGTTATTTTGAAGCTGGTGGCCATAATCCAAAAAAGAAAACTTACGCTCCCTGCCACGATGTTTCTTGAATGTGCACACCCGCTCAATTATGTGGGAAGCCAGATGATGGTTTTCTTCAGGCCGTTTTTAACCTTTTTCTTTAAAACCACAGAGTATGACATATTCCAGGGCATACTCGAAAAGCGTGAAGGCATCCAAAGGATAATTGAAGAGATAGAAAAGGAACAGCCTATCGGAAAGATACAAAAACCACGTAAGGAAGTCTTTTAAAGCAGCCTGCGTCACTTTATCGAGAGGAGTTTCATGGGATTTTTGGTGCTAACGGCCGGCGGTAGCACCAGTCCGTTAGCACTCCATGGTTATGCCCCATCAATCATGTTTGTTACCCATAATTTTATCTCGATAAGCTCAGACTATTTGTAACCTTTAATGATCCTTTCGTATTTAATTTTACTCATCAAATTTCAAAGGCTTTGCACAGAAAGAAGAATATGGTGACAGTTCGAATTATACATAACAATTAACGTATTGGTGCATTTCAGATCATTTCCTTTAATTTCTTGCCTACCCTAAACCCAACAGTTTTGGAAGCCTTAATCTTGATCGGTTCTCCCGTCTGAGGGTTTCTTCCTTTTCTTGCTTTTCTTGTCTTTACGAGAAATGTACCAAAACCAATCAGTTGCACGTTCTTATCCTTTTTCAATCCCCGACTTATACCATTCAATACCGCATTTACTGCTCTTTCCACCTGGGCTTTTGAGATACCCAGCTCTTTTGTTACTGATTCTATTAAAGTTTGCTTATTCACTATCTTCTCCTTTCATGTAAAGAAATATAAGGTTTTAAAAGCCTGTTTGGCTCACAATGCTGCGTATTTGTAACATTTTCAATGAATTATTTCCATTATATTTCTGGAAGCTTTTCGTTAAAGCAGCGCGCATACCACACTCTTTGATTTTTGCTAATGCCCCTTTTGGTTTTTTACTAAAGTCTCCGTAAATAGCTGTGACTTTATTTTTTTGGCATACCCATCTCTGTTTGTCTATTTTTGGTACCACTTTCCGTTCGGGTCTTGCAACCATTCGCCCTTCCTTGCTTTATTAATAATTTGTAGTGCCCTGCGTTGCCCCACCTGCTCTACACTGACTCTCTCTTTTTTAGCAATTACCTGGTAAACCTCTTTTCTGTCCTGATTTTCAGCCTCTACTGTGGCTTCTTTTTCGCGTTTTCCACCAACAAACTGTAAATACCCATTATTGTCTTCCCCGACTATACCCTTAGACTTTAACTCCACAACAAGAGGAAGACGCTTTTCCATATTTGCCTTTACTGCATTTATATCCGCAGCAAGCGATAAAGCGCATGTAAAAAATCCTGCAATAAACGTAATGATTAAAAAGGACGCAAATATTTTGGTTTTCATCTTTTTACTCCTTTATTAAAAGTGCTAAACGTTATAAATAATTATTGATTTGTATTTTTACCACGGATACTTTTTGCTGCTTCATCCAGGTTGCCGAAGAAATCTTCTAGCTGACGGTCGACCCGAATATTTACATCTATAGTAATTTGCATCGGCTTTACATCCAATTCCACTTTGTGTTCAGTCTTACATCCCTGGGAAAAAATAAACAATACCATGCAGGAAACTACCAAGGCCTTTTTCATCGATCTCTCCTTATTTTCTACGTAACCAATACCAGGTATTCTCATACTATATCACGCCTGCCTTCTTATGGGCATAAATTTTTCATGAATTATTTGTTTTGCATTAAGTCACTCAGACCTGAACCGTAAAAGATCATTTTATCAAGAGGAAGTTTGAAGTTGATATTAAAGCGTATTCCCTGAAAATGTGCCCGTGGTTGTTCTGTTTTCACGAGGCCTGTCTTATTATTAAAGCCGAATGGTAATAAATCTGCAGGCCTTCCGTCCATCTGCAAGCGGATCATAAGATCCTCACCCTCGCTTAATAATGAAAGTTTCGCCCAGTCATATTTAAAATTTTTCAGGGCTTCCTGGGCAATTTGCATTTGAATACTCTGCTGAACGCCAGATGCCCCAGGTACAAGGGTATCAGTACTAAAATTAATAGTGCCGCCTTCTCCGGGTGTCGAATAAAGAAAACCATCAAGGACTTTTATTTACCCATTCTTATAACTTATTGGAATACGTCCATTTACTGTACCTTCACCTTCAACACGTGCCAAATTAAACTGCTTTAATAGTGTTGATAGCTTAAGACGATCACAGTAACAAATAATATCTAATTCTCTTTTCGCAGATTTTATCTGTAAACCATGCGTGTATACATGTCCTCTACACCAGAAAAAACTAGTCTTTTTAAGAAAAAGAGACGATAGCGATTCTATCTGAAATTCTACCTCTCCTTCGTTCATTTCAATATCACCCCAGGCAAATCGTTTAAATTCCAAGACCTGACCAGGGTCACTCCGGAATTTATATAAATCAGGTATACTCAAGTTTATGTCAATCCCTTCAAGGATCATCTTTTTTTCAGGGGCTTCTATGGTAGCGTTATGCATTGCTATAAAACCACGACTTGTTATCGTATTACCAATGGAGGTGCAATTACCGTTAATATCCAGATTGCCCTCGAAAAACGTGCCTGCCAATTGGGGAAAGAACTTCCCAAGGTCTATATTTGCGGCCTTCCCTGAGTCAGAGGCTTTAAAATCAACCTTTGAAACAAAGCCTCCTTCGTTATTTATTCCCGCCATTCCCGAGAAATTAACCCGGAAATCAGGGAGAAAATCTGTGTGCTGGCCTGAGAAGAGGATGTTTAACCCGTCCTGATAAGGGATTGCAGAAATTCTCCCTACATCCATGTCAGAATATTTTATTTCACCTATAGTACAATATCTTTTTGGCTCATTTTCGAATTTAATTTTATCCATTTCCACCGCTGGATATGGCCATTGAAACGGGATTTTGGCGTCTATTTTCCCTACGCGAAGACTTCCCATGGTACATTCCGCATCGGTTATCTTCGCAAAGGCCTTTGTCGCAGGAACCTGTCCACTATCAATGGAAGAATTACCGGATATCAGGAGACTTGGAATATCGATATGCATATCATCTGAATTATAGTACATATCAGACATTTTCATGGTAAATCGGGTAATACCCTGTGATCCCTTTCCCTTTCCGTGGATAGAAATACTCTTTGGATGGAAAGAAACCTTGTCTGTCTGCCTGTAAAATCGAAGCGGTGAACCTGAACCTGGCGAATTCAAAGAAAAATACCACAGAGATCCTCTTTTCCTGCCTTTAAACAGAAAGGGCAAAGATTCGGAATTGGCAAGTTTTAACCAGGAAAGAGAGTTGGTGTTTGTTAATTCTTTGTGAATGTTTGCAAGTATTTTTCCCTGTACATCCATCTTATCCGGAGAGATGTGCAGCTTACAACCAGTAGTATTTTCCATGGATAGTTCTATGGGAACAGGTGACACCATACAAAAACGGGAGAATTTCATGTGAATATCGTCCTGTTTTTTTCTAAATTCTATCGTTAATGGAACGTTACCGGGGGAATTCTGCACGTGTAATGTATTATATTCAATATTCATATCTGCAAGGTCAATCTTTATACCAAGATCGTTTGTTTTAAAATCATATCGTACGTTCATATCTATTGTGGAGGTAATTTTAAGTCCCGGCAGGAGATTTGTCAGATTTGGATATAGCCGTAATTGTAATTCATAGCAAGAAGCGGGTTCGCTTCCCTCAATGACAAGAGGTTTCGCTTTCATACTTAATGGGATTCTGAAATTCTCATCTCCTGACTTTACCCTAATGGTGGCATTCCGCACTACAAATTCTCCAAAACGTATGGGCGGTGTTTGCTGCCGGGAATTGGCCGGCTTTTCCTGCCTTGTATCTGAAGAATCCTGAAAAAGTTTATTAAAATCCATTCCAGGAATAACAATTGCTCCGTTTTTATATTCCGCCCTTATTTCAATCCCGCTCATGATAATTTTATGAATATGTCTTTTCATCAAACCGGGTAAAGAATAATCGATCCTGACCGAGTCGCACGATAAAGAGGGATTTTCAAATTCCCCCCATTGAAGAGAGGCTAGATCGAGTCGGCTGAAGCTGAATTTCCGAACTTCACAGGTAGATGTGCTAAATCCCAAATCTTTCGTAATACGAGGGAAAAGTATCTTTACGAAAAATAAAGGGACAGAAAAATATATACCGTATACGAGAGTAAAAATGATGAGTGCAACAAAGAGAAAGCGATATACTATTTTCTTATTCCGATTCATAGGAACAATTCCTTTAGCAGAGATTTATCATACCCAATTGTAAGGCCATATAAGCACAAATACAAGTATACAATGATAAATTTTCCTTGATAGCCCTTTAAGCACTGCTAGAATGAAGAAAAGAGAAATAGTGTATTTACGATTTATCCTGTAGGAATTGCAGAAAGAACGGTATCTTTGCAAAGGAGGAGAACTATGGAGGTCGCTTATTTTATTCTCAGTGTGATCTTGTTGATTGTTGTTAGCTTTGTATTCTACGGGAAGTATCTTTTTAAACGTAAAAAGAATAACAAAGAAGGACTATGACCATGAAAAATATCAGACCTTTTTCATGCCTTTCATCCCAAAAGGCAGCAGTCTTTATCTTGATATGTGTACTCTTTTTCCTCGGAGGAATGCCTTTGGTATCAGCGCAGAAAAAAAGAAAGCCTGCCCCTGAATTATCGGGTGGCACTGCCTGGCTCAATACTTTAAAACCTCTGACACTGGCTGATTTAAAGGGCAAGGTCGTGCTCCTTGATTTCTGGACATATTGCTGTATTAACTGCATGCATATCATTCCAGACCTCAAAAAATTAGAGGCGAAATATCCCGGAGAATTGGTGATTATCGGGATACATTCTGCAAAATTTGAGAATGAACGGGACGCAGACAATATCCGGCAGGCCATCCTCCGGTACGAGATTGAACATCCCGTGGTTAACGACAGCAATTTCGCCATTTGGCAAGCATACGGTGTCAGTGCGTGGCCCACGCTCGTACTGATCGACCCGGAGGGATGCATCGTGGGGTCAGACACCGGCGAGGGGCATTATGATATCCTGGACAAACTCATTGGTGAATTGGTCTCCGATTATCGTTCAAAAAATCTCATCAATGAGACCCCTATACCACGTTCTTTAGAAAAATACAAACTCGGTCCAAGCACCCTTGCATTTCCTGGCAAGGTACTGGCAGACGGTGCATCGAATCGGCTGTTCATTGCGGATTCTAATCACAATCGGATTATGATAACGAATTTGGAAGGTGATGTCCTGGATACGGTTGGCGACGGTGAATCAGGCAGGAACGACGGGGCATTTATTGAAGCCCGCTTCAACCACCCACAAGGAATGGCCCTGCATGGGGACATTTTATATGTGGCAGATACAGAGAATCACCTTATTCGTACATTGAATTTAAAGGCGGGGACAGTCAAAACAATTGCTGGTACGGGTAAGCAGGCCGGTTTTATGGAGAGCGGTGGAATGGGGACAGTTTCTCCTCTTAATTCACCCTGGGATATCGTCTTTTCAAAAGGGCAGCTTTATATAGCTATGGCCGGAGCACACCAAATCTGGGTGATGGATTTAGAGACTACCGTGTTTCAACCTTTTGCCGGCAGCGGCAAAGAGGGACGCATTGATGGTCCGTTAGATAAGGCGTCTATGGCCCAACCCAGCGGCATTACCCTTTCTGGTTCGAGGCTCTATTTTGCAGACAGCGAGGTAAGTTCTGTCCGCTACGTGGACCTCGATAAAAAAGAAGTAAAGACGGTTGTAGGAGATGACCTCTTTGTCTTTGGGGATGTAGACGGCCAGGGGGATGAGGTGCGTTTACAGCATCCCCTTGGTGTATTGAACCACAACGGGCTTATCTATATAGCAGATACCTATAACCACAAGATTAAGGTGTTAAATCCTTTGGACAGAACGTGCCGGACGTTCTCAGGTAATGGAAAAGCCGGGCATGTCGATGGTAAAGATCCCCAATTTTACGAACCCGGCGGTCTTAGTATTGCAAGTAATAAGCTGTATGTTGCTGATACCAATAACCATGCCATCCGTGTAATAGATATGAAAACCAGGGAGGCGAGTACCTTGCAGATAAAAGGACTTAAAACAGAAGGTTCAAAAGCTATTCCACAGGCTGAATTGCTGCCCTTTACAAAGGTATTAGATTTACCTTTAAAAACCTTGAAAACAGATGCAGAGATACAACTAACAGTAAACATAAATTTCCCTGAAGGATATCATCTGAACCCCAATGCCGCACCGGTATATACGGTCGAGGCTGGTACAGGTATTCAGATTGAGCAGGGCAAGCGGAAATCAGGGACCGAAAGGTCTGCGTTGCCGGTAAAAATACCCCTCAAGACAGGTTCAGAAGTATTGAGTACAGACGTAAAAGTCTCTATGAGTTTTTATTATTGCAGGGATGATAATCAGGGGGCGTGTTTCATTGATGCGGTAGTCTGGCGCCTACCCATCAAGATCGACAAGGATACCGGAGATACAGCGGTAACATTGGACTATGATGTGAAACTGCCGTAGGGTATTTGGTAAGATTTTAGCCGTTTGAAAAATTGCCTTTAAATAAACCACTACTGCTTGTTCCCAAACTCCTGTTTTGGGTACACAATTGCAGAGAAACTGAGTTTCTCGTCCATTACACTCCCAAACAGGAGTTTAGGAGGGAGCAGCTGAAAGATATTTTTCAAAAAGCTAAATGTTTCGATATTTTTAACATGAAAAAACTTCTTGACAAAAGCATTTGGGGTTATTATATTATCTACCATATTGGTAGACTTTGTATAAACAACAATTGAAATTGCCATCTTATTGATAGGGGTTGTTATACTGAGAAGGTTAATAGAGTGTGATTTTATTTTAGAATTCCTAACGATAGATTTAATACTATTCCAATGAAAGAGCTCTGAATCCTGTAGGGATGAAATGATTATAGACGATAGCATAAAACCCCGACGATAAACCCCTAAGGGGTGATATGGATGTTTTTCCGTGAAATGCCCGGCGTGTCCATTATGTCATTCCTTGGGATTGGGTGTTGTTTTCGATTTTTTCATCTATAATCATTTTACCCCTTCGGGGTTCTTGTTTTCATATTTTTAATAAATCACAATGAATGAACCCGTTTAGTATAGCCTGGATGGCAGGGGATGGAAAAGTACTATGGAGAACCTAAACGGGCACAAAGTTAGAAACGGCGGAAACAGCCAGGGGGATACCTAATGCAACTCGCCATTCCTTGGCCCTGCCAAGCGTTTACCAGGCGCAGAGGGCACAGCGAAAGACATGATGCGGGGTTCAAGAGTTCACTGCATCCGCCCCCCCTTCTCAACAGCTTTAACCGTTTATTTCCCGATGCCGTTATGATACAATTTTCGGTATCGAATTCTGAAGGAGCCTTCTCTGTGATTATCAAAATCTTTACAAATTATCCAGGAATTGCTTTGAGCACCAGGTCAGGCTGGATGGACAAAGTTGTCGAAGTTGAAAGGGGTGAAAACGGTTAAAAACATTACACCAATCCGACAACGGTAGGTGTGAAAATGATCTATTAATAAAATTGGATAGGCTGACCAGTCAACTGGAGGCATGAAAATTCTAGGAGGAAATAATGAGAATTCTTCTGGTTTTAGTTGGCTGATAATCAGTCTTTGTTTTCAACAACATCGTCTCGTGCAGAAGAAACGGCGGATATGGCAATAAAGGAATCAGAACAACGGTTGGAAAAATTGGAACGACATATCGAGGCACTCGACCGGCGGCTGCAAGCCTCCGAGCAGGAAAACGCAAGACTTCGTGCCGAAAAACCCGCAATCGTACCGACTAGTTCGCAGCCGGATATCAAAGCATTGGATCAAAGGTGAAAGCTCTGGAGCAAAGGGTGGCGGTGGAACAGGAACTTCGGCGGAGCTCGCCAAAGAGCACCGACTACGCCTCAGCCGGACATCAAGGCGTTGGATCAAAGGTGAAGGAACTTGAGCAAAGGGTGGAGGTGCAACAGGAAACTGCGACTGAGCTCGCCAAAAGAGCACCGAAATTCGAGGCGGGCAGATCTGGACTCCAATTCAGCTCTGCCGATGGCGCAAACTTCTTGAAATTGCGCGGTTCAGTGCAAACAGACGCCAAATTCTTCATAGACGATAAAGATAGGGATAAAAAATCCGATCGAGGGCAGCAATCTAACGAACAAGTTCCTCCTCAGGCAAGCCCGCCTTCGTTTGGATGGCAGGCTGTTCAAGTACTACGACTTCAAGATTATGCCCGATTTCGGCGGCAGCAGCGTTCGTCTGAACGATGCCTATATTGACGCCCACTATTTTTCATTCGCCAGTCTCAATATCGGGAAGCAAAAGGCGCCCGTCATTCTGGAACGTCTACAGAGTAATGATTCATTAACATTCTTAGAGCGGGCTTACCCCACGTTCCTGGCACCGAACCGTGATGTCGGTATCATGTTTCACGGCGAGTTCGCCAGGCCGGGCTACAAAACGGAGTATGGCGGCCCCGTGGACTTTAAAAATTTAGTCAGTTATCAACTCGGGGCTTTCAATGGCGCCGGCGACAACGGTTTCTCAAACAACACGGATATCGACGACGATAAGGAGTTCATCGGCCGCATCTGGGCGCACCCCTTCCAATACAGCGGTTTGTCCCCACTGGAAGGTTTTGGTATCGGCGTAAGCGGTACCTGGGAGCATCCGAAGGAAAATAGTCTGTCGAATTTGCCCAGTCCGAACGGACAAAACACGATTGTCGATTATTCGAAACGGGTAGCCGGCACGACCTCACTTACCGCCGATGGCGATCATTCCCGTGTTTCCCCGCAAGCCTACTGGTACTACGGGCCTTTTGGATTGCTAGGCGAATATGTGGTGTCGTCTCAAGAGTTGTTAGCCAAGAAAGGCGCCCAGGGGACAGGCTTTCGGCAAGAAAATGAAGCCTGGCATGTCCAGGCTTCCTATGTGGTGACCGGCGAAAACAATACCTTCCAGAGTGTATCTCCCCGCAATAACTTCGATCCGCGGAATGGGGGATGGGGCGCCCTGCAACTCGCAGCGCGTTGGACTGAATTGGACATCGATGATGACACTTTTGCATTCCTGGATCCTAACAAGTCGGTAAACCATGCGTCTACCTGGACTGTGGGTGCAAACTGGTTCCTCAACAAAGCTATGCGATTCACGGCCAACTATGAGGAAACTTCCTTTGATGGCGGCGCGGCGGGAGGAGGAGATCGTCAGACGGAAAAAATATTCTCCACCCGCTTTCAGTTGTCATTTTAATACAGACACTTGACAGTTTACTTTACAGTTCTTAATTTTTAAAGGAGAAGAGAGAGAGATGAAAGGATTAATTCGTGGTTTGTCGTTAATCAGTATTTTGTTCTTGAGCCATACGATTGTATCGGCTCAGGGAAAAGAACCCGTGGGCGCTGTGGGGAGGGAACTCAAAGGCACAGTAACCCTTTCGGGTGCGTGGGCGATTTATCCCACGGCAGTAGCATGGGGTGCTGCATTCCAGGCATTGCATCCCAAGGTGAAGATCGACGTATCAGCGGGCGGGGCAGGCAAAGGCGCATCTGATGCCATTACGGGCCTTGTAGATATCGGAATGGTCTCGCGGGACCCTGATCCGTCAGAGATTAAAAAGGGCATTGTCCCCATTTACATCCTGCATGACGCCATCTTTCCTGCAGTAAGTGAAAAAAATCCGGCGCTTGGCGACCTTTTAAAAAAAGGCGTAAAGAAGAATACCTTGTTTAATCTTTATGTTAAGGGGTGATAGAGAGCTGGGATGTGGTAGCGGGCAGCAAAATAGGCAAACCTGTACATGTTTATACACGATCCGATTCTTGCGGCGCTGCTGCCAGTTGGGCAAAATACCTCGGCAATAAAAAGCAGGAAGACTTAAAAGGTGTTGGTATCTATGGTGATCCAGGACTTATTGATGCTGCGAAAAAAGATCCCATTGGTATTGGCTATGGAAACTTTAGTTTTCTCTTTACGCGTGACGGAACGGTTTTAAAAGGGGTAAAATTGGTACCCATAGACTCTAATGAAAATGGCATTGCTGATCCGGATGAAGTCTACGAAAATCGTGAAGCAGCGATTAAGGGCATACGGTCCGGCAGATACCCTGCCACACGAAAGAATTACTTCTTCGTCAAGGGTAAACCTCAAGGCCTGGTAAAGGAATTTATCAAATTTGCCCTTTCCGATGAAGGCGCAAGGATTGTGGATGAGGCGGGAACAAGCCTTCCTATACTTAAGGAAGAAAGAGAAAAGGTGTTAAAAAGTTTAGATTAAAACGATGAAAGGAGGTTGTACTATGATAGCAAACAAATTTTTTGCATGCTCCACATGCGGAAACAAAAAGAAGTTCAGGGTCTTTACGAGCAGCTTTCTGACCATTGAACAGTCTCCGGAAGTAGGGGTAAGGATAGAAAGCGGTGTATTACCTAATTTACGAGAGAATGACAATTACGTCGAATGCCAGTCGTGCTCTCAAAGATTTGATTGCGATACCGCAAAAGCTATTGGTAAGACACGTATCAAGGAATAGGAATTTCAAACCAACCGTAGTGTCACGGCGCGCCTTGCCACTACACTGTTATAAAACTGCCGAAGGTAGCCTGATTTAGGGATGTGTAAATGGGGAAGATCCGTGTAGAACAACTTACAAAATGGCTTGGGACATTATCAAATGAAAGAAGATTCTTTACACAAGGAAGTAGAGAAGAACGTTTCTTAAAGGGGGGAAAATGGTGGTAGACAAAAAACGAAAAGATGTTCTTGCACAAGAACATAACAGTCAAGACCAGATAAACAGAACCGGGACTAAGAACTGTTCGCGATGCGAGATCTATTATTCTGAACTTATTGCATCTCAGGAGCAATTGAAACTATCAGAAAATATATTCATGATCGTTGAACTTCTGAGTGGTTGGTCTTTAAATGATCCCTCTGCCTTGCAACACATCTTTGATCTGGCGCTGGAATCTATTGGAAAAGTCCTCCGTGTGTCTAACGGAACAATTAGCGTAAAACTGGACAGGGAAACCCAGGAATTGGTTGTTAAAAGCACTATTGGGATAAATAAACAGCATGAGCATTTGAATTCACGCTTTAAAACAGACGAGGGACTGAGAGGCCACGTATTCACGACCGGGGAGCCTCTCATTATCCCCGATGCACACATCGATACCAGGTGTCGGGTTAAGATACTAGAAATTCGTTCCCGGTTATTAGTGCCCATAAAGACAGGAGGAGGTACCGTAGGAGTTATATCTCTGGATTCTCCTGATATAAACTACTTCTCCTTGAGACACATATTGTGGCTGCAGGTAGTCGCCGTCATTTTAGGAAGGGCAATAGAAAGGATGGAGCAGAAAGACTGAGAAAAACCGCCGAGGATACGATGGTTCGTACCGATTACGGTTTGATTAGGCCTTCGGCTACTTTTTAATGTAGAGCGAAGAGTCTCTTCGCTCTACAACCGCAGCTTTGAAATTCCTTAACATTTAATTAGCCTACCTTTGGTAGCAACTTTAAGCTCCCTTCTAGAAAGAGAGGCTGGGGGGGTATTGAGGGAAACTTACACACCCCTTTATCCCCTCTTTTTAGAGGGGAATCACAAAAGATTGAATTCTGTACATTAAACAGGCAGGTGCAAACAGTGTAATCGGCTAATACGTAATATACTGGTAGGATGGGTTAAGCAAAACAAACCCACCTTTACACTTAATCAAGAGGAGAATATGGGAAGGATATATGAAGATATTACAAGAACGATTGGTAATACACCACTCGTCAGATTAAATAATGTTACCAGAGGACTGGAGTCCTCCGTCGTTGCCAAGATGGAATTTTTTAATCCCATGGCGAGCGTGAAGGACCGCATTGGAATTGCAATGATTGAAGCGGCAGAAAAGGCAGGATTCATTAAGAAAAACACCATCATCATAGAACCTACTTCGGGTAATACCGGCATTGCGTTGGCTTTTGTGTCAGCCGCAAGAGGCTATAAGTTGATTTTGACGATGCCGGATACGATGAGTATAGAACGACGTGCACTCCTGAAGGCATTTGGTGCGGAAATTGTGTTAACCCCGGGAGCAGAAGGCATGAAGGGTGCGGTAAATAAGGCAGAGGAACTGGTGGAAAACACCCCCGACTCGTTTATGCCCCAACAATTCAAGAACCCGGCAAACCCAGAAATACACTGCAAGACAACTGCTGAAGAAATATGGAACGATACAGACGGTACAATTGATATATTTGTCGGAGGAGTGGGTACAGGGGGGACGATTACCGGTGTTGGCGAGGTCATCAAGAAACGTAAACCTTCATTGAAGATGGTTGCTGTAGAACCAGCTGACTCACCTGTGCTCTCTGGTGGAAAGCCAGGGCCACACAAAATCCAGGGAATTGGTGCAGGATTTATCCCTGATATCCTTAATATGAAGATAATCGATGAAATTTTTACGGTCAAAAACGAGCAGGCATTCGCACTCTCACGCCGATTGGCACGGGAAGAAGGGGTACTGGTAGGTATTTCCTCTGGAGCAGCTGCCTATGCAGCATTGCAGGTGGCAGCAAGGCCAGAAAATAAAGGAAAGCTGATTGTAGTCGTATTTCCAGACACGGGCGAAAGGTACTTGTCTACTGCTTTGTTTCAGGAATTTTGATGTTTAAACGAGTTAATCCAGAACCATCGATAACACATTTATTCATATCGTTCTTACGACTGGGAGCTACCGCATTTGGGGGCCCATCTATGGTAGCTTACATTCACAAGATGGCAGTGGAACAGAAACGCTGGCTCGACGAGAAAACCTTTCGCGATGGTATTGCACTCTGCCAGATGATACCAGGAGCGACATCCATGCAGGCAGCGGCGTATGTTGGGTTAAAAACACGGGGAGTAATCGGTGCGGTGGCAAGTTTCATGGGTTTTGGTCTACCTGCATTTTTTATTATGGCGATACTTTCGGCCATATATGCGCGCGTGCATACTTTATCTGCTGTAGTTTCAACGTTCAATGGGCTTCAGGCCATCGTTGTAGCAATCGTGGCTAATGCTACGGTGTTATTTAGGAGGACTTCCCTGAAAAGTAATAAGCATATAACCATTACAGGTGTTGCAGCAACAATGTTTGGGTTGAGTGCGAACCCAATAGCAGTAATTGCGCTGGCTGCTCTTTTGGGATTTGCGCTCATCAAGGATGGGCTACCTTACAACACTACAACCGTCGGCATGGCAAGAACACCTCACTCTGCGAAACCTTTTTTGCTCCTTTTGGCGGTAGTAGCCATAGGCTTTATTTTGCTTTTTTTCGTGCATCGGACATTGTTCGATCTTGCAATACTTATGTTTAAAATAGATTTGTTTGCCTTTGGGGGCGGGTTTGCCTCAGTTCCCCTCATGTTCCACGAGATCGTTGAGGTGCGCGCCTGGATGGACAGTTCGGCGCTCTTGAATGGAATAGTGCTGGGGCAAGTTACTCCAGGGTCAATCGTGATTACGGCAACCTTTATAGGGTATTTATTACACGGGTTTATCGGGGGTTTGATTGCCACTATCAGTGTATTTTCGCCCTCCTTCATGATGGTTATCGGATCTGTGCCTTACTTTGACCGGTTGCGGATTTTACCCTATTTTAACAAAATTATCTGTGGCATTTTGTGCTCTTTTGTCGGGCTTCTGCTCACGGTCACCTTTCGCTTTGCCTGGCATGTCCATTGGGACTTCATTCGCATCATCCTTGCCAGTGCGGCGTTTGCCGGTTTGATTTTAAAAGCAGATATCTTATGGGTAGTTGTGATAGGAACAATAATTTCAGTAGTTGCCGCTATTTAAGGAAGGACACATGAAGGATGGAACTTAGTGAAAATACCAAAGCTTTTTTGGAGAGAGTAAAATATGAGTGATCGCAATCTGGTAATTGAAAAGATAGATACAAATAGTAAACGAAATAAGACCATTGAAGACGGGATAAAAGCGGGAATCTTTGGCAGTATAAAAGACAAAGAAATAGCCAAAATCGAACATGACCGCTGGTGGGGAGGTCCACGTGGACCTGAAAGGATAACGTTTAAGGATGGGAGCGCCGTGGTGTTTAAGTGCGATATCCGGCATTACTGGAGTCCAAATAATCCTGACACCGCTATTCGGGATGCGATTGTTTACCAAACAGACAAAATCGTAGCGCTTGGATTGGTGTCAAAAACAATGGTGATTGACGATACTATTAACAACATACGATACAATGGCTCTGTTCAGAAGTGGATTCAAAACGCTAAAGACGGTTATCAAATAGAAAGATTTACCACGGAACAGAGGAAAGATTTTGAACGGCTAAAGGTCTTTGATTTCGTGATAGGAAATTTCGATAGACATTTAGGAAATGTATTGTTTACGGATGATAATAAGATACACGCTATAGATAATAGTGCGTGTCTCATTATCAGCAAAGATGAAGATATCCTGTCATTTCAGAATTCATTGCTGTGTGTTTTTTGCAAAAAAACCTATCCAGATATCCCTCATATCGCGGAGTTAATAGAAAGGTTTTATGACAATAAAGATAAAATATTAAACCTGATAAGTAAATACGTTCACGATAACACGGATACTGCCGGGTTAGTGGTGGAGTCGAGGATTAATTATTTATACAAGATGTTAATCAATAATACACCTTTCCCGCGAAAATATTTCGAGTGGAGGAAGGGGTTGGATAACGAAATTCGCAGTATACGAAAAAATCGTACAATTTCTCATATGGAGACGCAATGAATACAAGGAAATTCAAAGATGTTGTTGCTCAAAAAATAATGTTTCTTTTGTGTATTTTTGTTGTGAGTTTAGCTTTCCTCATAATCTTTGGGCTCTATCACAGATCCATGCCAATCCTTGCTGAAAAGAATTTGAAAGATATACTCTTTTCAGCAATCTGGCATCCTGCCCAGGGTCAGTTTGGACTGGCAGGCTTTATTGTTGGCACGTTATGGGTAATTGGTATTGCAACGATTCTTGCCGTACCTTTAAGTATTTTAACAGCAACGTATCTTTCGGAATATTCCCATAGAAGGATTCGGGAGTATATAAAACCAATCATTGATTTACTTGCGGGTATATCACCGGTAATTTATGGTGTCTGGGGGGTTGTGGCTATTGTGCCTTTTGTACGCGATTACCTTATGCCTTTCCTGAGTGAAAAAATGCCATTTTTCCCTTTTGCTTCAGATAATTATACCGGATTTGCTGCCATTACCGGCGGTATTGTCCTGGCTGTAATGATCTGCCCTCTTATGATTTCTATTATTGGGGAAGTTATCAGAAACGTTCCTTTTGAAGCACGAGAGGCATCATTGGCATTAGGCGCAACACGGTGGCAAACGGTAAAATATGTAGTCTTTAAAAAATCGTGGCCTGGTATTATTGCTGCAATAATTTTAGGTCTGTCTCGTGCATTTGGTGAAACCATAGCTGTACTTATGGTTGCAGGGTGTGCACTTAATTTTTTCCCAAAGTCCATTTTTGATCCTGCTTATCCTTTACCTGCGCTTATTGCCAATACCTACGGTGAGATGATGTCTATCCCACTATATGACGCTGCCGTGCTTTTGGCGGCATTTATCTTGTTGATTGTATCTATCTTATTCAATATCGTTGGATGGGGAATCCTGCTTCGCATCGAAAGGAGTCAATCTTAATTTATGAATAGAAGAAAGATCGAAGAGAATATATTTCGCTGTTTTATGGTACTTTCTACGTTTATGGTAGTAGGTAGTTTAGCCCTTATTTTGGTAACCATATTCTTGAAAGGATTTCCGGCATTAAACCTGGATATGCTTATCAAGACGCCAAAGGGCGGGTATTACATAGGCAAAGAGGGAGGCATACTCAATGCCATTCTGGGATCGATTATTTTGGGAATAGGAGCAACTTTTTTAGCCCTGATTGTTAGTCTTCCCCTGGTTTTTTATCTAAACTTATATGTACGAAAGAAATCAAAGTTTGCCCTGATTGTGCGTTTCTTTCTTGACGTGCTCTGGGGTATCCCTTCCATTGTTTACGGGGCCTTTGGTTTCACCCTGATGATATTCTTTGGCTTAAGAGCCTCACTTTTGGCCGCGATGATTACCGTCGCCTTACTCATAATTCCCATCATGGCAAGGAGCATGGATGAGGTCTTGAAGATGATTCCTTTCGAGTTGAAAGAGGCATCTTTTGCTTTAGGTTCTACGAGATTAGAAACTGCAGTAAAGGTGATTTTCAAACAGGCATTGCCTGGAATTATAACGTCAATTTTAATTGCTTTTGGCAGGGGTATTGGTGATGCCGCTGCTGTGTTATTTACAGCAAGTTTTACCGATTCTCTGCCTTATTCGCTCTTTAAACCCGTGGCAACACTGCCTCTGGCAATATTTTTTCAATTAGGAACACCGTTCCCTGAGGTACAAGAACGTGGTTACGCCTCGGCGCTGGTATTAACCGGGATAATTTTCCTGATAAGTATCGTATCAAGAATTTTATCAAAGAAATTTAGTAAACGCATTATTAAATAGGAGAAAGGCATTTATGGAATGTAAGACTCATATAAGCGTAAGAGACTTGAGTGTCTTTTATGGTGGGGCTCAAGTATTAAATAATATCAGTATAGATATTCCCGACAAAAAGCTCACTGCCATAATTGGGCCATCAGGTTGCGGTAAGACGACGTTATTAAAATCCTTAAACCGCATTATTGACTTGCAGGATGGTGTTCGGGTCAGTGGTCAGGTCTTTGTTGATGGCGAAGACATTTATGATCCAAAGGTTGAGGTTACTCACTTAAGAAAAAAGATGGGTCTCCTTTTGCAAAGACCCCAAATTTTGCCGATGTCTATTTACGAAAACGTGGTGTACGGCCCAAGGATACACGGCGTAAGGAATAAGAAGAAATTGGACGGGCTTGTTCAATGTTACCTCAAGGTATCGGGTCTCTGGAATGAGGTAAAGGATAGACTGCATAGCCCTGCCACAAGATTATCTATTGGTCAACAACAAAGACTTTGCCTGGCAAGGGGTTTGGCCGTTGAACCCGAGGTGATTTTGGGCGATGAGCCTACTTCCGCACTGGATCCTATTTCTGCAGAGCGAATAGAACAACGACTCCTGGAACTCAAAAGTCAATACACGGTAGTACTTGTTACCCACAACTTAAGACAGGCGAAAAGACTTGCTGACTATGTTATCTTTCTGTATTTAGGCAATCTCATTGAACATGGGCCGACTGAACAAATTCTTAAGAATCCCAAATATGTAAAAACTCAAAACTACATTAATGGAGAATTTATTGAAGAACTTACCATTGATAAAGAATTGAATTTAAAGGCGACCGTCTGTCCTGATAATTTTGCAAAGGCAAAACTCGCTTTAGAGGAGCTGAAACATGGTCAGGTTTTGAAGATTGTTGTTGATTACGAAGTAGCTGTAAACGAGGTACCAAAAGCCATGGAATTCGAAGGCCACAAGGTTCTTGAAATAAAGAGGATTAACCAAAAAGACTGGGAAATATTAATTCAAAAGCGGAATGGCGTTTATACCATATAGTATTAATCTGTAAAAACCTCTTTTTTGGATGCCACAAAGGGGATAACATCTTAAATAATAAATATTGATATTTTACCATGTATTTATGTTTTAAGATGTGGCCTTCCCTCCCCACTCCAGGTTGGGAAGCGATGGCATCATTTTATTCTTTTTGCTCTAACGACTGAGCTAACCGGCGTGCAGCTTTTTAGCATGTCCGGTTGAGCGCTTTGTTAGGCCTGTCGTTTTTTGTGCAAGCTTGATTAGTGACAGAAGTGCAGTATTAACAGCTTCTTCATTTGGGAAAACCTCAGAAACTTCCGGTTTGAGTACAATAATGTTTGAGGATTCGCTCATACGTTTTGCATACTTCCCGCGTACCAAAGCCCCAGGGAAGTCTGAACGCTTGTACTCAGCACGTAATTCATCTTTCTCTATTTCTTTAACCTTCTTCATAAATCTTCCTCTCCCTTTTGCTCGCGAGGCGAGCGCTTATAATTCTAACCGTCTCATTTTGCTCGGTGTGAGCAACTACTACTACTACTACCGCCCTTTAACTATTTGTGAATATTATATCAGAAAACGGCTGACTGATTGCACTGGAAATTTGGGCATAATGTCCATATTCTTAAGCATTAGATATGGTGTCCCTTAATTCTGTCCCTGTTGTTAGGCGAAGAAGTCCGCCAGAACATCAATATTTCAGCGATGTCTCCAATGTCTACCGGTCTGCAAAACCATATGGCCAATGTTGCACTCTGGACACCATTTCCTTCTAACCTGGTCGTATGTTCTGAAATTCATTATCTACCTCAACGAATTCGGCTCTGCCGATAGATCCTTTATTCGATCAAGTCGGAATCTTCGGTATGGGTTTCTCGTTAGACAGAACGCCTCAAGATAAATATATTCCCCTCTCCCATATCGAGAGCCTAGTGTTTACTTGCAAAATAAGTTAAATATAGTAAACTTCGGTTTATTTCATATAAAGGGGTTTACAATGGCAAGAAAAGCTCGAATACCTTATTGCTCCGAGAATGACCGGCAGACTCTTTCTGAATGGGTCAATAGTCGTAGTATGGAGTGGCGGCTTGTTGAACGCGCTAGAATCATTAACAAGTTACTTGACGGGGAACAGGTGCAGAAGGTAGCCAGAGATATTGAGACATCGCAAAATACTGTTATTGAGTGGCGGATCGCTTTATCACAAACAGGATCAAGGTTTGTATGATCTGCCACGCTCTGGCAAGCCGAAATATGATAAGAGTTCCGTAATCTGGTCTTGAAAACATGGAGAGCCCGCCGCCAAAGGACAATCAAACTAGGATGGCCCTCTCTTTCGCGACACTTGGGAGCATCAGACGACGCGGTCTGGCGCGTTCTTCGCAAGGAAGGCATTTGTCTTGCTCGGCAAAGAAGCTGGGTGTCAGCACTGACCCTGAGTTTGCGCCCAAAGCGGCTGATATAGTTGGTTTATACTGGCCCTCAGAAAATGCTCAGTGATTTCCGTTGACGAAAAGCCAAGCATCAGGCCTTGGAGCGGACTACGGTTATGTGCACAAGTAATAGGAAAATTGTGCATGGCCTTAAAAGTACCTATAAGCGTCATGGAACACTGAACCTGTTTGCAGCACTGAATGTAGCAACAGGGACTATTCATACACAAACAACAGAATTAAAAGACGAGTGGAATTTTGACATTTATGGATCAACTACTTTTGGATTTGCCGGATAGCAATAAGAAAGAAATCCATGTCATCCTCGACAACTACTGTATTCACAAGCGAAATGATGGGTGGCTGGCAGCATTGAATATTAAATTCCACTTACTCCGACTTCAGCAAGTTGGCTCAATCAGGTGGAGATATGGTTTGGCATTCTTTCAGAAAAGCTTTGAAGAACGCAAGCTTCAAAAGTGTAGAGCAATTGAAGTCTGCAATAGCGGAATTCATTGAAGTTTATCAACCTAATGCTAAACCTTTCATATGGCGTAAAAGGAAGTTCGGGTTCGCAATTAAGAAATACTATAAGAAATTTATGCAATTAGACACTAGCATTGATTAGATTGATCCGCATAATATGCGGAATACAGATTTTGTCCATATAATATGCCTTGATATGGTAAATACTATCGTGATAATCACTACAGACACTGCCACTTGTGTCGCTTTGCACCTGTTATCATGTCGTCTTATATGGATCGGCATAAAATCCTCTTGTTCCATTCGATCCAATGACAATAAGTCTGCTCCGTGCGGCCGTTGTAATGACGAGAGGATTATAGGAAACTGTTTTTTCTTTAAAAAGGATGATAATACAAAAATGAAGAAGAATGCAATCTTTTTTTCGTTTTTTCTGGGGAAAGAACGGGGTCGAATCGTTCCAAGTTATCCGAGAATTTGTTTTAGCAAATTCTTGTGTCATAATTTGTACTAATTTTGTGCTAAAATCAATCCAAAAGGATAGAGTTTATTGAAATGAATAGGATTGATATAACGCAAACAATACCTTAATTTTAAGTTATTCCGTTAAGTCCCTATTAACAAGGGGATTCAGGGGGTTGTGTTTTTCCCGGGCTATTTTAGCCTCTCGCCCTTTTCTAAAAGTTCTCTATGCCATACATCGTATAACCCGCTTAAATAAAATGAAAATTCTATACAATCAAGGTAAAAACAGGAAACCATCCCACTATCAAGGACTTAAGAATTTTTACTATTTCACACTTGCAGCCTGAGCCAACATGAAAGAGGCTTGCGGCGTTGAAAAGCGAGCTGATTTTCAGAAGTAATCACAGCCAGACTAATACTTCGACACATTTATCTCTTCCATCTTCCTGTGACCATAAATACAATCCTTTCAGCAATGTTGGTAACCCTGTCCGCAATGCGTTCCAGATTATGGGATATCCAGGTGAGATAGGTAGCCATATGGATTGTCCTTGGATTCTCCATCATCAGGACCAGGAGCTCCCGGTAAATCTGGTCATGAAGGGCATCTACCTGATCATCCTCATTACAGACACGTCTTGCCATTTCCGTATCCCTATCGACAAATGCCTTAAGACACGTATTGAGCATCGATAGCCCTATGTCTGCCATCCTGGGGATATCGATCAGGGGCTTTATTAATGGCGCGTCACCCATTAAAATATTTATCTTTGCAATTCCCTCGGCGTGGTCGCCCATGCGTTCGAGATCAGTTACTATGCTTAAGATAGAAGCCAACTCTCTCAAATCGACCGCCATGGGTTGTTGTGTGGCAATAAGAGAAATACATTTTTCTTCAATATCAAACCGTTTTTTATTGATCAGCAGGTCGTTTTTTATGATCTCTTTGGACTCATTGATATCCCTTTTTGCAGTGCCTCACAGATTTCCTTAGGGCGTGTGCCACCATCTCCCCATGACAATACTTCATTCTCCAGCTTTTTAATGCCCTGTGATAGGCCTCGCGACATGATTCCTCCCTGTAAAAGAGATTTAAGGTTTAAATTGTAAGATTCAAGTGGTGATTTTCTCTTTGAACTCAAACTTTAAATCTTGCAACTTTAAACTATCCTCAACTCTTGACAAAATTATTATTTATGCTTGATTCATTCTAAATTCTTATAGGTGTAATTTTTTTTTAACCAAACCTTCCCGTTATATAGTCTTCCGTCTGTTTTTCATGGGGGTTTGTGAATATCTTAGTGGTGATGTCATACTCAATAAGTTCTCCCATCATAAAGAAACCTGTGTGATCTGATATCCTGCCTGCCTGCTGCATGTTATGCGTAACGATAATAACGGTGTAATCTTTTTCAGTTCGACCAGCATATCCTCTATCTTGGCTGTGGCGATTGGATCGAGGGCGGAACACGGTTCGTCAAGCAGTATAATCTCAGGTTCTGTGGCTATTGCCCGGCAATACAAATCCGCTGTTGCTGACCTCCGGAAAGATCAAGGGCATTTACACGAGTCTATCCTTCACTTCATCCCAAAGTGCGGCCTTTTTCAGGGCATTTTCACAAAGATCGTCCAGGGTGGTTTTTTTGATACCCTGAACGAGGACCCGTATACCACATTTTCGTAAATGGTTTTGGAAAAGGATTCGGCTTCTGAAGACCATGCCAACCTTTTCTGAGCTCTGTAATATCAACGGTATGGGCATAGATGTCCTGTCCGTCTATCTTAATACTCCTTCGATCGTCACATTATCTATGATGTCGTTCATCCGGTTTAAGCACCGAATCAAGGTAGACTTCCCGCACCGGACGGTCCGATAAAGGTTATCTTAAACAAAGATCCTTTCAGCGCCTTTGTCTTGCCATAATAAAGGTTCAGTATCCGTTTGATTTTTTGCCTGGCTCGCAGTGTTAAGGTCATTCATAGTGTTTGACAGCGTCAGGCTGCCCAATAATAAGCTCTTCAAAAGTATTTGAGTGATCATACCGTCTAAACCTCATGCCTTTCTCCACACAAAAACATCCGCACGCAAACATTCCTGTGTCAAAGACAGGGTAATGTAGTTACCAGAAGAACAATTCTGCGTATGGCTGAATCTTAGTCATTCTTCACCACAAAGTCAACCCTGGAGAATGGTATCCCCATTTTCCTGCACTCAATAGCAGAAGCAGTGCCTTATTTTAAACGAAAAACCTTAAATCCGGGACAACTGATATCATTGTCCGGGATTGTCATAGGGAAATACCATTGCTTCAAAAAATGGTCCAGGTAATCTCTATCATTATCGTAAAAAACAAAGAGCGCTGATTTCGGCATAGGGCCATTATAGCTAATACGGCTGTAAAGTCGTTGCTTCTCCGGGGTCGTTCCCATACCGCCTTGTTCTAATGGCCAAAGCAGTTTTATCCGGTGTCTTTGCTCTTTTGGCATTAAATAATAGAATGTAAATACATTTATATTCGAAATAAATATACACTCTTCATTCGTCTGGGTCAGTATCTTTACTATGTGACGATGATCATAATAATCCCAGGTATTATCGTATTTGCCCCCGATATAGACAGAAGGACTGATAACACCGCTTGAACGGTGGTTCGGGATATAGTAATTCACTACAAGCAGCGCCACCTGGATAAAAATCATGACACCGCCTATTATACACCGCTTCCGGCCAAAAAGCATTGCCAGCCATATCCCTAGCAGAATCGGGAATATCCATACGGGAATCAGCCATAGGCGTGAACCCATTGAGCCAAATGGTGTAATTTGCCAAATTCCAATGAAGTTAATAACGAGAAAAACCCACATCCCCCAAAATAGGTTCTTTTCATTTTTATCACACCTTGAAAAACAAAATGTAACCAAAACTACTACCAAAATTCCGGGGATTCCCCATGTGAATGGGACAACGCTTCCTCCGGAAAAACGGGCATAAAGCCCGTCACTGGACAGGGTATACAAATAATTTAATAGCGAAGATGCCAACGAAGACGGAGGAATTGCCGGCTTTTTTTGAAAAAAAACATTTCCGAAGACCCATGCTGAAACGAATCGGGGTATTAAGCCCACCAGAAACCCGATTGAACAAAAGACACCATTGACTAAATATTGCCGGAAACCCGGCCACAAGAATAGCGTATAACAAATAACAAGGGATACAGCGCTGGGCAGGAATATTATATGGTTCCATACCCCGAGCGACATCAGAAAGCCCGCGAGTATCCACCCTGTTTTGCAGATGTAGTGTTTTTGACCCCGACAAAGTCTGACGTAGACCCAGATTGTTCCAAAGAAAAGAAACGGATTAAATACAAACACCTCACCGCACAGCCGCGAAAGGATAACAATTGGTGGAAAGGTTACGAGGAGGCAGGCTGTCCATCGTGCACAAATAGCGGAAAACCGTCGTACGATATCGATAATTGCCACTATTGTTAAGAGGGTAAAAACCGGGCCTGAAAATCGTAAACTCCAGATTGAATTCCCTAGCACCTTGATTGCGATGGCCAGCAAATATGCGTGAACCGGAGAAGTATAAAAATTAAAAATACCATATAGTGGCCTTGCGCCATCAATGATCATTTCAGCAAAAAGGCCAAAGACCGCTTCGTCCCGATGCAGTCCGACAATATCCTCTAATTTCCAAAATAAAATAATACTGCCTGCAAACAGCCAGGCTAAATACCACCACCTTTCTTTTGTTTCGTTCACCATCATTAGCCGTGCATCGTTATCAATTTTTTTAATTTCTCACATTACCTAGTTAAAAAACACCCATAAAAAAATATTTTCAGAATTATAGGAGTGGGAATTTTATATGTCAATATTTATGTCAAACATTCCTTGATTTATGCTGTACTCTTTGTCAAACTGCAAAAAACTTGTTAATAACACCTTTAGCCGGAAAGTAAGGAAGATGTTCTGTTCAAGAGATCGAAAGAGGTAAATCAAATGACCATTGTTGAAACAGTTGAACGAGAGAGATGAGAATATTGGGTAGAGAGATTTTTTACTTGACAAATAATTCTATACATGTTCTACTGCGTGACAATAACAGCTTACCAACGGGAAACAATTCAATAAAAAATAAGCATACGATAAAGGCAAACCCTGAGTAATCAGGGGACGCAAAGTAAAGGGTCTTATAAGCGGTTTAAACAGTTTGAACGGTTTAAACGGTTTAGAGAAAGATAGCCTTACTGCCGAAGATGTTTTAAGAGAACATTTTTGCAGTAAGGCTTTTTTGTTTTTATGGGTAAAGCGGCGGGTATCTTGACCGTTATGGGCTAGCTTAAATCTGGAGGAAGGGGGGGAGGTTTGCAGCATAAAACAGCGACAGCCCAAAATGTCCGCAGCACTGTCGATAGCTCCTTCATGTCCAGCTCCGCTCGCTGCGCAGGCTTCCGGTGATTTTCATAGGCTGGCATTTCGGGCAGGTGGCGCACATTGGGGCAAAATACCGGTTTAATATAACCCAAGCTGAACAAGCCGGAAAAGACGTCTTTTTTAGACGAGAGACGACGGACGAAATGACGAGGGACGTCTGACGTTAATTTTTGCTAAAAGCGTCAAAATATTTTTATTAAGTGCCTAATAAACAAAAATCAACCAAGGGAGGCTCTCGTGACTCAATTCCGCAATCTCGTCTTTGAAGGTGGTGGCGTCAAGGGAATAGCGTACGCCGGTGCGTTGAGTGAAATTGATATTGGTAGCCACCGGGGAATATTGAAAGAGATCATACGTGTTGCCGGTACCTCGGCGGGTGCTATCACGGCAACGCTTGTGGCGTTGGGTGCCGATGGTCAGTATGTACGCGATGTTGTGGGCAATACGCAGTTCGGGAAGTTCATGGACGACTCATTTGGGGTTCAGGGTTGCGACGTATGATCAGATCAGGGCGGAGAAGGAGTCATGGAAAAGGCCGCCGTTGCCGATTAATGATTTCTTTGATTACGCAAAAGCGCTGGTGACGTTTATGCTCGATATGGCCAATCAATTGCACCTGCATAAAAATGACTGGCATCGGACGGTATTTATCGATTCCGGGGACGTGGGAACAACGGATTTCAAGTTGCCTAAAGAGAAAATCGAGATGCTGTATGATAATGGAGTCAAGGGAACGAAGGAGTATTTCAAGTGGTTTGGGGATGTTAAGGTGATACCGATAAATAGGCTATAAACGATGTGACGCTGTGACGAATCGGCCAGCCTTCACACTCAGTCGCTACGGCGCGACGAAGGCACGATAAAAGCATTTTAAGCCGCTGACCGCTGATTTCTGATTGTTAAAAAAGAGGAGGAAGAAGATGACTGCATTTCAGGCTCTCGATGTTGGTTTTGGACTCATATTCATTTTCCTGTTGCTCAGTCTTATTTGTACTGCCGTCAATGAAATCATCGCCAGTATTTTTGGATTTCGGGCGCAAATGCTCAAACAGGGCATTGGACGATTGTTGGATAATCCTGCTCTTATTGATACGTTCTATAAAAATTCTTTGATAAAAAGCCTTTCCCGTGAAGGAAAAGATCCTTCGTATATCTCTGCGCGGACATTCCGCATGGCGCTGACAAGCTTGGCGAAAGTTCGTGATCTGACGAAAGTCAGCTCAATTCGGGATGCGATCGTGGCCTGGCCAGTCAGCCCTGATCTCCAGAACTCGCTGCTTGCATTAATTGATGATGCTGGTGGGAATATTGAAAAAATCAAACTGAATATTGAGAAGTGGTTTGATGATACCATGGAGCGAGTTACGGGATGGTATGTGCGGAGAATGAAATGGATTTCTTTAATTGTGGCTTGTGTCATTACCATTGGATCGAACGCGGACACAATCAGTATCACTAAAGCCTTTATCAGAAACCCGGCCTTGCGCGAAGCTGTTGCGGCCCAGGCACAGGCGTATACGGAAAGGAGTCAGGCAGACAGCGATGCTGCTCCATCAACAATTATTACCAATACGACTGAGCAGATTAAGCAGATGCAAATTCCGCTTGGGTGGCCGATGAATTCGGAGCTGGTGCCGGATGGATGGTTGAATAAAATTATCGGCCTGCTTCTGACAACAATAGCAATATCCCTCGGAGCGCCGTTCTGGTTCGATCTTCTGCAGCGCGTAGCGAAAATAAGAGGGAGCGGGGCGCAGCCACAGACAGCGGAAGAAGAGAGAATCAAGGACGAGTAATTGTTCATCACACCGCCAAACGTCTTACGAGCCAGCGCAATTTGCGCTGACGTATCAAATTTACAGATTTTAAATATAATTGCGATAATGTATCGAACATTTCAAATTTCTTTCTGTTATCGGAATTGCATGAAGAATATCATCCTATCCATTTTAAAATTGTAAAATGTCCTTTTGTTTGTTTGAAATTCTCAAACGTAAACATGTCAGAAGATTCCTGATGTTGAATTTGGGCGTATATTTCTTCGCCACACAGTAACAGCCAAGTGGCTTGTCTGTGAATCAAAGGCGAAGACTTACAGTATAAGGAGGATGAAATATGGCAGTGAGCAAAGATGATATTAATGGTCTTAAGACTAAGCTTTTGGATGCGAGGACGGCGCTTGTTACCATGCTTGGGGAAAGCGATAAGACGAAGCAAACACAATGCAGGGCAACGGTAAAGAAACTTACCGATGAAACACTGGCACTTCTCCCTCAATTGATAGAAAAGGCTAAAGGCACGAATGTGGAGGCCAAGCTGAAGGACATGAAGACGGCATGGGATATCTTCAGGGACACACGGGACAACGAGGTGATTTCTAATTATTTTGCAGGAAAGGTAGCTGAAGCGAAGGCTGTTGGTGGAGGCATACAGAAAGAAAGGTTTGCAAAGATATCATCAATGGTTGATGAAATCTTAACAATGACGTAAGGAAAAAGAAGATCAAGAGGTGAAGGTATTATAAATTTCTTATACACTTCACCTCTTGATTCATTTAAAAAAAAGCCCTATTCAAATATGTATCGTCTTTCCTTTGAATTTGTTGCATTTTGTGCCTCAGTGCTGGTTCAGGATTGCAGCCTGAACCTGACATTTGTATGAATTCAAGGAAATGCTGCCGCCAGGTATGTTTACCTGAATTATATCACCATAGTTTGCTATGCATCAAATTTAATCGCAGGAACAGAGACTCTTGGCGCTTTGGCGATCCTGTCAGAATATTTTATTAATTCTGCTACCCATCTTCCAACTTCCGCTTTAACAACTTTTTCTCCACATTGAGGACATACTCCAGCGGGTATATCCTCGATAATAATAAGCTCGTCTCGTATCCAAAAATCTTGTTTAATGAGTTTTTCTTGCATAGGGGTGTTACATATTACGCACTCTCCATAATCATAACTTGTTGATTTCATCATAATTCCTCCAATGCGTATGTGGTAATTAATAATGATAATAATGGTTCTTCGGCAGTAAGGCTATCTTCCTCTAAAGCGTTTAAACCGTTCAAACTGTTTAAACCGCTTATAAGACCCTTTCCTTTGCGTCCCCTGATCACTCAGGGTTTGCCCTTGTCGTAATGTATTTTTTATTAGTAACGTATAAGGGAGAGGATGCGAATGTATGATATAGCCAAATCTATGTCAAGCAGAAAATAAAAATAATTTCAATGGATATTGATTTTCATCAAAACAACAAGCAGGATATACCTTCAATCAGTTCTTCTTCAATCATTGCTGTCAGTTCGTAAAGCTTCTATCCCGAAACACTGTAACATGCAATATCAATGTCCCTTGCCTCCTTTGGCGTTTCGAGAACACTTCCAATTGCACAATATGAGATACTAAAAGGACTCAAGGCAAAAAAGGCACAAAGGCAAATCGACGCTTTTATTTTGTTTTGTAGGGTCAATATTGTTCTCCATAACCCGAACGAGTCGGAAAAGAAAGTCCCTCTGTTTCCTCACACAAAGCCACCAAGACACAAAGATTTATGGTATATCCCCATTAATTATTCATCATTCTTTGCGGCTTCGTGTCTCTGTGTGATTACTTCTCCCCATTTTCATGCGGACAAGTCTTATTCGTGAAAAAATATTTTTGCTGAAAATGTAAAATAATTTTATAAGATACTAAAGTCAGTTTATTATTTTCCTTAGAAATGTAAGTTATATATTCCTGCAACCCACCGCAGCAACGAAGCAACGATACATGCTTGTTTTTTTCCATTCGCCTTGTTGTTTAGGGCGGGTTTCATCAGAACTCCTTGTTTCGAACGAACGCGAGAAATCTCAAGTTCCTCTCACCCATAATAATTGTTACCACGTTATATAGTACCATCATTATTGCGATTAAAAGTTGTTGTTTTTTTCATCGTAATCATATATCATTTTTTAGTAATAGTTCGCTACGAAGGGCACGGAAAACGCGGTGAAAACAAATGAAAAGAGAACGTTCCGCATAACAACCCCTTCACTCCCCCTTTCTTAAGGATGATTAAAAGGGATTGTTACCCTGCGTTTTCTGAGCTCTTTGCGGTGAATAGTGGAGTAGGGTGGGCATCGCCCACAAAACATTACTCGTTCACGTTGCCTGTTTATTGGTGGGCGATGCCGACCCTACCCAGTTAACCCGATTTACAAAAAATCAGGAATGCACCCATTGGTGGCCATGTGGTAGATTTTGTATGTTACGAAAAAGGAATGTTCGTAGAAGTAGATGGCGGACAGCATTCTGTGGGAAAAGATGGTGATAGGGAGAGGTGGCCTGAAGGGCAGGGCTTTAAGGTTTTGAGATTTTGGAATAATGATGTGTTGAATAATATTCAGGAGTACGGGAAGTAATAAGAAGGCCTTGCCTATCTCACCCTCTCATCAAGTGTCTTACGGTACAATTCATTGCTACAAACAGTATGCCCTTAACAGGGCTTAATTTTTCAAAATACTAAATTGATATAAAATATTTAGTTTTGTCCGGCCAATTTTTGTCCAACGGTAAGATCAAGGGCGGGGGAACTCGTTGGCGTGCCCATAGAAAAGCCTGAAGAGGCCTATTTTATACTGATTGTTTTTAAAGGCTTTCCCTGTGAACCGTATCGTAAAAATTATTTGAGAACTTTAAAATGAATTACAAACCCTATGCCATCTCCTGGAATACGACCTATCGGTGCAACCTGCGCTGTAGTCACTGCTATCTCGATACAAACGCATTAACCAGACAATCTGCCAGCGAACTCAGTACACAAGAGGGGCTTCGGCTCATCGACCAAATGGCCGAACTTAATCCCAATCTGCTCCTGATCCTTACCGGTGGAGAGCCTTTATTAAGAAGAGACATTTACGACCTGGCCTCTTACGCATCAAAAAAGGGGATGATGGTTGTGCTGGGAACAAATGGCAATCTGATCGATGATGACATCGCCAGGAAACTCAAGGAAAGTGGGGTGACAGGGATCGGTATCAGCCTTGACTCCATCGTTCCTGAAAGACATGATAAATTCAGGGGAAGCCCAGGCGCATGGGACGACACCCTGAACGGGATTGAGGCATGCCGCAGACAAGGCATCGAGTTTCAGATACAGACCACGGTCACCCGGGAAAATTTCCACGAAATCCCAGATATTATTGAATTTTCTTACAACCTCGGTGCTAAGGTCTTCAATCTGTTTTTTTTGGTGTGTACCGGCAAGGGACAAGAACTGACGGATATTACGTCACATCAGTACGATCAGGCATTGCACCAACTCTACGAAATTCAAAAGAAATATCAGGGAAGGATGATGGTGGGGGCAAAGTGCGCACCGCACTATCGAAGGATTGCGTATGAACACGATACCTCCTCTCCCCTCATCCGCACCTATGCGGGCGGCTGCCCTGCCGGCACTCATTATTGCAGGATTACCCCGGAAGGAGATGTTACGCCGTGTCCATACATGCCAAATATTTCCGGAAATGTGAGAGAAAGAACATTTGGAGAAATCTGGACAGTCACCACTGATTTTCAGACCTTGCGTGATGCTAATCTCCATGGCAGGTGCGGTGTGTGTGAATTTCAATATATCTGCAAAGGATGCCGGGCGCGTGCATTAGCGACTACAGGAAATCAGATGGATGAGGATGCATGGTGCGACTATGTTCCCGGAAAATATGGAGACAAGGTTATCCAATTGGCAACATCAGAAACCTTTGGTATAGAAGAGAATTTTACCATGCCATGGAGTATTGAGGCACGGGGTATCCTGAAACAGATACCTTCTTTTGGGCGAGGCATGGTTATTAAAGGCGTGGAACGCTTTGCTGCAAAAAATAATTATGCGGAAATAACGGTGGAAGTAATGAGGGCATCGCGTGAGGAAATGATGTTGAATAGGAAAACCTCATTCCCCATGAAAAATGACGAAATAATTCAAAACCCCCTCCCCCCAACCCCTCCCACAAGGGGGGGGGAGGTGCTTGTTGATGAAATTACGGGGAGGCCAGAAACTGAGTTCTGCGCGCACCCGACTTCGTGCAATACGGCATCTACAAGCTCATGTGAGGACAAACTCCCTCCCCCTTTGATGAGTGAGGGTAAGGATGGGGGTGAACCATTGCAAGGTGATGAAATCCCCTGGACTGAAGAGGCCCGGAAACGGGTGGGAAATGCACCGGATTTTGTTCGGCCTGGTATTTTCAAACTCATGCAGAAAAAGGCGCGACAGCATGGTTATAACGAAATCACCTCAAAATTCCTCTCCGAGATACGGGATGAATCCATGCAGCTTGCATCGAAGCGCATCAGGAATATTGGATTTGATGAACTCCGGATGGATGCCTGGGATAAGGCCAGGGAGAAATTAAAGAATGCACGAAAAAAAGAGGTTATCGACACCATTAAAACATTCCTTGGTGAACGAACAGGCAAGAATGAGGGGATTATTACTAAATTTCAGGCCTACCTTAAGAGCGCAGGTGAAGAGGAAAAAAAAGAAGGTTCGTCGGCACCTGTATGGACAGAGGCGGCAAAACAACGGCTTGAAAAGGCACCGGTATTCGTTAGAGGAAGGGCAAGGAAGTCGATTGAAGATTTTGCGATTCGTGAGGGGATTACAGAAATTACCTGTGAATTAATTGATCAACACATGAAAAACATTCCCTCTTTTGTGAGAGACAAATTCAAATAAAAACAGACCGCAAAGCGCTTGAAACCACAGATGGCACAGACAAAAATAGCACATATGCATGAATACCACGATAAAACTGCGCCTGCAAAAATACCGAAACCTGAAAATGCCTTCCTCAACGTTTTGAACAAGTTTCATATTCACTCGTATAAATCCATAAAAAAGGCAATACATGAAATATTTTGAATCGATTAAAAGGGTTTTCATCATAACAGCGGTCTTTCTTGCCGGCTGCCATTCCGTTCAGCACACGGAATTTATTCAAAAAAAAAGCCCCAACTACCTTGAGCTATCTTTCATGCATGATATGGAAGATGGACAATTAGACATGCCATTTGAGAATGCATGCCTTATTGCATCGGGCGTCAATACCGATAAAAAGATGCAGACTTATTTGAGAAAAATCGACCTCCTTATCTCCCGAATCAGTCACGAAACAGATGTCAACAAAACCAGCGATCCGATAGCAAAGGCCGGGACAATATTTGATTGGCTACAAAAAAACGCTAATGAAGGAGTATATAATGATTGTTATGACATCAGAGACACCCTCAATATCAGGGTGGGAAACTGTCTCTCCTATGCGATACAGTTTACCATAATATGCCGGCACTTTGATATCGACATCAAGAATATCTTTGTTCCCGGACATATTTATAATATGCTGGTATCCGGCAAACAAACACGTTACTTTGAACATACCCACAGCGATGGTATTGTTAAGAACGCCGACAAATATCATCCTCAAAAGAAGATAATGAAGGACAAGGAATTGCTTGCGGAAATATTTTTGTATAAGGCCCGCAATGCAAACATCGATATGAAATATGAAGAATCACGCAAGGACTGTCAACAAGCGTTGCTGTGCAATCCTGATGATAACCGCCCCGTTATCCTGCTCCTGGATAATCACATTGCAAAGAAGAATTACGAAGAGGCATTTCGATATCTGAATGAATATCTCTCCCGGCATCCCCACGACAAGAAATCATTAAAAAAAACTTATATACTATTAGAAAGGTTGTGTAAAAAAGAGGATAATGAAATTAAATAACATGAGAGCGGTATATATTTTTATAAGTATTATTTCCGGAATACAAGTATTTCCTTCTATCAACATAATCTTTGCGGATGACTGGAATTTTGAATACGAAACATCAAAAATAGAATGGGGACTAGAAGATGAACCACCCGTAAAATACGAATGGGGTTTGGAAGAACAGACAGTAGCACATAAGAAAAGCGATAGTATTATATTACATTATGATGGAAAGGCGTGGAGTTGCATTTATAATGCATACAGCATGAGGCTTAATAGTATTTATGGATTTGATTCCAGCGATATTTTTGCTGCCGGTGATAATGGTATTGTGCTCCATTATAACGGTAATTCCTGGGTAAAACAGGAAACGTATACAAATTCCCGATTAAACAGAATCTGGGGTGTCAGCCCCGAAAATGTCTATATCTCCGGAGATGGTGGTGCCATTCTTCATTACAACGGTACGGAATGGAGAAAACAGACCATGATGAACCCGACTTGGTTTAGCAGCACCTGGGGATTACATGCGAAATATGTATTTATTGTGGGTGCATTAGGAAAGATATTACATTACAGTGGAAAAAAATGGATACAACAGGATAGTGGTACTACCAATTGGCTTTATGGTGTCACAGGGAATAGCACAGATAATGTGTATGCTGTTGGAGATTATGGTACCGTACTTCGTTATGATGGAAATGAATGGAAAAAGATAGTGCTCAACACAAATAAAAGGCTTATGAGTGTCTGTGTCCCTGACACTGACAATGTTTTTGTTGTGGGTGCTGATGGCCTGATCCTTCACTATGATGGAATTCAATGGACACGTCAAAGAAGTGGCACAGATAACTGGTTGAGGAGGATATGGGCTATTGATAGCAATAATATCTTCGCCGTTGGTGATAATGGCACGATACTTTATTACGATGGTAATAAATGGAACAAAACGAAAAGTGGTACTAATTATTTATTGCTGGGAATATGGGGGAATAAGAAAGACAATGTATATGTTGTAGGAATTAACCCATAATAGGTACTGATTTTAGATTTTTATCATGCGCAAGGGAGGAACATTTGTGGCTACTTATAAATTCGTGGCAAAAGATTTAATGGCAGAAAAGGTGGTTTGTGTCCATCCGGAAACCTCAATGAACGATCTTATAAAAATACTCGTCAGGAACCATATAAACGGGGCGCCCGTTGTGAATAAAGCGGGAAAACTGGTCGGGGTTGTTTCAAAAACGGATGTTGTTGAATATGATGAAAAAACAAATAAAAAGCGAGGCGGTATCACGAAAAAATCGTTTTATGGCGACACCAATGGAAAATTGAAAAAAGAACTGGATAAGCTATTAAAGACAAAAACCTTTGGAAAGACTTTAGTAAAAGACATCATGACGCCCCGTGTCATTACTGCACGGGCTGATGATACGATAGACCGTCTTGCAAAGATCATGCATGATAAAAAAATCCATAGAGTCATTATTCTGGATAAGGAGCAGGTTATTGGCGTTGTGAGTACCCTCGATATCCTCCATGCCGTAAGCACCATGGGCTACGGCAGCAGCGCCTTTGTTACAGAAGAGGCGATTCTGGATTTGCAGGAACGGCTGGAAGCCGCAGAAAAGTCTATCCTGTCCCTGCGTGATATCCTGGCTAAAATTCACGGTGAGAAGTGAGTGATGTTTGGCGGGTGATGCCCACCCTACCCAGTTAACCCGATTTACAAAAAATCGGGAATGCACCCGGTGCGAACCGCTGCGTTCGCCTGCGTCTCTTCATAATCCCATAAATACATTGCATGGTTACAATAATGAATAAAAAACCGCTGATATTTTTTGGTATCCTTCTGGGCTTGATACTCGCGGTGGTTATCTGTTTAGCCGTAGAATCTTTGAGTGTGGGAGGGAGAAATGTTACCGTTGAAAAGAACTTCCAGCACGTAGTGCATGGCGTGGGTTTGGGTGCCACAACAAAACCAACCTGGTGCTATATCAACTTCGACCCACGGATTGATCCCCGATGTCCCTCCATCGAATGGCCCATCCCGGGGGGATATTGCTACTATCCTGACCATACCGGCACGGTATCCTATATGACGGGAAATGTGAAAATGGGCGTGGCGATTGATATCGTCAGAAACTGAAACAATTAACCTTAAAGTTAGATGAATTCAGAGGAAATACCTATGAAAAAACAGATGCCCATGACTATTGAGCTGGAGCCAGGTACGTATCATTGGTGTGCGTGTGGGCATACGAAAAATGAACCATTTTGCGATGGCTCACACCAGGGAACTGACAAGGTTCCATTCCCGTTTAAAATCATACTGAAAAGAAAATATGTAATGTGCAATTGCCATGTAACAAAAAATCCACCATTTTGCGATGGTATCTGTCGTCGTATCAAAGTGGATGAAACATGAATCCGTAGCGCAGCACAGCCGCAACCAAATTGGTAACACTTTAGTTTTTTGAAAAATTCATGGGGGACATAAAAAACAATGAAACCCCGTTAGCTGATACTAATTTATACAACCTTTGTCTACTCTTTTACTTCCCGTTCGGGGCGTTCGCCAAGTTTGTCAGAAGTAACATCCAAATCGTACTGTGCCTGTAATCCAAGCCAAAACTCAGGGGAAGTACCAAAAAAACGAGCCAATCCAGGAGCCGTATCCGCTGTTATCCGTCTTTTTTGAAGTATAATCTCGTTGATTCTCCGGGGAGGAACACCGATATTAAGAGCAACTCTGTTTTGGCTCAAGCCCATAGGCTTGAGAAATTCCTCCAAAAGAACCCCTCCGGGGTGAACCGGCTGTAATTTCTTCTTTCCCAGTGAAGACCACTATTATTACTCTTTTCCTGCGCGAACAGGCCATACATAGCAAGTTTCGGTCTTATGGGCAGTGTCCATGATGCCGTGATCGCTCATGTTCACGATCCACGCATAAGCTATACCACCCTTGAGGGTATCATTCGACCAGTAGCTGTCCGACTGCACGCTGCTAAAGAAGCCAGAGTAGCCCGATGGAAGGGCTGGATTGTTGTTACTTGAATCAGTCAGGCTTGATAACTCATTCCTATTTGGCAGACGCCAGTCTGTTTGGTGACTACCACCGTTGCTCGTATCACCAGCAAAAGTTCCATTCATCGTTCCGTCTCTATTCAGGTTTGCCACATCAGTCAGGGCATCTGCCCAGGTCCTCGCTCCCGCTATATTGGCATTCTGCAACCATATCAATCCAGTAAGGTTGTCCGTTATTGTGCCGTTACCATTATTTGTAAAGCGTGTGTTGGGTGAAGCTACCCCTTTGTCTGAATTTGCGGCATCCCCTGTCGCATAAGAAGTCGTCTGCCAGGTCTTTTGAACTGAACTCAGAACTATGTTCTGGGATTGAATTCCCGTAATTAATCCCCATCTGTCGACGCTCGTTAGCTCCAGGAAGGTTTTCCCATTAAGTACATCTGACTCTCTGGCGGTTGGAACGACTGTATTGTCGAGATGCCCGGAGTATGCCAAAAAGGGGGAGAGGGTAACCAAGCCAATAATTACTGTACAAAAACGTAAAAATAACATGTAAGATTCTCCTTGATTTGTTAGCTGGCTATTGATGTTGCAATATTGGGGCTGTTGGGATTAACGTCCACCGTTCTGGTTTTCTCGGGTTTTTTAAGGAATCTTTTACATTTACAATACCCATTTCTATCCCTCCTGCAGTTATCCTGCTTCATCTCACATTTTTCAACATACTATCTCTTGAAATAGCGTATGTCAACTCAAAATCGGCATAATTACTTGAATACATGAAGATATTTTCCATATAACGTTTGACAATGTGTATGCAATTAAATAAAATACACACGGAGGTGAGAGAAATGAAGGGTACTTTAAAAGTGAGAAAGCAATTTATTCTTGACCCGGCAAAGATAGAAGCCGTAAAAAAAATCACGGAGTCAAAGACAGATACTGAAGCTATCAATAAGGCCTTAGATATGGTAATAGCAAACAGCAAAGTAGAAAAAATGCTTGTATCGATACGGGGAAAAGGGAATATAAAAGATGTCTACCACAGGGTTTCCGGTTAAAGTAATTTTCGATACCTCAATATATATACCTTTTATAAATGATGGAATTGCATATCCAGCAGGTGAACCCAATGTCAATCCTGGGAAACAAATGCTCTATCTGAGCGCAGTTGTTATTGAAGAACTCTATGCAGGTGCGTTTGATACCCAATCTATAAAGCTCCTCGATACATTGTATAAAACATTCAAAAGTCTCAATCGGTTGTTAATTCCCGATGCTGCTGATTGGCAAAAGACAGGAAAGGTTATAGCGAACATTGGGAAGAAGTATGGATTTGAAGGTATATTCTTGTCTAAAATTACGAATGATGTCCTGATCGCTGTCTCCGCCCGAAGGATTGGGGCACGTGTAATTACCAACAATGTAAAGGATTTTTCAAGAATTAAAGAGTTTGTAGATTTTACATATTACGAAGGACATGTATAACAATCGGCGTGAGCCCGGTCGAACGCTTACCATGACCGGTTTTGTTTGACTATTGCCGTTCATTCATCGAAATGCTCAGGATGAACAGTTTAGGGAAAAACTGGCAACCTTTTATCAATTCAGTATAATCACAAAATGGTTGCTGTTGAACCATAAATGCCGGGCAAATATAAAGGCAGAAAGTTGTTATGAATAAACATATAAATTTACTCCTTCTGGCTACTGAAAACTTATTGCGGCATAAGGCGAAGACGATTGTCGTCTGTCTTTGTATTATTGCTATCCTTACACCCTTTATCACTGCCATTGCCATTTCAGAGGGTATACGGGCACAATCACTTATCTCTCTAAATGCTGATGCCGACCTCTATCTGACATTTGACGAATTTGGCAGGAATGCGGCCATTCCCTTGAAATATCTGGATGAGATTAAAAAGATCTTTGGGGTAACAAAGGCAATACCACGCATTATCGGCCGGGCTTTTATACAAAATAAGCTTGCGGTCATCGTGGGTATAAATAAAGAAGACCTGCCGGAGTCCATATCCTGTATTTCAGGCAGAATATTTGAAAATCCAAATGAGGTTGTTGTGGGACACGAACTGGCAGGGCATTTTCATTTAAAAATCAGCGACCAGTTCAGCATGCGCGGACAACAGCGCAAGACCTTTACCGTTGTAGGATTCTTTTCCTCTGACGTAAGCATCTGGGGCGCTTCCATGCTACTCATGTCATTCAAAGATGCAGGAGAACTCTTTGGGAAACAGGATGTTGCTACCGATATACAAATTCACACCCTACCCGGACATAATTCAGAGATTGCGACAGATTTGTACGATATTCTTCAGAGCGAACCATACCGGTTGCAGGATAAACAGATGATAGGGTTATATTTTACAAAGGGTTTTATGCTGAAGGAGGGTATCTTTAGCGCCTTATATATCGTCGCCTTTGCCCTGGGTGTTCCGGCCATTCTGGTTGTCTCTGGTTTTGGATTGTCTGAGCGGAGGAAAGAAATCGGTATTATGAAGGCCACGGGTTGGCAGACCCTGGAGGTATTAGAACTCATTTCATTTGAACAATTACTCATTAGTTTATTGGGAGCAACTATTGCCATATTACTATCCATGCTCTGGGTTAAGGGTTTTAACGGCGCTTTTATTGCACAATTTTTTGTTGCAGAGATAACCATGTTGCCAAAATTTACGTTACCTGCAAGGTTTTTACCATTACCGTGTCTATTAAGTTTCTTTTTTGCCTTTCTCCTGACCATGGTGGGTAGTGTCTATTCTTCGTGGAGGGCGTCAACGGTGTCACCGGTTATGTCGATGCGATAATGATAAGAACAGAGGGTCTTTGTAAATCATATAGCCATTATTCACGCCATGAGGTACGCGCACTCTATGACGTGCATGTTACCATTTCAAAAAACAGCTTTGTGGTATTAAACGGTCCATCCGGCTCAGGGAAGACTACCTTACTCAACATCATCGGCACACTGGACAGACCTACAGCAGGGAAGGTATTTCTGTATGGTGAAGAGATTACCACATTTTCTGATATTGCCCTTGCACGGCTGCGGCGTGAAAAGATCGGTTTTATCTTTCAGGACTTTCATCTCATCCCCAGGCTTACCAGCTGGGAGAATGTCTCTTATCCCCTTATTCCTTCAGGAATTGGTTTCAGGGAACGTTTTGAAAGGGCAAAATTTCTGTTAGAAAAAATGGAACTGGGGGACAGGCTGGATCATACACCCGAAGAACTCAGCGGAGGGCAGCAGCAGCGGGTAGCCATTGCCCGGGCGCTGATAAATAATCCCGGAATTATCATTGCTGATGAACCCACATCCAATATAGATGAAGATACCAGTACACGTGTACTGGAACTTTTAACAGAGCTAAAATCCAGAGGTGTAACCATCCTCGTTACAACCCATGATTTCCATTTCGAAAAGATTGCCGATGTGGTCTATAAAATGAAGAACGGCAGGATTGAGTGCTAGCTTTGCTACGAAGCACGTGCATTTGTTTTACACAATTACAGACAGACTCAGGAAAAAGGGGGTGGCACGGACAAATTTTGTTTGTCCGTGTTTGCCTTGACAATAAAGCTCTCCCTTTATATAATATCAATATAATTTGATATGTTTATATGAATACAGGTAAAACCCAGCAATTTGCCAAATTACTCAAGGCGTTGAGCGGCGACATCCGCCTCAATATTATTTCCTATCTTGCGTCTGGCGAGAAGTGCGTGTGTCATATGTATGAATATTTTAAGCTTCCACAAAATCTTGTCTCTCACCACCTGAGAATTTTACGGGAAAGCGGTCTCATTAAAGACCGGAAGGACGGTAAATGGGTCTACTACTCGCTCAACGAACGAAATATAGAAAAGGTAACACACTTTTTACAAGAGATTGTGCAGAAAAAGAAAGAAGAACGAGTTATGCAAAAATAAAATCAGAACTTCAATAATCTTGCGGGTCTGTAAGTGTTTGAGATAAAAACTATTGGTCTATTTATTATTACGGCCATCGCAGAGATTGCAGGGTGCTATTTACCGTATCTATGGCTTCGAAAAGATAAGACAATTTGGCTTTTGATCCCTGCCGCAATCAGTTTGGCATTATTTGCTTGGTTACTTTCGTTGCACCCCACAGCAGCTGGCCGTGTTTATGCAGCATACGGTGGGGTATACATAATGGTTGCCATATTTTGGCTTTGGGCTGTTGATGGTATGCGTCCAACAACTTGGGACATTGTAGGTTCATTGGTTGCACTAGTAGGCATGGCAATTATTATGTTTTCTCCCAGGCCATCGTGATTTAGGCAACGTACTGGCCCTGTGTAAGTGTAAAAGGCGTACATAACAATAATTATCGTAACACTTTCAAGAATTACCTTTGAAGGAAAACCTGCCATCATTGCCGCCGAAGTGAAGAAAGGTGACGAAACACTAAAGCTTCGCGACGAAAAAGGGTTTCCATTTTGGAGTGGATGGAGAAGACGCTAATTAAGACGTTAAGGAATTGCAAATATTTTTAATTACTTTAGGAATAAGGATTCGATGATGATGGATAGATCAAAGGTCAATCTGGTAATTGATGCCCTGATGTTTTTCTGCGTGATGGCAATGACAGGGATCGGACTTCTTGTGAAGTTTGTCTTGTTGCCCGGCAAGGATACATGGGCAGTATACGGCAGAAAAGTGGAATTGTTCTTGTTTGGAATGGAGCGCCACCAATGGGGAACGATTCATATGATCATTGCCTTTGTCTTTCTGGGATTGACAGTGCTTCATATCATACCCACTGGAAGATGATTTTGTCATTGTATCCCAGGTTAATAAGGAGCAGGGTTGCCAGGCGCATCATCGCCGTGATTATTGTCATTGGGGGTCTGTTTTTTGTGGTCTTTCCATTTGTTTTGAAACCGGAGGTGCAAGAACTTGAAGGGAAAGGAAGACATTACCGTGAAAGCAGTGATATTAAGAAGAAATAAGCTAAATGTAGCGCTTGATTTACTTGATTTTGAGGTATTTGCTGATCTTTACGATTATACGAAGAGTTAGAATATACCGTTACCGCAGATACGGAAATAAATATCGTACATTAAGGGAGGATATCCGGCGTTTTCTTGAAATCGAGTTTTACACGGAAAAGACGGACAACGAGTTAAAGGCGCTTCTCGGCGCCCTCCTTTCAAAAAAGAAAAGACTCGGTGGAAACAGTCCCTTGCTCCCCGATTGAGCGCTGAGAAAAGCAAGGAAAAGAATGAAAGTTGAAAAACCGAAATACGGGAGAGAAGGTAAAGAGATTCCCGAAAAGAAGTTATCCGTCTTTGAGAAATATTTAACACTCTGGGTTTTGCTCTGTATCGCTGCAGGCATTGTTTTAGGAAAGGCGGCCCCCGAGGTTGCGGTCAAGTTAGATTCCCTTGCTGTATATGAAGTTTCTATTCCTATTGCGATATGCCTGTTTTTTATGATGTACCCTATCATGGTGAAGATAGACTTTGCGGAAGTTATAAAAGCAGGGAAGACTCCCAAGCCGGTTATTCTGACCCTGGTTATTAATTGGTGTATTAAACCGTTTACGATGTATTTCATCGCAACATTTTTTTTAGGGTATCTGTTTAAAGATTTTTTGCCCGGCACAGAAATTCTTAAAGACGGAAGCACGGTGGGGCTTTACCGTTCATATATATCGGGAACTATCCTTTTAGGAATTGCACCCTGCACAGCAATGGTTTTAATGTGGGGATATTTAGCAAGGGGTAACGACGGGCTTACCCTGGTGATGGTGGCCATAAACTCTTTGACTATGCTGGTTTTATATGCCCCGCTGGGTGGTTTCTTATTAAAAGTGAACAGGATGCCCATTCCCTGGGAAACAATAGCGCTATCAGTTTTAATTTACGTTGCCCTTCCTCTTGTTGCGGGGTATTTTTCCAGAAAATGGATTATCAAGACGAAAGGGTTGGTGTGGTTTCAGGAAAAATTCTTACACTTTTTAACACCGGTATCCATAACAGCACTTCTGGCAACCCTCGTTCTTTTATTCTCATTCAAGGGCGATGTAATCATGACTCAAAAACAAGTGATTCTTTTTATAGCAATTCCTCTTTTTATTCAAACCTGTCTTATTTTTGCAATAAGTTATGCGTTAGCAAGATTCTTCAGGTTGGGCTATAGGGATGCTGCACCCGCCGCAATGATTGGGGCAAGCAATCATTTTGAAGTGGCTATTGCCACATCAACGATGCTTTTTGGCCTGTCATCGGGGGCATCTCTGGCTACTGTTGTGGGAGTATTAATTGAGGTGCTGTGATGCTCATGTTGGTTAAGATATGTCTCAAAACACAAAATTGGTTTAGATAACAGACATTTTTAATTTCTGAAGGGTCGTTTGTTAAACCCCAGGTTAATTTGGAGAAGTCCACTCTTGGGAGGGGCTTGTGGTGGGTTTATTCATTGTTTGACAAAAAGATTGAAATCCTATACATTTTATGATTATAAACATCTTCACCCTTATCATGTTGTTTGTTGGTTTATTGTCTCTTTCCTGGGCGGATTTTTATTATATGCAACGGTAAGGGTTCTGAGTCGTTTTGAAGCAATTGTACCGCTAGAGGCAAAGAGTAAATTTGAACAGAAAGGTTATCTGATATTTCTCCTGGCTTGCGTGGTGCTGGCTGTAAGGATGCTTGCCTGGCCGTGGTTCTACCTTATGCTCCAGAGCTTTGTGTCTGAAGTGCCAGGTGCGATGTGTATGTTCGGGGTTACCCAGATTTTACCGTCTACGGTAACCTTTTTACAGATCATTAAACCTATCTCCTTCTTTATGATGGGCGGCTGGCTGCTGTGTTATTACGTTGACAAATCTACACCGACAGCGCCCCTTGCCAGGAAGAACCTGATCTTTCTTCTCATCGTCTGTAGTGTACTTCTGTCCGATAGTATTGCGGATATCTATTATGTATCTGTATGAAACCATTGATGTCTGTTTCCTGCTGTGCCACCTTCTTTGATGTCCCTCTAAGGCCTTCAGCCATGGGTCCCCAGGCCATCTTTGGAAGACACTTTCAAGATTTTATTTATAGGGTATTATCTGACAAATACAGCACTTATCACCTTGTTATTTATATCTCTTTCAAAGAAATGGTCTTCATTAGCATCATTACCCAGGAAGATTATCATGTATAGCCAGGCCGCTATAGGGATTGTCAATATCCCCGTTGTGATCTATGCGTATATTGAAAACATTGCCCCCAGACTTATGCAATTGCCTTACCATCACTGTATTTATTGCTTTATGGGAAATGGCCTGGTACTGATGCCCCCATTATGCTTGGGTTATTTATCATTGGTACCTTTGCTATCGGTTGGATGGGTATGCTGCGTCTTCTTTGCATGGTTTCAGAAACACACATTGTAACAGAGAGGCTTTTGGTGAAGGTAAATAGCTTATCGGTCTTTTGCCTGCTTGCCTCCCTTGTGATGGTGACAATACATTTGATGCTTACATGACAAAATTTTTCACCGGGTGGCACGGATAAACAAGTTTGTCCGTGTGATTATGAATTGTCTGTATTTGCTTCAGTTAACTAATTGAATTCTCACATGACAAAAAAATTCTGGATCGGACTCATTATTATTTTCATCATTGCGCTCATAGGGGTATCTTATCAAAAATTCGTGAAGAACCCGCGTTGTGCTTACGATGGTTCAGCAGTCACACCCATCTATGAGGTTGATATTGTCCTTAAGGATCGGTCAACAAAAAATTTTGTTCTATCTATTGTGCGGTGCAATGGTTCAAAAACAATGTCCACCGGATGGATCATGTTATCGTTACCGATGAAATGAGGGGGAATAAAATAGACTCATATATGGCCTATTTTGTAGAAAGTGAACTGGTCACAAATAAAACCAACGACAATCGCATCCATGTATTCCAGCAACGTCAGGACGCTATCACCCATGCCGAAAGTTTCACGGCACGATGACAGACGACCCGTTTACCATGGACGAGTTTTGAAGCATCGCAATAAAAAGCAAGGCTTACCATATCGAACAAGGAATAATGAATGTCGAAGGATAAGAAAACTTCATAATTCGAAATTCCCTGCTCGTTATTCGTTATTCATTACACGGTTAAATTAATCCGTAATTTTAACTTAGCTCTTATGGGGAATGCAGACCACAAGGTGTAGGTGCCACGTTATTTGCTAAAATTTTGACAAATGCTTATATACCCCATTTTTAGCAATCTCACTTAAGATATTCTTTGTCGTAAAACCATAGTGATCTGCTAATATTTTTGCTGGTGCCGAGGCACCATACCGATCGATTCCAATGACAAGACCATCGAATCCAACAAATTCATACCAGCTGCTTTTCCCGGCGGCTTCAATAGCCACTCGTTTCTTACAGGAAGGTGACAGTATGCTATTCTTGTACTCTTCAGATTGAGACCGAAACAGCTCAAAGCTAGGCACACTGACCAGCCTTGCCTGGACACCCTTCGCCTGCAATTGTAACGTGGCTTCAAGGGCAATAGAGACCTCTGAACCGGTTGCCATAAGGATAATCTCAGGGGTTTTGTCGAATCCTTCAATATATAAGCGCCATGTTTTAATTGACTTTGTGGTGGATAGATTGAGCGGTTAATTACCGGCACATCCTGGCGGGTCAGGATCAGAACCGTTGGGCCATCTTTATGATTGAGCGCCTCTACCCATGCTGCGGCGGTTTCTGTGGCATCTGATGGCCGTATTACAAGCATGTTTGGAATTGCACGCAGGGATGGTAGATGTTCGATGGGTTGATGGGTTGGCCCGTCTTCCCCGACAAAATACTATCGTGGGTAAATACATAGATCACCTGAATCCCCATTAGGGCTGCAAGTCGAATGGAAGGCCTCATATAATCCGAGAACATCAGAAAGGTCGAACCAAAGGGATAACACCTCCGTAAAGTGCCAATCCATTTAAAATACCACCCATGGCATGCTCCCTGACCCCAAAATGAATATTCTTCCCTGTAAATCTATTTTTGTCCAGAGAAGGGGCACTTTTGATGTACGTCTTTGTCGATGGGCAAAGATCAGCAGAGCCACCCAGAAAAGGGGGTATCCGCTGTGCAATTACCTGCATCATTTCTCCGGATGCTGAACGGGTAGCCATTGAATCTTTTTTTATGGTTTTGAGTAATTCGGATTCCAAATCTTCAGGAATCTCTTTTTAAAAGTAGGCATCCCATACCTGGGAAAGATTTGGGTCTTCTTTTTCCCTGTATTAAACAGAGACTGCCAGTCCACATACTCTACCCGGAGTTCTGCAATACGGGTTTGACAAAGCTGTTTTACTTCATCCGGGATGTAGAATGCCGGGCTTTTAGGCCAGCCGAGGTTTTCTTTTGTTAATTCGAGTTCTTTCGCTCCCAGCGGCTCGCCATGAACTGATGCCGTATTCTGTTTATTGGGACTGCCTTTGCCAATGTGAGTCCTGGCAATAATCAAAGAAGGCTTCTCTTTTTCATTTCGTGCCGATTCGATAGCCCCGGCAATTTCATTATGGTCATGCCCGTCGATCTTGTATACGCGCCAGTTATAGGCCTCAAACCGTTTTGCAACATCTTCTGTAAAGGTAAGAGATGTATTTCCCTCAATAGAGATTTGGTTACTATCGTAAATATAAATAATACGGGAAAGTCCGAGATGTCCTGCGAATGAAGCTGCCTCTGATGTTATGCCTTCCATCAGTTCACCATCGCTCACAAGACCATAAATATGATGGTTAATAATAGTTCTGCCATCTTTGTTAAATCGGTCAGCTATCACCCGTTCAGCCAGCGCCATACCCACTCCGTTGGCAAATCCCTGACCGAGAGGTCCCGTAGTAACTTCTACCCCGGGGGTATGCCCATATTCAGGATGACCGGGAGTCTTGCTCCCAAATTGGCGGAATTGTTTTATTTCATCTAAGCTCAGATCGTAGCCAAAAGATGTAACAAAGAATACAATAACATGGAGCCGTGCCCGGCAGACAGGATAAATCTGTCCCGGTTTGGCCATTGTGGGTCTTTTGGGTTAAATCGCAGGAATTGCATCCAGAGAACAAAAGCGATGTCCGCACATCCCATAGGGAGACCGGGATGACCTGATTGCGCCTTTTCAACAGCGTCTGCAGAAAGCATTCTTAAGGTGTTTGATGCCAGATCAATTTTGTGTTTATCTATTTTACTTATAAGCACGAATAACTCCTTTATACAGATTCCCTTTAGAATAATTATTTGAAGCCCCTTTTTGAAGCACATCGTTACCCATATAGGATATACTGTAGAGTATGGTAATGTCGTTCACCCTCCTTGCGAAGCAGGGGATTAAGGTGAGTACTATAGTTTGCTATACTACACGATATTTATAGCGATTCACCCAATTTCTTCGATTTTAAGGTAGCAGCCTCAACAGCATGTATAACGGCCGATCTAAGTCCGCCGTCTTCTAATTTACTTATCCCTTCAATAGTTGTGCCCCCCGGTGAGGTCACGGCATCTTTCAACTGTGCAGGATGCTGCCCTGTTTCCAATACCATCTTTGCAGCTCCCAGTACAGTTTGTGCTGCCAGAGTGGTGGCCACATCCCTTGCCAACCCCATCTTGACGCCACCATCAGACAATGCCTCAATGAACATATACACGTATGCAGGACCACTTCCACTCAACCCCGTTACGGCATCAAGATACTTTTCATCAAGCTCAAATACCTTACCAACGGCGCTGAATATGGTGAACACCAACTGCCCGTCTGCATGTAGCGTACTTGCCAGGAGCAAAAGCAGTGGCTGATGCACCTGTCAGACATGGGGTATTGGGCATTACCCGGATTACTCTAACGTCTCCTTGTAACCGGGATTCAATAAAACGAATAGGTATACCGGCTGCAATTGACACTACTAAATGACGATGGGTAATATCATTTTTTAAATTGACGAGTACGTCGTTCATCAACTGCGGTTTTACCGCTAATATGATAATATCGGCAAAGGAAGTAACGTCCTTGTTGTTTTGAGTGGTCTTTATACCGTGTTCTTTTGTTAAAAGTCTGCATCGTTCTGCAACCACATCGCTTACCATAATATTGTCAGGGGTACTCAATTTGGCATTAATAATGCCATTGCTTAGTGCCTCGCCCATCTTTCCACCGCCAATAAATCCTATTTTTTCTTTTAGCATACTATGCTATCCCAAATAATTCGATTTTAATCCTTAGGAACTTCCATACCAAAGGGGTAGGACTGATAACCTTGTTTGTGCGTACACAAAGGAATTCAGCTTACAACTCAGGCACTGAAATAGAAGGTAAGAAAGTTTTTATACGAGAGACATTTTATGGTTTTTCCCGTTAATTACCCAAGTATCTTAACATTTTAATCCCTTCAAATTCTATATCTTTTTGTCTTTGCTTCATATTTTGTTTTGGGGGAATATTTTTCAAAGGTATGGTTGTAGAGCGAAGTCTCTTCGCTCTACATTAAAAAATAGCTGCAGGCCTAATTACATAGTGCTGAGTCAACGTGTTCCGCGCGAGTGGTGCGATCTGCGTGTCGATGCATCAGTCGTGTGCGAAACATGGGGGTGGCCAGGCTTCGTTGCCTTAGGGCGACCCTCCTTCGTTGTCTTTGTGGTTGATGCCTTTCGTGTCGTGGATCCGAAACTGGTTGATTTTTGTACCCCTGTCCGTCTTGTAGTAACTTGTTTATGACGGCGCTGCGGTTGATATCGTTCAGATGCTGACTTTTGCGCGGGCGCAGTGTAATTGAAGTCCTTCAGTGTCCGTCGCTCGAGCTTTACGTCAAGGGCGTTTTCTATGGTGCGCACCATAGATGCATCTTCCCGTGTGATAAGGGTAAACGCATCGCCGGTTTTGGCTGCACGGCCGGTACGACCGATGCGATGAGTGTAAGCCTCTGCGGTGTCAGGTATGTCGTAGTTAATTACGTGAGAAATCCGCGAAACATCGATCCCGCGAGCGGCAATATCGGTTGCTACCAGGATCTTGAACGAACCATCACGAAAGCCATCGAGAGCGGCCTGACGTTGGTTCTGCGATAGGTTACCCTGTAACGAAGTCGCGCAGTAGCCCGCTTTTTCGAGTTGCCGTGACACCTGCTTGGCACGATGCTTGGTGCGTGTAAAATAAGTACCGATTCCGTATTTGTGTGGCGCAAAATCTCCGTCAGCATCGAAGTTTTGAGGTGCTGATCGACCGGATACAGTGCATGTGATACCGTGGTTAACGGTACGTGTGGTCGATTTGTACCGTAACCGGGTCACGCAGAATATCGTGTGCAAGACGACGGATATCGGCGGGCATCGTGGCGGAGAAAAAGAGTGTCTGCCGCTGAGCGGGCAGGTGCTTTAATATCTTCCGCACATCAGGCAAAAGCCCATGTCGAACATACGGTCAGCCTCGTCAAGCACGAGCACTTCTACCTGTGATACATTGATGGTGCCCTGTCTTAAATGATCGAGGAGACGGCCGGGGCAGGCTACGGCGATTTCTGTTCCGCGACGCAGTTTCTGAATTTGTGGGTTTATAGACACACCTCCATAAATGGTAACACTGCGTAAACCTGTTTGCTTGCCCAGTCCACCAATAGCCTCGTGTATTTGCTCTGCCAGCTCACGAGTTGGTGCAATTATGAGAGCGCGAAGTCGTTCGCGCGGCCCTTGCATCAGGCGCTGCAAAATCGGCAACACGAATGCTGCAGTTTTGCCCGTTCCGGTCTGGGCCAGTGCCATAACATCGCGACCTTGAAGAATTGACGGAATAGATTGAAGTTGTACCGGCGTGGGTGTAATGTACCCAAGCGCCTGCACGCCAGCCGCAATGTGCGGGTGGAAATTAAACGTTTTAAAATTCACTGAAACTCCTTATGGTTAAAATATGAGCCAGGTCACGTTAGTTAATGGCCCTCTGATAAATGATAATCCAATTGCCCTTTGTAGCATCCGGAATTACCTGACCAGAATTATTCAAAAGTTGAGAGGGAAAGATTTGAATGTGAGCCGTGAACCTGCATTGTGGGTCAGAGACTCTTGTCCGGTCTGATAGAATTAGGCAACTACAAATAGCCAATCACCTACTTCAGTTAGCGACTATTACGTAGTCCGCCTATACCATCGAACACGATGTCCGACTAGCATAAGATGTGAAAGGTTACGATGTTATATTTTATACGTAGCAGGTTATCTGAAACCTATATTACATACAACAATGCCGCTTAACGATTAAAGTATATTTATGATTATACAGAATATTTCCATTAATAAAACAAAATATTAATATTTATTTTGCTTGCACAAAATAATAACAATGCTAAAATTCCGGGCAATCAACTCAATCAAATACCTGTAAGGGTTGGAGGATGCTTGCTATGAAACCCATACTAACTTTTCTGTTCATCTGTTCACTTGTTAGTTGCTCTCATGTTTTGACGGTACATACGCGACGGCAGCCTTGGATGAAAAGCACGTAACTTTTACCCCACATACGGGTATAAGGAAGGGGATACCTGGGTAATCCCAATGCGCGTCTGGGTTCATGAACGTCGTGGCCTTGTTGAAAAAGTGTTGGCAAAATGGCGGCATTTATGGGTAATCTGGATTCAAACGAAATCGATAACTTCCGTTTACGCATCCAGGATTTCATAGCGGATAGTGAATCTCACGAGATCGTTACCTTTAAATTTGACAATGACCCTGAGAATCAGGCATACCGTGTGCAGAACGGACATGAAACCTTCCCCAAAACAGACATGAATGGCCTCATAGAGGGCTTTATGGAAATCCCGGTAACGAAAGCCAGGAGCTGTTAAGCCGGCAAGGTTCGCAGGATGGCTGGCTAACCTATCACGCTGTGGAAAAAGGGTACTCTGGCATAGGGCGAGTCCGTCTGATTGAATCCACCGGACTATCAGTGATTTCGGACATTGACGATACCGTGAAGATAACCGAAGTTCCCGCAGGTTTGAAAGTTGTGGTCAGAAATACATTCTTCCGTGACTTTATGGCCGCGCCTGGGATGGCGAAGATGTATCAGGAATGGCATAACGCCTCTTTTCATTACGTTTCAGGAAGCCCCTGGCAATTGTACGGGCCGCTTTCTCAATTTCTCTTTAGGGGAAAGGGGTTTCCCTGAAGGTACTTTCCATATGAAGAATGTGAGGAAGAATCCCTGAGCGCAAATTCCTGGGAAGACCTTCAAGGACTGGTCACGAATGAGAACGCCACTTTTGAGCAAAAATTGGCGCAGATAAGTGAAATCATGCAAAAATTCCCGGAGAGGAAGTTTATTTTGGTAGGAGACTCCGGTGAGAAAGACCCTGAGGTTTACCGCGAGATAAAGAAGAGATTTTCTGATCAAGTGCAGAAATCAGGATTCGTGACGTCGTCAATGACAGGGAGAAAAATAAAAGTCGATTGGAGGGTATGACCATCATTCAAGCCGCAACGGTGATCAGGGGTGCTGCTCATTTCGAAAACTAGCAAGCGTAGCATGAATGGAGTGAATCCCGAAGTGATGTCCATAATGTCAGGCATTCACAGTGCTACGTTATAGAATAAATGCTCCAAAGAATACTTGAGTCTCATAGCCAGCCAGTACTCAGCAAATGATTTAAATGCCCTCTCTGCTCTGAATTTCACACCACTACCAATCTAAATACTAACCTCGTCAGGTGGTTCCGTTGTAAAAAAAACTTTAATACCATCGATATCGTCATGATCGATTCCCACCCCTCTTTCCTCGATGCGGTCTATCTGCTCAAATCTGTTTTACCTCTATATCTTATATTTCACGTAATTTGAGAATTTCGGGGTCATTTGTTGTGGGGTCTAATGTGTCATGGCACACGGTGTGTGACGTTACACTTGAGGTCATGGCGACACATAAGTCATATCGCTTTTGAATACATCAGTTGTTTTTTTTATGTTGTTAATTTTATTTCTAAGTTATTAAGTTTACAAGGCGAAGTAGACAATTTTATGAAAAGTTTTAACTAATTCACTATAGTGGTATTTATTTTGCTGGATCAGATGCATCTATCAGATGCATTTCGATAAGGGCAAACTCTGAGAAATCAGGGGACGCAAAGTAAAGGATCTTTAACATATATTCCTGTAAAAACAGGAATATATAAGACAGCCTTACTGCCGAAAATGTTTCAATGAACATTTTTGCAGTAAGGCTTTTTTGTTTTTATAGGATTTTTCAAAACATTTTTACAGATTACAGAAGTGAGGTGAAAATGAGTCGAACTCGATTTATGATTTAAAAATATTTAGAACTTTCATGTTTTCAATATGTATCACCGTATCACAGAGAATCTGTAAGCTATCTGTAAGTATCTCGGCATATACGGCGTGACAAATCTTGTGTTGCGGAATTTAAATCGCCACCTGGATACAAAGGAGGATATAAAGTATGATTACTGTATTTATAAAAGAATTTATACAACTGTTTTAAGATATGTAATAATTGCTGTTTTGTTATTAGGTGACCCTACTCTTTTCGGGGAAACAAAAGGCATCGAACACGACAGCAATAACTGTGGATTTCACAGAACCTCGGCCAAATGCCAGGTATCGCAGCAGTAGGAGTGGAACTTTCTCAATGGGAAATGATTTTCCAAGTCTTATTTTCGGAAAAATACGAAGAAGACATTGAAAATGCAGGGAGTATCTATCGAACAGGACTGAATCTGAGATATCATGTTTCTGATTTATCCAATGACATTCAAAAATATATGGATCACCTCAATGATTTTTAATAATACAACATTGTTATATAAGAAAAGAGGGAGGATCTTATCTTTACCGTTTATGGTATGCCTAAGTGGCTGAGTAAAGATGTGTAAAAACAGGGACGGAAATATATATGCGGACCGAATTAGGGCAAACACCGCCCACTGATTATGATGCCTGGGCAGAACATGTTAAGGGAATAGTGAGTTATTATAAATATAAATTGGGCCTGATTGTGGTATGAAATATGGAATGAACCAGATCAGGGGTATCTCTTTTCCAATACAGACTTCTGGTTTGGAAGTCAGGAAGAGTACTTTAAATTATATAAATACAGTGTTATGAGCTCTTGAAGCAGACCCCTCATGTGAAGATAGGAGGACCTGCCAGTTCTGTATGGGATAATGGGGCGATTGAGGAGTTTATAAAATATGCGGCCACAAACAACCTGCCCATCGATTTTATAACCTGGCATATGTACGCTGGATGGAATAATTTTGGGGACACAAATCAGAATACAGAGAAATGTCGGATACTATCAGAAAATGGCTGAAACAGTATGGCTACGATGAAAATACCCCCATAATTAATGAATGGAACAGTAATGCAATGCCTCAATGATTTAGAGGATCATAACACTGAGCAGAATAGTGCGTACGCCGTTTATGCCGTTTTTTAATATGCTCGAAACAGGTATTGATAAACAAGCCTTCTTTAATATTGCCGATTTTGAACGAAATTCAATATTTTCTGGTAATCCTGGTATTATGAGTAACGACGGCATTATCAAATCGGTTTATAATGCATTCAAGGCACTATCCGTCCTGCAAGGCAAACAAGAAAACGAGATCACAAATAGACTTAAAGCAGATATCGCGAGCGAGGATGGCTTTGTTGCAGCCATTGCATCTCAAACGAAAGATAATCGTAAAGTAAGAATGCTGATCTCTAATTATATTCCTTCCAACCGAATGCTAAAGAACGCATTTCCTCAAAAACCTATCCATACGCTTTTAAATATAGAAAAATACCGAGGAAAATAACCATGAATTTTAAAAATATTCCTTTCTCAGGAGATGCAATAATGACAACGTATCCTGCAGATAAGGATCATTCTGAATTCCTGCAAATATAATAAAATAACAGAAGAGATACAAACAGACACTCCTTATTGCGGAAATAATGGCATGGTAGACAAGTTAGTCATGCAGGCAAAATCGAAACTCAAGAAAAGCATTGTCAGAAGCCATTGCATTCTTAAAATATAAAGGATATCAACAAAGTCAGATAGATATAATTGCAACACAACTTAGAAATTGTTTTCAAATAAATAGTAAATCTATTTTTAAAGACTGTATTAGTCCCTTAATCGAGCTAATTTGTTCTCAGGTTATGAGTCTAGGAAGTTACCCACCGGACTGTGCTGTATTTGAACAGGATGTTATCGACTGCAATAATGTGTATCACAACACCTGATGATAATCTTTATTTCTCCGGTGAACATACAAGTTTTACTGGTCAAGCAATTAATGTCTCGATGTGGATCGATAAGATAAACAACGATCCCAATATCTCTGAAGGCTCAAAACAAACGAAACAAATTAATATAACTAACGGTTTATACCAAGAAACATTGACCTTGCAGCCGTATTCCGTTGCACTAGTTGAAATAATTATACCGTAGGAGAGTAAATTCTGGGAATGTCTTACTTAATTCTGTGGTAACGTTGTCAAGTGGAGACCTGACAAAAGCCATCCAATTTATAGTTGTCACGCATCAAAACCATTGTAGTAAGAAGCAAGCCGAATTTTGGTAACGTTCAGTGCTCTGGTAACACTCCATTTGCTTACATTCACCCAGCAAAACCTACAACGAAGACAGTCAGTTCGGCATCATTATGGCGAACCAGCCCTTTACAGGCAACATTGACAAAGGTGACATTCATTTACTTCATTGTGTCAGGAAAGCAATACGTCTGTTTATAGGTTTTCGTTACTTCGGTATTTCTTTCCAGGAAAATATCCCCATGGTAAAGAAGCCATGCATGGCCCTCGAGCCTCTTTTGTGCCTCACTATCAGATAACGTATCGTATTTCACTCCAAAACATACCTGCACATCCATCCCCATTTTACGCAAAAAATGATAGAAAACCAAGGTGCGCTTGAGACAGGTATTTTCGCCTGCCATGGAATTACGACTCAGGATATAGTCCGTAAACTTCACGGCCTTAGCTCTTAATTTCTCCAGTTCCAGGTGCTGGTACACCTTCAAATCCCGTGGTGTTAAGATGCTCATAAGCCGGGGAATGGAGAAGAGTCTGAGCATGACAGGTAACAAGATAATCACGAAAAAAATTTGAGTAAAAAGCAAAAGCTCCTCAAAAGAACGAAAATTTGCCCTGAACTTTTTTAGCATGCTGGTCTGACTACCTATCTTCAACCTTCACTAATTTTTCACGAACAAGTTCATTCATGAGATTAAGCACACTTTCTGTGGCTTTTTCCGGTGAGACATCAAATTCTCCTGAAACTTTTTTGCTTATCTCTTCAGGTGTAAGGCCACTGCTCAGCATCTGCCAGATACGCAGTCCTGTTTCATTTAAAGTGAAGTACATCTTCGTTCCCAGATGCAGAAGGACGGCCTCCTTGCCCTCTAACTCCGTAACAACTACTTCAGGGTCGGGTGTTACCCGCTGGTTTAACTGGATCATCGATTCCCTCCGCTCATGTACTGTACAAGGAATTTCAAATAACTACAAAGTTACCAAGAAATGCAAGGGTTAAAGATTTTCAACCCCTACGTTTAAGGTTATAAGAAATTTCAATGCCAGGCCTGAAAGGCTGTCAGGATATAGCAGGGGGTAAAGCCCCCTGCTAAAACTTTGTATTTCTTAGTCCAGTGGCTTCACCCCTGGCTATGTGCTTTCTGCCCTTCGGGCATAGATTGTATTGAAGAGTGGACAAGTACACAAAGTATTTTCTTTATGTCAGAGTGTCTTTGCGGCCAAAAGTCGCCAAAGATATAAATAAATACAAAATACTCTATTATTTCCTATGCACACCCCTTGCGTTGCAATTTTCTTTACCTTGCTTTCACAACGCGTTACACGAAACGGGTGACTTACGATTCTTCCAAACAAGACTTGCCCACGGACTCTCGGGATAGTGTGCAAGCCAGTCCATCTTTCTGAAATAATTCAAGCAGTACCAACAGGGAAAATAATCTGCATCTCTAAATGTACCATTGCTATGGTGTTCAAGCTTATCTTCCTGAAACTTCCCGATAGCCCGAACCAAACGCCCATAAGCCTCAGAAAAACTCATCTCATTCAAATTACCTAGTATATCATCGTTGCCCACATCTTCTCCATGTCCGGATAAATTACAGCATACGGTAACATTGCCACGCCAGTCGATGTTAATTTCCTGCATTTGTAACGGAGCACAGGGCAAGAGATCGGTCGTATAGTATCCCGGTGCTATAACTATAGGAATGGAAAAGGTTTTCTGCAGTTGCAAGATGACGGCCTCTGTCTGCCTTCTTTCTATCGGCGAAAGATCCATATTTCCTGATACAATTCGGGGAGTTGAAATAAGATGACCAAACCTGAGTCCCCGGCTTCCCAGTTTCGTTGCAAGCCCTGCTATTTCATGTAATTCATCCCGATTGTGGGACCTAATGACCGTATTGAAGGTGAAGGGAATGTCCTTTGCCACACAAATGCTTACGGCCTGCATCACCCTCCGGTATGAACCCTTCCCACGGAGCATGTCATGTGTCTCTTCCTTTGCACCTTCTAAACTAAAGGTAATCCCTGTAAGCCTATTATGATAGGGGAGCAACATCTCATAAATGCTGGTAAAATTCCAACCGTTCGTGACAAAGCCAAATTTATATCCCGCTTCTGATACCATCGCGAGTATCTCGGTGAATCTGGGATACAACGTAGGCTCTCCGCCAGTAAAAGAGAGGTGTTCGAAGCCATGTAGCCGGGCACTTTGGAGAATCCTTTCTATAATCTTTATTTTCAGCTCGCCGTCACCACAATGCCTTCCATCAAGGCAGTGATAACAGCCTAGATTACAGCGATTGGTAAGTTCTATCAATATGCCTGGCATTTATATCATTACTGTATAAAAACTTCTTTTTTTTAAGTTTTTTACCTCCCCTTTCATCCCTTCCTTGTGAAGGAGAGGATTGAGGGGTGGTCAATTTAGCTGCGGCTATGCTGCGCTATGTATTCTGTATCCTTAATCTACGGTAAAACTCATATTCCTTTTTGGTAACAGCTCAGCCGATTTGAAATGCATGCCGAATTACAACCCCCCTCCCCCATTTTCTAAGGGGGATTTCGTTAAGTCCCCCTTAATAAAGGGGGATTCAGGGGGTTGTGTTTTTCTTGTGGTTCATTCTTGCTTTGCCTTCATTAAGGTTTTGGTAACAGTTCAGCACCCCACCTAAACTCCTGCCACTGGTGGGCGGGGGATGAACTGTTACAGGCCTTGATATTAGACAATAGGAAATCTGATATTTTCTCAGGACATTCATACAAATCACGCCCTGCAAGGAGTTCATAACTATATGACTGAGATACAAGCCGCCTAAGAACCTCTAAATGTACATTGACCGCCTGACGTTTAAAAAATAGTGACGCACTTTGCCTCATCAATTTGATGTAAGGCAGTTGTTTTATCTATGGGTATCAACTTACTCACAGGCTGAGGAACTATGTGGGTGTAGATTAATACCCTTGGAATACAGCCTGGCCGAAATCGACCTGGGTAGACCGTTTCTACGTCTAAAAATCGCTTGGTATGGTCTCCCATTGCCGATCCCTTAAGATGAGGCGCTATTTCAGGGAACTGATGGGCCAAGACGGGATCAAGATAAAAATGCCTCCGAAAGGTCAGGGCTTCTATCCCGTCCGCTGATGGTCTGACTAAAATGGCATCATCTGAGACATAATGCCAGCCCTGACGGACCAGACTAAGGGCAGTGCTGGATTTGCCGCTGCCTGATTCTCCCAACAAAAGGTATCCAATTCCATTCCTAACAAGCCCGGCAGCATGAAGATCATAAAAACCTAAGGGAGAAAGCAGATGGATAAGGCCTATAAGAAAGAAGTTATACTTCGATAAAGGAGGTTTTTCTTTAAAAGAGCGATGAAGAGTTACAATCCCTATTCCCGCTTGAGGCTGGAGCTGGAAAATGGATAATCCGTCGGTGAGGGAAACATGACCATCTGCCTCATAGACTGATAAGTCATAGCAGGAAAAAGGCCCTGATGCCGAATGTGGGATATCCACGGGTGCATCCGTCGTGATAAATTTCAACTCAATATGAACGGAATGAGCTATACCGCTTCGTTTAACAAAGGGAAGAGGAGAGAAGAATTGCTCAATTTCCCCCTCAACCCCTTGCCCTTCCCATTTGACCCCAACGGTTATTTCGCAGAAAGAGTAGAGATTGACCCCAGCTTTAATCATCTCAACTTCCCAACCTCTCATCTTCCCATCATTTTTTTTATAAGTTTCCTTGTTATAACTACGACACAAAGGTACCAAAGAATCCGTTGTTCCCTGTAATCTTCGTCGCATCCCCGTGTTTCGTAAGCTTTGGCTCAATGAAGGTTAATTTAGGTTCGGTAAAATGCCTTTTGGTTTGAGAATCACCTACCACCTTAACTTCCTGGCCTATGTGTCCTGCTGAAATATTTTCTGACATTTTTTTCTCCTTTCATTGTTTTTGGTATTGACAAGATTAACCACAGGGTACGCAGGGTATTTCTCTATGCACCCTGTGGTTTTATATAATCCGTGTTCATCTGCGTCCAAGCCTATTTCTGACAGGTTAAGGACGGAATCTGCCAAAGAATCCCTTCTTGAATTTTACACGCCTTGATTCAGTATTTGTTAATCGGGGTGCCGCAGAAGATACCCCTTTCCCCACCCCTAACACATCCACAAGGAACTTGAACGACTTTTTCTCCTTTAAACAAATAATGAAGTGAGCATTTACGAATTCTCCTGGGCTCAGTACGCCATCCGCATAAGCATCGGTCAATGGAATGGTCATTATTGACCCTTCTCCACCATGCCCTCCATCTGCATTATGGAGGAGATTTCCATTTGTTAGCGTTTTCACCTGAACCGCAAGGTTTGAAAGAGACGGACTACCGCCCTTGTTTGTGAGTTTGGCATCAAAACTGAATTTCCCGACAAATCCTGGAGGACAGCCCGTAGTATCAGAAGTAGTCGTATATGTTGATTTTATAGGTTCAAAGAGAACGAGATCATTAATGATTTCCGGTGTTGGAGCAGGCGTTGGTGTGGGCTCCACAGTCGGTATCGGTGGGGGTGTTGCCGTTGCCGTTGCCGTTGGTGTTGGTGTTGGTGTTGGTGTCGGTGTCGGTGTCGGCAATTTTATTTCAACAGAGGCAGTATCCAAAGCAGATAATCCATCATTATCCGTAACCCTCAAGAGAACAGTTCCACTGAATTCGACATTCCATGTGTGATTTGTTGTTGGTGAGGTAGTAGTTACATCGTAGATACCATCATTATCCCAATCCCATTCATAAGAAACAATAGCTCCATCTGGATCAAAGGAACCGCTAGCATCAAAGGTTATCGGTGAACCCACAGTTCCAGTATATGGTCCATTAGCCTCTGCTATGGGAGATTTTAACGACGTTTCTATTGCCTCTATAATTGCCTCGACAACATCTTCAGCATTTGGAGCGGTAAATACTTCTCCTCCTGTTCCTTCTGCTAAATTTGAAAAATAAGAATAAGCAGTGAAATCTCCACCGATTGAAATTGCATATATTGAAGCTGGGTCTACTGCCAAAGCGGCAGCTACCACATTGCTTGTGATATAGCCTGTAAACGGTTCTGGATCATGGGGCGGGGCATCACCCATAATGATTATTACCTTTTTGACATTATTTCGCCAAGCACCTAATCCTTCTGTATTTATTGATCTTATCAGTGCAGAAAAGACGGATTCTGGCCAATCATTACCGCCATATGCTGATAAACCCTGGATTGCTGTAATTATAGATGCTTTATCAGTAGAAAATGGCAAATTTACGCTATACGTGTAATCGCCTGGATCACCGTATGGATCTATAGGAAAATCTTTATAATTAACAACGGCCATCCTCCAATCATCCATTTTAGAGTCAATAGTATTCACTATTTCCGTTGCTGAAGTCTTAACTGCATCTATGTCATCCCACATACTTCCTGTGGTATCAATGACAAATATTAAATCTAAAGCTCCTGGAGTAATTGAGCGAGACCTACTAACGTATATTCCTGTTTCTGGGGCATCGGTATTTCTCCCTTTTACAAACCAGTTGATAATAGCCCCACCTGATAAAATCTTCTTCCAATCATCTTTTGATGGGGTATATTCGTTTGTGACGAGCTCGGGGGAAGAAAATCTCGAGGTAGCGAAATTCGTATCATAAAATTCAACGGTAAAACGATCATTTCTATGTGATGGACCTCCCCCATTAGAATCCCATTTAAAGGTTGGAGGATCCTCAGATCCTACAATAAAATTTTCTTCTGGATTTGTAGGGTCAGCAGCAACATTATGCTCACTAAAAACAGCTCCATATTTCACTTGATCTGAGATTGACTTACCGTTAATCAAAGCATTCCAAAATGCAGATAGAGTATGAGGCTTAGAATTCGTAAGAGTGTCCCAAATGGAATTGTCTCCAAGTGTTATTTCATCCCCAGTCTCTGATGAACTGTCATATAAATCCCATAGAATCCTTTGTACAGCAAGTTCGTTATCTTCCCCTGCACTTATATAACCGGTGTTTGCTTCTAAATCATAAGAAATGTCAACTGAATTTGCATCAAAATTATAAGCTGAATACATTGTATCCCCAACATATGGAATACCAAAGCCACCAGAACCTGTCTCTTGTTGCAAGGATGTACCGAAATAGGTTGGCCAACCTTCTCCCCAAGCTAAACGTATCCCTATGTCTTTCCCCAGCCGTTCTGCTAAATTTTCATCTATAGAATGGTTTCCGCCGGGATTATTTTCCAACGAATACAAAGCTGCTATATAATGACCATATTCGTGATGTATAGTATCTTGTGAAAACCTTCTCCTCCCAGTTATATTCAGTGATTTATCACCTGGATCATAATACGATACGCCTCCAGAAACTGGAAAATTTACTTCTAAAGGACCAGGTATACTTCCGGTTAGAGTTCCTATATAAGTAGAAGAAGTAACTAATGCATCTGCAACTGCAAAAGCAGTATTAGCCTCACCTGTATTATTTGCAGTTAAATTTATAATCAGATTAGTACCGTCTAAAACGTCTACATGTGCATCCAAAGGAGATTCCAATTGATAAGTTGACCCGGGCAAACCAGGTGGTTTTACATAAAACCCCGTTGATTTCGCCAAAACTCTAATAAAGATGTCCCTTCCATTTTGTAAAAGCCCATCATCATTGTTAATTGTTGTGTTATATGCCCCTGTAGCATCTGTCCAAACCGTTGTAACCAACTCAGAACCAATAAGTTCATCATCGTAAATTTCTATGGGAGAGAATCTGACAGGATGCGTATTTCCATTGCTATCTGTCCATTGAATTACCCCAGAAATATTTATATAGCCAGCTTCTGTAATGACGGTTTGTTTACTAATAATATTACTTTCAACACCTTCTTTTTTAAGCAGTTGATCCATCAACTGATTTAACACTTTTTCGTTTTCTGTTAATTTGAGAATAGGAAAAGGATCATTTGTCTCAATAGCTCTTACGATCACTAATGAATTTACTAATTTCTTTAATTCCTCAGTGGAAAGATGTCCTCGATTTTCTAATTCTTGCATTTCCAACTCAATAAAACTACCACTTCCTGCTAACACTTTTTTATCTTCCGTCACAAGAAAATAAAGACTAGCAGAATTGCCAATCTTGTTCCCAGCCATATCAAAGGCATTCGCACACACAGTGACTTTCGATTTACCAATATCGGTAATTCTAAACGAAATATTAATTTCTTTGCTCTTATCCTTTGCTATGTTCTCCAAAGTATATTTGTTCACACTAAACAGTTCCAAATTACCCTCGATCTTCAAGCTTACGATAGTTTTAGTAATATCTATCCTTGGAGTAACTGACAAATTAGCTGTTAAAATATTTCCCATTGCTGGAGAACCATCAGAAATATTTATTGTCAAATCTATTGGGGAAAGAGGTTCTGCCCATATCTTTTGATATGTACAAAGTATGTAGAGAAACAGTACTAAAGAAATAAAATTTTTAAACGACTTACTTTTATCCATACGCCGCATCCTATTTCTCCTTCTCAAAAAGTTTAAAAGTCGATACCATTTTAAAGAATAAATCATCTTGGTATTTTGTATAAACATCTGATATGATGAAAAATTTATCCTTTACAGGTATAACTAAATTGGCCGGTTTACTTTCAAATCCTGCTTTAATCTTAAAAAACATTTTTGCTTTTATATCGTTAAGCAAATATTCTTTCTCTCCACCCTCATTAAGAAAATAATTACACGTTCCTTGACTTCCATTGAAAAAAGCATCAATTGACAACCCCTTTGGGTTTCGATAATAAAATATTGTTATATCTCCACTATATTCTACTGTTCTTTTCTTTCCTGGAGGATAAAAATTTACAGCATTATCTTTCCCTGTAAAATCTGTTTCTTTTTCATAATGCCAACCTTCGGGATATTTAATTTCATACCTATATGCAGGATTTTTATAAATACTCCAATTGATAGTATCTTCATTTGCATCTATTTTTTTATATCCGAAGAAAACTATCGCTATGGAAAAAACAAGAACTACTTTATTGATATTATTCATACACAATTTCCTTTTCTAAATACCCAACATCCAATAAATTACAACTTATATCAACAAAGTAGCTGGCTATTCCTATCCCGACACTTACAACAAATAGAGTTACTTTAAAACGAAATCTCTTCAACAACACGCTCACCCCCGCTGTTTGTATATTCAACTCGCCATATTAATTTACTTATAGGAGGGTCTTCTTGCGAATCACCATTATCTACAGAGATAGTAATACTCTCCGGACTTAATGCAGTTTCTCTAGCATTTATATTACCAAAGTAAATTGTATTGACATCGATCGACATGTTCTCTACATACGATACACTTGCATTGACATTGTTGATTGGAGCATCGCTCACATTTCTTGCTTTCAGTTTTACCAGAGTTGTTAGAGTTTGTCCGCTACTCTTGCTTTCAAGAATTTTATAACTTAATTTGACAATGCTTGATTCTTCTGCTGCTGATACATCTCTCCCTGCTAAAAGTCCTACAACTATCAAAATTAGTATCTTTGCTATAATCTTGCGTTTCATCTTTCCCTCCTGTTTTTAATAGCTTCTAAGTTTTTTGTGATTATACCTCACCATGGTAGACCTACAATATGCGATCCATGAATTATCCTCTTGTCTAATATCGCATAAAATGCTTATCCGGTTGACTCCGGTAATGGGTAAACTCGTATAGGCGACTCGCCCATAGGAAAAGCCCTCAAGTCGCGCTTAAAACGCCTTAAACGGCACACCGCCCAGCCGACTCGGCAGTTGGTAACCAAAAAAACAGGTCAGTCTCATGAGAATACGTGAACCGGAGTCAACCGGATAAGCATTTCGCATAATTATCACCTCCCTTCAATATAACCGTTATTATGTATTAAGCATTGTGTTATCATTTTAGAAAATAATATAACCACGGAAAAATCTCAATGCCCTTAAACATCAATTTTAACAAGGCGTCTACATATATTAGAAAACACGCATAATTACGCATTAAAATGATTTTTGCAAATATCCTTTAAAATAAAAAAGCCTTACTGCAAAGATATTCATTTGGAATATCCTCGGCAGCAAGGCTGTCTTTTTTCTACTTCCCTGTGTGTAAAGACCCTTTACTTTGCGTCCCCGGATCACTCCGGGTTTGCCTTTATCGGAATATTTTTCTTTTATTCGCTGGAAAAATCTACTACAAAATTTCGCTGGTTGTATGTTTGTATGTTATATGTCTTATTTTATGTTAATGTCAAACAAATAATGTAAAATTACAAAATAGATTTTACGCCACAAAGACAACAAGCCGCAAAGAAAAACTTGGTGTCTGTGACTTTGTGACCACTTTGAATTTCCTGAACATCAAGTTAGGCACGAACACGGACAAACAAAGTTTGTCCATGCCACCCTGAAACCTGCTTAAATAAAATGAAAATTCCTATACAGTAAATTTAAAACACTTTTTGCATTACTTACTTTCAAACACATCCCCCTTGATTAAGACAATATCATCCGGACGGCGAAACATCCGATAGAGTACCGGGAGCACCAGTAATGTGAGGACTGTTGATGATATAATGCCACCGATCACTACCGTGGCAAGAGGGCGCTGCACCTCTGCCCCCGTTCCTGTGGCCATGGCCATCGGTAAAAACCCCAAAGATGCGACAAGTGCGGTCATTAAAACGGGGCGCAGGCGCGTAATTGCGCCCTGAAGGATGGAATAGTCAAGGGGATTTCCCTCCGTACGTAATTTATTCATAAACGAGATCATGACGAGCCCATTGAGCACCGCCACCCCGGAAAGTGCAATAAATCCAACACCCGCAGAAATCGACAGGGGAATCCCCCTGAGCCAAAGCGCAATGATCCCCCCGGTAAGGGCAAACGGAACACCGGTATAGACCAAAAGGGCATCTTTTACCGTCCCAAAGGTGGTAAAAAGCAGGAAAAAGATCAGTACGAGCGCTATGGGCGTGACGATCTGGAGTCGTTTTCTGGCCGACATCATCTGCTCAAATTGTCCTCCCCACGTGATCCAGTAGCTCGCCGGAATGGTGACATGCCCCTTTATCATTTTTTCAGCCTCTGCTATAAACGACCCGATGTCACGATTACGCACGTTAGCCGTTACAACAACCCGGCGCTTCCCATTTTCCCTGCTTATTTGATTTGGACCTTGTGCAATGGCAAAGTCAGCAACTGCCCCAAGAGGCACATAACCAGGCCTTTTTCTTTCCACTCCGTACGATGCCGGAACTATCCCTGTATCTGCAGCACTCCCCATCTCTGGCAATGGAATTGGCAATCTCTTGAGCGTCTCCATATTGCTCCGCATATCCTCAGGCATACGCACCAGAAGTTCATACTGCCTGTCCCCCTCAAAAACCTTTCCTGCGCTTTTGCCTCCAATGGCAATTTCAATTACCTCTTGTACATCAGCACTATTGAGACCGTACCGTGCCATCTCTTTGCGGTTCATTTGAATGGTGAGGGTTGGAAGACCTGTCACCTGCTCCACCTTGACGTCTGATGCACCGGGGATTTCCATCAGAATTTCTGAGATTTTCTCGCCAGTCTCAAGCAGGACTGCCATATCATCGCCAAATACCTTCACCGCTACATCACTTCTCACCCCGGCGATAAGCTCATTGAATCGCATCTGGATCGGCTGGGTAAATTCATAGTTATTTCCTGGTATCTTTTTCAGGCTTTCCTCAAGCTCGCCTATCAGTTCTTCTTTTGATTTATGCGGATTTGGCCAATCTGAGCGTTGCTTTAAAATTACATAGGTATCGGCCACGCTTGGCGGCATTGGATCGGTTGCAATCTCTGCCGTTCCTATTTTAGAACAGACGTTTTCAACCTCGGGAAATTCTTTTATCTTTTTTTCCAAAACAAACTGCATCGTAATTGCCTGTGACAAGCTGGTGCCAGGGATACGCAAGGCGTGTATCGCCAGGTCGCCTTCATCAAGGCTTGGTACAAATTCACTCCCCATCCTGGTTGCAAGCAATATACTCAGGGTAATGAAAATACCCGCTGCGGTAATCACTAATTTTCTATTGAGCATTGCAAGATTCAGCGCCGGGAGATAGGCCTTTTTAATCCACCGGATGAGGATGTTTTCTTTTTCGGAAAGTTTTCCGGAAAGGAACATGGACACCGCTGCAGGGATAAACGTCACCGAAAGTATCATTGCCCCAATGAGCGCAGCAATTACGGTAAACGCCATCGGGTAAAACATCTTTCCTTCGACTCCCGTCAGACTCAGGATAGGCAGATAAACGATCATGATGATCAGTTCTCCGAACATAGTCGCCTTTCTCACCTCTTTTGACGCCTCAAGGACGACTCCATACCTTTCTTCACGGGTTAACAACCGTCCAAGCCGATGTTGTTCTTCTGACAGCCTGCGAATGCAGTTTTCAACGATAATCACAGCACCATCAACAATAATACCAAAGTCCAGCGCGCCGAGGCTCATGAGATTCGCACTCACCTTGTGGTTCACCATCCCGGTGATAGTAAACAACATGGACAATGGAATAATCATAGCCGTAATGACGGCTGCCCTGATATTTCCCAAAAAGAAAAACAGGATCATAATTACCAGGAGAGCGCCCTCTATAAGATTCTTTTTCACCGTTTCGATGGTCTTATTCACCAGGGTTGTACGGTCATAAATCGTCCGGGCGATAACTCCCTGCGGGAGTGTCTGATTCACTTCAACCATCTTGTCTGCCACCCTCTTTGATACGGTACGACTATTTTCACCCATAAGCATGAAGGCCGTACCCAAAACAACTTCTCTCCCATTTTCGGTAGCGGCGCCTGTACGCAGCTCTTTTCCGAGCAAGACCTCTGCGACGTCTTTGATATAGACAGGCACCCCTTTGTGACTTCCAATGGTAATCTGACGGATATCTTCAATATCTGCCACCTGGCCAGGTGATCGTACCAGATATTGCTCCCCTCTGTGTTCAATATATCCGGCGCCTATATTCGCGTTGTTTCTTGCAATAGCCTGGAGAATATTATGGAATGATAAACCATAAGCGATCAGTTTTTCAGGCGAAGGGGTAACATGATACTGCTTTTCGTAGCCACCGATGGTATTCACCTCGGTAACTCCCGGAACGTTGCGGAGCTGGGGTTTAATAATCCAGTCCTGGATGGTTCTCATATCAGTGGAAGTATAGGGAGTACCATCTGATTTTACAGCGCCTGCATCAGGTTCAACCGTCCACATAAAGATTTCGCCAAGTCCGGTCGCAATGGGCCCGGCAACAGGAAATATTCCGGGCGGGAGTTTCTCTTTGACCTCCTGGATGCGTTCATTGATGAGTTGACGCGCAAAGTAGATATCCGTTCCATCATGAAAAATAACCGTTACCTGAGAGAGCCCGTAACGGGAAAGAGAGCGTGTTTCAAGCAGGTTAGGCATGCCTGCCATGGCTGTCTCAATGGGAAAAGTAACACGCTGTTCTACTTCCAAAGGAGAGTAGCCGGGCGCCTCGGTATTGATTTGCACCTGGACGTTCGTAATGTCGGGCACTGCATCAATGGGGAGTTTTTGAAAATTATATATCCCTAAAGCTGCGATTGCCAGTATTGCCACCAGGACTACCCATCCCTGGTTGATTGAAAATTTTAAAATTCGTTCAAGCATTTTGAATTGTAAGTTGTAAGTTGTAAGTTGAAAGTTGAAAGTTTTTAGTTATTTTTTACGAGCTCGCAATAATGATTGTTCTAATCCATAGAGCATTTTTGAACATTCTTCATAATTGACTGACAATTATATTTAACTTTTCGTTACTTAAATATCTTTTAGCATTTGCTATTTTTAAATGATGTATAGTTTCCCTGATTTCACCTTGAGACCGACTGATTCCTTCTAAATAAATATTCGTATGCTTATTACCAAAACATTCGGACAAGTTTGCCGGGGCTGAATTAGATGAACGTCTTAATTGAGAACCTAATTCATACAACTCAAAATTTGGAAAAGTCATCGTTAATTGATGGACTTCTAATGCCAGATGAAATAATTTATTGTATACTTCTAAATCTTCAACCTTCATAAAATACCTACTTTAAACTTACAACTTACAACTTACAACTTTAATCTGTACAGGTTCAATGATCATGGGTTGCCCCTGACTTACCCAGATCAGCCTTGAGAATAAAGCTGTTGCGCGCAACATACCTCTCTCCCGGCGAGAGGCCGCGTAACACCTCTGCCCATCGTCCGTCGTTCCGCCCCAACTCCAATGGACGAGCCTCAAACATGTCGCCATACTGTACAAAAACAACAGACCAATCACGAAGTGTTTGTATTGCATCGACTGATACTGCTACCGGCACTGTCACCTCTTCCTGAACAATTTCGACAGTAACGAAGAGGCCGGGACGCCAGCGCCCTTCCGGATTTTGCACAACAACCCTCCCCTGTGCAGTACGGGTTTGCTCACCAACGAGTGGGCCTAAATACGTCAGCGTGCCAGTTGCTTCCAGATTAAATATCTTAGACCTTACCGTAACGTTTTGTCCAATCCTGACCACGTTCAAGTCTTTAGCATACACCGTGACCGCCACCCAAACCGTACGTAAATCAGCAATAGCAAAGATGTCGGCATCTTCCTTAATAGCTTCACCTACGGCAATCTCCTTTTTAATAACAACACCATCAAACTGTGCTTTTAGCTCATAACGTATAAGCCCCCTGCCTGTCATCTCCGGAATACTATTCAAATCGGATGGGGAAAACCCCAATGCGAGTAGTTTTTGGATAGCCCTTTGCATGTTTATCTCTTCTTCTGCCAATGCCTGCCGGCTGGCGAGATAGTCTTTTTCTGAAGAGATCTTCTGCTTCCAAAGACGCTCTTTCCTTTCAAATGTTGCCCGGGCCAGTTCCACTCGTTTCATAGAAGCCCTGTGTTCACTCTTCAGTTCTGCCACTTCCCGGCTGTCAAGAACGACAATAACTTCACCATGTCTGACCATATCGCCAAGGTTTTTTTTTACCTCAGTTACCACACCTGAAACTCTTGGTACGACATGCACCACCTTATCCGCATTGAGTTCGATCTCTCCCGGAAGCTCAAGTATGGTCTTCATCTGCACCGGACCAGCAGTTTCAACAACAATTCCAGCGCTTTGTATCGCCTCCGGCGTAAGCTCGACCCTTCCCTCTATCTGCGAATATTCCCAATGGTATGCATTGCCTTTCCATTCTGCTAACACCCTGACATCAAAGGAGTGCGGCTCTTCAACAACCGTGTTACCACATAGATACCCACCCTCGTTCCGGAAGTTAATCACATCCACCCTGCCACCAAGCCTGTGTAATTCTATAGTCAGTTTTACCGTATCATGCTTAACTATTTCTCCTCTATTAAATGCATAGACTCTGAACTGTGGAGGAACACCCCGTTCATAAATTGTGATCTCAACCTGAAAATCATCCTCTGATAATAATCTGCCTCCATGAGGTCCCTTTACCTGGTCACTTCCATGATGTTGAGAGGCAACGTCCTCATGAGATTCACGAACTGGTGTCTTTTCCATGCGAAGAATAATATACGCCAGAACAATGCCCGCCAGGATGACAATGCCAATTGGTAACATCTTCTTAAAATAAATCATATGATATCTCTTCTTGTCCCACATTATTGATCCCCTGTTCATTTTCTGCAGCCACAGGCTTTAGCCGTTCGGCTAAGCTCACGCCGAAGCCAGTGCAAGCTCATCCTCGAACCTGTCGGGGAATGGCGCATCCCTTCGGTTTACTCAGGGCAAGCTCTAAAGGTTGCAGCTACCAGAAACTCGTATAATTAAAATGAAATTTCTATACAATTAACCTACGATAAAATTGGATTGTTTTATCGTTAGCAATCTTTTCGGAAACCATTGATAGAGTGCAGGTATCACAAAAAGGGTCAGGAAGCTGGAGAAACAGACCCCACCAACGATCACCGTTGCCAACGGTTTCTGTATCTCTGCCCCTACATCCGTAGATATGGTCATCGGTAATAATCCAATAATATCTGCCAGGACAGTTATGAGTACAGGCCTGAGTCGTGTTGAAGCAGCCTCTACGATAGTATCTCTCGCTTCTTTTCCTTTCTGTTGAAATTCATTGATAAATGATACCATTACTGTGCCGTTTAATACGCACAGTCCAAAAAGCGAAATAAACCCTACCCCTGCTGAGATACTCAGCGGCATATCCCTTAAGAATAGAGCCACAATCCCTCCTGTTGCCGCAAAAGGGACATTTGCGTAAATAAGGGCGGCGTTTTTAAAGGAACGGAAACTCATGTAGAGAAGGATGAAAATTAACCCCATGGAAATGGGGAGGACGATTGCAAGGCGATTCCTTGCCCGCTGCATATTCTCAAATTGGCCGCCCCAGTCCAGGTAATATCCTGCGGGGATATCCACCCTTTCCATATCTTCTTTTGCGCCTCTGCTACAAAGCTGCCGATATCCCTGCCGCGTACATTACATTCCACTACGATACGGCGATGCCCGCTTTCACGGCTGATCTGTGCAGGCCCCTCTTCAACGGAGATATCCGCCAGTTGGCTGAGTGGTACACGCACACCACCCGGGGCGCTGATCAGGATGTTTTTGATTTCCTCCACACTGTTCCTTGCCTCCTCGATAAAACGTACCAGGAGGTCGAATCTCATCTGCCCTTCCAGCACCTGTGATGCAGCCTTACCGCCAATGGCCGTTGTAATGACATCCTGTATATCCGATACGTTGATCCCATAACGGGCAATGGCGCTTCGATCAATCTTTATCTGCACCACAGGCAGTCCTGTCACCTGTTCTACTTTCACATCCTCAGCCCCCCGGATAGCAGTAACAACCCGTTCGATCTCCTCTGCCTTCGGCTTTAAGACCTCAAAATCTTCACCAAAAAGCTTGATGGCAATATCAGAACGAACACCGGCTATCAACTCACTGACCCTTAGCTCGATGGGCTGTGAAAAACTATACTGCATGCCTGGTATCTTTTCCAAATCCTCTTCCATACGTTTAATGAGACCTTCTTTGGTCTTAGCTGTCTGCCACGACTTCCTGGGTTTAAGCATCACAAATACATCACTGATCTCCTGCCCCATAGGGTCTGTAGCAATCTCCGGCCGTCCGGTCTTGGATACAACCGTTTCTACCTCTGGATACTTCATAAGGGTCTTTTCTATAAGGGCAGAGAGTTCTACCGATTCATTTAAAGAGACACTGGGTAAGCGTAGCACGTTGATTGCTATGGCGCCTTCATCCAATTCAGGCATAAACTCCGAGCCTAAGAAGGGAACCAGGACAAGGCTCGAAATAAAGCACGCTGCGGCAGCAATAATGGTTACTCTGGGATGGAATACAGCCTTTTGTAACAATGGTTTGTAACGACTCTTTAAAAACCGCATTATGCGGTTATCCGTTTCTTCAGTATATACCTTTGTCTTTGTCTCTTTTTTAAAAATAAGGACGCAAAGGGTGGGCATAATGACAAGGGCAACAAAAAGAGAACTCAGCATGGCAAGACTGACTGTAAGGGCTACAGGCTTGAACATCTTGCCTTCAACACCTTGTAATGTCAGGAGCGGCACATAGATGACAATGATAATTCCCACGGCGAAGAAGATGGGTCTCCCCACTTCCTGAGACGCAAGCAATATCGTTTCCCTATAACTCGCTGTGTTTTTTCTGAGGTTGAGACGTTGAACGATATTTTCAACGGTACAAACTGAGCCATCAGTGATATTACCAAAACCCAGGGAACCGATACTCATTACGGTAGCTGCAATCCCCAGGTGATACATGCCTGAAAAGGTTAATAGTATTGTTAAAGGAACGGAGAAGGCAATAAGGAGTGAGACCCGCCAATTTCCTACCGTCAAAGTAAGAATTATTATTATCAGGATGATACCGAAAATGACGTTGCTAATAACGGTATGAATAACATCATTGACAAGTCTGGTCCGATCGTAAAATTGTATGATATCAACCCCTTTTGGCAGGTTTTGTCTGATTTCTCCAACCTTCTGTTTTATTCTTTGTACAACAGTCCTGCTATTCTCACCCTTAAGCATCATGGCAATACCCGTAACTACCTCCCCTTTGCCATCCTTGGTAACTGCGCCATAGCGTACCTCCGGTCCCACCACCACATTTGCGAGATTTTTTATATAAATAGGGGTACCCTCCATTGTGGCGTGGACAACAATATTTTCAATATCAGCTATTGAACTGATAAGACCAATTCCCCTGATGAGGTATTGCTCAGATGCATGCTCTATGTATTGCCCGCCTGCATTGGCATTATTGGCAGCCAGGGCATCGAAGACCTGGCGGAGGGTGATATCGTAAGTAATGAGCTTTTGGGGATCCACCAGCACCTGGTACTGCTTTACAAAGCCACCAAAACTGTTGACCTCAATAACCCCTGGCGTGGTAAGCAACCTGGGTCTGATCAACCAATCCTGTATGGTTCTTAGTTCCATGGCGTCTTTGCCTTCACCAGCAACTACGTATTGATAAATCTCACCAAGCCCTGTACTAATCGGCCCCATGATAGGTTGAGCCTTTAAAACCTGCGGTAGTTGTTCCTTTGCAGTCTGTAAACGCTCTAAGACCAATTGACGGGCGAAATAGATGTTTACGTGATCATCGAAGACTACCGTGACCTGTGAAAGCCCTGTCTTTGAAAGAGAACGTACCTCCACAACATCTGGTAAACTGCTCATGGAGAACTCAATGGGAAATGTGATAAGCTTTTCTGCTTCAACAGGGCCGAGTCCCGGCACCTCGGTATTGATTTGTACCTGGTTTGTTGTAACATCGGGGACGGCATCAATCGGCAAGCGTATGATGTAATATAAACCCATTCCTATAATGACACATATCACGACAATGACAAGGAAACCCTGTTTTAATCCATATTCGATAAGTCTGTTGATCATAAGCTTAGTGTACGCACCCCTTCCCAAACTTTTCCTTCATAATCTCAGACTTGAGCAGGAAGCCACCCTTGACAACCACACGGTCATTCTCGTTTAAGCCACTCATGACCCTTACGTGGCCATCTACCTGTGCTCCCAGGATTACATCCCTTCTCAGGAAGTATCCCTCATCGAGCGGTATAAAAACAAAGTGTTTTTGCCCCTCTGTCTGGACGGTTTCCACTGGTACCGTGGGCGAGCTGTTCATTGTCTCAGATTGCTGCAGAAGCAATACCCTGGCAAACATACCCGGTTTCAATTTTTCATGACGATTGTCGATCTCCGCCCGAACCTTCACAGTCCGTGTCTTTTCATCAACGGTAGCTCCAATATACGTAACAAGCCCCTCAAATTGTTCGTCCGGATAGGCGGCAACAGATATCATTACCTTGTTTCCTGTCTTGACTATGGGGATATCTTTTTCGTAAATATCAAACCATATCCACAGATTTGTGAGATCGGAAATGGTGACAATAGGGGCAAAGGCATCCTTTAGTTCACCAATGGCAACATTTTTTTCAATCACCACGCCATCAAAGGGGGCTGAAAGGATAAACAGAGAGGACACTTTGTCTTCCGCTATATCCTGGATGTCACTCTCCTGCTGACCCATGAGTATCAATTTCTCTTTTAGCGCTTTTAATTCTATCTGTGTCTGTTCGTAAGCGTTCTCAGCTACCAGAAAATGTTTTGTGGAAGAGATCTTTTGTTTATAGAGAGTCTTTTCCCTGGAATAGTTCTTTTTTGCAATCCTCGCCATTGCCATTGCTTTCCTATAGCTGGCCCTGACCTCTCCCAGTTCTATACTATCCAATACGGCCAGCTTCTGTCCTTTCTTCACATGATCTCCCCAGTCTACAAATAACTCCTTAATGACCCCTGATACCCTTGGGGAAACGATAACAAAACGGTCACGGTTTGCTCCCACCTCTCCTGTTGCCTTATGAGTTAGATCCATGTCAGATAGCCCGACATTTTTTATGGTAATAATCTCCCCTATTATCGTCCTGTCGACCTTGACGGCCCCAACTTCATGGCGGCATCCATCGCACTTGATAATGGAGATGTTGTGCTCACATTGCTTTTTCAATAATTCTTCATAACTGTTGTTTTTAATAGCAGGATTACATAAAGAACATGCGCTTTCCGGAACACCATGTTCAGGGCATATTTCATCTTTATGTGTATCCTGACAACCTTGATGTGCTGCAGTATTTGCAATAGGAAGGATTCCCATGCATAAAAGAATAATCGCGAAATTGATTATTCGGATTTTACATGATCGTAAATAAATCATACGTTTCTTTTTCCCTTTTAAGTAATTGAGTTATATAGGAATTTCAATCTTGTGGGATTCCCCTCTGGAAAGCGGGGATCCAGGGGTGTGTAAATCAGACGGAACACACCTCCGCCCTCCTTTTTAGAGGGGAGCTTAAAAACTGCTGCCAGAAGCAGCCTGATTTAAAATATCTTCTTATCCACTTTATTGCTCCCTTATTTTCGTTACTGCCAGTCTTTCAATGTCTGCAATCAACAGGTTTAAATTTTTTAAGGATTCTATATAGGAAATTCTTGTTTCAGCCCATGTCCTCTGGACATCCAGCAGGTCTATATAATCAAACTCACCCTCTTTGTATCCCCTTGTAATTAATTTAAGGGATTCTTCCGCCTTTGGTAGAATCTTATCCCTATATTCAATGACACGCTTTCGTTCCACGTTGTATGAGTTGAAATCCCTTTTTAGCTGAAATAGCATTTCATTGTAAACCGACAGGTTTTCACTTTTCGCCTTTCTTGAAAGGGCCTTACCCTTTTGTATATTACCCTGGTTACGATTAAAAAAGGGGGCTGGTATCTCAATACCCAACTGAACGGTGTCTATGTTATCCAATGCAAGCCGTTTATAGCCTGCCAATAGATTAATGTCGGGTATGGCCTGTCTTTTTTCCAGCGTCAACTGTGTTTCTGCTATTTCGATACCCTTCTTTGATGCCTTTAGGAATGGCTGATTACTCTTCATATTCAATTCAAGTTCATGAAGCGATAGTTCCCCAGGTTTCGTTAAGAGCTTTCCCATCACGCCATCAAATGTTTCCTCCGGAATGCCCATTACCGTCTGTAATCCCTTTATAGAATTTTGGAGATTGCCTTCGGCACTGGAAACGGTGTTCCTTGCCTTCGATAATTCAACCTCCGCCCTGAGGACATTCGTAATAGCCACCTCGCCTGCATCAAACCTGAGTTTCTCACTCTCATAAAGGATTTTTGCAATTTCTTCTACCTTCTTTGCGATCGTCAGGCCTTCTTGATCTGCGACTGCTTTATAAAATGCCTTTTTTGTGTCAGCCATGACATGTAATAAAACTGCATCGCGTTCTAACTCGTTTTTTTCTTTCGCTTTTTCACTGACCTTTATTCCCAGTCCCCTCTTGCCTCCTGTAATAATCGGCTGGGTTATCGCAACAAGGTTTTGGCTTTGATTCAGCCCAATTTCATTGCTAGGAATTTCTTCTGCCAGAAGTTCCAGGACAGGATTCGGGTACAGCCTTGACTGTCTTAATGCGCCTATGGCGGCGTCTACCTGGTCACTTGTCGACTGCAACTGTGGGTTTTTTTCGATAGCAGTACGCATGGCCTCCTCGATCGACATTTTTTTGTTTGATAATTGATAATCCTTGTCCTCGGCTTTGACAGAGAAATCCTTCCCGATGGCTATTGACCAAAAACACGGTAAATAGGCACATACACAAACGATACAGACAAAACTGAATCTGTATCTTTGAAGACGAGGTTTAAAACCAACATGCATATCCATAACAAAACCTTTCTCATTAAACCAAGCAATGTATGATAGTTCACACGGATTTTGAACTTTTAACCACCTCTCCCCCTCCTTCTCAAGGAGGTGGTGAATAGTATCTCACAAAAAATATTTTTACATTTTCAGCAAAAATATGAATAAGATTAACCCTGTCAGGGTTCAAAACCCTGACAGGGCGGACTCTCTTCAGACTCATTCGGATTCGGATTAGGAGGTCTTCCGAGTTATCGGTGGATTAAGGCGTTGGTTTCACGCCAAAGCCACCTTCACGGCATTTGTTACTGGTGAGTTACTAAGTCGTTGAAAGATGGTAATATTTAGAGTGGATTACGCGGCTATACGTGGTGGATGATAAATAGTGGACTGAAAAATGCTTTTGGAATGATGTAAATGAAGGGTTTTGAACCAACTTGATGAACTGCTGAGAAACAGTGAGGAGTTTTGCAGTAAACCCAGGACAAAATTATGGGCACATAGTACACAACAATGCGAGCAATGTTGATCACCCGTCGGGATGTGAGAATCAGCGTCGTTATGAGATAAGATTACTAATTCCTTTTCTGCGCAATGCAACAAATCTTTTTCTTCACACCCCAGCAGCAAACAATCACCTGGTACAATGCAGAGAAGAAACCACATTATCAAAATACCGAGAAGGCCTTTTTTTAGAAATAATATTTTTAGCATGCTGTATACACAAACGCTTGATATCTTTTCCTGTTTTCCGAGAAACGTTTCATAATAATAAGGAGTAATCGTCTCCAAAAGCAAGAGAAAAATATATTTGATTTACTCTCTGTAAGTCCGTAGGTATACTAGCTGGCGTAACTTTCGTTTCATTAAGGAGAACAAATGTTTATTTCGATTAAAATCCGGCTTATCTTTTTACTCATTGTATTTACGCTGCTTCCTTTCGTTTTGCTGCGAATTATAGCATATCCAAAAGTGCAGGCCGATCTTCAGGAAGTGATTATACGCAACCTGGATGGTATTGGTTATAAACAGGCAGAATTAGTGACCCATTGGATGTATGAGAGAATAAAGGATGTCAGCGTAATTGCAGAGAATCCGTTTATGATTCCATACTCAAAGCTCACAAAAGAAGACGAGGATTATCCCGAGATTGCTCACTATCTGGAGATCGTGAAAAGCAAGTATGGGTACAAAGGTGTTTTGATAAGTAACATCAAAGGATTGATAACAGTTGCAACAGCAGAAGAAGGTGTGGGGAATGATATTTCACACACGGATTACTTCAAACGGGCAATACAAGGCCATACCTTTGTATCGGGTATCATTCCATCAGAAGTATCAAGAACAAATGAATTTGGAGAGAAGGAATCGGACATGCCTGCCCTGTTTGTTTCAGCTCCATTGCGAGGCAGGGATGGGGTCATCATGGGCATCGTTGCCATTCGGGTAGACGTGAATGCACTGAACGATCTGATGCTCAGCCTGAAATTAGGAAAGACAGGTGAAACATATCTGGTAAACAAAGACGGATATATGTTAACGGAATCAAGGTTTGCCCGGGATTTAAAAGATATGGGGTTAATAAAAAGAAGGTGTGCGTTGGAAGTGAAGTTGGTTGATCGGGAAACTGGCGAATTGACTACAGGTGTTAAACAGTGCGTTACCGGCAATAATGGGTTTAATGCAAAAGGTTACAAGGATTACCGGGGGATTATGGTATTGGGTGTATGGCGCTGGCTGCCTGAGTTTAATTGGGGTGTTATAACAGAAATTGACAGTAACGAAGGTTATGGGCCTGTGTATAACCTCAATTACCTTGTTAGCTCAGTGTTGATCATGCTTGCTTTTCCTATCATACTCATAGCATATTTTATTGGTAAAAAGACATCGTTACCGATCATAAAACTGACCGAACTAACAAAAAAGATTGCTGCCGGAGACTTAACTCAAAGGGTGGGCATCAAGAGAGAAGACGAGATCGGGATATTAGCAAACTCCTTTAATGCCATGGCGAAATCTCTGGATGAGAAAACCGGGCAAATAGCGGATTCTGAGAAGCGGTACCGTGAATTGTTTAACTCGGTAAAGGAAGGGGTATACCAATCCGAGGCCACAGAAGATGGCGTGTTTATCAGTATAAATCAGGCAGGGGCAGAAGTCCTTGGCTACAAGTCACCGGAAGAAGTGGTTGGAACGAAGGTAAAGGATATTTATATAAACCCGGATGACCGCAGGAAAATTGTCGAGAAACTGACTAGCGAGGGCATATGGAAGAGTTTTGCATCGTTATGCAAGAGAAAGAATGGGGAACTTTTTTACCTGGAACGGACATCCAACCTGGTTACCGATGAAAAGGGGAAACCAATACGTATAGATGGAATATTCCGGGATATCACGGAACGGAAGAAATTAGAGATGGAATTACAGGAATCAGAACTCCATCTGAGACAATTGCTGAAATCGTTAAAAGAAGGGGTCTATCAATGCGAATCCACTGAAGATGGTGTGTTTACATGGATCAATCAGGCAGGGGCAGAGATGCTCGGTTACCGTTCTCCTGAAGAGGTGGTTGGAACACGGGTAAAGGATATCTATGTAAATCCGCCTGATCGAAAGGAATTCCTTGAGACATTAGAAAAGGATGGGGCGAGGAGAGACTTTATCACCTATTGCAAAAGGATAGATGGAGAGCGCTTCATCTGTGAAAACACCTGTAATCTTGTACGTGACGAGAGCGGCAATCCGATCAAAATCCTTGGTATATTTCGGGACATAACGGGAAAATAATTTCATCTCTTGCACCAGTTTGGTTCTAACGGAATCCAAAGACTGTCAGATAGGAAAGCGCTTAGGCCAGACAAACCTGTTTATCCGTATCTAACCTGTGCCGATAAAGGAGTCAACCATGTATTCAATCGACAAGTACCATTTCAAAGAATTCAAGATAGCGCCAGGGCATCGTGCAAACTATGCCATCCTCTGTAATCCCGAGTTTAAAGAAAACCAGTGGGGCATGAAATACTCCCCGGGAAACAATTATGCACGCGAATATAAGATACTATCCCTCTTTTCACACCCTCAAATCCCTGTCCGGTATAAAGAGGGAAATGCGCTCATGTACAAGGAAGGTAAATCGTTAATCATACAAAATTACCTTATTATAACCCACTTTGCGGGAGAAGACGTTGTTGAATATTACAAGAAAAGAGGGTTGCCGGATCAACGTGAAATAAAACACGTGATTCAATATTTTTCCAATGCGACATTACCGTTGCAGCATATGCATTCCAAAGGATATATCCATAGCGATATCAAACCCGGGCACTTCATTTTAAACCCTGAAACGGGCACGATGGCGCTGATTGATCTCGAATGCACAATTAAAATAGGCGAAATTATCTGCGGCATGAGCAAGGAATATGCCTCTCCAGAGCAGAAACAGATGATTCGAATGTTGCGGAGCGGTGAGCAGGAAAAATCTGTGCTGAAAAAAATTAAGATGAATACCGCCTCAGACCTGTATTCATTCGGTTTAATCTTTTACCTCGTAATGACGGGTAAATTATGGCAAGAGGCAAACATCAGCCCGCAAGAAATCAACAAGGCTATTCCGGACAAACTTAACAGGGTTATCGTAGGGCTGCTGGAGGAAAACCCCGGTAATCGTATCCAGTCAGCAGAAACATTAAAGGCAGACTTGGAAACAGTATAGCTGCAACACCTTGAAATCTCAGCAAAAACCGGGTTTTAACATACTGAATAAAGACAAAGAATTTGCCCGATGGAAACACACCCTTTAAATCCACCGAGTTAGGTCTGCCGTCTCCGGTTGACACCATAAGACATTACGGGTAAAATAATTACAAAACAGCTTTCAGGCGGACAGGGGGGATATAAAATTATGTCGGGAGGATATTCGTGGCATTGTTAAGCTTGCAGCATGTAACGATGGGCTTTGGAAGGCCTTTATTGATAGAATACGCGAATTTGCAGATAGAACGGGGTGAACGGGTGTGCCTTCTTGGTCGCAATGGTACCGGTAAGTCTACCTTGCTCAAGCTGATTAATGGAGACCTGATGCCCGATTCGGGTGAGATTGTCCGGCAAAAGGGGCTGCGTACCGCCTATCTCTCTCAGGAAATTCCCGGAGAATTGCATGGCACCGTGTTCGATATCGTATCTGATGGGTTTGAGGTGGCTGATCGTAGTAAGTTAACACGAAATAGTGCTCAGGAGTCGGACATGCAGCATCGGGCAGAAAAGGTAATTTCGCAGATGCAATTAAATGCCGGCGCCGAATTCAATACACTTTCGTCCGGCCTCAAACGCCGGGTTTTACTTGCCAGAGGTCTGGTGTGTGATCCTGATATTCTGTTGCTTGACGAGCCTACCAACCATCTGGATGTTGATTCAATCAACTGGCTGGAGGAGTTTTTCCTGCGTTACGGCGGAACGATACTCTTTGTTACCCACGACCGCAGATTTTTAAAGAAACTGGCCACCCGCATTATTGAACTTGACAGGGGAAGGCTTTCCAGCTGGGCGTGTGATTACGAAACATTTCTTGTGCGGAAACAGGCAGTCCTCGATGCAGAAGAGAGTCAGCAGTCTGTTTTTGACAAGAAATTGGCAGAGGAAGAGATATGGATCCGGCAGGGAATCAAGGCCAGGCGTACCAGGAATGAAGGGCGTGTACGGGCACTGGAAGAAATGCGTAAGGTGCGGCAGGGACGCTAGCAGGTCACGGGCGCGGCGCGCATGCAGACCCAGGAAGCCGAACGCTCCGCAGTGCTTGTAATAAAGGTTGAAGATGTCACCTATGGCTATGACACCAAACCGGTTATCAGCGGTTTTTCCGCAGCGATTATGAGGGGCGATAAGATCGGGATTATCGGTCCTAACGGCGCGGGCAAGACCACACTTCTGCGTCTTCTGCTGGGAGAATTGAGTCCACGTCAGGGTTATGTGCGCCACGGCACCCGTCTCAATATTACCTATTTCGACCAGCTCCGTGCACAATTGAAAGAGGATAAATCAGTTTTTGATAATGTCGGGGATGGGAACGAGGTCATCATCTTTAACGGCAAACCACGGCATGTCATCAGTTACTTGCAGGATTTTCTGTTTTCCCCCGATCGTGTACGCGTCCCTGTGAATGCCCTTTCCGGCGGAGAACGCAACCGTCTCCTCCTGGCTCGCTTGTTTGCCAGACCATCCAACGTCCTCGTAATGGACGAGCCCACGAACGATTTGGACTTAGAAACCCTGGAGCTTTTAGAAGAATTACTGTTAGACTATCCGGGCACACTACTCCTCGTCAGCCATGACCGCGCATTTCTTAATAATGTAGTAACCAGTACCTTTGTGTTTGAGGGGGAAGGGAAGGTGCATGAGTATATTGGCGGGTATGACGATTGGCAGTGGCAGAGCGAAGGAAAAAAGAAAGATGTTATGGAGAAAATTCCGGCGAAGACAGAATCAGCACGAAAGCAGCGTGAACGGCCCCGGAAGCTTACCTTTAAGGAGCAACGTGAACTTGAAGCCTTGCCACAGCGTATCGAAGTCATGGAAGCAGAACAACTGCAACTGTATCAAGCCATGAGCGACCCCGCGTATTTTCAAAAGGGGAAAGAGGAGATCGCGAATATCAAGGCGAGGGTATCGTCCCTGGAACGTGAATTGGCAGAGGCCTTTCAACGATGGGAGACTTTAGAAAACTTATAGATACTATATCGCAGCACAGCCGAATCTCAATGACCACCCCTTCATCCCTTCTTTACGAAGGAGGGGATGAAGGGCATACGTGTTAAGTTAAGCGATTGGGTTGGGTGGCAAGGACAAACCTGTCTGCGTGTTCCGCACATGCAGGCTTTGTTTATCCGTGCCTTTCTTGCGACACACAACGGCACAAAATCCACCGGAAACGTGGCTGACCACTGTCCCCCGCTGGCGAGGGCCATGGCTGATTCAACACGAATAAGGGGTTGATGGTGATTGTTAATTCCTTAACTTAACACGTATGGGATGAATGGGTGGTAAAAACTTACAAAAAAAATGTCCTTATAGGATAATTTCCTTACTTTTTGATGTTGTAAAATGTCGCTTCATTTGTTAATCTGAAAATTGCAACAATTCTTCCGATGACATATGACATAATTTAAGATTTTTTAATGGAGAATGTATTTATGGTATCCTTAGTAATAGACGGGAAAAAAGTGGAGGCTGAACCTTCTCAAACCATTTTACATGCAGCACAAAAACTGGGGATTCATATCCCTACGTTGTGCCACGACCCGCGCCTGACTCCTTCCGGGGCATGCCGGATGTGTGTAGTAGAGGTAGAGGGTGCGCGAACACTGGTCGCTTCCTGTGCAACCCCCGTTTCAGCAGGTATGAAGGTCTCTACCCAAAGCGAATCAGTAATGCGTGCACGAAAACTCAATCTGGAGCTTATCTGGTCTCACCATCCCAACGATTGTCTGACATGCGATAAGGCAGGAGAATGTCAGCTTCAAAAACTCATGTATGAGTACGATGTAAAGACGTCACGGTTTGTAGAACAAAATCCACCCCCCAAACCGGACACTTCTAATCCCGCTATCTATCGGGATACGAATAAATGTATTCTTTGTGGAAAATGCGTAAGGATCTGCGATGAGGTTCAAAACCAGCATATATGGGCATTTTCAAACCGGGGGATGCATACCGCAATCTCAACGGCCTTTGAAAAACCCTTAAAAGATGCCAATTGTGTATTTTGCGGACACTGTGTTTCTGTGTGTCCGGTGGGAGCCCTCATGGACAAACCTGCTGCAAAAAAGGCAAGGTCATGGGAAACCAGGAAGGTAAGGACTGTCTGTTGTTACTGCGGTGTGGGTTGTAGTCTTCTGCTTCATGTAAAAGGGGGTGAAATTCTGAAGGTAACAGCCGATACCCATGACGCCCCAAATTATGGCAGTCTCTGTGTAAAGGGGCAATACGGGTTTGAATTTTACAAAAGCCCTGACCGTTTAAAGTCCCCGTTGATCCGGGATCGTATTGACCAGCCATTTCGGGAAGCAGGCTGGGATGAGGTCATTGACCTGGTCGCCAGAAAACTGCTGGAAATCAAGAAGAAGTATGGTGCAGATGCAGTTGGGTGCCTCAGTTCCTCAAGGGGTACGAACGAAGAAAATTATCTGGCTCAAAAATTTGCCCGTGCCGTAATAGGAACCAATAACATGGATAACTGCGCACGTGTTTGCCATGCCCCTTCAGTAACAGGTCTCAGGGCTGCGTTAGGAAGCGGGGCAGCGACGAATTCCCTGGCTGATATAGAAGGTGCGGAGGTGCTCATTGTCAGCGGTTCCAATACTACAGAGGGCCATCCGGTAGCTGCTTTAAAAATCAAAAAAGCGGTACGGCAGAATGGGGCAAAACTCATCGTAATCGACCCGCGTGAAATAGAACTCGTGCAGTACGCAACCGTGTGGTTGCGTTTAAAACCAGGCACCAACGTAGCCCTTATCAATGGCATGCTGCATGTCATTTTAAAAGAAGGTCTGGAAAACAGGGAATTTATCCAGCAACGGACAGAAAACATAGACATGTTACGACAGGTAGTAGCCCAGTACACACCGGAAAAGACAGAGGAAATTACCGGGGTGCCACAAGAGGATATCATCAAGGCTGCCAGAATTTACGCAGGTTCGCGGAATGGCATGATTGTCTACGGATTGGGAATGACCGAACATAAGGCCGGCTCTCACGGTGTCATGTCTCTGGCCAATTTGGCCTTGATTACGGGCAATGTGGGCAGGCCAAATACCGGGATTAATCCGCTTCGCGGACAGAATAACGTCCAGGGTTCATGTGACATGGGGGCATTACCAGACGTCTACACCGGTTATCAAAAGGTTGATGATCCTATTGCCAATAAAAAATTCTCTGATGCATGGGGTTGCCAGCTTCCCGCAAAACCGGGTTTAAAGGAACCTCAAATGTACCGGGAAGCCCTTGCAGGAAAACTAAAAGCGATGTATATCATTGGGTATGACCCGGCTATATCGCAGGCCAACCTCCATCATGTGCGGTCAGCCATGAAAAAACTTGATTTCCTAGTGGTGCAGGAGCTTTTTATGACGGAGACGGCAAAACTGGCCCACGTAGTACTCCCCGCCGGCTGTTTCTTTGAAAAGGATGGTACCTTTACCAACGCCGAAAGAAGGGTCAGGAGGCTCAATCAGGCCGTTCCTTTGCCTAAAGGAACAAAACACGATTGGGAGATTATATGCCTGATTGCCAGTGCAATGGGATATCCCATGCATTATAATCATCCAGGCGAAATTATGGACGAGATTGCAAGCATTACCCCGGAGTTTGCAGGGATCGATTTTAAGCGGCTGGAGGGAGATGGCCTGGTATGGCCTGTATGGGATAAGAAACATCCCGGCACACCCATTTTACACAAAGATACATTTACCAGGGGAAAGGGAAGGTTTAACGATCTTCTCTATACTCCTTCTGAGGAATTGCCCGATAGTGACTATCCTTTGTATTTGACCACAGGCCGTCGTCTTTACCACTACAACAATGGCTCCATGTCATTACGAAACCCGGAGATTTATGCGATCAGTTCAGAAGAATTCGCAGAAATCCATCCCCGTGATGCTGAAATATTGAGCGTAAAAACAGGGGACAACGTGCGGGTGACATCAAGGCGCGGCTCGTTGGAAGTAAAGGCACATGTCACAACAAAATCCCGGCCTGGAAGTATCTTCCTGTCCTTTCATTTCCCGGAAACTCCAACGAACGTCTTGACGGGTCCCGGGGAAGATTTATTGGCACTTACCCCCGAATATAAGGTTTGTGCGGTAAAGGTGGAAAAGGCTTAGCCTGGAAGCAGGGGCGAAGCATACTCAAATACCTAACGCAGCATAGCCTCAACCAAATTGACCACCCCTCTTTCCCCTTCTTCGCAAGGAGGGGATTGAGGGGAGGTAAAAAACTTACACAAAAAAGATGTTTTTACAGGGTAATACTATAAGAATGTATCCATGCCAACACCACCTAATGCTTCGTCCACAGATTGGTAAAATCTACGTATCGTTGATATTTTTCGAAAAACTAACTTGCTATAAAAAACGAATAATTTCTTGTTGTCTTTTCGCTAAAAAAAGGTATCGTGTATGGTTTTATACACCACATATTATATACAACATAATGCAGGAATATTTTTCCAAAAACGAAAGTAAATTACTGAATTGTGAAAGGCATACAGTATGTGATGGATGATAAAGGCGAGAAAAAAGCTGTAATTATTGATCTTAAAAAATATGGTGAAATCTGGGAAGACTTTTATGATAGTATCGTTGCCCGTCTGATATATGATGAACCCAGAGAATCATTAGAATCCGTTAAAAATAGGTTGCGCAAACTGCGGTTAAGATAAAAACATTATGATAACACCAAAGGTTTTAATCCTCAGAACGGCGGGAACAAATTGTGATTATGAAACCCGATACGCCTTTGAAAAGGCAGGGGCAAAGGTAGACGTTGTTCACATGAATACCTTGCTTGCCAACAGGAAATTAGTTCATGATTATCACATATTGACCCTGCCAGGCGGTTTTACTTATGGAGATGATGTTTCCGCAGGTAAAATATTAGCAAACCAGATAAAATACCATTTAGCTGAAGATATTAAAACCTTCATTCACGAAAAAAAACTTATTCTGGGTATATGCAACGGATTTCAAGCACTGACAAAGGCAGAGTTATTGCCCTCTTTCAACAAGGATAACCAGGAAGTCACTTTGACCTTTAATGACTCGAATAAATTTGAAGCCGGTGGGTTTATTTGAAGGTCTGTTCAAATAAATCTATCTTTATTAAAAATTCTGATGTATCAACTATCTATTTACCCATAGCACACGGGGAAGGGAAGTTTATCACAAAGGACGAAACTGTCCTGAATAGAATTACGATGAACCATCAGGTAATTTTTCAATACGTAAACGAACGTGGCGAAGAAGCTGATTACTCATGGAATCCCGGCGGATCTATTCAAAACATAGCAGGTATCTGTGACCAGACGGGTCAAATCCTGGGCATGATGCCCCATCCGGAGAGGCATATAGAACCGACGCACCATCCGCGATGGACACGCAACGGATTAAAAGAGTGGGGAGACGGTTTCTTAATTTTCAGGAACGCCGTTCAATACGTTAAAACTAGTTTTTGAATACCCTGGCGCACAGAGCCGTAACCAAAGATAACCACCCCTCTTTTACCTCCTTCACAAGAAAGAGATGAAGGGGTGGTAAAACTTTATGTGAAAAGATATTTTTACCGGATAATACTATAAAGCAATAAAAGGAGATGTAACATTATGCATAAAACGGTTACCTTAAATGAGGAAAGTGCACCTGCGGTTGACTTAGCCAAATGTCGGGCTATACTTTTAAAATATAACAGCGCAACCTCCGCAGACCTCATTCCGGTATTGCAACAGATACAGGACGCGTATGGATATTTACCTCAAAATACTTTAGAAGAAATAACGGCCAGGACGCGTATTCCCCTGAGCAAGATTTATGGTGTTGTTACTTTTTATTCACAATTTTCTTTGGAACCCAGGGGCAAACACACGATAAAGGTCTGCACAGGTACGGCATGTCATATCAAAGGCGCACCTGAAATAAAGAAAAAAATTACAGAAGTCCTTCAGGTCGATGAGAGACAAACAACCCAGGATTACAAATTCACGTATGAACCGGTAGCCTGCCTGGGAACCTGTTTCCTGGCACCGGTCATGATGATTAATGATAGATACTATGGTAAGCTTACCGTAGAAAAGACAGAGACTATTCTCAAGAGTTATTAAAAAGGAGATTTCAACGTGGAAAAATTAAAAAACCCTGACGATCTCATAAAGTATAGGAAGTCCCTCGAATCGGAACATCGCCCTGACATGGTACGAATTTGTATCTGTACCACCGGTTGCAGGGCACTCGGAGCCGAGGAAGTATGCAGGGCGTTCAGGGCCGAGATTGAAAAACAATCACTCGCCGGCAAAATAGAGATCGTAGACACAGGTTGTCAGGGTCTGTGCGCAAGGGCACCTGTCTTGACAATAGAACCCATGGGTATCTTCTATGGCAGGGTAACAGAAACCGATGTTCCTGAGATTATTTCACGAACTATTCTAAAAGGAGAAATTATTGAACGTCTCTGTTATGCAGAGGCGGGAAAACGCACTCCTTACACACGAGACATTCCTTTTTATAGCAAACAAAAAAAGATTGTACTAAAAAATTGCGGTAATATCGATCCGAAAAATATAAGCGAATACATCCTGAAAGAAGGATACTTGGCGTTTTCAAAAGTACTCTCCGGCATGACGCAGGATCAGGTTATTAATGAGATGAAAAACTCTGGACTCAGGGGGAGGGGTGGAGCCGGGTTTCCTACGGGAAACAAATGGGAATTCGTCAAAAAGGCACAGGGAGACATAAAATACCTGATTTGCAATGGTGACGAAGGCGACCCGGGCGCTTTTATGGACAGGGCAGTCCTTGAAGGTGACCCCCACTCAGTTATTGAGGGCATGCTCATCGGTGCTTATGCAATTGGATCACGAAAAGGAATTGTCTATGTACGCGCAGAATACCCTATTGCCGTGGAACATTTGAAAATCGCCATAAAACAAGCCAAATCACTGGGTCTTTTGGGTGACAACATCCTCGGATCGAATTTCAGCTTTGATTTAGATATCAAAATGGGTGCCGGCGCCTTCGTTTGCGGTGAAGAAACCGCCCTTATCGCATCTATCGAGGGGAAACGAGGCATGCCGCGTCCACGTCCCCCATTTCCGGCAACCAGTGGTCTTTGGGGAAAACCTACAAATATTAACAATGTAGAGACCTTTGCAAATGTGCCGATTATCTTCCTCAAAGGTTCTGCTTGGTACAAAGCCATCGGTACAGAAAGCAGTAAGGGCACGAAGATATTCGCACTGGCCGGCAATGTAAAAAATACCGGTCTCGTGGAAGTACCCATGGGAACATCACTTCGGGAGATCGTTTTTGACATTGGAGGTGGCGTCCCCGGCAGGAAAAAATTTAAGGCTGCGCAGATGGGCGGCCCTTCCGGAGGATGTGTACCCGCACAACATCTTGATCTCCCCATCGACTACGAAACGGTGAAAGAAGTAGGGGCAATTATGGGTTCCGGCGGTCTTATTGTTATGGATGACTCTACCTCCATGGTTGACATTGCCCGGTATTTTATGGAATTTTGCCAGGATGAATCGTGCGGAAAGTGCGTACCCTGTAGGATTGGAACCAAGAGAATGCTCGATATCCTAACGCGTATTACAAAGGGACAGGGAAAGAAAGAGGACATTGATCTACTGAAGGAACTTGCCGAGGTTACCAAAATGGCGTCCTTATGCGGTTTGGGACAAACAGCAGCGAACCCCGTGATCTCTACCATCCGTTATTATCTCAATGAATACGAAGAGTTAATTAATAAAAAAGGCGTTCAGCCTTTACCGCAGCAGAGTCCGGCAACACAATCACCGTGCTGCGCGTAGCCACAACTAACCTGATGCGGTAAGCAGTTGGCAAGGGGAATTTATAGCCTTCTGCTTACCGCTAACTGTCAACCACGAACTGAAACAATCAAGCTGAATAGGTAATAAAAAAACTCACAAAAAAGAAGTTTTTACACGGTGAACCATGAAAATAGTTCTCATCGGTGCCGGGAAAGGGGGTTCTGCCCTCTTATCCATCTTGCACGAAGACAGGGAAATTGAGGTTGTTGGCGTTGTGGACAACAACCAAAATGCAGAAGGTCTTAAGATTGCGAGACAGTTCAATATCCCCACCTGCTCAGAGTATGCAGCCTTGATAAAAAGGGAAGATCTGGACGTTATCATCGATGTTACAAAAAATCCACACGTACACACCGATATTGAGAGAAATAAACCTGCAAACACTGAGATCCTTGGTGGTTTAAGCGCAAAACTCATATGGAGTTTGGTAGAAGAAAGGAAGAAGAAAGAAGAGGAAATCCAAAAGAGTCTCTCTGAACAGCAGGCCCTTTACAGGATTGGGATCATGCTTTCTTCTGCAAAAAAGATGGATGATGTATTCCAAACAATCGTCAAAAGCGGTTTGGAGATAACGAACACCCAGGCAGGAAGCCTCGCCCTATATGATGCTGAAAAAAACGAACTAGAACTTACTGCTGTGTATGGTTTTAGTCCGGAGTTTTCATCAAAGGCAACCCGATGGAAGGTAAGGCCCGGCGGCCTTACCAGTAAAGTCCTTTCACAGAAACAACCCATTGTAGTACCCGATATAAACCAAGAATCCTCTATCGACGCCCGGGTCATTATGGCTGAGGGCATTCGATCCCTGGTAGCTACCCCACTGACCACCGGAAACAGGATTGTGGGTATCCTTTATGTAGACGATTATAAACCCCGCAAGTTTACAAAACGAGATATTTCGATTCTGGGACTCCTGGCTACACAGGCAACCATTGCCATAGAAAAAGCGAAGATGCATGAACAGCTTGAATTGAAAAATCAGGAACTCAAGCATACGATGGATTACTTACAAAACATCCTGGACAATTCTGCTGATATGATAATCACCACAGACATAGAAAATAATGTAGTAGAATTTAATAAATGTGCGGAAGAAATACTGGGATACCAGCAAAATGAGATTGTAGGAAAACCGTTGACTAAATTATCTGCCAACCCTGATCATTACAGAATGCTCTTAGAAAAAATTAAACAGGAAGGAAAGGTCTTCAACCAGGAAACCCAGCTCGTCACAAAGGGAATGAAGACCATCGATATCAGCCTTACTCTTTCTCAGCTCAAAGATAGTGCGGGAAACATGATAGGAACTGTCGGTATCAGTAAAGACATCTCAGAATTTAAGAGAACCCAGGCGCAACTTATCCAGGCAGGGAAGCTTGCTGGTATCGGTCAGTTAGCTGCTGGCATTGCCCACGAAATTAACAACCCGTTAAGCGGGGTATTAGGATACGCCAAGAGACTTATGAAGAAGGCAGAGGACGAAGACCTGAGAAAAGTACCGTCCTTTGAGAGCTTCCCCAAAGAAATGAAGCTGATCGTTGATTCTGCCCTGCGCTGTAAAAAAATTATCGAGGGCCTCCTGAAATTCTCGCGCACATCGGAAACGGAAAGTATGAACGTAAACGTCAGCGACGTAATTGATGAATCCCTCGTACTGTTCGGAAATCAGTTATCATCTCATAATGTTGAATTGAATAAGGTTTTGAGCCCCACGATACCCACTATCCGTGCCAATCATACTCAGATACAACAAGTATTTACCGATATCATTATCAATGCATTACAAGCCATGCCACGGGGAGGTAAGCTGACGATCGTTACAAGGCCAAAAAATACTTTAGCAGTTGAAATAGAGTTTACAGACACCGGAGAGGGTATTCCGAAAGAAAACCTAACCAAGATATTCGAACCATTCTTTACTACTCGCGAACCAGGTAAAGGAACAGGATTGGGATTATACATGATTTACAGGATTTTACAAAACCATCACGGACGTATAGACGTCAAAAGCGAAATAGGAAAAGGGACAACCTTTACGATAACCTTACCTTGCAAATAGTAAAAATGAGAATTTTTAACACGATATACGATTACATATGGAGGAAAAGTCATGCCAGGTGAAAGAATTTTAGTCATTGATGACGAAGAAATTATATGCAGTTTACTGAAAGACACCTTAACCGATGAAGGATATCAAGTAGAAACGGTAACTGATAGCAAAGAAGGGTCTGAGAAGATTCTCAGGGGAGAACCTTTTGATATACTTATTACAGACATTCGAATGCCAAAAAAAGACGGTATACAAATACTTAAAGAAGCAAAGAATCGTATGTCCGATATGATTGTTATCATCATAACCGGATATCCAAGCATTGAAACCATTCGGGAGGCAAGTGAATACAATGCCTTTGATTATATTACAAAACCTCTGGACCCCGACGAGGTGTGTGATTGCATTAAACGTTCTCTGGAAGCACGAAAATTATCCAGGGAATTAAAAATTCCAGAAAAGCCCCCAAAAATACTTGTGGTAGACGATAAGCAATCGGCATTGTTCCTCTCCGAGGGAGTCTTAGAAGACGAAGGCTACCATGCGGAAATTGCACAAAATGGACAAGAAGCCCTCGAAAGGTTCAAACAAAAACACTTTGATATCGTAATCTCAGACCTCCACATGCCAGGCATGGACGGCATTGAACTCCTGAACAACATCAAAAAACTGGACATTAAAACCCTTGTCATCATAATGACCGCACGTCCCAGCATAGAATCTGCCATCCAGGCGTTCCGGCACGGCGCCTACGACTACATCGCAAAACCAATCGACCCCGATACTATCATTAACACCATCCAGCGTGGTTTTGAAAAGCACCGACTCGAGATCAATACTGATAAGTTACTAAAACGCCTGCAGGACTTACGCCAACAATTGCTCGATGAAAATGCGTTGCTCATCCAGGAAAAAGATTTTGCAAATAATATCATAGATGCCACACCGGATATCATCATCGCCACAGACGAGCATGCTACAATACGCATGGTTAACAATGCCACGATAGAACTTCTTGGTCATACGAAGGAAGAACTCCTAGGGAAATCGATTGATAGCATCTTTGACGAAAAGTAAAACTTTTTTAAGGGAATAGATTTTGAAAAAATGTTAGGAGCAGGTCATGTGTACAACTATCCACTAACCTGTATCACAATTAAAGGGAACAAAATAAAGACAGTATGGTCGGGAGCCCCTGTCCTCGATAAAGAAAAAAGGACAAAAGGTGCCGTTGGAATTGGAAGAAAATAGCGTACTTACAACACGCAACTTTTCTTAACCACATCAAAGAGATGATTGGACAGTCAATCCAATCTATTTAATTAATTCTATCCTTTCAGTCTAAGACACCTGCTTTTCATGACAATTCTGCGCAACATAAAGAGGGTAAATGAGATAATGAAATCTTTATATCCAAAATACCGGCGTAATAGACTGACAGCCCAGCATGCCGGGGGCGGTTAGTATGACCAGTCTGATTATTGTTAGGTTGCTTCTGTGAGGTTTCTGCAATGAGTGGTTGTTGTGACAATGGTTGTTCTTTAGACCGCTTGCGCGAGCGGCAGCGCGGAACATTACAAGTTGTCCTCAGCATCAACGCCATAATGTTTTTTGTCATCGTTGCTGCTGCGCTCTACGGCAAGTCAACCGCGCTGCTCGCTGACAGCCTCGATAACCTTGGTGATGCATTGACATATAGCCTTAGCCTCTATGCAGTTTCGAGGGGTGCTACCGTTAAGGCCAAAGTCGCCCTATTTAAGGGTGGGCTCATTTTCCTTGCGGCTTTCGCCGTGGCCGCTCAAATTACTTACAAGCTTTTTGTCCCAAGCCTCCCCGTTTTCGAGGTTATGGGAGTGTTTAGTCTTCTTGGCCTTGCCGCAAACTCCCTTTGTCTTTTCCTGCTGTGGCGGCATCGTCACGAAGATGTGAACATGAGTTCAGTGTGGGAGTGCTCGCGAAACGACATCGCATCAAATCTTTCGGTTTTCGTGGCGGCTGGTGCAGTCTGGTTCACCGGTTCAGGCTGGCCTGACATTGTGGTTGCACTAGGTCTCGTGTGGCTCTTAATGCGTTCCGCTATTCGCGTTATTTCTTCAGCCAGGGTAGCGCTTCGTGCGGCAACCTAAGAGGGACGTGCCAAAAGCGGCGCGCCCCTCAACTTTACGTTAGAAAACAAAAGAATTATCTGGAGAAAAGATTTTTGCGTGCAACATAGTAATATCAGATGGTTAACCGTGATTTAAAATTATCATTTACAGAAGAGAACGTTTATGCTAACTGCTCATAGAAGAAATAGATCACTCCGTAGGATATTTACTTTGGTAAGAGAGCCCAGATGCGACACTGTCCGCCAGACCCCCCTTCAATCTTAATGGGAGCTATGATAAGTGTGACTCCTTTGGGCGGCAACATATCAAGAGTGGCCACATTCTCAAGGATGAATTTCCCTGCACCATTCATAATATGATGTACCTTAAAATCCGAACAACTTCCACAGTCTCCACTAAGGGTGTCGATCCCAATGCCCTTGATATGCCTCTTTTCTACCAGGAAGGCAGCAGCCTCTTTCGAATAACCGGGAAAGTGCATGCGGCTATTGCTATCCATGTTTTTATAATCTTCAAAATTATTCCAGCGTCTACTCCATCCGGTATTTAATAATACAATAGACCCATCGGGTATCTGTCCATTTGCTTTTTCCCATAACAAGATGTCCGATTGCGAAAAGGTATAATCAGGATTTCTGTCGGTCATGTCTCTTACATCAATAATAACAGCAGGGCCGATCAGTTGCTCAAAAGGGATTTGGTCCACCGAAGGCTGATTTATTTCAAAATGGTTGGGTGCATCGATATGTGTTCCCAGGTGTTCTGGTGTACTATACCTGCCAGAAAATACCATGTCCTTTTTGATGTTGGCAATGACCTCAAACTTGAATGAGGCATAGTTTCCTACCGGCCAGTAGGCATTCTTGTCATTCAGGGGATAGGTCAAGTCAGTAACCAAAGCCTTGCCTTCCATGACATCTTCGAGAATGCCTGCCCATACGTTCTGTCCGTATAAGAGCGACATCGTCATTCCAAGCACAATCATTTTCAGAAATATTTTCATCTACTATTTTCCCTTTCATTTTAAGCGTATTGTCAAAGATGAGTCATCATTAAACCTGTTTACATCGATTATTACCAGAAGATTTTTCACAATGGCTGTAAGAATGAAATCCGTTCATTGCAAGGGGAGCGGGTATTTTCACATTGGTGCTGTATAGCACAATCTCTCAGCGGCACCCCATGAATAATTATTGACATTACCCAGTATTTAAGCTATAAGTTGACCAACTGCAGCCAGGAATACTGAAAAGGACTGGCATTGTTTGAATAGCAACTTTCGTTAAAGGGAATACGAAGATCATGATAAGGAAGTCGTTGCTTTTAAAGATTTTTGACGCTGCTTACATGCAAAGATGGAATGATAAGATACGTCCTATAGAATTAATAGAATTGGATAAGCAAGCCCATAAGATGGTAATTGCTTATTTCCTGGGCAAATTCGAAGAGGGAAAAAAGGAATTTAACTGGATAGATATCATTGAGGGGGGGATTTTCGAACTTTTGCAACGCCTTGTCATTACCGACTTAAAGCCGCCCATTTTTTATGAAATAAAGAAGGATGCAGCAAAGTATAAGCGGTTAAATGAATGGGTATATAGTGAGTTGGGGTCGATTATATCACCTCTCGGAGATGAATTTTGCGAAAGGTTTAGCGGTTATTTTCTAAAGACCGATGATACGTTAAATAAAAGAATTTTAAGCGCAGCTCATTTTTACGCCACAAAATGGGAATTTGATATTATAGAACGGGCAAATCCCAACGGCTACGAGATAGACAGGATAAAGGAAGACCTGCAGGAGAAACAGGAGAAATACTATGACTTAAAGGGTATGGAACAACTGACAAAACATATGAAATATGAAAATTTCATTAATTTATGCGGCCAACTCAGATTCCAATTACGATGGTCTCATCTTCATAGAATACCGCGGACATCTGTTTTAGGACATTCGTTATTTGTTGCGATACTTTCCTATCTGTTTTCCTTAAAAATAAAGGCATGTAAACGGAGGTGCGTGAATAATTATTTTACCGGCTTATTTCACGACCTGCCAGAGGTGCTGACCCGGGATATCATTTCTCCAGTAAAGAGGTCAGTTGAAGGGCTGAGTGATCTCATTAAAGAATACGAGAAGAAGCAGATGGAGAAAGAGGTCTATGGTCTTATTCCAAAGGACTGGCACTCAGAAATTACCATGTTTACTGAAAATGAATTTGATAATGTTGTAACCATACATCAGAAAAGAAAGAAAGTAAGTAGCAAGGATATTACAGACAAGTACAATGATGACGAATTCAATCCGAGAGACGGAGAACTCGTGAAAGCTTCGGACAGTCTCGCCGGATTCATAGAGGCATCCGTTGGAATAAGGAATGGGAGCGCGAGTTCGGAGCTCAAGAGGCAAAATATTATTAAAAGACAGTACGAAAAACTTCTGTATCAGGCATAAATTTTGGAGAGATCTACGCTGATTTCGATTAATGAATGCTTTAAAATTAAGGCGGATGGGTTTGTCAAGACCATCTGCTCGTAATATTTAGATGCAGTAATTCATCAATTACCGTGTGCAGAAGGGTAACGGAAGTAGCCCGTAGGGTGTTCTGTACACACCCCGTAATTTTCCTTCGTCCGCTGCCATCTTTTCCTCATTTTTACTGTTTCTTTTTCCTTTCTTTCGTCTTTTCTGGAACAATGTCATCTATCTGCCAATTGCGTTCAAAGGCTGTGCAAGTCTTGTAGGAAACATCACGCATGAGGATGTTACAAAAAACAATTTCACCATCCAGGACAATCGCATAATTGCATCCAAAACAAATACTCTTCTTGTTTTTTTTGTTTTTCATTTAGGTATACTCCTTAAGGTTTGGTAGAAACTTATGCATAAAAAATTCTACCTGATAAATACAGAATAAGTCAATGTAAAAAACACCCTGTCTCTTCATCGGTAAGCATATTGGGATATTGTGACATGAAAATATTTTGAAATAACGATTGAAATTACTTGCAAAATCTCTTTGTAGGTGTAGTATATCCACAAATACGAACGAGGCTACTGTGGTAACGCAAACGATTGCAATAGGTAAAAATATTTTGATAGTATGAATGCCATTACTGTTTTGCCAGGCCGACTTAGTTTCCATAAATAAATTTGTCTTCCGTCTTTTTATAGGAGGAAAAGAAAGTGATGAGGAGCAAATTGCTGAAACTTAATCATGTTAAAATAGTACTTTTTGGTATTTCTCATTACAGCCATACATGACAAAATAGCGCTCAGCGAAGAAAATTCATACAGATATGCGAAACAGTCGGAGCGGTTTAATAGTAGTGAATTTACTCAATTTCGGTCCGGTCTCAGTCAAACTATTGGTAGATTGAGCAAAAATCAGATAACCTTGAGGCAATGAGTCAAAATCTCGAAGGGCGGGTCAATATGCTTGCATCGGAAAAAGATACGCTAAACAAGGCATATTTACAAATGAAGGTAAGACAATCTATGTTAGAAAAAGACCATACCAAATTAAAGAAAAAGACTACATCTCTGGAAGTCGCCTATAAGAAGTTGTCCAGCAAGGTTAATGTGGCGAAAACTTCTAAAAACCAAAGCCGGTAGCTCAAAAAATCAGGCGTAAAGACAGCACAAAAAAAATCCCTAAAACCAAAAGTGCAGCAAAAGTTGTCCGGCAAGGTTAATGTGGCGAAAACTTCTAAAAACCAAAGCCGGTAGCTCGAAAAAATCAGGCGTAAAGACGGCACAAAAAAACTATCCCTAAACCAAAAGTACAGCAAAAAAACATCGGCAACTGGTACAAAGAATATTCGCAGTGAAAAGATAGAAAGCACATCTCATGTACAAGTTTATCCACCCGTCGCATCAGGTGAAAGGAAAAAATCGAAGAGCAACAGGGCGAAAAGGGTAGTGGCATAGACATAAAAAGATTAATGAGAAGGGGATTGATTACGGTAAGAAGGGAATGTATGACGAAGCAATAAAGGAGTTTCAGAAAGTTGCAGCCATTGAACCTGATATGGCTAATGTCCATTACAACTTAGGCCTTGCTTATAAAAAAGGGAATGCACTCTGATGCGGATAGAGAATTTTCTGAATACGAGCGGTTAAAAGGACAAAACAATTAAGAAATATGCTATCCGTAATCCATATCAAAGTACCCATGACTTTTAGATTTTTACGGTAAGCAGCTAACACGGGGGTAGTAGAATTGCCTACTGTTGTAAGAGTATTTCTATTTGCCCCTCACATTATCATCCAAGTCTGTTTCGCCCGGTACTTTTTCTAATTCTGCCCGTATGACGTAGGTTCCTTCTTTTAACCCCCTGGTATTCCAGCTATAGGTTATCTTCTGAGAAGATAGACTCTGGAGTGTTTCTGCTTCCCTGCCTATTTGTTGTTTTGTTGTAGGGCATGTTACCGTTAAAATGGTTGTTACTTTCGACGTCCTTTCGTTACCAATAACCACTTCAACATTAACCTTTCTTCCGATAGTTACGCGTAATGGTGCGTCGAGAGATACAATTGCTACACCATTTACTGGCGGCTGTGCCTTCTTTATTTCAGTTGCTCTGCTACTATCGGATAATTTAATTGATAAAATGGTATATATGAAAAGAATTAAAATTACTCTCCAGCCCTTTTTGTCGTAGTTTGTCTTCATAAATGTCCTCCTTTTTTATGCATGTTGCGTGTGATAAATAGGTGTCTTTCATGAGAAAAAATGGTACTCCTGGCAACAGAACACAAATAACGCTACTCTCTTTTAATATTACTATATCACGATGTTTGGTGTTGTCAAGATGATCCGCCGATACCGCTTCCAGGTTAATAGCTAATGACACACCGCCAATATCCTTAAATTCATTTGTATGTATCTTTAATCTAAAACCTAACGATTGTGCTGTTTTAAGCACCCTTTCTGATTGTTTTATGCTGAAAGCCCCCACGTCACAAAAAGTGTCGCAGAAAATTGCGTAAGGTTTTACCTTTGGCAATACCTTGCATACTAACTTAAAATTTCATCCATACCACGGAAAGTTTTAGTTTTAGGTTTATGAGATGCGCCTGTAGCCGTTACCAACTGTCCAATATTTTGTATGAATAAATCTGGTAATAGAGTCACGATTTTCCTTAATCAGGTCTCTCGTTGTCACAATAATTTTTGTATTCTTCGGGGGTGTTCAGATTGATAAGGGATTGTGTCGATTGATTCAATCCCTTGAATTCCTGCTCGTCAACAACCCTTACTTTCACTTCCGGAAAGAAGTCAATAACTCGCAATCTTCCTTCGTTAAGATAACGACATATTGGTTGTATACAATTCTTGGAATAAAAGGCGTGCAGGGGTTCCAGTCCGCGGCTCGTTTTGGGAACAACGACATCGTAGCTGTCGATCTGCTCGTAGAGATACATGATTACCTTTTCTTGAATAAACGGCATATCACAGGCTATTATGAAGGCGTGATGACTTGTGGAGCGTACGAGCCCTGCACAAATACCACCGAGCGGGCCTTTCTCTGGTATTACGTCAGACACGATGGGTAGGTTCAGATGTGCATAGATACCGGCATCGTTTGCCGATAAAATAATCTCATTAAAGATAGTACGTAATCTTTTTATTTGATGTTCAATGAATGTCGTGCGTCCATACTTAAGAAAAGCTTTATTAAAACCCATTCTCCGGCTTTTACCACCTACCAGTATTATTGCGGTCACTTCGTGTCCCTCACATGCATCAGGTCAAAAAACATTGACACATTTATTTTAACTGTGATATAATGAAAAATCAAACTTATAGATATTTATATTCACTTTTAGCTCTCGAATTTACTCAAAATGTTTACAAAAATGAAAACGTATATAACAGTTTCTCTCGCTTTCCTGGTAGTTGGCATAGAGATGTTTTTTGTCCAAACAACCTATGGTGAAGGAGCGAACGTCCCTAAGTCAGCAAAGACCGGACCCCAGATAGTTACTGATAAGAATATTGTGGCAATTGTAAATGGCAAAAAGATCGCAAGGCAAGAACTTTATGATCTATTAACTGATACCTACGGAGAAGATGCGTTAGATGTACTTATTCGAAGAACACTGATCTATCAAATGGCAGAAAAAGAGGGGGTCAAAGTTACAAACACAGAAGTAGAGCAGAAATTGAAGGCCTTTGTTGACAGTGAGATTGATGGTTTAATGCGCACGTATCGGATAAAAGACAAGGCAGACCTTGAAAAAGAATTGGCTAAGGCAGGTAGTAATCTTGCGCAATTAGAAAAGAAGATGTCTAAAAAGATGAGAAGGCAGGCTGAGATTGAGCTTCTTGCCGAAAAGCTTATGATAAAGACGATTGTTATCACCGATGAAGAGCTGCAAAAGGCATACGATCTGGAGTATGGTGAAAAAATTGAGGCGGTTCAGATTGTCTTCAGGACTCGCAGAGAAGCTGAAGATGCGCTTAAAAAAATAAAGTCCGGCGCTGATTTTGCTACCCTTGCGAAAAATGAATCCGTCGATCGTATTTCTGCAGCCCGAGGGGGCCAGATGCAATCTTTTAGTCCGAAGAATGGCATTGGTTTGGAAGTGGCGCACTTAAAAACAGGTGAACTCAGTGATATTATCAAAACAGACTATGGCTACCATATTATTAAAATTACTGACAGAAAACCACCGGTTAATAAAAGCTTCAAGTCTGTGAAGGGAGAATTGGAAAAAATCGTCAGAAATCAACAATACAAAGAGAGGATCGGCCCCTGGCTGATTAGCCTGATAGAAAATGCATCAATCACCAAGAATCTAACTACTGATTAATTTTAAAATACTTGTTATCCATGTACATGTAATGGTCCGAACATTCCGGAAGTTCTTTAATAAATTATAACTTTAGATGTTATAGAAAAAATCCAATGCCTGAAGAGTTTGTTATTAATGTTGCTCAGAGAGTTAAACATCTGCCACCGTACCTGTTTGGGCGATTAAATGCCTTAAAATATGAAAAACGAAGAAATAATGTTGATGTAATTGATCTTGGTATGGGGAATCCGAATGACCCTACACCTCAGCCGATTATTCAGAAGTTATGCGAAGCAGTCATGGACCCAAGGAATCACAGATATACCGTTTCTGCCAACGGGATTTATAATCTCAGGCGGGAAGTTGCCAAGTATTATGAAAAGCAGTTTCATGTAAACCTCGACACGGAAGAAGTTGTTTGTACTATTGGCTCAAAAGAGGGGATATCTCATCTTTGTTTAGGATTATTGGAAGCGGGCGATACGGCTGTAGTGCCTAATCCTGCCTTCCCTATTCATATCCATGCCGTCAATCTGGCCGGTGGTAGAGTAGTTAGTGTGCCACTCACAGAAGACGAGAGGTTTTTGCCAAACCTGATCAATACAGCGAAAAACCTTTCTCCTCTGCCCAAGATAATTATTTTAAATTTTCCGCACAATCCTACTGCCGCCACTATTGAATTGAGCTTCTTTGAAGAGATTGTACCATTTGCAAGAAGGCATAATATTATTATTGTCCATGATTTTGCCTATTGCGGGATTGCATTTGATGGCTACAGACCGCCCAGCTTTTTACAGGTCAAAGGTGCCAAGGAGGTTGGCGTAGAATTTAATACCATGTCTAAATCTTTTAATATGGCCGGCTGGAGGGTAGGGTTTTGCGTAGGAAACAAAGAGATTGTTAATACGCTGGCAAAAGTCAAGGGGTATTATGATTACGGTATCTTTCAGCCTGTGCAAATTGCGTCAATTATTGCACTCAGGGAATGTGACAAATATACCAGGGATCAGGCGCAAATTTATCAGAATAGAAGGGATGTTCTTTGTGACGGACTGAACCGCATCGGTTGGAACGTTAAAAAACCAAAGGCATCTATGTTTGTGTGGGCTCCCATCCCAGAAAAGTGGCGATCGATGGGTTCTGTGGATTTTGCATATAAGCTTATGAATGAAGCCGAGGTGTCCGTTGCCCCTGGAGCAGCTTTCGGCGAACATGGCGAGGGGTATTTAAGGTTAGCAATTGTAGAGAATGAGCTTCGTCTTAAACAAGCTGTTCGCCAGATTGATCGTGCATTGAGAGATAACCGTTGAACACATGATAACGCTTGTTAAATCAAAATTAAAAACCTTTGTCGGCGGTATACATCCAAGAGAGGATGGGAAAATTCTTACGCAAGGTAAGAAAGAGTCTCCCCTCTTATTCCCAAAAACTGTGTATTTGTTTATGAACCAGCATATCGGTGCCCCAGCTAGCCCGATTGTTAAAAAAGGGGACTTTGTCAAAAAAGGACAATTGGTTGGTAGTGCGCAAGGTTTCGTCTCCGCAAATGTGCATGCCTCCATCTCTGGTAAAGTCATGGATGTTGTGCCATGGCCACACCCTATCACCGGCGTAAAGTCTCCTGCCGTTGTTATAGAAAACTGCGGGGAGGACTCATGGGCAGAAGGTACGAATGTAGCTTCGGATATTGATCTTATATCTCCTGAAGAGATCAGGCTCTGTATCCAATCAGCAGGTATTGTTGGCTTGGGCGGCGCCACATTTCCCACACACGTAAAACTTACTCCGCCCAAAGACAAGATCATAGATACGGTTGTTATGAATGGTGCAGAATGTGAACCATATCTTACGTGTGATTACCGGCTTATGTTGGAAAAACCTCATGAAATTATTCAGGGTTTGAAGCTGGTTATGAAGTGTATCGGATGTAAGAAGGCGCATATTGGCATTGAGGCGAATAAAAGTGATGTTTCTGCCATTTTCAAAAATATAGTACTCGGCGATCCTGACATAAAGGTAGACCTTATGGAGATAAAATATCCACAGGGTGCTGAGCATCAACTTATCAAGGCATTGTTGAACAGAGAATTTAAACCAACACAATTACCTTTAGAAGTAGGGGCTATTGTAATTAATGTTGAGACGGCCTTTGCCATATATGAAGCGGTGAAATTCAGAAGACCATTAATTGAAAGAATAGTTACCGTTACAGGAAGTGGTGTAGAAAATCCACAGAATTTTTTAGTCCGTTTTGGTACCCCAATTAAGCAGTTATTAGAAGAGGCAAAGGTTAAAGCGAACATAAATAAGGTTATCTTTGGCGGCCCTATGATGGGTATTGCACAAGGCAATATTGAGTCAGCCGTTACCATTAAGGGGACAGGAGGTATTCTTGTATTAACCGACGCTCAACAGTGGAATCTCACGCCTGCATCCGATGGGGCGCTGTATGAGATAGCTGTCCCTATGGACTCAATCCCAGTGAGTTGAGTATTGTGTGCGAAGCGAAAGAGTTTAATCTGGCGCTTGATAATAACATTATGGAGTGTAAAGAGTGTGGTTGTTGCAGTTATGTTTGTCCGGCGAAAAGACCTATTGTTCATCTCATTAAATTTGCAAAAGCTGATATTGCCAAACAAAAGGCAAAGGCACATGCTGCACGTACATGAGGTTGTTCGTTACGAATGCAAGTTATATCTTCGACTTAAACCAGCATCGTAATGTGTAATTGAGTTCTTTGTCCAGGCCGGAGCTACCATTGTAGTGCGTGAAATATCCTGAAAACCGTGATGAGTTATTAAAAAAAATTCCATGTCGAAACCAATTCAAAGTAATAACAATTTAATTATGAGTGCTTCACCTCACATATATGGTGAGGAAAATATTCCCAAGATTATGTGGGCCGTAGTATTTTCTTTGGTTCCTGCTGGTATTGCGGGAGTTTTTACCTTTGGATATTATGGTTTATGGGTTGTCTTTGTCTGCAGTATAACAGCTGTTATCACCGAAATGGGTATTTTGCTGTTACGGAAAAAACCGGTTGTTAATACCATCAAAGACGGCAGTGCTGTGGTTACAGGGATTTTGCTGGCATACACTTTACCGCCAAGCACCCCATGGTACGCGTCTGTAGTAGGGTCTTTTTTTGCAATTGCCATTGTAAAACATGCCTTCGGTGGTTTGGGAAATAATATTTGGAATCCTGCCCTGGCGGCACGAGCATTCTTACAGGTGGCTTACCCTTCCTTTATGAACTCAGATTGGCGTGTCTTGCAGCATGGAATTGGCAATCTCGTCCATAATATTACCAAGACCGACCCCGCAGGTAAACTGGTAGATGCTATAACGAGGGCAACACCACTGGCAAAAGAAGCCGGGGCAGAAACATACCATCTCACTCAGTTACTTGCCGGAAACATTCCTGGTTGTATTGGAGAGACCTCTGTGATCGCCTTACTGCTGGGTGGTGTTTATTTAATCTATAAACGTTATATACATTGGTACGTTCCGCTTTATTATATAGCAACGGTATTTGTCATGGTTTTAATTTTACCTCCACGAATAGTGACCCCATGGTCCAATAACCCATTTTATCATATTTTTTCGGGAGGGTTATTCCTGGGTGCATTTTTTATGGCTACCGATATGGTTACATCACCTCTGACAAAAATGGGACTAGTCATCTTTGCTGTTGGTGTGGGCGTGTTAACGGCACTGATCCGCTTCTACTCCGGATACCCGGAAGGTGTATGCTATTCCATATTGCTTATGAACACGGCAACACCCCTTATTGATCGATTTACGAAGCCGAGACTCTATGGAAGCAGGGTAAAGAAGGTTTAGTATGCGAAAGAAAGCACAGTACACGATTACTCTGACTTTAGTTTCTCTTTTAGCCTCATTAGGCGTATCTTCGACCTTTTTGCTTACAAAAGATACGATTAAAAGAAAAGAATTGGCTATTCGCACAGAGGCATTGTACGTGGTACTTCCTGGCCTGGAAGGTTCTCCTGAGGAAATAACGGCACCAAGGGCCGATGATCAAGACCGTGTCTATAATGGGGTAAACAAATCTGGCCAACTTATCGGTTATGCAGCATGCGGAGAGGCCCAGGGATATTCAAGTAAGATTAAGGTCATGGTGGGAATGGACCCCAATCTTGAAAAGATTATCGGTATTAATATACTTGCACAAAATGAGACTCCGGGGCTTGGTACAAAAATGACTGAGGTTGAAAGCACTTCCACGTTGTGGAGTGTAGTTTTTGGTAAAGAACTCAAATCAACCGATTGGGGTAGCGAAGAATTCTGGCAATTGGCAGAATCCCGGCAGCTTGAAAGAATAAAAAAATTTGGTTTGTTGAAAAAAGGGAAAAAACCTCAACCTTGGTTTCAAGAACAATTTAAAGGTAAAACTTACAATCAGATGGTCGTATCAAAAGCAAAAGATAACGAAAAGATTATGGCCATTACGGGAGCTACCATATCTACAAAGGCAGTAATTCATGCTGTACAAAATGCCATTGATAAAATAAGACACCTTGTTCAATCCCCGGCTTGGGAAATTAAATAATTTTTAAGATCAACGGTATCGTGGCCTATGAAAAGCATTGATGAAATTAAACCTATCGTTGAATCCCTTGTTTTTGCAGCAGAAGAACCAATTACCCTCCGCAAACTCACCGACATTATCGAAGGTGCCGATAGTCCTCAGATTCAAGAAGCCATCTTACAATTGAAGGCCGATTATGATGCACAAGGCAGGTCTTTCCAGATAGAAGAAATTGCCGGTGGTTATCAATTGTTTACCAAACCTGATTATTATGAATGGATAGCGAAGTTACGAAAAAAATCAGGAGAAACAAAACTCTAGCAAGCAGCCCTGGAAACACTTGCTATAATTGCATATAAACAACCCATCTTGCGGGCAAATCTGGAATCTATCCGTGGAGTTCAGTCAGGGCAGATAATCAGGCTGCTTATGGAGAAAGATCTTGTTAAGGTGGTAGGCAGGGACGAATCACTAGGGCATCCATTGCTCTATGGGACTACAAGAAAATTTCTTGAATATTTCGGATTGAAGGACATGAAGGACCTACCTAAGATTGAGGAGTTGGAAGCTCCGTAAAACTATTATATGAATGAAGTCGCCGGGGCTGTAATGAGAACGAAAATAAACACAAAACCTGTGTTTGTATCTCCCGGCCACAAAACAAATCTAGCATTTGCAATCCGTATTGTTTTAAAGACATGCTGTGGATATCGTATTCCAGAACCAGTACGACAAGCCCATTTATTGTTAAATAAGTTGCGGAGGGAATTGGCTGGGTAACATGGTACTATTTTTGCGTAAACGATATTATGCCGACATCCGGGTGCGGTGTCTCCTATACCAGGCATCGCTACGGTAAAAAAATAGATGGCCAAGAGAAAATATCTAACCAGGGGAAGGTATAATATATGAAAATAAAGGCAGTGATCTTTGATCTTGATGATACATTGTACGATTGTACCGGTTCGCTTATTGACGCATCCAGGCGGCGTGCTGCGAGGGCAATGGTAGATGCCGGACTTCCGAGTACCGAAGAAGAGATTTATCAATTACAAAAGGAGCTTACGGATAAATATGGCCCTTATCATCTCGTGTTTAATGAAATTGTGAATAAATATCATGCAGATAATAAATTAGTCACCATTGCCTACAAGGCATATAACAGTAGTGAAGTATCTGAGATAAAATTATTCCCTTATGTTGTCGCTACCCTGAAAGAATTAAAAGAGAAAGGGTATAAACTTTTTCTGCTAACGGTAGGCGTTCATGAGCGGCAGGAAAGAAAGATTAACATTCTTGGATTAAAACCTTACTTTGATGAGATTGTAATTAACGATCAGGAAATTGGTCTTCTCGTGGAAGATTGTGTTAAAGATATTCTCAGAAGGCACAATATCATGCCAGGAGAGGCCGTCATGGTGGGTGATAAGGCTCGAGATGAATTACGAATTGCAAAATTACAAGGCATGATTACCATCCAGATGTTGCATGGAAGATTTAAGAATGAGCCTGCTGTGAATGAATGTGACAGGCCAGACTATAAGATCAAACGCATTTTCCAGATCCCCACGATTCTTCAACTCAACAACATGGGAAAGACACCCGATAAGCTTAAAATCATTGCTATTGGGGGTGGTACAGGCCTTCCCATCATGCTCGATGGTTCAAAGACATACAGTAGGCATCTCACTGCTGTAGTAACCGTTACTGATTCGGGGAGGAGTTCCGGTATTTTGAGAGAAGAATTTGGGATACTCCCGCCAGGAGATGCAAGAAACTGCCTGGTAGCACTTTCTGAAACGGAAGAGCAGGAACGAGAGTTGTATCAACTGTTTCAATACAGGTTCGACAGGGGTTCGTTGGAAGGTATGAGCCTTGGAAACTTGCTGATGACGGCATTAACGGATATAACAGGCAGTTTTGAACAAGCCATAAAAAAGCCAGCAAGATATTAAACATTCGGGAAAGGTGCTCCCTTCGACCCTTGCCAATACGCATATTTGTGCAGAACTGGAAGACGGAACCCATGTAGAGGAAGAATTTAACGTGCGTGCATTGGGAAAATCACCGATTAAGGAAGTCTTCCTGAAGGACAACAACGTAGAGTCCCCACCAGAAGCCGTAGAAGACATTCTCAAGGCCGATATTGTTGTGATAGGTCCTGGCAGTCTTTATACGAGTAGTATAACGAATTTATTGGTTCCGGGTATTCGGGATGCAATTCGAAAGAGTAAGGCAACCAAGATTTATGTCTGCAATATTGTGACTCAACCGGGGCAAACGGATAACTATAAAGTTTCTCATCATGTTAACGCTATTGCAAAATATCTTGGAGTTGGTGTGCTGGATTATGTTATTGTGAATAACAATATTCCCCGTAAGGATATCCTGGATAGATACCAAAAAGAAGGGGCTGGGGTAGTTTTAATGGACGAAGGTGTTTGTAATTTAAACGTGAACGTTAAAAAAGCCGACCTGGTAGAAGACCTTACTCAGAAGCGTATCCTCTGGGAAAAGCAAGATTTGCTTCGCCACGACCCTGACAAACTTGCCGATTCCGTCTGCAGGGTATATGCAAATTTACCATCCCTGGCGACAAGCGAAAAACTTAATTGTTAAAGTATTTGCCATCGTGAGGTAAACTATGGCGCAAAAAACAATTGTAATGCCCCCCGTTACCATTGATAAACCGATGGTTTTAATTTCTGCAAATCCTACCGCTACCAAACGCCTGCCTTATCAACACCCCTGTCAAGAGTGATTGACGACGATGGGTGCTGATGGTAAAAAAATATGTACCGCCATCTATTTTTGCCCTGCGATATTCTGGCATTGTCATATGAATTTGTGCGTGGGATGCACCTTACGCGTGTTTTTGTAGGGCAGGGCATCGCCTGCCAAATCAAACTATCAAATTATATTATTTGGCGTGCATTTTGCTGATTAAAAATACGTGTGATATTTATATCGCTAAACCTTTGGTAGGAGGTTGTAACATGAATACCTATGAATACAATGAAGACAGATTGGAAATGCTTTATGGTGCTGTGGATGCCTTAACTACTTTGATGGAAGGAGATAAGGATTATACATCTAAAGATATTTTAGATGAACTTGAAGAAATAGCCCGATATGAATAACACTACCTGTGCAAATCTTCAGATTAACAAATCATAACAACTACGAAAAAAAATAGCCTGATATGCCATTTCTGACATACCAGGCTGTTTTTTAAACTCCCTCATATTTTCAATTCATTTATTGTACCTTGAGGAACATGTAGCCTCATTAACTCTCCCTTAGTCCGTCTCCACTGTCGTTATATCACATTATTTGATTTTTGTAACTTCCTCCAGACTTTTTTCAATCAGGTCGCGATCCAAAATGTGGTAATAAAAAAGCCTTAAAACAATAAGATTTTGTTTGACAAATAGTAACTCAAGACATAACCTTAAATTTATTATGAAAAGGGATATTGTTATGGTTTCACGGGTAATTAAATTCATGAAGGGGTTGTCTTTTAAATCAACCCAAACCTTACGGGATTTAACTGATTGTATTATTCTTCTCAACTGCAGAGATAATAAATCACAAGACAGCCGGAATATCATAACGTCATCCTTGCGGACGGTTTGTAAGGGCGCCATAATAAATAGATTTTATGGAGGGGTGGCGCTCTTGTTTTCCACAAGTCTGCTTCTCTTACTTTTAGGGGCAATGGGAATATTTGCGCTTTTGCGTCTCCCGTTTGGTCTTGGTATATTTTATATCAGCAGTCTTATTATCCTATGTCTTGTCTTTCTCAAGGTACTCCTGTTTCCCCTGCTTTCCTTATTGAATAAGGAAAAAATTGCACTCTTGATCGAGAGAAAGTATCCATCTTTAAATAACGGTCTCATCAGTTCAATGCAATTGACCACTGCCAAATCAGATAAAAAGACAACGGCATATTCTGAACACCTGGTCTCAATGCTGGTAGACGATACCGCAAATCGGCTCAGGCATTTAGACATTAACCAGGTGATTAGTAAAGGATTCCTGCGGTTAAGTTGTATAGCATTGATAGCCGCCGTGTGCGTCTTTTTTTTGGTTGGTGTATCCAAACGCTCATTCTTTCATAAGAACATACCACTTCTTTTTAGCTACGTAAGGGATGGAAAAACGGGCGGCGAAATAGGACTTATTCCCTTCGCTGGTCCAGTCATTGGAGATATTACGACGATTTGCCGATATCCTCTTTACTCAGGACTACAATCAAAGACGGTATATAATACCAGCGGGGATATCAGGGCATTAAAGGGAAGTGAAATAGAGATGAGCGCCACCTGTAACCGAACCCTGTTATCTGCAGGTGTTGTCTTTAATAATTCAACGAAAATACCTTTTGTTGTAGAAAATGGCAGCACGATAAAGGGTGTTTTCCCATTGCTTGAAAGCGGGACGTATATTTTCGAAACTACAGACACGAAAGGGAGAACTTTTCAGGATACGACACCGCATACCATTCAATTGGATCCTGACCAATTTCCCGAAATAGCTATCAACACACCGGCGAAAGATATCACGGTCAGTGAAAAGGATACGATAGAGGTTAGGTACTCAGCTAAAGACGACTTTGGCATAAGTGAGATTTCCCTTGTGTTTGAACAAGAAAATGAAAAAAAGACCAGAATGTTTAACACCTTTAGCAAAAAACAACTTCAGTATAGCGGCGCGTACTCATGGTCATTAAGTGAATTGGGTCTGCAGCCGGATGATAAAATAGCGTACCATATAGAAGTAAAAGACAACGACACGATATCGGGACCCAAGACCGGTAGTTCAAAGACGTATTATTTAGAAATATACAGCTCTCGGAAAAAACATCAGGAGTTGGTTCAACTGCAAGAGGCGCTCCTGCAGGAAACGCTTCATATGTTATCAGATGATCTCACGAAAAGGATCGATGATGAGAGATGCATCTCGAAAGACTACCTGGTTATGACGCAAGACGGTATCCAGGAACGTGCGGAAAAGATCATTGGCCTTTTTATCGATATTTTGGTAAGTATGCAGGAAGATACCATGGCTAATTACAGCGTATACTATTCCCTTGAAAATCTGAAAAATAAATTCCGCGATGTTACCGAGAAAAAGCGGACAGCCATTCGGCAGTCGGTTTTCAGCAGGGAGGGAAATGATATTCCCGCTTCATTACTGAATGAATTACAAAAAGTCCAGGAAGGTGAAGTCGCTGAGATAGAAGATATTATCCTCTTCCTGAACGATCTCATAAGAAAGCAAAAGCTGGAGGAAGTTCTGGATACGGGGAAAAAGCTGATTCAATCACAAAATAACATTGAAAAACTGCTCGAAAAATTGAGAGAGGGAGAAGATGCAAAACTCAACGAAAAGGTGCTTTCAGAACTCAAACATATAGAGGAAGCTATCCGTCAGATGATGGAAAAACTGATGAAGATGGCGCAGGGAGAGCATATGGATGAGTTTTTAAATGCGGACGCCCTTAAACAGATCGAGCAGAACGACAGTATGAAAGAATTGGATGCCATGAAAGAAGCGTTCAACAAAGGAGATTTGAATGCAGCCTTACAGGCAGCACAGAGACTGCTTTCCGCCCTTCAGGGGATGATGAACCAGATGAAATCTTCTGCCCAAAATCTTGCAGATGCATCCTATGCAGACATGCTCAAGGACACGAATGAATTGTTAAGCAAAATATCAGAATTGGAAAATAAAGAGAAGGCATTAACAGAAAACACCGACACATTGAAGAGGGATATTCAAAAACGTACCTCAGAATTAGCGAATGAAACCTTCAAGTCATTTTTTCAAAAGCAGGGGGAGCGATTGGCGGCAATCAAGAAGGATATTGCAGAAACAAGGGATATTATGGCTAACAATGAATTGCTGCAGGAATATTTGCGGGTTAATCGTGAATTAAAACGTATGTCAGAAGAAAGAGATATGATGGCAGGCCGGTTTGACGAATTGTTTAAGGGCGAAGAAGATATGGGTTCGCATCAGGAAGCATTTGATAAAGTGACGGAGACGGCAAAAAAGAATGCGGAATTGAACAGGGCTATTAATAAAGATCCTTTACAAAGGGATTATCTCAATATGTCCCGTGAACTGTCTCAGACTGAAGAGACGGTATCCCACCTTGAAGAGATGCTGAACGGGTGGGACGTAAAAGAGTCGTTGAGCCTGGCGAAAGAGTTGTCAAATACCTTAAATCAATGGAATAGCCGTATGCAACACAGCCTGGAGCAAAAGAGGAATACCAGAAAAGAGGAGGTATCCAAAAAGGATCGTGAGGTGCCGGAAAGAGTTGGGGACGCTGCACAGCAAAACCAAGAGATCGTTAAGGATCTTGAGTCCATGATGAAGACCCTTGAAGAACAGCAACTTGCCAGTCTGACGCAGAAAGATCAGGATACTTTACAGGAATATGCTGAAAAACAAAAAGAGCTGCAAGAAGAGGCCGATGACCTCACGGAGATGGCGGACGAGCTTTCTCAGCAAAATCCGTTTATGGACGAAAACGCAGACAAACAGCTTGATATGGCATCAAAGTCCATGGAAGGGGCGGGCGAGAAGTTGGGAAAGCACGATGTGCAGGGCGCACTTACCGACGAGCGGGAGTCACTGTACCGCCTCGCAGAAGCAAAAAAGGGTATGGAAATGGCAAAGGAGCGTATCGCAAAAGGGATGATAGGGAGCGGTATGCCCATGCCAAGACCTTTTCGTGGTCGGATGGACGAAGGTCAGATGGGTGTATCAACAGAAAAGGTTGAAATACCCTCAGAAGAGGCATACAAGGTACCCAAGGAGTTCAGGCAAGATATATTGGATGCCCTGAAAGAGGGACTGCCTGAAAAATATAAAGACCTGAACAAAGACTATTATCAGAGACTGGTAGATTAGGTAGTCTCTAAAGAGTGAAATTTTGACATTTTTAGCAAAAATTGTAGCGCCGATCCCTTGTGGTCAGCATTTTGGCGGGGGATATCCACCCCCTAACCCCCGCCAGCGGGGGACAACTCCCGCGCTACACGTTCCGACTCGTTCGGGTTAGGATATTTTTACATGAAAACCTTTTTTATTACTTCAGCATGTATAGTAGCGATCATTACCGCATTTGCAGGTAAGGCCGTCGCCCAGGAAGAAAAATTCTTCGATGTTATCGGTGATATAACCTATGGAGAGGAATGTTTGCAGGCATGGCAAATTGAAGAAGCATCTGCCGTTGCCGAAAAACTGCTTTTAACTGTCCCTGATAATCCCTATGCATGCTTTTTTGCAGGCGAGGTACGTTTCTATGAAGGAAATTATGAAGAGTCATTGTCGTTGTTACAAAAGGCATTAAAAGAGCCTGACATTGCACAGAGTGGTCAGAAGTTTTATGACTTCGTAGATAAAATTTATCAAACAACAGGTAAATTCAAAGAAGTCAGAACTGAACACTTCCTGTTCCGGTACCTTGAAGAAAAGGATGAGATACTGGTCGATTATGCCTTAGATACCCTCGAAAAGGCTTATAGTGCTATTGGGAACGACCTTAATTATTTCCCTCAAAAACCTATTCTTGTTGAAGTATTTCCTGACGCAGAAAGCTTTTGTACCATCTCGACACTCTCCAAAAATGAGATAGAAACCTCTGGCACGGTAGCGATCTGCCTGTTTAATCGTGTAATTATCACCAGTCCGCGTCTCCTGCCGAGGGGATATCAGTGGCTTGATACCCTGACTCACGAGTACGTACATTACGTAATCATGAAAAAGACTCACAACCGTGTGCCCATTTGGCTTCACGAAGGCCTTGCCAAGTATGAAGAAAAACGCTGGGTTGAAGGTACGCCTCCAAAACTCCCGGTTTCTCTGGAAAGTCTGATAGCGGAGGCTATAGAAAAGGATTATTTTATTACCTTTGAACAAATGCATCCCTCCCTGGCAAAATTAAAAAAGAAAGAGGATACAGCCCTTGCCTTTGCTGAGGTCTTTACGGTAATCAGTTATTTATTCAATCGCGGAGGATATCCTTTTCTGACATCTATCCTGGGCGGTATTAAAAACGGAAAATCGACAGAGGATGCCGTATCTCTGGCAACAGGAGTTTCATTTCCTGAGTTTGATAAGAATTGGCTGCAGGTCCTGAAGCAGAAAAAATTTCGTAGGATTCATGGTATTCAGATACTTCCCACAAAACTGCAGGAAACATCAGCACTAGTAGACGACATGGAAAGCGTTGCCGAAATAGAGATAAAGGATGCCAGGAAATATGCTATTTTGGGTGATCTCTTGCGCCGTGAAGGTTTACATAGTGCAGCTATCTTAGAGTATGAAAAGGCATTCAGGAAGGCAGGCACTGTTTTACCACAAATTCAGAATAAATTAGCCATGTCCTATATCATGGACACACAATATGCAAAGGCGGAGGAAATCCTGAAGGTGGCCCTTGAATATTATCCGGAATATACTACCACCTATATTTCACTGGGCGAACTCTATCAGCGAAAAGGTGAGTACGATACTGCCATAGAAATCCTGTCACAAGCCAATCACATCAATCCTTTTAATCCCATCATCCACAAAAACCTCGCACAATTGTATCAGAAAGTGGGCAGGAAAGAGGATGCCGCGGGAGAACTCCAGCGCCTTATGCTGCTGACCAAATAATGGTTCCCTGGCGGAATAAGGAATTATTCATCTCGTTCCCAAGCTCCAGCTTGGGAACGAGGGTTGAAATAAAAGCTTTGCTTTGGATCAAAGTTCAAAATGAGATCACGATACAAAATAGTAGAAAGTGGGAATCTTTATTTCATCACGTCTACCATAGTAGAATGGATACCAGTTTTTACAAAAAAGGGATATTTTGATATCATAGTCCAATCACTAAGCTATTGCAGACAGAACAAAGGTCTAAGATTATTTGCCTACGTGGTAATGGATAATCATGTTCATGCAATCGTTTCGTCTGATAACTTATCAGCGATAATGAAAGACTTCAAGAGCCATACTGCAAAGGAAATAGTAAGAGCTGCATCTGCGGATTCAAGGAAATGGTTGTTGAATCAATTTGAGTTTTACAAGAAAGAATATAAGCGAGACAGTGAGTTTCAAATATGGCAGGAAGGATTTCATCCACAGTTGATAGCGAAAGAAGAAGTATTCAGGCAGAAGATAGAGTATATCCATAATAATCCTGTAAGGAGCGGCTTAGTTGAAATGGCAGAACATTGGCTTTATTCAAGTGCAAGGAATTATCTCTACGGCAGGGGATGTATAGAGATTGATCAGATTGAGATTTGAGAAAGCATGAGCTTTGGTTCCATCTCTCGTTCCCAAGCTGGAGCTTGGGAACGAGGTGGTAAGAGGAAAAATGAGACAATAGAAAAATCACCATCGCATTTTTCCCTTGACAAATAACTTTGATTTCAATATATAAGGCATCACGATAAAGGCAAACCCTGAGTGATCGGGGGACGCAAAGTAAAGGGTCTTTTGTATGGGAGTATTACAACGCCCATACTTCTGATAAGAAGACAGCCTCACTGCCGAAGATGTTTAATAATGAAAACTAAAAAGACAAAAATTATAGATTATTAAATTCTTCAACGGTAAGTCCGGCTTCCCTGATAATCGCACGCAAGGTGCCTTTTGGGATGTCTTTTCCGGGATGATTGGGAATGACAGTTCGTCTGCGAGTGGTTGGATTATACCATATTTCATGGCTTCCTTTTGCATGACGATCAAATACAAAGCCCGCTTTGCGCAATTTACGGATAACCTCAATTGGTTTTAAAGAGGGAAGGCCGGTCATACCTCTAATGGGACGGGAATTTTTATTTCGAAGTTCCCTTTTTGTGCCAGTTTTGAAGTTAATTCTTTAGGAAGAGGGTCATTGTGTTCAATGCAAGACTCGACGATTTTTCTGGCTACATCTTGAGCTATTTCCAATGTTTCGGCAATTGTACGACCCTGAGCAATAAGCCCTTGAATTGTCTGGCTTGTAGCCAGATAGCCGCCTTCTTCGAGAGGTTCGATTGTTATAGGTATTAAGTATTCTGCCATTTTATGACCCTGCGAGAAAAGCTTATCAAAAGGGTAATACTATGTCAAGAATATACTGAGATGATTTAATCTGCCTTGAAACATTGACGCAAACCTATGAATTTGAGAGAATTCCCGACAATTTAAACGCCAACTAAAGAAAGGCATCACGATAAAGGCAAACCCTGAGTGATCAGGGGGCGCAAAGTAAAGGGTCTTTATAAGCCGTTTAAACGGCTTCAACTGCTTCAACAGTTTATAGAAAGATAGCCTTACCGCCGGAGATGTTTTGTGAATATCTTTGCAGTAAGGCTTTTTTGTTTAAAAAGCAGAAAATAATTTGTAGTGTGGGCGGTTTATCCCCCGCCAAAATGCCGACCACACCTGTCCTTGACTACGATCGGGGAAGGGATCGGCGCTACATCTTATGGGGGTGTTATTGTGGATTTGCTAACGCTTAATTCACCTTAGGGGCTGTGGGCGCGTATTCTTATGTGTTTTAAGAGATCAAATTACTAAATAGAACAGGAGAAAAAGAGAGATGGCTATTTTCAGGAATGGAGAAGATATGCGAATTGTCCCTGTTTTTTCTAAACCAAGCTTCAGTGTTTGGATGAAAATTTTAGTTTTCATTATTCTTACATTTGCCACTCCATATCTGTCTGCAACGGCTGCAACATTGTCTCCTCCAATATTAGTTTCTCCAGGGACAGGGAGTGCACCAGGGCCGAGTGTTTCTACCACAACGCCCATCTTTCAATGGCAATCGGTATCCGGCGCGGACGGGTATACTGTACATCAGCAAATACAATGGTTCAAGCTACGACTTGATATTTGATTCGAGTGTGATTAGGCCGATTACGAATACATCGTATATCTTGCCCAGTGGGTATCTGGTGAATGGTGGGCAATATCGGTGGAACATGGCCTCACACAATAGTTCGGGTTACGGGACTCCCAATGCAAGCCGGATGTATTTTACAGTGTCCATCGTCAGTACGTTACCTGCGTCGAACTTAGTTTCTCCAGGACGGGAGTCACCAGGGCCGAGTGTTTCTACCACAACGCCCATCTTTCAATGGCAATCGGTATCCGGCGCGGACGGGTATGCACTGTACATCAGCAAATACAATGGTTCAAGCTACGACTTGATATTTGATTCGAGTGTGATTGGGGGGCCGATTACGAACACATCGTATATCTTGCCCAGTGGGTATCTGGTGAATGGTGGGCAATATCGGTGGAACATGGCCTCACACAATAGTTCGGGTTACGGGACTCCCAATGCAAGCCGGATGTATTTTACAGTGTCCATCGTCAGTACGTTACCTGCGCCGAACTTAGTTTCTCCAGGGACGGGGAGTGCACCAGGGCCGAGTGTTTCTACCACAACGCCTATCTTTCAGTGGCAGTCGGTATCCGGTGCGGACGGGTATGCACTGTACATCAGCAAATACAATGGTTCAAGCTACGACTTGATATTTGATTCGAGTGTGATTGGGGGGCCGATTACGAACACATCGTATATCTTGCCCAGTGGGTATCTAGTGAATGGTGGCAATATCGGTGGAACATGGCCTGCCACAATAGTTCGGGTACGGGACTCCCCAATGCAAGCCGGATGTATTTTACAGTGTCCATCGTCAGTACGTTACCTGCGCCGAACTTAGTTCTCCAGGGACGGGGAGTGCACCAGGGCCGAGTGTTTCTACCACAACGCCTATCTTTCAGTGGCAGTCGGTATCCGGTGCGGACGGTATACACTGTACATCAGCAAATACAATGGTTCAGTTACGACTTGATATTTGATTCGAGTGTGATTGAGGTGATTACGAACACATCGTATATCTTGCCCAGTGGGTATCTGGTGAATGAATGGGCAATATCGGTGGAACATGGCCTCACACAATAGTTCGGGTTACGGGACTCCCAATGCAAGCCGGATGTATTTTACAGTGTCCATCGTCAGTACGTTACCTGCGCCGAACTTAGTTTCTCCAGGGACGGGGAGTGCACCAGGGCCGAGTGTTTCTACAACGACACCTACTTTCCAGTGGAACAGTGTATCTAATGCAGACCTTTATGGTCTTTACATAAGTGAATATCCATACGGTGATAACAATATTGGGTTCTTCTCCAAATTAGTCAATAGAAATTGAGGAGAAATTTCATTAAATCATTGAAAAGAGTGGACATTTGGTGTTTCCTATATACCGATATATAACTTATTTACAGGAGGCCAGCAATGTCCACGTTAAGTATATTACCCTATTTCCTTTTTCAGCGGGTAAGAATTACTAAGCAAACTGTTTTTTCTGATGCTGAGTTATCCCAGCTTACTGCAGTACCCGATGAACGATTTCACCTAATATGTCATGTGGCAGCAAAGCACAGCGCATTTATCGTCACGACAAACGAGCTTTGCGGGATATGAATCTTGGTTCTGTTCGCGTATGGATAAATTGTTCGTATCGTAAGATAGCCTGTGAGTCATGCAATCGAATCGTAGTTGAAGACTTAGGTTTTTTCAACCTTACAGTCGTGTTACGCATCGTTTAGCAGCGTATATTCACGAACTGTGTAAAATGTTAACCATTACCGAGTTGCAAAACATTTTGGAATGAACTGGAAAACAGTAAAAGCAATCGATAAGTTTTTTCTGGAACGACAATACGCGCAGACTGACTATCAGCATCTTCGCATACTGGCAGTAGACGAAATCTCCTGTTAAGAAGGGACAGCGCTATTTGACCGTTGTTCTGGACTATCTGAGTGGTCGGGTAGTCTGGGTGGGTAAGGAAAGAACAAAGAAACCCTGGAAACCTTCTTTGCCGGTATGACAGAGGAGGAAAGACAGTCTCTTGAGGCCATTGCCATGGATATGTGGGACCCTTATATTCTTGCAGTAAAAAGCATGTGCCGCATGTCAAGATAGTCTTTGACCTGTTTCATGTAGTATCAGGTTTGGTAAAGTTATTGACAAGGTACGAAATGCTGAATACCAAAAGCGTCGAAAGAGGACAAGGACGTCTTCAAGGGTTCAAAATATCTTTGTTAAAAACAAACGAAATATTCGCAGGAAAAACACCGGGAACATCTCAAACAGCTCTTGTCACTCAATGAAACAATAAATACCGTTCTGATTCTTAAGACAAACTCAAACATATTTGGACTTATACCTCACGGACGTGGGCGAGAAAAGCCATTGACGAATGGTGCCCTTTAGCGAAAACGATAAACCATTCTGTTGTGCATAAGTTTGCAAACATGCTTATGAAACATAGCTATGGAATCTTGAATCACTGTGACTATAAAATTCATACAGAGTAAACTCGAAGGGGTTAATAATAAGATCAAGGTTATCAAAAGAAAAGCTTATGGATTTCATGACGAACGGTACTTTTCATTAAAAATTATACAAGCTTTTGCAAACTAATTTGGAGAAGAACCCAAAATTATACGCCGACTTGCAATGCCAGCAGCTTGAAGGATGTGGCTTTAACGCCAGTTCGTACTCAATGCGTACCCCCTACACTAGGTTTAACGATTATAACACATGGTTGGGAATCAGACGGCAGGGGGTGGCCCAAAGCTATGGCAGATGCTATTAAAGCTAGATACGGCGCCGATATTCCAATTTATTTTGTAACCCTTATTAAGAATCACCTAGATTTGGGTAATATAGTGGTTGATCAAGATCACAGTGACCAGGTACTTGACATTACGACTAAAGGAGGTGCGATAATTGTAATTGATTGGAGCGATCTTGATGGAGGCGGTGGAATGGAGTTTATATGTAACTACATGGTTCCCACGAAAGAAATTGGAGATGTTGCATTTGACTATATTTTTGCAAAGTTTCATAATAACCATTTATTGACAGAAATCCCAATCCATCTAATTGGCCACAGTAGAGGGGCATCGGTAATGTCAAGAATTGCATATTTACTGGCCCAATCTGGAGTTTTGGTTGACCAATTAACCACCCTCGATCCACATCCTTTGCCATGTGATTGGGAACGTGAGAAATGGGAACACACCAGTATGAGTATATGGGATAACATTATATTTGCTGATAATTATTATCGAATAGGTGGTGGATTAGATGTACCTGATGGAAAGCGATTAGATGGGGCATTTAACACAAATTTAACGGGTATTTTAACTGATACCGAACATGCGCATACAGACGTGCATACCCATTATCATGGGACAATCGATTTGGATGCAAAGTCAGTAGGTAGAGACAATGATAAACGGACAATTCAAGATGGCTGGTATAATATACTCCTTTTACCGATACGCCAGCCCCGCGACTACACAGGGTATTATTTAGCAGATATGTTCAGGGATCACGAGATGATAATCATGATCATAAAACAGGTTTACATCCTGCATTAGGTGGCCCTAATGTCCCTAATCAAAGAACGCCCCCCGACACATTATCCGATAAGGCATACCCTAACGTTGGTATGTTGCCTTTAAACACCTATACTTACAAAGCCGGAAATACGATTTCTATCCCTTACTATTATCAAGATGCCAAGACACCGTTGAAGATTTCGTTTTACCTTGATAATGATACAAATCCATACAATGGTTATCTTAGGGTTATTCGCAATCCTGAAACAAAGGATTCAAGCACAGGAATAATTAAACCCCCTCCCTTTAATTGGAATACATTTTCTTCTGACGCCGGCACCTATGCTTATATTCAGGTAAAGGCCGAAGCCACAGATGGTACTGGCTGGGTTCATTACGATTATTTATTTACCCCCATTAGTATAAATGCAGAGTCAACTGCCCCAGATCTTACGGCACTATCAGTAACAGCGCCAACCCAGGCTACAACGGGAGAGACTATTCCTGTGACATTTACGGTGAAAAACCTGGGCAATGGCGCAACAGGAAATTTCGGAAACAGAATCTCTCTAGCCACGAGTGCTTATGGCACTGATATTCGCCTGGGTGATTTCTCAATGACATCACTTGCCCCCAATGAATCAGGAACAGAAACAAGATACATTACAATTTCAGCAAGTACATCACCGGGAAGGTACTGGATTACCGTCTATACCGATGGCCCTGCCCCAGGTTTGGTCAACGAATCTAACGAAGGCAACAACATCGGCAGTACTGCCCCTTATCAAATCAACATCGTATCTCCTACTTACTCAATCACTGCTTCTGCCGGCGCCGGAGGTTCGGTTAACCCAAGTGGTAGTTTTACCAAGGCTGCAGGCACTGACCAAACCTTTACCTCAATTCCTAGTGCAGGTTACATGGTGGGAAAATGGTTTGTAGATGGAAATGCTGTTCAATCCGGTGGCATTATTTACATACTATCTAATATACAGGCAAACCACAGCGTTCAGGTAACGTTTGAGAATCAGCCCAGCATCATTCGCTTGGAAGGCGATCTCAATTTTGGTGCAGTGCAGGTGGGCGGCAGTGTTCAGCGACCGATGACGATCTACAATGACGGGAATTCGATGTTGACGGTGAGTTCCATTAGTTACCCGCCTGGTTTTAGTGGGAATTGGAGCGGGACAATCGGAGCGGGAAGTTCAAGGCAAGTGACGGTGACCTTCTCTCCTACTGAGCAGAAAACATATACTGGAAATGTAACAGTTACTTCTAATGCGACAAGCGTGACAAACACCATGCCTGTGTCAGGAACAGGAACAACTTCGCTCCACAATGTTACTGCCACCATAAACTCCATATCTCCGAATCCAGCCACGCAAGGAACAACAGTTAATTTCAGCGGAACGGGTTCTGATTCGTCTGGTCATTCTATAACGGCTTATAGTTGGCGTTCGAGCATTGATGGGAATATAGGTACAAGTGCCAGTTTCGGCAAGAACGATTTATCAGTAGGCTCCCATAACATATATTTCAAAGTTCAGTGCAGTAATGGCACCTGGTCTCCTGAGACTTCCTGGTCAGAGAATCCGCTTGTGATAGGGCAGTTGCCATCACATCCTGTGGTAACTGCCACAAGTCCAGCAGATGGTGCGGTAGGTGTAGCAGTAAACACAACCATTAATGCAACATTTAGTGAGTCAATTGATGCGTCAACGATAAGCGATTATACATTTACCATAAGAAAGATACCCGATCTATTTAAGGTGACTGGTACGGTAACTTATGACGATACGACCAAAAAGGCCACATTCACACCTTCTGAAAATTTAAACTACTTAACTAAGTATACTGCTACCGTTACCAAAGATGTAAAAGATTTAGCGGGTAATCCCATAACCGATGAGTATTCATGGAGCTTTACTACGGTACCAGAGCCTACTCCCACTCCTACGCCAACACCAACCGTAACGGAAGTAGCCCCTAAAGTTTCAGGGGGTCATTGGCACACCATAGCTTTGAAGTCAGACGGTACAGTCTGGACATGGGGCCATAATTTCGATGGCGAATTGGGAGATGGGACTACCAATACGAGATATATCCCCGCTCAAGTGGATGGACTCAGTAATGTTATTGCCATAGGCGCGGGAAATTATCATACGATAGCCCTGAAGTCAGACGGAACGATATGGATGTGGGGACATAATGGCTCAGGTGAATTGGGAGATGGGACAACTAGCAATAGAACTACGCCGATTCAGGTGAGTGGCCTTAGCGGTGTTTCTGCTATTGCTGGAGGAGTTTTTCATACCATCGCCCTGAAATTAGATGGCACGGTTTGGACGTGGGGTGCTAACTGGGTTGGCCAATTAGGAGACGGGACAACTATGGATAAAAGTACACCGGTTCAGGTGAGTGGTCTCAGCGAGGTTATCGCTATTGACGGAGCATATCATCATACCGCAGCCTTGAAATCAGACGGTACGGTTTGGACGTGGGGCGCTAATGATTATGGCCAATTGGGAGATGGGACAAATACGAATAGAACTACGCCAGTTCAGGTAAATGGCCTCATCGATGTTACTGCCATTGCCTGTGGAGACGATCATACAATAGCCTTGAAGTCGGACGGAACGGTTTGGGCTTGGGGACATAACGATGACGGTCAATTGGGAGACGAGACAACTAACGATAGACCTACGCCAGTTCAGGTAGGTGGTCTTAGCGGTGTTACCGCCATTGCTGCTGGAGATGACCATACGGTAGTCTTGAAGTCAGATAAAACTGTCTGGGCATGGGGAAATAATGGGGACGGCCAATTAGGCGATAGGACAACTACTAACAGAACGGCACCGGTACAAGTAATCGGGCTCGGTGATGTTACTACCATTGGGGCAGGCAATTACCATACCATCGCCATGAAGGCAGACGGAACAGTCTGGACGTGGGGAGCTAATAATGACGGCCAATTGGGAGACGGAACAAATACGAATGAAAGCACCCCTGTTCAGGCGAACATTAATCTAATTCAGACTGTGACACCTACACCTAATCAGACGCCAACTGGTATGCCAATACCTACGGTAGGGCCAACTCCTTTGCCGACGCCTTCACCAACGCCAACGTCGGTGGTAACTCCGACTCCATCACCAACACCTACGACAACGCCCCCGCCGATACCGACTCCGATACCCGGCAATATTGAATTCCATTACACCTTTGATGAAGGAGTCGGGACGGTTGCCCATGATTCGGCCAGCAGTAATGATGGCACCATCAATGGCGCAACATGGACAACGGGTAAAGATGGCAGTGGATTGAGTTTTAACGGAAATGACGATTCTGTTCAAATCCCTGGATTCATGGGACAACCCCAGAATATAACCATTTCTGCATGGGCAAAGTTGAGTTCCAACGATATCAATGGTGCAGAGGTCATTTCCCTGGGAGATCACGTTGCATTGCGACTAGACGGCACCGGCAGCAAAGGGGTTATGGGATTTTATTATGATGGTGCCACGTGGCGTACGACTACTACAGGGATATCATATGCAGGAACCGGGTGGCATCACTTTGTGTATGTCGTGGACGATGCCAATACTATGCAAAAGATATACGTTGACGGCGTTGAAAGGGGTTCTACTGCACATACCCAACCGATATCGTATGCGGGGCTGGGTGCCAATACCCTTATCGGGAAGCACGGTAACGGCAGTGGGAATTATGATTTTAACGGGGTTATTGATGATGTGTGCGTATATAATCGAGCCCTGAACGCCCAGGAAATATTAGCGTTATATGATCAACTTCCAGCCCAGGCGACAGCTCCATATGCCCGTTCCAGTATGACAATTGATGGGAATTTAACCGAATCATCCTGGGACATTACAACCGATGTGAGCAATGTAGTCATTGGAACAGCAAACAACACCGTAAAGTTCGGGGTACTCTGGGATAGTACCTACCTGTACGTGGGCATGACGGTGCTGGATGATACCCTCCATAATGATTCAACGTATGTCCATGAAGATGATAGTGTCGAGATCTATATTGACGGCGACCATAACCACAGTATTACCTACGATAGTTATGACCGACAGTTCATCAAGGGGTGGAACGATTCAACCCTCTTTGAGCAACATGGCAAGAAAACAGATGTATTGCACGGCTGGGCGCCCATTTCTGGGGGGTACAGTATAGAACTGTCCATTCCGTGGAGTAATCTGGGAGTTACCCCCACGGCCGGGATGACCATTGGCTTTAGTGTGGGATATAATGATGATGACGATGGGTCAGGACGTGAGGGGCAGGCAGTCTGGATAGGAACGGCAGATAATTATCTGGATACGTCGGCATTGGGAGACATTGTCCTTGAAGAACCACCTCCTTCAGTTACCGTACCTTATGTCAGCACGAATCTGGATGTGGATGGAAATGTAAGCGAATCGGATTGGAACATTACATATGATGTAAGCAAGGTGGTCATTGGGACGACAAACAACACCGTAAAGTTCGGGGTGCTCTGGAATAGTGCCTGTTTGTATGTGGGCATGGAAGTACTGGATGGCAATCTCTATAATGATTCGACATATGTGCATGAAGATGATAGTGTCGAGATCTATATTGACGGCGATCATAACCACGGTACGACCTATGATAGTTACGACCGTCAGTTCCTCAAGGGGTGGTTTGATTCAGCCCTCGTTGAGCAACATGGCAAGACAGCGGGCGTGTTGCACGGCTGGGCACCAATTCCTGGCGGGTATAGCATTGAACTGGCCATACCATGGAGCAATCTGGGTATTACCCCTGCGGCGGGTGTGACCCTTGGCTTCAGCGTGGGATATAATGACGACGATAACGGGGAAGGACGTGATGGGCAGGCAGTCTGGATAGGAACGGCAAATAATTGGCGGGATACATCGGCATTGGGAGACATTGTCCTTGGGGCAGCATCTCCACCAACTCCCACGCCTTTGCCCACCCCCATTGCTACGCCACTATTAACGCCAACACCTACTCTGCTCTCCGGTGGTCTGGATGCCCTCTATGCGTTCGACGAAGGAATCGGAACGGTTGCCAATGATTTATCGGGCAATGATAATCATGGTACCATCAACGGAGCTACATGGACCATAGGAAAAACTGACTGGGCATTGAGTTTTGACGGGGTGAATGATTATGTTGATCTGGGCAACCCATCTAATTTACAGCCGGGTGCGGTTTCTCTTTCTGTATGGTTTAAAACAACGGCTGCAAGCGGCATGATAATGCGTAAACGAGGGTATGGATATGGCCTTGAAGTGGTGTCCTCGGGGAAAATCTCTTTCTGGATTTATAATGCCACTGCCACAAAATTCATGGCAACTTCACTCAATGCCTATAACGACGATCAATGGCATCACGCCGTTGGTGTTTATGATGGATCTACTGTAAAATTATTCATTGACGGTTCCAAGGTGTCCGCTGAGAGTGCGGATCCGATCTTCTATGGGTCAGGTGGAATTGCCATAGGCAGAGATGGGAATTACAGCGGATCATATTTCAACGGCATTATTGATGAAGTCCAGGTTTACAATTACGCCTTGAGTGATCCGGAGATACAAGGTCTGTACAATGCCAATACGGGAGCAAGTAGCATGGCATCTCTTCATTCTCTGGATTTGAACAAGGATACTGACAATGCCCGTATTACACCTTCAACCGGCATTGCCTTGAAATCCTTCCATGCAGAAGTTGATCATGATGGCAGTGTATCCTTGCATTGGGAAACCGCGGCTGAAGTCGATACTGCAGGCTTTAATCTCTATCGCTCACGGCATAAGACTGGCAGGTATACAAAGATCAATAATTCGCTCATCAATGCCAGAAGCGATGATCCATCAGGCACCAGATACAATTTTATGGATGAACCCGGTCATGGCAAATCATACTATTATAAATTAGAAAATGAGGACCCTTATGGTAAAAGCACCATGTATGACACGATCAAGGTAAGGAAAAAATCTTCAGGGAATGAATAGTAGTGGCAGATTTACTATTGCAGCATATGTTTGGTAAAACAGGAAGGGGTGTATGTGCGCATACACCCCTTCCTGTTAAGAACTGCTGAAGAAATCAAATCTGAGGTATCGTATCATGCAGTTTTCCTGTATTTTTGTGCCAGCAACGGTATTTTACCACCTACGACTTCAGGTGTGACCAGAAACGAAGAGTCTCCCTTATTGGAAGGCAAATGATACATGGCCTCCAGCATAAAACTCTCAAATATAGCCCGTAACGCCCTTGCCCCCGTCTTCTTTTCAAATGCCTTTTTGCTGATCTCTATTAAGGCTTCGTGAGAAAATTCCAGTTTGGTTTTTTCCATCTCAAAGAATTTTTGATATTGTTTGACCAGGGAATTTTTTGGGTCCATCATGACTTTGATCAGGTCTTCCTGGGCCAGAGGCATCAAGGGCGCAATGATAGGTAATCGTCCGACAAACTCGACAATCATTCCATAATCGACGATATCCTCAATTTCCACCTTGCTCAGAATTTCACCGAAAGATTGATCCTGTTTATCTTCTTTTTGCGTATCAAATCCTATGTTTGTCTTTCCAATTCTCCGCCGGATAATTTCCTCTATCCCCGTAAAGGTTCCACCGCAAATAAAAAGGATATCCCTCGTGTCCAATTGAATATACTGCTGTTCGGGATGCTTCCTGCCACCTTGAGGTGGTATATTCGATACGGTACCTTCGAGCATCTTGAGGAGGGCTTGTTGTACCCCTTCGCCAGAGACATCCCTTGTGATGGACGGATTCGTGCTTTTCCTGGCGATTTTATCAATTTCATCAATATAAATAATGCCTTGCTGGGCACGCTGGAGATTAAAATCCGCATTTCGCAACAAGCCCAAAAGTACATTTTCTACATCTTCTCCCACATATCCGGCCTCAGTAAGGGTCGTTGCGTCCGCGATGGTAAAAGGAACGTCAAGTATTTTAGCAAGTGTCCTTGCCAGAAGTGTTTTCCCTGAGCCTGTAGGTCCTATAAGTAGTATATTACTTTTCTCTATCTCTACCCCGTCATTGCCGGATCGTGTAATCAAACGTTTATAATGATTATAAACGGCCACAGCAAGCGTTTTTTTTGCCTTATCCTGACCTATGATATATTCATCTAAATGTTCTTTTATCTGTGCCGGGGCTGGTATTTTCTCTATAGGTTTTATCTGGGGGTGCTTCTGATCCTTTTTCAGCAGCATGTGACAAGCCTCTACGCATTCATTGCAGATGAAAATATCAGTATCGCCTTGAATCAAACGGCTTACCGCACTGTAGCTTCTCCCGCAAAAGGAACAACTTTTTTTCTCCCCCACGTTTTTTTTCGCCATATTATATTTACCTCAAAATATCAATACTACCAGTGGTCAGAATGTATTTTTTTAATAAAAAAATGATAACAAACAGTTTCATATTATGCAAATCTTTTTAAGATAGGGGATTATCCCCATGGTTTCACTCTTTTTTATGTGTTTCTTGCGCAAGATCGGGTATTTTAGCAAAAATAGTTCTTGGCTGCTGGTCAGAAAGACCCAGTTCATTATAAACAACTAACGTTTTGCACGGGTATTTTCTGCGAATTATGTACTCGACTGCAAGAAAATCCATGAAGTGGGATTTGTATAAATTTTCTATTCCTGTAAGTTATACAGAGGCTTTTCGTATACCGGCATTTTCACAAATGCCTCAGCAGGTAAGGGTTTACAGAATAAATAACCCTGTATCTCATCACACTGCCGCTGTTTTAGAAAGATAAGCTGTTCCTCATTCTCAACCCCTTCGGCAACAACCTTGAATTTCAGGTTTTGCGCCAGGGCAATAACTGATGAAACAATCACCTTGTCATTTTGATCCGTTACAATACCATTCACAAAATGCTGGCTGATTTTGAGCTTATGAATGTGAAATTTTTTAAGGTAATACAAAGAAGAAAAACCTGTGCCGAAATCGTCGATAGAAATTTGAATGCCCAGGCCACTCAATTTGTCCAGTTTGAGAATGGTAGTTTCTATATCTTGCATAGCAACGCTCTCGGTAATTTCAGTCCCAGAAGATGTGGGTCCAGGCCGGTTTTTCCAACCCTGGACATAACAGTTTCTACGAACTTGGTTGCTGGAACGTATGCGCCGAAATGTTCACTGCTACGCACACCGGTTCAAATCGACATTCTGCCATATCTTGATTTGTACAAACGGTATATAGTACCAATTCGTCGATGAAGACAATGATTCTGGTGTTTTCTGACAGGGCGAGAAATTCCTCGGGGAGCATCAGCCCCCGATCCGGGTGTCGCCAGCGCACCAGGGCCTCCATACCGACAACCATGCCAGTACTGATGCTCACAAGCGGTTGGTAGTAGACTACAAACTCCTCGCGGTCCAGTGCCCGGCGCAGACTCGTTTCCATTTTCATCTTTTCAAAGGTTCTCGCATGCATGGCTGGTGTATAGAATTGATAGTTATTTCTCCCCTGTTCCTTGGCATAGTACATGGCGGCATCGGCATTCTTCAGCAAGGTTTCAGTGTCTTCCCCATTGTTGGGATAAAGGGCAATTCCAATACTTGCCGTAATATAGAGCTCGTGCTTACTGACCATCCATGATCGTTTAAATGCCCCGAGAATTTTACATGCAACATCGACCGCGTGTTCCGCTTGATTGATTCCTAACACTAATAGCGTGAATTCATCACCAGCGAAACGGGCAACGGTGTCTTGATTACGCACACAGCTTTTCAACCGGTCAGCGACCTCACGCAGCAACTGGTCCCCAATCGTATGCCCCAGCGCATCGTTTATGCCCTTGAATCTATCCACGTCAATGAACAGCACGGCAAACATTTCTTTGTTGCGGTGGGCGTGGGCTAACGCCTGGGTTATGCGATCATTGAATAATATGCGGTTGGGGAGAGAGGTAAGGGCGTCATGAAAAGCCATGTGTTTAACTTTCTCCTCCATCCACTTACGTTCGGTAACGTCGTTTGCAAGTACAACCTCAGCACGTCTCCCTGCGAAGGTTATTGTGTGTGCGTTAATTTCAACGTAGATGATACTGCCATCCTTCTTCCGGTGCCTCCAGATACCCGCCATATTGAATCCAGTGTCAATCCCCGATATACTATCAAGAAGAGCCGTGATATCTTCAAGAGGACGAATGTCCTTAATGGTCATTGCAAGAAATTCTTCGCGGGAATAGCCATAGTGGTAAATAGCTGCACGGTTAACGGCAAGAAAATAGAACGTTTCGAGATCGTACACCCACATAGGATGCGGATTGCTTTCGAACAAGAGACGGTATTGTTCTTCGCTGTCGTGCAGTGCCTCTTCTATCCTCTTGCGCGTTTCAATTTCTCCCCGTAGTTTTTTGTTTAGCTCCGTCAGTCTCATTGTGCGCTCCGCCACGCGTTGCTCTAAAGATTCGTTGAGTATCCTCAGTTCTTTCTCCAACTGTTTACGCTCAGTAATGTCATGAACTGTTCCATTCATCCGAATTGCTCTGCCAGTGTTGTCAAAAACAACTTCGGCTTCTTCATGGACAACATGCTCTGAACCATCTGGTAAAACGATGCCATGATCAATACTGAACGGCCTTCTCTCATATAAGGCATCATGCACAGATTTTTTTACAAATTCTCTGTCATTGACACGAACGGACTCAAGGAATACCTCATACGTCAAACAAAGTGAATGTGGAACTAAACCAAAGATACGATAGGCCTCATCGGAACAGCAAAATTCGTTTTTTATAATATCCCATTCCCAATTTCCCAGATGTGCAATTCGTTGTGCATTGGCAAGACTGGCTTGGCTTTTCCGCAACGATTCCTCCGCCAGCTTACACTTCCGCCGTTCCTTGGCCTCACTTACCTCCCGCTCAATAGCGGGGACAAGTCGCGTCAGATCGTCCTTCATAATATAGTCGTGCGCGCCTGCTTTCATACATGCTACCGCATTCCCATCACCGATAGAACCTGACACGATAATGAATGGCAGGTCAAGTCCGCTGAGTTGGAGCTGTGTCAATGCCTCAATTGCGCTGAAGTAAGGCATGGAGTGATCCGCAAGAACAATATCCCACGGATGATTTTCAAGCATCATTTTCATGGCCGATGCTGTTTCTACCCGTTCAAACGTTGGAGCATAGCCACCGCATTGTAGTTCACGTATCAGCAACTCAGCATCGTCCTGAGAATCGTCAACGATCAATACGCGAAGTGGTCTGTCCATCTATACTTGCCCTCTTTTTTTCGGAGATTTGTTCAGGCAGAGCCAGTAAATCCCCAAACGTCCCACTGCTTCTGAGAATTGGGTAAATTCCACCGGTTTTTGAATGTAGCTGTTTGCGCCTGATTTGTAACCGTTAATCATATCTCGTTCCTCGCCTGAGGAGGTGAGAATAACCACCGGAAGGTGTTTTGTTCTCTCGTCAGTGCGCAGTTGTTGCAACACTTCAAGACCACCCACCTTTGGCAATTTCAAGTCCAGCAATATGACTTCTGGTAAATTACTTGTATCGCGGCCGGCGTACTTGTCTTTGCCAAAGAGATAATCCAGTGCCTCAGCCCCGTCACTCGCTATCACCACATCATTCGTAATATGGTATTTCTTAAATGCCAGCAGCGTCAGCTCCACATCGTCAGGATTGTCTTCTACCAGCAAGATGGTTTTGAATTGCGAATCGGATATTACCGATTTCTGATTTGTCATAAGTATACCTCTTTAGCAGTTTTGATTTCAGATTTGAGATTTCAGATTGTCAATCTTAAATCTCAAATTGTAAAGTAGTACGTTGCTCCTTGATCCACCGCTCCTTCAGCCCAAATCCTGCCACCGTGGCGATGGATAATACGCTGTACGGTGGCCAGCCCAATACCGGTGCCCTCGAACTCAGTTGTTGAATGCAGGCGCTGGAATGCACCGAATAGTTTATTGGCAAAGTTCATGTCGAAACCGGCGCCATTGTCGCGCACAAAATATGCCGGTCTGCCGCTATGTTCTGTCGCACCAAATTCCACTCTTGCACGCGGACGCTTTCCGGTAAACTTCAATGCATTACTCAACAGATTTCCGAGCGCTATTCGCATTAAATGATGATCACCATCGACAAGCAGTCCTTTGGTAATGACAAACTCCACCTGCCGTTCCGGTTCCGACTCCTTTAACTTTGTAGCAATTGCATCTGCAAGCGCACTCATATCGAATCTCTTTCTGTGCATATCACTGCGCGTTATACGTGATAGGTTGAGCAAGTCATCGATAAGTTGTCCCATAAACTTGCTGGCTCCTATTACACGATGGAGATAGTTTTTACCCTGTGAGTTCAGCTTGTCAGAGTATTCTTCCATCAATGCCCTGCTGAAACCATTAATACTCCGCAACGGCGCACGCAGGTCATGGGATACAGAATAACAGAATGCCTCCAGCTCCTTATTGGAGACAGTAAGCTGGCTGGCCAGAGATTCAAGCCGGTCACGATGTTCCCTCAATTCATCATCCGCCCGTTTGTGCTCGGTGATGTCTTCCTTGATTGCAACAAAATGGGTAATAACACCTTCTGCGTTTCTAACAGGCGAAATGGATGCATATTCCCAATAAAATTCACCGTTTTTTTTCCTGTTATGGAATTCTCCCTGCCATTCCCCGCCGGAGGTAATAGTATCCCACAGACGTTTATATTCTTCCGATGGTTTCTCTCCAGATTTTAAGATACGCGGATTTTGCCTGATTACTTCCGCTAGTGCGTAACCTGTTACCCTGCTGAATTTGGGATTTACGTATTCGATGTTGCCTTTTATGTCGGTAATTACAACCGAGCATGAGCTTTGCTCGACAGCGTTAAACAACTTGCGCATATCTTCCTCTATTCGCTTGCGCTCTGCGATTTCCACCGTTAATTCTTTATTTGCCTTCACCAACGACACGGTTCGCTCTGCCACACGATGTTCCAGCGAGACGTTGAGTGCCCTCAGTGCACTCTCTGTCCGCTGTTGCTCAATGATTCCACTCTTAGAGTTTCTCAGCCATAATTAAAATTCCTGGCAAGGACGCCGATCTCATCCTCGCGAGTTATCTTTACTCTATAATCCATATCTCCGGCTGCAAGTCTCCCTGTTGCATTTATTAAATCCCTGATGGGCATTGACATTGAAATAGCGAAGTGAATGCCCAGGCTGGTAACCGCACCGGCACCAACTAACCCGAAAACGAGCACAACGATACTCAACGTTTTTAAAGGCGCAAAGGCCTCTGCCTCATCGATCTCTGCCAAAAGTATCCAGCCGTATTCTGATATATTTGCCGAGGCGCCGACAACACGCATGCCCCTGTAATCCCGATAGATGCCAACCATCGCCTTGCCATGTTCGGCAATCTTGCGAACTGGCTCTGTATCAACTACCCGTTTGAGGAGCGTATCCTCTGCAAATCTAGATTCTGTGAATATCAACTTGTCTCTGCTGACCAGATACACTTCGCCGCTCTCTCCCAACCCGATACGGTTCTTTGTAACCTCATTCAGGGAAGATAGTGAATAAGCGTTCATGATGATACCATGCTTCTCCGTGCCCTGTCGGGAGATAATCGGTGCAGAAATACATATGCAGTATGCATTAAGGTCTGAGGAGTAAAGTGGCTGACCAACGTATGTTTCGCCGCGGCTCTTGCCTATCCCTTGAATAAACAAATCCTGGCCAGAAATATCCTTGCCAACCAACCTCTCGTTAGTGGATGAAACAACCTTGCCATACCGGTCAACGATGGCAGCTGCGATAAGATGATGGGATAGCGGCAGTTTGTTCATGGAAAGATATCTGTTGAGGCGAATTGCAGTACTATAGTTAAAAGTCCCTCCGCGCACGATTTTATCAAGACTGTTTCTTAAGAACCTATCGGTGCTGAAATCTACTGTTCGTACCTGCATTCTTTCTATGAGAGACAGTACGTGATTCTCTCTCGACTTTGCAATTCCTTTCAAATGGTCTAAAATACTGTGTCTTAACATACCCCTGGCGTGAAAATAGTATATTGTTGTGATTATCGTAATCGGTAAGAAAGAGATACAGAGTGTAAATAAAAGTAATCTGCCCTTAAATGATAGGAATGGATTCACCTTGTAAAACTCCACGAGATTATACCAGGATGGTCACAAAAATCGCCAAAGCACTGTACTTCATACAGATACCTATACAAAGCACTATTGCAGATTCCCGAAAAAAATTCTTTATAAATATCCGTATAATAAAAAAGCCTTACTGCAAAGAAGTTATGTAAAAACATCTTCGGCAGTAAGGCTGTCTTCTTCGATAATATCTCTCGTATTTTTAAAGATCCTTTACTTTGCGTTCCCTGATTGCTCAAGGATTGCCTTTATCGTAAATGTATTCTCACCGGGTAATGGGTATCAAAGAACTAAAAATCGCTGATGGTTGTTTTCAAACAAAACTACTGATTTATATCGCATTGTGCTACTATTGTCAATGATTATTTGATTTTTCTTTCCTACTGTTTCCCAAATACTCAGGGAGGGATTTTCTGAGGCATGTAAGGGAAATAATAGCCCTTGTACAACAAGAGCTGTTATAAGAACAAACCGTATCGACCTTAACCCGACCTTCGCAATTTGCGCTGAAAAAGGTCATTTTTAGACATACCTTGCCCTTAACCCAAGTTCAACAAGTAAAAATCATATCTCTTGTAACATCAATGAGTTGCAATTTTAGCACTTCATTTTTCGGCACTACATCTTTGAGTTTTAATAGATGATTTTATATATTTTCTGCCGAATGGTGTATGTTTCATATGAAGATTATTATAAATCATGTGTTGCTCTTTCGTGGGCGTTGTGCAGGTTCTGACATCAATAACGTGGCCATCCTCTGTGTTCATGTGTGTTCATGGTAGTTGTTACCCTTATGTGCGTGGCAAGGATATTGCGGATCGTATTCCACGTATGATGAATCCCCGCGGTTCTTAGCTTTTTTAATGTCCCGGCAAGCATGTGATAGGCTAATACCGTTTTAGCCGTCCTATGCGTTCGATAGTCTTGTCGTACTTTTTTTGCCTTTTCACCTTCGCTAATCCTTCTTTTATTGCCAGGAGTCCCTGTTCAAATCTCTGCTCTTTCCGGGAAAGGATGGCCTTCCCTTTTGCCTCTTTTGCCTCGCTGTGGCATAAAAGAAATGCCGCTTCTTCGTGTCAGGCTCAGACACATTGCCCTCAAAACCTTGCTCTGTTTGGAAATCCTTCTTCGTCTACGGTAAGGGATAACGTAAGTATTGGACAATCATTACGCCTCTCTTTCGATTTACCATGCCTGGCTACTTTATTCCCCCTCTTGCTCCCCTCAAAATACGACTTTTGCATACCCGATTTTTGCCCATTTTCCACCCCTTTTTGTGACGAATTTGTTGAACTTGGGTCAAGAGGCTGCCAGGTGATTGGGAAGATGCGTATAAGGTAACGCCAGTGCTGGTGGAAACCTATGTGGAGAAAGGGCGTTATGAGGGTACCTGTTATAAGGCGTCGAATTGGGAGTATTTGGGTGAGACACAAGGACGCGGGAGGAACGACAGATATCATCAGAACAGACTTTCCAGGAAGCATGTGTTTGCCTATGAGTTAGAAGAGGGCATATTGGATGCGGGAAGGGAAGAGAGAGAATATAAGGACTGGGTAGAAGAAGAATTACAGGATGTGAGACTTCCCAACCTTACGAATGGCGTAGTCTGCTCGTGCGCATTACCAGGGAGTGCAAATGGAACCGATGCCGTTTCTGTGGTATCTATCCCCATCTTGGAGAACCGGGATGCTCCATTCGGTCGGTAGCAGAAGTCAAACGCGATATCGATCTCCTCAAAATTCATCATCCCGATGCAGAAACCGCATTCTTCGGTGATGCTGACCCACTGCAGGCAGGGGTTGATGCCTTTGTAGAAATTGCCGGATACCTTCGCAATGCCTTCCCTATCAAAAGACTCACCTGCTATGTCAGGGTATCAACACTCTGGAAATTCAAAGGAGATGCCATCAAGGTACTTGCACGAGCAGGGCTGAAATGGTGAAAGAAGCGGGCATAGAAATATCCTTTTATGTCCTCCTGGGACTTGGTGGCAGGGACCATTGGCAGCGGCACATTTACGAGACGGCCAAACTCATCAATGAAACAGAACCTGAATTCGTGCGCATCAGGAGACTATGGCCGTATGAAGGTAACAGCCCGATTTCCGGCCCGGAATCCCCGCTTCTCCATGAAATACGCGCTGGTAATTTTAATCCGCAGACCCCTGAAGGCACTGTCCTGGAACTCAGGCTGTTGATCGAACGGCTTCATAATCTTTCCACGTTCGTGGCCTGCGATCATCAAAACAATTATGTGCAGGTATCCGGCAGGATGAATGAGGACAAGGACGCAATGCTGGCAAAAATTGATGTCTTCCTTGCACTTCCGGAAAGTGACAGGGAAGCGCACTATCTGGCAGTCGGTTCGCGGATTTAAAAAAGAGTAAACGTTGGGGCATTTTAACAGGAATGATTTGATATCAAAATCGGTGCTGTCCCTGTTATTCCTTGACTCCTGAATTCTTTCTACGAAATTTTCCCTTGACCTTAGGCTGCAAAAGCATTATTTTTGGATACTTTGGTCACTAATAATATGCGCATATCTTGTTTTCAAACCAGAAATGAAATCTTTCAAAGGAATGTAAAATGCTTTAGTGTAGAATAGCTATTATTTAAGATTTGAGATGCGAACCTTTCGCCTCTTTACTCTTTTGCGACTTGCGTGGTTGAATAAAACATCGTGATCGTTAACAATCTTGCTGGCGAAGTATTAGCTTTGTCCAAAATTATTAAATATGGTAAATGGATACACTTATAATCCTCCTATTGACATTTATACCTTAGAGGAATTAATACCACTAATTAAAAAAGATGGAACAATAAATGCCGACATTGTTATACGTGGACTATATTTAAATATATCTTAGATTGTATTAGGAGTCAAATGCATAGGCATATAGTATATCTAATGGAAATTTGTTTAAACAATTCGAGAAAAAAGAAAAACGAGAAAATAAGGAGGAGATATGAAGATAAAAGAAATCGCCATTGAAGCAATTAAGGAATTACCTAATGATGTTACATGGGAAGATATTAAAGAAAGAATTGACTTTATTGCCGCTGTACGTAAGGGGTTGAAAGAACTTGACGAAGGTCATTATATCGAACATGAAGATATTAAGAAAGAATTAAAAGAATGGATTTCAAAATAGTATGGTCACCAATAGCGCGATTAGACCTTATTCAGGAAGAAGTGTTCCGGAATTTCACAATGAAAAACTGCGCGAGTTTATATTCCATTCTTATCGTATAATTTATAGAATCAAAGAAGAAAATAAAACAATCGAAATTACAAGGATCTGGCATGCTGCAAGAGGGACTCCAAAAATTTAGTTCCTTCAGACTTTTGTGCAGGCAAGATATCTCGTTGTTGATATTCATAACCCGAACGAGTCGGAAAAGAAAGTCCTTCTGTTTCCTCACACAAAGCCACCAATACACAAAGATTTATGGTATATCCCATTAATTATTCTTGATATTCCATCCTTCATAAAGGCTTCCCCAAAATTCAGCAAAAATCCTGGCTTATGCCCTGTCAAACGCAAGTAAGTTAAAACCTGTTTCTTGTGAGCTTTATTAACGGATTCCACGGATTTCAATTCGATTATCACCTTGTTCTCAACGAGAATATCAACTCGAAAGCATCAACTATAATTTTTCCAATATCATTTTCATTCATCATTCTTTGTGGCTTCGTGTCTCTGTGTGTTACTTATCCCCATTTTCATGAGGACAAGTCTTATTCGTGAAAAAATATTTTTGCTGAAAATGTAAAAATAATTTTTATAAGATACTAGTATAGCGACATATTAATTACGAAACATAATTGATGGATAGTATTTGGGACATAGCTTCGCTAGTCACTATTAGCATTTAGCATTGTAACGTTATTAAACTGTCAATGTGCTAGTTTGCAATTTTGCCCTGAATTTGAGTTGTTTTTTGTTCCTAAGAAGAATCAGGCAATGCGAGAAGCAACCTTAACACCCTTGTAAGTTCAATTCCGGTTTGGTTTCGGCGTATTTTCATTTGAAGGTGGCAAAATGGGAAAAAGAATAGACGGCTGGTCTCCGGTTAAGGTTCTCAGGAAAGCAACAATCTTGTCCGTTTCATCCGCAGTAAATGTTCCTCCCAGCTGATATTCTGTCATGATTTTCACTGCCTCACACAAACTCCATGCGCTGGCATCGTGGAAATAGGGCGCTGTTAATTCAATATTCCTGAGCAGGGGCACTTTGAATGCGTATTTATCTTTTTCTTCTTTTGTTACGTTGTATCTGCCAAGCGTCTGGACGTCCTTGTCGTATGGTTTTGCAATCCCAAATTTCTGAAAAGAGTTTCCGCCGACACCAAAACCGTTATGGCAGATTATGCAACCTTTATCCTTGAAGAGCCCGTATCCTTGCCTTTCCGCATCTGAAATTTTGTCATCATAACCATTTAGCCACGCATCAAATCGTGAGTTCGGTGTGGTTAATGTCTCTTCAAACGCCGCAATCGCGTCTGCAACATTATCACTGGTAATATTTCCCTCGCCATATATTTCTTTAAACCACTGCACATATGCCGGTATCGATTGCAAAACGTTCTCGGCAAGTTCATGGTTTGAAGCCATTTCCATAGGATTGGCTATGGGGCCCTTTGCCTGCTCTTTCAGGTCCTTTGCACGCCCATCCCAGAATTGTGCCAGATTGAATTTTGCATTCAGAACGGTGGGGGAATTTATCGGGCCAAACATCCATTTATGTCCGATAGAGGTGGGTAAATTATCCACACCGCCTGTTGAGAGGTTATGGCAGGAATTACAGGTGATCCAGCCGGATTTTGACAATCTGGGTTCAAAAAATAATTTCTTTCCTAGTTCTATCTTTGCGGTGTCGTAATCAAAGCTGATGGGAATTGGCCAGATAGGTTCCTTTGAACGTTCTGATACAGCGCCACCCTGCATCCTTCCACCTCTACCATACCCTATATTCCTGGGTGGTTCATCTGCGGTAGTAACCGTCAGCATCACAACGTTGATCATGACAAGTGACAATACACAACTCAACACAGTAAATTTGATTTTATTCATGTGCTCTCCTTTTTTCATAAATTGCGAATACGTACTTCTTAAAAACAATAAAATGTATTGCGTCAAAATTGTCAAGAGCATTTATTTGTGCTTATGACAAATGCATTCCTTGTTTTTCACCCCTTAAAGAGAGACGTGCCGCAGAATCAACCCAAGTAAGACATAGACAATGAGATATATCTTGTTTTTGAAATATCAGCAATAACATATCTAACTTGGAAGAGCATCATTATTTGCATGCAGCAAAACTGTACGGTCAGCAGATAAAATATTTAGTAAGGAGTTCTGAGATTGGGTGGATAGGAGCGATGTCATTTTCATCGTCGGCATGGCGAGTAAGGGTGCGGGATGAGCGATTGGGATGGGATGAAGAGGCGCGGAAAAATGGTTTAAGGAGAGTAGTAAGCAACAGTCGATTTTTGATAGTTCCGTGGTTGCGGGTGAAAAACCTGGCATCTCATGTGATGTCAAAGGCACTCAAGAGGCTGCCCGGTGATTGGGAAGAGGCGTATAAGGTAACGCCAGTACTGGAGCTTCCCCTTGTTATAGCTCCAGTACCTGGTTCCGGACTTTATAGAGGACTTGGTAGTGTTCTCCTGGGCGGACTTGCATTTTCAACGATCTTTACTGTCTTCCTTATACCTGCCCTGCTCATGTTTCTTATAAAGACGGAGATGAGCAAGATGTCTATCATGAAAGCATAGGAAATGTTGGTTCACTGCAATCGAAAAAAACCTCTTAAATTTTTAATACAATCTTGCCAAAATTTTCCCTCTGTAGCATCTTCTGCTGGGCGACTGAGGCCTCTTTCAATGGGAAAATACTGTCGATAACGGGTTTCAATTTTCCCAATTCTACCAGATTCAGAACGTCCAGGAGTTCTTTTTTACTGCCCATATAACAGCCAATAATCGCATGCTGTTTCATGAACAGGAACCGGATATCTATGTTTGTTGTGGGGCCGCTTGTAGCTCCGCATACAACCATCCTTCCTCCCTTGACAATACATTGCAAATTCTTTTCCCAGGTGTCAGGCCCAATATGTTCAAAGACAAGATCCACGCCTTTATTATTTGTTATAAGCCTTACCCTTTCGGCATAATTTTCTTTCGAATAGTCCACGACCTCATCGGCGCCCAATTGTTTGGCCTTTTCCAGTTTTTCCTTCCCGCGGGCAGTGGTAATCACGTGTGCACCTGCCAGCCGGGCTATCTGAATGGCGGCGCTCCCGATGCCACTGCCAGCAGCGTGGATTAATACACTCTCTCCTGGTTTGAGTTGTCCCCGCGTAATAAGCATGTGCCAGGCCGTTAAAAACACCAAAGGGATGGATGCCCACTCCTCAAAAGAAAGTTTCTGGGAGACAGGAATGATGTTATCGACATGTGCTTTGACAAATTCAGCATACCCCCCCTGTACCTGGAACCCCATAATTTTGAAACTATTACACATGCTGTCGTTATTCGTATTGCAATACACACACTTCCTGCAGCGGACGCCGGGGGCAATGATAACCCTGTCGCCCGGCCTGAAGTTCTTAACTTCCATCCCAACCTCAGCCACCTCGCCAACACTATCACTACCCAGGATATGCGGCATAGGGACATCAATACCAGGCAAACCTTGTCGTACCCAGATATCTAAATGATTGAGTGCACATGCCTGTATCTTTACTAACACTTCATACGGAGAAATTTTCGGTTTTTCCATATCTGTATATAGTAATTTATCTAATCCGCCATGCTCATAAAAAACGACTGCCTTCATCTTATTTCTCCTCCTTAAAGTATTTAGTATTACTACCTGGCGCGGCTACGCCGTAATCAAAATGAACCATTCCTCAATCCCCTCCTTGTCGGGTAGGGGAAATTGCTGCTTCCTGCCTCACAAAATGAAGGCAGGGGTAATGATAAACTTGAAACTTGCGAAGGATGAAAGGTGCGGGTGATTGATGTAAGGTCTGCTGCGCTATGTCATGAGACCGTAATTTTTTAGCGTATTTATTAATTGATTTTCATGTTCTCTCGTCATTTCACAAAGCGGCAAACGCATCTCCCCGTTTATTCTTCCCAACAGTTTCATGGCGGTCTTTACCGGGATGGGATTGGTTTCAATAAACATACCCTTGCACAGGGGAAAGAGTTTGTGGTGACACTTTCTGGCTGCATCAAAATTACCCTCCAGACAAAATCGGGTTAATGCGGCAGTATCCGCCGGAACGATGTTGGCCACTACGGAGATCACCCCCTTTCCTCCCACCGACATGATAGGGAGGGTAAGAGAATCATCTCCCGAAAGAACCGTGATATTGCAGAGCTGCAATATCTGAGTCGTTTGATCAATGCTGCCACTGGCCTCTTTTATTCCAACAATATTTTTGATCTCAGAAAGCCTTGCCACCGTTTCCGGCAAGATAGATATACCTGTTCTTGAAGGGACGTTGTACATGACAATCGGAATATCAACCTCTTCAGCAATGAATTTATAATGCCGATAGAGACCCTCCGGGGTGGGTTTATTGTAGTAAGGTGTTATAAGCAATACTCCATCCGCCCCTACCTTTTTGGCATGTTTTGCCAGACGCAGGGCTTCTGATGTATTATTAGAACCTGCCCCGGCCAGGACTTGAATCCGCCCTGCTACCGTGCTGACCACATCACTAACTATTCGTTCATGCTCCTCAAATGAAAGAGTCGCAGATTCACCCGTTGTGCCACAAGGGACAATTCCTTGTGTTCCATTTTTAATATGGAATTCAACGAGTTCTTTCAGTTTTTTATAGTCAACTTGCCCATCTTTAAATGGGGTTACTAATGCTACAAGTGAGCCCTGGAACATAGTATTCTCCTTTTTTATCCTTATTTGAAAATATCCATGAATTTCTTTCTGGTAGGGAAGAAGTATTTGTTTGATTGGGATAGACAAAGTTCTTGCTTTTTACGACACATGCTTTGTCCCTACACTGCTTATCAATACTATAACAGAAAACCTCACTTATTCAAGTCTTGCACTGACATTTTCATGAAATCTTATCCAGTGCCCTTGCATTTTTCCTGACAATTCCTACCGCTATGATAAGACCACCATGCACTTTCAATCCCTTCCCAAGCGGCCTTTTTGCCCCCTTTCGTCCAGCTTGCCTTTTTGCTACAATCAAATCGCAGGTCTTGTTAAAAATTAGAGTTTCGTGCTGAGTCCGATTCTCTTTTCCACCTCATCAACGATAAATTTACTGAACGAAAAGGCAGAGGTAAATGCGGGTGATACGGCATTTAGTATGTGCGTGGAGTTTTCTCCGTGTTCGACAACAAAATCCATCACTAATCTTAGGGTTTCTGTGTCTAATAATTGTCCCCTGATGCCTGGATTCAGGTAGTTGCCAAACTTGTTTGTGTCTATCTTTTTTACTAAATGCACGGCCTGTTGTATAAAATAATTCCGGCAATATTTTTCATTTCTTCAAGGCTAAGCCTCTAAAATTAAAGGCATTCGTAAAAGAAGCCTGGTCTCGTTGTATAACACCTCAAAGAATTCATTCATCCTGAAATGGAAAGGCCCTGATAATTTTCTCTCAGAAGGCAGGAATTGCAGTCAGGCCTATTTTCACTTTTCAGCTGCAGTTATGGTAAAATGAACGCCCAGAAATGGATTCTTTAAATTGGGCACGGGGTATATATGTTTCCGGATTAAACTGGTATCCTTATATTCCAGATACAAACCTTTGAAGGGGATTAAGGTGTATTTTCGCCCAACCCCAAATTGATGGGCAATTTTATCTGCATATAAACCTGCCGCATTGATTACATATCTGAATTTTATTTTTGTGTATTTGTGCTGACCGTGGAGATATCGTCTCTCTTTATGAACTTCTCATTGAGTAAGATTTTTACCTGTCCTTTTTAAATTATGAGCGATATGTTCGACTACTTCTGCAGAATTACTACTGATGTTGTCGGTGAATATAAGGCCTTATCAAAGTCCTTGCATTAGGTTCAAGTTCTGTCAATCTTTCTCATCTACGATCTCTAAAGGTTACTCTGTTTTGTCTCCTCTCCTTTTCAGCTCAAATATACCATCAAGTTCCTCAGCATTCTTTGCTATTACGATTTTTCCGCATCTGTTTATTGTCAAGTTATGCTTTAAACAGTAATCAGTTAAAAAGCTTATTTCCATCTACGGTAAACTTTGCCTTTAGGCTATCGGGTGAATAATAAAAAACCAGCATGAAGTACCCCGCTATTTCTTCCGCTTGCATGACGTGCTACAGCAGCCTCTTTTTCCTAGTAAGGTGATGGTTAAATCCGGATATCTGCTGGCAAGTTCATTAGCAATAGAGACACCTACTATTCCGCCTCCGATTATTAAGATATCTGTTAATATCATGTTCGTTTATTCAAATGGCTATGAATCTTCTTTATAAGTTTGTTAAAACTGGGTTTGTTTGTGCCAATGACATAGAAAAGTGAATATTTCATGACTCGCATGTATATACGAATGGTAACTATTTAAGATTGACCGAACGCTCTATTTTGCTGTACTATAACACAGCGTATTGGATTGTTCAACATTTTGGAATTTTGGTAACACCTTAGTCTTTTGAAAAACGTATTACCGATAAGCTCCGGAGGATCAACCTGTGTTTGTAGTAAGACAGGACACCATAGCACATATGAGCTCCGTCAGGAGCGACCTAATCTCCTGTCACTCGTATACAGACCGCTACTACGGAGCTATTTCCTATTGAATTTTATTGTGTTACGAACAGACCGCCCTAACGGGGTTACCTTGGTTTTTATGTCCCTATGAATTTTTCAAAAAAATAAAGTGTTACAAAAAGAGAAGTTTTTACAGGGCAAACTATACGATCATGATTCTCGTACTGTCGGGCACAGAAGAAGGTAAAGAGATTGTTAGAAGACTCCACGCAGAAGGGTTGAGTCTATTGACGACTGTTGCAACGGATTATGGCAAAAAGATGTTTGAACAACTAGGCCTGGAAACCGTTTGTCTGCAAGGTCGTTTGGATGTACATGGGTTTTTCCGGCTCATAAAAGAAAAGGGGATAGATACCATGGTGGATGCTACTCACCCATATGCGATAGAAGTGTCTCAGCATGCAATGGATGCCTGTAAAAAACAATATCCGGTATATCCGTTTTGAAAGACAGGAGATAGAGATTCCAAGACATTCTTTAATCCACAACGTAAAGAATATGGCTGGGGCAGTAGATGAGTCAGGGCGCTTGGGAAAAGATATTTCTGACGACTGGCATATCAAGCGTTGTTAAATTTATCCCCTTGAAAAACGAAAAGGAATTGTATGTGCGTATCCTCCCCGTGCCTGAGCATATTTCTTTATGTATGGATATGGGGATTCCTCCCGCACGCATCATTGCCATGCATGGCCCATTTTCAGAAGAGTTAAACCGGGCTATGTTCAGACAGTACCGTATTACTACTATGGTGACCAAAGACAGCGGTGAGGTGGGAGGAGTACTTGAAAAGATTCATGCGGCGCTCAACGAAGGGATTGATACCATAGTTATTGAGAAACCCAGACTGGAGTTTCCTCAAAAATACTCGTCTATTGATGATGTGGTAAATACGGTTAAAAGAAGATTGGGCAACCTTATGCAAGGAGGGTTATAGAAATTGAGATGAATGCGGCGACTGATAATCCTTTGATTTTTCCTGAGACAGACCAGATTATATCAGGAGGAAACTTCCATGGACAACCCGTGGCAATGACGCTAGATTTTCTAGCCATTGCCTTATCAGAGATAGCAAATATCTCTGAGAGGCGTGCAGAACGGCTGATAAATCCTCAGTTGAGTGGTTTGCCTGCATTTCTCATAAAAGATGCCGGTCTCAACTCAGGATTCATGATAGCACAATACACGGCGGCGGCACTCGTTTCAGAGAATAAGGTGCTTGCCCCATACGCATCAACCTAGCTTTTACTAAAAAACGAGCTAAGAACTTATTGGCAATTGTTGTAATACAGAACGGAATTCTTTGCACAGGGGATATACCATTATTAATTTTACATTTTCGTAAAGTTTGGAATAGTCTCCCAATTTCCCCCTTCCCTTCGTTTCTCCTAAGCAAATCCAATTTGCCGCCTTATAACAAAGTACCCTGAAACGTTTTTCTCTACAAACGTTTCTAGCATTACTGAGCCGATATTTGTAACGTTGTTCCCAATCATTTGGAAGTTTTTTGGCGACTAAGCCCAATACTCTTGATGCAAGGTTCCTTGATTTTATCCACGGCAAAATCAAAAACCGGGAATTATTTACTATCAGATGGAGATTTTGTTCCCGAATTTGACGACTCCAACCTATAAAACCTTCTCTCGCCTGCACATTCCAGGCTGATGCACCGAAACCTAATGATCCAAGTATGCCGGAACGGCTATTTATCAGATAGCGAAGTTGGGAACCAACCAATTTTTTATATCCTAAATAATGCCAACGATGAATCATTTCGTTCCATATTCGGGATTGTTTGGGGGTTTTTACTATATCCAAACTTATATCTTGAATCTTTCCGGCGGACAGATTGAGCAAAGGTTGCTTATCATTTAACATAGTACGGTGTTTGTACTGTTTGCCATTGCCATTTCGTCTCAAAGGGGGCGGCAACTTGAACCAGCCGTCCCTTTCCATGCGCAACAGCGCTACACGGCAACTCATATCTTTTAGCTTGCCATCTGCTTTTAGCCATAGAAATTGTTCACATATCTTCTCAGAAATAGCCGTTCTGCCCAAACCTTTTGTCGTGACTATTTCACTAATAACTTTCATTTCTTCCCTGGTAAAGTCACGCCCACAATAGCGAACCGACTTGATTAGTTTCGGCTCTTTGAGAACATGCTTCTTTTTGATTTGGCTGTCGTCTCCTGTCATCATGAAAAACTTTCTAAAAATTCAATCTGGCCGCTTATTAATTCAAAAGTTGTTTTACGCCGTCGTTTTTGTTTTAAAAGTCCTCTGGAGAGACTATTTAGCAATTCTTCCATAAGTGTTGAAAGCCTGTTGTTTATATGGATTGGCATAGACGGCCTTTCCTCTGTAGCCATTGAATCAGCTTTACTGCGCTAACCTCACGACCCATAGTACAATGACAATGCCCTGCGCTAAATGCATATATCTGAGTCACGATGTGTATCATTATCAATCGGCCGTATAAGAGACAGCGAATCCTTTCTGCACGGCTTCCCTCATTACATCAATTCGGAATAATTGCTTCCATTGTTTAAATATCAACTCTATCTGCCACCTCATTCGGTATATGGTGCTACTATTTCCGGCGGCCAGGTTTTGTCTCTACATTGGTGATGAAGAAGCTATAGTCTAACCATTCTAAATATTCACGGGACAAGGTCTTCCCTTTTCTTTGTGCTGATCTTTTGGCTTTACGTCGGCGGTCATTTATTATATGCTCCGGTGTGCGATACGCTATCAGGCGGCTGCATATCCTGGCTTCTCCAAGATAAACTTTCATATCTATTAAACCCCTATTACCAATTTGTTTTTTTACATATGACGCAAGGTCTACGGCTTCCGCACCGGGATTTGAGCTTAAATAGACTTTTAGTGCTCTTGAATAAGCGACTTAAATAATAGGCTCCTTTTCCCCCGATATCTCCTAATACGGAAAGATCAAAATATCCTAAATCCCTGATTATCAAATCCCCTTCCCGTATCTGATCCAATACTCTTGCTCCATTTTTCTGATCCGGATAGATCCCTTCCGTAATGAAAACTTTTTTCAATATATGACGTGTTGCCTCATATAATAAATCTATCTTTAAGGAGGATTTACTCGCACTGCCGCCTACTCCTCTGAATTCTTCCGATAAATGCTCATTGAGCTCTATTTGGGTACTATCCTGAAGATACACATTTGAAAATTGCTCTAATACCTCTAAAGGCATCTTCTTTAATTTAGGCGCTACCTGTTCTTTGTATATGGCCTCTAACGTACGTTCTAAAAATGCTACCGCGTTCTTGCTATTTATCTTTTTACTCAATGCCTGTGGGGTTATATCTGACTCCGGAGACTTCCTGCGAAGAATATCGCTTAATCCTTCCAAAGAAATTATTCCGATATCAAAATGCTCTACAGACGTCAGTTCTACAAAGTCTCTGCCGGATACTTTATTGGTTGAACGTTGTACAAGAATGTCTCACGGGCAATTTTATTCAAATTGTCCTCATCAAAACACTTTATATATTTTTCTGTGATTTTCTTTAAGTCTTTTGGTTGAGACACGCTTTGGTTCGTATTGTATTTTGATTTACTAAGAAATTATTTATGCTATGATATTTACTTTATAGCAAAAAAAATTCCTCCGTGTCCGAAAAAATGTGTTTATTTAAAAAAATTAATCTCACATTGAAAATTTACTATTTTTTACTTCTCCTTTGCTCTAACTGCTCGTTTTTTAGTAAAAGTTAGGTTGATGCGTATGGTGCTTGCCCACCCAGCCAGTGTGGATTCTATTCCTACGTCGGCCAATAAGGAAGACCATGTGAGCATGGGCACAATTGCCGCAAGGAAATGTCGTGAGTGCTGAAGAATGCTAAACGTGTGATATCCATAGAACTGTTGTGTGCCGCTCAGGCGATTGAGAACAAAATCGGACCACGTAATTAAATTATTTTTATGGAGGAGAGATGAAGATTATTTCTTTTGGTGATATTCATGAAGATACCAGTAATCTTGCAAAGATAAAACCAGACCTGGAAACGGCAGATTTAATAGTGATATCAGGTGATTTGACAAATTGTCGTGGAAAGACCGAGACGAAAGCAGTATTAGACGCCATAAAAAAATATAACGAACACCTGCTTGCACAATATGGAAATATGGATATGCGAGTGGTGGATGGCTATTTAACTCAAGAGGGTATAAACCTGCATGGAAATGGATATCTATTTGGTGATGTGGGTATATTTGGTTGCGGTGGTTCAAGTCCACACCTTTCACACACCGTCGGAAATCAGTGAGGCAGATATCGAAAGGCTCTTAACAAACGGTTATAACAAGGTGAAAGATGCAAAGTGGAAGATTATGGTTTCGCACACCCCATACGCATCAACCTAGCTTTTACTAAAAAACGAGCTAAGAACTTATTGGCAATTGTTGTAATACAGAACGGAATTCTTTGCACAGGGGATATACCATTATTAATTTTACATTTTCGTAAAGTTTGGAATAGTCTCCCAATTTCCCCCTTCCCTTCGTTTCTCCTAAGCAAATCCAATTTGCCGCCTTATAGCAAGTACCCCTGAAACGTTTTTTTTCTACAAACGTTTCTAGCATTACAGGCCGATATTTGTAACGTTGTTCCCAATCATTTGGAAGTTTTTTGGCGACTAAGCCCAATACTCTTGATGCAAGGTTCCTTGATTTTATCCACGGCAAAATCAAAAACCGGGAATTATTTACTATCAGATGGAGATTTTGTTCCCGAATTTGACGACTCCAACCTATAAAACCTTCTCTCGCCTGCACATTCCAGGCTGATGCACCGAAACCTAATGATCCAAGTATGCCGGAACGGCTATTTATCAGATAGCGAAGTTGGGAACCAACCAATTTTTTATATCCTAAATAATGCCAACGATGAATCATTTCGTTCCATATTCGGGATTGTTTGGGGTTTTACTATATCAAACTTATATCTTGAATCTTTCCGGCGGACAGATTGAGCAAAGGTTGCTTATCATTTAACATAGTACGGTGTTTGTACTGTTTGCCATTGCCATTTCGTCTCAAAGGGGCGGCAAGCTGGACCAGCCGTCCCTTTCCATTGCGCAACAGCGCTACACGGCAACTCATATCTTTTAGCTTGCCATCTGCTTTTAGCCATAGAAATTGTTCACATATCTTCTCAGAAATAGCCGTTCTGCCCAAACCTTTTGTCGTGACTGTTTCACTAATAACTTTCATTTCTTCCCTGGTAAAGTCACGCCCAATAGCGAACCGACTTGATTAGTTTCGGCTCTTTGAGAACATAGCTTCTTTTTGATTTGGCTGTCGTCTCCTGTCATCATGAAAACTTTCTAAAATTCAATCTGGCCGCTTATTAATTCAAAAGTTGTTTTACGCCGTCGCTTTTGTTTTAAAAGTCCTCTGGAGAGACTATTTAGCAATTCTTCCATAAGTGTTGAAAGCCTGTTGTTTATAATGGATTGGCATAGACGGCCTTTCCTCTGTAGCCATTGAATCAGCTTTACTGCGCTAACCTCACGACCCATGGTACAATGACAATGCCCTGCGCTAAATGCATATATCTGAGTCACGATGTGTATCATTATCAATCGGCCGTATAAGAGACAGCGAATCCTTTCTGCACGGCTTCCCTTCATTACATCAATTCGGAATAATTGCTTCCATTGTTTAAATATCAACTCTATCTGCCACCTCATTCGGTATGTGGTTTTCTTACTATTTCCGGCGGCCAGGTTTTTGTCTCTACATTGGTGATGAAGAAGCTATAGTCTAACCATTCTAAATATTCACGGGACAAGGTCTTCCCTTTTCTTTGTGCTGATCTTTTGGCTTTACGTCGGCGGTCATTTGTTATATGCTCCGGTGTGCGATACGCTATCAGGCGGCTGCATGTCCTGGCTTCTCAGATAAACTTTCATATCTATTAAACCCCTATTACCAATTTGTTTTACATATGACGCAAGGTCTACGGCTTCCGCACCGGTTTGAGCTTAAATAGACTTTGTAGTGCTCTTGAATAAGCGACTTAAATAATAGGCTCCTTTTCCCCGATATCTCCTAATACGGAAAGATCAAAATATCCTAAATCCCTGATTATCAAATCCCTTCCGTATCTGATCCAATACTCTTGCTCCATTTTCTGATCCGGATGGAGTCCCTTCCGTAATGAAAACTTTTTCAATATGTGACGTGTTGCCTCATATAATAAATCTATCTTTAAGGAGGTTTACTCGCTTGCCGCCTACTCTCTGAATTCTTCCGATAAATGCTCATTGAGCTCTATTTGGGTACTATCCTGAAGATACACATTTGAAAATTGCTCTAATACCTCTAAAGGCATCTTCTTTAATTTAGGCGCTACCTGTTCTTTGTATATGGCCTCTAACGTACGTTCTAAAATGCTACCGCGTTCTTGCTATTTATCTTTTTACTCAATGCCTGTGGGGTTATATCTGACTCGGAGACTTCCTGCGAAGAATATCGCTTATCCTTCAAAGAAATTATTCCGCTATCAAAATGCTCTACAGACGTCAGTTCTACAAAGTCTCTGCCGGATACTTTATTGGTTGAACGTTGTACAAAGAATGTCTCACGGGCAATTTTATTCAAATTGTCCTCATCAAAATACTTTATATTTTTCTGTGATTTCTTTAAGTCTTTTTGGTTGAGACACGCTTTGGTTCGTGTTATTTTTGATTTACTAAGAAATTATTTATGCTATGATATTTACTTTATAGCAAAAATTCCTCCGTGTCCCCGAAAAAATGTGTTTATTTAAAAAAATTAATCTCATTGAAATTTTACTATTTTTTACTTCTCCTTTGCTCTAACTGCTCGTTTTTAGTAAAAGTTAGGTTGATGCGTATGTCGCACACCCCGCCTAAGGATACGGCAACAGATATCGTTCGCAGTGGTATGCATGTTGGGAGTCAAACAGTCAGGGACTTTATTCTTAAACATAAGCCTCATGTCTGTATAACGGGTCATATTCATGAATCAAGAGCGAGGGATAAGATAGGAGATACCGTAGTAGTAAATGCAGGTATGTTCAGGGATGGATGGTATATCGAGGTCGTGATTGATAAAAATGGTGTATCTGCGGTGTTAAAATCAGTTGCTTAAATTTCAACATAGTTAGATATTTCAACAAGAAATACAAGAGGACAGGCATCTTTTTAATTTTGAAAGGATAAACAATAGAATATCTGTAAAGATTTGACGCCTGGCCTTCTGTCTGCCACCATTCATGAACAAGACTGGGTACACACCGCATCACGCAGAAATTTATTTGAGGATCGTTTTCATTTGAGAAATCAATGCCCTTGCCTCCTCAATGGCTGCGTCCTTCGTTGTAAGGTTGCCATCGAGTTGCTCATCTTCAATCTTCATCAAAATATCCTTAAACGAAGGCCCTGGTTTTAACCCCATAGCGATAAGGTCGTGGCCGGTAATAAGGGGTTTTGGTTTGACCTCTTCGTGGCTCAGCTTACTGAACATCTCCTGACAATACTGGTAGTCTGATAGGTCGCCGCTGCTTGCAAGGGCATCGATTCTGCACAATTCCGCCAGTTCCGGATAACCTTCATGTGCAAAGAGCCTTTTCAGTTTATTCAGACGCATCTTTTTTGCATCTTTAAAATAAAGGTGTTTCAGGACAAGCCAGACGATCTGCTCTTTTTCGGCATTCGACGTCTTAAGTCTGTCACAGATCGTTGCCGCCATATTTGCACCAACCTTTTCATGCAAATTGAACCGAATCCGGTCCAACTCCTCAAAGGTAATTGTCTTGCCGATGTCATGTAAGAGCACCCCCATGGCTAAGGTAAATGAAGGTCTTCCTCTTCCCTGGTCAGTAAAAGGAATAAGCTTGGAAAGGCACAAAAGGGTATGTATGAAGACATCTCCCTCAGGGTGAAAGTTCTCAGGCTGTCGAACACCTTTCATATGGGATACCTCTGGTAGTATCTCCTGCAAGAGATTGAGTTCATCCAGCAGTTGAATACCGATATGTGGATTTGGGCCGGTGAGTATCTTTTCCAGTTCTTCCCGTATGCGTTCGGCACTAACCATATGAATATTATTTGCAAGTTGAATAATCGCCTGGCGTGTATCAGGATGGATAGGGAATTTAAAACGGCATGCAAAGCGGGCAGCCCGTATCATACGCAGCTTGTCTTCGGTGAATCGTTCGACGGGGTCTCCGATAGTTCGGATAATTCCCTGCGAAATATCATCCTGTCCGCCAACATAATCGAGGAGCTCATTCTTGATAGGGTCGTAAAGCAGGCCGTTGATGGTAAAGTCTCTCCGTTTTACGTCGTTTTCCGGGGTACAAAAGGCCACATAATCAGGATGGCGTCCATCGCTGTAAGAGCCTTCCGTGCGAAAGGTGGCGACCTCAAAGTTGTGACCACCCTTAACAACAATAATTACGCCGAACTGTACCCCGACAGGGATGGTTTTCTCAAAGAGTTTTATAACGTCCCGGGGTAAGGCATTTGTGGCAATGTCATAATCAACCGATTCCTTCCCCATGACCATATCACGCACACAGCCGCCTGCAAAAAAGGCCTTATAGCCTTGATTTTGCAGGGTTTTTACGATCTCCAGGGCGTTATGTTTAACAGTCATGTTTAATAAAGGCAAGAAAATATTCTGATCTAATGCCACAGTGAAGCTTCATTCGTGCCGTGTTCGCGCTGCTAACGCCAAAACTCATAGGTGCAGTGTTAGTTTCCCTGCATCCTGTGTGGTGAAATGTTAGCAGGTCAATTCTTTACCTCGATGAGCTTACCGTTAACAAATTTATGAATTATGCTGGAAACATATGTCTGATAGGGCAATCCCTCGGCTACTGCTTTTCTCTGCAATTCATTTAAGTCTCTTTCGGAAATCCTGATGTTTAATCTTTTATCTTTTTTTAATGTATTCCGGGCATACTGCATCAACTCTTTTTTCCTTTTAGAAAGGTTTTTTGCCGGAATCCATTCACCTTTTTCAAAGCTGTCAAGGATTTCTTTTTCTTCTTCCGTCAATTTAGTTTTCATTGTTTTTCTCCAAGATATTTCTCTGTCGCCCTTCTGCTGGGAATAATCGTTTTCAGGAATAGTTCAATTTCGTTTTCAATATACGGGACAAGGTATGCGTAATTATTGATACCAACTACCATTATTCGCTGACCAGGAAATTTTTGTTGGTTTGGATGTTGATAGTCATCCGGCATATCACCTTTTTCTATATGAAAAATCACATCTTCAATGCATATACCTCTTGTCTCTTTTAGGGCTTGACTTTTCTCAGTATTCCAGTTGATATGCTTCATTAGTTATACGGTATCACATTGTGTGCATTTTGGCAATAAAAAATGAATTATGCCTTTATATATTTTTCCTTGCTAGATGACGAAATTGAGCGGCAACCAGTCCAACGTCAAAGCTTACCTGCCGCTTGGAAGCGTAGCGTAAAAGCCAGTCAGATGAATGCCTTGTTGTGCTTCCTCTTGCCCTACGCAAGAAGCCGTATGCGCTTGTTCTTGGCCTTGTACTCCTCAATAAGCCCTTTTCTTTTCAATGCGCCAAGGTTTAGCATAACACGCTTTTCAAACTCCAAACGAGGATTGCCTCTCGTCCGCACTCCAAGTTCCTTCAGGACGCGGCTTGTTAGTGATCTCAGTGTACAAGAGTGATTGGGACACTTCTTCAAGGACTTGACGATTGCGTTCTGGATATCTACGGGGGATCTCTCTTCTGGTCGCCGGCTCCTCGATTGCGCAAATTCCAACGCACGGTCAAGCCTGCCCTCCAAATCCTTCACCGACTGGAATTCGTCCTTTCGATCTTCGTCCTGGTCTCCCTCAAACAGACGTCGTTGTTTGAAAGCGGCGGTACCTGGGGATTCTTCATGTAGTTCTTCTTCGACCTCGTCATCCTCCACCTCGTCCTTAAGATCCTCGTGATACTCCTCTGCTGTGTCCGAATCAGGAATACGATCCTCCGCAGTCGATTCTGTCTCTGACTGTTTCTGGTCTGATTCCCACGCTTGCCGGGGCGTAATCTTGAGACTTTCGAAGGTTTCCCATAATTCGGCAAGCGCTGCATCCGGTTCCCGGTAGAAGTCGCTTCCCCGCACGGTCCAAAAAGTCCAGCCGACACGCTCCAATGCCCTTCGACGTATCTGATCTTCCTCCCACTGCTCCATTCCGTGATATTCATCACCGTCACACCCAACCGCAAGACGGCCCCGGAGACCTTCAACCACGAGGTCAATGTGCTTGGTATTTACGGGATACTGCGGAAGGACTCTGTAACCCCTATCAATAATCTTGAAAAAGACGTCCACCTCAAACCAACTGTCAAATGGAGTGCCAGTAACCTTTTCACCCCTCTTCCTGCTTTGCCTGATAGAAGGGTTACGTGCCATGCGGCGAAGTTCAGCTACAGTTGTTTCTCCAATCTCTTCGGGCTGCATAACAGCAGGATTAGTGCAATATTCCAGCAAGCGATACCTCAAACATTCAGGCCTAAGATCATTCGGCGTTGCGCTATGAAACAGCCACAACTGATCCTTGGCACGACTCGCTGCCACGTTGAATCGTCTTTGTGTGTCGGGATCCCGCATCATCCGGCACGGCTGTCCGTCTTGCGGCGCATCTACCATGCTCAGGAATATCACATAACGCTCGTCTCCCTGGAAATCGTATGGCCGTCCGCATACCAAACGGCGTTTTTCCATCTCTTGGGCACCGATCCCGTTCTTTTCCAATAACAGGCTATTTATTAGCTCTGCCTGCCTGCTTCCCATCAGACATATGACACCGAATGTCTTGCCCGCATACGCCGGGTCTTCGCAACATTCGGCGATTTGTGCGACAATAGCCTCTGCCTCCGGCGGATTCTCAATGTCGTCGGATGAGCCTTTCCGATAGCCATCTTTCACGAAAACGGTCTGCACCGGTTCCAAACGATTGGTTCCATATTGCCGCAATGGAATAAGCGGGGCATCGGAATATGATAGGTTATTTGAGAACTGGATAATTTCGGGCATGCAACGGAAGTGCTCACGCAACTGAATGTGATCACTAAACCTCAAATAAGCTTGTGAGAAAAGACTTGTATCTCGTCCAGGCATGAGAAGTGCAGAATTTGGAATTCCTTCGAGATGTATTTTGACGAAGAAAATGAGCATGCTGCAATTCATCGCTGATATACATCGGGGTGATTTGCTTATCGTCCCCAACAACAATTAGTCTATCGGCTATGTAACTGAGAAGAAGGGCTTCTGGCCCAGATTGGCTGGCCTCATCAACTATAGCTATATCGAAAGCTGCACGCCCTGGCTTTGTCGTTTGAACAACTTGGTATAACGGCATAACCCATGCAGGAATAGCATTTCGGCACTCATCCAGTTTCTGTCGTGCGATTTCACGCCAATACTCTCCGTCTTTTCCATGCTCCCTGATCTTGCCGACTGCGAGTTTCCAAGCTTTAAGTGCCTGCTCTTCTCGTGGTCCAAGATTCTGAATGCAATGCTGCCATGCCTTTGACGAGGCCAAGTTCTTCAAGGCATCTCGTTCCCATGAAGCCGAATACTCTAATTCTCTTTGGATTCGTTTCGGTTGCTCTTTGTCGCTTACTTCATCGAGCCATCGGTCTATTTTGCCCCAAAGCCAAGCGTCTTCAAATTTAGCGAAATGCCCAACCCATGCAACGTCAGAACTGGATTTGTTATAGGTGTTGCAAGTTTGTGGGGCACAGGCATGAAAGCGCCTAAAAACATCACAAAGGAATGTGTCGTCATCCACCCAGACATGCAGTGAAGACAAGGTCTCATATGTGTTCCGATAAAGTCCGCCATTTCTTTCATTGACAGCCTGCAAGAGTTTTCAGGTTGACCTATGACCATGGCCTAAATTGATGAAATCCATGAGCGATTCGGCAAGAGGCGTAAAGACACGCTGTGCAGTCGCGAAATCCTCTTCAAGGTTCAGGGCATCGAGGGCTTTGCTAAAAGCTCGTATCTCCTCCTGAGAGTGCCACGCGGGAAAATGAATACAGGGGAAATCACGGCATGTTTTGCGTACTTTCTCAATTTGGTCATGCAGTGCCAGTGCTTGTTCTATTGGCTTGCATAGGTCACGATAGGCGGCACACTGAAGAACTGCGCTTCCTGTTGGGGGCGTAGTAATCTCTTTCCACAAATCAGCGAGATTCTTGATCCTTGCAGAGATTTCAATCCATGCGATAAGTTGGTTTAACGTCTGTAAGTTGTTGCAGGGTTTCCCATTGACTGTGACGGATTCGACCAGATAGAGGCTATCCTTCACAGCTCGAGCCCTGAAAAACCAGAAGCCAAGCCCCCGGCCATTTTCAAAGTGTTTCTTGAGGGCAGTAGCATGATCTTCCACAAGCCGAAGATCCTTGTCATTTAAGCCAATTACGTCAATAGCGCCATACTTAGGAGTCTATTCGGAATAACATGAACACTCTATAATTTCACGCTTTGACGTGGAAACAGTATTTAGCTCCATTCGCAATGGAGACCGTATCTTTGAGTTGTTCAAGTTATTTTGCATAGCCTCCTTAGTTTAGCAGGTATTCAATGCGGTCGATGTGGTTGATCGTTGAAGTAAGAGTTTCTCGCCAGATGCGGTCATGATCTCCTGATATCTCACGGGAAGCGCGTTTCGCCCATGAATGGAAATGCTTGGAGGGCGTGTCTTGCGTTGCAAGAATTTCTTCGATCATTCCTTTGACCGCGTCCCGCTTCTCTGCAAGCTCGTAAGTCATGGCGCAACTTTGCCTGCTCTTTTCGCTCTACATCAAGTCGGCGCTCATACTGGTCAATCAGTTTGCGTTCATTTGATGCATTCCAGATTGCCTTTCGCTTGGACAAGCACCCCTCGCCGATGCTCGACTTTCTGGACAATCAGCTTTTGCTCATCGTTTGCAGGGAGCGGAAAATAGAGATCAATATCTGATAATATCGGCTTTGTGACGCCCACATGCGTCTAGCGTGAGTTTATTACAAAAGAAGGTCGAAAGTATTGTAACGTAAATGCAATCAATGTGTTAAGCATGCTATCAATTGTATACACTGAGCCCTTGAAGTTTCAGTCGATATTTGTGAAAATCCATAATACCTAATGCATTCATCAACAGGGATTCTTCATCGGACATTTCTTCCAATTGGTAGGTAGCTTTGACCCTCCCCCTGGACTTTGTCTCTTCGAGCAACGTGGAAAGTCTTATATTGTTTAGGTGTCTAACAGGTATCTAAGGTTCCTCTAAATTGTGCGTGCGCTTTTGCCTGATGCCACGATCGATGCCAGGAGGTATCCGATGACACAAATAAAAAAATGCACCCTGATTTTCTGATCTGTCCAGTGAAATTGCGGTTTCAAAGCAGGTGATAGGGTTCTTGAGATTTCGAAAGGCGTGTTCAATCTTTGATTGCCCATAGTAGGCTTTTATAATGTCACCCGGTATCCCAGTCGTGACGGTCTGTCATAAGAATCCTGAACCCCAGCTCCTTCTATTTCTTCGAGTTTTTCTGATTGACGGAAAAGTTCAATTGAAACTTGCCTGCAGATACCTCATGCGGCGACCAATCGATAATATCTTTTATAAATTGGCCTTTCACGACACTTCTTATCGTATTCTCAGACCCCTTTGTCCCTCGTCTTTCCTTTGGATTACCCAGATGCTGTTGTAAGAGCTTTAACTGATGTTCTGCCTTTTCCAGAGACTGATACATTCCCCTTACTTGCCCGGCCTTTAATTTCTCGGAAACAAAGACAACAACGGTTCTTTCCTGCCCCCAAATAACCCGTTTGTCCCGGTATAGCTGCATTTTACAGCCGTCAACGTCATGTTCTCTGAAATTAGGTTCTTCTCCAAATTAGTTTGCAAAAGCTTGTATAATTTTTAATGAAAAGTACCGTTCGTCATGAAATCCATAAGCTTTTCTTTTGATAACCTTGATCTTATTATTAACCCCTTCGAGTTTACTCGTATGAATTTTATAGTCACAGTGATTCAAGATTCCATAGCTATGTTTCATAAGCATGTTTGCAAACTTATGCACAACAGAATGGTTTATCGTTTTCGCTAAAGGCACCATTCGTCAATGGCTTTTCTCGCCCACGTCCGTGAGGTATAAGTCAAATATGTTTGAGTTTGTCTTTAAGAATCAGAACGGTATTTATTGTTTCATTGAGTGACAAGAGCTGTTTGAGATGTTCCGGTGTTTTCCTGCGAATATTTCGTTTGTTTTAACAAAGATGTTTTGAACCCTTGAAGACGTCCTTGTCCTCTTTCGACGCTTTTTGGTATTCAGCATTTCGTACCTTGTCAATAACTTACCAAAACCTGATACTACATGAAACAGGTCAAAGACTATCTTGACATGCGGCACATGCTTTTTACTGCAAGAATATAAGGGTCCCACATATCCATGGCAATGGCCTCAAGAGACTGTCTTTCCTCCTCTGTCATACCGGCAAAGAAGGTTTCAGGGTTTCTTTTGTTCTTCCTTACCCACCCAGACTACCCGACCACTCAGATAGTCCAGAACAACGGTCAAATAGCGCTGTCCCTTCTTAACAGAGATTTCGTCTACTGCCAGTATGCGAAGATGCTGATAGTCAGTCTGCGCGTATTGTCGTTCAGAAAAACTTATCGATTGCTTTTACTGTTTTCCAGTTCATTCCAAAATGTTTTGCAACTTCGGTAATGGTTAACATTTTACACAGTTCGTGAATATACGCTGCTAAACGATGCGTAACACGACTGTAAGGGTTGAAAAAACCTAAGTCTTCAACTACGATTCGATTGCATGACTCACAGGCTATCTTACGATACGAACAATTTATCCATACGCGAACGGGCCAAGATTCATATCCCGCAAAGCTCGTTTGTCGTGACGATAAATGCGCTGTGCTTTGCTGCCACACACATGACATATTGGGTGAAATCGTTCATCGGGCACTGCAGTAAGCTGGGATATCTCAGCATCAGAAAAACAGTTTGCTTTGTAATTCTTACCCGCTGAAAAGGAAAATATGGTAATATACTTAACGTGGACATTGCTGGCCTCCTGTAAATAAGTTATATATCGGTATATAGGAAACACCAAATGTCCACTCTTTCAATGATTTAATGAAATTTCTCCTCAATTTCTATTGACTAATTTGGAGAAGAACCTGAAATTACACACGGCATTCTCTACCAACTGCTTGTGGTGATACGGTGTAAGCGCTCAACGTAATGCAATGACAATCGCTCTACCATAGCCATATTGTCCCTGGAATTGTTTCCACGATCAAAAACCATGGTGTGTGTGCTGCTGTCGAAACCTAATCCGTTCATCCTGTCTCTTATCGTCTCAAGAACCGTGCTGAAAACCTTCGCGTCCGCCAGGTTTCCTGATAGGTATGGTGAAATAACGGTATCATGTCGTTACGGGTGACAACCATCGCCAACCCGACCTGTCTGAGATCATATCGTTTTGTTTGTTTTCCCTCGCCGGACGGCCGTGCATCGCAGGTTGGTTGTGTCGATATATGTGAAGAAATTGGTTGTATCAAAAGAGGGTGTCGCTTTGAAGGTGATATGTTTTCAACGTCTTTCAATCAACTCACGCTCAATTTCTGCAATGGATTCTTCGGAAGCGCATCCATCAAATCCAGAAATGCTGGCTGTCTATTTTACTCAAGCTGTGTCTGAGTAAATATTCAGCAGTAGTCGTCTTGACCAATCCACCATCCTCTTTTGCTGGTAGGCATACAAACCCTTCCCACAGCGCCCAACAAAGGGTGATTCCGGCAGTCAGGTTATTTCGAACAGGTTTTCTGCACAATACGGACGTGACGACTTTATTTGCTTATTGATTATGGAAGGGCGTCAGGGCATTAGCCACACTGAGTAATGCGGCTACCGCGCCATGCGAATAGGATTTGAGTCATGCAATTTTCGGTGGACCTTGCAGTCGTTTTAATAAATCGTCTGCCTTGCCAAGATAGGACAGGACAATGGGTCTGGGCTTGCCGTTAACGCGCCGCGATTCGACAATATACCAATATTTATAACCTCTGGGTTTTTCGATTGAATAGTGGCCATGGGCATCAGTTGTTGGTGTATACATATCGGTTTATACTGCGAATAATTATAGCACACACAAGTGATTTATGCAATATATATTTAATATTATTCAGTGTATACATGCGATTTTTACACAAAAAGTCGCAATCCACCGCAAATCAATGGATTACGACTTGCCACTTTGCCTCAACTCCGTTTTGTAATAAACTCACGCTAGCCACCCTCTTTTTCTTCGCCGGATGAATCTTCAACAATTTCGATGATCCTCCGAACCTTCTCGGGTATCTCCTCCCCTTTCTTGATCTGATCAATTATCTGGTTGTAAAATGCCTCGAAAGTTTGTCGTGTTCTCTTACGCAGAATCAAAGCGGGGGCGAGCCTGATGACAGGTTTCTCAGGAGGAACACCAGCATGCTCAAATGACGGGGAATAATCACCAGGGACTGATAGTGCATTGCTAAAACCGCACAAAACACGGGCGATATTAACCGCATCCCAAGGATTATCCACCAACACCATGACATCTTCCTTTTCTATGTCGTTGAGTTGTGTCGGGTTTGGCCTATCCTGTGTCTCAAGCATCGAATACTCAAGCGCAGGCTTTGAGTATTCAACATCAAGAACTGGGCCGACAACTCAACGAAGAATCGGTTAGCTCCTCATCTTTGACCCACGGCTCCAACTCGTCGGGAAGTTCGGGAGGACTTTTGAGCGCGGGTTTGCGAATTTCGATCCATAAAATCGCAATTGCACAGTCGATGCCTTATTGTGCAGCTTCAACGTGTCAGGTCTTAAAGACTCAACATTTATTTTTGTCTTTATTCTACAATTGTCAGCGTATTATCGGATAGCGTAATGGTCGTTACCCTGCGCAACTCTCTTTTGTCGTTTACTACATGTCCTTACTACCTACCCCGCAGTAAGCCCAAATGTGGTTCCTTAAAGGAGTAAAGGTTGTGAACACTACCTTCCACTTGAGCAGATTGGGATCGTTTTTCGAAACGAAGTGTACCTTCGTAGATGCCGTTACGAAGATCCTGAATACTTTTATATCCAAGCTCTTGCAAAGAATGCAGCAAACTTTGCATCAGATAGGGGACAAGATTAATGACTGATCCCTTATCTACAACAGTGCCGGCAACACCTTGTGCGACTTTTACGCGGTCTTCCGATGAAAGGTATCGCTTCCCCCCTCCTTTTTCCATGGCCTCATGAGATGCCATACCCCGGTATTTTTTTACGCGCACACCGCCCTCATAAAAATATTCGCCAGGAGACTCACTGGTACCGGCGAGCAAACCACCCATCATAACGGTGCTCGCACCCAGTGATAATGCCTTCACAATATGTCCAATATGAGCTATACCACCATCTGCGATAACGGGAATATTGGCGTATTCCTTAGAAAATTTTGCCGTGTGATAAACTGCCGAGCCTTGTGCCCTTCCAACCGCAAGGGTTTCCTGGGTAATACAGATCGAACCACTGCCCATACCTATGCGAAGGGCATCAGCACCAGCATCAATTAATGATTTGCACTGTCCGGCAGTGACGACATTCCCTCCCACTACATCAATATGAGGGTATTTTTTTTTGATATGCCGGATCGTATCGATTTGAAAAATAGAATTACCCTGGGACGAGTCGATAACGATGACATCGACACCGGCCTTTACCAGTTCGTCCAGACGTTCTTTATCATCTTCACGTGTAGAGAGTGCGGCACCCACGATGAGCTGCTTGTCCATGTTTTTCGACGCACAGGGGAAGTCTGCATTCTTCAGCAGGTCAGTTCGGCTCATAAGGGATACGAGACGGCCTTGTTTATCAATAAGGGGAAGTTTTCCCTTCTTGCTTTCTTTGAGTATTCTGTTTCCTTCGATAAGGGAAATACCGGCAGGTGCAGTAACCAACTGTGTGGTCATTACATCTTTTACCTTCCTGGTTCGGTCTCCCTCAAAATCAATATCCCTCTTTGTTACAATACCAATGAGTTTCGAGTTCAGTGTGCCGTCCTCTGTAATTGGGATACCTGAGAAACCGTACGTTTCTTTGAGTACATCGACGTCTCGTATGGTATTGTCTGGACTAAGAACAACAGGCTCCGTAATAAATCCATTTTCATATCTCTTTACCCGGCGTACTTCTTTTGCCTGCATCTCAATACTATTATTATAATGGATGATACCTATACCCCCAAGCATTGCCATACTGATGGCCATCCTGGATTCGGTTACCGTATCCATAGGCGAACTGACAATGGGTCTCTTGATCTTTATATTACGGGTAAGGTATGTCTCAAGACTAATCTTGTCTATCGAAAAATCTATATAACCCGGAAGCAGGATAAAATCGTTATACGTGATACCCCCTTCATGTTCAAAAAATGCTGTGGCGTCCAGTCCATTTGGTGACATAGGATAAATTTCATTACCTCCGATTAAAAACAACTATCTTTATATAATTTAAACCATAGTAAATAAAATTGGTCGTTGGAAAACTTGGTAAAACATGTCCTCCTGGACATGGGGAAAAATGTTTTAAAAAACAGAGTTTGCGAATAAAGAGATTGAAAACCTTGAAAAAATTAAAAGACACGTTTCAAACGTCAGCTTTTATAGGCAAGAAGCATCGACTCCAATTCTTGCCCGGACTTTCCAAGCGCTTCTCTTACCTGTTCCAGAAAATGGTAGCTTTCTTCCATCTTGTCCTTCAATATCAATTGGACGATGAGGATATGGCCGATCTTTTCGATGAGTTTATCGGCATTGGGTATGTTTAGACTATGAATCTTTTCTTTGATTTCAAGCTTTTGATAAATCAGCTCTACGGAGGGGGTCAGGGTGCCGGTAAAGTCGTCAAAGAGCGCATTTTCCTTTTTCAGGTTCAATTGATTAGCTGCTGCATCAATGACGGTAACTGTCATCGGTGATGGCCCACAAAGGTAAAACATAATATCGGTATCGGGCGAGAGATACTTTCTCAAGAGCGGTCCGATAAACCCGACCTCACCCTTCCATTGATTTCCTTGTCCATCTACAATTCCTTGTTCTTTTATTATCTGCTTACCTTCCAAAGAAACAGATCGAAAATATACCTTATCCACATCGTTTAATTCGGCTGGATTGTCACCGCGAAATGCGCCAGAAAGCACCGGTACACATTGAAAATTGGGATGCCTCTGTTGCCACGTTAACCATTTTGGTAAATAGACCATGGGAATGTCCTGGAACCGTCTTTCACCCAGGAAAAATATGGCCTTTTCCTGCCTGCCTTCCCGAAACCATTGTTCTAAAAGTGCTAAAATAGGCGCTAAACCAGCACCACCAGCTACAAAGACTGCGGTATGAGGTTCTTCCTTTAGAGTAAAATGGCCATAAGGCCCTGTAAAACAAATCTTTTCACCACGGAAAAAATTCCACAGGCTTTTCTCCAGAATATAATTATGCACACAACTAGGCCCTATGCATGGCGGACCACCCTTTTCTATGGACATGGTTGGATCAACAGGGGCAATCCGAACAATGAGTTTTAAGAGGTCGGCCTCCGTAGAGGCCAGAGAATATCCCCTGTACATCGTGGTACCTGGTATATACGGAACGTATTCTTTTTGCAAGTTCTTGCATGCTTCCTTAATAAATGGCCCATATTTTTTATAGTGTTCCTCTACATAATCTTCAGGAATTGCTAATTGGATATATTGCCCAGGTTTATATTGAATAGATTTCGATGGTTTGAGCCACATCTCCATCTTATCGCTGGTAAGCGCCCTTTTCTTAATCACTCGTGCCGTGTATTTCTTTACATGTAATGTGTCTTTAGGGAGGTACAGGCTCACATCTTTTTCGACCCTGACCTGACAGGCCAATCGCATATACCCATCCCCAATCCCTTGTGCTAAATATTTTTTGGATGCCTCTCTTGTTCGCATGTCAAAATGGGGAGTTTCTACAGCCGTATAAGTTCCAACGTCGGTGTAGAGTTTTACCTTACATTGACCGCAGGTAGCCATACCTCCACATGCTGCAGGAATGTTAAATCCCCTGTTCTGAAGCAAGGAAAGGAGCCTTTCGCCTCCTTCGATATCGAGCTCTTTTTTATACTCATCATCACTCAACACCGTAAGTTTGCGTTTTTCACCGCGTCCAAAGAACTGATAAATAACCTCGCTGAATATACTCAGGGATACTACCAATAAAGCGAGAATGCCTGCTCCGATAAGGAGGGTAATGGTCATTGTTTTACTCCATTTTCATGTGTGGTTAACTGCCGCCTTCGAAACGCAACTCATTCCTGAATACGTTGGAAATAATTGGAATTCCAAATCACTAAGTTTATGAAAATGCCTTCTATAAAGAGTCTTTAAAAAATATGAATCATCCCTATGCCCGTAAAAATAGCCGCCATGATACCCAGGAGCAGGATAGCAATGGTGTCTTCATCCCAGGCCGTAGTCGGAACGAAGAGACGCTGGCGTCTTAACACGGCAAGCCATACAACGACCATCATCCAGTGAAGTCCGTATCCAAATGCCGTCACTGTCGTAACTAAAAATTTTGCCCCTGTGGGTATCGTAAATGTTGCACTGGCAAGGACAATACAATTAACCGTGATGAGTTCCAGAAATTGTCCCATCTGTTCGTATACATTCTTCGCAAATTTTCTCAAGAGCACACTTAAAACTTGCACAAACACGGCAATGGTAACGATGAAGGCCGTCAGATAGAAGATGTTTTCCAATCGGATAGGAAAAGATGAATATTCTGACAAAAAGTCACTGCATTTAACCAGGATATTATTATATACTAACCAGTTTAAAGCCGTTGACAATGTCATCACAATGATCACTGCAATACCCATTTTCCAGGCCGCATCTATTTGACGTGATTTATTTAGTAAAGGGCATATACCTAAAAGCTTGCTCAAAACAATCCCATCAAAAAAAAGGGCATTGAGCAGGACAGGAAAAAGAATAAGGAACTGCTGATGGAGGGTTGGAATTGTTTGTATATGCACCATAAAGCTAACAAACAGGCAGATACTCAACCCTATTGCAATCAGGGATACCCTGGAAATTCCACGCTTCGGACGAGAAGTAACAACGGGAACTCCTCCGTTTGTAGCAGAGGCACATCCACAAGAAGAAGCCTCTTGATATACAATCCCTGCTTTGAGAAGAAACGGACGTAACAAGAGTCTGAAAGCAGCCAGGGCAAAGAATCCTCCTACCGGTGTAACCATAAGAACCACCTTGGGGAATGCATCAGAAAGCACGGGAAAGCCCATAACCGTTCCAAAACCCAGTGGTTCCCGTAAAAATGCGAGCAGAATCAAAGCTACGGAATATCCGAGGCAGGCCTTCAGTATCTTCTTTTGTGCCTCCCAAAAATCTACGGTCAACCCCTCGGAAATAACGGCAAGCACAATACAATTCGTTGTAATAAGGTCGATGTATGCCTTTATATTGGAAGTAATCTCAGGAACAAAGGCCTGTGCAAAAAATCCAAAGATGGCCACAAAGACAGACACAATAATCATTAGAAGGGAAATCTTGTGGTGTGTTCCTGCAGCAGATATGAGCCGTTTGAAAGGGTAGACCAGACAAAAGCTGCCAGCCGTTACCAGTGTCACCCCGATTCCCATCGTCAGGGAATTTTCCAGTTTGTTTGTTACTGCCAGGGAAGAGCAAAAACCGAGTCCTGCGCCAGCCGTCAGGATGAGGTTATCCCTCATGAAGTACTTAGATATCTTTCGTACGTTTCGCTTTAATCCTACCATGGTATGTCCCCCTGTCCTGCCCAAAATTCCTTCATGGCATCATTAATAAAGGCCTCTATACCCCTGCTGGTGTTTGTGGCTCCGGTAATCGCATCAACCTCATTATCACCCTCAGCCTTTCTTCCCTTGACCACAAATATCTTAGGTCTCAGTTTCTTCCCTGAAAATTGTCTTTTAAACTGCTCCTCGGTAATTCTACCCCCAAGACCTGGAGTTTCACTATGGTCCAGCACCTCAATACCTTTCAGGGTTTCCATGTCAGGTTCAACGCAAATAAAGAGGGACATAATACTCGACTTATTGTAACCGTAGCCCATCTTGGATTCAACAAACCCAAGACCCTGAAGCTTTCCGTCCTTCACATATTTATATATCCTTTTTCCACTGATTGGTTTTTTTTTAGATGTTTGTGTGCCGGCAAGCTGAATCTCCCAGGATATCGGTGATGGTTCTTCGACTGTTATGTTGTTTCCAAAGACATCTTTGATATCCTTTTTGTCGTAACTCTTAAAAGTAATGCCCACCATGTTCTTTTCACTGACACGATAGGGTATATTAAAAATATCCAATACGGCACGCTTTTCCTTCACGTCATAGTATTCTGCAATTTTAGGGGATGTGTAAAAATATACCAGAAGAAGCCCTGCACAGGGCAAAAAGGTAATCAAGATGATTGATGCAATACGAAGTATTATTTTTTTTAATTCTTTCATCATTTTTAAAAAATTACCGATTCCACGGATGACACAAATTTATTGCTGGCACAAACTATACCTATAATGAGAACAACCTGGAATTATTCTCATGCACGATATCGTATCTTTACCATTAAAGATTGAATTGGTATAGCCAGGAGGTTCATGAGCAGTATTGCATACATTACCCCTTCTGGTAATGTGGTAAAATCCCGTATTAGTATGGTAACGAATCCGCACCCTGTACCGAATATCCATTTCGCGTTCTGACTGTACGTTGCAGTTATTGGATCTGTGGCCATAAAAAACGCCCCCAGGATTAACCCGCCGCTCAGGAGCTGAAAGAGAGGCGGCGCAACAGTCTTGCCAAAAATCAATGAAAAAAATACAGAAAAGACAAATACGCTCCCCAGATAGGACACGGGTATTCTCCAATTTGCAACCCTCATTTTGATTAACCACAAACCAGATACGATCAAAGCCAGCCGGCACGTTTCACCCAAAGAACCATTTGCCGTACCTAATAGTAAAGAAAGATAAGCTGTAACTTCTCGTTGGCTTTGAATGCTGTCAACGGGGTAGCGTGGGTAATGGTATCCAACCCATAGCGAAAGGAATGAAGGTCTGGTATACCAGCAAGGGGTGCTTGGTAGCCTGTAACAAGAAGCGCCGGGAAGCAAATGGTTAAAAATAAACGACCGAAGAGGGCGGGATTTACAAGATTATTCCCTACGCCTCCCAATATATTTCTAAAGATAATGGCAAGCGCAGCCCCCAATCCAACTAGCCAAAGAGGCGCTTGAGGGGGCAGAATGGCTGGAATGAACAGGCAGGTAACAAATCCACCCTCGCTAATATACTCCTCCCGTGCAATAATAGCCCAGATCACATCTACAATAAAAATACCTACAATAAAAGAAACAAGGAGTTTGTACACAACGCACTGCCAACCATAGAAATAAACGGCAGGCAATACCCATCCACATACCAATGCAACCAGCACGGCACCCATAAACCGCTTCACGTCGTAATTATTCCGGATAAAAGGTTGTGTCCCTGCTGTTTCCTTTGGACTGCGGAGCAGGCCGTCAAGTGCCACGAAAAGGGACCCGAAGAGAAAGTTCACCTTTCGATGGGTATGAACAAAGGATTCTATCGCATTAAGCCCCTTATTAAGAATAGGTTCTACAGGTTTAAGCAATTTTTTCATTTTTGATTATCCAGGGCCTTACATTCTTTAATAATTTCTAAGAGCTCTAACTTAGACGGACAGATAAAGCTGCACAATCCGCATTCGATACACTTCTCCAGGTTGTAAAGACGCGCCTTATGCTTTTCTCCTCTCGTATAACTGTGATAATAGAGTGCAGGTTCCAGATATACCGGGCAAATATCATCACAAAAATTACAAGAGACGCATCGTCGCAATTCGCCGAGCACGTTTGTGGTTAATAGTAATTCGTCCGACTTGAACATGGGAAGTATTACCTTCCGGTCCTTCTCTTCTAAAACCACAAGGTGATTGATAGACCAGTCTGTCTTCTGCGATAAATCGGTTATTTCCTGGCCACGTAAAGGGCCGTTTATAAACACACGATGTCTGACCAATTCTTTGACTTTATTCCTCAATACTTTTTCAATCGTCGTTCCCAACTGAACATTAAGGATTTCGTTTTCTTTTAAACCAGTGCCGGAAAGGACAATAAACCGCGAATTAACATTCTTTTTCAGGATTAGACTTTCATACAAAGCAGAAACGGTTTGTGCATCGAGAATCAATACGCCAAGCGACTCCATGTCCTGACCAAAATCAGCATCCAGGTTTAAAATTACCTTTGTCAATACGATTGGGTCATCATGCGGATATTTTGGATAAATTGGGAAAACACTCATCCAATCTTCGTTGCATGCGAAATTCTTTGCATCCGCAACAGTTCTGGTTTCTTTTTCATTAATAGCGATATAAAATCTTGCGTCTGGAAAGTAACTGTTTTTAATCTCTTTGAGTACGGTGAGGAACGCTGCGGTTTTATGTTTCAGGATTACCCAATTGGGCAATGCCCACGGTTCGGTGGGACATAGGCTCACAATAACATGCTCCACCTTCTGCGTGGGAACCGGAAAGTGATATATCTCAGGTGTGCCGTCAGAAGAAATCTCTTCCACAATGTTGCAAAACTTTAACGGGTAAGTATCCAGTAGGTCAAAACCACCTTTAAACCCCCCCGTTTCTTTTCCCATCAACATGTCTTGATCCTGACAAAAGGAATTACATGATACATGCAATTTCAATAAAGTAAAAAAGACAAGAATAACATACCAACAAGGATTCAAGATGTCAAGCAAACTTATTTACATAACACGACAACGCCAAAGTCATATAGCGAAGGGCACAGGGTGAAGATGTGCGCCAAATGTCATCTTCAATCAGTGGAGAAAAAAGTCTTTTTTTTGTTGGTGTGCTTTGCCTGACGGTACATTTCTGCCTGTCTGCCGTAAACACAGGTTTAATCGTTGAATTCTATTGACTCACTTTGTATATTTAGCTATAGTATCCCCTTTATTTTTTGAGAATACCCGCATGGCAATATTTGCTATACGCGGAAAAAATATCGCAAAAAGATTGAGTGAATATGAAACATAACAAGCCTTGGGGAGGCCGATTTGTAAAGCAGACGGCGGCATCGGTTGAGTCCTTTTCCGAATCAGTTTCCTTCGATTGGAGACTTTACCAATACGATATTGAAGGGAGTATTGCCCACGCAACTATGCTTGCCCGGTGCAAGCTCATTAACGAAAAGGAAAGAGACGCAATCGTCAAGGGTCTGCAGGAGATTCTTGCAGAAATAAATGCTGGAAAGTTCAAGTTCAAGGAATCCCTGGAAGACGTTCATATGAATATTGAGTCGGCACTGATTGAACGGATTGGCGAGGCCGGTAAGAAGCTCCACACCGCCAGAAGCCGGAATGATCAGGTTGCTCTTGATCTTCGGCTCTGGGTTCGCGAACAGGTGCGCGTGATGATAAAGCTTCTGACATCGCTACAAAGAGAGGTGGTAAAAAAGGGGAAAACGTCTTTTGGACTCATCATGCCGGGTTTTACTCACCTTCAACACGCCCAGCCAGTACTTTTATCCCACTATCTGCTGGCTTACGTGGAGATGCTGGAACGAGATAAGACACGACTTCAGGATTGTTGCACCAGACTCAATAGATCGCCGCTGGGTGCATGTGCTCTTGCCGGTACTACACTCACAACCGATCCTGCCTTGACGGCAAAACTGCTTGGGTTTAAAGGTGTTTGTGAAAATAGCATGGATGCCGTGAGTGACAGGGACTTTTGTGTTGAGTATGTGTTTTGCCTCTCCATGATTGCCATGCACTTGTCCCGCCTTAGTGAGGAATGGATTATCTGGTGCAACGACGAAGTGAAATTTATCGAAATCAGCGATGCCTATTGCACGGGTTCCAGCATCATGCCGCAAAAAAAGAATCCCGATGTACTTGAGTTGATCCGGGGTAAATGCGGTCGTGTGTTTGGCCATTTGATGGCTTTGCTTACCTTGCTTAAGGGGTTGCCATTAAGCTATAACCGAGATATGCAGGAGGATAAGGTTGCGCTCTTTGATGCGACAGACACGGTTCAGATCTCGGTATCCATTCTGGCAGAACTTGTGGCTAATACGGATTTTAACAGGGAACAGATGGCGGCTGCGTGCGAGAAGGGGTTTATCGATGCGACTGCATTAGCGGAGTATCTGGTTAAAAAGGGTGTGCCGTTCCGTGTGGCACACGAGATTGTCGGGAAGATCGTTAAGGAATGTATCCGGGTGCAATGCAAGTTGGCGGATTTGCAATTGGGCAGTTTTACGGCATTTTCATCTGCTATAGAAAAGGATGTGTATAAGGTGCTTGGCGTGGAAAACTGTATTAAGAATTATAAAAGTTATGGTTCCACAGCGCCAGGTTTTGTTAAAAAACGTATTGCGTATTGGGAAAAGAAACTCAGTAAAGGGTAAATGATTTATGGATGCTTTTGAATACAAAGACAAGACACTCTTCTGCGAAAGGATAAAGATAGAAGATATTATCTCAAAGGTGGGAACTCCTGCCTATATCTATAGCAAAAATGCGATTTTGGCGCGCTATCATGAGTTGAAGGCAGCCTTCAGGGAGGTCGATACCCTGATCTGTTTTTCTGTGAAGTCTAATTCAAACCTCTCGATATGCAAGGTATTGGCAGAGGCGGGAGCGGGCTTCGATGTGGTTTCGGGAGGTGAGTTATATAGGGCAATGAAAGCTGGTGGTGACCCGTCAAAGATTGTCTTTGCGGGTGTAGGGAAAACAGACAAGGAAATACGATATGCACTGAAAAATGATATATTTATGTTTAATGTAGAATCTCTGGCGGAACTCGAGCATATTAATAAGTTGGCAGAAGAGGCCGGCAAGTTGCCAAAAGTGGCCTTGCGAATTAATCCGGACATCGATGCAAAAACGCACGCAAAGACTACTACCGGGAAAAAGGAAAATAAATTTGGCATTGATTTTACTGAGGCTGAGGGGCTTATTAAGCAATCTGCAAGATATTCGAGCATCGATCTGTGCGGATTACACGTGCATTTAGGTTCGCCTGTTTATACGGTTGAACCATACGTGAGCGCCTTCAGGAAGATCATAAAGCTGATTCAAAAATGCAGAGATACCGGGCTGAGCATTGAGTATATGAACATAGGGGGGGGCTATTGCATCTCGTATACAGGAGAAGAAGTAATACGGCCGAAGGATTACGCGGTGAAAATTCTTCCGCTCGTGAAAGAGATGCAATGTAATATTATTATGGAACCTGGCCGATTTATTACAGGAAATTCCGGGGTTTTGATTACCAGGGTGACTTATACGAAAGAGACCCTGCATGGGAAGAAGTTTATTATTTGCGATGCCGCTATGAATGACTTAATACGTCCAGCCCTTTATGATGCCTTTCACAGGATATGGCCGGTAAATCCGGGTATAAAAATGCCAAAGGCAGAAGATCCTCATAAATCTATGATAAAAAAAGGTATGGAGCTGGTGGATATCGTGGGCCCGGTTTGTGAAAGTAGCGATGTCTTTGCTGCCAAAAGGGCTTTACCTAAAGTAAGCGAAGGGGACTTACTGGCGATATTCAGCGCCGGTGCGTATGGTTTTTCGATGAGTTCTCAGTACAACTCCCGCCCACGCCCCTGTGAAGTGCTTGTAGATGGAGATCAATATCGTATTATCAGAAAACGGGAAACGTACGGGGATTTAATAAAGGGTGAAATTTTTACGTAGTGATCTGATCCGATGGCAAAATATTATCCTGTATTCCTGAATATTCAGGATAAGAAGTGCGTGGTGGTGGGTGGTGGCAATGTTGCGTGGCGAAAGGCATGTAGCCTGAAAGAGGCAGGTGCAAAGGTGGTAGTAGTGTCCCCTGACTTTTGTCCGGAACTGGAAAAAGACGCGGGGATTGAGCGGATTCGACAGAAATACGCTACGGGGTATCTGAAAGGTGCGGCGCTTGTTGTTGCCTCTACTAATGACGGAGAGGTGAATAAAAGGTATATTCCGATGCCATTGAGAGTGGAATTTTAGTAAATGTTGTTGATAAGCCGAATTTTGTTCCTTCATAGTGCCAGCGTCCGTTATGCGCGGTGATCTTTGTATAAGCATATCAACGGGTAGGCAAGCCTGCTTTGTCTCGTAATATAAGAGAATGCCTGGAAAGACAATTTGGAGAAAGAATATAACGAATTTACGAAACTTTTATCAGAGATGCGGCGAAAGACGCTTTCTGAAATAAAGGATGAATCAGTAAGGCGGGATATCTTGCAACGTATTGCAGGACTTGACATGCTTGAGGTTGTTAAGGAAAAGGGGATATCTGAGGCGAAAAAGAAGATATTGTCGATCATTTCCGAAAAAATATCCAGAGGCAAATAAGTCGATAAAGTCTATAGACTTCTTTTTTCTTGCAAGATATTTTTTGAATTGTTAAAATTAAAAACATGGATGTTGGGCGTGGGGTGTTCGTTTTGTTCATGAGTTTGTTATCGTGGTTAATTACGTCATAAATACAAGGAGTTTACATGGCCGAGAAGACCGAGACACAAAGAATCGACCTTAATGAATTGAAATCAGGGGCTTTATAAAGCAGAACCAGAAAGATCTTTTTACTGTCCGATTAAAAGGTTCTCAGGGGCGGGCGGATTACTCCCGACAAGATGATGAAAATTGCAGAGGTTGCGAAAAAATATAGCCGAATGGGATATTGTCATTTAAGTTTCAGGCAGTCGGTGGAGATAATCGGTGTTCATATTGATGATTTTGATGCCGTAATAAAAGAGTTGGCAGTGGTGGGGCAAAAGGTTGCCTCTTGTGGTCCGAGAGTTAGGGTGCCGACGGCGTGTGGGCTGGCTGAGTATAATCCCAATGGAATCATGGACACGCAATCTAAGGCACTGAAATTGATGAAAAGTTTTTGGTGCCCCGTGTCCTCATAAGTTTAAGATGGGATTTTCTGGTTGTCCCATTGATTGCACAAGGACAAGGGAAATGGACTTGGGCTTTCAAGGTGTGGTTTATCCGGTTTGGGGTAAAGATTTGTGTAACGGATGCACCCTGTGTGCTAAGGCATGCCAGGAGGGTGCAATTGTTTCTGATAAAGAGGGCAGGCCCGTATTTGATGAATCTAAATGTGTTTACTGCGGTGACTGTATTCGGGCATGTCCAACGGATGCCTGGAAGGGTAAGAAAAAAGGCTGGTTAGTACGCACGGGTGGAAAACATGGAAGGCATCCCCGCGAGGCAGATGAGGTATTGAATTTTTTGCCTGACAATAAAGTAGATGATTTCGCTGCCGCAACCATAAAGTGGTATAAGGAGAACGGCAAACCTAAGGAAAGGATTGGTTCATGTATTGACCGTGTAGGATTGGAGAAATTTAAAAAAGAAGTTGTGAGTGCATTCTCAAAAGCCTGATAGGTGTTTCTCATGAAAGATAAAAAAAAATTCGTTATATTCGCCCATAGCGGTACTTTTGATAAACTATATCAGATCATTACGTTGGCCATTACAGCGGCATCAATGGGAAGAGAGACATATATTTTTCTTTTTTTCTGGGCACTGAAGAGATTTGCGGACGAAGAGTTTGATGTTGTGAAACTATCAGCTGAGTTTGGTGCCGAGGGTGAAAAACTATCAAAACGAATGCAGAAGATTAATCCAGTCTCACTCAAAGAATTACTTCATGATGTGAGAACTATGGGGAATTTAAAGGTTTACGCATGTACAGGTGCCGTGAAGCTGATGGAGTTGGAAGAATCAGTTGTGAGAACAAGGGTTGACGATATACTTGGATTAACAACTCTTTTAGAAATGGCAGATGGTGCAGAAACACAATTATTTATATAAGGGAAGATAAGGTAGCATTGTGACGCATATAGTGACAAAGAAAAGGAATACGAAATATACGCCAAAGAAGATTTCTTATGCTTCTATTTTGGATAAAATAGGAAATACCCCCTTATTAAAAATCAGTAAAATTGCAAAAATATCACAAAACAAAAATGTGGATATCTATGCTAAGGCAGAGTGGTTCAATCCTGGCGGATCAGTGAAGGACCGTCCTGCGTTACGGATTATAGAAGAGGCGGAAAGAACAGGAAGATTAAACCACGATAAAATTATCTTAGATTCAACTTCTGGGAATACCGGTATTGCTTATGCCCTTATAGGCGCCTCAAAAGGTTATAAGGTAACTTTGGTAATGCCTTTAAACGTTAGCGAGGAAAGGAAACGGATTGTGCGTGCCTTTGGGGCCACTATGGTGTTTACGGATCCATTGATGGGTTCTGATGGCGCAATGTTGGAGGCGAAAAAGATTGTGAACGCAGAGCCATCAAGGTATTTTTATGCAGACCAGTATAATAATCCCGATAATTGGAAGGCGCATTTTGAAACTACAGGTGCGGAGATATGGAATCAAACGCTGGGTACTGTGACTCATTTTGTTGCATGCCTGGGTACAAGTGGTACCCTTATGGGTACCGGCCGGCGTTTGAAGGAATACAATGCTGGTATTCAGGTGACATCGGTTGAGCCTGCCACCCCTATGCACGGATTGGAAGGTATGAAACATATGGCTACTTCAATTGTTCCTGGTATTTATGATGACTATTTTCCTGATAAAAAGATAACTGTGGAGACGGAAGACGCATATGAGGCTGTTAAGAAGCTTGCAGTCCGAGAAGGATTTTTTGTGGGATATTCTTCAGGCGCTGCGCTGGTAGCTTCTTTGAAGGTGGCGAGTGAAATTGAGTGTGGTGTGGTCGTTACGATTTTTCCCGATAGGGGTGATCGTTATTTGAGTACAAGTTTTTGGGCGGGTGTGTAAATAAAGGGTAGAGTAAGATACTGAGGGAGATAATGGTCGTGCTGTGCATTGATAGTGACAATCTTCGTGAATTAGAGAGTCAGGCAAAAAAGAATTATCCCGTGGAATGTTGTGGGCTGTTGCTGGGTACGAATACATCTGAAAAAAAGGTGGCTGAGATCTGTCCTGTGCCAAATGTGAATACCGAGAGAACGCATGACAGATATGAGATAGAAGGCAAAGTGTTTATAAAGATCGATAGGGATGCAGCAAAGAGGGGTCTTCAAATTATTGGTATATACCACTCTCATCCCGATCATCCTGCCATTCCTTCAGTATTCGATACGGATCATGCATGGAGCGGGTATTCTTATATGATTGCCTCTATTGAAAATGGTACGAAGGTCGAGACGAGATCATGGGTTTTTGATGAAGAAAAGAAAAAGTTTGAAGAAGAAAAAATACATTTATGTTAAACAGAGGTTGCGGTTTTGTCTTAGTGCACCGAATAAGACCGGCGAAGTCATTAATCTCGGAACTTTGTATGCTTAACAAATTTTCGTAAGGTGTTTTTGGGTTTAAAAATGGTAGATGAAGAAAAGATTGTTCCCGACGATAAAATTGATTTAAGAGGTGTGCTGTGCCCTATTAATTTTGTAAAAACAAAGTTAAAGCTGGAAATGATGGATTCTGGCCAGGTTTTGGAGGTGATTTTAGACGATGGCGAACCTCTGAGAAGTGTTCCCCGGAGCATTAAAGAAGAAGGGCATAAAATCGTAAAAGTAGAAAATGTAGAAAACGCTTATCGTTTGTTGATTAGAAAGGCCTAGAAAAGGGACAGAGGCGATTATTTCATAAAATATGCTTGACTTTTTACATCGTTACATATAGTATCCGCCTTTCATAATTTGTGAATCAATTTTTTGATTATTAAATACAAAAGTATAGATAAATATATTTAAAATAATAAGAGGTTTTTCAAGGCAGGAGGTTGTTATGGCATCAAAAGAAAAAAACAAGGGCTACACGTCAGAGAATGAGGGCGGGATTTGGTTTACTTTTTCTCGAAGAAATATTTTAACTTTAGCGGGTTGGGGGTTGTTTTTTGCCACAATCGGGGCATACGTATCCCAGATTTTAGGATACAAAGGGTTTTTTTATCCAAAGGTGCTTTTTGAGCCTTCACCACGATTTGCAGTCGGGGGACCAGCAGCTTATTTGGAAAATTCAGTGACAATGCTAAAGGCAAGAAAGATATTTATTGTGCGCGACGGTAATAGTTTTAAAGCCCTTTCAGTGGTATGTCAGCATTTGGGCTGTGCGGTAGAATTTTCCAAGGAAAAGAATATCTTTGAATGCCCATGCCATGGGAGTAAATACTATCGAAATGGCGTTAATTTTGCCGGCCCGGCGCCAAGACCTTTAGATCACTTTGAAGTTGTTCTGGACGATAGTGGTAAATTAGTGGTAGACACCAGTAAGGTTGTTCCTCTTGAAACCGAGTTAGTTGTATAAATATGTGTTATAGCATCGTATATAAAAAGAATATTTTTTAGAAAGTTAGTGTGTTTTATGAATCACGCAACTATACCAAAAAAAGGAATGAGAGTACTTCTGGATTTGGATTGGTTACAACAAAATATTCGTTGTCAGCATCGATGTCCCGCTCATATGGATGTGCCTGGTTATATCCGTTTGATTAGCCAGGGTAAATACGAAGAATCTTACAAATTAATGAAAGAGACCAATCCATTTCCCGCCGTTTGTGGATATGTATGTCCGCATCCCTGTGAATCAAAATGTAAACGTGGTGATTTTGACAGACCAGTAGCAATAGACGCATTAAAACGGTTTGTTACAGACCATGTTTATAAAAATAAGATTAAGATTTCACCGCCGAAGATAACTCAAAGAGGTGAACATGTTGCTGTAATTGGCGCAGGTCCGGCCGGATTAACAGCGGCGAACGACCTTGCAGGAATGGGTTATAAAGTAACTGTCTTTGAAAAGGAATCTCATGTTGGCGGTATGATGATGTGGGCTATTCCGTCCTACAGGTTGCCACGTGAACAGATTATGTTCGATGTGGGCCATATTGTGGCGCGCGGTGTTGAGATAAAGACGAACACTCCTATCGGGAGTCCCGGGAAGACAGTTCAGGATTTATTCAAAGAAGGGCACAAGGCCGTGTTTGTTGCCGTTGGTGCACAGAAAGGGAAAAGACTTGAAATCCCTGGAGAAGAAGGTACTGAGGGTGTTATGGATTGCCTGGTGTTCCTGAAAAATGTTAATGCTGGTGATACACGAAGCCCTGGGAGAAAGATTGCAGTAATTGGTGGTGGAAATTCTGCAATAGATGCTGTCAGAACAGCCAAACGTTTGTGTGAGGAGGCGTTCATTGTATACAGAAGAACTCGGGAAGAGATGCCTGCGTTGCCTTGGGAAATTGAGGAAGCGGAGCATGAGGGAGTGCAGTTCCATTACTTGTCGGCGCCAGTCAGGATCATCACGGAAAACGGCAAGGTAAAGGCTTTGGAGTGCGTTAAGATGCGACTTGGAAAGCCTGACAGTAGCGGAAGAAGGAGGCCTGAGCCGGTACCTCATTCTGAATTTACCATAGAAACGGACTGTATTATTACTGCCATCAGTCAGGAAGCGGACTTGAAATTCCTTGGAGATGGGCACGGGTTAAATATTACCAAGTGGGGAACAATTTCTGTAGATGACAACCTTCTTACGAATAAGCAAGGAATTTTTGCCGGTGGCGATGTAACGCTTGGTCCAAGTACAATTATAGAATGTATTGCACAAGGGCATACTGCAGCAAAAGCTATCGATAAATATATTCGTGGTGAAGATATACAATCACCAAAGGAAAAGGTCTGGGTTACTCTTTTAGATAACGAGTTTAATGAGCGGGAAGAAAACTATGATGCAGTACCTCGTCAGCAAATGGAAATGTTGGCCGCTGCAGACAGGGAGGGTACGTTTGACCTGGTGGAGCTAGGCCTTACAGAATCTCAGGCTAAGATGGAAGCTTTGCGATGTTTGAAGTGTGATCTCAGTATTAATGTGGAGACGAATGAGTGTATCCTCTGTGGCAGATGCAGTATGGTGTGTCCCGTTGGTGCGCTGAAACAGGTGGATGTAAGTAATGAAGGCAAAGAGTATCGTCCCTTTGTAAGCAGTGATGGTATGGTAATAAAATATACCGATGTTTGTATTCGATGTGGAAATTGTAAAGACTGCCCCGTGGGCGTGATAACCTTAAAGCGTGTGCTTTGGAAGCCTAACGAAGAGTTGAATAAGACATTAGAAAGGGAGGAATAGGAGGATCGTTTTAGATTATGTGGAGAGGAAAAAGTATAAAAAGAACGTGGAGAAAGGAATGTTCAAATGAAAGTAATTCCTGATTTATTTAAGAAAATTACAGACAGTGAGATTTGGAAGTCTGTATTTCGCCATGGTTACACAGATACTCCGAGGAACAGGGCTCTTCAAATTATAAGCAACGTATGGTTGCATTTACACCCTGCAAAGGTTCGCGAGCATGGTACGAAGATCCGTTTTACCTGGTGTATGGGAGGGATTACGTTTTTTGTTTTTCTCTTTGAGACGATAACGGGAATCCTGTTAATGTTTTATTATGTTCCCGATGTGAACAGGGCGTATGCAGATATTGTGGATTTGATGTATGTGGTACCGTTTGGGAGGTTTTTGAGAAATTCTCACCGATGGGGTGCACATGCGATGGTCATTACGGTGAGTATACATATGTTCCGTGTGTTTTTGACAGGCTCATACAAACCTCCACGGCAGTTTAATTGGGTGGTTGGAGTAATTCTATTAGTCCTCACATTCCTGTTAAGTTTTACCGGATATTTGTTACCTTGGGACCAGCTGGGATATTGGGCTATTACCGTTGGTACGAATATGGCGAGGGCAACTCCATTTTTGGGTCATGAAGGACCATTCTCATATATTTTGGGCATGAGGCCGGACAATGACATCAGGTTTGCTTTATTAGGTGGGACGGCAATTGAAGCACCAGCTTTGTTGCGGGCCTATGTATGGCACTGCATCGGAATACCAATGGTTGCTGCTGCCTTAATGATGGTTCATTTCTGGAGAGTTCGGAAAGATGGTGGTATATCTGGTCCTTTATAATGTCTTGAAAAATTTAGTTACAATTTTATAGAAGATATTTCTGAGGAGTGCTTCCATGGAAGTTAGGCAGGAAAAGAGAGGATTGGTAGAATTTAAAGACGATAAGGTATTTACATGGCCCACTTTGGTTGCTAAGGAATTTTTAGCTGCTATTTTTGTTACGGTAGGGCTGTTATTTTATTCGTATTATGTAGATGCGCCTTTGCGTGAATTGTCGGATCCAGGGCAGGCAGAGAATCCTGCAAAGGCACCGTGGTACTTTTTAGGCTTGCAGGAGGCATTAGTCTATTTTGATCCGTGGTTTGCCGGTGTTGTGCTTCCAGGCATTATTATTTTGGGTCTCATTCTTATTCCCTATTTGGATAATAATCCGAAGGGAAATGGATATTATACGTTTAAAGAGAGAAAGTTTGCTGTAACAACATTTGTTTTTGGTTATGTTTTTTGGTATGTCTTGATTTACATAGGTACAGCACTCAGGGGGCCATTTTGGGCATTTTTTTGGCCATGGGAGAAGTGGACACACGATTTCCCTACCCCGCTTCCCATGCATGATTTGCCTTTATCGTTGGGGATTATTCTTATGGGGGTCTTTTATTTTGCTGGGTTAACGCTGCCTGCACTTGTGAAAAGAGACTTTTTTATGAAGCTGGGCGTTATTCGCTATTCGCTTACAATGGGATTGCTTCTAACCATGATTGGGACAGTGATTAAAATGGTTTTTCGACTGGCGTTTAATGTGAAATATATCATTGCAACGCCTTGGATCAACATATGAGTTCTCGTATGTTAGCTAAATTAAGTATTTCCAGGATAGGTGAAATATGAGCGTACAAAGATTGATCTTTTTTGTTTTAAGTGCTTTATTTTTTTTCGCGACATCTATGTGGCTAAAGGATGAATTTTGTCCAAAGTGGATGAAATATCAAAAGGCGTATTTTGAAAAACAAGCTGCAAAGACTGAGAAGGAATTTGTAGCTGCAACTTCTGCAAAGGATAAGGAGTTGCTGGCAAAGCGCCTCGCATCATTGAAGAGGCCAGTTTATGAAATCAAGCAAATTCTCTTGAAAGGCGACTACAGCTGGGCAAAGAGGCAAAACGGAGATAAAGTAGATAGGTGCATGACTTGTCACATCGATGAAGAAAAATTAAAGGTCGCACATCCGAGTGCAAGAGATTTTCCATTCGATATCTATGGCTGTACCGTGTGTCACGGGGGTATAGGAAGGGCTTTAAGCGAAGAGATGGCACATGAAGGGATGTATTATCATAAAAGGCAGATGCAGCTTAGATTGGCTAATGCGGAGATTATGTTTGAATTTTGGGATGAGTTGGCGGTTTTGACGCCGGAAGAAACTGACCCGAATCAGCGGCTAGAAATGGGAGACTTCAAAAAATATAGCATTACCGGTGATAAGGCTATATATGTTGGAAGTCAGAAGTGTATGAAGTGCCATACAGGCTTGACGTCTCCACATGTTGAAAGATGGCAAAGGATCAAGTTTAAAACATTTGAGAGGGTTAAAGAAGCCCCTGATTATATAGCAGGAAATGAAGCGTATCGCAAGAAGTGTCTTGAGTGTCATACGACTGGTTACGATGAGACAACGGGAAGATATTCAGAGGAAGGGGTAACATGTGAGGCATGCCACGGTGCTGGGGAGGTGTTTAGCTATTTTATGGAGATTGGAAAGGCGCCTGAGGGACAAAAAATAGCCAGAGTGGGAACGTATGGAACGCCATACAACATTTGTGGGCCTTGCCATAATACGCGTAATCATGAGATGAGGCTGAAGTTTTTCCAGGAGAGTGGTGACTCTGATGAATGGTTTTTCCCACAGCATACAACCCCTTATAAAACGAGTTTTTCTGAAAAAGGGGAAGATAAGGCTAAGTTATTACCAAAAATACAATGACGTTAAAGTTATTTTGTTATAACATGAGTTTTGAATAAAAATTGCTGGTTTTGAGGGGAGGATGTAGAAAATGAAATTTTTAAAATTGGGCGCAATTTTACTTGCTGCTCCTTTATTATGGAGTTGGCATGCTGGTAGTTTAAAGGCGCAGTCTGAAACTGAGTTAAAAGAGATGCAAAAGAAGGCCACCAACTATTATGACATTCTGTATCCGAATGAGACGTTAAAAGATTGGTTCACAAACAATGTGGGGCTGGAAAAGGGTGCCGGTCCATGGCAAAATGTATACAAGCCTGTTCCATTGCAGATGTATTGGTTTCCGGTAAGACATTATGTGAAGCCAGATGGGATTTACTATGATCAGTTACTGGAAAGATACAAGCCTACTGACTGTGTAAAGTGTCACGAAGAAGTAACGCCTGGTTTTGTAAGGGACTGGGAAGAATCTACCCATGCAAAACCGAGGAAGAACCCGAGATTTGCTGAAAAAACACAGCAAATTGAGAAGTTAATTGGTAGGGAGATTAAAGAGGTAACCTGTAGTGACTGCCATGGTAAGGATCACAAGGAACTTCATATGCCTACCCCGCAAACCTGCGGAGAATGTCACCCAAAGGAAACTACTGAATTTATGAGCGAGGCAGAACGTGGTCGTCCAAATCATATAGATGGTCTGGCCGCGAATGTTATCCCACCCTGGTATCCGGAGATGTTTCGCAGGGGTTATCCGGCTGCACAGTTTGGTTGTGATCTTTGCCACGCTACAGACCGATGCAACATATGCCACTCAAGGCATAAGTTCTCGGCGGCTGAAGGGAGAAGGCCTGAGGCCTGCATGAGCTGTCACATGGGTTTCGACCATCCGGACGCAGAATCATATGGAGAATCAAAGATGGGGTATATTTACCATATGGAGGGAGAGCACTGGGATTGGGAGAAACCGCTTGCAGAGATTGTACCGGGGAAGGATTACAGAACACCTACATGCCAGTTTTGTCATATGGATCAGGGAAATGGCAAATTTGCGCATAATCCTGTAACGAAGGGTGTTTGGAGGATGGGTACCGTGCCTCCCAAGGGTGTGGATTACAAGTCCTCACTTAAAGATTATCCGTATGGTATTAACTTACCACCAATGAACTACACCCTTGATATTTATTCTCCTGAAAACAAGAAGAGATCAGAGCAGTGGGTGGCTGTTTGCAGTAAATGCCATAGCCCCCGTTTTGCCCGTTTGTATCGTGAAAATTTGGATAATTTCATGTTTGAGATGTGGACTCTTCAGGACAGGGCACAGTGTATATTGGATGACCTTGCGGCAAATGATGAGTTTGATGTTCCGATTAAGAATAGGGATATATTTCCTCTAGGCGATGTCCTTGCTGATGCTCTTGGCCCTGGATTATTGGGAGATGCTGTTTATAATGCATTTAAAACAACCGGAGGAAAAGTACCGGTAATTGGCCCGATCCTTGGATTGTATGGGTTGTTCATGACAGGAAAGAATAATCCTTCAGAAATAGAAAATACCTATGCGAATATGTGGTTTGGTGACAAAGCGCATGCTTACAAAGGTGCAGCTCACGGTCAGCAAGATATTATGTGGTGGTATGGTTCTGCCAAGGTGTATCAAGCCATCAATAATTTGGAAAGTCAGGCTATTGCGCTTAAGAGGGGTAAGAAGGTTGATGAGATGCTTGCGGCAAAGGGGAGAAAAAGTATTGCCGGAATGATTGGTAGTATCTTAGGAGTTGTTGCTGTTCTTATGGTTGGTGCTGCCATTTGGAAGAAGAGGCGCGATACACATTGTCAGCAATAAATGGTACATTTGTAAAAGTTTTTAGTTTTAGAAAAGGCATCTAACTGAAGGTTAGATGCCTTTTTTATTTTCTAATAATATTGTGGAGCCTTGCATGTTAAGTGAAATAAGAAAATATGTTTTAAGTTCATTACAATTTGGCGCATTTCCCTATGATTTCAAAAGCGAAGAAGATACATATAAACGTTCAAAGGTTGTAATTATAGGTGTACCGTTTGATGGTACAGCCACGTATCAGGCAGGTACCAAAATGGGCCCGAATGCAATATTAAACGCATCGGTTAATGTAGAGCCTTACGATGATGAATTGGAAGATATTTATAAAATAGGGATTTTTACACTAGGAACTCTCAATATTGAAGAAATACACACGGAACCAAAAAAAGTAATTGATGCATTGTATCATGTAAGCAGCAAGATTGTTAAAGATGATAAATTTTTAGTAACTTTGGGAGGTGAACACTCTATATCACAAGGTGTGATAAAAGCGTACAAAGAGAAATACAAGAAATTGTCCATACTTCAACTAGATGCACACCTGGATTTGATGAAGCAATTTGGTGGAACTCGTTATAGTCATGCTAGTGTTACGAGAAGAGTAGTTGAAGATCTGAAATGCAAAGTCACAAGCTTTGGTGTAAGGGTAGTATCGAAGGAAGAACAAGAATATGTGAAAAAAAAGAAAGATTCTGTATCCGTATTTTATGCAAAAGACATTTATAACAACAATGACTGGCATGATCAGGCTATTGAAACATTAGAGGACTATGTATACATTACGCTAGACGTGGATGGATTTGACGTTTCTATTATGCCTGCCACTGGTACGCCTGTCCCGGGAGGTTTAGAATGGTACCGAACGATTGATTTTTTACGCAAGGTCTATAAAGATAGGACAGTTGTTGGATTTGATGTGGTTGAATTGAAACCCAATCCCGGAAACGATGCCCCGAATTTTTTAGCTGCAAATCTTGTTTATAAGAATATAGGTTTTTACAAGAAGTATACACGACTATCCTAGACAATGTGTTTATTAAGTTTGCTCTTGGCTGAGCCTCCTATCATTGATGACGTGGATTTTGAAGAAAGATGTGATGTGGAAATATTTGAAATGTTTTATCTGATACAGATGCAGGATTCAGATTTTTGGAAATAAAGGAGATTAAAAGGATAGATTCAAAATGAGAAAGAATATAATTACCTATGGTGCAAAAGTAATATTTTTGTTGATAATGTGCATTGTGTCAGGTTGTGGCAATAAGGCAAACTCTTTTAACAAAAAGGGGATTTCCTTCTATAATCAAGGAAAATACACTGAAGCAATAGCAGAATTCAAAAAGGCCTTAGAGCATGTTCCTAACAACTATGATGCCCATTATCACCTGGGAATTGTTTATTATGCAAAGGGTATGACGGATGAGTCAATATCTGAGCTTAAAAAGGCAATTGATGCGAATCCCAATGAACCCAAAGCCCACTATAACATCGCTTTTGCATATGTAACCAAAGAGAATGTTTCGCAGGCACTCGCGGAGTATCAACGGGCGGTTGAATTGTTTGCTGCAAGAAAAGACAAAAAAGAGGCTGATGGGTACCTTTACATGGCGGTTGCTTATAGTTTGATAGAAAAAAATGAAGATGCTTTTACGGCATGTAAGAAGGCAATAGAAATCAATCCTGATTATGAAGATGCACATTATTTTTTAGGCGTTTGTTATTACAAAAAGGATATGATGGATGAAGCAATTGAAAAGTTTAAAAAGGTTATTCAATTAAATCCAAAATCTGAAAAGGCGCATAATCTCCTTTTTGCTATTTATGATAAACTTGGAAAAACTGAAGAGGCTATCGAAGAAGACCGTATATTGAAGCAGATTGCAAGGGAACGGATGGAACAACGATAACCTATAACACGAGGTAGATATTTTTGAAAGCCATTTTTGTCCATTTAACAGGAAGTCACCGTGAGAATACGGAAGTTTTTATTTCTGAAAAGATATCTATTGGTACAGATACCGGAGCCAATCTTCGTTTTGATCCGGATATAGACAGAAACACGTCCCATTTTTCCCTGGTACTAAAGAACCGTTTGCTTTAAAAGCAGAGAAGATTTCTGATGAGGTAGATGTGGCACTGCTTCGCATTGATGGTTGTGGCGCTAATATATACGTCCTCGAAGTGGACATTACCGGTAAGGGGACGGTAGTGGGAGAACCTATCATACTATTATTTGAAATACAACGAAAGGTAAAGAGGTGTGAGGAGGGAAAAGTTTATGGAAAATAGATTAAAGGGAATTTATTATACAATCGTATGTATGCTTGTATCTGGTTTTTTTTGCAGTTCGTCGCATGCGCATTCTGACGGTGCACCAATAGCTTGCTTAGGTAGTGGCGATAATAGATATAGTTATAGATTTTATGCCCCGAGGAGTACCTTTACTTGCGGTAATTTAGGGTGTCATTACCAATATCCTATTAATTCGGGTAAGAGTAAGTTTATGCTATTTGTGCTTGATAAGTGTGAACCAGGGGAGATTGTGGATATTTTAGTATCATTTAAACAGTCGGATACGGAGTCTCACGGGTTTGAAATTACAGCACAAGATAGATATGAGAATCGAATAGTGGGTAATTTTATTATTGAGGATGCTGACGATGCCCAGATAATAGGCAGTGGACTTTTTGTGACACATACAAAAAAGGGAACGAGCCAGAAATCTTGGCATATAAAATGGCAAGCACCTCCAGCTGACTTCGTGGTACAGAATCCTGTAAGATTCTATGCGATGGGAGTCGAAGGAGATAACGATGATACTGCTATGGGTGATTATATATATAAAGCAACGAGGCTTATTGAAGTAGTACCAAAGAAGGTAAAGAAAGAACAAATTCATGTAATAAAGAAGGAGTAATTTAATGAAGTCATCGTCTTGATATATTTGTGATAGTGACGTCACATTTTTTCCCAACTTTCATATGAATTTTAAATGAAGGATTGGTGATTAATATGAAACGAAGATTGGCAGAAGAGACAGTTATCTTTATCAGTGTTCTTAAATGGGTTATTCTGGCCGCAATTGTTGGAGCGATTGTTGGTTTGTCAACAACGGCTTTTCTAAAGGCATTGAGCTGGGGCTCCGCATTTAGCGGCAGGTATTCACAATATTTTTTCCATAACGATTCATATTATTTCTTTTTACTACCTGTAGCACTGTTTTTGAGTACGGCAATGACAAAATATTTGGCTCCCGACGCTGAAGGACATGGAACAGATAAGATCATTGAAGCAGTTCATAAACGTTCAGGTAAGATAAAAGCGATCGTTGTTCCTGTAAAGCTTGTTGCTACGATAATAACCTTGGTTACTGGTGGTTCTGCCGGGAAAGAGGGGCCGTGCGCTCAAATAGGGGCCGGGCTTTCATCGGTTTTTGCAGATCTGCTCAGGGTTGATGACAATGACCGTAAAAAATTGGTAATTTGTGGTATCAGTGCTGGATTTGCTTCGGTTTTTGGTACTCCACTAGCGGGTGCTATTTTTGGACTTGAAGTGTTATTCGTGGGAAATATCTTATATGATGTCCTTTTGCCTTCTTTTGTTGCAGGAATTATGGGCTATCGGGTGGCCTGGCTACTTGGTAGTAAACATTTTCATCACAACTTAAACTTTGTTCCTACCTTCAGCGAACATCTCTTTTTACAGGTAATTCTTGCTGGGATTTTCTTTGGTTTATGTTCCTTTTTGCCTATTGAAGTATTAAGGACAGGGGAGAAACTATCTAAGAAAATACAGATATGGAAGCCATTAAAGGGTCTTATCGGTGGTTCTGTCCTCATTGTTTTAACTCTTGTATTCTCAGATAGATATCTTGGGCTTGGGGCTGCTAACACCCCTATTGCTGCAAGTATTATGGCATTAGAATTGTTTGGTCCGAAGTTGGGACCTTACGCTGCCATAGCATGTATTATTAGTTTTCTTATGACCGGCCATAGAAGTGTCTATCCATCTCAGATGATCGATTTTAGGAAATCTTCATCTATTCACCTTGTAGGGGGAGAGGAAGTTGAAGACGTAAAGGCACACGTTAAACCGAGAAGCAAAAGTGTGATAGGGGTATACCTTAGGATTGGTAGCACAATCAAAGAAATATTCCAAAAGAGGAAGGAGTAATTTAGTGAAAATAAAAATCTTCATTTTCGGGATGTTATTACTTTTAATAAGCATAGTCCGGGTTTCCAGCGCCTCACAGCTTGATTTTTCATGGAGTGTACCTAAAACGTATGTGCATAACAAAGGGACTGACGGGGAGGTTTTATATATTACATGGTTCTATAATCTGAGAAATACCATAGAAAGGCCTATATTGGTTCCCATTGAAGTGTTGTTGATGACGGATACGGGTGAGAAATATCCGGATGTTTATTATCCGGAAATTATGGAGCATGTGGCTAAACTGGATGATGATTATAAAGAAGGTAAGAAATACCAGTATGCCGCTATTGCAAAAGGGGAGTTGGCTCCTAAGACAACAAAGCATTGTGTGGCCATGTTTGAGGACGTGGACCCCAAGGCTAAGCGTCTGGATATATTTGTGACAGGTATATCACATTTCTTTTTCTGGCGATGGAGGATGGTCGACTATTCCTACAAGATTACATACGAAAAAGAACAAGACTACTGGAAATTAATTGAGCATGGGATGACCAAGGATGCCTCTCATCGTTCGTACGAATTTGAAATGAGGAATTGGTGAACAATAGGCAAATGGCTGGTATCTTTTGTCTTAACCCGTTTTTGATTTGAAGTCAGATAGTTGAAAGAGAATTATCTATCATCATCTCGTGCAGCTTAAAATTCGGTTTTTTCCATATACCGCAATGTTGTGGACAATTTCCCAGGATGTAAGTCCTCCCTCTGTTATCTCCTTTCCTTCCGTGATATATATTCAGAAGCAATTTTTTTTATAAATTTATGGGTCGACCGGATACAACTATACAATATTGGTGTCTTCCTATTGATAAAGTGTTAAAGGCACTGGATAGCTGCCAGAATGGTCTTGGCGTATCAGACGCTGCAGAACGATTGCAATATTTTGGCCGCAATAACATTGCAGGCCGCCAGAAAGGCAAACTCCTGTGGCTATTTCTGAATCGGTTCCTCAACCCAATCGTTCTCATTTTAATATGTGCTGCATCTATCGCTGCGGTGCTTCATGATTGGCTGAACGCAACGATTGTACTGGGCATTATTTTTATTAGTAACGTGTTAAGTTTCTTACAGGAATATCATGCTTCAAATGCTGTCGAAAAGCTACGCAGACGGGTATCGGCAAAAACAACGATACTACGTGACGGCCAAAAGCAAATTATCGCTAGTGAAAATGTTGTTCCGGGCGATATTATTCAGCTTACTGCTGGCAGTCTTATTCCGGCGGATGGGATTTTGCTTGAAGCAAAGGATTTTTTTGTTTCACAAGCAATATTGACCGGTGAAACGTTTCCCGTTGAGAAGCAACCCGGTCTCGTATCGAAAGATGCAAGCCTTGCAGAACGAATCAACTGTGTGTTTATGGGGACGACGGTCCGCAGCGGGATGGCAACCGCTCTGGCTGTACATACAGCACGTGATACAGTTTATGGTCAGATAACAAAAAAGCTTGTGTTAGACCGGCCGGAAACTGAGTTTGAGTGCGGGATTAGACAACTTGGCGGTTTACTTATAAAAATTATGGTCATAATCGTAGTGGCTGTTCTTGCTGTAAATATAGCATTGCGTCACCCGACGATGGAGACGATTCTCTTCACTATGGCCTTGGCGGTTGGTTTAACACCGGAGTTGCTTCCTGCAATTTTTACCATTACTATGGCACGGGGCGCTAAAAATATGTCTAAACGAGGCGTGATCGTAAAACGTTTGAATGCCATAGAGAACCTGGGAAGTATGGACGTGCTCTGCACAGACAAGACAGGTACATTGACAGAAGGAGTAGCACAGTTGGACGATACTCTGGATTTTAAAGGGTTGTCTTCAGATACCGTATTACAACTGGCCTATCTAAACTCCCGTTTGCAGACTGGACTGGATAATCACCTGGATACAGCAGTTATTCAACATGCCGAGGCTGCCGGTATGAACGTTTTTGACTATCACAAGCTCGATGAAATGCCCTATGACTTTGTCCGGAAACGACTGAGTATTGTAGTTTGTAAAGGGCAGGAACTTCAGTCTTTGTTAATCACGAAAGGTGCATTGCAGAACGTAGTAGAAGTATGCGACCGTGTTCAAAACGGTAATAACATCGAAGTACTTGACGATGAAACACGTTCGCATATCTTTCGTCAGTTTTCTGATTGGAGTCAAAAGGGTTACCGTGTCCTGGGTATTGCACAAAAGCCTTTACAAACAAAAGCCGTGTACAACCGTGCCGATGAACAAACGATGGTGTTTATGGGTTTTCTGCTGTTCTTCGACCCGCCAGAGCCAGGGGTGCGACAGGCATTGGACGGTCTGCGTCGTTTGGGGGTGGATCTTAAAATTATTACCGGCGATAATTGCCTTGTTGCATGTCATGTGGCAGAGGCAGTTGGCATGAATGTCGATCATATAATGACAGGGAAAGAATTGTCGGCCATGAAAGATGAGGCCCTGTGGCATTTGGCACCTTTGGTGACGTTATTTGCCGAAGTAGATCCTAATCAGAAGGAACGCATTATACTTGCCTTACAGAAAACGGGACATGTGGTGGGATATCTGGGGGATGGTATCAATGACGCACCCGCATTATATGCGGCGGATGTTGGTATCTCGGTTGACAATGCCGTTGACGTAGCGAAAGAGGTAGCGGATTTCGTGTTGCTGGAGCATGATCTTGAGGTGCTTCGCCAGGGCATTGATGAGGGCAGGCGAACATTCGCCAATACACTAAAATATATATTCATCACTACCAGTGCCAATTTTGGCAACATGATAAGTATGGCGATGGCCTCTCTGTATTTGCCTTTTATACCGCTCCTGGCAAAGCAGATTTTGCTGAACAATTTCTTGTCAGATATACCGGCATTAGGGATTGCCGGAGACAATGTAGACCGTGAGTGGGAAAACACCCCGCATAGGTGGGATATGCGGATGATTCGTAACTTTATGATTACTTTTGGCTTGATAAGCACTGTTTTTGATATGCTCACATTTTGGGCATTGTTACGCATGGTTGGCAAAGTGCCCGAGTTGTTCCGCACGGGATGGTTTGTTGAGTCACTCCTAACCGAGTTATTGATTATTCTGGTTGTGCGTACGTATAAGCCCTTCTATAAGAGTCGTCCGGGACGCTTTCTTTTATGTACCATACCGGTAATGATGATTATCACTGTCTTATTGCCCTTCTTGTCAGTTGGTACCCCCTTTGGGTTTGTTGCTTTACCGGTAACTGTGGTGATGGTGCTTATCGGAATTACTGTGTTATACGGGGTTGTTTCTGAAATATCCAAACGCATTTTTTATCGATATATTGGGTAACACGGCTTCTTTTATGTCACAATCAAAAGACAAGCAGGGCGACAATGTCTCTTTAAAGTCTACTTTCACAACTCGCAGGCTCAGGGTATGGTTTTTTAGTCTGATATTCCTTGCAGGATTAATTTTATTTGTTACTCACTTCAGCGAATTAGAACACTTTGCTCAGCTTTTGCGCCAGATAAAACCATTATGGCTGATTGCCGGTTTTCTTCTTCCATCAATAACATACTTGAGTGCTGCTGCCGTCTGGCATCAAACGCTAAGATATGCTGGTGTACGTTATTCACTGTGGTCGCTTGTACCATTAAGTATAGCGAAATTATTTTCAGACCAGGCTTTACCCACTGGTGGTATGAGTGGAACGATATTTCTGGTTGCATCATTGAATCGTCGTGGTATAACCAAACCACTTTGTCTGGCTATACTTATGGTCAGCATGACAGCTTATTACATGGCATACCTTCTTGCAGCGCTTGGAAGCATATCGCTATTGTGGTTTTATCATGACTTACCCGTATGGATTATAGCTGTAGCGGTGGTATTCTGTATTGTTGCGGTAGCAATTTCCGCAGGAACTTTGTGGTTGAGGCGGCGGGGAAGGCAGTCGTTTCCCGGAATGCTGATGCGAATCCCCGGCGTATCTGTTCTGTTAAATGCCCTTGGTGATGCGCCAGGTTATCTGCTGAAAAGTCCCGAACTGTTTATAAAAACAATATTACTGCAAGGGACTATTTTCTTACTGGATGCTTATACCCTGAATATCATGTTGTATGCCATTGGACAGGATGTTTCGTTTTTGGTGGTTTACCCAAGCTTTGTTGTTGCTTCTATGGTTGCAACGCTCGGCCCTGTTCCCCTTGGGCTGGGAACCTTTGAGGCGACATGCGTTGCTGTGCTTAGTATGTTTGATATCAGACTAGAAGCAGCACTTACGGCAACTCTATTATTGAGGGGATTTACGCTCTGGTTGCCCATGTTTCCCGGTTTGTGGCTGGCAAAGCGGGAACTGCGATAAAAAAATTGCTTTAGAAATAACATGAAACTTTGACAATTCGTCTCAACAGAAAAATGTTTGAAGGCCAGCGTTCTTATGATACAATCATGTCTATGCAGGGCGTTATAATTGCTATTCATGGAGATGTTGTTGAAATTGAGTTTAAGGGAGGACTTCCCAACATCAATGATTCCCTTGTTGTAAAGAAAACGGACGGAACAAATATCATCCTCGAGGTTCATGATCACATAAGCAGCACAGTTGTAAAAACTATTGCGCTTGGATTCACACAGGGCATGAAAAGGGGTATGACTGTAATTCCTTCAGGCAGTTCGCTCAAAATTCCAGTAAGTAAGAATTGCCTGGGAAGGGTGTTCAATGTCTTTGGTGAGCCAACAGATGGTAAACCTCCAATTGAAGATTATAAACCGATGCCTATTCATAAGTCGTCTCCGGGTCTTGAAGAACAGATATCTGCCTCAGGGATACTGGAGACCGGCATAAAGATAATAGACCTTTTATCTCCTTTTCCCAAAGGAGGGAAAATTGGTCTTTTTGGCGGTGCGGGAGTCGGGAAGACCGTATTGCTTATGGAATTCATTTACAAGATAGTGAAGGTTTATTCAGGGATATCCATATTTTGCGGTGTTGGAGAAAGAATGAGGGAAGGACATGAACTCTGGAGAGAAATGGAAAGGCAGGATATCTTAAGCAACGCAATACTCGTATTTGGCCAGATGTGTGAATCCCCGGGGATACGGTTTCGTGCGCCGTTAACGGCAATTACCTTAGCAGAATTCTTCAGGGATGAGTTGGGAAGTAACATCCTTTTCTTAATGGATAATGTCTACCGTTTTGTTCAGGCGGGGAACGAGGTCTCTGTCCTTTTAGGAAGGCTTTCCTCACGGGTAGGTTACCAACCGACCCTCCTTTCAGAGCTTGCTGAAGTGGAGGAAAGAATTGTATCAACACAAAGGGGTTCTATTACTTCTGTGCAGGCGATATACGTGCCGGCTGACGATATAACAGACCCCGCCGTTGCGAACGTATTCCCCCACCTTGATACGACAGTCGTTCTTTCCCGTGAAATAGCATCCAAAGGGCTTTATCCGGCCATTGATCCACTCCTTTCGACCTCAAAATTTCTCAGCCCGGAAGATGTTGGAGAGAGACATTATCAAATCTCAAGGACTGTAATGGAGCACCTTTCCCGGTATAAAGAACTCCTTGATATTGTTGCTATGCTGGGCATAGAAGAGCTTTCTCCGGCTGACAGGTTCATTGTTAAAAGGGCAAGGAAGCTCGAGATGTTCCTTACGCAACCTTTTTTCCTTACAAAGGAATTTACTGGCAGAGAGGGAAAACATGTACCTGTCAGTAAAACCCTTGACGGTTGCGAGAAGATATTATCAGGGAAAATGGATGATATACCTGAAGATGCATTTTTTATGATCGGAGACATTGAGGAGATACGGTGACTAATTCATCCTTTAAATTAAATATTGTAACTCCCACAAAGATCACGGAAAAAGAGATAACCTATATCAGATTGAAAGATGAGACAGGCTATTTTGGTATTTTAAAGGACCATACGAATTTCTTAACCGTTCTTGTACCTTCTCTTTGTTATTACACAGACGTAAATGGCAGGGAAGCATTTCTTGCAGTTGATGAAGGAATAGTAAGCGTAAGGGAAGGAACTATTACCATCACGTCAAAGGAGGTATTCGAGAGCGACGACGCCGGAAAACTTGCAGAAATAATTGAAACCACCCTTGCGAAAAGGGATGAATCAGAGATAGCTTTTCGCGGGATGTTAGCGGGAATCGAAAGGTCGTTTATGGAAAAGACCATAAAATTGGTAAAAGGAAGTCTTTAATGGAAGATAAAAAATTCTCAGGGGATATTGATAAATCTGCGAAAGAACTATTGCGTGCCCGAAAGGAGAAATCAAATTTCTGGCGCTATGCTAATGTCCTTGGTGTTGGTGGATGGGTTTTCGTTATCCCGGTAGTTGGAGGTGCTTATCTTGGAAGATATCTGGATAAAAAAATGCACGGGGAAGGCATTTCGTGGACAATAACGCTTCTCATGATTGGCATAGCCGTTGGTGTTTATAATGTCTGGTACTTGTTCGTCAGGAAACATCAGCAGTGAAAATATTTAATGTTTTTCCGGAAACCATTTTTTCTATCGGCCCCGTACATATTACCGACACGGTCATTACTACGTGGCTTGTCATGGCGCTGATAATAACACTTTGCTATAGTGTGACAAGAAAACTTTCCATAAAACCTTCTTTTTTCCAGGAGGTGCTAGAGGCTATCTTTGAGGCCATGGAGAAGACGATAAAAGATATCCTGCCTTTGGATCCGTGGCTGGTTGTTCCTATGCTGGGCACCCTTTGGATACTTATTGGTTTTTCCAATCTGGCCGGTTTGATACCGGGGCTGAAGACACCTACCGCCGACCTCAATACAACCTGTGCATTTGCATTAATATCTTTTTCCATGACCCACGTTGTTGGTATCTCAACACAAGGGTTGAAAGGTTATCTCTTACACTATAAAGAACCGACATGGATATTACTCCCTTTCCACCTTATAGCAGAGATTACAAGGACGGTTGCGCTGGCCGTAAGGCTTTTTGGAAATATGCTAAGTGGTGATATGATTGCCATAATACTTCTCGGTATCGTTGGATTACTGGTACCCATCCCGTTTAGTTTATTGCATATTATTATCGGCCTTATACAAGCCTATATATTTGGTATTTTAACTCTGGTTTTTATTGCAGGCGGAATGAGAACAAAATCTTAAAGGAGACTTTATATGGATGCAAAAACTGTCGTTATTTCTGTCTCGATACTGTCAGCGGCCCTTGTAATGGCTATCGGTGGTTACGGGCCGGCAAAGGCGCTTGGGAAGGCGCTCACCGAGGCGCTTGACGCTACTGCCAGGCAGCCTGAGGCGTCCGATAAGATTATGCGGGCGCTTTTTGTTGGAATGGCGCTGATTGAATCCATTGCTATATATGCATTTGTTATCGCCTTGATTGTCCTTTTTGCAAATCCTCTTATCGGGTATATTGTAAAATGAAATTCAATCTCTGGACGATTCTATTTCAGGTAATAAATTTCGTCATTTTACTCTATATCCTGAAAAGGATATTATATAAGCCCATACGGGAAATTATTGAAAAAAGGAGAGGGCTTATAGCAAAAACTGTCGGGGATGCCGAAAAGACAAAGAAAGAGGCACTGGAACTTAAAGAAAATAATCAGAAAGAATTGAATAAGGCAAAGGAACTTCAAGGCCAAATGCTGGAACAATCGCGGGAAGAAGCCCTTAAAGACAGGAATAAGTTACTCGATGAGGCACATAAAGAGGCCGCCAAAATAAACGAAAAAGAAAAGGCCTTGATTGATGCAGAAAAAATGAGGATAGAATCAGAACTGAAAAATAAGACCCTTGAGATGGTCTCAGTTTTTGCTTCAAATCTTTTAAAAGACATTTCAGACGAAGAGCTGCATAAGGCCATATTTAGAAAGCTCGTGAAGGAGAACGGAAAAATTGTTTCTGATATTTCCAAAATAAAAGAAAAAGAGGAGATATTAAATATAGACCTCGTTACCGCATATCCATTACCTATGGATGATGTAAAAACATTTAAAGAAACACTTGAATCTCAGCTTGCAAAAAAAATAAAAATGAATACGACCGTTGATAAGACTCTTATCGCAGGAGTAAGGATAAAGGCCTACGATATGATTTACGATTCCTCACTGGCAGGCCAGATAAATGCACTTGCTTCGCAGCTCAAAGAAACCAGGTAAATGGAAAAAGAACTAACTGCTTTTTTTGAAAGAATAAAAGAAAAGGTTAAAACCAGCAGATTCTCCGTCGGGGTTACCGAAGAGGGAAAGGTACTATCTGTAGGGGATGGTATTGTGCATATTGCCGGTTTGAGAGATGCAAAACTCTACGAACTTATACTGTTTGAAAATGGCGATGAGGGTATAGTGTTTGATCTCGGTGTTGATAGTATAGCAGTAGTACTGCTTACCGGGCGCAATGGGATACGGGCTGGTGATACCGCGTACAAAACTGATAGGATTGCCTCGGTAAATGCAACTGAAGGGCTCTTGGGAAGGGTACTGGACGCCCTCGGCAATCCCATTGATAATGGGCCGGAACTGAAAGAATCTCTATCCTGTCCGGTAGAACGAGATGCCCCTTCTTTGCTGCAAAGAGACTTTATTACCGAACCTCTCTATACGGGTATTAAAGTCATTGACTCTATGCTCGCCATAGGCAAGGGACAGCGGGAATTGATCATCGGTGATTCTTCGACCGGTAAGACATCGATAGCTATAGATACTGTCATCAATCAAAAAAACTCCAGCGTTATTTCTGTTTATGTAGTCATTGGGCAGAAAAAGTCTCACGTATTAAAAATCATTGAAGAAATAAAAAAATATGGCGACTTGTCAAAGACCATATTCGTAATTGCCGATGCTTCAAACTCTCTGGGTCTCCAATTTATTGCACCCTACAGTGCTACAGCCATAGCCGAGTATTTCCTCGATAAGGGGAAGGACGTCTTAATCATTTATGACGACCTTACGAAACACGCTGATGCGTATCGCTCGTTAAGCCTTTTATTGAAGAGACCGCCAGGCAGAGAAGCATATCCGGGAGATATATTCTTTATTCACTCAAGACTCCTCAAAAGGTCTGCAAAACTGAATCAAAAGAATGGCGGAGGTTCCATTACGGCCCTCCCTATCGTGGAAACACAGCAGGGCCGGATATCATCCTATATTCCCACAAACCTTATCTCGATAACGGACGGTCAAATATATTTAGATACATTACTGTTTAACAAAGGCATTCGACCGGCAGTGGACGTCGGCAAATCGGTATCAAGAATAGGGGGAAAGGCCCAGGTAGAAGCGATGAAAGCTGTAGCCAACAGGCTGAAAATAGACTATTCAAGATTTATGGAGGTGGAAGTATTTACGAAGTTCGGGGCACATTTGGAAGAAGAAACTGCAAAGCTCATCAAACGCGGAGAGCGGTTACGGGAAATTCTAAAACAGCCACAGTTTCATCCATTCACCCTTGAACAGGAAGTATTAAGCTTCATCATTATAGAATCAGGAATACTTGATAATGTAACAATCCCATCGGTAAGAAAAGTGTGTAATGAAATAATTAAAAAGATTACGTCTGCATTCCCGGAAATTTTAAATCGTATTATTCAGGATGGATTGCTCGGGAAAACAGACTTAGGAACATTAAAAGATTTTATTGCAAAGGAAAAGGTATAGATATGCTTTCTTCCTTAGATATAGAAAAAAAGATACGGGCACTATATACCATAGAAGATATAGTCGGTGCTATGAAGGCATATGCCGGAGTTACGATGAGGAGGACAGAGGATATTGTTCATAATATAAGGGCATATGAAAAAAATCTACTTTTGGCAATGGCTGATATTATAAGACATTACCCGGGAATATCATTGAAGGAGCAAAACAAAGGGAAAAGAATTCTCGTGGCCTTCGGTTCTTCACAGGGATTATGTGGTTCCTTTAATGAAAAAATGTTTGATGCTGTTTCCGGGATAATTACTGGCAATGATATCTTATTCGTTATTGGAAAGAGGCTGAAAATGTCTCTGGAATTGAAACATGTATCGTATGGAGATTACAGCGACTCTGTGGCCAACATTAGTGGAATACGGCCAGCCTTAAAAGAGACTGTTTCGAAAATAATGAATATATATAAAAAGGAAGCATACTATAAGCTTGCTTTCGTCTTCACGTATATTTTTGAAAAAAAGGCTGAAATTTCCGTGGAACAAATCCTCCCCCCTGACATTAATAAAGTAAGCGTTTTAAGCCCAACCAGAATTCCTCCGTTTACCTACCTTGAACCTAAAATTATTTTTAATAAAATCTTAGAGGAATTTTTATTTATCAGCCTTTACCGATGTTATGTGGAGTCCCTCAGAAGTGAAAACTGGTATCGATTGAGGAGCATGGACGGTGCATCAGAAACTTTAAAAAGACAACTCTCGAATCTTAATTCTGTACAGATGTACACCAGGCAGGAAGAAATTACAGAAGAGATGCTTGAGATACTCGGAAGCGGCATGTTCTATAAGAAATACTAAGAAAGTTTGTTGTAAAAACCATTTTGTTTTTCAAAGTTTATGGTGGAAAATCGGAAGCGCCTGTACCATAGGGAAGAGACACACAATTGGGTCAAAAAATACAGAGAGCAACTTTCACTTATATTGATCGGTTAACGCCAGGAAGAAATTACGGAGGAGATTGAGATCCTCATGTTGAGTTCTTTCGGCGATACCGCAAAGGAGAGATTATGAATACCCCCGACAGACCGACTTCATCGGAGACTGCCTACCATAATGAAATATTCATGGACAGTAACGATGGCAGGCCTCTTCGCATTCTTGCCGAGTACTTTGAACCATTTTACCGGCTCCAGCGGGAGGAGATTCATGACACAATCGTTTTCTTTGGGTCAGCCAGAATGAAAGAAGACGGACCACTGGGACGGTACTATAAAGACGCCCGTTTGCTAGCACGACTTCTGACTGAGTGGTCCTGCGATCTGGCCGGCCCTAAAAGATTTGTAGTCTGTTCGGGCGGCGGTGGCGGTATTATGGAAGCGGCAAATCGAGGGGCCGCAGATGCCGGTGGGAGCACCATTGGTTTCAACATCGGCCTGCCTCACGAACAGCGCCCGAACCCTTACGTCACCCCAGCACTCTTATTTGAGTTTCATTACTTTTTTATGCGTAAACTGTGGTTTACGCATTTGGCACGAGCACTCATTGTGTTTCCTGGAGGGTTCGGGACGCTGGATGAGTTTATGGAGATGCTAACACTTGCGCAAACGCAAAAGCTGGATCGCGACATTCTCATTCTTCTCTACGGCTCGGAGTATTGGAAAGAAGTAATCAATTTTGACTCCCTCGTGAAGCACGGGATGATCGACGAAGAAGATCTGAATCTTATTCATCGCGTGGGCGATGTTCAAACAGCATTTGAACTGCTCAAAAACTGCCTGCCGAAAGAAAAGGAATCGGTTTGTCCTGCGATTGCAAAGGCGAAGTTTTCAAAACTGCTAATTGAGGAGAAGTCTCGATGATAGAGCTGGAATTTATTGGTGCAGCGAAAACGGTGACTGGATCTAAACATCTGCTTCGCACATCACATGCATCTGTATTGCTGGACTGTGGTTTGTTCCAGGGACACCGCAAAGAGGCCTACGAGAAAAATAGAAATTTTTCAATTGATGGCAAACAGCTCGATGCTATCGTATTATCTCACGCCCATATCGATCACTCAGGCGCTTTGCCATGTATTTATAAAAATGGCTATCGAGGCCCGATCTATGCCACTCCAGCCACTCACGATCTTTGCTCACCGATGTTGATGGATACAGCATGGATCATGAAGGGTGATGCCGAACACATTCAAAAACTCATCTCGCGTGGTGTTAAACATCTTGATCCAGTCGAACCTCTTTATGGCGAAAGAGATGTGATAGGCACGCTATCGCAAATCATAGGAATTCCCTATCATAGAAACCAGACCATTGCTCCAGGTATTTCATTGTCCTTTTTCGATGCTGGCCATGTATTGGGAAGTGCCATATCTGTTCTCGATGTCGAAGACGATGGTCAGAAAGTGCGTCTCGCCTTTACGGGTGACTTAGGCCGCAAGCATCTTCCCATTTTGCGAGACCCGGAAATTCCAGACGGGGTCTCATGCCTCCTGACGGAAAGCACCTATGGAGACAGGCTTCATGATCCTATTGAATTGACGACTGAGGCACTGGCTGAAGTGATCAATCGCACCGTTAAAAGGGGTGGGAAAATTGTCATTCCATCCTTTGCACTGGAGCGTGCCCAAGAGATCATCTATGCGCTCAAGAAACTGCATGACCAAAAGCGTATTCCTTTGCTTCCTGTGTACGTCGATTCTCCGCTCACCGTAAAACTAACGGATGTCTTCAGGCTGCATCCGGAATGTTACGACCAGGAGACCTTCGCTCTACTTCATAATGAAAATTCGCCCTTTGAATTTCCAGGCCTAAAGTATATTTCAAGTGTCGAAGATTCAAAGAGGGTCTCTTCGGCCACCGGGCCCTCCATTGTAATTTCAGCAAGCGGTATGTGCGAGGGTGGAAGAATTCTGCATCATCTCATCTCATCGATTGAAAACTCAAGGAACACAGTCATTATTGTCGGATTCCAGGCGGAGCACACCTTGGGAAGGAGATTGGTGGAAAACCGACCTGAGGTTCGAATTTATGGAGTCATGCGCCGCCTCGAAGCCGAGGTGGTTGTCATGAACGGTTTCTCCGGCCACGCAGATCAGAACGGATTACTTCACTTTGCAGATACCGTCCGAAGCCAAGGGCGCCTGGAGAAAGTCATTCTTGTGCATGGAGAACCAAAATCTCAGGAGGCTTTGAAAACGAAACTTAGTGCCCAGGGTTTCCAATCTGTTGAGATACCAGGGACTGGAGACGTAATAAAACTATGATTATTGATTCGCAGATGCCCACGGAAGGAAGATACAAAGCATGTTAAAGAAGAAGGACATTACATAGACAATGGATGACCACGTAACCATGGCATGTGAGAGACTCATGAAAGTAAGTCCTTGTGCAGGAAAGCCGGCCGAAGCATCGATGCTCGTCAACGTACCCAAACTCATCACGGCTTATTATACCGATGTGCCTGATCCGAAGGTTTCGGCGCAACGGGTTGTGTTCGGCACATCAGGGCATCGCGGGTCTGCGCTAGAGAAGGCTTTCAACGAATGGCATATCCTCGCCATCAGTCAGGCTATTTGCCTGTACCGCAGGCAGCAGAAGATCGATGGCCCTCTGTTTCTCGGCATGGACACGCATGCGCTCTCCGTGCCGGCTCTTGCCAGTGCGATTGAAGTGCTGGCGGCCAATCGGGTGGATGTCATGATTGCGGAGAAAGATGAATACACACCAACCCCTGTTATTTCTCATGCTATTATCACATACAACCGCGGGCGCAAGACAGGATTTGCCGATGGCATAGTGATCACGCCTTCGCATAATCCGCCTCATGACGGCGGTTTCAAGTACAATCCTCCTAACGGCGGACCGGCTGAAACTACCATCACAGATTGGATCGAAGCGAAGTCGAATGAATTTCTTGAAAGAAATCTGCTGGATGTAAAAAGGATTCCTTTCGGGAAGGCCCTTTGCGCTGGCACGACGCACCGTCATAATTACCTCGATGCTTATGTGAGTGATCTCGGCAATGTGATCGATATGAACACCATTCGTGGCGCTAAGATTAGTATGGGGGTGGATCCGCTCGGTGGTGCCGGCGTCCACTACTGGGGGCCGATTGCTGAGCGATATGGGTTGAACCTGACAGTTGTCAACGAGGCAGTCGATCCAACCTTTCGTTTCATGACGGTGGATTGGGACGGCCAGATACGCATGGACCCATCCTCGCCTTATGCGATGCAAAGGTTGATTGGTTTAAAAGATCGCTTCGATATTGCCTTTGCCTGTGACACTGACCATGACCGGCACGGAATTGTCACCAGGAGTACGGGACTGCTTTCACCCAATCACTACCTTTCAGCAGCCATCTTCTACCTTTTTCAACACCGACCGAAGTGGCGTAAGGAAGCGGCGGTCGGCAAGACGGTGGTGAGCAGCCAGATGATTGATCGCATTACCGCGAAACTTGGGCGAAAGCTCTATGAGGTGCCGGTTGGTTTCAAATGGTTCGTTGACGGTTTGCTCGACGGTTCGCTTGGCTTCGGTGGGGAAGAGAGTGCAGGGGGGTCTTTCGTCCGCTTGGATGGCAGCGTCTGGACAACGGATAAAGATTGAATCGTCCCGGCTTTACTTGCTGCGGAGATAACGGTAAAAATGGGCCGCGATCCCGGCGAAATCTACCGGGAACTTACACGCGAATTCGGTGAGACTGTCTATGGCCGGGTTGAGGCGACTGCAACCCCGGAACAAAAAGAAGCTTTGGAAAAGCTCTCGCCAGAACAGGTTCGATTCACAGATCTGGCGGGGGAAAAGATCCAGACCCTGATTACTCATGCACCGGGCAATGGGGCTCCTATCGGCGGCATAAAGGTGATTGCTGAGAGTGGGTGGTTTGCGGCGCGTCCGTCAGGGACTGAAAATATCTACAAAATTTATACGGAGAGCTTCCGGGGAGCGGATCATCTGCGCCGCATCCTGGAGGAAGCCCAGACAATCGTCAACAATGCTTTGGCTGCGGCACCGCAGAAGTCAGGGCCTGCAGGCAAAACTAATTCGGAGGAGAAATCATGAGCAACCAAAAATGTACCGGCACAAATCTAAAAACCTTGATGGACACGCTGTCAAACAAGGACGGCATGATTCGCCAGAAAGCAAGGGAATCGTTGGTGGCGCTGGGTAAACCCGCCGTCTCTTCCCTTATCCAGGCATTGCAGAATTCCATGTTGGATCAGGTTCGCTGGGAAGCAGCCAAAGGACTCGGTGCGATCGGCGATACCAAATCAATACCACCGATGGTGCAAGCACTCGAAGACAGCGACCCCGATGTGGCTTGGTTGGCTGCAGAAGCATTGAGTAATTTCGAAAAAACCGCCTGGTCCCCATTATTGCGCGTGTTGATAAAAGATGGGTCGGATTCTGTTTTATTGCGCCAGGGAGTGCGCCATGTTTTGCTGAATCAGAAAGAGGATGGATTCAACGATTTGCTCGCAACTCAAATGAAGGCTTTAGAACCCGGCGCGGTTTCGGAATCGGCGACAGTAGCTGCGTATGAAATCCTTAAGGGAAGGAAGGTAAAATCATGAACACTCATTTACGCACCAGCAGCTTGGCCAGGGATTTGTTACTCATTGAAATCGATGGTTTCAATTCCCTGATGGAGCTGGCCCTGGATATGCGCTGGTCATGGAATCATGCTACCGACAAAGTGTGGCGGCAGCTTGATCCTGCGCTGTGGGAACTCACGCGTAACCCCTGGGTTGTCCTGCAGACGGTCTCGCGCGACCAGATCGAGCGCGTGTTGGCAGATCCCGTTTTTCGCGAATACGTTGATGGCCTGGTGCAGACCCGGCGGCAAGATGTGGAGACGCCCGCGTGGTTTCAACAGAATCATTCGCAGGGTTCCCTGACCTGCGTCGCTTATTTCAGCATGGAATTCATGTTGAGCGAAGCGCTGCCCATCTACTCGGGCGGGCTCGGTAATGTGGCTGGTGATCAGCTCAAAACCGCCAGCGACTTGGGCCTGCCGGTGGTCGGCGTGGGACTGCTGTACCAGCAAGGCTATTTTCGCCAGGTGATAGACAAGGACGGAGCGCAACATGCCCTCTTCCCGTATAACGATCCCGGACAGTTGCCGATCACGCCTTTGCGCCAGGCAAACGGTGAGTGGTTGCGGCTGGAGATCGCCTTACCTGGTTACTCGGTCTGGCTGCGCGCCTGGCAGGTTCAGGTCGGCAGAGTGAAGCTTTACCTGCTGGACAGCAATGACGCAGCGAATTACCCCGCGCATCGAGGCATTACCAGTGAGCTTTACGGAGGCGGACCGGAGCTGCGCCTTAAACAAGAACTGCTCCTCGGTATCGGCGGATGGCGACTGCTTGGTGCGCTTGGTATCCATCCGGAAGTCTGTCATCTGAATGAAGGGCATGCGGCCTTTGCCGTATTGGAACGCGCCAGCAGTTTCATGCAAGAGACCGCGCAGCCCTTCGAGGCCGCGCTGGCCGTCACCCGAGCTGGGAACCTTTTTACCACGCACACGGCAGTGGCCGCCGGCTTTGACCGTTTTTCTCCGGCCCTCATCGAACAATACCTCGGTGGTTATGCCGGACAGAGACTCGGCATTACACTCCACGATTTGCTGGCCCTGGGTCGCCAGAATCCAAACGACTCGTCGGAGAGTTTCAATATGGCATATCTGGCAATCCGGGGGAGCGGAGCGGTGAATGGCGTGAGTCGCTTGCATGGGAAAGTGAGCCGACACCTCTTTGAGCCTCTTTTTCCCCACTGGCCATCGGACGAAGTGCCCGTCGGACACGTGACCAACGGAGTCCACATGCCGACCTGGGACTCAGCTCAGGCCGATGATCTGTGGACTGAGGCCTGTGGAAAGGATCGCTGGCTGGGAACGAATGAAACCCTGAAACAAGATATCCGATGTGTCTCTGACGTCGGGCTCTGGCAATTTCGTACTGCCGCCAGCAAGTCTCTTGTTGAATACGCTCGCGAGCGATTTTCCAGGCAACTGGCATCATCCGGCGCGTTGCCCGAGGTGGTTGACGGGGCGAAACATCTATTTGATCCCAATACATTGACACTGGGCTTTGCACGTCGTTTCGCGACCTACAAGAGACCGAACCTGCTGCTGCACGACCCGGAGCGACTGCTTCGTTTGCTAACCAATCTTCAGCGACCGGTTCAACTCATCCTTGCTGGTAAGGCCCATCCGGCAGACCAGGCTGGGCAAGCCCTGATCATGGAATGGACGCATTTCATCCGGCGGCCAGAGGCTCGCCCCCATGTGATCTTCCTCAGCGACTATGATATGCATTTGACGGAGCACCTGGTGCAAGGCGTGGATGTCTGGATCAACACACCACGGAGGCCCTGGGAGGCGTGTGGAACGAGCGGCATGAAGGTGCTCGTCAATGGAGGGATCAATCTCTCGGTACTGGACGGCTGGTGGGCAGAGGCTTACACGCCTGAGGTAGGGTGGGCGTTGGGAGACGGCCAGGAACATGACAATGATCCCGCCTGGGATGCGGTAGAAGCCCTGGCGCTTTACGATCTGCTCGAGCGGGAGGTGATCCCGGAGTTTTATACCCGCGACGATAAGGGCATTCCCACGGCCTGGGTAGCGCGAATGCGGGAAAGCATGGCACGGTTGACACCGCGCTTCTCCGCCAACCGCACGGTGCGCGAATACACAGAGCAACACTACCTCCCGTCTGCAGCCGCCTACCGTGAGCGAGCTGCCGATAAAGGAGCAGTGGGCAGGGACATAGTCAATTGGGAACATACTCTGAAAGAGAAATGGGGCACGCTACGCTTTGGCAACGTGAAGGTACAGACAAATGCGGCCCAGCACATCTTTGAGGCAGAGGTGTATCTCAACGACCTCGATCCGAAGTCGGTGCAGGTGGAGCTTTACGCCGACGGAGTGAACGGCGGCGTACCAGTGAGGCAAAAGATGAAGTGCATTCGCCAACTGGCTGGCGCGTCGGGCGGTTACGTTTACAGTGCGACTGTTTCTGCTGCCCGCCAGGCGACGGACTATACAGCGCGCATCATACCCCACTGCGCTGGCGTTGCAGTGCCCCTGGAAATCGATCGCATTCTCTGGCAGCTGTGAACCAGCCACGAACGGGAGAAGGAGGACAGAAGACAATCTGTGAAAAAATCAAAAAAATTGAAAAAAATGCGGCAGCCAACAGGACGGACGCCGTCCGTGTCAGGTCAGGAGGCAGAAAAGGCGGACGCGACTACAGTTATGACTACGTCCGAACGCCCGCTGCATGATTATGTGGCAGAGGTATCGGAGCGGACTGATGTTCGAATTGGTGTGCCATTGCCTCTGGGAACCTATGCACGTGACGAAGGAGTGAACTTTGCGTTCTTCAGCAGGCACGCCAGCCGCGTTCGGCTGGAGTTGTTTGATCATCCCGAAGACGCCATGGCCGCCATGGTGATTGATCTGGATCCCGCGCGCAACCGCACTGATGACGTGTGGCACGTATGGATTGGGGGGATTCGGCCTGGCCAGCTGTATGCCTATCGCGTGGACGGCCCGTATCAACCCAAGGACGGCCAACGTTTCAATTTCAACAAACTTCTCCTGGATCCCTTTGCTATGGCGATCTCGAGGCTGTCTACCTGGGAGTTCGGCCCGGCACGGGGATATGATCCGTCGGCGCCGGAACGAGACTTGGTATGTTCCCCGGTGGACGATGCCGGAGCCATGCCGAAATGCGTGTTCACTCACGAGCACTTCCATTGGCAGGGCTACCGGCCGCTCAGACATCCATGGTCGAAGATGGTAATTTATGAAACTCACATCCGTGGTTTTACCATTCATCAGAGCTCTGGCGTCGAGCATCCCGGCACGTACCGTGGGCTAATGGAAAAGATCCCCTATCTCAAAGACCTGGGGGTGACGGCAGTGGAGCTGATGCCCGTGCAGGAGTTCAATGAGAACCAGATCACTGGCATCAATCCGCAAACAGGCCAGCCACTCAAGAATTACTGGGGATATGATCCCGTGGTTTTCTTTGCGCCCAAAGCTTCCTACAGCAGTTCGGGAGGCGTGGGGCAGCAGAAACTGGAATTCAAGGAAATGGTACAGGCACTCCATGGGGCGGGCATCGAGGTGATCCTGGACGTGGTCTTCAACCATACGGCCGAGGGAAACGAACAGGGGCCTACACTCTGCTTCCGCGGGATTGATAACACGATCTTTTACATGTTGACTGACGACAACCGCTACTACAAGGATTACACGGGCACCGGCAATACCATCAACGCCAATCATCCCGTAGTGCAAGACCACATCCTGTCTGCGCTGCGTTATTGGATGGTCGAGATGCATGTAGATGGATTCCGGTTTGACCTGGCGTTGGTTCTTGGCCGGGACGGCACTGGCAAGCTGCTAGCCAATGCCCCTCTTCTCGAACGGATCGCCGAGGACCCGATCTTGAGAGACGTGAAAATCATCGCCGAGGCATGGGACGCAGCCGGTGCATACGAGGTGGGTAGTTTTTCAGAGAAGCGTTGGGCGGAGTGGAACGGCCGGTACCGAGATGATATCCGGCGTTTCTGGCGCGGCGATGATGGGATGCTCGGTTTGTTTGCCAGCCGTATCTGCGGCAGTGCCGACATCTACACCAAGTCTGGCAAAGGCCCAGAGAGCAGCATCAATTTTGTCACCTGCCACGACGGCTTCACGCTGAACGACCTGGTGAGCTATCGCTACAAGCACAATAAAGCAAACGGAGAAAACAACCATGACGGGACAAACTGCAACTTCAGCGAGAACTACGGCGCTGAAGGCGAGACAACGGATGCCGGGATCGGGACCTTGCGAAAAGGCCAAATCAAGAACTTCCTGCTGACTCTGTTAATCTCTCGGGGGGTGCCGATGCTACTGGGCGGAGTTGAATTTCGCCGCACGCAAGGCGGCAACAACAACGCCTACTGCCAGGACAACGAAACGAGCTGGCATGACTGGCGCTGTCTGGAACAGCACCGGGAAATATTTCGTTTTACCCGTGGCATGATTGCCTTTCGTCGCGCCCATCCGATTCTAAGTAAGGAGCAATTCTACACGGACGCCGAGATACAATGGTTTGGCCCGCAAGGAGGATCGCCCAACTGGGCAGACCCGAAAGAAAAACAGTTTGCCTGTCTGATCTATGAAGAGGAGCAGAGCGCACTTTACCTGATGTTCAATGCTGACGCCGATGCGGTCGTTTTTGTTTTGCCCCCGGTATCGCCGGGGGCGCAATGGTGTCTGGCCGTTGACACCACTTGCAAAGCGCCACAAGATCTGTTTGCTGCGGGCGCGGAACCGCTTTGGGAAGATCCAAAAACCTACCACCTGAGCCCCCGATCTAGCGCAATACTTCTGGTTCGACGAACGAACTGTTAAAGGTTGCAGCCGGCGTTGACGGAGGCCAAATGAAACATCCATGACCTAACGGTCACAAGAGGTCATGAAAATGTTTATCTTTTAGACAACCGGCTTCATTTTCAGGTGAAAAGAGCTATCCTGATCACGACGTTGTATTTGGATATCGGTGGTGTCCTGCTCACTGACGGGTGGGATCATCATACCCGGAAAAGGGCGGCGGAGAACTTCAAGCTTGATGGTTTCGTGGATTTTTTTATTTACTCCTGCTTCGTTTATGTCCGCAAGCCCAACGCTGACATCTTTCGGCTTCCACTGGACATTTCCCAGACGCCAGCCCGGCAGATAATCTATATCGAAAACACCCCGATGTTCGTCGGGGTCGCAGAAGGTTTGAGGATTCGAAGCGTTCTTCATACGGATCAAAGTTCCACATGCGTGAAATTGGCTTCGTTCGGATTGCAGAACGAAGAAGGAGTCATCCATGAAACCAGCTAACCCAGGTATCCTGACGATCAATGGTGGCTCGCTCCGACGGATTCTGAAGTGCGGGATTGAACGAATTGGACTGCCGGAGGATATCCTGTTGAACGAGACGTTTCATCGCCGGTTTTCTGACCTGCCCCAGGTGGCGTGTTTCGACACGGCTTTTCACCATGACCTGCCGCGCGTGGCCAGGTTGTTGCATATCCCGATTTATTGTAAAACAATGAACGAACGGTATGATTGGGTACCTCTTATAAAATTGTAACGGCAAGACGTGCCTTGCCATATGGAGTAGGGTGGGCACCGCCCACCAAAAAATAGGCCACGTGAACGAGTGAGGGATGTTTGGTGGGCGATGCCCACTCTACCCAGTTAACCCGATTTACAAAAAATCGGGAATGCACCCGTGCTGATGAGTGCCCGCTCAGGTGATCTCGACCCAGGACTACTTTGGTATCTTATGTGCACCAAGGGCATCGATACAAAACTATTTAATGAGATGGTCAATTTCCAGTCCGGGCTGCCCGGCGTGTCGGAGACCAGTTCCAACATAAGCGACTTGCTCGACCATGAAACACAGGACGTACGGGCAACTGAAGCGGTCGCTTTGTTTTACTACCAGGTCAAGAAATGTATCGGCGCTTTTGTGGCGGCGTTAGGCTGACTGGACACGCTGGTGTTCGCTGGTGGTATCAGAGAAAATGCGTCTACGGTCCGTGCCCGGATTTGCGATGGGCCGGGATTCCTTGGAATCAAACTCGAAATAAATCGAAATGCGGCGAATGATGCCGTGATTTCCATGGCGGCATGCCGGGTTGCGGTCTGCGTCATTCGCACGGACGAAGATCGCATGATAGCCAGGACGGTTTGTCGCTTTCTCGAACTTGGCTGAAAAAAGGAGAATTGAACCATGAAGACAAAAACTCTTTGCCCTGAACTGCTCCACAAGATGGATGCCTACTGGCGCGCAGCCAACTATCTGTCAGTCGGTCAGCTCTATCTCTGTGATAATCCTTTGCTTCGGGAGCCGCTGAAATTGTCACACGTAAAGTCGATGCTGCTCGGGCATTGGGGCACAACGCCGGGACAGAATTTTATCTATGTACATTTGAACCGGGTCATCAAGAAGTATGATCTGGATATGTTCTATGTCTCTGGCCCAGGACACGGCGGCCCGGCGATTGTAGGCAATGTTTACCTCGAAGGCACATGGAGTGAAGTATATCCTAACGTCACCCAGGACAAAGCCGGACTGAAAAAGCTGTTTAAGCAATTTTCGTTTCCCGGCGGTATTTCCAGCCACGTTGCGCCGACGACGCCGGGGTCGATTCATGAAGGTGGCGAACTGGGATATTCGCTTAGCCATGCCTTTGGAGCCGCCTTTGACAATCCCGGTCTGATCGTCGCCTGTGTCGTTGGTGACGGTGAAGCGGAAACAGGTCCACTGGCAACGGCATGGCACTCCAACAAATTTCTCAATCCGATCAATGATGGAGCAGTGCTGCCTATCCTGCATCTCAACGGCTATAAAATAGCCAACCCAACCGTGCTGGCCCGTATCGAGCATGAGGAATTGGATCAGTTGCTCCGCGGTTATGGCTGGACACCTTACTTTGTGGAAGGCGATGAGCCTGAAGAGATGCATCAACTCATGGCCAGTATTTTGGAACAGACCATAGAAAGTATTCGGCAAATCCAAAGCAATGCTCGGAAGAATAACGACACCACTCGTCCCCGATGGCCGATGATCGTTCTCAATTCACTCAAAGGCTGGACTGGCCCGAAAGTCGTCGATGGACTTCAAATCGAGGGCACCTTTCGAGCCCACCAGATTCCACTGCTGGTGGATTCCGAGCATCCTGATCATTTGAAGCTCCTTGAGAACTGGATGAACAGCTATAAGCCTGAAGAACTCTTCGACGAGAGCGGTCGTTTTTTGCCGGAATTGGCCGAACTGGCACCAAAAGGTGAGCGAAGAATGGGTGCCAATCCTCACGCCAATGGCGGGTTATTACTGCACGACCTGCTTATGCCAGACTTTCGAAAGTACGCAGTGAATGTGCCGTCACCAGGATCCGTTCAGGCCTCTGACGCGCACGTGCTTGGAGAGTTCCTGCGCGATGTGGTTAATCTCAACCGGGAGCAACGAAATTTCCGGATCTTTGGTCCCGATGAGACGCTTTCCAACCGGTTGAATGCCGTTTTTGAGGTCACCAACCGGCAGTGGGAAGCCAGGACGGTAGAGAACGATGAATTTCTTGCATCTGACGGCCGAGTCATGGAGATGTTGAGCGAGCATCAATGTGAAGGTTGGCCTCGAGGGGCACCTGCTCACGGAAGGCACGGTTGTTTAACTGCTATGAAGCGTTCATGCACATCATTGATTCAATGTTCAACCAGCACGCCAAGTGGCTGAAGGTCACAGCAGAATTGCCGTGGAGACGGAAAATTGCTTCGCTTAATTACCTGCTCGCTTCGCATGTTTGGCAGCAAGCGCATAACGGTTTTACCCATCAAGACCCTGGTTTCATAGACCACGTGGTGAACAAGAAGGCCCTCGGTCGTACGCGTACCTTCCGCCGGATGCCAACCGCCTTCTATCGGTTGGGGATCATTGTTTGAGGAGCCGGCATTACGTTAACGTTGTGATCGCCGGCAAATACCAGCGCCCCAATGGTTGACCATGGATGCCGCGATCGAACATTGCACCAAAGGGATTGGCGTATGGCAATGGGCTGGCAGCGATCGAGGGCTGAGCCGGACGTGGTGATGGCCTGCTGCGGACGTGCCCACACCTGAGACCCTTGCCGCAGTTTCTATCCTCCGGAAACATCTGCCCGATCTGAAAATCCGGGTGATAAATGTTATCGATCTGATGAAACTGTAACCGGATACAGAACATCCGCACGGGCTGAGTGATCAGGACTTCGATGCATTATTCACTAAAGATAAGCCAATTGTCTTTGCGTTTCACGGCTACCCCTGGCTGGTGCATCGGTTGACGTACCACCGCACCAACAACAAAAACATGCATGTTCGGGGCTATAAAGAAGAAGGTACCATCACAACGTACTTCGACATGACTGTTCTAAACGATCTTGACAGATTTCACCTGGTGCTGGATGTGATTAATCGGCTGCCGCAGTTGGGTGCCAAGGGGGCATACCTGAAGCAGATGGTGCAGGACAAACTCGTCGAGCACAAGCAGCACATCGACAAGCATGGCCAGGACATGCCGGAAATCGGAATTGGAAGTGGAATGATTGATGAAAGGAGACTATTACCCCAAACGTACCGAGACCGGTCGAGAGAAGCTCTCGCTTCAGGCTCGTTTGTTAATTTGACTGGAAGTCTGATACAACTGAAATAGGAGAACGATGATGCGTGTTGGCATTGCTGCGGATCATGGTGGGTTTGAGTTGAAAGAGTACATAACTACAGCCCTCAGGGCCGCCGGATATGAGGTGATGGACTTCGCGCCCATAAGCTGGTTACTGGAGACGACTACCCGGATTTTGTAGTGCCTATGGCCATGGCGGTGGCAAGAGGTGTGGTCGCCCGGGGACTCGCCATCTGCTACAGCGGGGTCGGGGCTTGCGTTGTGGCTAATAAGGTGCGCGGCGCTCGTGCGGCCTTGATCACGGATCCCTTCTCCGCTCGTCAGGGGGTGGAGGATGACGACATGAATGTGATGTGCCTGGGCGGCGGGGTTACCGGACATGCTCTATCCTGGGACTTGGTCCAGACTTTTTTAAACGCACGATTCAAGGGAACCGAACGGTTCAAGCGCCGCCTTGCGAAAATATCGGATCTGGAAAATAAGGAGACAGAATCATGAAAGACAACCCCTTAAGAAGATTGGGAACACTCGGTCAGTCAATCTGGCTCGATTATATCCGACGTGACCTGATCGTCAGCGGCGAGCTCCGGCGTCTGATTGTGGATGACGGACTGCGGGGGATGACCTCGAATCCATCCATCTTTGAGAAGGCGATTGCGGGCAGACATGACTACGATGAGGATATTCGGGTCATGGGTCTTGAGGGAAAGAGCGTCAATGCCATTTATGAAGCGCTCAGCCAGCGTCTGCTTTGGGCCAGCACCAGCACGAAGAACCCTGAGTACAGCGATGTGAAATACATCGAATCGCTCATCGGAAGGGATACGGTCAACACGGCCCCCATTGAAACTCTCGACGATTACCGCGACCACGGCGAACCGAAAGACCGTATCGAACACGAGACTGTGAATGCCCGCCGGATGTTAGACCGATTGCCGGAACTGGACATCAGCATCGACAAGGTGACGCAACAGCTTGAGAATGAAGGCGTTGAAAAATTCAGCAAATCCTTTGATAAGCTGATGGAGACTCTGGAGAAAGCGGTGCAAAAGTAAATCTTAGAAATAAGCGGACAAACATAATATAGGAGTCGCTATAAAGCGTATCGAAAATGAATACACAAGAGCTTATAAGCACGGTACAGGCGCTGGTCGCCGGCGACAAGGGCCTGCTGGCGACGGATGAAAGTAATCCAACTTGCAACAGACGATTTTGCCGGGTTGGGGATTCCCCAGACCGAGGAGGCACGGCGTGCCTATCGGGAGTTGATTATGACCAGCCAGGTCTCGGTGAATGCATTAGTGGCGTGATCCTCTACGACGAGACGATCCGCCAGCAGAAGGAAGATGGAACTCCTTTTGTTAAAGTTATCACCGATGCGGGAATCATTCCCGGCATCAAAGTTGATACCGGTGCAAAGGACATGGTAGGTCATCCCGGTGAGAAAATAACAGAAGGACTGGATGGCTTGCGCGACCGCCTGGCTGGATACTCTCACATGGGCGCCCGTTTTGCCAAATGGCGCGCGGTGATTGCCGTGGGCGATAGCATTCCCACCCGGTGTTGCATCGAGGCCAACGCGCAGACGTTGGCTCGCTATGCTGCATTTTTTATAACATGCTGGCTTTGTGTCTGTTACGACTGTAATCTTTGCCTTACAACAGGTTACCACACAACTTAAATTCTGGCAACTCCGTTTGATTTCTTTCGATTCCGTTGGAATCGGTCACATTTTAGTCACAATTTAATCACAGGCAATTAAAGTAAAAAACTATTGATAATGTCATTTGTGCCTTTGGTTCTTAAATCCGCTTTAATCTTTCCAAAGAGTCGAGCCGATTCATCACTATCAGATAAAACGGAAAGATTTTTTTAAACAAATCTATCCTTCCTAAATTCTCCTCAAATCTCTTTGAATTGTAAGCCCCAAAGTATAATTCAGCCAGTACGCAATTAGATATCGATAAAGAATAAACCCCAATTTCTTTAACCTTCCTTTTGAGAATCTCATTACCATTGAGCAAGTAAACACAAGTATTTGTATCGAGAAGATATTTCAAAATACATTCTCCATTTTTTGTAGAGGATTTTCTGCTCGAATAAATAACCTTTATTTGTTCCTCAATGCTTCTGTCGTCTTCCCATGTTCCACATACAGAAAGGAATTCTTCTGTTGCAGACTTTTCTTTGAGTTCAGGTTGAACAAACTCTTTTTAAGAAGATGAATATTTTAGCGAGTTTCTCTTGCATAGGCTCAGGCAATTCATGTATGTCTTTAAAAATTTCTTTTCATAGAGTTTTAGTCTTCATAATAAATCTCCTAAAAATCAGTACAACCGTTATCGTCTGTGGATTGCTTACCCGAAAAGGGTAAGAATAACACCTTAATACCAAGCAGGCTTCCTGTTTTACTTTGAAAATAAAGGGGTGGGTATTATACCAAGTATATTTTATTTCTATTAATTCTATCTGTATAGTGTCCTGCTCTTATTGAGGGATTTGTCAGATGAAGAATATCAGGATTTAAAATAGAATCATCGTACCTGTTTCTAATACTTTTGCCTTTGGAATCAATAGTTTCATAAAATATTTTCAGTTGTAATTCTTCGGGGGTAAAATTAACAAATTCATTAAACGAATATTCACGACAACCATACCTGGTTATTCCAACATTTTTTTCTTTATCGTCTTTATCTCCATATTTGCTTCTCAAGATTAGCTTTAATCCTAAGTAGTGTCTGAACGAAAACGTATTTTTTGCAAAAGCGCGAGGGCGATTTTCTCCTTACCAAGAGATCGTTTTAAAATTTGCGATTGGGTTTTTGCTAAAATACGGTTCTTTTAGCTGTTTCTCTTGATTTCTTCTTTATTTTAACCTTGTCTGGGCGCACCTTCCGCCCTGCAGACTGTTTTTCTTCGTGTTTTCTGTTTGCTTAGGCTTTTCGCGACTTTTCGCACTGCTTCCGTGCCTTCCCTGAAGCACGTTCCCCAGCTTGTGCAAATTCGCAGCGAACACGCCCAACGCACAATATCTTTAAAGGCATCCAACCCTTTGCCCGGACAACTATCCAGGCCGTGATGCTCCAAACGATAGATATCCGACTCTATCGCCGAGTGCTTGTGTCTTAGATCTTAAACGTCTTACCCGATTCCTCTTCCTGCTCCGCCTTATTCTTCTTGCCCTTCTTGGGTATGATTACCGCAGGTATATACAAACTCAGCAACTCCTTATTCTCCTTCTTGTAAAAACATTTATCAAAACTTATGCTCTCTATTACGCCCTCTCCGTTTTGGTTAAATGAACGAAGCACCAATCCCATTCATTCCAAAGGAGGAGCAACAGATGCACCTAAAGACCATATTGAATGCATGTAATAAATTCAAGTCTTTGTGTATTCGGATATTCACTATAAGGATGGAAACGAAGGACAGGTTATAGAAATCGACATCAATCCCCGCAGGAATTCAAGAGCCGTATGTTCAGGCTGTCACAAACCAGGCCCAACCTACGACACTATGAGAGAGTCTCGCCGGTTTGAATTTATTCCCTTTTGGGGTATTTCTTTCTATTTTCGCTAGTGTATCAAATCGATAGTGGAGCATAAGGCTTTTGTGGATAGGAGCAGATCGAACAGTAAAGACCTTTATTCGTTTTTTCCAATTTTGGGAGAAGAGAAGAGGGTTCAGATAAACAGATATGTGGAAACCTTACTTGGAAGTGATTAAAAAAAGGCCTCACAAGCGATTACTTAAGGAGGATTTCCGTTGTTTTGGGAGTATGTGTCTCCCTATTGGGCTGGAGTATTTCTTGACCGCTGGTGTACCAGAGTAAGATATCCAAAATAGAACCAACGGAAAAATTGCTAAAACACTTGAAACCATAGAGAGTTAATTCTTAACTGGTTTCTGGCAAAAAGCAGTTTTCGTCTGGTGTCGTTGAAGGATTAAACACCAAAGTGAAATTGACTATCAGAAAATCTTATGACTTTAGGACTTTCAGCTGCTGAAAATTGCCCTCTATCATACACTTGGGAAATTACCGGAACCGCAACTTACCCATAGATTTTATTGAAGAGCCGATATTATAAGGCATTATCGAAAAATTAGCCTAAAGAAAACAAACACTAAATGCAATTTCATTACGGATGGAAATAATAAAGGCCATTCTGGCGGCAGGAGGTGTGAAAATGAGCTTTCTATAGTTCTTATCTTCTGCTATCATTAAAACAAAGTAAGTGTTCACGGGCAAATTAAATAATAAGCAGGCGATTCTATGATCGATGACTATTTAAGGAAGTTCCAAAGATTGTTAATTATATCTCTTATGGTTATGATGTCTCTGGTTGTATTGCTGGCGACAATAGACCTGGGTGTGATTATTACACAAGCGGTTCTCCGTCCGCCAAGGTTCTTATTTGATGTCAAATAATTATTGGACATTTTTAGTAATTTTGTATTGATTCTCATTGGCATAGAACTGTTGGAATCGTTTAAGGCCTATTTATCAAAAAAAGAAATCCATGTTGAGGTGGTATTAACTGTCGCCCTAATCGCCGTCGCACACAAAATCCTGTTAATAAACGTACATGAAGTTCAGTATAATGTTTTAGGCTCTTCAGGCAAGTGAGTGGGTAAAATAAGCCATGAAGTGACTGCAACATAAAGCATAGAACAAGGGAAAAGGAGTTTTAGAGGAGCAAAAAACTGTATGATAATTAAATGGAAAAAAGAGACGACTGCTGACGAATATCGTTCCCCGGGTTTGTTCCGGAAATTAAGGGATATTTGAGAACTCAAATGCCCGCGATATAAGACTTAAGCGGACACAAAAAACGGTATGCGGGTGTTGTGGAAAGATTCATTGAGTCAATACGACAAGAAGGAGCGTCGGGTACGGATTTATCCTGTGGAGATGCAATGGATTTACCTGGAAGTGGAGGTACGGCGAGTATTATGTCGGAAGTGCGGAAAGGTGAAGCGGGAAAAACTGGAATGGCTTGCGGACAATCCCTTTACACGAAGCGATTTTGCCTGTTCTGTGGGACGGAAGTGCAGGACTATGACCGTAAAGGATGTGGCGAAGGATTTCAGGCTGGACTGGGATACGGTGAAGACATTAGACAAAGAATACATGAAGAAGCAACTTCGAGGTATCCAGTAGCAGCACCTCGTGTGGTGGTATAGAACGAAATATCTATAAGGAAAGGCATACCTATCGGATAGTGGTAAGCGATTTGGAGCGTGGAAGGCCGATTTGGTTTGGAGGAAAGGATAGGTCAAAAGAGAGTCTTGATCTATTTTACCAGTGGCTTGGTGCAAAGAAGGTAAAGAGCTTTACGGTTGGCAGTAATGGATATGTGGAAGGCATTTGAGAAGTCAACGAGTGAGAATGCGTTTCATGCGCGCGATTCTTTATGACAAGCTTCATGTAATGAGGCATCTTGGGGAAGCGTTGACAAAGTGCGGAAGATGGAATATGCACGGCTTTCAGGTAAAGAACGTTCGTATATCAAAGGTCAGAAATATACGCTTCTATCGAACAGAGAGAACCTCACCCTTGATGGACGCAAGTCGTTAAAGAAGCTACTCATGGCAAACAAACGGCTCAACACTGCCTATCTGTTGAGGGAATCCTTTGACAGTTATGGAGCTATAAGACAGAGGGATGGTCAAGGAAGTTTTCGATAACTGGAAGGAATCGTTGAAGTGGCAACAGTTAAAGCCTTTACGAGAAGTTTGCAGAAATGATAGAGAAACACTGGGATGGCATTGCAGCATACAGCAGACCTGAGAACAAGCGCACCTTTAGGCTTTGTCGAAGGTCTTAATAACAAGATTCGGGTGATACAGAGAAGGGCATACGGTCTGAGAGATGAGGAATATCTTCGGCTGAAAATTCTTACTTGCATGCTACCGGGGATATAAAAATGCAAAAATTTACCCACTCACTTGCCTGAAGAGCCATGTTTTAATTGGTATAGCTGCGCTTGTTGCCGCCCTTTCAATAGGATATTATCTTTTAAAACGAATTCATCAAGACAATGATTCCATTATTGAACCTCCGGAACAACCGCAATAAAACGGCTGAAGAGTGATTTGAGTGTTGAAAGGCTGAGCAATGGGATTGTATGCGATATATCCTAAGCCTGGATTGAGCAAAGGAGGTGAAGGGCATAAGAAATATCCGTATTTACTGAAAGGACTGATTGTAGGGTATCCGAATCAGGTGTGGAGTGCGGATATAACGTACATATGCCTGAATCAGGGGAATATGTATTTAATGGCAATAATGAACTGGTATAGTAGGTATGTAGTATCGTGGGCAACGTCAATAACATTAGATGTGAGATTTTGTTTGGAGGCATTAGACAGGGCAATAGGAAAGGGATGTCCTGAGATATTTAACATGGATCAGGGATCGCAGTTTACGAGTACTGCGTTTACGGAGAGATTAGACAGCGCGGAAGTAAGGATCAGTATGGATGGGAAGGGGAGAGTATTTGATAACATCTTCATAGAACGGTTGCGGAGGTCAGTAAAATACGAGGAGGTGTACCTAAAGGACTATTCCGCTTCGCTCCATTCCGTTTTCCAGCCACTCTAAGCATAAAATAATTCAAAACAACAATACTAAATATTCTATCTTATTTTTATTAAATAATTGTCTGGACAGTGGGGTACTCTTTATATTTGGCAGGATTAATAAGTGTTATTACTTCTGCTAAGGTTATTTTTTACGGGGGTGTTTTATGAAAAAGATGACAGAGCAGCATTTAATTAATGCCTTTGGAGGAGAAAGTCAAGCGCATATGCGTTATTTGCATTTTGCCGATCAGGCGGATAAAGAAAATTTACCAAACACGGCACGTTTATTTCGGGCAATCTCTCATGCAGAATATGTTCACGCTGGCGACCATTACCGTGAAATCAATTACTTAGAGGGTGGGTTTGTGGCAAATAGTATGGCTACTTTTGGTCCAGGTGATACGAGAAAGAATTTGAAACTGGCTATAATGGGAGAGAATTTTGAGATTACAGAAATGTACCCTGTTTATATTGAAGTGGCTAAATTTCAAGGTGAAAAAGGAGCAGAAAGGACATTTACATGGGCCTACGGTACTGAAAAAATGCATAAACAACTTTTTGAAAAGGCCAAGGTAGCAGTCGATAATAATAGTGATGTAGAACTTGGACCGGTTCAAGTTTGTAAAAACTGTGGTTATACACTTGAGGGGGATGCCCCGGACAAATGTCCATTGTGTACTGCAAAGAGAGAAGATTTTGTAGCCTTTCAGTAAAACAAAAACTGGAGAATAAGGAAAATTGTATAAACTTTATTTTTTGAGCCCCTACTTTGTTAAAAATCAAAATAAACCGTTTCGCCTGTGCTTAAACAGGAAAATGTCAACAAGGGAACCGTTGTGTCTGCCCGAGGGGGTGTGGTAGATGCGTGTTTCTCCCAGAAACTACCAGCCACCTATAAATAAACTGCGTGCAGGTAAAAAGGGGGAGATTGTGATAGAGGTACTCATGCACCTAAACCCGGAAATGGTTCGGGGAATATCATTGACTCCTACCCGGGGGTTGTCTCGTGACTCTTTCGTGACAGACACCGAGCAACCTATCTGTGTTCCTGTTGGACGGCAACTTCTTGGAAGGGCATTTAACGTATTCGGAGAAACAATAGACAACGGAGATGCGTTAAAGGACGTTGATTGATGGTCAATACATCAACCGCCCGTCTCGCTTGCAAAACGGGCGGTTACTTCTGAGATATTTATAACTGGAATCAAGGCAATCGATGTGCTTGTTCCTCATTGCTCTATTTTACCGGTGTTTAAAATACCAAACCTGTCTGCCAACTCCAATGTTTCCTGCTGATCATGAAGGGTATACTTACAAAGAGTTTGGCCAAGATCACAGCCGTGAAGGTGTGCGGTATGGAGATATTAAAATGTCCGATCCCCGATTCACCGTTTTTGAAATAATTTACTTACAGAAGTACTTTCCGAATCCGTCACCCAAATGTTCGTACCATTGCCTGAGTTTTTAAATCGCGCATCCTCCGGGCCGACATTTCATTCGGGGCGGTGGGGGAAAAGAAAGGGCTTTGACCGTTTAGGGAAATAGAGGGGAAAATCGTTTCTTCTGGAGTTATGAGTTTTCATCTGACTCTGCCCAGGTTGTAACGGCGGTGAATAAAACTAACGCAATACTAAAGAAAATATCCCTGGAGACGTTCATTATTTATCCTTTCATGTTATAGTCATGGAGGTGAAGAGGTCTCGATTCCCTGGAGTTTTGGACCGACGATTTTACCAACGTATTTAAATGACTCAAAAAGCATGAAAAAGAAGATGCTTACCGATACGGCGACGACAATAGCTCCTGCCCAATGCTGAATGTGAAACCGTTTAAATGAAGGGGCAAAAGCAATCAGGCCGAACACGGCGGAAAGCACCGTTATAGCCCAGGCTTGCCCGTTGCCAGTAAGTGCCTCCCAAATGTAGCCACATTCCAAACTCATCAAATGTTAATGCCATACCACTTCCATAAATTATCGCCGCTATTTCTAAGTTACGCTCAATCGGGCGACAAAACAACAGATATGCGCCAACACCAGCAAGGAGAAAAATGCCATAGTTGAGATGGTGAACATACGTTCCACCCAAATGCAGGTAGAAATCAGGCATGCGACGGGACATAATCAAAAGACAAGTACCCTAGTCACTATGAACGTCAAAATGAAAGTAACAAGCACCAGCCGGGCAAGATGATTGGAAACTCGCAGTGACGTCATGCTGGGTTTTTTGTTGTTTGCCATTGTTAACAATCCTAAAAGAAAAATGATGATAGAATAATTGTATCAAAGCGTTCAAAGATTGGAAACTGCCTGGCAACAAGGATAAGATAACGGAACAAAGAAGACATCATCAAATAAATCTATTTCACTTTATAACAACTCCTTTATGGTCTCCCGAGATAAGTAAAGCGATATTAGTTAGAATACGTGGTAGTTTTAAACCGCCCGGCGATGCGAGATATTTCGGTTCCCATTCAGGATCGAACTTTTCTTTGTACCGTCGTAAACCCTGAAAGTTATAAAAATGTTCTCCGTGACGGAAAACTAACGCCCCAAGCCTGTTCCATAGTGGTGCAAGGGCGTGTTCCTCAAGTCCAGAGAGAGGCGCCATTCCCATGTTGAACCACTTATATCCTTCCTGTTTTCCCCACCGCATGAGCTGGATGAACAGATATTCCATGACGCCGTTTGGAGCATCGGGAAGGTATCGCATAAGATCCGCAGAGAGTTCCTCTTTCTCCGCTCCTTGCCAGATATTCACGAAGGCAATGATTTTACCATTCTTTCGTACGGGAGCATTCCCAGTTTTTTGTAAAAAGCCCTTGACATTATCGCCCCAACCAGCGATAATGTATCCATGAATTATCAAGGCGGTAAAGGCGGGGTATTCCAAAAGTTAATTAATCTTATGCCTCCTCATGAGGTATACATAGAGACCCACTTGGGCGGCGGCGCAGTTATACGGAACAAACGTGCTGCCCGGAGTAATATTGGGATAGAAATTGACCCTGCGGTCATTGAGAAGTGGACGAATCTGCAACCAATCGGTTTTGAATTAGTACACGATGACGCAATTAATTATCTGAGGAATTATCGTTTCACGGGGAAAGAACTGGTATATTGCGATCCACCGTACCTTCGGGAGACAAGAAAGAAACGTGAGCGGTTATACCGATATGACTATAGCCGTGAGCAGCATAGAGAACTTTTGGAAGTATTGAAATCTCTTTCGTGTATGGTGATGGTATCAGGTTACGAATCGGCCTTGTATAAAGAATCGTTAACGGGGTGGCAAACGCATAGTTTTCGTGCAGTCTGTCATCATGGAGTGGCAACGGAGTGGGTTTGGATGAACTATAGCACTCCCGGGGAGTTGCACGATTATCGATATCTTGGCAATACCTTTCGGGAGCGGGAACGAATAAAGAGGAGATACAAAAGATGGGTAGCGAGACTTGAGTGCATGCCAGTTTTAGAGCGCCAGGCGTTGTTATCCGCCATTGGCGTTATCAGGGAGCAAAGAAGCATTTTGCAAGGGGGGACGTTTGGCTTCTGCAGTTAGAAAAACGACAGAGCAATCCGAAACCTGGCGGTCGTTATTTTATGAATTTTTAGACACAAGATTGGATAAGATTTTGGAAGAGTACCCCATGGGAGATTTAGGAGAAATCTCAAAAGCAGTATTTCAGGAAAGAGCGGAGATATTAGGCCACCTGCTTCTTGGATTGATCCAGAGGAAGTTCGGACATTTATTGGAGCAGCAAAATGTGTGAGTGTCCCCAATGTGAGTGTCCCCAATGCGGTAAGAGTATGAAAGTCAAGGAAAGCTGTCAAGGCATATCCAACCCTTGCGGGCAATTTGAATTAACCCGGCCATATTTTATTGCCGGGCGTGCCGCTTTGATATTTTCCTTTGGATGAGGCGCTTGGATTGTCTGACTCATCGAAACAATATGATGTGCAAGATGTGGAAGCCTGGTTGTCGAGCGAAACCGCCTATGAAACGGCCAGTGAGACCTACGAGAGAATAACGGGTGTAAAGTTGAGCGAACATCATATGCATGAGGTCACCAACGCAACAGGGCAAAAAGTGGGAATTTTGGATGCCTGTCCATCCAAAGAAGAAATCCATAAAAAGATAGAAGAGTTGTCAGAGAATAAATTCCGACGTCCCATTATGATGCTTGCCCTGGATGGGGCACATGGCCCGATGCGCCCCGAACCTAGCCCCCACCCCCGCAAAGAAAAAAGAGGAGCGGGGGAATGGAAAGAGATTAAAGGTTTTAGGCTGTATCTCATTGATGGCCAAAATATTGTTCATGTAATTAGCTGGCACCAGGTCTGCAGGGATGATGAGTTAGCACAAGACTTGTTGAGAATCAAAGAGGGCGGGCTTATTCCCGAAGAGAAAGTACGGCTGGGAATTATAGGAGATGGTGCCCCATGGATTTGGAAGCGATGTAAAGAAATCTTTCCCTCGGCAAAAGAGATTCTTGACTATTTCCATTGCTCGGAATATGTACACGATGTCGCCAACGCCCATTACGGAAAAGAAACAACAGCAGGAGAGGCAGTGGTGACATTGACTCGGATATACTATGATTGTCATGAAGACGTGTTTGATAGTCTGGGAAGGATGAAAGCGCAAACCAGGAAGTTCAAGATAAAATTGACACATTTTACAAATACCTGTCAAATCATGGCAAAAAAATGAATTACGGTTCTGCCAGGCGTGGAGGATATCACATTGGCAGCGGTGCTTGAAAGTGCTAATAAATTCATTAGCCACAAGGCTTAAACGATCAGGTGCTTGGTGGTATATCAAATATGCTAATAACATGCTCAAGATCAGATGCGCGAAATATAACAGGACTTACGATAAAATCGTGGAAAAATACAAAAAGAGGATCAGGAAAGAATTAAAACAAAAATTTAAACAAAATCTTCGTCTTGTTAAATAATTTACAAAAAAATGGAAATGCACCCCTTTCGTACTATCCCGGCGGGGTAATGTTTCAGGTATTCTGTATTGAAGAACCCTATGCTGAATCCTTTCTCCCTGACGTTTTTTTTCAACAGCCACGCGTCTGATATTATCTTAAGTTCTGGCAGTAAAGACGGTATTGTAGTAGTTGGGATCAGCTCAAATGTATAACCCTCTTTCTCAATCCGATTATAGTGGCGTAACCCCTTTCGCGTGATCCTTCAAGAGAAAAAGTTGTTAAGGGAACAAGAGCCTCTTCTCCAAGTTTAAGCAAAGTTAGTCCAACGTCGATATAAATATGGAGATTCCTCCGAGCGACTTCGTATAAGACCGTCCAACCGTCATGACGGTCGCACATCTCACGAAATTTCCAGATCAGTTCAGGCATTTCTTCTTCTGGGCCGACAGGGTCACCCAGTGCCACACAACTTCTACCATTAATTGCATACATGATAAATGCATTCCTGCGTTCGCTCAATAGGAATAATTTGTCCCCAAGCAGGGCAAAGTTGGCATACGTATTTTTTGAACTTTTCACTATGGCGTGGACTATTTCCAAGTCAATCGCTCGTGGAAGCGATGGCTTCGAGAATACTGGACGCAGGAGTTTTAACACGGCAAAAAAAAGAGCCACGGTTACAACTCCCACAGTAGCGCGGAGAAATCGTGGTGCATCACCCGACAGGCTGAAATGCCACCATAATTCATTGGAATACGCAACATGTTTGTGACAGAAGAATCCCAGCCAGATTGAGCAAAGCATAACAATAATGATAGTTGCGATCCAGCGAGCAGTAAACGGCTCATTTATAAGAGATGTCTTGCGATAAAAATGACGACGTGAAGGCAGGAACGCACCTAACATGATCGCCAAAATAATTGCCTCCTCGTAATCAAAACCTTTGAGCAGAGAAAAGACAATTCCTGCAATAAGAAGAGCTATAGCAAAAGGATATGCGGCATTAAGTCTGCGTCGCAGACCCCATGATAACAAGAGAAGCAAAACGCCGACAAGACTTCCAAAAAAGTGGGAGATTTCCATGACCGGTAGGGGGAGTAAATCTCTGAGCCACATCATACGAATATTTATTGCAGGGGTTGCTCCGGAAAACAGAAGAATAGCGCCACCAACAAGAGAAGTAATGGAGAGTACAGTTGGTATAATCTCCGTCGCCCATTGTCCAAAGATACGGGCAAACAATCGGAATGTCTCTTTTTTCTGAAGGAGTTCATGGGCACCAAGCAACACTGTGGCGAAACATATAGGCAGCAAATAGTATATTCCACGGAAGACTAGAAGCGATCCAAGGATAGAAGAAGCCGGTAGAGTGGGCGAGAGGAAGATAATGAATACTGTTTCAATAATCCCAAGTCCGCCGGGAACCTGGCTTACTAACGTTGCTATCTGGGATAGAACAAAGATACCAAGAATCTTGGGGTAAGACAATGTTTTAATAGAGGGAAGCAGGACATAGAGTACGCTTCCGTTCAGTATCACATCAAGGCATGCAATTACTGTCGAAAAAAGAGAGAACTTTAGAGAGGGAATAGAAAACTCCCATCTGAAAATTTTTAGAGGTTTCTTTTTCAGGGCGCTAAATAACAAGTATCCTGTAATAAAAACAAGGAAGAGTATCCCAAGATGCGGTTCTGACACAAGGCGAAGGTGAATCAATGCAGGAATTTCTAATGGTTCTAAAAGAAAAACTACTCCACCTATGGTGAAGATGCCCAGCCAATAGCTTAGACCACAGAAGGCGACCATTTTTGTGACATCGATTGCAGAAAGCCCCCATGCCGAGTATAACCGGTAGCGGATTGCAGCGTGCATGGGTGTCCCGACGCTATTGCTGAAGGCATAACCAATGAAACCTGCGGTGGCAATCTTGCCGTACCCTAGCGGATGGTGTACATAGTGGAGTGCGACGGAGTCATATCCTATCAGTACTAAATAACTAAGCACGGTAAGCAAAAGAGCGATGAGAAGGTGGTAAACCGGGATTGCTTTCAGTTGACGTGAGATATCGTGATAATGATATTCCTTTAGTTCATAATGAAGCGCATACAGTGCAGCGGCGAAGAGTAAGATGCCAAATATGGAGCCGAGACTATGGAGAAGTTTATTTTTCATATGCAAATACGTAATTCAGGTACTAATTTACAATAGCGAGACAAACCACTTTTGAACTCAACTACTCTGTAAATGTAATATAAACTATCTGAAACGTGCAAATAGATTTGCATTGCTTGCTAATCTGCAGTGGTTGCATACTTGAGGTCGAAATTAGTATTGTCATAATAACTCCTGAGCGAAACTCCCAGCCACGCTGGGGAGAATGGCAAAAGCTATGCTGGCTACGCTGGTGGTACTGACTTATTATTTTTAACGGGGTTAAACACATAAAAGCCTTATCGACAATAATGTGTCGATGTTTAGGCGCTAAGCGCCTATAAGGAGTACAGCCGTAAAAAATATTAAGACAGAGAAGACAAGGAAAATCAATGAGAAAATTGTGTAAGTGGATAATTATTGACTTTGATAATTAAGATTGTAAAATTGAATTTCTATTTTTCTCGACTTAACAGATTGGAGGTGCGGACGATATGCAAAAAACTAAAGTGGTTACCATACAAAGGCATATTGTTGAACAAGAGAGATTGATCCCGAAGGCCACAGGAGATTTTACCGGGCTCTTATGGGATTTAGCGCTTGCCGCAAAGACCATCTCACGGGAAGTGAACAAGGCTGGTCTTGCTGATATATTAGGCCTTACCGGTGAAACAAATATTCACGGCGACATCGTGAAAAAGTTAGATGTTTACGCCAATGAAAAAATTTGTAAATCCATGGAACATGGTGGCCACCTGTGCATTATGGCATCTGAGGAAAACGAAGAGGTTATTTCCATACCTGACGAATTTCCCAAAGGCAAATATGTACTCATGTTCGATCCATTAGATGGTTCATCTAATATCGATGCTAATGTCAGCGTAGGTACCATATTTTCTGTTTATCGGAGAAAAACAACGGGAACAGAAGCTGCCGTTGAAGATTGCCTGAGAAGAGGAACAGAACAGGTTGCCGCAGGATATGTTGTCTATGGCTCAAGCACGATGATGGTCTATACAACAGGGCAGGGCGTACATGGTTTTACGCTGGATCCCAGTATTGGAGAGTTTTTGCTTTCACATGAAAACATTAAGATTCCTTCCAAAGGTAAAATCTATAGTATTAACGAGGGGAATGCCAACTCATGGGATGAAGGGACAAAGAAATACACTGCCTATCTCAAGGAAAACGATACATCTACAGGCAGGCCTTACGCGTTGAGATATATCGGATCCTTAGTAGCAGATTTCCACAGAAACCTGCTTTACGGTGGCATATTCTTGTATCCGGCTGATTATAGAGACCCAAAAAAACCGAAGCCAAAATTACGGTTACTGTACGAGGCTGCCCCGCTGGCATTTATTGTTGAACAGGCTGGTGGTAGGGCATCCACAGGGAAGGAACGCATTATGGATATCCAGGCCACAGAACTCCATCAAAAGGTGTCGCTTGTCATTGGGAGCAAAGAAGATGTATTGACTTATGAGAAATTTTTTAGCCACACGTGAAAGCGGTAATTCTTGCGGCTGCCATTAAGGAAGGGTTTGAATGGGAAGATGGCGTTTGATACAAAGAGCGGTTATTTTCGTAGCGATATCGTTTCTATTTTTTAATGTTGCTTTTTCTGCGATAAACGATTCCCCAATTTCACCTGAACTTCTTTTACAAGAAAAGAGTGAAACTGCCTGGGGCAACAGAATAGAAAAAAAGATTAGCGGCCAGTTGCGGTTACACATGCAATTAAGAACTAGCTATGTGAGTCATCCTACATCTGAGAGAGTACAAGCTATGCAAAAGATGGGTCTGAAGACTATAGCAACTGAGATGGACAGGCAGTTGATTTATATTCATGTAAAAAGAAAATTAAGCGCTTATCGGGTTAAATCGTTAAAGAAAACAGGGGTGGTTGTATATGAGGATTCATGGATACCACCCTTAAAAAATCATCCTACGGGTTATGTGATGGCCAGCGTGCCTGTTAGCCGGTTGTATGACCTGGCAGCAAAAACCTATATTATCAAGCTTGAGACTGCAGAACGAGTATTGTTGCCAAAAAACGATGAGGCGTCAAAGAGTACCCATGCAGATGATGTCTGGAATGATTACGGATATGATGGCAGTGGTGTCAGAATCGCGGTACTGGATTCTGGCTTAGACACAACGCATAAGGACATTCCTATACCCGTTGTAAGCAAGGATTACTCAGATTATCCCAATTTGGATAATACCATTGAAAATTTAGTAACGGAACATGGCACTCATGTATCGGGGAGTGCTGTGGGTCGTGGTATACAGTCGAACGGGAAATACAGAGGCATGGCATTTGGTGCTGATTTAATTTTTTTAAAGGTTGGGGATGATAGTACTGGTGGCGCCTCAGAAGATGTCATTACGATGGCTATAAAAGATGCTGTGGATATATATAGTGCTGATATTATAACGATGAGTTACGGTGGCTTTGCTGTTTATAACGATGGTTCTGAAGAAATATGCCAGGCAGCTGATTATGCATTTAGCAAAGGGGCATTGGTGTTTATGGCGGGAGGGAATGAGGCAGATGCTAAAACACATTATTCGGGAACGGTCGCCGCTCACAAGAAGACGAAGTTTATTCAGGTCAACGTGCAGGGGACAGGAGCAATGCTTTATTTTTACCTCGATTGGTTTGACGGTAAGGGGATAAGTAATGATCTTCGTTTGAGTTTATATAATGCGAACAAGAGAAAGATATCCTCAAAGAAGATTACAAAGTATCGGGAAGGAGAAAGTACTAAGGGTACTGAGGCTGAATTGGTTTTCTACAATTCGTATGTCTCTGGACCTGCAACATATTATTTGAAGGTAAAGAATAACTCCGTTAGCGATCAGTTTTTTCACATCTATTCTTTTGACTATACTACGACTTTTACAAAGGCAGATCCTAACTATACCGTTCTAACACCAGCGACAGCAGATAATGTTCTGGCTGTTGCATCGTATGTGACCAGGCCAATCTGGACCAACTATAAAGGATACACCTTCGGTTATATTAAGGATATAACTATTGGTGAAGTATCCTCTTTTAGCAGTCGTGGCCCAAGGATTGACGGTATTAAAAAACCTGACATTGCAGCACCGGGACAGGGAATAATTTCTGCAAGGGATAAGATTATTACTTGGCCAGGCGGATATGATGCCCTTGTAATTGACAACGATGGGATTAATAATGGTAATGGACCCGCGGATTATTTCTTACTTCAGGGAACAAGTATGGCTGCTCCTGTTGCGGCCGGGGCATCAGCACTGTTGATGCAGGCAAGCCCTTCATTAAAGGGAAAGCCAGGTATTGTAAGAGAAGCCTTATTGCAATCTGCAAGCAATGCAGGAGAACAATCAAATACGGATGGGTACGGTAAGATGGATGTGCTGGCTGCGTTGAATTTTCTAATAAGTACAAAACCTCTTCCAATGTTTACACCAATAGTCACGCCGGCTCCAAATCTTACCCCTAGGCATGTTCGGTTCTGATTTTATTAAGGACGAGGACAGATTTGTGTCATTGCCGTGCTTACAAGTTTAACAGAAATGCGTGATTAATAGGGGAAGAATTATTTCCGGGAGATTAGAGAATTTTAAATTTTTCTCTGACCTCATCTATTTTTCCACAGGCCATCTTTCCCTCAGGGCACCTTTCATTCACACAGCCAGGGCCTGCATCTCTGAATATCTGAGGGGATACTTGTTTTACCTGGCGGAGCATCTCTGTTGCCATGTCCCTTATCTCCCACTGTGCACGGTTACAGCAACGTACCCGGAAGAAGTGCAGAAGTTCCCGTGCGTTCATGGTTATAATAATCTTTGTTTCCGCGGCATTGGGTAATAAAAAACGGGCATCCTCAAAGGTACCTTCACCATGATTTTCAAGTGCCTCTACAAGCTCGTCATACCATTTTTGAATGATATCCATCTTTTCAATAAACCACTGCTTTTTCCCTATTTCTTCAATATTTGGCGGAACAACAAAATTGAATCCTCCTCGCTTTTCACTCTGTTGTCCCACGTATCGCTGGCTTTGCTGGGAATAAGAGGCCAAGCGATGTCTTACTATTTGGTGAGAACAGGCACGGGAGATACCTTCTACACCAAAGGTAAAGGTAACGTGTTCAATAGGCGAGAGGTGTTGCATCTCGGTTAATTTTTCAATAAAGCTTGCCTGGTTCTTGGTTTCGATCTGTTTCTTCAGTTCATCAACAGAAGCGGGACTGTAGCATAACTTGGCCGCCTGAGCCACTATTTCCTCAGGGTTAGGCGTGTATCTCAATAGTAGTACCTTCAATTTGGATGCTGGCATAAATTATTAGTTTGGGAATTTTAATGTAGGGATACGGTACACCATGTCACGATGGGCTAAAATTCAATGCCCTTTCGGGCATTGATTCCACTTTTGTAATGATGTTTGATCTCACGCATTTCAGTGACCATATCTGCCATTTCAATGATCTTGTCGTGGGCATTACGTCCGGTAAGAATTACGGTGAGCCTTTTGGGCCGTTCTTTTAATACTGAAATTACCTCCTCAACAGTTAGGAGTCCGTGGTAGATCATATTATTGATTTCATCAAGTATGATGATATCGTATACATCAGAGAAAATTTCATGTTTTGTATAATCCCAGGATAATCGGGCGTTTTCAATGGTTGCCTCAGCATGTTTCTCTTTCCTCGTTTTGATAAATCCCTGCCCTAGCTGAGTGATTTTAAAATCAGGTTCAAGCCGTTGTATTGCAGAGAGTTCCCCCGTATGCCATGGCCCTTTGAAAAACTGGAGCATAAGCACCTTCATGCCATGCCCTACTGCCCTAAGGCCAAGGCCTAATGCGGCTGTGGTCTTGCCCTTTCCGTCGCCCGTGTTTACCAGGAGCAATCCATCTCCCATAGCGTTCTCCTTTTTGAATTTATCTGTGAAGGATAAGAAAAGATTATATTAATCAACAATGAAAGTCAAGAATATTGGCGGAAGTTGATGTATGGCAAATCCTAAAATAAATTGACAACTGATTATAGAATGCGTAATATCAATTAATTTCGCGGATTGTTGCGGATGTTTTGTGTTTGTAAAAAGTGGTATTTGTCAAAAGAAAGGAGTTGGATATGTCAGAAATCAAGGAATGTGACTTGCCTGGCATCGGTAAAAAATTTACCTTAGAATTGGATTCAAATGATACATTGGTTGTAGTAATTCATTCCTCGGGAGAAAGGGAGGTGTTTAAATTTGTCAAAAATGATGATGAGCCTACCTCTGTAACTACCCTTACCGATAAGGAATCTCGTCAAATTGGCGCTATACTTTCCGGAACATACTTCAAGCCTGTTATTGAGGAAGAACAGAAACTGGCGATGAAAAATGTGACGATGGAATGGATAAAGATTGAATTTAATTCAATGTTAGCCAATAAAACGATTGAAGAATTAGATATCCGGAAAAAGACGGGTGTAACTATCACCACAATTATCAGGGGTGAGACAGTGATACCAAATCCTCCTTCCACGGAAATTATTAGACCACAAGATACGGTTATTATTGTAGGAAGTAATGAACAGGTCGAAAATTTTATATCTACGTATGAAATCAAGCACATGATAAAAAATGATTGTCAATGAAAGCATAGTATCATTAGGTATTTCCCTTCTCGCCCTGTTTTTTGCTGGTTTTTTGGCTACAAAGATCAATCAATCCCTTACAGCCGTATTCATCGTGGTAGGTATGATCCTCCAGAATTTTTTCCCCGTTACGATTATCACGGAATTTATCGCTACATTAGGTATTATTTTTATGTTGTTTATGTTTGGTTTGGAATTTTCGCTTGGGAGTCTGTTTAATAACAAGAAAAAAATATTCTATACGGGGACTTGCGATCTGCTCTTTAACTTTCCTCTTGGACTTTTTTTAGGGTGGTTATTAGGGTATGATTTAATGGAGACGCTTTTACTTGCGGGAATTATTTATGTGACTAGTTCCGTTATTGTGGCTAAATCGATCATTGACTTGAAACGTTCGGCAAACTCAGAAACAGGATATCTTCTTAATGTCCTGATATTTGAAGATATGTTTATTGCTACATTCCTTGCGTTTATTGTCGGGATCATTAATTATGGTCACATAGACGCAAAGGGCACCTTCTTTGTTATGGTGAAAACCACCGCCTTTTTTCTGTTCTTTGTAATACTCTCAAAGGCATCAAAAAAATTAAAATTTATTGATAAGCTTATTGATATTGAACATACGGAATTATTTGTAATCCTGATTCTTTCAATTATCGTACTATCTGCAGGCGCTGCTGCTCAAATAGGGCTTTCTGAAGCAATCGGGGCATTCCTTGCCGGACTCTTATTGTCAGAGACAAGGCAACGACATCGAATCGCAGAGGCAATAAAACCATTTCAGCAGTTCTCTACGGCAATTTTTTTTGTCGCTTTTGGAATGTCGATTGATTATAAACATGTGATAAGCCTTATACCCATGGGAATATTTATCTTTATCATAACTTCTTTCAGCAAGGCCTTTGGGGGTTATTTCATTGGCAAAAGATATGCCTTGAGTAAACGGGCCAGTTTAAGGCTTGGGTTTAGTCTCATTCCAAGGGGTGAATTTTCAATTATCCTGGCTGGGGTTATTTCTATGAACCCCCATGTGCCGTATCCCCTCAAGGCCCTTACCGGAATATACGTATTGCTCTGTGCTGTTCTCGGCAGTATAATTATGAAGGAGTCGGATCTGTTTACAAAATGGTTTATTGAAAAGAAAGACACGTGAGTAGCTGCACTGCTCTGGATTAAAGTATATAAACATGAAGGGGGAAAAATATCCTGAATGTTGTAAGACTTACCAGAGGGCATTCTTAGCTATTTTGCGTCTTAAAGACGTGAATAGTTCTCTTGCCATAAGCCATTTGTCTTCAAGTGCCCACAGAGTAAAAGGGAGCACACACCCGCATCGCAGGCAATCTGCCTGCGGACCCATCATGCATGGTTTTTTCAGTTGACCCTGCGGGTCAAGACAGAAGGACACTTCCTTAAAGATACAGTTTCTCGTGATCTCTTTGCATTTGTCAGACTTCATGAGTTTAAAGACAAGTCTGGGTACGCCTATAAAATCGCCATATTTTTCATCTTTGAGTCTGAGAAGTTCATCCAGTATTTCATCACGTAATTTCCATCCCGGCCAGAGGTCGTCGTTTTTTAGTCCTTTTATGGGAGTATATATTTGAAATAAGCACCCCTTAACGCCAACGTCTTTCCATTCCTCAATAAAAGACTCGATATCCTGATAATTCATCTTATTAATGACCATCGATACATGGACCTTGAGTTCCGGTCTGTTTGCGTGTTTTTTTATTTTATCATGACAGCCCTTTCCCCGAATGGCGTCGTGCATATCCTTCTTACCATCCACCGATATATAGAAATTCACATCAGGCCAGTTTGGCAATTCGATCGTACCGTTCGTAGCCACCAGGTTCGACTTGAAATATTTCATTCCACGTTCTATTAAGTCTTTTCTCAGGAGCGGTTCGCCACCAATCCAGGAGCATTGATAGAATGGGAAATCGGCTTCTTTTAAACTTTCGAGTTTTTCAATCCACTCGTCATCGGTGAGTTCGGGCTTTTCTTCATAGTCGTGTGCATAGAAGTAGCAATGTTTGCAGCGCAGGTTACAACGATTCGTAATGTCAATCGCACCAATGGCGCCTTTCGGCTTGCCAACGAGATCAAATTTGGCCAGATCGTATAGTTTAAAGAAAAACTTTGTCTTCTCCTTACCTATCTTTTGGGACGAATAATCAAATACTTTATCCCGAAACGTCCGTTTTGGTCCTATGTGTTTGTTTTGAGAAGTGTTAATCATTTTACATCAGAAAAATCGATTTTATATTTTTCTTCACTTTTTTTGATTTTAACAAGAATCAATGTGTTTGCCCTGGCATTAATTTTATCGTATCGGAAAGTGCCAACGATACCTTGTCTTTTGTCCTTGTATTTCATTCCAAACTCTGTCTTTTGTGGCAGGATAGTGTTCGTTCCTTGCTTTAATATAATTTCAACATCTTCTGTGGTTTGAATACTTTCGTCAGAAATAGACACAACGACCTTAAAAGTCGTTGATTCAGTAATTTCTTTTATATCCTCGGGTGTGATGACCTTCTCCTGCAAGGTCTTCATGGCAGAAACAACGGTAATTTCAATATATTTACTCATAATTAGCCCACCCCCTCCTTTTGGATATTCGCCAAAGCAGGCCGATTTTACGATAGGGCTTTCAAAAATCTCTTTCCCCTTGTATTTTGCACCATAGTTATTTGCCTCTTTTATTTGTTCTTGTGTTAGTTGAATGTCGAACGCATGAGACAGTGCAGGTGTTCCAAATATAGTAGCAAATATTATTCTCAGCCACCATTTATTAAATTTCATATGACAACTCCTCCGCATAAACAATATGTATAAATTTTTAAAGCGTTATAATTATTTTATCGCAGAGAAATTGATTTTATATTTTCTCTGACGATCATTAGTCTTTATAATGATTTCTGTTTTTGCCTTAGGATTTAATTTCTCATATTGGAAAAAGCAAATAACATCCTGAACTATGCGTTTTTCTTTACCAAATTCGTACTTAAACGGCAATATATTGTTTGATTCTTGCACGAGAACAACTTCAATATCCTCAGGGTTTGCAATAGGTTCGGAAACGTCAACAGCAACTTTAATAGCCGTACATTCCTCGATTTCTTTAAGCTCTCCTGGGGTTATAGGTATATCCTTCGTAGTCTGCATTGCTGAAATAACTGCAATTTCAATATATTTGTTCATAATCAGCCCGCCGTCTCCTTTTGGATATTCACCAAAGCAGGCTGTTTTTACAATAGGACTTTCGAAGATGTCCTTCCCTTTATGTTTTGCGCCGTACTCTTTTGCCTCTTCAATCTGCCCTTGTGTTAACTGTATATCGAATGCATTTGATAGTCTAGGAATTCCTCCTAATGCAATTATGCAAATGAATCCCAAATACCATTTACTGACCTTCATAAAACACCCTCCGGAGATAATATTTTGTATATTTCCAGTCCTTCGACCTTATTGACATATCCATCATGCATCTTTAATCTTCACATAATTTAAGTTCTTTACCCGTTATTATGCTGATTTTTTTTCCGAGGTTTCTCATTTCCCTGACTCCCCCACGGTTGGACGATTCCCCGACTTCGTCAATTATTATTTTTTTCCCCTGCGCTAAATTTAACGATACTACGTATCTTACATAGTCATTTGGTATCGATTCTCTGATATCTTTTGCGACTTCCACACACTTTATCTTAGAAAAAGGAAAACTATCCTCGTCATCGAAAAAAAGTGTCCTTCTCACCCTCGTCGTCACTTGTTCCGTTTTTCCATCAATAGTAATTATCTTGAAAAAGGAACTTAAAACAAGTTTGTTGGTAACATTCTTCTTCGGTGCCATTGGTTTCACAATACCTCCTTTTTCGATTGAATAGATTTATTTACCATGATCTGACCAAGCGAGAGGAAATATATCACATTCGATTTGGATAGTCAAAAGTATTATTTTTATCAACCTTATTCCATCTGCTTATATTTAAAGACCTTAAAAGCATGATACTCTACAGGTAAGATAATATACAGAGAATAAAAAATCAATGTAAATGTCTGAGAAATTAAAGCTATAAAAAAAGCTTCCCACCAATGCAGAAAAAGGTGGGAAGCTTAAATATGTGCCTATCAAGAAATGGATAATCGAGAAACAGTTGTCCGTTATGCCTTGATATCTATTTTGGCTTTTTGTCTCAATTCTGATATGAGAACCTGTGCCTTTTCTTGTAAAACATCCTGCTTGACAATCTGTTTTATGTCATCGAATTTAACATCCTTCCCTTGCTTTATTTCTGTAACCTTTATGATGTGATATCCAAAGTTTGTTTTTACCGGGTCACTTACCTGTCCTACTTTTAGTGCAAAAGCGGCGGCAGCAAATGGTTCAACCATTTGTCCCTTCCTCTTGAAAAATCCTAAGTCCCCTCCTTTATCTTTGGAAGGGCAATCAGAGTATTGTTTTGCAATATCTGCAAAATCTTTTCCTGCCACTACTTCAGCCTTTGCTTTATCAATTTTATTCTTAGCCTGTGCCAATTCTTCATCAGTCTTCATTGATCTGGTATCTACGAGAACATGGCTGGCCTTTACCTCTGTATCGTCATAAACGGCCTTGTTTTGTTCAAAGTGAGCCTTTAATTTTTTATCGTCAAGGTCTTTGCCCAGATATTTTTCTAAAGATAGTGATATGGTGATATCCTTTTTTAAATCATCAATGCTGCTTCCGTGTGATTCTAATACCTGCTCGAGGGTTTGATTTGCCAAGGTCGGATTTGACTTGATTTCTTCCCGTACCTTGTTCAACTCTGCGTCTATGGTCGCCTTAGCTGGCTCGATCTTTTTGTCTCTGATAAATTGCATAATAAGCTTTTGGGTAATTAAACCATCAAGTATCTGTTTTGTAACTGACGGAAGTTGTTCCTCGCTTATTTGATTCCCAAATCTGGTGAGTATGAGATTAACATCTTTTTGATCGATATTCTCACCGTTTACCGTTGCTAAAATCTTATTTGAGTTTTCTTCTTTTTTGACGGGTACAGCTTCTTTTGGTTTGGGCTCATTGGCCACGGTCTTTGCTTCACTCTTGGCCTCAGCTTTTGGCGCAGTTTTCGCATTTTTCTGGGGCGATGTCTGAGGTGATGAAGGTTTTGGCGCATATGTTTCAGCAGCATAAGTACTGAGATGAATGCATAATATTCCACCTAAAATAATCCCTAACGGCTTAACGCAACCTCTTAACATGGACTTCTCCTATCGTTAAAAAAATTAAAAAATAACAAAAATAATTTTAATACATTTTAACATAATGTCAAACTACTTCTTTTTTCCTTTACGGTCGAACCGGTTCTTTGGTCTTTATTATCTCTTCTGGAATTATTGTTTGTTTAAAAGCCATGAGGGTATGCATGTGCTGTCAGGAGGGGTTTTTCATGCATGATATCATATCAAATAAACCTCGTCTGATCATCATTACTGCAATCGCTGCCAGTAACAGGGCTGCAACCTTAGCAAAGGCCTTGGAACCCCCGTTTCCCATGAGCCGGTGGATAAATTCTGACTTCAGGAGCACGATCCATACAATGATAAGATTGATCACCAGTGAAGTTATGGTAGGAACATAACCATACGTGTCCACGGTAATAATAATCGAGGTTAAAACAGCCGGGCCCACAATGAGTGGAATGCCTAGTGGAACAACGCCCATTGTTGCAGAGAATGTTCGCTTTCCTTTTTCTGCAAAGAGCAAGTCATTGATGGCGAATACCAGCAGCAGAAGTCCTCCGGCTATTTTAAAATCATATATTTCGATTCCCAGTACAGAAAAATCAAATTTTCCAATGGCCAGAAAACCTATACTTACGGAAAGTGCGGTAATTACAGACTGATGAATAATTTTTGTCTTCTGTGGTTTTTCTGTTCCTTCCGCCAATGACATAAAAACAGGGAGTATTCCTATCACATCAATTGCTATAAAAAGAGGGATAAAGGCGAGGAGAAAATTGTGCCAATGTTCAATATACAGGAATGGTAATTCTTTCATAACATTTTACCACAGGAGTTCGGTGATCTTATGTTTAATGAGTTTATTGTAAAAACTGGCGCGGGAGATTTGTAGTATTTTAGCAGCCTTTTCCTTGTCTGCGTTCGTCAATTCCAGGGTGTTGATGATTATTTGACGTTCAACCTGATCCATTAGTACCTGAAGGGATTTCCCCGACAAGTCCTGGAGTGATCCGATTTTTTCCTGGTATAAAGGAGCATCCCCAGGTTCAATCATACTTCCCTTACAAAGAATTACTGCACGTTCGACGACGTTCTCAAGTTCCCTGATATTTCCAGGCCAATTATAAGACATGAGCTTGGTTAAAGCCTCACGGGAAATCCCTTCTGCCTTTTTCCTGTTCTTCTTGTTATGAATAGAAAGAAAATGTGCAACAAGCATGGGGATGTCGTCTGTTCGCTCCCGTAAGGGTGGTAAAAGTATCCGGATGACATTAAGTCTGTAGAAAAGGTCCCTGCGGAACAGACCTTTTTCCACACGGTCATCAAGGTCTGCATTGGTTGCTGCAATGATGCGCACATTTACTTTTATAGATTCGTCGCTTCCAACCGCTTCAAACTCGCTATCTTGTAGTACCCGAAGCAATTTTGCCTGTACGGACAGAGAAATATTGCCAATTTCATCCAGAAATATCGTGCCGCGGTCGGCTGTTCTAAAGCGACCGATTCTATCTCTGGTAGCGCCGGTGAATGCCCCTTTTTCATGGCCAAATAGTTCGCTTTCCAATAATGTTTCTACCAAAGCCGCACAGTCTACCTTTACAAACGGATAATCTTTACGAATGCTGTTATAGTGAATTGCCCGGGCCACCAATTCCTTACCTGTTCCTGTTTCCCCTTGAATCAAGATATTGGCTTCTGTGTTAGATACGTTCGATATAATTTCGTATATTTTTTTAATCTTTGGACTCTCGCCAATGATGTTGCCAAAGGTATATTTTTCTCCAAGCTCTGAACGCAGCCGGTCCACTTCGCCTTCCAGGCGTTGTAGTTGCAATATTTTTTCGATCACGATGATAAGCTCGTCGCGTTTAAATGGTTTCGTAATGTAGTCAGAGGCGCCAAGTTTCATGGCTTCCACAGCATTAGTGACTGTACCATAACTGGTCATCACGATCACATCTATGTTTGGATTGTGATGCTTGATCTTTTTCAAAACCTCTATGCCGTCCATATCTGGCATGACTAAGTCCGTAAGAACAATGGTGTACACACCGCTCATGGATACCTTGTCAATGGCATCTTTGCCATGCGTGACGGCATCCGAAGCATACCCCTTACTTTTCAGGAGTTCCTTACACATCTCGCCCATGGCCGTATCATCATCTACTATCAATATCTTTTTCAAGACGCTTGTTCCTCAACGAAAAATAACTTTCATAGCGGTAATGATATCACAAATTTAGTGCCGCTGCCGGCACGGCTTTCTAAGGTTATTTTACCACTATGGGCAGAAATGATGTTTTTGCAAACCGATAAGCCCAATCCCGTCCCTTTACCAGGTTCTTTGGTGGTGAAGAAGGGTGAAAAGATATGCTTTCGTTTATCATGGGGTATGCCGGTCCCGTTGTCCTCAAAAATAATTTCAACGGACTGTGTTTCATGGTTCATCCGGGTTTCAACAAAGATATCTCCTCCCTGGGGTAAGGCATCCACCGCATTATTAACAAGGTTTAAAATTACCTGTTGAATTTGATTTCCATCAACTAATAAAGACGGCGCCTGGTTATCGAATGCTGTGTGAAGTTTTATTTTATGAATGATCAGACGATGTTCAACAAGGGAAAAGATACTAGTGATCAAATTATGGATGTTGCATAATTTTCTTCACAATCGGATTTTCTTGAAAAATCCAGCAGACTTCGGGTAGTTTTTTGACACTTTATTACCTGTTCGGAAATGGTTTTGACGCGCCCTAACAAATTTTCATCCCGGATATCTTCTGCCAGTAATTCGCAATAGCCGGAAATGGTGGCGAGCGGTGTGTCCAATTCATGAGCAAGGCTCGAGGCAAGTATTCCGATGGACGCCATTTTTTCCGATTGCAAAAGTTGATTTTGTAGAGATTTGAGTTCTTCGTAGGCATGCCTGAGTTCCCGTATTCGCTTGCCTAATTCTAGTCGTTGTTGTTCCCGTTCGCCTTCAAGTAGCTTTCTTTCCGTTATATCTCTGAAAATTTCTACCGTGTATTCCACCGTGCCTCCTTTTCCTGTAATGGGGAATACAAAATGTTCCATGAAGTACTCTCTCCCATCAGTCCCAACGGTACCTTTGATTATTTGTTGGGGTTTGCCAGTTTCAAAAACCTTTCCCGTTACACAATTTTCACACGGCGTATTTTTCCCCCACAATTGTGCATAACACTTATTTCCCACCAGGGAACGCCAATTTTTTCCTGCTCGCTTGCTTGCGGCTTCATTTACAAATATAATTTGAAAGTTCCTGTCTACAATGCTAATACAATCATGAATGCCGTCCAGGGCTGTTTGGAGAAATCTTTCTGATACATCCATGGTATTTCCTCAAAAGATAAGATGTAGCATAAAAACATAAGTTAAACAGAAACTATTCCTAAAAAAATTACTATAGCATAAGTCTTAATATTACCGCAATATATAAAACTATTACTATGCTTTTTTTGCTTGCCAATAGTTCGCAGATTCGGTAATATTTCTCCTCAGCATTTATGGTCATTCCCATATATTTCATATCACGCTTGGACGATCCGCGTATAAAAAGAAATCGTGTATCATCGTTGAGTTGTCATGCATTATGATAAAAAATAATCTTTGGAAACGGATACTCTTTGGATATATTGCTATTGTGTTATTCATGCTGGCAATGAGTTTTTATTTAATCTTTCGTCTCAACTATCTCAATAAGGTTACTGACTCAATTATGAGGGCAGATATCCCCTTTGTGGAAAAGGGAGAAAAGCTGATGGATAGTCTTCTTGAACAGATTAGAAATGAAAAAAAATACATTATTACCAACGATAACGCCTTTTTAGATCTCTTTGGGCAGAAGAAGAGAGAGTTTCAGGAACGGCTTAAATACTTAGAGGAATCTGTAACGAATCGAGAAAAGGAGACGTTAATAAATCAGATAAAAGAACTGCATAAGAAATATCTTTTCATGATTTCTAAAGAAATCATCCTGGCAGGAAAGGAGGAGATTATTTCTCCCGACGCCCGATATGAGGATGAAAAGAAAATGATACTGGATCGGCTTACCGAATCTATCAATAAACTAATCCTTACCACTCAGGCAGAGTTAATTAAAAAAATTGGACTGTTTCAAGAAATTGGATACAAAGCCACAAAAATATCCCTTGTTATAATCCTCTTTGCCGTTTTATTTGGGGCGTTTTTTGCCTACTTTTTTACGCGCAGCATATGCGCCCCCGTAAGAATTCTCAAGGATGCCACGGAACGTATTGCACATGGGGATTTAGATTATCGGATTGAAGTAACATCAAACGACGAAATTGGCACTTTGGGAACGGCCTTTAATCAAATGTGTAATAAACTCAAAGAAATGGACCAGATGAAAACAGATTTTGTCTCCAACATCTCTCACAACCTGAAAACCCCGTTAACGGTCATCCGTGAGGCGAACGATCTCCTGTTGGAAAAAATTGCTGGTCCGATATCCGGTTCGCAAGAGAAACTCCTGAATATTACCCGGGAGGAGGCCATTCGGCTTACCATAATGATTAATGACCTGCTTGACATTTCACGGATCGAAGCAGGGTTGATGCGTTACAATTTCCAGTATTCTGATATTCAGGATATTGTTCGAAAGAGCGCGGATGAGATACGTTTTTTGGCAGAAAGTAAACATATCCATGTCCAATGGACAAGCGGGGACTTTATGCAGAATATCTTACTGGATCGTGATAAAATTGCGCAGGTAATGGATAACCTTTTAAGTAATGCCATTAAATTTACTCCGTCTGGAGGTAGTATCACAATAACCTTGAGTGAGGTTGATTCCGAAAACGTGCCCCATTATTTTGCAGAGCAGAATCGGCTGAATAACATCCATTCTTTTGTGAGAGTCAGCATATCAGACACAGGAATTGGGATACCCGTCGAATGTCATAAAATGATCTTTGACAAATTCCAGCAGGTTAATAACAAAGGAAAGGGCGGAATGAGAGGAACTGGGCTGGGCCTTTCTATCGCAAAACATATTGTGCTTGACCATGGGGGTGATATTTGGTTAGAAAACAATAATGAGAAGGGGAGCACCTTCCATTTTACCCTTCCTTTCAGATATGATTACAGTTAAAGGCACAGTATTGAAAAAATCTACTAAAAGCAAAATAATGAATATTTTATCTATGAAAAAAAAATACCTTCTTCCGTTTTTTGTCTTTTCCATACTCATTCATGATGCCGGCTGTGTTTGCGCAACCCATAAGGAGTTAAGTGCCAGGAATGAAGAAATCAAAAGCGTCAGGCTCGACCTTCAACTCAAGGAAAAAACCATTGACGGGCTATTAGATCGTCTTTCTTTGAAGGATCAGGAGATCGGGAGGCTTACTGACGAACTCCATGCTGCGAAGATGACCATTGAAGATCTTAAAAGCGATATAGAAAAACTCAGGGAAGTTGATGTGCAGATGGAAGAAAAGAAGAAGGAGGTTGACACAGGTATCGAGGAAACAATTTCTGTGAGTGTTCCTGAAGCAACTCCTGGGATTGAACCGACAACGTACGGGGAAGAATCAAAAACAGAATAATTTCGAGGTAAGTTAATCCATGTCAGGTGAAAAGATACTCGTTATAGACGATGATGCAAATATCCTGGAGGTCATCCGTATGCGTTTAAAAGCATGGGGTTATTATGTCACGATTGCAAAAGACGGCCTTGAGGCAAAGGCAGCCTTATCGAATAACGCCTTCAATCTTGCCATCGTTGATTTGCGATTATCCGAAGAAAATGGCATTGAACTTATGGAAGAAATCATACGATGTCATCCTCATCTTCCGTTATTATTCTGACGGCTCACGGCACTATTGAAAGTGCTGTCAAAGCCATGACAAAGGGGGCGTACAGCTACATTACCAAACCATTTCATAATGAAGATCTGCTGCTCCATATTAAAAATGCCCTGGAAAAGCACTATCTCACCAGAGAAATTGAGCAGCTCAGGAGTCAGCTCGATGACCGGCACGACTTTAAGCAAATCATCGGTAAAGATAAACGAATGCAGGAAATTTTTGAGCGAGTTTCCAGAATAGCAAAAACTGATTGCACCGTTTCTCTCTCTGGTGAAAGCGGTACAGGCAAAGAACTCCTTGCGGGTGCTGTCCATCGCAACAGTAATCGGTCGAAAAAACCTTTTATTGTTGCAAATTGCAGTGTTGCCTCAGAGGAATTATTGAAGATGAACTATTTGGACGTGTACGAGCTGCCCGGGTTGATATCACGGACAAAAAGAAGGACTTTTCGTACAAGCGGATGGAGGTACCATTTTTTTTTGAATGAGATTGGTAATATTTCACCGTCTTTACAGATAAAGCTTTTGAGGTTATTACAAGAAGGGGTAATTACGCCAATCGGCGGTGTAAAGAGTGTTAAGGTCAATGTGCGGGTTATTGTTGCTTCAAATATGGATTTGCAAAAGGCCGTGAATGACGGCACATTTCGTAAAGATTTGTTTTATAAAATCAATATCGTACCCATGTATATTCCGCCTTTACGGGAAAGGAGGACGATATCCCGTTACTGGCTGCTTACTTTATGACAGGATTTTGTAAGGTGCTGAAAAAAGATATCATCGGTTTTACCCCTGCAGCCATTCAGAGAATGCTTGTTTATGATTGGCCTGACAATGTGCGTGAATTACAGAATAAGGTTGAACATGCCGTTATTATGGCCAATAAGAATGTCATTGCCACGGATGACATCTTTGCGGGCGCAAATACCCTTAAAAGTACCTTCAATTCTTATAAAGACGCAAAGGAAAGATTTGAACGAGAATACATAGAAAATCTTCTGAAAATAACCAAAGGGAATGTTTCTTCGGCTTCAAAGATGGCAAAACGTTATAGGGCGGATATCTACAAGTTGATTAAAAAATATCATATCGATCCAGAGAATTATAAAAACGGGCTGATTACGGTAAATACGGAAAAGGTTTGTTCGTGACCAAAGTAAAGTCCGTTATTTGAAACTCCAGTGGGTTATTCATGTTTGAAAAAATGGCAAAGTATGCCCTTTAAATATCATTCGGTCAAAGGTTGAAATTGCACCAGTAATTTTCGGATTCTCCAGTATTAGAGGTGATTAAATGTTTTCTAAATGGTTTTAGCGACTTTCTATTCGGAAACTGTCACGATAGTAATAAAATCATTAATTTGGATTTTGCTGCAGTATAAGGGGTATTTCTAAATAAGGGGAAGTAACGTCGTGGCAAAAATTTTTATAAATCCCGCAGTAAAAAAATTTCTTTCTTACGTAAAGCCATACCGTAGGTTGATTATCATAGCTACCTTTTGCGGGCTATTGAAATACAACATTCCTTTGATCTTTCCGTGGATTTTTAAAGACGTGATTGATCATTTGTTGTCACCGTCTTTGTATGATGCCACGAAAGTACATTACACTATGCTGGCCATGATTGTGCTTTATTTGTTCTGGGCAGTGGTTACTTATTTTAGATCCTCTTATGCTGACCAGGCTGGTCAAAGGCTTGTCTTTGATTTGCGGCATGAGTTGTATGTCCATCTTCAGCGGATGTCGCTGAGTTTCTACGAAAAACGTCAGGTAGGATCGGTTGCATCGCGTTTGCTGGGAGATATCGCGGTTGCGCAGAACTTTGTTGGAGCCGCATTCACCAATACGGTTATGGATGCGAGCTCTCTATTTTTAATTGCGGTTCTCCTTTTTCACATGAATTGGCGGTTGGCGCTGGTATCCATTGCTATTTTCCCTTTTTATGTGATGTTGAATAAGTATTTCAAATCTGAAATTGTGAAAACCAGCAAGCTGGCAAGGCAAAAGATGGAAGAAATTTCTGGAAATGTTCACGAAAAACTCGGTGGCATTTCCATCATACAATCGTATACACGGGAGAAAGCGGAGGAAAAGCACTTCTTTCAGGATAACCGGAAATATTTACTCTATCAATTGAGACATATACAGCATAACGCTACGGCCCAATCGGTAATTGGTTTTTTGACTTCCATTGCACCGATTCTTGTGGTCTGGTTTGGAGCTATGCAGGTCATCCATGGCCATCTTACGGTTGGTGAGTTGACGGCATTTTATGCCTACCTGGGTATGTTTTACAACCCCTTGAACCGACTTACTGAACTTAATGTCCTTTTAGCCAACTCTCAATCAGCGATGGAAAGAATATTTGAAGTATTTAACACTTCTTCAGAGATCGTGGATTGTCCAGATTCTAAGGAACTCGGGCCTATCAGGGGCGATATCAAATTCTTACATGTATATTTTGCCTATGAAATGTCAAAAACTGTCCTGAAGGATATCAATTTACACATACCGGCTGGTAACACGGTGGCGTTGGTAGGGCCAAGTGGTGCTGGTAAATCTACTTTCGTCAAGCTCATTCCAAGATTTTACGATATATCAGAAGGAAGGATTATTATCGATGGCTGGGACATCAGGGACTTTAAGCTTAGTTGGTTAAGAAGACACATTGCTACCGTGCCCCAGGAACCCATTTTGTTTTCTGGTACGGTTTATGAGAATATTCTCTTCGGCAAGCCTAATGCTTCCGAGGAAGAGGTACAGGCGGCAATTATTTCTGCAAACGCTCATGACTTTATTAGCAGATTGCCGAAGGGTCATCAAACGGAAATTGGAGAAGGGGGGATGAAACTTTCAGGCGGGCAGAGGCAGCGTATCGCGCTGGCGCGGGCCTTTTTAAAAAATGCGCCTATTTTAATTTTAGATGAAGCGACTTCCTCGTTGGATTCTAAAGCTGAAAACCTGATCCAGGAGGCGTTGAAGAGATTAATGAAGGGACGTACGACCGTAATCATTGCTCACCGGCTTTCTACGATTCAATCAGCAGATATGATTGTGGTCTTTCATAACGGGGAGATTGTGGAGAAAGGTAATCATCAAGAATTGCTGCAACATTCATGTGGTCTTTACCGGGAACTGTATGAGGAGCAATTCAATAAGAAATTTGCAATGACTATTGAATAAGTGAGAGTATTGAGGGTTTTTTGCCATGGGTATCATCATCGAAGTTGACCATCGCGAAAAGGATGTTGGGATTATAGAGGCACTCCGTGCTCACGAGAATATTGTTGTCGAAGAAAAGTGTCTGTCCTTTGGTGATTATCTTATCAATAAACGCATTGCTGTCGAACGAAAGACGACAAAAGACTTTGTCTTGTCCATCATTGACGGACGGTTATTTTCCCAAGCGTCCCGTTTAAAAAGGTATGCAGAAATACAGTTTATGGTAATAGAAGGAATAGGTTTATTTCATACTGGTTGCCAAATTGATTCACAGGCGATCAAGGGCGCGATCGTCTCGTTGTCTATTTCCTGGCAAATACCCTTGATCTTTTCAAAGACTCCACAGGGTACAGCAGAGATATTGATAATAGCAGGGATTCATGATGTCAAATACGGAAATGATATTTTAAAAAGAATGGGTAGAAAACCCAAACGTGTCTATTCAAAGAAGCTGTATTTAATCCAGGGATTGCCGGGTATTGGGCCAAGGATGGCAAAAAGGATGTTAGAATATTTTGGGAGTGTAGAAAGGATATTTGCTGCCAATGAGCATGAACTTGTATGCGTGGAAGGTATCGGGAAAAAGAAGGCAGCAAAAATTCGTGCAATTATTGCCTGAGATTGTTTTTCTATCTGACTTACTATATTTTTATTGCAAAATAAATGGAGTAGATGTATAAAAATTATGCGTTGGTCCATTTTGGAATTATGATAATTAAGTTAAGTGTAGAAATAAGTTTGGGGGGACATTCTCATGGTTTTACTTTATTGTTCTAATTTCATTCCAGAATCTGATTATACGTTCGAAATTCCTGGGATTCATAAACATGAAACGAACTTAATATGACAAGCGAAATAATTCAGAAAAGCGATACAGAGCGAACGATAAAAAGAATGGAGCTGGAACGAGAGACCATCCTCAATATAAACCATTTGGTGCTCTCTCACGTGAGTTATAAAGATTTTTGTAATGCGTTATGCTTAGAACTGAGAAAGATCATAAACTTTGATTATTTTAGTTTGGTATCAAGGATTGACCCTTCGGGTGAATATTATACCTATTTGTTGGACTTGGGGAAAGATATACATAACCTCAATAGAAGCAATGAGCTTAAAACTATTTTGGAAAAGTTCCTTTACCACGAGGTATCACAATCCAATAATATTATTGTAAGGAATGACTTGTATCAAAATGGGAATGATAATGAAAAAAAACTGTTGAATAGCGGTATTACATCATACATGGTTTATCCACTCTTTATTAATAAAGCCCTGGTTGGTTGTATAAATATTCTTAGTAAAAATTGTACCTGTTTTACCGAAGCCCATAGCAATCTTATAGGTCAGGTGTCTGCACAAATAACCGTTACCTTGATGAACGCTATGCTCTTAGACAGTCTTACCGCCTCTGAAGAAAAATACAGGGACCTGGTTGAAAATGCGCCAGAGATTATCTTTAAGCTGGATAGCCATGGAAGGTTTCTGCATGTAAATAAAATGGGATTAGAGATGCTTGGATATAGTGCAAGGGAAATGACCTCTATGTATTTATTTGATCTTGTAGCTGACGACAATGGGACTAGTATTAAGAAACAGTATGATACATCCGTTAACTCACGGAAGGATAATAAGTTAGCCATGACTTTATTAGCAAAAGACGGTAAACGGTTAGATGCGGAAATAATGTGCTCAATTCAATATGATACAATTTTAAATGATTATATGGCCAGGGTATTTGTTCGTGATGTGACAGAGCGACGGACATTAGAAAAAAGAATATTTGAATATCAGGAACGTTTAAAAGGTCTGTTAAAAGAAAAAACGCTGAAGTTGAGTGAAGCCGAAAAAGAAATGTATAATCAACGGAAATTCCTCGATGCCTTGATACAAAACACAAATGTATATGTAGTTACGATAACACCTAAGGGAGAAATTGTGTTCGTGAATCGCGCAATAGAGAAGCGGTTTGGCTATACATTGTCAGAGATGATTGGAAAATCAGTAATTGATGTTTTTATTCCACAAGATAAACTGGAAGAATTATTTGATGACATACAAATGCTCTTGAGTGGTAAGAAGGGAGAACAGATAGAAATTCCCTTTATTTCTCGGGATCATCAGGTACGTGATATTTTATGGATTGTAACATATTTCAAAGATGAGTGGAACACTATTTCAAACATTAATCTGTTTGGCTATGATGTTACAGAGCAGAAGATATTAAAAGAGCAACTTATTCAGGCTGAAAAGATGAGTAGTGTTGGGACAATGATTTCTGGGGTTGCTCATGAGCTGAATAACCCTCTGTCAATTATTATGAATTTCAGTGAACTTATGTTGCTGTGTGATAATCTGTCAAAAAGCGCCGCGAATCGATTAAGGCATATTATTGATGCATCCCAGCGTTGTACCCGTATCGTGGAAAATCTTCTTACCTTTGCAACAAAACGAAAAACTGTCAGGAAGGGGCAGTATGTTTGTATTAACGACGTTATAAAGGATGCACTAGAATTAAAAATCAATGACCTCCGAGTCAATAATATCGTGGTAGAGCAGTCACTTTCCCAAACCATACCTAAGACAATGGCCGATCGTGTGCAACTCATGCAAGTCTTTATTAACCTCATTAATAATGCCCATGATTCCATGAAAGTTGCGCATGGTAGGGGAATACTAACTCTTCGTACATACCAAATAGATGATAAAATTGTCGTTGAATTTGAGGACGATGGGAAGGGTATTCAGGAGCAGGAAAAATTGTTTACCCCTTTTTATACAACTAAAGAGGTGGGGAAGGGGACAGGGTTGGGTTTGGCGGTAAGTTATGGCATTATAAAAGAACACGGTGGTATGATTGTCGGTAAAAATTGTCAGAGAGGAGCCATTTTTACGGTTACGCTTCCCATCAAAGCGCAGGCAATGAAAGAGATTAAATTGTCTGTCAAAAGAGAGTATGACTTGAAAGGGTTGCGTTTATTACTCGTAGAAGATGAGGCGGGGATTGCAGAATCATGCAATGAGTTGTTGACGGCAAAAGGTTGCCGTGTGACGTCTGTGTCCAGTACAAGAGCTGCGATGCAGGCTGTTCAGGCAGATCAGTTTGATATCGTAATTATGGATTTGAAAATGCCTGGAGAAATAACTGGAATCCAATTTTACGAATGGATGTTGAGTTATATGCCTGTCATTAAGGAAAAAGTAATTTTAATGACAGGAGATACCCTTTCTCCTGAATATAGGACATTTATCGAAAAGAGCAATGTTCCTGTTATTACGAAGCCTTTCCGATTTAATACCTTCCTGGAAAGGATAGGTATAACGGCAAAAAAGGCAGGGTTGATTCAAGTGTAATATTCAAAATATAATCTCTATGAAAAGGGTATAGTGATTTAAGAGATAGCGATGAAACTTCTTTTTCTGAAAAGAGGACGTGGCGAATGCCTATCAGAGAAAGGGTTTTTACCGTTGAATGTTCAATGACATGGGCAATATGGGACGACAAAAAGTGCTATTCCGAAAATTCCGGTGGTTGTAACGGAAAGTCCTAAATGTTTGGTTGCGTAGAATTATGAAGCCATTAGCCTTTACTTAACCATGGATTTTAGTGAAGAGCCATAATATGTGTGTCTAACTCAATGATTGAATGTAAAAAAGATTAAAATTGTTTAAGAATATACCGATATATTAAAACGGAACACTGGATAGCGTTTATCATCGGGCAGGGGTGTTTTATCCGGATGTATTTTATTGTGAGTTCCCTAAGCGCAGTATAGCTGCAACTAAAATGAACCATCCCATTTTTCCTCCTTTGCAAGGAGAGGACTTCGTCGTGAGCTCAGTCGAACGATGAAGGGGAGATAAAAAACTTACAAAAAAAGAAGTTTTTACAGAGTAATACTATAGATTTCTTTCTGAGAAAAAGTTCTTTGTTGCAAAGTAAATAATCAGTATATACTAGTACCTGTGAAGAGATAACTTGGAAATAAGTTGACTGATTTTATAGTACAATTTATTATCTATACAGGCGAATCAATTTAATTATTTAGGAGATTTAAAATGACAATAGAACATGTTTCCAATACTTCCTCCCATGCGATAATTTCTAATTCGAGTCATGTTGAAGGAAATCAATCACATATAAAATGAAAAAGGAAGAACGTTCTGTGGATGAAAAAATTGACTCAGTCAATATCTCCAATGAAGCAAGGAACCTTGAACAGACAATTGCAAATCTAAAGAATCGTATGGATGAAATGCCAGATGTTAGAGTTGCAAAAATGGAAGAAGTTAGAGCAAAATTACGAGATTGTTTCTATGACAGGCCTGAAGTGATTGAACAGGTAGCAGAAAAGATCATAGGTGCCTTTACTATAAAAAAATAGAGTGCTAGTTTATGTTTGATAACAAAGCAACGGATATTCCAAAAGCACGTAAACGGTTTATAGGGGTTAAGTTTGATTGTTGTCAAGTATACACAAGGATTTATGCTAACAAAGATGAAACCTCTTTCGAGGGTAGATGTCCAAAATGCTTGAGAAAAGTATCTATTAAAACACATAAAAAGGGTGTGAATCTTAAATGGTTTTCAGCATTTAATATGTGGTTTTATTTGAAATAATTGGGCGGCTATGAAAACTATAGAGCCTGTTGATTTGTATGACGTTGAAATACAGATTAACAGGCTTTTTTTATCTTTTAAAGACTTTCCTGAATAAATAATTATGGCAGAGATACTTATACGCTGGAAAATATATCGTCAATTGCTGACAGTATTAGTTCTCTTTTTAGTTATTAATGTAAGTGCTATTTACGGAAATAGCAGAAAAAGTACGGTCGTTATTTTCCCTTTTAAATACAATTGCGATTCAAATATTCTCATTCGGGGAATTGAAGATGTAATGCAGGGCGAATTAATTCGTTCTGGGTATTTTACAGTCGAAGGGCAAGGGCGCACCTATGAGTTTATGAGAGAGGCCGTGCTTTATAATTTTATGAAAATTGAAAATGTTGACGTAGAAGCTGTACTGCCTAAGGCAAATATTGTTGATTTATTTGCTAGGATTGACCCGAAGATAATCATTCAAACTGCAGAAAAATTGAAGGTAGATTTTGCTGTTAAAGGGGCTCTTAACCAGTTTGGCCATAGGTTTCGTATCGACATAGAAGTTGTTTACGTAAAAGGAAAAAAGACACTAAGCGCTTTCGTGGGAGAGTGTGAATCTGAGGAGAAAATTCCAGAGGTGGTGGAACAACTTTCGGATCAAATTGTGAACATTTGTAAGGGTGTGAATATACAAAAGGAAATTGACTATATACAAAACAGTTATCAACAAGGAGATTTGACCTATGAAGAAATGACGGACAGATTAAGAAATATTTCTTCTGAGATGCCGAAATCGCTTCCAATTCATTGTGCCTTATTTTTGCACTATTTGGGACGTCAAGAAATGAGAGATAGTTTGATAGAAGAAGGCGAAGAGATAATAAAATTGTTTCCTAGTGATAATGAAGGTCTCCGATATTTGTCATTGTTGGGGATAGATCCTTTTTATGAACTGGCGCATGTTTATCGTGAAGTGGGGATGCTGCATAATGCAATAGATGTTTATAATAGGGCAATCATGTTTTATCCCATGAATCATATAAAATATTATAAGGAACTAGGTGAATTATATAAAATCGAAGGTAAAGGAGAATTGGCTATTCGTGCATTTAAACAGGTATTGAGTCTGAATCAAGCTGATTATGAGGTACGCCTGAATCTCGCCTCTGTATATGAAATTAATGATGATTTATCAAGTGCTATTGAGCAATATCAGTGCTGCCTGAAATACGCCAAGAATATAAACGAGAGTTCGAGACTAAAAGCGTTGATTGATCGTTTGCAGTCTAAAAGAGGCATTAAAAAGAAATAAAAGAGATGGAATATCGTTTGCTTTTAACACTAAAGCCTCTATATCACCTAGAAAATGTTGAATTATTCAACGAATTGTGATAACCTTTTAAGTGTTTGTTTAAATATTGAACAGTAATTTGGAATATCAGGCCGGTTATTTTCGGTAAAAGGGGGAATAAATGTCGTCGAAGGCAGTAATTCTTATTGTAGACGATGAAGAAACAATTCGATTTTCAATAAAAGAGTTTTTGAGCGGACAAGGGTACGAGGTGATCGTTGCAGAAACTTGCGAACAGGCATTGGAGAAGATAAATGAATTCTTGCCAGACCTAGTATTACTGGATTTAAGGTTGCCTAATATGGGGGGTATAGAACTTCTTGAAAAAATAAAAACAAAAGATCCTAATGCTTTAATAGTTGTTATGACAGGGTTTGGCAGTATTGACACTGCGGTAGAGGCTATGAAGATTGGTGCGTATGACTACTTGGAAAAACCTTTCAAGACTGAACATTTAAAATTAATTGTTGAAAAGGCTCTGGGTACGCAGGCACTAAGGAGAGAAGTGCTTGAATTACGCGCACAGCACTGGACTTTTACTGATGAACCTGGTGGTGTAATCATTGGGAATAGTCAGCAGGTGAAAGAGGTTTATAACCTTATTAAACAGGTGGCAAAAAGTCCGTCAACGACAGTACTAATACAAGGGGAAAGTGGGACAGGAAAGGAGCTAGTTGCTCGGGCTATTCATCATTTAAGTTCACGGAAAGGTGGGCGTTTTGTTGATATCAATTGTGCGGCTTTAACAGAGAGTCTTCTTGAAGCGGAATTGTTTGGATATGAAAAGGGCTCTTTTACTGGAGCAGCCACAACAGGCAAGCCTGGTTTGTTTGAAGTGGCAGATAAAGGGACAATATTTTTAGATGAAATAGGAGAGATGGGTGTTACTTTACAAGCAAAACTTTTAAGAATCTTACAGGAAAGGCAATTTAAGCGAGTAGGTGGAATTAATGACATCAAAATCGACGTTAGAGTTATTGCGTCAACCAACCGGAATTTAGAAGAAGAGGTGGAATCGGGTAATTACAGGAAAGATCTTTATTATAGATTGAAAGTGTTGCCAATCTATGTTCCGCCATTGAGAGAGAGAAAAGATGACATTATGCTTTTAGTAAAACATTTTGTTCATAAATTTAATAATGAACTTAAGAAGAATATTCATCACATACCGCCAGAGACAGAAAGGTTACTTTTGGAATACACATGGCCTGAAATATTCGCGAGTTAAAGAATGTAATAGAGCGAGCTGTTTTGATTGCTAACGACGGCACATTGCATGCAGAATTAGGTGTTACCCTTAATTCAAGAAAGAAAGATACCATAAATGAAAATGATATGAATGACACGAGTTTTAACGAAGAAAAAATGGAAAAATGAACATCCGTTCATTGGCTAATATTGAAAGGCAACATATTCAGAGGGTTCTCAACGAGACTTCATGGCGGAGGACTGAAGCAGCTAGGATACTTGGTATTAATAGAACAACGTTATATAATAAGATAAAAGAATATGGTATTAGTCCATCATAATAGGATTACTTAAATAAGGATATTTGGGTGATTATGTTGAAAATTATGGGGAATGTCTACGTTTGTTGCATTTTCACTTTTAATAATACAAAATAGGCATGGGGAAAAAAATTTTATTAGTGGATGACGAAGAGACACTGCGATGGGCTTTGCACGAAGCCCTGACAGAGGAAGGTTACGACGTAGAGAATACCAGTGATGGTGTTAAGGCTTTGGAATTTGCCAGAAAGGCAAATTGCGATTTGGTGATTAGTGATTTGAGAATGCCCACAATGGGTGGATTACAATTGATTTCCGAGATAAAAAAAATACGTCCAAACGCTAAGTCTATTATTATTACTGCTTATGGTTCAATAGAGACAGTTATCGAGGCCATGCATATCGGTACGTCAGATTTCGTTACAAAACCATTTAAAATCGAACATATAAAAAATGTTATTCATAGGGTGTTGAATGAATCTTCAATGTCAAACGAGAATATTGGAGATACGAATAATAACGAAGTATTTAAAACCGCGGATGCTAATCCATACAGAGAAACGAAGACATATTTTCTTTCGAAGGATACGACTGGAAATGCAAACCATACATTTCATGACTTTATTAGATTGGGAAAATTAAGTGTGTTTCTATTTGGAAGCGTTCCAAATGAGGTAGAACAGGATAATTTAGCTGTTATGGTTAAGACGATTTTCCGCTATATCTATATGACGGAAAAGGACAAAACTCCTGCTTCTTTGTTGAGAGATATTAATCGGTATCTTTGTAAGAATATTTTACAACGTTTTCCTGTTACATTTATTTGTGCTGTTTTAGATAAACAAAGACAAGTTCTTTGCTACTCAATATATGGGGAAGAACTTACAGGTCTTTTAGGCATGCCTAACAAAGAGATATGGGTGTTGGAATCACACACTTGTTCGCTAAACATGTTTCCTGGGACAATGATCAGAGAAAGTAGCGTATCTTTTGTGCCCGGTAGCAAATTAGTATTGATACAGAGCAGTTCGTTGTTAAAAGCTCTTGAAAACGGGAAGGTTGGTGTTGACAAGGTAAAGGGTGTGGTAGCTGATGCGAGTAGTGACAGTTGCGACGATATGGCTAAAGGTGTTAAATTTCAGCTAGAAAGGTTGGTAGAAGTAACTGATAAAGAAAAAGGTTTTGTGGTGATGGTTTCAAATCTTACGTGTGAGATAGATGATGCATGGGAGGAAGTAATATCTCTTGTAATGCCGATTAATAATTACGGGAAGATTTTAGAACAATTTGATAAAAAGTTATCGTCTGTTGTGACAGATAATTCCAAGCGACATCAAATTGTTACTTCTATCAATGAAGCTGTCTTGAATACTGTATCTTTTGCGTATAACAGAGATGAAAAAGGGGAGATACTCTTAAAGTTTTTAAAATTGGGAGACGAAATTATTATAGAGATATATGATCATGGGTGTGGATTTGACATACGGAACCACAAAAAACCAGGTATAAAGCTGTATAAAGATTTGACAAATAAGTCGGGTAGGGGGATTTTTCTTATGATGCAATTGATGGATAGAGTAATGATACAATCATCCAAAGAGAATGGAACTATTGTGCACATGGCAAAGCGAGTAACTTGTAATGAAAATTGAGAGACAAGAAAAATGGAAGGCTATTATATTATCACCAAAAGGCGACTTAGTTTATGAAGGAATAGATGATCTCGAAACCCTTTTTCATGTATTGGGTGATGATGCACGTTATGTAATACTCGATCTTACGTATGCAAAATATTTATCAGCAAGGGCATTAGGCGTAATAGTTTATTACGTGAAACTTTTTCGTGAAAAAACAAAGGGATTTGAAATTAATTAATGTGAATGAAAATATTAAAAACTGTTGGATATTACAGACATTATCAAAATAATCTCAATATTTGAAAACGAGGGCGCAGCTTTGGCTAGTATTGGTCCACAAGTTGGCAAGCTAGAGAAGACGCTTTATGGTCTAAAGAACGTTTTGTTTAAATATCTGAGTAATTTAAGATAGGTATAACCATGTCGGATTTGATTAAACTTGATGAATCACAAGATACGATGAATATTCCCGGAAAAACTATGGAGACATTGAGTAATGATGTCAGTGAGAAATTTGAGAGTAAAAAATCTTCAGTATTGAGGTTAAATATTTCTCGCGTTGGTTTATTGTTTCAACGCAATATGGACTTGCAATAGCCGTTATTTTTCTAATATTAGGGGCAGTTTGTTTTATATTTTACTCCAAATGAAGTGGATAAAAAGGGAAATCAGGATATTGGGCGTATTGTGGAAGAAAAGGTTATAGAGTCCATTAAAAAAAACATGTTCTCAGATAATAGCGTGAATAATATTGCAAGAGAAAACAATAAGGATAAGGAGTTAAAACACGATAAAAATGATACAGATGTTTCAGATATAAAAAATGGATCGCAAGAAATACAAATTGATAACACGAAATATGTAATAGAGGCGAACAGATTATATGAGCAAGGGTGCTATGAAAGCGCTGCAGCTTTTTATGAAGAAAGTTTAAATAAATCAATGCCTTTTTTAAATGAAGACTTCGTAATGTATCGGTTGGGGGATTCTTATTTCTTGTCTGAGCGATACGATAATGCATTAAAGGTATTTCAGTCGCTAAATAGTGATTACATTAACAGTTCGTATCAATTTAAAAGCCGATTGAAAACAGGTGAGTGTTACGCAAGGATGGGGGAATTTAAAAAGGCCAGAAAAGCGCTTTATGCTGTTATGGCACAAGAGGGAAAATGTTGTTCAAATGACGATAAGTTAACGGTTGTTGACTCTTATTTTAAAATAGCCGATTATTATATGGAAGAAGCGAAGCGGCTTCGTGAAGCAGGAGTTTGCGGAACTACTGCCACAGTTCTGTCGTTGGCCTCGAAATAAGTGCGTTAATTTAAAATCGAATCAATAAGAAAATGAAGAGAATTGTATCCATTAAAATACAATTAATATTATATGTATTCTTAATGACATTTACTTTTTCTTACGTGCAAGGAGAGCAAATTAATCACAATGTATTCAATATACATGAACTAAATGTTGAGAAGGATAATTTAGAAAAGCTTCAGGCGCAATTACAGATACTCGAAACAAAAGAAGACGTAGGAATACAGAATCAAAAAACGAGTTTTCAAGTTCATGGTCAAAATAATAGCATGCAGGCTAACAAACCGCCGATTGTGATTAATCCGAATGAGAACATTGTGCTAAAAAAAGAAATGGGCGATTATGATGTGCACGTGTATTCAATTGATGCAACTCAAGTAACGGTAGCAGATGTATTACAAGCATTATCTGCAAGTTTTGGGAAAAGTATTATTGTTGATGATGAAGTAGACCCCGCCTATTTAGTTTCTTACATAAATATTTCCATTCATAAAAGTCCTTTACAGGATATATTAGAAGTGGTACTAGGAATGCGTGGTTTAGAATTTGTCCAAAATGAAGATTCCATTTTTGTTACATCCTTGGCGAAACTTAATATCGACACAGCCTTTGAATATTATCGGGACAAGAGCATCCATCTGTACCAAAAGGCGCAAATAAAATATCCTAATGATAAGAGAATTGTAAAGGCGTATTTCGAGTTAGGAAATTATTATTTTGATCTAGGTTTTAATTTTCTCGCATTACAAGAATATCAAATAATTGTGGGAAAATACAAAGGCAGCCCACAAGCGAAAGAGTCGTTATTCAAAATAGGCCGTTGCTATGATAAACTAAACGATTCGGAAAGTGCAATACGAGCGTACTTTCAATTCCTGTCTAGTTATCCAAAAGATCCACTAGTTGCTGACGCGCTATTGTCAATAGGTGACTCATTGATGGATCAAGGCCTTTACAGCAAGGCAATAGATATTTACGAAAAGATCATTCGTGATTTTGCTAATGATGATTCCGGAGATGCGTCCAAGGCACAATTTAAAATTGCAAAAACTTACATGAAAATGGGGGATTATAGGCACGCCATACAGGTATTCTTGAAAGCGAGATGGAAATGTTGTTCTGATCAAATGAGGGCGGAGATTGAATATCAAATTGGTAACTGCTTGTATTTGTTAGATGAATATCAAGATGCCGCGAATGTTTTGGGAAATTATTTAGTGAATGAGCAGGATGGAGAATTTGGTGAAAATGCCAGTTTTTTACTTGGTAATTGTTTTTATAAACTGAATAATTATCTAGGAGCGTTTCAAGTATTTAGACGAGCAATTGAGCGCTATCCGAAAAGCAATAAGGTTCCTGGCGAAATTTATTCTATGGGAAAAAGCCTAAGAGCCATGAATATGTTCGAGTCGGCAGTAAAGGTATTACGTGAAGGAATACAGGCATTTCCTGTTGATGATAATGCTAGCAAGATGGCATTTGAGATAGGGATGTGCTATTTTGACAAGGGTGATTCTTGGTTAGCATATAACGCATTTGATAGTTTTGTAAAGCAGTATCCTGATGATGAACTCGTAGGCGAAGCAATGACTGGGATGGCTGATGCACTTCTTAACGATAAAAAATACATAGAGGCGATTAATAGTTATCTTGAATTAATAAAAACAATTAATGGTGAAGAAATAAGACGATATGCATTTAATCGCATCGGTGAGTGTTACAAATATATGGGAAAACTACAACATGCAGTAAAGGCATATCAGATAGGTTTACGCAATACTACGGATACCGTTCAGGTAACGTGGCCCACAGAAGATTCCTTGGGTACGACAACTAGTGTTATAAAAAACAGGTAAACCAAGAAAATAAACTTGCAGCAGAACAGAATCCTCTTAAATACGTCCTCGTTTGATACTCGTATTCTGAGCAATACATGTTGTTTGCTTTCGTCTGAATAATCAACTTAAGGTTCTAATGAATGTCGTTATTTTATTGTTCCTGTTATATGAAATAATCATTCTTTATTGAAGAATACGACAAAGTACACTGCAATATATTTTATGGCATTTCAAAGATGCATAGGCTTAACACTTCTTTTGTTAATTAGTTAAGACTATGTAGTCCTTCGTATAACCCATTCAGATTTGTTTGTTTAAGCAGCAATCTTATATGGTGGCACAATAATTGCGTATTGCCATGCAACGAGATATTATTTTAAAATTAATTATTTCACGAAGATTGTGGTAATTATATGATAATGAAGAAATCAGTTATATATAGCTTGATTGTATTAGGATGGGTTACTTCCGTTTTTGGCGATGAGCACATTGATACTCAAAAAATTGATAACTTGTCTTCAGCAATATCACATAATATGCCTGTGAAGACAGAATTAAGTAATGATATAGAAAGACCATTACTAAGACCAATTGAATTAGAAAAGGACCATGCGATTACAAATGATCAGAGACTGCCAAAACCTGCCCCTGATTCTAAAAAAGAGCAGTGTATAGAAAATATAAGAGCAATTCTCTGTGCGGAAAGGAAGAAACTACAGGAACTCGAAAATGAATATAAAAGATTAGAAAAAAAGGCAATGGGAAAAGGTAATGAAATAAACTCTGGAACAGGCGCGATGAATGAGGCCGAACCGAAGATTACCTCAGTTGGTAACAACCAAATAAAATCCAGCAAACTATCTGAAGTGGTTGACACGGCATCTATGATGATAAAGTCAAGCCCCGGAAAAGATGTGACTATGCAGGTTGGTAGTACGACCGGCGAACGACATATAATGAAAAACAATCAGAAGTCAGAGGTATTTATGACTAATGAATTAAATCGTCGGTTGTCGAAAGTAGTTGGTGATATGAGTTTTATTGATCTTGCAGAATGTTTTTATAAATTATGTGAGTATGAGAATGCATTGCAAATGTATAAATCAATTACTCAGACAGATATTTCATCAGATCAATATACATGGGCGCAATATCAGATTGCAAACTGTTATAGGAATTTAAAAGAGTATGACCTTGCTTTTGATGCATATCAACGATTTGTTAATCAATATCCGAGTAGTGACTTAATTGAACAAGCAAAGTGGTATTTAGAAGATATTAATTGGTGGAAGTCTTGGTACGAGAAAAATACAATTGCAAACAATCTGTTGCTTGCAGTATCAAACAGCAACGAATCAAAATAGATAAATTCGTGGGATTAAAATGATAGAAAATATGTCAAAAAATACCTTTGCCAAAAATTGGGATACCGAGCTTGCTGATGCCTTCCACATATTTAACCAGTATACCCAGCGTCTTGAAGAATCCTATAATCAGCTTCAAGATAGAGTTGAAGATATTGACAGGGAGATGGCACATACAAATGCCCGATTAAAAGACAAGGTACTTGAGTTAGACAATGTAACAAAATATTTAAATAGCCTTTTATGGAGTATTCACAGTGGTGTAATTGCAGTGAATTTAAAAGGTGAGGTTACTACTATGAATAAGGCGGCGGAGAAAATACTAAAATTACTCGCAGCGGAAGTAATTGGGAAAAGAGTGGAGATGATTTTAAAAGATCGCGACGGTAGTACTCCATTGCTATTAGCGCTCGAAAGCGGGAAAAACTGTATAGATGTGGAACGAAAGATAGAAACAAATCAAGGGACATTGAAGTGGATTGAAAGTAGTGTTTCTTTAATTAAAGATGCAAATGAAAATACAATAGGCGCAGTGGAAGTATTTAGAGATTTGTCTGAAATCAGGGAATTAGAGACACGATTGAGAAATGCAGATAAATTGGCTGCCATTGGTGCTATGGCTGCATGTATTGCCCACGAAATTCGCAATCCACTTAACGGAATAGAAGGGTTCTCGGCTTTGCTCGCACGAGATTTTGAAGATTCAGATCCCAGAAAAAAATTAGTAAAAAATATACTACAAGGCACAAAGAATTTAAATAAAGCGGTGACTGAACTACTTGTATTTGCGCGCCCGCTTAGACTGAAATTAAAGAATAGCCGTATTTCGGAGATAGTGGATAAGACGTTATTCTTTGTTGTAGAGGATATGAAATTAAAAGGTGTTAATAATATTCGTGTCCACAAGGATTGCAAGTTGGATACTGATGTTTTAAGGTGTGACCCTGAAAAATTACAGCAGGCCTTTTTGAACCTTTGTTTGAATGCAATCCAGTCGATGATGTATGGGGGAGATTTAACACTGTCTACACGTCTGCAAGGGAGTGGTGGACTTGGCAATATACAAGTAGCAATAAGAGATACAGGAATGGGTATCAAAAAAGAAGTCATTCATAAAATATTTGATCCATTTTTTACGACAAAACAAGAAGGGTCAGGTCTGGGTTTGGCAATCGTGAATAAAATCATTGAAGCGCATAACGGCAAGATATTTATCGAGAGCGTGGAAGGCAAAGGAACAACGTTTTATATTAATTTACCAAGAAATTCCAATGTCGATGCCGATGTCTTTGCTAATGAGTGGGAAAATAATATAGCCATGATTCCGCATTATTTGTAAAAGAAGTGTCTTCCGTTGAATTAAAAATAATCCATGTCCAAGTTTATGGTTTTGTTATCTGCAGGGGAATAAAAAATGAGTGTAGAGAAGATATTGGTAGTTGATGATGACATATTAGGGCGAGAATATCTAGGTGAAACGTTGACGAGATGTGGATACGAAGTAGTATCTGCTAGTGATGGGATGCAAGCACTTGCCAAAGTCATGAAAGAAGGATACGATTTAATTTTTCTGGACATGAAGATGCCGAAGATGTGTGGTATGGAGGTTCTTGAAAAGGTAAAGGCTGTTTCACCGGAAACGATGATTGTGTTAATGACAGCTTATGGGACGATAGAGACCGCCGTAGAGGCTATGAAGAAAGGTGCGTATGATTATATTATAAAACCATGTTCTCCAGATCAGATAGAGCTTTTGATTGCAAGAATTAATGAGCGACAAAAGTTGATCTTAGAGAACAGGTATTGGAGATTGAATTCGAATATTGATGGAAAAATGAATCCTGTTTTTAGCAAAAATTCTAAAATGTTTCAAATATATGAACAGATTAAAAGAATTGCGCAGAGCAAGGCAAGTGTACTCATTCAAGGGGAAAGTGGTACAGGAAAGGAACTCGTTGCGCGTGCGATACATTTTCATAGCCATCGATGTGAAAAGCCTTTTATTCGGGTTAATTGTGCTGCATTGGCGGAAACCCTTTTGGAAAGCGAACTGTTTGGACACGAACGGGGGGCATATACCGGGGCAATTTCTAAACATGTGGGGCGTTTTGAATTAGCGAATGAAGGCACATTGCTGCTTGACGAGATTAGCGAAATATCGCCAAATATACAGGCTAAATTACTCAGGGTCATTGAAGAGGAAGAGTTTGAGCGGGTAGGAGGTGAAAAAACAATAAAGATTGATGTGAGGATTGTGGCAACAACAAATAGGAATTTGATGGAAGAAATTCATAAAGGTACATTTCGCGAAGACCTTTTTTATCGTCTGAATGTTGTACCTATATATTTGCCACCTTTACGTGAAAGACGTGAAGATATCTCTCTCCTGATAGACTATTATCTCAAAAAATATAGCCTTGAAAATGATGCAATAGTTAAATCGATAGATAAAGAGGCCTTGGATTATTTGTGTCAGTACAATTGGCCAGGGAATGTGAGAGAATTAAAGAATGTTATACAGAGAGCCGTGGTTATGGGTTTTTCAGAAGTGCTTAAGCTAGAGCAGTTTACCAGTCTTTTTATTCTTCAAGATATGAAAAGGCCAGACACCACATTAACTGCTGGGAAGGCTATTGAGGATGTAGAGAGAGACTTGATTTATAGTACACTGGAAAAAACAGGTGGTAATAAAACCAGGGCTGCGGAATTACTTAGAATTACGACAAGGACATTACGAAACAAGCTCAATAAATATGATACAGAATGTAATTCTTCGTTTGAAAGGGAAATAATTTCCTGCGTGAAATAAATCTTTTCCTGCGACCTTACAATAATCGCTTTGGGTATGATAGTAAAAGTAGATATTATCAATAGTTAAACAAGATATTTTATTGTGGGGCTACTTTGTTTTATGGTATTCAGTTTGCTCTACCATAAAGGAGGATTTTTATGATTACTGGGATAGATAAGAGTATGAATTTGTTAGAAAAAATGTTAGACGTTTCTGCCACGAAACACAAAGTTATTGCGAATAACATTGCAAATATTAATACTCCTGGCTACAAAAAAATGGAAGTGAGCTTTGCCGAACAGCTCGAAAAGGTTATAAAAGATACATCTGCGAGCAAATTTGATGCTTTCCAACCAAAGATTGTTGTATCGAAAGAAGATACAAATGTAGCCGTACGAAATGATGGTAATAATGTCGATATGGATAAAGAAGTGTCTGCTTTGATGAAAAACACTCTTTCGTATAATGTTTATACCCAATTGCTTTCAAAAAAAATGGATTTAGTAAAGTCAGCGATTGAGAACTCAAGAGTTTAAAAGGAGTGATAAAATGGGAATAGATAGCATGCTTTCTGTTTTTGATATTAGTGGTTCCGGACTATCTGCTGAACGCATACGGATGAATGTAATTGCAAATAATATTGCAAACGCAAATGCTACTGAAACTCCGGAAGGTGGGCCATATCGTCGGGAGCAAGTGGAATTTTCTTCTGTGCTCAACAAAACGATGAAGGGTGGCAACGTCAGCGGTCTGGAGAGATTGGGCGGTGTTAAAGTTCAAAGAGTTGTTAAAAGTACAGAACCGTTCAATAGGGTTTATATTCCAGGACATCCAAAGGCGGATACAAAAGGTTTTGTGAATATGCCCAATGTGAGCGTAATGATGGAAATGGTGGATCTTGTTACAGCAACACGGTCATATGAAGCAAACCTTGCAGTAATAAATTCATCAAAAGATATGAGCAATAGGGCATTGTCTATTATTGGGAAATAGGAGATACATCTATGGATATTTTATCTATTAAAAATAAAGAAACCAGTTTGGCAAAAACAGAGATTGCTACTTCAATAGAGGAACAAGGTCAATATCCCTCATTTCAAAAAACCTTAACTGGGTTTCTTGGTGAAGTAAACGACCTTCAAACAAAAGCGAATGAAAGTATTGAAAATCTTGCAACGGGAAAAGTTGAAAATGTACATGAAGTCATGATAGCTATGGCAAAGGCTGAAGTCAGTTTTAAATTTATGATGGAGGCGCGAAACAAGCTCGTAGAGACTTACAAAGAAGTTATGCGTATGCAGATGTAGCATTTATAAAGTTTGAGACTATAACAAATATAAAGACTTCTTCTGATAAATCCCTCGCCTTCAAAACTTCTTTTATTACTAAAAAAACAATCCCAATCGTATTGTTCCAGTCTTATATCCTTCATAAAGAATCATCCAGTCCTTTTTGATAATCCAAAATTGCATGTAGCGTGACTGTTAAAATAATGTACAGAGAATATCATGTTATAGTGGAATTATAGACTCCCATAATTTTTAATGGATATTATTATACACTGTATTATGTAAAATATAGCTGAAATATCAGTTTATGCAAAGAGTTAAGACTAGTATTGTTTGAATAATATTATAGATTTTCTTGGTACTATAATTGCTTTAGTTCATAGTAAACACTAAATACCATGAGTGATTCAAAAATGGGGACTGATCATTATGAATTTTGATTTCAAAAATGTAGCAAATCAATTTGGGACTATATGGAACGGAATCAGCTTTTCGCATAAATTTATTATGATTATGCTGACTATGGGGTTTATAGGGGGTATTATTGGAGTAACCCAATGGGCAAGGAAGCCTGATCTCGGATTACTATATGGAGAATTGAATGCAAAAGAAAGTGGGGAGATTATAGAATTGCTTAAAGATGAAAGTATTCCCTATCAAATTAGTAGTAATGGATCTGCAATCTTGATTCCCACTGAAAAAATATATGAGATGAGATTGAGGCTTGCAAGTAAAGGATTACCAAGAGAAGAATCAGGATATGAGTTGCTTGACAAAGTGGGTTTTGGTATGTCCGATTTTGTACAACGAGTAAATTATCGCAGGGCAATTCAGGGGGAACTTGCAAAGACAATCAGACACCTAGACTATGTAGAATGGGCGCAGGTGCATCTTGCTATGCCAGAGGCTTCTCTTTTCGTTGAAGATGAAAAACCGTCTACGGCATCTGTTATTTTAAAAATGAAGGGTAAAGGTAGCGGTGTTTTAAAGCCTGAGCAGGTTGCTAGTATTACTCATCTCGTGAGTTCAAGTATTGAAGGACTTAAGCCTGAGAATGTAACCATTGCTGATACCCGTGGAAATTTACTTTCTAAAAAGGAATCATCTTCATCGAATGCGGGCGTGAGTAACGATCAGCTTGATGTTAAGAAAAAAATTGAGGAATATTATGTGGCGAAAGCTCAGGACTTGTTGGAACGGATAGTTGGGATTGGTAAATCTGTTGTGCGTGTTACTGCCGACTTGGACTTTAAGCATGTAGATGAAAAGCTGGTTGAGTTTGATCCGGAACGCCGGGTTCCAAAAGTACAAACAGTGACAACAAGAGTAACAGGCGGTGCACCTTTTTCAGGAGGGGGCATGCCAGGAATGCAGGCTAATCTTAATCTTTCGCAGTCGGGAATTATTCAATCTGTAGGGTCATCAGAAGAAGAAGAAACAGCGCAAACCCAGTATGAATTGAGTAAGACCGAACGTGTTATTGCTACCCATGGCGCAAGTTTAAAGAGAATGTCTGTTGCCGTTCTTGTTGACGGCACGTATGAGGAAAACAAATCTGCTGACGGGAAAATTCAAAAAGTTTATATTCCCAGAAATAAGGATGATATATCACGAATTGCTGCACTTGTAAAACAGGCAATTGGAATAGATGAATCTGGCAATCGTAACGATGGCTTTGAAATACAAAACGTACAATTTTATGAACCATCGTATGAAGAGGAAGAGGAATCAATAAAAAAGGAGCAACGAAATGAATTTATGTTGAAGATGGCAAAGAATGGTTCACTTGCATTTACTGCATTAATATTTTTAATGTTTGTTCTGAGAAGCATGAAAAAACTGAAAAAAGAAAAAAGGATAGAAGTACAGAAAACCAATATACAAACTCATATCTCGAGTGAGAATATACCGACAGGAGAAAAAAAATACGACGACACGGAAAATAAGAAGAGTGATACAAATAATAAAGAATTACGTATGCATGTTATTAAGAATATCAAGAAAGATCCAAGTTTGACCGCCAATTCATTAAAAAAATGGATGAATGAGGATATAGCAACTGAAAATAAATGAGTATGAAAAGCTTGACTGGAATACAAAAAGTGGCGATCTTATTATCAACCCTTGACGCCGATACTGCAACAGAAGTGATTAAGGAATTTGATGATGAACAAATTGCAGCAATTACTGCTGCTATGGCGAACATTGAACGTATTGATAAAGATATTGTTGAAAAAGTACTCTGCGATTTATCTAATGAATTAAAATCAACCGAAAAGGTTGTAAAATACGATAACAATTCTTTCAAAAAACTCCTTGAAAAAGCAATAGGTGTACAAAAATATGAAGAAATTATAACTAGTGTTGAAGAGGGGGCTTTGTTTCCTGCACCTTTTTCTGCACTGAGGGGGTCAAATGATGAAGAAGTACTGCGCATACTTGTAGGAGAACACCCACAAACAATCGCACTTGTATTGTCATATATTCATTCGCAACGCGCAGCAAAAATTCTATCTCAATTTTCAATGGAACTTCAGTCTGAGATTATTATGAGGATAGCTACTATGGAGCCACCTCCTATAAAGTTGTTGATTCAAGTAAATGAGGTTATTGTATCAAAGATAAAAAGTGGAGACAAACGCCGGAAAACGCCTGCAAAGAAAAAATATAAATTTGCTTCTGAAATCATTGGTAATATGGAAGGATCTGCCGATAAAAGTGTGATTGATCAGATAAGTTACAAGAATCCGGAACTTGCTGATGAAATCAAAAAATTATTGTTTACATTCGATGATATTGTCGATGTCCAGGACGAAGCACTGAGAAAAGTCCTTACTGAGATTGATAACAATGTGATTGCCCTTGCACTAAATACTGGTAATGCAGAGGTTGAGAAGAAATTGTTTAGTAACATGTCTAAGCGAGTTGGGGATTCTGTGAAAGAGGTAAAGGATCTGTTGGGCCCCCGGCTTTTGTCAGAAGTGGAATCAGCACAACAACAGATTGTTGATGCAATAAAACGACTCGAAGCAAATGGAGAAACAGTATTGAAAAAGAAAGGTGCAAAGGGGAGTGTTGATAAATTTGTATGAAAAATCAAAAAGTGTATATTTCGCCTGATGTTCAAGGTATTTATATTTTACAGTCTGTTAAGTATCACGGTAGTTCTTCTCAGCAAGATTTTGATATCAAACAGGAGTCCGAAAAAGAAGAAAGAGAATCAGAAGAAAAAAGAATAAAAGAGTTTCAGTCGGCAATGGATGAGGCGTATAGACAGGGGAAGCTGGATGCAGAGGAAATTTATAAATCGGAAATTGAAAGATTAAGAAACGAATATGCATCACTGATAACTCTGCTCCAAAGTGCTGTTAAAGACCTAACAGATAAACGAGAGACAATATGGCAAGAAAGTGAGTCTGAAATTATCAGACTGATCTTAAACATCTCCAAAAAGATAGTAGGATATGAGATTAGTAATGATTCTATACATGTTCTAAAGCACATAGTCAAGGATGCGATCTCTTACGCAAGTGATAAAAAGATTATTGCGATAAGGATATCACCTCATGATGTGCAGAAAATTGAATCACAGGAAGTTGCAATACTGTCTGACCAGAACATAAGTTTTGTGGAAGACAAAACAGTAGATTCCGGTGGATGTATCGTTGAAACGGATTTTGGGAGTGTAGATAGCATGATAGAAACGCGATGTGATGAAATTCTGAAGACCTTGCAGTGTAAAAAAAATGAGTCAACAGTACATTAATTTTGAATGGTATCAAAAAAGATTATCTAATACAGCTCCGATACGACACACAGGGCAGGTAGATCATGTTGCAGGGCTGGTGATTGAATCAAATGGTCCGTCCGTGCCCATAGGAGATTTATGCTATGTTCATGTTAGTGATGGGCATGCACCTGTTCCTGCCGAGGTCGTTGGTTTTAAAGATAAAAAAATACTTCTGATGCCTATTGGTGAATTAGATAGAATTAGTCCAGGAACGAAGGTTACTACATCGGGATCGCCTTTTGAAATAAAAGTTGGCATGGATCTTATGGGGCGAGTTATTGGCGGACTTGGTGAACCAATAGACGAAAAGGGGCCAATAAAAGGTGAAGGGTATCGCTCGATTTATAATTCTCCACCAGATCCCTTAAAAAGAGATAGGATAAAGGAGCCTTTAATGACCGGAATACGTGTGATGGACGGATTATTCTCGTGTGGAAAAGGGCAGAGGTTGGGTATATTTGCAGGTAGTGGGGTGGGAAAAAGCACATTGATGGGAATGATTGCAAGAAATTCTGGGGCGGATGTAAATGTAATTGCCCTTATTGGTGAGAGAGGTAGAGAGGTTCGTGAATTTGTTGAAAAAGAACTCGGTCAAGGAGGACTTAAAAAATCTGTGGTAGTTTCTGTTACTTCTGATAAACCAGCTTTGTTACGAGTAAAAGGAGCGTATATAGCCTCTACTGTTGCGGAGTATTTTAGAGATCACGGATTGCAGGTACTGTTATTGGTGGATTCTGTAACGCGATTTGCCAATGCCCAAAGAGAAATTGGTTTGGCGATTGGAGAACCTCCCACATCGAAAGGTTATACACCTTCTGTGTTTGCCATGCTACCGAAACTTTTGGAAAGATCTGGAAGCAGTTCAAAGGGGAGCATTACTGGTTTGTATACTGTGCTGGTGGACGGTGATGACATGAATGAACCGATTGCAGATGCGGTTAGAGGTATTCTCGATGGCCATGTTGTTTTGTCAAGAGCGCTAGCCAATCAAAACCATTTTCCTGCAGTTGATATCTTGGGGAGTGTTAGCAGGTGTATGAATGATATCGTTACGGTAGAACATAAGAAAGCCGCACATGAACTGAAAATGGTATATGCCACATATAAAGAATCAGAGGACTTGATTAATATAGGAGCCTACGTAAAAGGAAGTAATTCCAAAATTGATTTCGCTATATCAATGATTGACCGGATAAAGGATTTTGTTAAACAAGAGGTAACGGAAGATAGCAAGTACGATGATACTGTTGTGAGGCTGATAAATATATTTGCAAAAATGAAGGGCTAAAAAAGAATCCTGACACAAAGTCGAGAAACATATCGAATATTATACTATTATGGGGTTCCATTATAAATTTCAAAAATTACTGGAAATTGAGAAATGCAGGGAAGAAGATATCGCAAAAGACTTAAAAATATTACAACGAAAATTGTATGATGAAGAGAAATTGCTGGTATTTTTACAGTCAGTGGTATCACTACAACAATCGGAGATGGAAAAAAAAATGCATATACAATCAGAGGCTAACGTGTTTGTGATGTATGAGTCTTATTTTTCAAAATTGCATAAGGATATTGCAACACAATCATCCAAAGTAAAAGATGTGTACAAAAAAGTGGATCACATGCGGGAAATTCTTTTAAAAATATTTAAAAAGAGAAAAATGCTTGAGAAATTGCGCGAACGTTACGAAAAAGAATATAAAGAGCAGGCATTGCAGCTGGGAAACGAAAATTTTGATGAGATTGCAACATCGAGATTCTATTATAAACGCAAGAAAGAAAATAGCCATTAATCATTCCAGGAGAATGGAATAATGAAGCTTCCAATAAACAAAAAAATGATAATGCTCCCTGGAATAGGGATTGTCGTCTTTGGTATTTCAGTAATTGGTATGTTTTTAATGAAAGGTTCAAATAATCCACCGCCAGACCAAATGATTCAAACAGCATCTCCGGATGCGAAGGAAGATGACGAAACGACTATGAAACAGTTTGGTACATCCACTGACAGGATTGCAAAGACAAGTAACGCAAAGAAAGAAAAATTAACAACAAGATTGCCTGATGTATATAAGCAAAATGCAATAACAATATTTAAACCTCTTTCTGTAAATGAAATAGCTAATATGGTTAAAGAAATAGAGTTAGAAAAGCATGAGTATGAGAAAAAAAATGAATTGTTAAATTATAAGGAGAAGGTAGTTGAATCAGTACGCACCGATCTGGAAACTGAAAGGAAGGAACTCGATGCCCTCAAACAGGAATTAAACAGGCTTCTTAGTGTTGTATTAACAAAAAAGGGAGAACTAAAGAAGGAATCTGTTCAGCTTGACGAGGTGGAATTAAAGAACATTAAAAAATTAGCAGCCGTCTATAGTGGTATGAGACCGGAAAAAGCGGCGATGATCATAAAAGAAATGAATGAGGAAACAGCCGTTAAATTATTATCAATGATGGATGGTAAAGGTTCGGCTAAAATATTGGAATCAGTCGATCTTGGCCTTGCCGTTAAATTGAGTGAAAAGTTAAAATTATTAAAAAGCGATTTTGAAAATGGCAAATGATAGGTCTAAATTATTTATAAAACCTGATAGAAAGTAGAGGTATAAGTTTATGGCAGATAAAACAGTAAAAAACGAAATGGAAAAGACGCAAACAAATGAGGTATCTGATCAGCCGTCCAATCGAAAGAAAGGCAATAAAACTATCGTGATGATAGGCGGTGTGGTCTTTATATCGGTTGGATGTGCATTTTTATTTGTTTCAAAGGTGTACCCATCCTTAACAGGAGACGCTCAGCTTAATACCGTGGGACATGAAAAGGAAGTAGCCGAAGATGTTTCAGAGGTACAAACGGTGAGCCATGCTGAAGCAGAGAAGTTGCCATTGTCAACATCTAAAAAGAAAAATGAAAATGGAAAAGAGGATAAAAATAATATAATTGAAGAAAGTTTAATTATATCTGTAGATCCCGTTATTGTTAATCTGAGTGGCTCTGGTGGCAGGAGATATCTCAAGGCAACGATAAACCTTGAGGCAAAGGATGGAGACATTAAAAAGAAAATGGAGGCCAAGACGGTTCAAATAAAAGATCGGTTGATTTTTGTTCTTTCATCAAAAACATTAGAAGATATTGAAGGACCAGAAGGACAAGAAATCCTTCGAAGAGAAATACAAGACGCGGTAGATGTTGTGATAAAGAAAGAGGATGGCGTACTACAGGTTTATTTTACAGAGTTTGTTGTTCAATAATCAGGTAAGTCGAGGGCGAATGGATGCCAAATCCGATATTAACTAACCAGGAAGTAGAAGCGCTGCTGTCAGCAATTGAGAGTGGGCAAGTATTAGTAGGACAAAAGATTGAGCCGAAAAAGGAAAAAAAAATTCAGCACCATGATTTTAGACGTCCCGATAGGTTTCCGAGAGAACAAAAGCGTCGATTACAAAAGATTAGTGAAGATATGGCGAAATCAATAGGTGGTACACTATCTCGTTTTTTGAGAGTCTCGGTAAATGTTGAACTTATTGCTATAGAGGAATTCAGTTACGAAGTATTTTTGAACTCTTTTACTGATATTGTATGTGCTAATGTTGTGAACTTAAAACCTCTCAATGGATTGGGATGTTTGACCATTGACGTGGGTTTCTGTCTTGCTGTTCTCGATAGAGGATTAGGCGGTCCAGGAAAAATACCTCAGAAGATAAGGCCTCTTACACTTATTGAAGAATCTGTAATCAGTGTAGTACTATCAGAGATTATAGAAGAGATGAAGCCCTGTTGGACAAAATTAGCACAGCCTGAATGGAAGATTGAAAAAATGGATATGGATATAAAATCATTACAAATAGCTCCAGCTACAGAACTTGTGATAGCGATCAATTTTGCGGCAAATGGAGAGTTAGGTAACGGAACAATTATTTTATGTGTACCGGTTCCAAGCCTTGAAACGGTAATGATAAAGTCAAAGGCGAAAATAGTTGAGCGAAAAGACGAGATTACAATTATTAGTGATGTCATTCGAGAGACAGAAGTGACCGCTTCGGTGGTTCTGGGTACGACTCAATTGATATTAAATGAACTCATTAATCTAAAAGTCGGTGATGTCATAAGATTAGATAATAAAATTAACGATGATATACCTATGGAAATTGATGAAAAAATAAAATATTATGGCAAACCAGGTGTGATCGGTAAGAAATTAGCGCTTCAGGTATCTTCTGTAGTTATTTAATTGGTTCACTGAGAGAGGAGCAAAACATGGAAGGTGTAAAAGAAATTGATACGAACGAAACAACGGGAGCGGATGCCAAGATACAAGCTGTTCAATTTAGTCAATTAAACCCCGTTAATGAGAGTGCCAAAGATGAAGGTAAGCGTAATTTTGATTTAGTTCTAGACATTCCTGTACCTGTTTCTGTTGAGTTAGGGAATACAACCATGCTTGTAAAAGATATCCTTGCCTTATCGCAGGGGTCTATCGTGGAATTAGACAAAATGGCAGGTACACCTGTCGACTTGCTCGTTCGAGGTAAACTATTAGCTCAAGGAGAGGTTGTAGTTGTTGATGATAACTTTGGTTTGAAGATTACAAATATTTGTGGTTCAGAAGAAAGAATTAGAAATCTTGTATAGTGTATTCCGTACAATAAGTAAAAATATCATGAAATTGATTTCGAAATGTAATGCATTGTTACCATGTCAAAATTTCCTCATTGAAAAAGTTTTCAATAGTGTCTTTCACCTGAAAATGAAGCCGGTTGTCTAAAAGATAAACATTTTCATGACCCCTTGTGACCGTCAGGTCATGGATGTTTCATTTTCAGATGATCTCAGATATCATCCAACTTCATTTTCCAACAATCCTTTTTTGCATTATCCTGTATTTTACTTAAACAATGTTTAAAGTATTTGTAAGAGGTGGATTAGCAGAACTTTGTTTAAAATTCCCACGGTAAGTACAAAAAGTCCGCGATAAATGATATCTACCAAAAAGCCCTCATAACGGCATATTTTGAATAGTTTGCAAGTAGTTAAATAACGATTAAATGGTTGAACTGTATACATAGCAAAAGCATATATGTTTATTTCTTTAAGAGGTCTTGATGTATTGTTTATAGGAAATTATTAGAGATACAGAGGAGGCATCTTATTTGCTCAATTTAAAATAATATCAGGAAGAAAAATCTTGTAGGTTTTTGATTAGAAAGGGACCTGCCCTGTTTATATATTTTCTCAATCAACTATTATTTTAAAGGGCACAATAAGATGGGGAAGAAGTGTTTGTTGATAATATTCCTTTTGTTACTTGTTACCGGTGACCATGGATATTGTGCAACAGAAGTTGTTGAAAAGGAAGAAATACAGGGGAGTTCAACTACAGAAGTAGACACTATAGGTGTCGTGTCACCGATTACTTATCCAAGGATTACAACGGTGTTAGAATCGCTTGCACTTGTAATTGTAATTATTGTTGTTACATTTTTATTCTTACGAAATAAATTGGGAATTCAAACGCGCATGATCGGGAAAAAGAGGTATGTTCATATTGTTGATACGGTATCGTTGGGTTCAAAGAAGTATATTCATTTGGTAAAAGTACCAGGAAAGGTATTGATAATAAGTGCTACTCATGAGCGAATTCAATCGCTCTCTGAAATAACAGAAAAAGATATTGTTGATTCTATTGAAACAGAATCAAAAAGCAGGGAATTTATGAGTTATTTTAAGCGTGCTTGTACAGAACGAACATAATCTCTTATGGTTACACAAGGATAATGTTATGAAAAGATGGTTAATGATTTCAATATTTTGTTGCAGCGTAGCAATATTGAGTTGTATGGGCATAGTTGAAGCTGCCAGCGAATCCGCAGTTCCATTAAAACTAACGATGAGTATCGACAATATTGGGAAGCCAAAAGAGATTGCCAGCACCTTAAAAATTGTACTATTTTTAACGGCACTATCTTTATTACCCGGATTATTATTAACAATGACCGCGTTTACGAGAATCATCATTGTCCTTTCCTTTGTACGGAAGGCTCTGTCGTTTCAAACACTTCCTCCAAACCAAATACTTATCGGTATTTCACTATTTTTGACAGTATTTGTAATGGCGCCCGTATGGAAACAGGTAAATACGGATGCACTTCAACCTTATATTAAAGAAGAGATCAGTCAGAATGAGGCATTGTTAAGAGGACTTGTGCCGCTTCAGAAATTTATGTTAAAGCAGACCAGGGAGAAGGATATTGCTCTATTTGTAAATATTGCAAAAATTGAGAGGCCAAAGTCGGCGAAGGATGTTCCGATGCACATATTAATTCCGGCATTCATTACCAGTGAACTCAAGACCTCTTTTCAGATGGGTTTTCTCCTGTTTCTCCCTTTTCTGGTAATCGATATGGTAGTTGCATGTGTGCTTACAGCTATGGGGATGGTTATGCTCCCCCCAGCCATGATTTCAATGCCTTTTAAATTAATTCTTTTTGTGTTGGTGGATGGCTGGCAATTAATTATTCAATCTTTGATTTCGAGTGTGGCATCATAAAGCAGCAGTGGATATTGAGTGCTTAATCAATATTGTTTCATAAAAGATTTCTCACGGAGTCTCCTGTGACACCTGAAATAGTTACAAACATTGGAAAAGACTTATTACAAATAACAATTATCCTTATGGCGCCATTGCTTGTCGTAGCAATGGTGGTTGGCTTAGTTATCGGAATATTTCAGACAGTTACAAGTATTCATGAGCAGACGATCACTTTTTTACCAAAGGTATTTGCCGTCATGGGGGTGTTTTTATTTTGTTTGCCCTGGATGCTGCGCATGATAACCTCTTATACGGTAAATTTGTTGGGAAATTTAGCCCGATATTGTCAATAAATTTATGGAATATCTTTTAACTATTGTTAATAACTTGCCAGTCTTTATGGTCATCTTTTCCCGCGTGGGAGGGATGCTTCTTTTTGCACCGGTATTTGGTAACGCAAGTGTCCCTTTACAAGTACGGGTTGCCATTGCCTTAATGTTTACCTTTATTCTCTATCCCGGCGTTGATAAAACACTGTTTACGCTTCCGTCTAATATTATTCTCTATACGTTTGTTGTCCTTAAAGAAATTGCGATTGGCGCTGTAGTTGGTTTTGCTGCCTCGATTATATTTGGGGCATTTACAGCGGCTGGATATTTAATAAGTAATCAAATGGGACTTGATACTGCATCAATTGTTGATCCAACATCGGAAGCAGGAGAGGAGGAACAGACAATATCAATATTTTATAACATGATTGCCATTCTCATTTTCCTCGCGATTAATGGACATCATTGGTTTATTAAATCAACGGCACAAAGTCTCGAGATGATTCCACTGGGAAGTTTCAAGTACACCTCGATGACATTTACGAAGATAATCACACTGTTTAAATCATTTCTTGTGATGGAATTAAGATATCTGCCCCCGCACTAGTGGTTTTATTGTTAACCGTTGTTGTGCTTGGACTGATGACGAAGGCAGTAGCACAAGAAATTAACGTGTTTATAATTGCTTTTCAGTAAAATGTTAGTCGGGTTTTGATGCTCACCATAGCCCTTCCATTTGTCATTAATGCAATGAAATCTCATCTGATTCCTTTCGAAAAGATATGGTTTCATTATTGTTTACTATGCGGGAATAAAGAATGGGATTTAGTTCAGATACGGAAAAAACGGAACAACCTACCAGTAAACGTTTGGGTGATGCACGCAGTAAAGGGAACGTTGCGTTAAGCCCGGATTTAAACACTGCCGCAAGCTTATTGTTTGGTTTTGTGTTGTTATATGCTATAGGTGTAAATATTTACAATAGTATTTATAAGACAATGAAATTATCGCTTGGAAATTTGCTTTGTAATGATTTTACACAAGATTCTGTTTTGTATCTCATGTCATCTCAAATTTATGAATTAATGAAGATACTTTCTCCTATTTTTAGTGGATTCATACTGATTGGACTGACAACATCCTATCTGCAAACAGGGTTTATGTTTAATTTTGGAATGCTAAAGCCTGATATGAGTAAATTAAATATTATATCAGGTATAAAACGATTGTTTTCCACAAAATCGCTTGTAAAACTTGTTTTTTCCTCGATGAAGCTTATTGTGGTCGGCGTTGTCTCCTTTTTTTATATCAAAAAAGAATTTAGCGTCGTAAATGTCACTAGCATAATAGATCTCAGTCTCGTTGAAATATTTGGGATGAGCACAAAATTAATGTATGGACTAGCTTTACGGGTATCGACGGTTTTATTGATACTGGCTGTAATAGATTTATTTTATCAGAAATGGCAGTTTAAACACAATTTGCGGATGACTAAGGGAGAAATTAAGGAAGAAAGAAAGCAGCAGGATGGAGATCCATTAATTAAATCAAAGATCAGGTCAATACAGCGCCAAATGGCAATGAAGCGTATGATGTCATCAATACCCACGGCGGATGTCGTTGTAACAAACCCGACACATTATGCCGTTGCGTTGAAATATGATGGTGTTGCAATGAAAGCACCTACCGTGGTAGCAAAAGGTGCAGATCTCATCGCAAAGCGTATCAAAGAGATTGCAAAAAAACATAAGATACCCTTGGTGGAAGATAAACCCCTTGCACAAACACTTTATAAAACTGTTGAAATTGGAAGAGAGGTACCACAAAAATTGTATCATGCAGTCGCAAAAGTGCTGTCCTATGTATATCAACTGAAAAAAAGAAATACAGGAATATAGATTGGAAAGAGACAATGTTCGTGAGGATTAAATACGGTATCAGATAAGGGAAAATTGTTGATGAAAAATCATGTTGGTAATATTGCTTCAAAAGGGGAAATAGCGCTGATTGTTGGAGTAATAGGCATTTTCGTTGTGCTTATTATACCGATTCCGCCAGTTTTACTTGATTTGCTTATTACCATAAACATTTCTACCACCCTTTTGTTGTTATTAGTTACTTTGCATGCAAAGGGACCGCTAGATTTATCAACATTTCCTTCTATATTGCTATTTTTAACACTGTTCCGGTTATCACTTAACGTGGCGTCCACCAGACAGATTTTGTTACAGGGATACGGAGGACAAGTAATAGCATCGTTTGGCGACTTTGTTGTGGGTGGAAATATTGTTGTAGGAATGGTGGTTTTTTTAATTATTATTGTTATTCAATTTATTGTTATAACAAAAGGAACAACGAGAATTTCCGAAGTGGCTGCCAGGTTTACGCTCGATGCTATGCCTGGGAAGCAAATGAGTATTGACGCTGATCTGAATGCTGGTCTCATTACAGAGGAACAGGCTCGAAACCGGCGGGAATTGATTTCGAAAGAGGCAGAATTTCATGGGGCTATGGATGGTGCTAGTAAATTCGTAAGCGGAGATGCTATTGCGGGTATCATTATCGTATTGATTAATATTGTAGGTGGAATTGTTATGGGTATGCGTCAGGGGATGTCTGCAGCTGATGCACTCCAGCATTATGTGATTTTAACAGTGGGTGACGGACTTGTATCACAAATTCCATCTTTTATTATTGCTACTTCTTCAGCCGTTATTATTACCAAAACATCGTCGAGTGAGAATCTTGGCAAGGACTTGTCCGGACAAATGTTAAATCAGCCTAATGCAGTAGCTTTTGCAGGGGGAATTCTTGCCATATTCAGCATAATTCCAGGCTTGCCTAAATTGCCATTCATAATTCTTGCAGGCTTTTTTTGGGTTTTGTTTTTTCTCCTTAAAAGATCCAGTGCAAAATTTGCAGTGGAAGAAATGAGCAAAGAGAGAAAAAATAACGTACAAGAACCACAATCTGAAGAAGGAGTCGAAAAGTTGTTTCATGTAGATCGCATGGGGATTGAGGTGGGGTATAAGATAGTGCCACTGGTCGATCCACAGAAGAATGGGGGTATTCTGGAGAGAATTAATGCATTACGAAGGCAGATGGCAAGAGATATGGGCATGATTGTTCCTCCAATCAGGGTACGTGACAATTTGCAATTGGGAGCAAATCAATATGTAATCAAAATACGGGGACAGGATGTTGCAAAGGGAGATATATTTCCGGATTGCTATCTTGCCATAGATTCAGGCACAACTACGAAATCGGTTGAAGGAACGAAAACATTTGATCCCGCATATGGTTTACCTGCCCTGTGGATATCCGGAGCAGGAAAAGAGGATGCTGAGGCTTCAGGTTATACAATTGTTGACCCGGTCTCTGTCATGATTACCCATCTTACCGAAATCATAAGTAATTATGCACACGAAATTCTGTGTCGTGAGGATGTTCAGAAGCTTATAGAGAATTTAAAAAAAGAATCACCGACAGTTGTTGACGAACTGACACCCGGTATCATGCCTCTCGGCAACGTACAGGAGGTACTGAAAAATTTACTAAAAGAGCACGTGCCGATTCGTGATATGGCAACTATTCTTGAAACAATTGCAGACCATGTTCCGTCGACCAAGGATACTGAGTTATTGACAGAGTATGTGAGACAGAGACTTTCCAGGACAATTTGCCAGAGATACCAGAATGGGGAAGGTAAGATAGGAGTTGTCTCTTTTGATCCTCAACTTGAGCAGACTATCGCAAATGCGATTCATAAAACAGAGAGGGGAAATGTATTAGCTTTGGAGCCAAATATGGCACAAAAATTGATAGATAAATTAATAGAGGTTGTAAGGGGCACCCTAGCCTCTGGATATGAGGTCGTTCTGCTAACTTCTTCTCATGTAAGAAGTCATGTCCGCCGACTCATTGAAAATACTTTACCTCAGGTGGCGGTATTATCGTATAAAGAAATCTCGTCAGGAGTTAAGATCGATTCGATTGGGATAGTTAAACTGTAAATAAAATAAATTATATGTGTTAGTTACCAGCAAGAAATATTATTTTTGAAATATCTTGCATGAATATGATTTATAGCAATATTTTCCTGGATGGGAAAATTTAAGCATGTGCCGTTAGATTCAAGCGTTGTAAGGCATTGTTGGAGATAGATATAAAATGGCAGCAGGATTTTCTAAAGTAAGGACGATTGCAGTAACTAGCGGCAAAGGTGGTGTAGGAAAAACGAATATTGCCACAAATCTGGCAATGATCTTTCGAAGATACAAAAAGAGGGTTTTATTAGTAGACCTCGATTTAGGGCTTGCAAATGTTGATGTATTACTTGGTTTTCATGCTGAATACACTTTATATGACGTTATTGTTGGCCGTAAAAAAGTGAAAGACATTATTCTTCATGGTCCGGATGGAATTATGATTGTGCCCGCTAGTTCGGGTATAGAAGAACTTACTCACTTAAATGAAATACAAAAAGAACAGCTTTTGAAGGGCTTTAGCGGATTGGACGAAGAAGTAGATATTGTTATTGCAGATACAGGCGCAGGGATATCGTCGAATGTGTTGAGTTTTGTACTTGCATCGAATGAGGTATTGTTAGTAACAACACCTGAACCCACGGCTATAACAGATGCGTATGCCATGATTAAAGTCCTTTCTAAAAGGAGGAAAGATTTAAATATAAAACTCCTTGTTAATCTCGCCTGTAGTAGAGAAGAAGCCGAGTTGACTATGAATAAAATCAGATCAGTAACCTGGAGGTTTTGGATGTAAATGTAGAATATTTTGGACATATCTTACAGGATCAAAACGTGCCCATTGCTGCGCGGCTTCAAAAGTCCTTTGTAAAAGAATATCCCAATACGATAGCAACCAGCTGTCTGAGTAACATTGCTTCTTCATTTTTGAAAAATGATGACGAAACGCTTGCTTTAGGAATTGAGGGTTATTTAAGAAGAATTGTTAATGAAAGATATTCAAACACGGTAAATTCAAATGCTTGACTCTTTAGACAATCATATTTAAGCGATAGAGGTATTTGAGATGGAGAATATGTTAGCTGGTGCACGTATATACCTTATGGTGATTGTGTTTTGTTTTCTTGTATTCTGGGGTTGCTGTCAGATGTCTCCCTTCCGATCCTGGCTTTTAGAAGTATTGTTATTGTAAGTGTCGTTGGTGTTTTGAGCCATATATTTATTAAGTATATTGCAGGTGTGGCAAAAACGGTAACACCTGCAGAACTCAGTAAAACGGATTGCTCGGCTAATCAGGAAGTCGATCATGCAATAGATCGAAACAATAAATAAAGTATTTTATGTGAAGGAAAAGGAAAATGGGTAAATCAAATACAGTTAAGATGGCTTATACAAATGAAAATATAACGAAACGTGATAAATTAATTACTGATAACATTTCGTTGGTTAAGTATGTGGTAGGTAAAATTATGGTGTATTTGCCTTCGTTTGTTGACAAGGAAGACCTCATAGAATACGGTATTCTTGGTCTGATAGAATCAGCGGAGAAGTATGATCCGAAGAATAATACAAAGTTTGGGACATATGCCATTTCTCGTATCCGTGGGGCAATTTTAGATTATTTGCGATCGCAGGATTGGTTGCCACGTTCCATGCGAGATAAGGCAACGATAGTGAGAGATACCTGCATTTCATTGGAACAAAAGCTGAACAGACCGCCGTGTTCGGAAGAGATTGCAGCGGCACTAAAAATGAATCCGGAAGAATGGGAAAAATTACTGACAGATATCAGCGCCGGTGCGTTTATTTCATTGGAGGAGTTCTATCAAAAATCAGAAAATACAACAGAAGGAAATAGACGTCAGGAAATCAGAGACCCCAAAATTCATGATCCTTTACGTGATCTAGAAACTAAAGAAGAAAAGGCTTTATTGGCAAATGCCATTTCAGAACTACCGAAAAGGGAAAGGTTAGTAATTACGCTATATTACTACGAGGATCTCATGTTAAGAGAAATAAGCGAATTAATGGGTATCTCAGAATCAAGAATATCGCAACTACACCATAAGGCTTTGTTCATACTTCAATCAAAATGAGTAAGACGTCGCTGAATACTTGTTAAATACTGTAAAGTGTTATACAAAGAGGTGTATCATGGAAGAAATTGAACGGATACAAGGAGATCAGTCATTTCGATGTGTTTCTGTAAAGCACGTTGTTAATGAGAGAAAGCACGATGCCTCCTATGATTTCGGTAAAAATAAGAAGGGCAAAAAAGACGAAAAAACGCAAGAGAAACAGGTTATAGACACAGACCAGGAAACAACCGCTGGCTTGCAAGGAACAGAACAAAAAGAGCACGATAAACTGCCTCCCGAAGAAAATCAATGTGGGAATATAATTGATATAGAGGCATAAACAAAAATGAATATATCAGATGATTATATACCGGTATTATTGGATACGATTTGGGTGGATACCATTGTAGGGTGTGATCTTTATTTACCTAATTGCGCACAGGGTGAAATAAAATATATATTATATTGCAATGGAACAAAAACGATTAGTTCGGAGAAAATTAATGAGTTACAGAATCACAAGATAGAGAGGTTGTTTATACATAAGGAAGATCAAGATAAATATTTAAAGTATGTAGAATCCTGCTTTAAGAATATTATTAATGATAGCAAAATAAATATTTCAGATAAAGCACAGTTGGTGTACCATGTTGCTAAGAACATCATGATGGATATTTTTGCTGATCCTCGTTCAGGTAAACAGGTGAAACGCGCTAAGAATTGGGTAGGTACTACGATAGATATGATTGTAAATAATAAAAGCGCCACAGGGGCAATGATAAACATACTTTCATTTGATTACTATACGTATACGCACTCGGTGAATGTGGCTGTATTAGGTTTATTATTTTCGAGGTATTTGGGTCTTAAATACGATGAATTACATTTGCTTGGGACGGGATTGTTGTTACACGATATTGGTAAAACCCAGATTGAATCTGAAATAATTAATAAAAAGGGAAAGCTGAACGAAAAAGAATATATGAGGGTCAAAATGCATGTAGAATTGGGTGCCAATATACTTACGCAGGTAGACGGTTTTGATGGCGTATCTCTTCTCCCCTTGAGACAACATCATGAAAAATGTAACGGAAAAGGTTATCCTGGTGGATTAAAGAGTGACGATATCCATAAATTCGGTAAGATAGCAAGTATTCTTGATGTGTATGATGCCTTAACTACCAGAAGGCCATACGCTGATGCACGAAAACCATTTTCAGCATTAAAAATTATGAAAGATGAGATGGAAGGTAGTTTTGACAGTAAATTATTTACTGATTTCATATTGTTTCTCAGTCAGCAAAGTGAAAAATAATATTGAACCCTCTGTTACTTTCACATAAGGATTATATTGCAAGTATTTCACAGTCTTTGTAATTAAGCTATCAAACCTATATGAAAGTTTTTGTTGTATCTGTTGTTCTATTTTGCTATATACGTTCTTGTAATTATGTTGTTTTTTGCCAGAAAGGTGTTTTCCTTTTAAAAAAAAGTGATTGCATGCATATCCCCGACGGATTCCTGGACACAAAGATGTGGGTTGGAATGGGCTGTATTTCCAGCGCGTTTGTTACCGTTGCCGTACGAAAGGCAAACAAAAAAATATCAGAGAAACACATCCCGCTCTTTGGTGTTATGGCGGCCTTTGTCTTTGCCGCACAGTTGTTTAATTTTCCCGTAGGCGGAGGGACGAGTGGCCACTTTATGGGTGCAACTCTGATTGCCATTTTGCTTGGTCCCTGGGCTGCCGTGCTCATCATGACCACGGTACTTACCGTCCAATGTCTCGTTTTCCAGGACGGCGGACTTTCCGCTTTAGGGGCAAATATCTTCAACATGGGGATTATGGGGGGATTTTTCGGATACTATGTAAACACGGCGATCCGGTTGCTCGTTCGGAACAAAAAAGGCATGTTTATTGGTGGTTTTACAGCGGCATGGTGCTCAATTGCACTGTCAGCAGTCTGTTGTGCATTCGAATTAGGTATGTCAGGCACGGTGCCTTTGAAGATTGTTGTACCCGCAATGGCCGGTATTCACGTAGTTATTGGTGTTGGTGAAGGACTCATTACCGTGGCGACACTAAGTCTGCTTTTACGGGTAAGGCCAGATTTGTTACACTTGCAAAAAATATAGTGGAGCATTACTGCTTTTATGAAGGTATCAAAAAATAATATCATATTGTTTATCATCTTTGGTTTATCTTTCATAATCGGGCTTATCTTCCTTATCATGCCTTTTATATCTGAGATGCCTGATGGTCTTGAAAAAGTCGCGAAAGATACGATGGGATTTTTAAAAAAAGATGATTTCCTGCCCGTACTGAAAGCTCCTATGCCAGATTACACACTACCCAACATAAAACAGAGATTCAACAAACAGTATGCCGGCATTATCGGGGTATTTGTTGTATTTGGAATAACGGTATTTATAGGGTATTTATTGACAAAGCGGCGCAAAAATTTATAGAACCAGGCTTTAGCAAGTCAACATGACGAACTTTAAATAGGGTTCTATGAGATGTATTCCATCGACGGGAAAGTCTAAACCTTGTGATGAAACATCGATAAGCTTGTAGTGCTTTTGTGTGAAGTATTTTACCTTAGGTAATACCTGGAAGAATTTCGAGAAGTTTATTTTTGCTATGTTCGTGGAAAAGGCGAGAATCCCGTCCTTACGGAGGAGATTGAGTCCCTGTCCGATTAACTGTGGAATGTCCTTTTCTACGGTAAATATGGCTGTTTTACTTGTTGAAAAACTCGGGGGATCGATAATGATCATATCGAACGTCCGGTCTTTTTTTTGAAATCTTTTGACCCAATCCCATACATCTCCTGTGATGAACTCGTGTTGTGAGGTGTCAAGCTGATTTAACAGGAAATTCTTTTTGCTCCATTCGATTGCCTTCTTAGACAAGTCCACATTGGTCGTCCGGACTGCTCCCCCAAGGCTTGCATAAATTGAAAAGGAGGAGGTATAGCAAAAACAATTTAATATTTCCTTACCTTTGGCCAGGGTCTGCACCTTCTTCCTGTTATCCCGCTGATCGAGAAATAGTCCCGTTCCGCCACCTTCACAAAAAGATGCATTGAATTTTATACCGTTTTCACGTACTACAAAATCCTTAGGAATAGCTGTGCCTGAAATTGAGTGCGTTTGAATATCTTTGCCCTTCAATCGTATTTTTTCAGTAATGGTTTCTGGCAGGAATGTTTCATTAAGGGAACGGCAAATACCTTCCTTTATGGTATTATCATACGATTTAAAATATTGCAGAAGGATATTTTTATCGTAGACGTCTATGGTTACCTCAGGTAGGGCATCTCCGTAAGAATTTACCAGCCGGTACACGTTTGTGCTGGCATGGCTTATATATTTATTCCTTAAAGACCATGCATTACCAATGATATGGTTATAGGATAACATAGTTATTTGGAACAAAATAATGTGGTGTCATGTTTATGAACAGGGAAATTTCGGACTAATTGTTGTTACGGTAAAGGAGGTTATCTGCATGATAGCAAAAACATTCCTTTCTCGTTTCCAAAGGTAGCACCTTTGCGCGGGCACAATAATATTTTTCATGGCGTAGAAACCTTACAATCGTGGGTCATCTCGGTAGGATCGATATGAACAAAGGCCTTATGGATACTTTCCAGCGATTCTACCGCACGTTGAACGTTTTTCCCGATAGTATGTGCCTTTGTTAACGTTAAACCCTGATCTAGTGATATATGGATTTCAACATGGATGTAATTGCCTACATAATGCGCACGGACGTCGTGAATTCCCACAACACCTGCAACGGCACATGCCTCCCTTTTTATCTCCTCCATGATACTTGTTTCTGGTTGTCTGCCCATAAGGTAATCGATATTTTGAACGCCGATCTTATAGCCTGAATAAATAATCCAAAAACTAATAAGCGTCGCTGCAATATCGTCCATTTGCGCATATCCGAAGAGTCCACAACCAACCCCGACAAGAGCAGTAGCCGATATGCAGACATCGTTTCTGCTGTCGATAGAGCTTGCCAGTAAGGCAGGGCTGTTGATTTTGATGCTTACCTTTTTAAAGTAATTAGACATGATTAATTTCATGCCTATCGATATCAGAAGTGTTATAATTGCAGGAATACCAATCTTATGTACATGAGGCTCCATGAGCTTAAAACAGACATGTGCAGGATTTCAAATCCTAAAATACCTGCCAAAATTGCCACTATCAAACCTGCTATCGGCTCTGCCCTATGGTGACCGAAAGGATGTCCCTCATCTGCCTGTTTTGATGAGGTCCTTACTGCAATAAAGATAATTATTGAAGAAATAGTATCGGTAAGGGAGTTAATGGCATCCGAAATAATGGCCAGACTGTTTGACATGATACCGGCACTGATCTTGATAGCGAACAGAAAGGTATTGCAAATAATCAGAATAATCGTTGCCTGGCGGCCTTTATTTTTCATGTATATCCACTACGTTTCTTCCTGAAATATGTGAGTTTTACTCAATAGTTTCGTAATATTTACTAGATTCTGGCGGCAAATACAACGAAATACTTTTCTCCTTTACTCATGAATCGTTAAATTGTAAATTATAAGCATGAAGATTGAATTCTTTGGTGCAATCAGAACCGTCACCGGATCCTGTTATTATATCCAGTCTTGTTCCAAAACTTATCAAGAACGGTTTTGACGGTAAGATACTTGCTACTCGCGCAACGGTTGACTTGTGTGGTGTCGTATTGTTGGATTCAGCCCACATACAGGAGTCAGTCGAAGAATCAATGGAAATAAATAAGATTCAACGTCATACAGTAATTATCTCTGCCAGTGGCATGTGTGAGGCAAGTCGCATTCGGCACCACCTGAAGCATAACCTGTGGCGCTCTGAATGCAGTGTTGTATGTATGGGATTTCAGGCCGATGGTACTTTAGGTCGCAGGATTATAGAAGGAGCTAAAAAGGTGAGGATATTTGGTGAAGAGATTGCCGTGAATGCTTCTATTTATACCATTGGCGGCCTTTTGGCACATGCTGACCGTGAAGAACTTCTGGATTGGCTCAGTTTCGACAGTTGCCATAACTCTGATTGTGATGAGTTGTTAAAATAAAAGGAAAATAATTTTATGCGTATCCCACTGACTAAATATGGAATCAGAGAGTTAATTATCTTAGGCATTCCTTGCATTGCTGGAATGGGATTTTCCATTTTACTAATCCCCTGGATTGTTCCTATCCCAATATTTTTTCTGGCTTTTTTGTTTAATTTTTTCCGAGATCCTAATAGGTCCACACCACAAGATGCCGGGCTCATCATTGCCCCTGCGGATGGGACGGTATCTCATATCGTACCGGTCTTTGAAGATAATTACTTGAAATGTGACACGACCAAGGTCAGTATCTTTATGTCTGTGCTGAATGTACATGTGAACCGGGTACCGGTACATGGGCGTGTTGAGTTTATAAAACACACAAAAGGTAAATTCCTGGATGCCAGGGACGATGAATGTTTCAGCAGTAATGAAAACAATCTGATGGGTTTGTCTATTATGGGAAGGAGTACAAGGATTGCAGTAAAACAGATTGCAGGCAAGATCGCCAAACGCATCGTATGCGCCTGCAAGGTAGGAGATATCTTTGAACAAGGGCAGCGGTTTGGTATGATAAAGTTTGGCTCACGGGTGGAGGTCTTTGTTCCACAATCGGTTAGATTTGAGGTAATGGTCAAGGTGGGTGAAAAGGTGGTTGCGGGAAAAACTATATTGGGTAGAATACATAATAATGATCTATAGAGACTATAATAGCTCAAGGTTTCTATTTCTTTATTATACTATTGGCAAGGAATTGAGATTTACCATTTGTGACTTCAGATTAAATCAAAAAATCACAAATCACAAATCTAAAATTATTGTAACACTTTAGTCTTTTGAAAAACGTATCACCGATAAGCTCCGTAGGAGCAGCCTGTTTGTAGTAAGATAGGACACCATATAGCACATATGAGCTCCGTCAGGAGCGACCTGTCTCCCTGTCACTCGTATACAGGCCGCTCCTACGGAGATATTTACCCTATTGAATTTTATTGTGCTACAAACAGACCGCCCCTAAACGGGGTTACATTGTTTTTTATGTTTTCCATGAATTTTTCAAAAAACTAAAGCATTACAAATTATTATCATTTATGTTCACAGGTATAATTGAGCATGTAGTATCAGTAAAAAAGTTGTCGCTGAAGGCAGGGGGGGGAGAATTGTTTTTAGATTTTTCAGGCTTTTACGACGATCTTACATTAGGAGAGAGTATTGCCATTAATGGGACATGTCTCACGATAAGAGAGATTTCCGGCCAGGTCATTGGCTTTGACGTCTCCGGTGAAACCCTGAAAAAAACCACACTGGGAAAATTACGCTATGGTGAAAATGTCAATATTGAAAGGGCGTTAAGGGTAGGCGACAGATTGGGAGGCCACTTTGTTACCGGCCATGTGGATGGCATAGGTACCGTTAAAGGGAGGAAGCAATCGGCCAATCAATGTACCATGTCCATTTCGGTCGAAAAAAGACTTGCCGGCATGTTGATTGAAAAGGGTTCTGTTGCCATAGACGGTATCAGCCTCACGATTGTCGATCTTACGGACGTCACTTTTTCCGTGGCATTGATCCCCTATACATTAGCCGCGACTACACTGGCATTCAAGAAAATAGGGGATCAGGTGAATATCGAAATCGACATGATGGGGAAGTGGATTAAAAAACTTTTGGCAAATACTCAAGAGGAAAAGAGCGGTATTACCAAAGAGCAATTGATAGAACAAGGGTTTCTATAAGTACAGGTATCACACATAAAAAGGGTAAAGACGCATTGCAATACGTTTCTATTGGTTTAATAAATTGTATAAGCAGGGCTGGGTGGCACGGACAAACTTGTTTGTCCGTGTGAAATAAAAACAAAGCTATCATAATATGTGTTCGGCTTAAAACGAATGGTTCAGTCTACAAGATTGAACCAGCGGAAAAAAGTTACTGAGAGAAAACGATGATTCTTAGATTTTTAGAAGGTCAATCTCAGCGCATTATATTTCTCATTTGCCTTGTTTTTACCGCGATCGTGGGCATTACGGACTATTTGACAGGCGCAGAGATTTCGTTTTCAATATTCTACGTAGCACCAATAGCAGTCGCTGTATGGTATGGAACTAAACGTATTGGTATATCAATGTCAATCGTAGCGACGTTAATATGGCTTATTGCGGAAAAAACATTTGGAGGTCAATATTCTAATGCTGCTATACTTTACTGGAATATGCTTGTAAGATTAAGTACATTTCTGATTATAGCGTATTTATTATCTAATTTGCGTCACAGACTTAGGAAAGAGGAGGAACTTGCGGATACTGACCCATTGACGGGCGCTTTCAATTGCCGGGCATTCTATGAGCTGGTCGAGAAAGAGATCCAGAGGTTACGCAGATACAACCATCCCTTTACCATCGCGTATATTGATCTCGATAATTTTAAAATGGTTAACGATAGGTACGGACATTCAGTAGGCGATGAGTTGCTTCAACAAATAGTACTGATTATAAAGACCAACAAGAGGAATACTGACATAGTGGCTAGGTTGGGAGGCGATGAATTTGTAATTATGTTTCTTGAAACAGGTTTGCATGATTCGGCTATTGCAGTAGGAAAAATAGTGGCATGTATGCTTGACAAAATGAGGCAAGCTGAACTGCCAGTCACATTCAGCGTGGGTGTAGTAACATACGAGGTTGCTCCAAATGAAGTTAATCAGGTGATTAAACTGGCTGATGATTTAATGTATTCTGTGAAAAAAAAGGGTAAGAACGCTATTGCCCACATCGTATGGAAAGGGGATGACGCTTGTCTTAATAATGAAAATATCAGTATACAATAAAATGTATTCTGACTGCTGGCTTTTTTTACACGTTAGTTGAATTTGGTCATTAGCCATATGTGATTTCAAAAATAAATGAAGAAGAATAAAAAATCAAAATTACTGATTGGGATAACGATGGGTGATCCGTGCGGAATTGGACCAGAGATTATCTTGAAGTCGTTAAAATCTCCAGCCGTTAGAAAGATTGCCAATTATGTCATTATTGGCAATAAGACCGTGTTTGAACAAGCGGCCAGGACTATAAAAATACCCTTACAATATCGAATAATTTCTCATATATCAGAAATTGAGAACGCAGATCAACCGGTTTCATTTTTATCCATCGGTGATTTTAAATCAAATCTTATGAAGCAGAAGAAGCCCACAGCCGAAGGCGGGGAATTATCTGTTCAATGCGTGATCAGGGGAATCAATCTTGCCATGAGTGGACACATCGATGCCCTCGTTACTGCGCCAATTTGCAAAGAAGCTATACATCTCGGTGGATATGGCTACCCCGGTCACACAGAGATGCTCAAAATATTTTCTGGTGCTGAGCGTGTCGTGATGCTGATGGTGGGTGGAAAGCTAAGGGTAGCATTTGTTACCACGCATATTGCCTTAAAAGACGTATCTCAAGCAATTACCATCGAAGATGTATTGGGGACAATAATTATAAGTGACAACAATCTCAAACAGTATTTTGGCCTTAAAAAGCCCAGGATCGCCGTCTGCGGTTTAAATCCCCATGCAGGGGAGGAAGGTATCTTTGGAGACGAGGAGAGGAAGGTTATTATTCCAGCAGTTGAAAAGGCAAAGAAAAAGGGCATACTATGTAATGGTCCAGTCTCAGCTGACACAGTATACTACAAGGCTTTAAAGGGTGCTTATGACGTGGTTGTAGCCATCTATCACGATCAGGGTGCAATTCCCTTAAAATTACATGCCTTCGAGACCGGGGTAAATATTACCCTGGGTATCCCGTTTGTCCGCACATCACCTGATCATGGTACTGCTTATGACATTGCGGGTAAGGGAATTGCTGATCCACATTCCATGACGGAGGCAATAAAGACAGCCGTAAAGATGTCGAAATGCTTATAAAAACTTGCAAAACTGCGAAGAGTTTGTAGCTGGAGATAATGCGATCCTTCGCGAGCTTCTGCATCCCGATAAGGAAAATATAAAACTTCTTTATAGTTTAGCACATGCAATTGTTAAACCTGGAGAAACTTCATATCGGCATAAACTAAAGAATTCAGAGGTATATTACATTCTGGAAGGCGAAGGAATGATGTATATTGATAATGAGGCTGCAAAAGTTTGTCCTGATCAGGCCATTTATATCCCACCAAATTCAGTACAATGTATTAAAAATACCGGACAGGGGGACTTGAAATTCTTGTGTATTGTTGTCCCTGCCTGGCGACCAGAAGATGAAGAGGTATTGTGATTTCCGGCCTGGACATAGATAAACACAGATTTTTCCGTATTTTCGTTTAATTAAAAACTCATGTCACAAAAAGAAATAGACTTTATTCCTCATACGCCGGCCGTGCTGAAGCAGATATTCGAACGAAGAGGAATTGCACCCAATAAGCGGTTTGGTCAAAATTTTCTCATTGATCAGAATATTTTAGTAAGCATTCCCGATATTGCCACCCTGAAGGAAGATGACGTTATCATGGAGATAGGCACGGGAACAGGGGGGTTGACCAGATTATTGGCCTCCAGGTCCCGGCATGTATTTACGATCGAGGTGGATAAAAAGCTATTTGAATTATCATCTGATATACTCAAATTATATAAAAATATAACCCTTATTAATGCGGATATTTTAAAAACAAAACACGAACTGAATCCAGATATTCTATCCCTGATACATAATTGGATCAGGGAGCACAGCCAGGCCCAGATAAAAGTAGTCTCCAATCTTCCATACAATATTAGTACACCGGTGATCATAAACCTTTTAGAGGGTGATCTACCGATCAGTTTCATGGTGCTTATGCTTCAGAAAGAAATTACGGAACGTATGAAGGCAATCCCCGGTACAAGGGAATACGGCATATTATCAGTAATTACCCAGTTGTTTTCTGAAGTAGAAGTCGTAAAGACCTTGTCCCCCGATGTGTTCTGGCCACGTCCCGCAGTACATTCGGCCCTTGTTAAGGTAGTTATTCATAAAGAGAAGTATGCAGGCAGGGTAACAGACTATCCGTTTTTCGGAAAGATTATTTATGCCATATTTACTTCCCGGCGCAAGACATTGATGAATAGTCTTGAAAAATTAAACTTGCCTATAGTTTCAAGAGAACACCTGAAGGTGATTATGAAAGAGATGCAACTGGATGAGCGAATAAGGGGGGAAAGTCTGAGCGTTGCTCAACTGATTCACCTTTCAGAGGCCATTGGTAAGCTGAAAAACCCTCCTGATGAAATTTCCAATAGGATCAAATTAGGCAAGATATCAGATGTTTTTGATCAACATTTTATAGAATGATTGTGGAAAGATTGATGCAATGCCTCTTATTAAACGACTTCCCATTGCACGCAGGACAAACCGTGGGGTGTATCGCCACAATCGCGGATGGCGACGTAAGCATTGAAACAGGAGAATCAGAATAGTTTCATAGTTTCTCTGATACGTGATTTTGTCTACCATGCCAAAGAATTTAAATGTTTTCTCATTATAAGGTTCTATGATACTGTCCTTGAGTGCCTTATTATAGATCGGCGTTCCAGGGAAAAAAGCCAGACAAAAAATATTGATTATTACGTGGAGGGGTAGGTTGACGAGGTATTGATAGGTTTGAATAATGTCATTCCCCTTTTCGTATGGATTATCAATGATAAAATCGAGGAGGAGATTCAGCCCATGCGTTTTATAATATGGCTCAATCTCCCTGACAGTTTCTTTAGTCTTCGACACCTTAATCTTGCGGCCAAACACCTCATCAAGTATCCGTTGGCTTCCTGACTGTACACCCAGTTGGATGAGTTTCAAGCCAGCATCCAAAAGTATTTCCATCTTTTCTCTTCGAAAGGTATTTGCACTTACACAGATGGCGAAAGGTCGCCCTATCTTTTTCTTGTACAGCTCGGCAAATTCCTCTAATTGCTTTTTATCCCGAAGGAGAAAGTCATCATCCCCGAAAGCTACAAACTGAAAAAAGTCAAAATATCTTATGGCGTATTCCAATTCACCAATAAAACGGTTGACACTTTGAAACCGTATAGGGGTATGGCCATGCATAGCAATATACCGAATGTTATTACAGTAAGAACACTCATAAGGACATCCCCGGGACGTTGTTAAAATGAAAGTAGGGCTTCCAAACGGGTAATGCACATAATGGCCTTTAAACCTTTCCTTCGTCACATGGAGAAGTTCCTCATCCAGCAAGAATCGATCGTGTAGATCATAGTCATAATAGGGAAGGCTATCAAGATCAGAAAATGGTGGTAAAACATTGTTTATTTTGTATGACCCATTTACATTAAAAGCCATGTTCGGGGTATTTAAATAATCGGTGCCTGTCTCCAACTTGCCTACGAAATCGACAATGGCCTTATCGCCCTCCGCAAAACAGACACCATCGGCGTAACGAAGGCTAAGCTCTGGCGCAGAAATGCAATGGGGTCCCCCCCAAATCACCTTCATTCCGGGATATTTTTTACGGATAAATTCAGTAACTTGTATTGCCCGATCAGCATAGCTACTATAGACTGCAATCATAACCAGATCGGTCTCTTTCACTATTTCGTGCAACTGTTCGATCTCATCCGGCCTGTAAGGAAGTCTTCTATGCCTAGATAGTAATACATTCCTTACCGAGTGACCTGCTCGTTTCAGCAGTGCTGAAATGAGATGGGAACCATCACAAGCAAATACGTTGGTTGAGTTGATAAGGGTAATCTTCATCTTTTCCTACCTCTGATACAAACAAAATCTCTATGAAAAGCCATTTACCTTTACGTCAAACGTACAGCCAAGGAGTTTTGCTGCACGGCGGCAGGCAACCATGCGTGCAGTAAAGATCTCGAAGTACTCCACCAGATCAGAGATTTCCTCGTCAAGATCAAGCATAAGCGTGATTGTCTTGTTCCGGACATTCATTTGCAACGTGGTTTCTTACTGCACTCATAACGAGAACACGGTCTTCCACAGACATGTCTAATTCTTTTAAGAATTGGCTGGCTAAGTGAGCGCTGTGCTCCGGATGCGAATGGCGGCTAACCACATTTCCGATGTCATGAATATATCCGGCAATGGCTGCAAGTTCACAGGTATTTGCGTTGTATCCGAGTTCTCGGAGGATTTTTCGTGTGTTCTTAGCCACATAATTCCCATGACGTTCCCCGTGTTCTGTGTAACCAATTACCCCTGGAAATTCATTTGCCTTTTTTATATATACTGTAACGTCCGGGTTGTATTTGACTTGTTCTAAGGTAATCATATCTTCCTTATTTTATTTTTTTCCATGTGGTACCGTCTGATTTATCATCAAGGGTGATACCTATTTCCGAGAGTTTGTTACGGATAAAGTCAGATAATTGCCACTGTTTTGTCTTACGTAGTTCATTGCGGGTATCGATAAGTACTTTCATGATATCGTCAGGTGTTTTATCTTCTACCTGCCAACCAAATGAAAAGGTTGTAGCTAGTGGTTTAGGTTTAGGCTCAATTATACCCAGGATATCTCCCCCAAGTTCCTGATACAGTTTGTCAATATCCTCCAGACATTTTTTGTTTATCGCCTGAGATGAATTGAGTAAACTATTTACCTCTTTTGACAGATCAAAAAGAACGGCTATAGCGCTGGGGGTATTGATGTCTTCGTCCATTGCCTCAAGAAATGTCTTTTTGTAGTGTTCCAGTTTTTCATAGATGTCGCCAGATGTTGAACCTTCCTTTGTCTGGTGTAACCGCTCCCGCAGATTTGTGATGGTGTTGTGCAGGCGTTCGAGCCCTCTGTTTGCAGCATCCAACGCTTCGTCACTAAAGTCTAATGGGCTACGGTAATGGGTAGTGAGGATAAAAAACCGTATCGTTAACGGGTGGTATTTCTTAAAGGCATCCTTGAGGGTAATAAAATTACCCAGCGATTTCCCCATTTTTTGGCCGTTTACGGTTACCATGTTATTGTGAATCCAGTACCGTACAAAGGGTAAATCAGTTGCTGCCTCACTCTGTGCGATCTCACACTCGTGATGGGGAAAGGTATTTTCCAGTCCACCCCCGTGGATATCCAATGTCTGCCCCAGGTATTTCATTGACATGGCTGAACATTCAAGATGCCAACCCGGAAAGCCTTCTCCCCAGGGACTATTCCACCTCATAATATGAGCTGGTTCGGCCTTTTTCCAGAGCGCAAAATCGGAAGGATTTTTTTTCTCTGGATTGATTTCTATCCGGGCACCCGCCTCAAGTTCTTCCTGCTTCCTTCCGGAAAGTTTTCCATATTCTTTAAATTTATTAACATCAAAGTATACAGAACTATTTGACACATAGGCATACCCTTTTTCAATCAACCGTTCCACGAGTTCAATTTGTTCCGGGATATGTGCCTTTGCCCGCGGTGAGATATTGGGTCGCACGTTGTTGAGTGCATCCATGTCCTCGAAATAGCTTCGGGTGTATATTTCGACAAGCTCAGCAGGTTCCAGGCGTTCTCTTTGGGCACGTTTCAGTATTTTGTCTTCGCCGGTGTCGGCATTGTCAGTCAGATGACCAACGTCGGTAATGTTTTGTACGTAGCGCACTTTGTAACCCAAATATCGGAGATAGCGGACAATTACGTCAAAACTCACATAACTCTTTGCATGTCCGATATGAGGATGGTCATATACGGTGGGACCACATACATACATGTTAACATGACCTTCATGTATTGGGGCAAAGGCTTCCTTTTTCCTGGTTAAAGAATTGTAAAATTTTAGTGTCATAATCAATTTCTTAAAAAGATTCCAAGTGTTTTATAGCAGGGTGTTCGTTAAAATATATCCATTAATCCTATCTTTAAGCCTTCCATCAAGCTGGATTCGAGGGTATTACCCTTGCCGTATGCCTTATAAAGCCGGAAGGTATTATCCTTCAGGGTATAAATCTCTATCTCTTCCCCTTCTGGAATTACTATCCAGTATTCCTTTACACCAAATTTCGCATAAAGTTTCTTCTTTTGCACCATATCCCTATAGGCACTATGCTCCGAGATTATTTCTATCACGAGGTCAGGTGCACCATGTACATTCTTTTCACCGATAATATTTAGCCTGTCTTTTGAAACGAATAGTATATCGGGTTGAACTACATTTTCATTATCAAAATATACATCGTATGGGGCATAAAAGAGCTCTCCGCGGTTATTTTCCGTTATGAATTTTTCAAGGATAAATTCAAGCCTTCTTGAAATTCTTTGATGATTCGTAACCGGAGAGGGCGTCATAAGTAATTCTCCTTCGATAAGTTCATACCTCTTGTCATTTGAGATTTTGCAATAATCCTCGTAGGTATATTTTTTCGCTTCTTTTTCTACAACAATTTGTGCCATAATAAATCTCCTCACCAAATGATTTATTCGGATGAGCTGTTATGACGGCCGAATAGTTACTTTTTCACCACAAGGAATCGTTCGATCCTCTTCTCGCTCGTATTAATACCTAAGATATTGATAATGCCATAGAGCTCTGGCCCGTGTTCCCTGCCGGTTAAGGCTAAACGGACAGGCATATAAAGCCCTTTGCCATTTACTTTTGTCTCTGTTTGCACGGCCAAGAAGGCTTCTTTAAAGATTTCAGGAGATAGGGTATCCGGTTTTTGGAGTTCTCTGTAAAAGGACAAAAGTACTGATTGTGATATCTCCGACGATAAAAACTCAACATGTTTTTCACTAACGACAGGATCCTTGAAAAATATGTCTGCCTCCTGAACAATTTGAGAAATACAAGACATAGTGTTTCTTACTGTGTCTACTATCAATCTCACGTGAGCTCTATCGATTTTATTTTCATCTGCAGAAATGAAATCTGCTGCTTGCAAGTAAGGCATTGCCAGGTTTGCAAGTCTTTCTATATCTGCTTCACGGATATATTGCCCGCTCAGCCAATCCAATTTTTGCTGATCGAACACAGATGATGCCTTACCCATCGTGCTTATCTCAAATGAGTTAATAATATCATCGGTCGTAAACTTCTCCTTTTTATTTCTGGGTGCCCAACCAAGAAGTATCATATAGTTGAGCAGTGCCTCTGGTAAATAACCCAATTTACGATACTCCGCAATGGAAAATGCCCCGTGTCGTTTACTCAATAAGGTGCGGTCGGCACCCATAGTAAGTGACAGGTGAGCAAATTGCGGGGGTTTTTGGTTTAATGCATGAAAGAGTAATATATGACACGGTGTATTTGATAAGTGGTCTTCCCCACGGATAACGTGGGTAATCTGCATCAGGGTATCATCAACTGCAACGGCAAAGTGAAAGGAGGGTGTTCCGTCTGACCGCATAATCACAAAATCGCCCGTCAGACTCATGTCGAATTGGCACGTCCCCCGAATCAGGTCGTCGAATACAAGCAGCTCTTCCGGTACTTTGAAACGAACAGTGAAATTCAGTCCAGATGTTTCAAATGCCTTTTTTTGCATATCCGTTAAATTACGGCAACGATTGTCGTATCGTGGAGGTTTTCCGGTTAGCCTGGCAATCTGTCTGCGTTCTTCCAATTCTTCAGGGGTACAATAGCAGCGATAGGCAAGCCCTTCTTTTAAAAATCTCTGGCAGATATCATGGTAGATATGTAAACGTTCTGACTGTGAATAGGGACCGTATTGACCGCCTGTATCAGGCCCTTCCTGCCAGGTCAGTCCCAGCCAGCGCAGGTCGCCGATGAGTTTGTCCATATACTTTTTCTCAGAACGGGCGACATCGGTATCTTCAATCCTCAGGATAAAAGTGCCTTTGTGCCGTCTTGCAAATAACCAGTTAAAAACGGCCATGCGTGCATTTCCGATATGCAAGAGACCTGTAGGCGAAGGTGCAAAACGAACTCGTACCATAATTTTAATATTTAGCGATATTTGATAAATCGATATTTAATGTGTAAACTCTATGCATAAGACTCTCTGTCAACACCAGCATAAGAATGAGAAAATAACAATAACGCCAATAATGGCAACAAATAAATTATCTGTTTCATAAACTATTCCTTCCTGGAATAGCCATTCCAAAGGTACATGGGTCTGGTATCACCCCGCTCCTGTAATTGAGAAATATCCAGCCGTATTGTATTGGTTTGGAAGAGTTTTCTGGATAGTAATCCAAACAGGTCTGCCAACCCGTAATGTTTTTCGTATCTTACGATGGTCGCTTCAGTAAGTCCCGCCAGTGTTTTTGTTGCATTGATGGCGTCTTCCAGGTAACCCAACTGGTCAACTAATCCATTTTCAAAGGCCTGTTTGCCGGTATAGATTCTTCCGTCGGCAATTTTTTTCACTGCTTCGATATCCAGTTTTCTTCCTGTAGAAACAACCGTTACGAATTGCATATACATTTCATCGATGATACCTTTTAAAATGGCTGTTTCGTCTGCCGTCATCTGTTTCAGAGGAGAGCCGATCTCTTTTAGATTGCCAGAGGTAATAGAATTATCCTTTATGCCATACCGGTTAATAAGTTCCGCCACATTGATGAGTGGCATAATTACCCCGATACTCCCCGTAATTGTTGTTGGATGTGCAACGATGACATCGGCAGCAGAGGATATATAGTATCCGCCCGAGGCTGCGATGTCCTGCATATAGACAACAACCTTTTTCTCCGTCCCTGCTTTAAATTTAAGAATCTGATTGTAGATAATGTCGCTGGCCGTAATACCACCGCCAGGGCTGTCTACTTCTAACAGTATGGCCTTTACATGGGTATCGTCTGCGGCTTGCTCGAGTTGTTGTTTCACAACATCGACAATACTGGGTTTTTCTATAAAGAGACCTTCTGCAGATTCATTGCTCAATATACCTTTGATGGGGATTAAGGCAATCTTGTTTTCTCCGCTTCCTTCAATAACGGTTTCGGAAACGTGCTTTTTTGCATTTGTCGCAGTGCCTGTGATGACTGCCTTACTGAGCACAAGAGAACCGATAAAGAGTATAAAAAACATTAAGGTGCATAAGAAAAAGAAAGAGGCAAGTCCTACTGCAACCCAAAACCCTGCACCTCTCCTCTTTTTTATATAGACAGGTTGCCACTCTGCCCCCGGTGATACATTGTTGTGTTGTATATCAGTCATAAACCGTCCTTACCTGCTTTCTCTTTACAAATACCAAGGAATATTTTACACACATCTACAAAATACAGAGTGAATTCATGTGACTGCTGCATGGGTATACTCTTCACCATGCCATTCGGGAATCAGGGTATGTTTTATATTTAAAACATCCAATATCTTGGCTACAATAAAATTCACCTGATCGGCAAGAGTCTTTGGGTTGTGATAGAATCCAGGCATGGCTGGCAAGATACATGCCCCCAGGGAAGACAATTTCAGCATGGCTTCCAGATGGATGGCAGACAAGGGTGTTTCCCGGGGCACTACCACAAGTTTGCGTCCCTCTTTGATGGTTATACTTGCCGCGCGTTGAATAAGATTACTTGAAATACCATGGGCAATAGAACACAGGGTGTTCATACTGCAGGGAACAATGACCATTGCCTTGATGGGATATCGGCTGCTGGCGATTGTTGCACCAATGTCCATGTTGTTATAATAGATAACATTGTCAGGAGTATAACCCAGAAATTGAGTGAGATTCGGATAGTTGCACGTTACATCGATTCCTAATTCATGCTTAATAACCAAGGCTGAGGCATCCGATATGGATACATGGAGATTGTATTCCATCTTGCAGAGGATTTGTAACAAACGTTGGGCGTAAATAGCGCCACTTGCTCCGGTAATACCGACCAAGATGTTTTCCACACAAATATCCTTATACATGAAAAGGTTTTAACACCGAAAGCACGTCATAAATAGCATGAGTATAAACAGCGATACCCAATCCCCGGAACATAAAGATAGTGGACAAAACAATGCCAGACAAAAATCGGAAAGTAAAACTCGTATACGTAAAACTATCGCTTAAGTTTCCCATATAGTGCATGGCTGTAAACAGTAAAGTACTCGTAATAATACTTAGCGTCGCACTGAGGGGTTTGTTCATTTTTAAGAGGGTCGCAAGAAGAAAGTATAAAGATGTGATAAGGAGAAATCGAAATACAATTTCTTCGTAAACCCCTGCCCCAACGGAAAGCAGGATTCCCATCCATATATCCATGGAAAAAGGACTGGCCAATAGGTGAGGAAATAAGCACTTGTAAACAATAAATCCAACTACATAGCCCATAAATAGTGCATACAGTAGACTTTCTGTAAACATGTATATAAATATCAAAGAACTCAAACGATATTCTCTTTCTATATAGAATACCGATATCAGTAAAAAAGCGACAACCAGTGAATTAAAAATGAAAGAACCGTTCTTGCCAAATAGAGTCAAAGGGGTCTTCATGATAACATCAGCAGTATTTTTAATACATGAACCGTGCAAGGCGATACCAACATCATATAAAACCAATAGAGGCAGAATAAATAAAAAACTATTGGCTAAACTCTTTGAACAACAGAAATACGATTTCATGAATCGGTGTTTTTTTGACAGAAATAGAGTGCAGAAGCGCGCTGGAGTTCTAGGTAATAGCGTAGTATATCAGCCAATTAAAAGGGTGTCAATAAAGTTTCAGAAGTGTGATGAGCTCTTGCTGTGTTAAACTAAAAAACATTTGACAAAAGGGGTCGATGTGCTACAATTTTAACAAGTTTGTCCATATCAGGCCAATGTGACGCCGCTTTTGCATTTATCGGGTTGTCTCTCTAAAGAAGGAAATGTTATATGGTCCCAATGGAACTTTCAAAGATCATAATCACAGAGACAAGCGATCATCAGATTATTGTCCTGAAGGAAATAAAGGGGCTGCGAAGTTTTCCTATCGTTATCGGTCTTCATGAGGCATGGGCAATTGATCGGGCAGTAAAAGGCGTTACCACTCCGCGTCCTTTAACGCATGACCTGATCAGCAACGTTATCGAAGGTTTGAATGCAGGAATTGTGAGAATCCTTATTAGCGACCTGCGAAATAATACTTTTTATGCAAAGATTGTATTGCAGCAAGATGATTCAACGGTGGAGATTGACTCCAGGCCTAGCGATGCTATTGCGCTTGCAATGCAAAAAAATACACCAATTTTTGTGGCTAAAAAGGTTTTAGAAGAAGTGTGCAAAACGGAAAGTGAGTTTTAAAACGGTTCATGGCAAGTTCTCAAATACGAGGAGGGATGGCCGAGTGGACTATGGCGGCAGTCTTGAAAACTGTTGGAGGCGTGAGTCTCCCGTGGGTTCGAATCCTACTCCCTCCGCCATATATTAAAATTTGCGTATGCAGTTGATGTGACTAAGGGTTTGACATAAATATGCCATAATATGCCATGAGCATATTATTTATCTATTGCCTGGCGCGGCGTAGCAGCAACCAAAGTGCCTAAAGTTAATGGTTTACTTGAATACGTTTGACTTTTTATAACACAAAAAAACTTCTTAAGAATATCCAAATATAGGAGAGGTGGCTGAGCGGCTGAAAGCGACGGTTTGCTAAACCGTTGTGGAGACAAAATCTCTACCCCGGGTTCGAATCCCGGCCTCTCCGCCATGAAAGGTGTTTAAAGCACACTTACGATGTTAATCCCGCCCCAAAGTATCGTTATGTTTATCAGTGGAAGATTTAAAAAAGCTTACGGCTGGAAGAGATATATACACCACCAACTCATCCGCGATTAATAACGTGTTAGTGGTAAAAAAACGAACCGCAAGGAATTATTCACAGCTTCTGAGTCGGGAAAATACTTTCGTATATCCGGCTCAAGCATCACTGCACCTTCTTCAAGTTTGAAATGTTCCGGAGGGGAATCAGGGGGGATTAGGGACAGATACTATTTACTCCCGTTTTGTTTCTTCTGCCTGCCTCTTGGCAAAACACGTAACATTCTACCTACTTCATGACAAATACGCGTAACCTTTTCTTGCCGAATTGTAAAGCTTTGTTGTGTGATTCCATCCATATCTCCATTCGTCTCCCTTTTACCGCCCTGCCAACGTCTTCTGCCCTGAAAATCTTGTTCCCAAACCCTTCTATTTTAAACTTCGTTCCAAGCTCTATTATCTTCGGGTACACAGCAACGGTACCGTGCGAGGCGACCTTTCCGCTTTTGGTTATTCCATAGGCTTTATGCCTTGGGGTTTTCCCCGTGCATATTTTGCAATTATCATAAGCCCTTACCGTCATAAGATATACTTCAGCCGAAGCTGTTTCCGGGGGCAAAAGCATAAAAATAAGCATATAGATAATCTGTGGAAAAACATTTGCAGAAATCTGTGGTTTCAAACGCATTTTCATGGGTCTAATGGTCACCTCACGAGTACCTTGAGAAACGTTAAAAACAGTCGTGGACAGAATTAGGGACTGACTCTATGTATTCCTGCTTTTGTTTCTTCTGGCTGCCTCATGGCAAGACACTTAATATTCTACCTGCTTCATAAAGTGGCTCTTCAGGCAGGTAGTGGGTAAATTTTTTGCATTTTATATCCCCGGTAGCATGCAGGTAAAATTTTCAGCCGAAGATATTCCTCATCTCTCAGACCGTATGCCCTTCTCTGTATCACCCGGATCTTGTTATTAGATGACCTTCGACAAAAGCTAAAGTGCCTTGTTCTCAGGTCTGCTGTATGCAATGCCATCAGTGTTTCTCTATCATTTCTGCAAACTTCTCGTAAGGCTTTAACCGTTGCCACTTCAACGGTTCCTTCCAGTTATCAAAAACGCTTGACCATCCCTCTGTCTTATAGCTCCATAACTGTCAAAGGATTCCCTCAACAGATGGGCAGTGTTGAGCCGTTTGTTTTGCCATGGTAAGCTCTTTAAGCGACTTGCGTCCATCAAAGGGTGAGGTTCTCTGTTCGATAGAAGCGTATGTTTGACCTTTGATGCTGATGAAGACGTTCTTTACCTGAAAGCCGTGCATATTCCATCTTCACACTTTGTCAACGCTTCCCCAAGATGCCTCATTACATGAAGCTTGTCATAAGAATCGCAGCATAGAACGCATTTCTCCTCGTTGACTTCTCAAATGCCTTCCACATATCCATTACTGCCAACCGTATTTCTTTACCTTCTTTGCACAAGCCACTGGTAAAATAGATCAAGACTCTCTTTTGACCTATCCTTTCCTCAAACCAAATCGGCCTTCCACGCTCCGTCGCTTACCACTATCCGATGGGTATGCCCTTTCATATAGATATTTCGTCTATACCAATTACACGAGGGTGCTGCTACTGGATACCTCCGAAGTTGCTTCTTCATGTATTCTTTGTCTAATGTCTTCACCATATCCAGTCCAGCCTGAGAAATCCTTCGCCATCCTTTACGGTCATAGTCCTGCACTTCCGTCCCACAGAACAGGCAAATCGCTTCGTGTAAAGGATTGTCCGCAAGCCATTCAGTTTTCCCGCTTCACCTTTTCGCACTTCCGACATAATACTCGCCGTACCTCCACTTCCAGGTAAATCCGTGCATCTCCACAGGATAAATCCCGTACCGACGCTCCTTCTTGTCGTATTGGCTCCAATGAATCTTTCCACAACACCCGCATACCGTTTTTTGTGTCCGCTTAAGTCTTATATCGCGGGCATTTGATCTCAAATATCATAATTTCTGCTCTCAGGAACAAACCAGGGGAATTGATATTCGTCCAGCAGGTCGTCTCTTTTTCCATTTAATTATCATACAGTTTTTGCTCATATAAAACTCCTTTTTCCCTGTTCTATGCTATGTTGCAGTCACTTCATGGCTTATTTTTTTACCCTCCACTTGCCTGAAGGCCGAAATTTTAATAATTATATCCATTGAGAGAAAGCAAGAATTTATAATCTAAACGAATTGAGATTTATTTAGTTGTGTAGGTTGGGTTGAGCAAAGCGAAACCCAACAACTGCGATTATTCATGTCCCACATTTTCATCAAATTTTATTTCAGTACTTGCCTTTTAATCACTATCATAAGTACCTTGTTTTACATGGCGATGAAAGCTAGAATAGGACCAGTCAATGGGTGATTTTACCAATCTGTGCTTAACCGGATTGAAATGAATATATTCAACATGCTTTGTAAAATCAATCTCATTCCTAATCTGATGTTCCCAGAAACGTCGTTGCCAAATTCCTTGTTCGCCTTTGCTTTGTCTTGAAGTTGATTGAAATTTTTTGTACTCACTCTTACATCGTCTGCTGAAATAACTCTTGATCAATCGCCATCGCATTGAGAAAGCGTTGTCGTTTTTCTGGTAATGTCAAATACCATGGATATGATCAGGAGTAAGACAAAGCCCGCATTCTAAAGGGGTGTTGCTTGATAACATACTGGAAAGCCTCTTTTATCAGCGCCACATTTGCCTTGTGACATAATATCCTCTTTCTATTGTATGTTATTACGGTAAAGAAGAACGTTGCACCTTGCGCTTGTGATCTGCGATATTGCACTATTTTCTCACCATATTAGGTTGTTGGGTTTCATTCCTCAACCCAACCTACAATACTTTTAAAGTTAATCAAGCCACCAGCTTCACGCTTGTGGTTCTGACTGCATCTGATTATTTAAGCTTTCTTATCTTTATCAACGATCTCGCCAGGCCCAGTGCCTACCCCGGGCCAAATCTTTCTTCCAGGATAGATGGTTGTGTTTATTCCGGTATGAACATCATCAGCGATTATAGTACCAAACTTCCTTCTGCCGGTATCAATCAGTTCTCCTTTCACCTCAGATTGCACATTTTTATTGTCATGTCTTAAATTGGCCGTTATTGTGCCAGCGCCCAGATTGCTGTTTTCTCCCACAATGCTATCTCCAACATAAGAAAGATGAGGGACTTTTGCCTTGTCCATAATGATACTATTCTTTATCTCAACCGCCTGTCCAATATGACAATTATTTCCAATCGAGGTGTTTCCTCGTAAAAAACAGTTCGGTCCTATGGTGCAGTTCTCGCCAATAACAACATTCCCGTCTATATACGTCCCCGACAAGATTACTGTCCCTTTTCCTACGTGAATTTTCCCTTTTACGGTAACGTTCTTCTCTAATGTTCCTTTTATCTCATCTTTTATTCCGGATACCAGGACGTTATTTGCCTGGATTAAGTCCCATGGGTACCCAACAGATAGCCAATGCCCTTTTACCGTTTCACATACCACTTTCTCTTCTTTAACAAGCTCGTTGATGTAGTCAATTATTTCATATTCACCTCGCAGACTTTTTTTCAATTTAAAGTTGAATACATTTTTATCAAAGACATATAAACCGGTATTCGCTGTATCTGACACATAGGTTTGGGGTTTTTCAACGACCTTTCTGACCTCTTTCCCCGACAGGACGAAAACACCGAATCTGCTTGGATCCTCTACCTTGCATCCTAAAACAGCGTATTTATGCTTTAAACATGCTTGTATATCCTTCCTGGAAAAGATATCGTCACCACCTAAAACGAGAAATTTGTTTTTAATGATATCTTCAACACACTCCACAGCATGTCCTGTACCGAGTTGTGTTTTTTGTTCTATATACTGTATAGTTAATTTCCCATATTTAGGGCCTATCTCTTTTATGATCATTTCCTTCTTAAATCCTACGATTACAATAACCTCGCTAACCAATCCCTGCAACGCATCGAGATTATGTTTGAGTATCTCTTTATTCATTACTTTCAGTAATGGTTTCGGCTTCGTTAATGTCAGCGGCCACGTCCTTGTGCTTTTTCCCGCAGCCAAAATGATCGCTTGTATCATACTTTAAACACCTATCTCTTTTTTTATACCGTGTGCAATCTCATGCGCCATTTTTTGGATTTCTTTTTTCTGCTCGCCTTCTATCATGACCCTGCATAAATTCTCTGTTCCTGAATATCTGACAAGTACCCTTCCCTTTTTTCCCAATTTTTCTTCTGTTTTTCTAACATACTTTATTGCTTCCAGGGTATTGATATCTCTCTTTTCTTTTACTTTAACGTTCATAAGCACCTGGGGCAGGGATTCCATACATGCCTTTAACTTACTTAATATTTCGCCTTTCTCTTTCATAACTCTCAGCAATTGTAAGGCTGAGATTATTCCGTCACCGGTTGTTGTGTGATTTGAAAATATGATATGCCCGGACTGTTCACCGCCTAAAACATATCCTTTCCTTCTCATCTCATCAATAACATATCTGTCGCCTACCTTTGTCTTAACAACACGGATATTCTTTTTGTCCATAGCAATGTCAAACCCTTTATTCGTCATGATCGTGGTAACAACGCAATTTTTCGTTAATGTGCCTTTCTCTTTCAGATAAATAGCACATATGGCAATGATATGGTCTCCATCAACACTATTTCCCTTTTCATCACAAACAATAACCCGATCTGCATCGCCGTCTAATGCTATTCCAATATCTGCCTTCTCTTTTTTCACCGCTTTCTTCATATTTTCCGGATGCAGTGCCCCGCAATTCAAGTTTATGTTAAGTCCGTCTGGTCTGTCGTTGAGCACAATAACTTCGGCGCCTAACTCTCTCAATACCTGTGGTGCCGTATTATATGCGGCGCCGTTAGCACAATCTAAGACAATTTTTAATCCCTGGAGACTTAGGCCTTTTACCGAAGCCTTTGCAAATTCTATATACCTTCCTTTTGCATCGTCAACGGTATATGCATTTCCTATGAGACTTCCTGTAATATGTCCTGTTTTTACCTTTTCTGTTAAGATATATCTTTCAATTTCTTCTTCGACATTATCCGGCAACTTATAGCCATCATCACGAAAAATCTTTATTCCATTATCTGCGGCAGGATTATGTGAAGCGCTAATTACCATACCTCCATCAACAGGTAACGATTTTGTTAAATGAGCAATGGCAGGCGTTGGCATATGACCAACAAGGAAAACATCAGCGCCTGCGGATAAAATCCCGGATGTTAAGGCATATTCGATCATACAGCCACTCAGCCGGGTATCTCTGCCTATGACGAGTTTAGGCCTTTTCTTCCCGTATATTTTCCTGAAAACATGAGCAGTTGCTTTCCCAATGTTCAATACTACTTCAGGCGTCATGGGAAATATATTTGCTATACCCCGTATGCCATCTGTTCCAAATAATTTTTCCATGGTAATTCTTAACCCGAACGAGTGAGAAAAGATAAAATCTGAAGCACGAAATTTATGAGTCAACCCTGTCAGGGTTTTAAACCCTGACAGGGTTAAACATGAAGGATATTAAAACAAAAATGCATGAGATTGCAATCTATTTTCTGATAAGAAATTTTGGGGATTTCCGGGTAAATAAGACCAAGGAGTGCTCTCGGGTAACAATTTAGCTTTTTGAAAAAATATCTTTCAACTGCTTGCTCCCAAACTCCAGTTTGGGAGTGTAATGGACGAGAAACTCAGTTTCTCCGCAATAGTGTTCCCAAACAGGGTTTGGGAACAAGCAATATTCTTTTAGTAAGTATTTTACAACCCCTCCATTGTTCGGCTGAGCGCTCGCTACGAATTCCCCTCTTTTACGGAGAAATCGGAAGGATTGTTAATACTTTACCACCCTTCATCCCTTCCTTGCGAAGGAGGAAAGAGGTGGTTGTTTTGATGCGGCTTTGTTGCGCTAAGAAATATAAGGCAATTTATGAATTGCCTCTAGTGCGCCTGAAAGTGCGCAATGCCAGAAAGGTTGTCCCCTTCAGGAAAACGCTTTCCGCCCTGTAACCGACCGTAACTGCGTCATTGTGATGATGGTGGGGAGCAGCACGGGTGAAAAAAGCTAGTCCGTAGGATAACGAACTCAATTCGGCCTGTTGTAACGGTGAGCCTGCTAGGGAATGGCGGAAGCCCAGACCTTTGGAAAAAAAAAACCTCAAAGCCTATCAAGCTGAGGGTAGCGTAATAAAGCGATGACAGGGAGCAACGGGTGGTTGGAGACGGAATGGCAGGAAGGCAATGCATGAATCAGGGATACCTGATAGAAAGTGACTGTATCAGGAGTCAGAGCTCCATAGGAGCGAAGAAACATCGTAACGGATGTGGAGCAAAGGGAGGCAGGAAGGTGGATGAGTGAAGACTATAGAAAGGAAGAAAGACCATCGGAAGTGGGAGAAAACCCTAAGCAAGATGGAGAAGTCCCAATCAGGGAAGGTGGAGATGGACAGAACCTTCTGTATGGGCCGGAACGGATGTTGACGGCTTTGGAGAAAGGAGTGAAAGGAGGCCAAATGGTTTAGTCTGGTGGACAAGGTGTACTCAAGCGAGAACCTGAGAGCGTCATGGGAGAAGGTGGAGAGTAATGGAGGGCTGCGGAGTAGACCGACAGAGCATCGAGGCGTATGAGAAGAAAACGGAATCTTGTGGAATTAGAGAAGATACTCAGAGGGAGCTGGGAGCATCAAGAGGGTGTGGATACCGAAGATAGGAAGCAAAGAGAAGAAAGAATCACCGATCGAATTGTGAATTATGGAAAGATGTTGAGGTAATGACAGGGCAAAACGGAACAGAGCATCGAAGATAGGAAGCAAAGAGAGGCGAGGAATGTAAAGAATGCGCTGAGGGCGACAGTGGAAAAACTCTTGAAGAATGGATACCATGGGTAGTAGATGCAGACATCAAGAGCTACTTTGACGAGTGGAAAACCCATGAAGAATGAGCTGATGGAAGGCCGATGGTATCAGATTTCCAGCAGACGGAAGGATGGGTAAAAAGATGAGACGAAGGATATCTGAAGCGAGGAATAATGGGCGGGACTCAAAGAATGGGAAGCAGAGAGGGGACACCACAGGGGCAGTAATAAGTCCATTATTAGCGAACCTATATCTGATAAGATAGACCACGAAATGGCAAGGCTGGGGCGATGAAAAATGGTCAGGTATGCGGATAATGGCGTTATCCTATATGCAGAAATGAAGAAGAAGCAAAGAGGGCATTGGAAGAAATGAAGGGAATGCTTTCAAGCAAGAGAATGACTGCATCCAGATGAAGACGTAAACAATAGATGGTCTACCCAAGAGGAGGTTTGACTTTCAGGGGTACCACTTTAGAACGAGGGATGAGGATGGCCACACAAAAGAGTATGGATAAGCTCAAAGCAATCCATACACAGACGAGACGAACATCAGGAGAGAGCATGAGAATGTATAACAGGAGAACTCAACAAAGTCTCAGAAGGCTGGTATGAATAACTTTAAACACAACCACAAAACGACATTTCAAAGAATAGACCGTTGGATACAAATGAGACTGAGGAACATCCTGAAAAGCGTCGGGAGGAAAGGAAGAGGCGAGTTGCAGACCATCAGAGATGGCCAAATGCGTACTTTAGCTAATCTTGGGTTGTTCACATTAACCACAGCCCATGCATTAGTCTGTCAATCCCGAAGGGGTAACCACTGACTGGAGAGCTGTATGCGGGAGACCCGCCCGTACGGTTCGGAGGGAGGGGAGGCGAAAGCCTTTCCTACCCCTATTATGGCATCTATCACAAAATTAATTTCACCCTTTTTAAGGTAAATGTTTCATTCAACTCCTCTGCGATTTCCTTTTCATAATAAATTTATCGTCTTTGTTCATTACCTGGAGACTTCAACCTCACCCTGATAGGTCCATATCTGGTGGTTCCACCATAATAGTCTACCTGTTCTAACTTATAATAGTATGACCTGCTGCTGGAATCGCGTTCATCTGTAAATCTATATTTTTTAACAGGCTGATCAGTATCTATGGCAGCGATGAGCACATTATTGACCTTTCTATAACCCCCACTCTTGCTCCTGGAACGGTAGAGATTAAAGGCTGCCGTGTCTGTTTCAGAAGGAGTTTTCCAATGCAAGGTTATCCTGCCATCACGACAGGCTTTTGCACGGAATGATCTCAGGGTAATACCGGTTGCATGTGAAATGCGGGTATTCCCAGTATTGCTCATATCATGAGAATCAAGTGATGGATGGGCAGTTGTCCTGCTGCCTTCATTGAAGGAATAGAAGGCACGATGCTTTGACAGCCACGTCCCTGACAGCGTATATGTCTGCGTCTCATCAAATTCACCATCGTAACCATAAACGCTGATATAATAGATGCCTGGATTCAACGCCTGGTATTGGATACTCTCTGACTTACCCGCAAAGTTTTCCGAAAAATCAACCAGCTGGTACGAGGAATTGTAGAGCTCCAGGTCGTAATCTCTATCTGGCGGCACGCTGAGGTCCAGGGAGACCGTTCCTGGGTTCGATACGCTAATCTGAAAATAGTCATTGTCGGCGGGACTGCATATCTTCCCCGCATAGCTCTTTCCCGATAGCAGTGAACCAAAGGCGGCGCTAAAATCGTCATTTGGCTCATAATCATCGGTGCAGTCGGTTTCCTTATTAAAGAGGATGCTGTCGCTGGCCACTTTTGAATGCACATCAGAGCCATTTTTAACCTTGAAATAGACGGTCTTACGTCCGCTGCCCTTACTCAGCATAAAGCGGGGTTCTGCTGAATAATCCTGCCACGTGGCTCCTGTGAAATCTGGAGACTCGCTCGCAAGGTAGGCCGTGAGGTTGCCCGTTGCCGTATTATGGAGCGTTACCCTCCGGTTGGTGGTTCTGGCCGCACCATTATTGATACGAAATGAAGTGACCTTGGGAGGCAGTGCTGAAGGCCACGTCCCTGACAGCGTATATGCCTGTGTCTCATCAAATGCACCGGCATAACCAAAGACCTTGATGTAGTATGTGCCGGGCTCGGATGCATCGTATTGAATATCCTCGGGTTCATCTCCCCCATTTTCTGAGATGCCAATGATCCCCCGTGATGCATTGTAGAGTACAAGGTCATAATCTTTTCCTGATGGCACATTGAGATTTATGGTAATCATCCCGGCGCTTGACGTAGTTATTTGAAAATAGTCCATGTCGGCAGGACTGCATATCTTTCCCGAATAGCTATTTCCCGATACCAGCGGACCATAGGCGGCGCTAAAATCGTCATTTGGCTCATAAGCGTCTGTACAGTCTCCCGGGGTCGGCGTTGGACTCGGAGTTAGGGTTGGGGTTGGACTCGGAGTCGGGGTGGGATTTGTTACCGAGAGGAGGATGCTGTCGCTGACCGTGTTTGATGAATTATTGGAACCATCTTTGACCTTGAAGTAGACAGTCTTTTCACCATTACCTGCGCTCAGGGTAAAATCAGGTTCCGCTAAGTAGGTCTGCCACGTTGCGCCGGTGAAGGATAATGACTCACTGGCAATGTAGTGTGTGGGACTACCCGTTGCCGTATTATTGAGCTTCACCGTGCGGCTGGCAGTGCTGGAGGCGCCGTTGTTGATGCTGAACGAGGTAACCGAAGGCGTCGTAACCCCCGATGCATTGGTGGCGTATTTGAGGTCATCATTAGTCCAATCATAATAGCTGATGTGAGCATTGCTATCATTGTCTAGCGCTATAGAGGTATACTCCCCAACAAATCCACTGCTATCAACTGTGGTTGTTACCCACGTACCTGACGCATTGGTGGCATATTTGAGTCTCCCATAATCTGCAATATCATCATAAAAATAAGGTTCTTCTCCAAATTAGTTTGCAAAAGCTTGTATAATTTTTAATGAAAAGTACCGTTCGTCATGAAATCCATAAGCTTTTCTTTTGATGTCTTGATCTTATTAACCCCTTCGGGTTTACTCGTATGAATTTTATAGTCACAGTGATTCAAGATTCCATAGCTATGTTTCATAAGCATGTTTGCAAACTTATGCACAACAGAATGGTTTATCGTTTTCGCTAAAAGGCACCATTCGTCAATGGCTTTTCTCGCCCACGTCCGTGAGGTATAGGTCAAATATGTTTGAGTTTGTCTTTAAGAATCAGAACGGTATTTATTGTTTCATTGAGTGACAAGAGCTGTTTGAGATGTTCCCAGTGTTTTCCTGCGAATGTTTCGTTTGTTTTAACAAAGATATTTTGAACCCTTGAAGACGTCCTTGTCCTCTTTCGACGCTTTTTGGTATTCAGCATTTCGTTTTGTCAATAACTTTGCAAAACCTGATACTACATGAAACAGGTCAAAGACTATCTTGACATGCGGCACATGCTTTTACTGCAAGAATATAAAGGGTCCATATCCATGGCAGTGGCCTCAAGAGACTGTCTTTCCTCCTCTGTCATACCGGCAAGAAGGTTCCAGGGTTTCTTTTGTTCTTTCCTTACACACCCAGACTACCCGACCACTCAGATAGTCCAGAACAACGGTCAAATAGCGCTGTCCCTTCTTAACAGGATTTCGTCTACTGCCAGTATGCGAAGATGCTGATAGTCAGTCTGCGCGTATTGTCGTTCAAAAAAAACTTATCGATTGCTTTTACTGTTTTCGGTTCATTCAAAATGTTTTGGCTCGGTAATGGTTAACATTTTACACAGTTCGTGAATATACGCTGCTAAACGATGCGTAACACGACTGTAAGGTTGAAAAACCTAAGTCTTCAACTACGATTCGATTGCATGACTCACAGGCTATCTTACGATACGAACAATTTATCATACGCGAACGGGCCAAGATTCATATCCCACAAAGCTCGTTTGTCGTGACGATAAATGCGCTGTGCTTTGCTGCCACACACATGACATATTGGGTGAATCGTTCATCGGGCACTGCAATAAGCTGGGATATCTCAGCATCAGAAAAAACAGTTTGCTTTGTAGTTCTTACCCGCTGAAAGGAAAATATGGTAATATGCTTAACGTGGACGTTGCTGGCCTCCTGTAAATAATGGTTATATATCGGTATATAGGAAACACCAAATGTCCACTCTTTTCAATGATTTAATGAAATTTCTCCTCAATTTCTATTGACTAATTTGGAGAAGAACCAAAAATAATAATAATAGCTTATATGGAGATGTCCCTGACCGTCAAGTGCCAGGGAGGAATAGCTTCAACATCGTCAGGCTATCTACCGTGGTTTGTGCCAAGCACCTGGGACATTGGTGGCATGTTGGGGTCACCATTAGTTGAATCAAAATAGCTGATGTGAGCATTGCTATCATTGTCTAGCGCGCTATAGAGGTATACTCCCCAACAAATCCACTGCTATCAACTGTGGTTGTCACCCAAGCACCTGAGGCATTGGTGGCGTGCCAGGTCGCCATTGGTTGAATCATAATAGCTGATGTGGACTTTTCTGTTACCGTCTAATGCAAGAGGTATATCCCCAACATCTCATTTGCTATCCACCGTGGTTGTCACCCAGTACCTGATGCATTGGTGGCGTACTTGAGGTCACCATTAGTTGAATCATAATAGCTGATGGGACTTTTCTTTACCGTCTAATGCAAGAGAGAATTATGTCCCCCAACATCTCATTGCTATCCACCGTGGTTGTCACCCAGGTGCCCGATGTATTGGTGGCGTGCCAGGGTCTCTGTTAGTATAATCACGATAGCTGATGTGAACTTTTCCGTTACCGTCTAATGCAAGCGAGGTATCTCTCCCAACATCTCCCGTGCTATCCACCGTGGTTGTTACCCAAGTACCTGAGGCATTGGTGGCATATTTTAGGATATCATTAGTTGAATCATAATAGCTGATATGAGCATTGCTATAATTGTCTAGCGCTATAGAGGTCTTGTTCCAACCACAGGTGGTGTCTGCTGTGGTTATTACCCATGAACCTGGAATGGGATTGGCTACCGAGTTTAACGCGGCGAGGATATTAAGATTACCATACCCGAAGGTATTATCCTGGGTGCCATTATTACTTGCAGTTTGAAATAGGGCATTTTGAACAGCAGGAGGTTATCTTTTAAGGAGGGATTTGCCTGTATCAGTAAGGCTACTGAACCAGCAACGATGGGACAGGCCATGCTGGTTCGTGCATTATCGTGTATTCTACAGGGACCATTGCCATCGTTGTTTCCATCGTTGTCTATCACCGTTTTACCATTAGAGGTACTCATATCTGATATGTTTTTGCTTTGTGGAAATTATTTCTTGTCCTGGAGCAGCGATGTCCGGCTTTTTTGTCCCATCAATCCTGGGTCCACGACTGCTAAATGATGAAATAGCGCCAAGTGGTGTATAAGGAAGACCGAAATCTTCAGAATTATATCGTTCGTCTTTGTAATTCCACCACGCTGTCCGAGTTGCATATGAACCTACTGCAACAGTTTTATCTCCAAGGGCTGGTGATAAAATAGTATTGCTACTGTCTGGATTTTTAAAGGTTACTGATCCTAATCGATCACGGGAATATATGTGAAATAATTGATTACTATTTGATTTGTTTTTTACTTTTAAATAAAACTTTTCCTTCCCAAAATATCCTTGTGAAAATGAATAAATAATCTGTTCCAATTCAGTACCTCTCACACTTTCATTTAAGTTCGAAAAAAGAATAGATTGTGCTGTAATATCTATCGGATTGGTAAAACCTCCAAAATCTGAATATAATTTTAAATCAAGATCGTTTCTTACGCCTACGCCATCAAACCAATTTAGTCGGAAATCGAAGGAAAAACCCGGCATCCAACTTGATGCAGTATTCACGGTAAACTCAATAAGATCAGTCTCGCTGTTAGCAGAAACTGTTCCTGAATAATGTCTGCCTGAAGTAGCATCATTTCCTGCAGATGCAAAGACCAGCGTCCCTTTATTAAACGCATTAGCGATTGCCTGACACATCGGGTCAGAACCATCGGGATAGATGGGCATCTCTCCCATGCTGATAGATATAATGTCAGCGCCATGTTTGTCTACGGCATCATTTATGGCTGCTGAAAAAGCGGCATAGTTAAAGCCATATTTTGGTAAATATTCATCATCAGGTCCACTCATCCTAAAAAAGATCAAGTCTGCACCAGGGGCCATACCTTTGTATTTTCCATTAGACTGGGTACCTCTTCCGAGGGCACTTCCAGTCACATGAGTCCCATGTCCAATACCAAACTCATCTGCAATCGAATTACTCGAATTATTAGGATAGTTTGAATAACTCTTACTTGCTACAGGTTCTGGAATGTCTGGATGTGTAGTATCTAAGCCCGAGTCCAATATGGCGATTTTAACACCGGCGCCATTGAATCCGTAGTTGTTCCAAATATCGACTGCGTGAATACTCTGTGCCGCCTTGTCATTTAGATATTCCAACTTTTGTTCTGCCGTTTCAAGCCTAACAACAAAGCCTTTTTTTGCAAGGGCATATAACTGATCAATGGGCATATTCGCAAGAATAAAACCTGTAGGATAGTTTTCGAGGGGCGGTGTCCAAGAATCCTCATAGACAGTTATCCTCATCTTCCTTAAGACTTTGATTTTTGAGCCACTCAATTTTCTTTTTACATGAATGAAAACTAATTGTTTATCAAATTCCTTAGTTCTCATGCCCATGCTTTGCATAACGTTTAATCTTGCGGATGTTGGCTGTTCCTTATAGCTATTTTTTAATTGTATTTGCAACTTCAATTGTGGGCATATCTTTTTCTCTAATGTACTATCCTTTTTAACTTCATTTTCCATCTTCTGCAAAATCCCTGGCAAGATTAGGGGTTCGTTTCCTCCTAGTGAGGATGGTTTGTTTTCCGCTGAGAAGGCAAAGGCAAAACAGGTCAACAATAAACTTACCAGCACAACAAAACTGCGCACAGCATATCTCTTTCCCATTTTTTTCTCCTTTCCTATACTAATTACGGTGATTTCTAATCTTAAAATCCAATACAACTAATTCTATACCGTGTATATCTTTGATTGTGACAACGGATTCAATTCATTAACGAGACGGCAATATTCGTCCAGTTAAAGATTAAAGCCCTTTTTTGCCTACTCTTTTTTAAATAGATAATTACCTCCTTTAAAACAAAAAAGCCTTACTGCAAAGATTTTTTTCAAAAATCTTCGGCAGTAAGGCTGTCTTTTTTCAAACGTACGTCCTTATACGTCTTGGGATATTCCTGTACGTCCGTGTACTGGAAAGACCCTGTACTTTGCGTCCCACAGTCACCCGTGGTTTGCCTTTGTCGCGACGATATTTTTACTTGTCGATATTTGCGAAAAAACTATCACAACCTATCTTGTATGTCAAGAAATAAATAATTTATCGTGTTTTGTTGTCAAATAGTGTGTCTTTGATTATCAACTTATCTGGAGAATGGCAGGGCTTTTCCACTACACATACATTGCAGAGCGGCTTTCGTGCAATGCAGGTGCGCCTGCCGTGGGTTCCCAGGACAAGGCATGATCGTGTCCATTCTTCCCGGGGGATGATCTTGCAGAGTTCCTGTTCGACCTTATCGGGATCGTTGGTTTTGGCAAGTTCTAAGCGGTGGGAGACGCGAAAGACGTGGGTATCCACGGCCATGGCCTGTTTCCCAAAGACGTTTCCTAAAAGTACACTGGCCGTCTTTCTGCCCACTCCTGACAAGGATATGAGGTCTTCCATGATATCGGGTACATTCCCATCAAATCTTTCGACGAGTTGGTTTGCGCACGCAATGATGTTCCTTGCCTTATTTTTGTAGAAACCGGTAGAACGGATTTCCTGCCCAAAGACTTCTTGTTTCTCATTGGCGTAATCCTTTGCTGACTTGTATCTTTTGAACAGTGTCTCCGTTACCTTATTGACCCGTTCATCGGTGCACTGTGCTGCCAGGATGGTGGCAATGAGTAATTCTAAGGGATTTTTGTAATGTAAGACAAGCGCAGCATCCGGGTATGCCTTTTTAAGGAGTGATAGTATCTTTTTTACACGATCTTCTGACATGGTCTTGCTCCAAATTGTTAAAACTTAAACACGGAAACCCGGAAGTGCGGAAGCACAGAATAGAACATTAATTTACAACTCTTTTTATTTTTAAGACCGCCTTGGCGAAGTTCAGCAATAACCCAACTTTTAATCCTGTGGCTTTTAAATAAGAAATTAACTGTGCGATATGGCTATCATCAAATTCTTTTGCCGTTTTCAATTCAACGATTATTTGGCCTTCTGCCACTATGTCGAGTCGATGAAAACTAATTTCTTTGCCGTCGTAAAAAATCTTTATTACCTTCTGGGTTTCTACGTTTAATATTTGTTTGACTAACTCCATTGGCAGGGCTGCATGGTAAATAGATTCTAAAAATCCTGGTCCCAATTTTTTGTGAACCTCTATTGCGCACAAAATACTTTTACCAGTAAGTCCCTTAAATTCTAAATCCTTTTTCGGTGCTTCCATTTTCCCGTGTTTCCGTGGTATTCATAAAATTTTGGTATTATCTTACATCTGTTCAGGGGCATGCATGCCCAGGATATTAAGACCATTCTTTATGACTTGACGTGTAGCATCTACCAGGAATATCCGTGCCTTGGTTAGTTCTTCATTGTCCGACAGGACTCGATGTGCATTATAAAAACTATTCAGGCTGCCACATACGTCGATAAGATAATTGCATATAAGGGAAGGTTCGTAAAACTCGGCAGCCTTCATGATAACAGAGGGGAATTGTCCTAAATTCTTGATCAGGATAATCGTCTCGTCTTCTTTCAATAATTCAAACTGTATGTCCGCCGTAACAGACCTCCCGAATTTTCTCAGGATACTGCAAAGGCGGGCATGGGTATACTGGATGTAGGGGCCTGTTTCACCCTCGAAATTCAACACCTCATCCCAATCAAAGATCACGTCCTTGCTGCGTTTGGTGCACAGGTCGGCAAAGATGATGGCCCCGATACCTATGTCCCTCGCCACGGTCTCTTTGTTTTCCAGAGAAGGATTCTTTCCTTCTATAATCTTTCTGATACGTTCTACGGCCTCGATTAACAGGTCTTCCAGGAGAACGACCTTTCCCTTGCGGGTAGACATCTTGCCGTCCTTAAATTTCATGAGACCGAAGTCCACATGCACACAACGGTTTGCCCAGTCGTAACCTATCAACTCTAAGACCTTGAAGAATTGATTAAAATGCAGCTTTTGTTCAGAACCGACCACGTAAATCATCTTGTCAAAGTCGTAGGTCTTTTTTCTATATTCTGCGGCTGCAATATCGCGGGTGGCATAAAGGGTGGAATCGTCTTTTTTCCGTAAGAGGCATGGAGGCATATGGTAAGGCTCTAAGTCGACAATCAATGCCTGCTCGCTAACTTTAGCCAGCCCCTTTTCTTTGATTCTTGTTATGGTATCCTCAACCATGGTGTTGTAAAAACTCTCACCCACGAAGGCATCGAAGTGTATCTCAAGCATATCATAAATTTTTTGAAATTCCTTTAAACTGATCTCCTTGAAGTGTTGCCATAGCTCTTTTGCCTCAGTGTCTCCGGACTCAAGCTTTTTGAACCATGCCCTTGCCTCGTCTTCTAAACCAGAATTTTTTTCTGCCTCCTGATGAAACCTTACGTAAAGATTATTTAAATCGGTAACGGTGTAAGATTTATGGGCATTTTCGCTTCCCCATTTTTTATAAGCAACGATCAATTGTCCGAATTGCGTACCCCAATCGCCAAGGTGATTGATCCCAACGCATGTATAACCAAGGGTTTTATAGATATTGCAAATGGCATTTCCTATGAGTGCGGAACGGGATGGTGAACGGCAAGGTGTTTGGCAATGTTTGGGAAGAGAAGTCGACAACAACAGTCTTTCTTTTGCCTAAGGTATTATTACCATACGCGTCGCGTTCTTCAGAGATTGTTTTCAGCGATAGCTCAGATAATATTACTTTATCCACAAAGAAGTTCACGTAAGGGCCGATGGCCTTTATCTCTGTGATTGGACGAATGGCTTGTAAGGTATTCGATAGTTCTGTTGCGATGATGTTCGGGGATTTTTTAAGTATTTTTGTGAGGGTGTAACAGGGGAAAAGCATAATCACCCATTTTGGGTCAGGGGTATTTCTATAAGTCTTTCTATTTCATTTCCTGGAAGGTCTATTTTTCTTTTAATAGAGATACGATATGTCCTATAAAATGATCCATAATTACATAACCCGAACGAGCCGGTAGAGACATCTTTGTTGGACAACGAACGAAATGACGTGGGACGTCTGTTGTCAATTTTTGCTAAAAGGTCAAAATTATCTTTGGAATATATTACATTTCTCGCACTAGCCTTTGGTGGTAAATCTTTTACCTACATCAAACCCATCTTCCTCTTTTACATCTGCCATGGTACCAGCCGCCATCTCCTTACATTTCTTTGCACCGGCATACAAGATGCTTAATAGCTGTGCCGGGTCGCTGATCAATTGTTCGTACTGCAGGCGAATGGGAGTGAGTGCCTCAACGATATTATCTGACAGGATCTTTTTGCATTCGATACAACCGATTTCGGCAGAGCGACATACCACATTGATGCGGTCTATCTGGTCTTTTCTGGAAAAGTGTTTATGCAGGGTGAAGAGGTTGCAGATGTCGGGATTACCGGGGTCGGTGCGCCTCTTCCTGTTCTCATCAGTTACCGCAGTTGACAGTTTTTTCCAAATGGATTCAGGGGTTTCCACCAGGGAGATATAATTTCCCAGGCTCTTGCTCATCTTTGTCTTGCCGTCAAGTCCCATAATCCGTGGTGCCTCAGAAAGGACTTCGTTCGGTTCCGGGAATGTTTCTCCATATCGCATATTAAACTTTCGGGCAATTTCCCTGGCAAGTTCGATATGCTGTACCTGGTCTTCTCCCACGGGTACGGCTTCACCTCTGTAGATCAGGATGTCCGCAGCCTGCAAAACAGGATAGGTAAATAACCCTGCATTGATGTTGTCCCTGTGTTGTTTCGACTTGTCTTTGAATTGGGTCATACGCTCCAAATGGCCCATAGGTGTAACCGTGTTAAGTATCCATGCGAGTTCCGTATGTTCGGGTACACAGGATTGAACAAAGATAATACATCGTTCCGGATCGAGGCCTGCTGCAATATTAACTGCCGCCGCATTCAGAATGCGTTTTTGCATGTCGCCCGGGTTATATTCGATAGTAATTGCATGATAGTCCACGATGCAGAAGATGCAGTCGTACTGCTCAATCATCCGCACCCAATTCTTGATAGCGCCCAGGTAGTTACCGATGTGTACATCGCCGCTTGGTTGAATCCCGCTAAACAACCGCTTTTTCATGAAATCATCCCTTTATAAAATCTTTGGCAATATCTTTTTGATTCGTCGGGCGGCTTCCCTGGTATCCCTGATACTAGGTACGAGGGCAAATCGTACATAACCTTCACCAGGATTCAGTCCGCTATCTGTCTTATCGCTAATCCAGGCGCCTGGAGTTGTTACAATGGCAATATCGGGTGAAAGGAGTTTCCTGGCAAAGTCAACAGAGGTCATACCCGCTGGTACCTTTTGCCAGAGATAAATTGTTGCCTCCGGGGTACAATCGGGGAGTTTGATATCCTTAAATGCGTCCACCAATAAATCCCTTTTGATCCTGTATTCAGCCCTCATCTTTTCGACATGCGTCTCGTCGCTGAGGGCGGCAATTGCCCCATCCTGGATAAACGTGGCCGTACCCGAATCAATGTTTGTCTTTACCTTTTTAAATATATCAATAATTTGCTTATCCCCCGCAACCCATCCAACCCGGTAGCACGTCATGGCGCTCCTCTTGGAGAAAGAATTAAAGACAATGACTCCTTCTTTGGTAATTTCCAGGATGCTGTGCGGAGGTTCGTTAAAATAAATCTCGCTGTAGGCCTCGTCCGAGGCGATGATGATGTTATATCTTTTACCAAATTCTACAACTTCTTTCAGGTATGATAAGGGCGCTACAGTTCCCGTGGGACTGTTGGGATAGTTAATCCACATAATTTTTGCCTTCTTGCTAACCTCTTCCGGAATGGGTATGGGGTCCATCAAAAACTTATTTTCTGGCAAAAGGGGTATGTAATAAGGAATCCCTTCGGCGAATAACGTACCTCGTGTGTAAGGCGGGTACCCGGGGGAAGGGATGATTACATAATCGCCGGGATTGACGATTCCCTCCGGAAAATTGAATACCGCCTCTTTTGAACCGATAGTGGATGAAATCTCCGTCGCCGGATCCAGGTGTACGCCAAACCTTTTCAGTGTCCACTGTGCGATCGACTGCCGGAATTCAGGCATGCCAATATAGCTCGGGTAACCTGAAGATTTTCTGAGCGTTATTCCCTTTTGTGACGCCTTGCGCACAATATCAGGTGTTGGTGCGGTAGGGTCGCCAACGCCAAAATCAATCGGGGTAATCCCCAGGGTTTTTAATTTTTCTACTTCCTTGTCTACTTCTGCAAAGGCATACGCGCCGATAGACTGTAATCTTTTTGATGCGATGATTTCCATAAATTATGTTCATGTCCTTTCGTGCTTTTGTTATCTAAATCTTGCGTTTTTTTTGACGCAGGGTAATCTATGGCAAATGACTCCTTTATTTTTTTGATGGGTCGGTAACAACGGGTTTAACGGGGCTTCTTTTCGCTGTTATTTCCTTGATTTCTATTTCAAGTACCTGTGTCCTGTTCAGCGTTGTATCAGGAAAAGGGGTTTTGGGATTTTTAGGTGCATATTTGTCTGCAAGTTTCAGAAGGGCATAATTCTTTGCATTGAGATCGGAAAGTAATTTTATAATGCCAAACAGAATAACCGATCTGTAAGCGACAGAGGAGGCACAGGTAGGCTGCTTTACAATTACCTCTTTAACTTCTTCTACCTCAAAACAGACATTCGGGTTGTTTTTTATATTTTCCAGTTTTCTTCCTTCATGTGCACAATGGAGAAATATTTTAAAGGTTTCTTTGTCGTAGGTAAAATTCATAGGGGTAATATAGGGAATTCCATTGGCGCATGTCCCTAGCCTTCCTACCATGGACGTTAAAAGGATTTCGTCGATTTCGTTCCGACCAGTTATTTCTTTGTCTTTTCTTCTCATCAAGAATACCTTTTACCGCAGAGAACGCAGAGAAAAATTAGCCCCTTGCTTAAATATCTGTACAATCTGTGGTTTGTCTGTTTTGTATTAAATTATATTTATATCTTTCTTCCAACCGCTTCGGCGACAGGTTTTAGTTCCTGCATAAGTTCTTCAAATGCCTCAAGGGTAATCGTTTGAGGCCCGTCCACAAATGACTTTTCGGGATCAGGATGGGTTTCAATTAACAAGCCGTCTGCACCTACCGCCACAGAGCCCTTGGCCATGGGGTTAACAAGGCTTCTTTTCCCTGTTCCATGGCTGGGGTCCACAATGATGGGTAGATGGGTCATCTCCTTAAGTTGTGGCACAATACTGAGCGACAAGGTAAAACGGGTAAAGGTCTCAAAGGTTCGGATACCCCTTTCGCACAGAATGACATTGGGATTATTTTGTGCCAGGATATATTCTGCAGCCAGGAGAAACTCTTCAATCGTAGCGGCCATGCCCCGTTTTAAAATCACTGGTTTACCCGCCTCGCCCACCGCACGCAGGAGCAAAAAATTCTGCATGTTCCGGGTTCCGATCTGTAATATGTCAGAATATTTGCTCACTAATTTTACGTGTTCCGGAGTGAGTACTTCTGTTACAATGGGAAGTCCCGATGCCTCACGGGCATGTGCCAGGTGAATGAGACCCTCTTCCATAAGGCCCTGGAAGGTATATGGGTTACTCCGTGGCTTGAATGCCCCGCCCCGTAATGCAGTAGCACCAGCATCTCTGACCCTTTTAGAGATTTCGATAATCTGCTCTTTGCTTTCTATTGCGCACGGTCCGGCAATAACGGCAACCTCTTCTCCGCCAATTTTTTTCCCATTCGAAAGATGGATGATGGTTTTGAAATCTTTTCCTTCCTTACTGGCTAGTTTGTATGGTGCAAGAATAGGTACCGATTTTTCCACGCCGGGCAGAACATCCCAAAAATTGGCGGGCAACACCCGCTCGTCTCCAATAACTGCGATTACGTTTCGATTCGTTCCTTGTAAGACAACCCCCTTTAAGCCGGCCTTTTCTATGCTTTCCAGGACATAATCGACGTCCTTTTTTGTAGATGTGGCCTTCATTACAATAATCATGAACAACACCTCCGCCAAATTTTGTGGGCAAAAAAAAACCCTAAAACCAACGGTTTCAGGGCAATATATTAACATCTATGAATTTAATATCGAACCCTTAGAACCCCCTTGTTTATAACAGCATCTAAAGTAATAAAATACACAAATAAAGGCTGTTTTTTTTACTATGAATGGGGATAGAGATATCCGGCTGTGTGAATTTTACATAACATGATTTTATTGTCAAGTCTAATTTTTTTGTTGCAAAGAATGGTAAAGCTTTGCTATATTGATAGTCCTATAAACGGATTAATTAAGATTTTAAGAGCACTGTGAGTGATGAGAAGCGTTTTGAACATTTTATTTTATGTAAGGAATTGGTGTGATGATAAGTAAAGAAGTAAAACAGCGGATCATTCATGATCTTAGGGTTCACAGAAAGTGACACGGGTTCGCCGGAGGTACAGGTGGCATTGTTAACGGAGCGGATTAATCATTTGCGCGGCATTTAAAGGAACACAAAAGACCACACGTCCCGCAGAGGTTGCTCCAAATGGTTGGGCACAGGTCAGCCTTACTGAAATATTTGTCAAATAATGACAACGAAGATATAAAAAGCTTATTGCCAAACTTGGTATTAGGAAATAAAGCAAAATTTATAGGAGGAACTGTATACCTATTGAAAATGTATAAAAATTTAAGGTATTCATATCTTTTGCTGGTCAAAAACAAGATATAATAAATAAAAATGCAGGAGGAATAGATGACGTATTGTAAAGTTGAAAGGTTGATCGGCAAAAGATTCTTGAGTATAGAAACAGGTAAAATAGCAAAGCAAGCGGATGGTGCAGCTTTAGTTCGATATGGAGACACGATGGTGTTGGCTACAGCGGTATCTGCCCCCAGAAGAAAAGGAAGAAGCGGGTTTTCCCCTTACTGTTGACTATAGAGAGAAAACATATGCGGCGAGGCAAATTCCCCGGCGGTTTTCAAGAGAAAGGCAGGCCAACCTAAAAGAAATATTAACCATGCGGTTAATAGATCGTCCGGTGAGGCCTCTCTTTCCTGAAACATATCTTCGTGAAGTTCAGATCATGTCTATGGTCCTTTCTGCAGATAAAGAAAATGACCCTGATATTCTTGCAATGATAGGTGCATCTGCAGCGTTATCTATCTCAAGTATTCCTTTCGGCGGGCCTACAGGTTCTGTAAGGTAGGCCAAATCAATGGAGAGTTTGTTGTTAATCCAACCCATGCTGAGCTTGCTACGAGTAGCATCGATCTCGTTGTTTCCGGAACAGAAGAAGCGGTTATGATGGTTGAGTCGTCTGGTAAGGAGGTTCCCGGAAGAACGGATGGTTGATGCCATTATGTTTGGGCATACATTCATTAAAGAAGTCGTTCAACTCCAAAAGGAGAGTTGTTGGTTACCTGTGGAAAAAGAAAAGCAGCATGTCCCACCGGATAAACTCGATGTGGCTCTCCTGGAAGAAATAAAAAAGGAATATTATTCTGATATATTGGAAAAGATCAAACACCGGGAAAAGATGCACGGAAAAGAGCCTTGAATGAGATACTTAATCAAGTTATCAATAAATATTGCGTAGACAAAGATGGTGCTCCTGCAAAACAAAACAATCTGGATATCTTCGAAAGAATTGAGACTATTGCTGTTCGTGAACCAAATTGTGCAAGAGAAAGAGACCTGATGGGCGCGGACTAACCGATATCAGGCCAATTGCTTGTGAAGTGGGGATGTTGCCAGGACTCATGGTTCTGCTTTATTTACCCAGGGTGAAACCCAGAGCTATTGTGGTAACGACATTGGGTACCACTATGGACGAGCAGAGGTGGATACCCTGGAGGATGAATATTCGAAGAAGTTTATGCTGGACTATAACTTTCCGCCTTTTGCGTTGGCGAGGTAAAACCTTTGCGCGGGCCTGGCAGAAGGGAGATCGGGCATGGGGCGCTGGCTGAACGAGCATTAGAGGCGGTACTCCCTCCATTAAATAGTTTTCCCTATACCATCAGAATTGTTTCTGATGTTACCGAATCCAACGGCTCGTCTTCCATGGCTACGGTTTGCGGGGAACTCTTTCTATGATGGATGCTGGTGTCCTGTAACTGCGCCGGTTGCCGGTATTGCGATGGGTTTGGTTAAAGAAGGAAAAGATGTCTGCATTTTGTCAGATATCCTGGGAACAGAAGACCATCTTGGTGATATGGATTTTAAAGTTGCCGGAACATCCAAGGGTGTTACCGCGCTGCAGATGGACATAAAGATAGCCGGGATTACCGAGAAGATTATGCGGGATGCCTTAAAACAAGCCAAAGAAGGTAGATTGCATATACTTCAGGAACTTGTAAAAGTTATTGATAAACCAAGGGGAGAGATTTCCGAATATGCACCTAAGGTAGTACATATTAAGATTAATCCGGAAAAAATCGGAATGGTTATTGGGCCTGGCGGGAAAAATATCAAAAAAATACAGGAGGAAACAGGCGCAAAAATAGAGATTGAGGACGATGGCAGCGTTATTATTTCCGCTAGCCTTTCAGAAGCAGCGCAAAAAGCTAAAACGTGGATTGAGCGTATGACAGAAGAGATCCAGATTGGTAAAATCTATGCAGGAAAAGTTCTCTCTCTAAAAGAGTATGGTGCGTTTGTGGAAATCATTCCTGGTCATGATGGCTTGGTGCATATTTCTGAATTGTCTGATGGCTATATTGAAAAGGTTGAAGATGTAGTGAAAGTGGGGGAGGAAATTATGATAAAAGTAATTGGAATAGATGACCAAAAAAGGGTTAAATTAAGCAGAAAAGCCGCCATGAAAGAAAAAGCGTAACCAGACCCTTCTGGTTTATAGTACGGATAAATGTATTTGACTATGAAAAAGTTGTTGTTTTGCCAGGTGAAAGGATTATTCACGACTTTTAGTAATAAGGAGGGTTTGTAAAAGGGATTATAAACTTTTATCATGTATCTTTCGATCCTTTTTTGGAAAATAGAAAAGAGATGAAGGATAAAATGGGTGGTTGTAGGTACGGTTAATTGTTATACGTTGTATTTATTCAAATAGGAGAGCAAGATAATGGCAACTGGTAAAGTAAAATGGTTTGATGCAAAAAAAGGGTTTGGTTTTATTGAACAAGAAGGTGGCGGTGATGATTTTGTTCACTATTCAAATATTACAAGTGAAGGATTTAAGACGCTGGAAGACGGAGAAAAGGTGGAATTTGACATCGTTGAAGGGGAAAAAGGGTTGCAAGCCCAAAAAGTATCACGTCTCAATTCCTAACAAATATATAAGCAATACTCTAGAGCCAGGAAGAAAGTGAGTTAAGCCGCCTTCCTGGCTTATTTTTTTAATTTGGTATAAAGAATGTGACTCAGTACTTAACTGGTGCAGGAATTGCCATTATTACATTTGTTCCTATAGCTTATTTTTGTACGAAGAGCTATTGACAGGACAAGGGAACTGGAGAAACGGGCAATGCACTCTGAAAGGCTCGCTTTTTTTGGAACGATGGCAGGGGGGCTTGCCCACGAAATTAAAAATCCATTGAGTACACTCAGTATCAATTTGCAACTCCTTCTCGAAGACGTACAAAGTATGACAGGGGAAAACTGCAAAAAGGTGCGTATAAGAATACAGGCTTTACAAAGAGAGATACAACGCCTGGAGGAAATCTTGAATGATTTTCTCAGATTTGCGAAGGGGCAAAAACTAGAACTTGAAGAAAGCGATATTAATGAGGTGGTCGATGAAGTGGTCGATTTTGTTACCCCTGAAACAAAACAAAAGAAGATATTGATACTAAAAAGCTATGATGCCTATCTTCCTCCCTGTCGTATAGACAGAAATCTCATAAAACAAGCAATTTTGAATATTATTATCAATGCAGAGCAGGCAATGGAAAATGGTGGTGAACTCATGATTCGTACATCCGGGAATAAAAAATACCTGCAAATTGACATCGCAGATACAGGACATGGTATTCCACAAGATCTTACTGAAAAGATTTTCCAGGTCTATTTTTCTACCAAAAAGACAGGAACTGGCCTTGGACTGCCAACTGCAAAACGTATCATCGAAGAGCATAAAGGAACGATTTCTGTTCAAAGTGAAGAAGGCAAAGGAAGCAACTTTTCTATTCAATTACCTGTAGACTTAATAATTTATTAAGCCATGACAGACCAAACGGTTATTCTGGTTGTTGACGATAAAAAAGAACACGCGACTGCTACCGCAGAGGCACTTCAAAAGGTTGGATATAAATGCCTTGTTGCTACGAGTGGCAGGGAAGGGTTGGAAATTATAGAAGCGGGAGAGGTTGATATTGTAATTACCGATTTAATTATGCATGACATCGACGGCCTGCAGTTACTCAAAACAACAAAAGAGATATTGCCGGATGCCGAAATTGTTCTGATCACAGGATATGGTACGGTAGAAACTGCAGTGGATGCTATGCAGAAGGGGGCTGCCACCTATCTTCTGAAACCTATTAATATTAATCACCTGCGGGCAGAGATAGCCAAGCTTGTTGAGAAGCAGGGGCTTGTAAGGAACAACAAAGAGCTTCACAAACAACTTGATGAAAGATTTGGACTGACCTGTATTATTGGTAACAGTTCCAGGATGCAAAAGGTATTTAATATCGTTAAACAAATTTCTGGTACTACAGCAACAGTACTGATAACTGGTGAAAGTGGTACAGGGAAAGAGCTGATTGCAAAAACTATTCATAATAATAGTCCCAGAAAGAATAAGCCAATGGTCATTTTGAATTCTGCTGCAATTCCGGAACATCTCCTGGAGAGTGAACTTTTCGGACACGAAAAAGGCTCCTTTACAGGAGCCTTGTATCAGCGAAAGGGAAAATTTGAGTGCGCTCATCATAGCACATTATTTTTAGATGAGGTTGGAGACATGCCACTTTCCACGCAGGTTAAATTACTACGGGTAATAGAAGACGGCGTGATAACGCGTATTGGCAGCAATGACCCCATTGAGATTGATGTCCGTTTAATTGCCGCTACAAATCAGTGCCTTGAAAAACTCATAAAAGAAGGAAAATTTAGAGAAGACTTGTACTTCAGGCTGAATGTCGTTTCTGTTAAATTACCACCTCTCAGGGAGAGACTAGAAGACACGACCTTGCTCATTGATGCATTTCTCCGCGAATTTTGCCAAATACACAATAAGAATATTTCTTGCATTTCTACCGAGGCAAGAAAAGTTCTGTATAAATATCCCTGGCCAGGAAATGTACGAGAATTAAAAAATTGTATCGAAAGTATGGTTGTTGTAAGTACGAAAGATATCCTGGGTGTGGAGGAAATACCTGATCATATCCTGCAACGGAGCAGTGAATTACCCCGTCCTCCCAGTTTCATGACCGGAATGACTGTCGAGGAAGTTGAGAGGGAGCTTATTAAAAACACATTGGCTTCGGTGGAAGGGAATAGAGAAGAAGCGGCAAAGATGCTTGGTATTGGTGAACGTACCCTTTACAGGAAGTTAGACCGGTATGGACTCAAATAATCGTTTGAGCATTAGGTTATTTGTATCGTTATTTAAACCGTTGTTTACCCGAAAAATTTGTTTGTGGAATATTCCATATAGGTATGCTGGAAATTAAACTTTGTAGTAATTGCAAAAAAAGTTTGTCGAAGAATGATGTAGACTCTGGACGTGCACTGTATCAGGAAGACGGGAAATTGGTTTGCAGAGAATGTTTAACTTTAAAAATCAGGAAGGAAAAGGGATATGAGGAAAAAGATTTTATTCTGGAATCTCTGTTAAACGAAGTCAAAAACATAAACCGCACCTTAACGTACGAGCCTGTTTCATGGTTAAACATTTTGGCCGCAGTCATTCAATGCTTTGCCTTTGGCGCTCTTGTATTTGCTTATCTTTACCGCAATAGCGATGTCCATGCATATCTATTACTTGCTTTGGTGTTTCAGGTAATGGCGTTAACCTTTTTTGTAATAAAAAAATAACTTGACATTAGTGTGTGTGTGTTTTTATAATGAGTATCGATGTCTTTTTGATAATGATTACAATTTGCAGAAAAGGAGTGTGTTATGAGTGTTAGAGTTGGACAAACGGCGCCTGAGTTTACCGTACAAGGTCTTGTGGATGAAAAGTTTCAAGATATAAGCCTGAATAATTATAGGGGCAAATGGGTCGTACTTTTTTTCTATCCCCTTGATTTTACGTTTATCTGTCCTACGGAAATTACAGAATTTTCAAAGAGAGACGGCGAGTTTAAGGAGCTGAATGCCCAGGTACTGGGATTGAGTGTTGACAGCGTGTTTTCTCACAAGGCATGGTTAAAAGAACTTGGCAAAATTAATTTTCCATGGCTTAGTGACATGACAAAAGAGGTTTCGAGAAAGTATGGAGTCCTTATGGAAGAAAAGGGCATTGCCTTAAGGGGCACATTCATCATTGATCCGGAAGGAAAGCTCAGGTATCAATTAGTTCATGATTTGGGTATCGGTCGGAGTATAGAAGAGGTTCTCAGGGTATTGAGGGCATTACAGACAGGGGAGCTTTGTCCGGTTGAATGGAAGCCCGGCAAAAAGACATTAGGCAAGGCATAGGATTCACGTGACAGCAAGAGAGTAAAAATTTGTGCGTTTTTTCTCCATGGTTTGTCTTTTAAAAAGCCACGATTCAAAAAACCACAGGTTTCGCAGATTTCCTGTAATAATTACAGAGATTGTCTGTGGAGTCTGTGGTTTTTTTTTGTGAATAAAAAGTTAGAACGGAAGAAGATATGCAGATGTGGAACGAGGTAATGGTTCACGGACATCCGCGGAAAGCAGGGCTGTTGGTGGGGTGTCAGCTCTTTTATCTGATGAAACATCCATGACCTATTTGTCACAAGGGGTCATGAAGATGTTTATCCTTTAGACAACCGGCTTCATTTTCAGGTGGAATGTATAAATAATTACGAAACATTAAAATAGAATAAAAGCCTAACTAAACAACCCATTGGACGGCGAGGAAAAGCACTCGTCTCCGCTGATTTTTGGCATTATGTTTAGCCATCTACAGAAATTTTACCAAAAATCAGAATATACGTTGTAACTAAATTGTTGATACTGTAACAGAATATGCTACTATATTGAGTATGATCAAAAGCTTTAAACACAAGGGGCTTGCTGAGCTGTTTGAAGCCGGACGAACTCGCCGAGCCGGCAGGATTTGCGGTCACGTTGCTTGCGACGCTTGGAAGCTTTGGATCAAACGGAGATTTTAGTTGCATCGGCAGGTTCCAACTCCTAACCATGCCCTTGCGCTGAATAAAATATGTGAACATCTGCGGCAGTAACTTGCTAAATGCCGTAAGGATCTTTGCCAAACTGCACTCTCCTATCTCCACTCTAAATTGACAACCAAATTGTATTGTGATACTATTTGTGCAGGGATAGCTCCCATATCGCCCTCTTTTTCTCCTTTACCAAATATTTGACATTGCTATATTTATGCCTGAGCCTCTTGAATTTAAAAATAAAAGGATCACCGTTATGGGGTTGGGATTGTTTGGGGGTGGGGCAGGCATTGCTCAATTTCTTGCAAGACAAGGCGCTCAGGTTACCGTAACCGACTTGAGAAATGTAACGGAACTCGCCCCATCCATAAAACAACTTGAGGGTCTTCCTGTTACCTATAGACTCGGGGGACACTGCGACGAGGATTTTATCAATACAGACATGGTTATTATTAATCCCGCCGTACCAAAGGATTCACGGTTTATCCGGATTGCAAGAAATAACCATGTGCCGATGGATACGGAAATACATATCTTCTTTCAATTATGTCCTGCCCCTATTATCGGCATTACTGGTAGCAATGGGAAGTCTACCACTACCACCCTTACTGGCAAAATATTGCAACAAACTCAGCGTGTGACGTGGGTCGGAGGAAATATCGGGAAATCACTCCTGCTGGAGCTTAATGAAATAAAACCATCCGACATCGTAGTCCTTGAGCTTTCCAGTTTTCAGCTGGAAGAACTCCATAATGCGAAAAAAAGTCCAGTCATCAGTGTGGTAACGAATATATCTCCCAACCACCTCGACAGATATTCGGACATGGCCGGCTATATTCAGGCAAAAAAAGGCGTCATCTTACACCAGAAGTCAGGCGATTATGCTATCCTCAATTACGACGACCAGGAATTAAAAAGGTGGGAGAAGGAGTGTAAAGGCAATGTTTTGTGGTATAGTACAAAGGATGTATTAACAAACGGTGCCTTTGTAAAAGGAAATGATATCGTGTTATCCGTGAAGGGTACGACTATCACAGTATCGTGCGTATCCAGGATCAAGATACCCGGCGTCCATAATCTTCAAAATATCCTGGCTGCTTCCTGTGCTACTTATCTGGCTGGTGCGAATGGACAGCATATTGAGAAGGTTGTAGCCACCTTTCCTGGATTAGAGCATCGGTTAGAATTTGTCCGGGAGGTTAATAGTGTACGGTATTACAACGATTCCAAGGCCACTACACCAGAATCGGCAATAGCCGCCATTACGGCATTTCAAACACCGGTAATACTCATTGCCGGGGGATACGACAAGGGAAGTGATTTTGGGGAATTTGCCGGGGCATGTGCAAAACGCACCAAGTCTGTAGTCCTTATAGGAAAAACAGCGGGGAAAATAAAGGAACTCATCATACAGAAAAAGACACAAAAAGAACCCCTGCCACTATTCACACCAAACACATTCAAAGAGGCTTTTCAACAGGCAAATGCCCTGGCAAAGTCAGGAGACATTGTATTACTTTCCCCTGCCTGTGCAAGTTATGATATGTTCCTTAATTATGAAGAACGCGGAAGGCAATTTAAGACCATGGTACAAGCCTTATAATCACATTACAATAAACATGAATTCCTTATCATTAAATAATGATTGACAAAGGTATTTATATCGCTAATATAATACAACCTTTTTTGGATCATGAATAAAAGCTGTTTTGGGTAGCGCAGTTTCAAGTTAAGTTAGGCACGGACAAACAAAGTTTGGCCGTGCCACCCAGAAACTCGCTTATGTTAAAAATGAAAATTCCTGCATAATAAATTTACTGTACCTCTAAACAATAAAGGCGAAGTCGTTTTTCACCATGAGGGATATTTCAGTTTGAAAATTTTTCTTCTAAAGCGATACCATGCTATTACAAATAGTGCTGTTTTTTGTAGGGCTTGCAGGGCTCTATTTTGGGGCTGAATGGCTCGTCAGGGGGGCGTCAAGATTCGCTTCTTCCTTCAATATCAAACCCGTGGTTATAGGACTCACGATAGTAGCTTTTGGTACTTCAACACCAGAACTCGTTACGAGTGTGATAGCCGGTATGAAGCATCTAAGCGATATTGCCATGGGGAATATCATTGGAAGTAACATTGCAAACATTGGTCTTATATTGGGGCTATCGGCGCTAGTTCGACCCCTTGTCATTGACATGAAACTCCTTTATCGCGAGATGCCAATTGTGGTTGGTATTTCAGGGCTTTTGTATTTTATGGGATGGGATGGCACGCTGAGCCGTCAGGAAGGTGGCATACTCCTTGTGGGTATTTTGGTGTATATCTGTTATGTGTATCGTGTTGCCATAAAGGAAGCAAACTCTGTTGAACAGGAATTTAAAGAGTTTATTGGAACATCGAATGATAGCATCAAAAAGGATCTATTCCTGATTATCCTTGGACTTGGGACACTCATAGGTGGTGCGCATTTCCTGGTTCATTCGGCGATATATATCGCCAGAGTCGTGGGGATCAGCGAACTTGTTATAGGACTTACGGTTATTGCAATCGGTACATCGCTTCCGGAACTTGCTACATCAATGATTGCAGCCATTCGCAAGGAATCTGACATAAGCGTGGGCAACGTACTTGGCAGTAACATCTTTAATATTCTTGCCGTTCTTGGAATTGCCGCAATTATTCAGCCATTGCAGGTTAATACGGCTTCTCTCATCATCGATATGCCCGTCATGCTCATGTTTAGTATCTTTCTGATCCCTATGATTACCTGGAAGTTTGTCCTTACCCGGGGACAGGGTGCATTTTTATTGCTTGGATACAGTGTCTATATACTCTGGCTATTTAAGTAAATCCAAACACGTAGCCGCAACCCTTTCTGGTTTTATCTGAGTCATACACCGATGATCTTTCGGGCATACTTTCAGATGACAGGCAAGACAATCTACCTCAGCCCGTAATACCCGCCCGACCTCTGCCGGGGTATTAGTATACCTCGGGTCGTTTGGCCCCATGAGAGTTACCACTGGCTTCTTAAAGGCAACGGCAATATGTCGTGGGCCGGAATCAACAGTAATCATTAAGGAGCATCTTTTGATTAGCGCTTTCAGGACGTCCAGAGAAATAATTTGATTTGCCAGATTTATCAATTTTGATCTTGCTGCCTGCTCAATGTCCATTGCCAATTTCTTTTCATGGGGGGCACATACAATAGCCGTTGTGCACTCCAATTGGTCATGTATGAGGTCAGCAGTCCGGGCAAATCCCTCTGCTGTCCAGCATTTCGAAGAGCCGTATGCCGCTCCGGGATTTAACAAGATAAGAGGATGGCCGTTGTGCAGGTGGTATTTTTCAAATATTTCATCTACGCGATGCCGGCCATGTTCAGTAAGAAACAATTCCAAGTCTTTCGACTTTACTTCACAGCCAACAGCGGTACACAGATGCAGGTAATAGTCGCCCATATAGGTTGGGGAAAAATGGCCATTTTCATATAATCGATTTATTCCGTTGGTAAGAAACCATGTACGTGCATCCCTTTTATACCCCACACGCCGTTTTACACCACCCAACCAAAACATGAATGCAGAACTAAAGGAATTGGGGAACAAAAAACCTAAATCGAATTTTTGGGCTCGCATGTACTTCACAACCGGAAGGTATTGTATGCCTCCCGGCAGATGGTCTTTTGAATCTATAAGGAGTGATTTGTCAAACCAGGGAGCACCCTCAATGAGCTTCTGAATATAAGATTTCATGGCAAGTGTTATTGTTGCGTCCGGAAAGTTTTCTCTGATACAGCGGAAGGCAGGCGTCGCCATAACAACATCACCCACCCAGTTTGGAGCACGAATGATGATTTTGTGTATATTGGTTGGTTTTTTCAATTGAATTCCGTACCTGAAAAATAGATAGTAATATCTGTTCATGACGGGCGCAGATGCTCGAGTTGAATTTTACTGAAACAGTTCGTACGTTGTCAAGGTAACTATAATATTGCGGCAAGATTCCTTTGTGCTGTTTTTTCTATTGACAGTTGCTTTCTTCACCAATATCATAAATTATCAGGAACAGGTTGTCATCGTCTGGAATTATCTGTCATCTGTCTGGTTTTCCCTGACCCCTGCTACTGGTAAACTGCCGAATTCTTTTTGTAATAGAAACCGTGGGAAAAATCGTGTATTTATCGTAAGCGTAATAAATAAGTTTCTGTGCAAACGTCATTGCGGGAGCGACAGCCTGAAACAATCTTTAAGGGTTGGATTGTTTCGCTCCGTTTGCAAGGACAACTTTTTTTTGCATATACCAGTGTACCAATATTTAACTATATTATGCCCCTGTACGAAATTATATCACTCATAGGTTTTATCCTTGGCACCATCTTGCATATAGTTCTTTCAATCCTGATTGTGCAAAGAAAACATAAGACACGGAGCGAATTGATTTTCCTCTTCCTCGTTATCAATTGTGGCTATGTGGCATTTTGGGAATACCATTTCTCTGTTTAGTTTTATCCTGTTTGGAAAATATTTTCTTTCGGTAAATTATATTGCTGCTGCAATTTCTTATGCAGGAATTGGTTTCATGCCCAGCTTGTTACTTCACACGGCGGTATCCTTTCTTTTTGAGAGCAACCCGCAGATAAAAAAATCTTTGCAACGGCTTATCGTAATGGCTATTTATCTTCCCGTTATTCCATTTTCCATGGTTATAAAGAAATTTATAACCTTTGAAGCCCCCGATTTGATTGCAACCACATCTAATTACGTAAAACCGTTTGTTTTTTGGTTAATACTATCGCTGTTTATAGCAGCGGGTATTTCCCGATGGCTCTCGAAAATGGTAGATGAGAAGGAAGAGCGTAAGTTCCACCTGGCCATCTTCTGGGTGGTAACAATAATCGCTGTGTTTATTGGATTTACGGTACTCCTTGATGGAAACAAGATTCCTTATGGGGGAGATTATCTTGTATTGGTTTCTATGTTGTCATCGATCTTTCCCAGCATTATTTTCTCCTATTATGTATACCGGTATAATTATATGGAATTTGTGCTTCGTCGCAGTGTCTTTTATTCGTTTCTTACCCTCATCCTGATTTGTCTTTATTATTTCGGGATCAAGCAATTGAGTAAATTCCTTGAGCGCCACTATCTGATAAATGCAAAGATGTTGGAAGCTGTATTTGTCATCGCTCTTGTATTCTGGTTTCCAACAGGCAAGGAAAGGATACAGAAACTTTTAAGGAAACTGATATTTTATCGTGCTGCGGATAGTGAGTACCTATTAAACGAATTGAGCCACGTTATTAGCACAGATCCCCTCGTTAACTTCACAAAGCTGCTTGAATGTGTGGTCGAATCCATTCAAAAGGCCACAGCCATCAAATCTACCAACCTTCTCCTCTTTAAGAGTGAACGGATTCAGATTATTGGAGATAAAAAATACGCGCCTATCACCCAGTCGAATATACTGCACATAGTACAATATTTTGCCAACGGGGAATTTATGGCGCTGAACCGATACGAGGCAAGGGAGGTTCCGATCATAAACGAAATGAGACTGCTGGAAGCAGTCCTCATATTCCCGATATTTGTCAATCGTAAACTTACAGGTCTTTTAAGCCTGGGACGAGCCAGGAGAGGTGTGCAGATTGCCTCAGATAATCTGGATCAATTGATGATAATCGCTAATGAAATTGGTTCCGCAGTAGAAAAATCAAAGATTATCGAGGAAAAGCTTGCCCTGGAAAGAAAAATGTATGAGAATGAAAAACTATCCAGCCTTGGACGTCTCTCTACCAGTGTCGCCCATGAAGTAAAAAACCCACTGAGCTCTATAAAGGCTATTGTACAGGTCATGCGGGAAGATGTAAGAAAAAATGATCCTATGCAAGAAGATCTCACCATTATCGTGGATGAAATAGACCGGCTGACTAAGGTGGTCAATCAGCTGTTGCAATTTGCAAAACCTGGCAGTGAGGTAAAAACGAGTGTCAGAATCGGTGCCGTCATTCATTCGACGCTGATTGTGATCAATCACGAGGCAAAGCAAAATAAGATCACAACCATTTGCCAAATTCCCAACGACCTTCCGGAAATCGCTGCCGATGAAGGGGCGCTCAAGGAGGTATTTTTTAATTTACTGCGTAATGCTGTCCAGGCGATGCCTTCTGGTGGAGAGATACATATTAGTGCCCATTATCAGCCCGATAGTGATGCGATTCAGATAACGGTTGCCGACACAGGTATTGGCATACCACAAGAGTCCTTCCAGAAAATATTCGAACCATTTTATACGACAAAACAAACAGGTACAGGGCTGGGGCTCTCCATCGTAAAGAAAAAACTGGAAGATATGGAAGCCACCATCCATGCGGAGAGTAACGGGCGCGGTGCGTCATTTGTAATAAACTTTCCTTTATCTGAATCAATGTTAGTACAAACATAAGATCATGCTCAATCCTTCAGTATTAATTGTAGATGATGAAAAAGCCGCACGCTACGGAATGAGAAAGATACTTCAAAGGGATAGCTATATTGTTTACGAGGCAAAAGATGGAGCCGATGCACTTCACATGATAAAAACCCTGCGGCCAGCTTTGGTGCTTTTAGATATCAATATGCCCCATCTCGATGGTATGAAAACTCTTGAGACAATCAATACGATAAAAAACCCACCCCTGGTGGTCATTGTTACTGCGTATGGCTCAGAAAAAATTGCCGTTGATGCCATGAAGAAAGGCGCCTATGACTATATTGCAAAGCCATACGAAATCGACGAGCTTCGGATTATTGCCAAAAATGCCTTTGAACGACTTGCCCTGCAGGAAGAAAACGCCAGACTTCGTTTAGAAATTGGCCGATTGGAAGGTATGGGTGAACTCATCGGCCAAAGTGATGCCATAAAGGACGTTTTTGAAAAGATAGAAAAAGTTGGCGCGACAGACGTTACAGTACTCATCCAGGGTGAAAGCGGCAGTGGAAAAGAACTCGTCGCGCGGGAAATTCATAAACGCAGTAAACGCCGGAATGAGGCTCTCATTATTATGAATTGTGCCGCAGTACCAGAGACCTTGGTAGAAAGCGAACTCTTTGGACATGAAAAAGGGGCATTTACTGGCGCTGCAGAGAGGCGATTAGGCAAATTCGAGTTGGCCGATAAGGGATCTATATTCCTTGATGAAATCGGAGACATGAGTGCCAACACACAATCAAAACTTCTGCGAGTATTGCAGGAACAAAAGTTTGAACGTTTAGGCGGTACCGAAACGCTTGCAGTGGACGTCCGCATTATCAGCGCTACGCACTGTGACCTTGAAGAAGAAATCGAGGAAGGTAGATTCAGGGAAGACTTGTACTATCGGATTAAGGTGGTAAATATAAAGCTCCCACCCCTGAGACACAGGAAAGAAGATATCCCCCTGCTTGTAAACCGTTTTTTACACTATTTTTCAGAGAAACATAAAAAACATGCTGTATCACTTTCCAATGAGGCAATGAAGTTTTTGGTGTCTTATGATTGGCCGGGCAATGTTCGTCAACTCAAAAACGTTATTGAGAGTGCTATCGTCCTTTCTCATAATGAAATCCTTGATACAATAGACCTGCCGGAAGAGATAAAACATCCAGCTAATACGGTACTACCATTAAAAAATATTAATTATAATCTTTCTTTCCGTGATGCAAAGAAAATACTTATTGAAAACTTTGAACGTGAATTTATAAAAAAGAAACTGGAAGAATGTGACGGAAACATTAGCCGTGCTGCAGAGGCACTTGATATGCATCGACAAAATCTCCAGCAAAAGATACGTGACCTCCGGATCAGCAAAGAAAGGAATTACCATGAGTAAGTTATTTGTACTGCCGGTATGTTTGGTGTTAGCATTTTTGCAACCACATACATTTTCTGCAGAAAAAGAGCAGTCTGGTAATATTGTTGCAACGGTAAACGGTAAAATAATAACAAATGAGGTGTTGATTCATAGACTTAAAATGTTTACAGATACAAACCCTGAAACAGTTGCCGCGAGGAGACAGGAAATTCTGGACCAGCTGGTTACCGATATATTGCTGGATGAATTCATTGATAAACAAGGGTTGATTGTTAGCCAGGCGGAGATTGAAAGGGAGGTAGACCAGATTCGAAATACTATCAATAGTAATCAGAAGAATGCCATTCAATCATTGGAACAAATTCTGGCATCTATCGGTTCTAATATCGATGAGTTTAAAAAAAGCGTAAAATACTCTATTGCACTTGAAATGTATTTTCATAATAAACTCGACGATAAGACCCTGAAAAAATATTTTGACGAGAATAAGAGCGTCTTTAACGGTGAAACTGTTAAGGTGAGCCATATCCTTATAGATACAAGAAATATGAAGACAGAGGAAGAACTTTCCCGTGCACTGGAACAAATTAAAACGATCAAAAGAGAAATCGACAGGGGGATACCTTTTGATGAAAACGCAAAAAGGTATTCAAACTGTCCTTCTGCTCAAAATGGAGGGGATTTAGGATTTATTCAAAGAAAAGGAACTTTCGCAAAGTCCTTTTTAGATGCTGCATTTTTATTAAAAGTAGGTCAGGTAAGTGAACCGGTTCAGACGGAATATGGGTATCATCTGATAAAAGTCACCGACAAAAAAGAAGGTGACAATATTCAATTTAACGATATGAAGGAAAAGGTGCGTTTGGAAGCGTTAGATGCGGAAATACTCAATTTACTCGATCGCCTTCACAAAGAGGCCAAAATAGTGTTGCATTAATAACATTTTATTGTTTTCCTTTGTGGATATAATCTGATATCTCTTTCGATGCAGTAATCTTTTTGGCAAGATCATAAGTGAGCTTACAAATAGCATCGTCAACTGCAGGGCCAAATTTAGGCCCAGCTGTAACCCACCACTCGAATTCAACCTTACTTGTTACAAAGTCCAATCCCTTCCCTTCCACAGCAACTTCTGACTCCCATACCTTATTTAGCCCGGGATCTAAAAATGACGATAGAACTGAAAGATTGTGTTGCCCAATCGCCCGCCATACAGAGGATTCTATATAAAGTTTTATATCAGAATTCTTTAACGTAACGGCCAGGATTCCATCCAAAGCCTTTCTATTCAAACTTTCCTTGTCTTGCAGATTATCTATTACTACTACCTCTTTGAATATAATTTTTGACATTTCTTCAATCTTCAAAGCGAGGGGTTCTCCGAAGGAGAAAATAAAATCCGGAAAAGTAAACTGAGGTGAACCAGCTTCATATTCTCTCAACGGTACTTCTTGAACATAGCTACGCAACGCAGGTTCTATGTAAAGACCCACCGTAATGGGTAACGGAGTGATTTGGTAGACCCTTTTGTCAAGTTGTGGGGAAAGCATTACTCCTGGTCTTTTCCCGCTTAAGCACCCCGCAAAGATGAGAAAAGAGAGAAGAATTAACCAGTAGGTATATAAAACAGATTTCATCTGCCACCCTTAATAAACTAAAATTTGCGTTATGTAACAAGACTCCTTAGCCGCATCACGCCTTTCATAGGAATCAATAGGAAACGAAAGTTTGAATTACTATCAATAGTTTTTCTATCTCTTCGCTATGGCATTGAAAATACTTGTTTTGGGAGCCTTATACTGAGCACAGGACACGGGGCACTTCGGATTACTCTTTCTGCGACACTTCCAATCAATATATGTTCCAATCCAGTCCTGCCGTGAGTACCCATGATTATTAGGTCTATATGGTTATACCTGGCAGTCTTTATTATCTCAACAAAAGGAACACCTTTTTCCACAATAGGTTGTATGTGAATATTTGGCCGTATGTTATCTGGTATCAGATTCGTAAGTCTCACCTTAAGATTGTCTATCTGTTTATCATCCAATAACAAGTCAATTTGCTTCACTATATCTCTTATATCACTTATATGTGTTTCTATAACATGTATGAGATATAACGAAGCGCGTTCTTTGGTTGTTAGATCAATTGCATAGCTTAATGCATAGGTAGAGCATGCTGAAAAATCGACAGGACAGAGTATTTTCTTTAATTTAATCATTTTATGAATGGAAAAGGCAGTTGTTAATTATTTCTCTTAACAACTGCCTTTAAATTACAAAGTTAGTAAATATTCCGGCATGCTACCACGATTAGTGATGTCCGCTTGGATGAAGCGCAGCAGCGCCCAGATCCAAGGATATAAACCGAATATCTTTTTCTTCAAGGTTGACACTGGTATGTGCACTAGCGCCACCATGTTCATGTACGGTAATTTCATACATCCCTGGTTTCAATTCAAATACACAGGTACCATTCTTACCGGTTGTACACGTATTATCACCTACCTTAATTTCCGCACCCTCAATAGGTGTACCAATAGCAGTTACAGTAACCAATAATTTTGCAGGCTTAACCTGGTACGCTTGAACCTCTGCCATGCCAATTCCTGTGACCAGTGCGACACCCATGAACCCTGCAAATATCTTCTTAAACATAACCTCTTTCTCCTTTCTTCTGTAGATTTAGATATTAAAGTCATATATCAAAGCGGTAATGCATATTCTCATTTAATCTCCCCCCTCCAATTCCACCCCCTTTCACCATATATATTACTTTTCTATACTTCATAGTTAAGAAATACTAAATTATTATACATTTTAATATTTCTTCGTCAAGGTATAATATTTGTTTCAGAATAAGAACCAGCCGTCTTCATTCGGAAGAATATGGACGGATTCGGACATTCCCATTGTGATTTCATCATAATTCCCTGATTACAAACATTCCCTTCATCGGATTCATCAGCACCGTCTTAATTCTTTCATGCCACAGTTCTCCAAATTCTCTTATCTCAGCATCGGTGCCTTTACCCGTTACAGCCAATGGCATTAAATCACCCATTTTAGGATTTGCAGGGAGCATGGAATTGTTGTAAGAAATTTCTATCTTTTTGTTATTATCCATCCTTTCAAATATTACCGTACATACTGCATCTTCATCTGCTTCTTTTGTTTCATCAAAGGAGAGTAAATTATGCCTGTTATATCGCCCCCCGCCCAATCCTTTAAAACCAGTCTCACCCGAGGCGCCTGTAATCAAAGTAACCACTTGTGATATCGGACCATTTACTTTATAGCCAACACCGCCTTTAAACGTTACCCTTATTTGTCCGCGCACGGGGGTTTCATTGCCGTATAGGCTTTTCAATGCCACCTGGGTTAATTTATACGCGCCAGAAACAGCAGGACATGAATGGCCGGCAAGCTTTACCGCATCCGTGTATGTAAATACAAATGGTTCATTTTTATCAATAGCACCTAGTGCCATGGCAAGCGGGTCTTTCGTCTTGATCGGTTCTACGGAGTCAAAAAATGATTTATTAAATTTTGTCTGTTCCATTGATATGTTCCTCTCCTTAAATTAAAAATTTAGTCTGCTGGTTATCGAAACATTGATTCTGTCTAGTCTTCGAGTGTGGATATATCCCCCGTGGGTAATCCAAGGTCTCTTGCCTTTAATAACCGGCGCATAATTTTGCCACTCCTGGTTTTGGGCAAATTTTCACAAAATTCAATTTCTCTCGGGTAAGCATGGGCTGCCAAACGGTGCTTGATAAATATTTTTATTTCTTCTTCCAATCCCTTTGAGGTCTTAAAACCTTCCCGAAGTACCACAAATGCCTTGATAATTTCTCCCCGTTCTGCATCGGGCTTCCCAATTACACCTGCCTCCGCTACTGCCCTATGTTCGAGTAAGGCACTTTCTACCTCAAAAGGTCCCACTCTGTGGCCAGATGTATTAATTACATCATCTGCCCTCCCTACAAACCAGAAATAGCCATCCTCGTCCCGATATGCGGTATCGCCGGTACTATACCACCCCTGGATAGTGAAATATTCCTTAAACCGTTTTTCATCACCCCACACTGCCCTCAGCATGGAAGGCCATCCTGGTTCTAACGCTAAAAGACCATGTTGTCCTGCAGGCAACTCGTTTCCTTTGCCATCAACGATGGTTGCTTTAATGCCAGGAAATGGCTTACCCATGGAGCCTGGCTTTATCGGCAAACATGGATAATTGGCGATCATAATGGAACCCGTTTCCGTCTGCCACCACGTATCATGAATGGGTAAATGGTAAACTTTTACCCCCCATCGTATTACCTCCGGGTTAAGGGGTTCTCCTACACTGCAGATATACCGCAAACTGCTTAAGTCGTATTTTTTTGCCAGATCATCGCCGGACTTCATCAACATACGCAAGGCCGTGGGAGCAGTATACCATGCCGTGATTTTATAGGTCTGAATAATCTCGTACCACTTTGCTGTATCAAACCGGCCATCGAAAACATAAGAAGAGATACCATTCAGCCACGGCCCCCACAATCCATACACGGTTCCTGTCACCCAACCTGGGTCTGCCGTACACCAATAGACATCATCGTCTCGCAAGTCAAGCACCCATTTGGTAGTAATATAATGTGAAATCATATCGTTGTGAACGTGCGTTATACCCTTCGGTTTCCCTGTTGTACCGGAAGTATACAGGATATAAAATGGATCTTCGTATTCCATCCATTCCATCTCAAACTTATCAGAAGCGTCTTTCATCAACGTGGCATAACATACATCCCTTTCTTCTAATTCGTATCCCTCTGTGTTGTTGACTAATACGATATGCTCTAACTTGGGTAATTCCCATAGCACGGTGTCAACACGCTCTTTCAATTCCGGCGTGGTAATCAATATCCTGGTCTCGCTATTTTGCAGACGGTCGCGAACGGCATCTGGTCCAAAGGCAGAAAACATAGGGCCGGCAATGGCCCCAAGCTTTGCGATTGCTATTATGGCGATATAAAGTTCAGGCAAACGCGGTAGAAAAATGAAGACCCTGTCTCCTTTTTTCACGCCTATCCGCCGGAGCATATTTGCACACGTATCAGAGAGTCTTTTTAATTCAAGGAATGTATACTTCTGGCAGGTCCCATCGGCGCCCTCCCAATACAATGCCACTTTATTCTTCCTCCAGGTTTGGGCATGTTTATCAATGGCCTCATAGGCTATATTTACTTTATTTGTGGAGTTACCGGCTATTGATAATTCTTTTTTAACGATGTCCCAGGAAAATTCTCTATAGGTCTTTTCGTAATCAACAAGACCCTCTGCCACGGGTTTTTTATTTATGATTTCTCCGCTTTTCATAGATAATACCATGAGTCTAAAGGAATTTTGGATGAAAAAATGTAATCTTATATCACTTATGTTGATAAGTCAATTGTAAAGATTTCAACACTCAATGAGGCCTTCTGCAACTAAGTAGTTCCTTTCCTTTTAAATTTTAGAAAAGTAGATACTTTTTGCTATAATTCTTTACCACGAAACCATGTGATAGCCAAAAATTTCAACGAATGACTGGTATAATTCTCCTTGAATTTGTGGATAACTGATGTCAAAATGAAAACCATGAGCGTCATATAAGGGGGTAATACTAGGGTATCTGTATGAATCTAAAATTTAACGATCATCTCCTTCCTGTACTTCCCGCCATGGATAACCTTCCTCTGGACAGGATTATTGGGATTACATCGACCGTTCCCATTGAGATTGTCTTTGCCGCCGGGTTTATTCCCTTAGACCTGAATAACCTGTTTATCGGTGACGCACTTTCTTACAAAATGGTTGAAGATGCCGAGTCGTCAGGCCTCCCAAGAAATACCTGTGCCTGGATCAAAGGAATGTATTCGGCTACAAGGAAATACCATATCCAGAGGATCATAAGTGTCATTCAGGGAGATTGTAGTAATAACGAGGCGCTGATGGAAATATTTCAATCGGAAGGCATTAAAACCATTCCTTTTGCCTACCCACATGACAAGGCGGATACAGGATTCCTGCACGACCAGTTGATGATGCTGGCTGATAATCTGAGGGTACCGTATTCAAAGGCTGAAGAGATGAAAAAACACCTGGACGCCATTCGGGAAAAGGTGCATAAAATCGATGAACTTACGTGGAAAGAGGATAGGGTAACGGGTGAAGAAAACCACATCTGGACGGTATCCACAAGCGATCTCATGGGAGACTATACCACGTTTAATGAGCGCGCGATAAGGTTTTTAAAACTGGCGCGAGGACGTGAACCCGTCCGATACGACCTTCGAATCGGCGTTATCGGCATACCCCCTATATGCGAAGACCTCTATCCCTTTCTTTCTACCATTGGAGCTCACGTTGTATTCAACGAGATTCAAAGGCAGTTCAGTATGCCCTATCACACAAAAACCCTTGTCGAACAGTACAGTCAATATACCTATCCCTATGATATCTTGTCACGAATGGAAGATATTCAACAAGAAATAAAACAAAGAAACATCAGGGGACTCATTCACTACGTTCAAAGTTTCTGCCATCGGCACATCCATGACAAGATTATCAGAAAACACATTCGATTACCGATTCTCACCCTGGACTGTGACCGCCCTGGCCCTGGACGCATGAAGACCCGTATTGAGGCCTTTATTGAAATGCTGAAATACCATGAACCTAAAACACCGGTTATTAGTGGCTGAAATATCCCAGAAATTACCCTGTTCCTGAAAGTCCATAACCTGCTGGTGCATAGCCACTACCAGAATGAACCATTACTCTCTTTCCTCCTTTGCAAGGGAGAGATGAGGGGGAGATAGAAAATCCATAAAAAAAGAAGCTTTTATAAGGCATACTTTAAATCACCTATTTTTTACAAAAAAGCATCTTAACTACTGATCTGAAAAAGCCCGTCCATTATAATACTTCCCGAGGGATTGAGAAGTTGGCTTTACTCACTCACGATCAATGAGTTTGGTTTTTTCTCCCGCTCATTTGATTTTATTGATCAGTTTCTCGGTCTGAAACTCCTTCGTTATGACAGGAAAGCTGTGCGTCGCTTCGCTATCATGGTTGCCTCAGTATGGGTAGTCTTTAGCATCGTGATGTTCCTTCTCAACAGGAATCTTTTCATTATAGAATGTACCGCTGATAGTGGCGGTAACACCGTCACGGCTTTTATTATCAAATGGAAATATTTCAACCACAAAGATGAAATATTACTGGCATTGTCAGTGGGTTTCAGCGTTTTATGTCTTTATAATATTCGTAAAGTGGGCATGTTTTTCACGACCCTTGCTTGCTCCGTGTCCACAATAGGAATCGAACACGCGTTGTTACTGTCAAGGTATCTGGATGCGTCAAATCTCCTTTACTGGGTGGCCGTGATTGTCCTTGCCGTAGTTTTTGCGGGGCTGGCCTTCTACTCGTCGTATACCTTTTCAAATGGGATCGAGAATCACCCAAGCTATACCGCGAGGCTCTCTCGTTCTCCTCTGATGAACTTACTGTTGTTTGCCATCGGTCTCTCCATTGTGGGCGTGCCTGGTCTCGGCATAGTTCTGGCCTGGGAATATCTGATCCACTATACTGCGCAGGTCTCACCCCATATTGTCGTAAAGGGATTCTTTATCATTAAGGTGGATACCCTGCTGGTATTCCTGTTTTACTTCAGCAATTTCCTCGGCTTTCCCGACCATAAGGTGCAGGTGTTACATCACTACAAGCGCGATACCTTGCATCTCCGCTGGGCACAGAAGCACTCTTAGATGTATCTGTTTACAAAACATACGCATTCCTCTAAAGGTCTGAAGGAATAGCGAAGATACTCCCAATATATTTTTGTCGTTAGGTTTTTCAATGCATGTTTATGTATAGACAATCAGAAGGTCTCTCGCATCGACACATTCCTTTGTCTTAACCAGCACCTGAGCAATCTCACCATCGTGTTCGGCATAAATAGTTGCCTCCATCTTCATGGCCTCCATAATCAGAAGAGGGTCATTTATGGCAACTTTCTCACCACGGGAAACTTTCACGGCAACAATCATGCCTGGCATGGGCGCACCGACGTGTTTGATGTTTCCTTCTTCCGCCTGAGGACGTTTGATTACTGAAGCAGCCACCTTGCGGTTGGAAATCACCACCTCACGAGGCTGGCCGTTCAGCTCAAAAAAGACGGTACAGTTTCCTTCGGCGTTTACCGGACTTATGGCTACCAGCTTGAAAATCAAGGCCTTTCCTTCTTCGATGTCAATGGTAACCTCTTCGTTCATGGGCAGACCGTAAAAAAATACATCCGTGGGAATGACGGAAACGTCGTCGTATTTTTTTCTGTGCTCAGCATGCTGGATGAAAACGTCAGGATACATCAGGTATGACATGAGTTCTTCATTGGTGATGGGTCTGGATATCCTTTCCTCAACTTTTAATTTGGTCTTTTCAAGGTCAACCGGCGACAGATTGGCTCCGGGCCTCTCCGCGTAAGCAGTGGCTCCGCGCAATATTTTATCCTGCACATCTTTTGGGAACCCTCCGGTAGGCTGACCGAGACGGCCTTCAAAGAACTCAACAACAGAATTGGGAAATGAAATGTCCCTGTTGCCGGCAACGATATCCTGAGCATTGATATTGTTTGTCACCAGGCAAAGTGTCAGGTCACCAACAACCTTTGAAGATGGCGTAACCTTCACAATATCTCCGAAAAGCTGGTTAACATCCGCATAAACGTCAGTGATCTCATGCCATCTATGCGCCAGACCCATAGAATGTGCTTGCTGGAAAAGGTTAGTAAACTGGCCGCCGGGGATTTCGTGGTGGTACACCTCGGCAGTGCTTGACTTTTGAATGGATTCAAAAGGCGCATAGTACTCCCTGACAACTTCCCAATAGTCAGAAAGTAACCCCAGTGCCCTGAAGTCCATGCCCGTATCGCGCTCGTGAAAACGAAGCATTTCTACGAGGGTGTTAAGATTAGGCTGGGATGTAAGTCCGGAAAGGGGACCCATGGCTACATCCACAATGTCCACACCGGCCTCTGCCGCCTTGATGAGGGTGGCGATCTGGCCACCTGACGTATCATGGCTGTGAAGGTGTATGGGAATCTTCAGCTCTGACTTCAAGGCGCGCACCAGATTATAGGCGGCATAGGGTTTTAAAAGGCCTGCCATGTCCTTGATCGCGAGAATGTGCGCGCCGTGGCCTTCCAGTTCTTTTGCCATAGTTACGTAATAGTCGATCGTATATTTGTTTCGCTTCGGGTCAAGAATGTCGCCGGTATAACATATGGCGGCTTCACAGAGTGCATTGGTTTCAAGGACGGCATCCATCGCAATTTTCATGTTGGTGACCCAGTTCAGTGAGTCAAAGACGCGGAATATATCGATGCCGCTTTCTGCCGCCTGTTTTATAAATGCCTTGACGACGTTGTCAGGATAGTTGGTATAGCCCACGCCATTGGATGCCCGGAGCAGCATCTGGAACAAAATGTTGGGTGCCAATTTACGCATGGAGCGCAGGCGTTCCCAGGGACACTCCGTAAGAAATCTCATGGCGGTGTCAAAGGTTGCTCCGCCCCACATTTCAAGCGAAAAGAAATCTGCATGATTTCTGGAGTAAACCTCGGTTATTTTCAGCATGTCTATGGTCCTCATACGGGTAGCCAGCAGAGACTGATGCGCATCGCGGAATGTCGTGTCTGTCAGCAGTACTTTTTTCTCATGAAGGATATACTGAACAAATTTTTCAGGCCCTATTTCCATGAGAAGGTCACGCGTGCCTTTTGGTCTTGGTATTTTACGGTCAACGAGCGGAACCGGAGCTTTGCGACGGCATAGAGATTTCGGCATTTCCCTGATTAGCGGATGTCCGTTGACCATGATGTCTCCCATATAACGTATAATGCGGGTGGCACGGTCCCTGCGGTAAGGAAATTGGTAGAGATTATGATTTTCGTCAATGAATCGCGTGGTGCATTTACCTTTCAGAAAATCTTTGTGATTCACCAGATTGATGAGAAACGGGATATTGGTTTTCACGCCGCGTATCCGGAACTCATGCAATGCACGGTCCATACGGCATGCTGTTTCTTCAAAGCAGGTTCCGAAGGCTGTAACCTTTACGAGCAGGGAGTCGTAGTAAGGAGAAACGAGTGCCCCGGAGAATGCAGTGCCTGCGTCAAGACGAATGCCCATGCCACCTGCAGAACGGTAATGCTGGATGCGACCATAGTCTGGAATAAACTTGTTGGAAGGGTCCTCTGTGGTAATCCGGCACTGGAACGCAATACTGTGTATCTGAATTGCATCCTGGTTCGGTATGCGGATTTCCGGTGAATTCAGCGGGAACCCCTCACTGATTAATATCTGCCTCTTCACCAGATCGAACCCGGTAACAGTTTCTGTGACGGTGTGTTCGACCTGAATTCTGGGGTTGATTTCGATGAAATAATATTTACTGGTTTCCGTATCAAGGAGAAACTCTACGGTACCGGCGTTATCGTAGTTCACTGATTTGCATATTTTTACTGCTGCATCACAGATGCGCTGCCTGATGCTTCTTTCGAGATTCTGAGCAGGGGCAATCTCAACGACTTTCTGATGGCGTCTTTGAAGAGAACAGTCACGTTCAAACAGGTGTACAATATTGTTGTGCTTGTCACCGAGGATCTGTACCTCAATGTGGCGTGCCTTTTCGATGTATTTTTCTATGAAGCATTCATCAGAACCGAAGGCCGTCAGGGATTCACGCTGCGCCTCATTCAGGCGATGTCCCAATTCCAGCTCACTGCGAACCACACGCATGCCGCGGCCACCTCCGCCATGGGCAGCCTTGATGATTACAGGGTATCCCAGTTTGCCGCAGATATCCCTGGCCTCATCCAGGCTTTTCACGGGGTGATCAGATCCGGAAAGTATAGAAACCTGCGATTCTCCGGCAATCTTTCTGGCTGAGATTTTATCACCGAGCATCTGGAGAATTTCCGGACGGGGACCGATAAAGGTAATACCTGCCTGCTCGCAAGTTGTGGCAAATCTGGCATTCTCCGAGAGAAATCCATACCCTGGATGTATGGCATCGACCTCCTTTTCTTTGGCTATCTGAATAATCCCTTCGATGTCCAGGTAAGCCTTGACAGGCTCTTTGCCCTTACCGATCTGATACGCTTCGTCTGCTTTAAATTTATGAAGTGCAAAGCGGTCTTCGTGGGAGTATATTGCCACGGTTCTTATATCAAGTTCATGCGCTGCCCGGCAGACCCGTATCGCTATTTCGCTCCGGTTGGCAACGAGAAGCTTTTTAAATTTTCTGATTTCCATAAAAAACCTTTACATAATAAATCCACTGAAGAAAATTATACCCTCCTGGTAATACCCTTCAACTAAAATTACGAACGATACAAGATTTATCCTTTCCCATCGTCAGGCAAATTGATATCCCTATATTTTGTCAAGTACGAGAACACACTGGTCAATCTGCAACCTTAAAAAATCATTGTGCTTTAATCTCTCTTGCAATCTCTTTCTGGCATGACTCATACCGCCAACCGTCAGGCCGCCTAATTCCCGGCCTATTTCTCTTAAACTTTTATGGATTAATAAATAACGGCAACATAATTCTATAAGTACCATCCTTGCCTCTTGAGCGGTCGACCGGCGTTTTAATAAATTGTTCCTCTCTACCATAAAAATCTCACATACCTGATCCACTATGGTATCCAAGGGTATTTCCTTGATGAGTTTCTTTGACCTTGGTTGTTCGGTTAAATCAAAATTGCCCTTCTTTTTCTTTAATATATTTGCATAAACCCAATCAACAAAACCTTTCTCCCCAAGAACCACTTGTCCTTTAACGTCTTGAAAGGGCGATTCAATTCCCATCGTGATTCCTTCTTCAATAAATCCTCTATATCGTTTGCGTCCATCACTCTGATCACCGCCCAAATATCCAAGAACGCTGCTATAGCAAACAAAAGTATCCCGATATCGTTTCAATCCATATCCGCGATTGCTGCTCCATTGATAATTGCCTAACCAGGCAAGCCGGTCGGATAACTTCTGCTTATAAACTTTATGTATCCTGACAGGATTTAAATGAATATAACGGGAAAGCTCCAGAAGATAAGAATCCTTATCAACAAGAACCGCTTTATAACGTCCCTGATAGAGATGCCCTGATCGTTTATGCCTTCTGTTGTAATACCCTGAGTAAGCAGTGTTAAACCGTTGTGCAAATCGATTGAGATTTCCCAGAGGCGTATGGAGAATAAGGTGGAAGTGATTATCCATTAGGACATAGCCATGTAATTCCACCTTGTATTTATCAATGCTTTCTTGTAGTATATTTAAGAAAGTTTTCCTGTCTCCGTCGTCTTTAAATATAACATTCTTCTCATTACCACGACAGGTAAAATGATACCATGCTCCCTGATATTCAATGCGTAAAGGTCTTGCCATAATAAGGGTATCAATTTAGCATTCTTTACTTTGTTTGTCAATAGATAAGGTTTGACCCCATTTTGGAGGTGTGCCCATGAGTAATCAATCGAACAAAATCATCTATTCCATGTTTAAGGTAAGTAAACATTATGATAAAAAGCCTGTGTTGAAGGATATATCCCTTTCGTATTTTTACGGAGCGAAGATCGGTGTGTTAGGTTTAAATGGTTCAGGAAAGAGTTCTCTCCTGCGCATTCTTGCAGGAAAAGATAAGGATTTTAACGGGCAGGCAACCCTTTCTCCCGGATACACGGTTGGATTTTTGGAGCAGGAACCACAACTGGATGAGACAAAAACGGTGCGTGAAATTGTGGAGCAAGGCATTCAGGACCTGGTAGACCTACATAATGAGTATAACCGGATCAACGAACGATTTGCTGAGCCGATGCCAGCTGATGACATGAACAAGTTGATAGAACGTCAGGGGGAGGTACAGGAAAAAATTGATGCACTTAGCGCATGGGACCTGGATGCTCGTCTGGAAATGGCGATGGATGCCTTACGTTGCCCCGAAGGGAACATGCCAATAAAGGTATTATCCGGGGGAGAAAGACGCCGTGTGGCGCTTTGCCGGTTATTATTACAAAAACCTGACATTTTACTTTTAGACGAGCCGACGAACCACCTTGACACCGAATCGGTCGCATGGCTGGAGCACCATTTGAAAAATTATGAAGGAACCGTAATCGCGGTAACCCATGACCGTTATTTTCTCGATAATGTAGCCGGCTGGATATTGGAGCTGGACAGGGGATATGGAATTCCCTGGAAAGGGAATTATACATCATGGCTTGAGCAAAAGCAAAACAGGTTGCAGCAGGAAGAAAAGCAGGAGACAGAACGGCAAAAGACCTTACAGCGCGAGCTGGAATGGATCAGAATGACTCCAAAGGGCAGGCACGCAAAATCGAAGGCGCGCATTAACTCCTACGAATCGCTTCTAGAACAACAAAGTGGAAACCGGATAAAGGATTTGGAAATATATATCCCGCCAGGACCGAGATTGGGTAATTTGGTTATTGAGGCAGACAAGGTCACCAAGGCATACGGTGATAATATCCTGGTAGAGGGGATGACGTTTTCCCTGCCACGTGGAGGAATCGTGGGAATCATTGGCCCTAACGGAGCCGGAAAAACCACTCTGTTCCGCATGATTATTGGTCAGGAAAATCCGGACAACGGCACGATTCGGGTGGGTGAGTCGGTTAAGCTCGCATACGTTGACCAGAGCCGCGAAACCCTCGATCCAAAGAAAACCATATGGGAAATAATTTCTGGGGGGCGTGATAACCTTCGGCTGGGCAGCCGGGATGTCAATTCCCGCGCCTATGTGGCGCGTTTTAATTTTTCAGGGGTAGACCAGCAAAAGCCTGTGGGAGGGCTGTCCGGAGGAGAACGGAACAGAGTGCACCTTGCCGGTATGCTGAAAGAAGGCGCCAATGTGCTCTTGCTGGACGAGCCTACAAACGATCTCGACGTAAACACCATGCGGGCATTGGAAGACGCCCTGGAAAACTTCTCCGGTTGTGTCGTTGTGATCAGCCACGACAGATGGTTTTTGGACCGGATTGCCACCCACATCCTTGCCTTCGAGGGAGACAGTAAGGTTGTCTGGTTTGAAGGAAACTATTCTGAATACGAGTCGGACAGGAAAAAACGTCTTGGTGCTGCAGACGACCAGCCCCATCGCATCAAATACCGGCATTTAACGAGGAATTAAAGTTGTGTAAGGTTGGGTTAGCTTTCAGATGGCGAAAAGCAATTTCCTGTCATTCGCATGCAGAATAAACCGCTTCATTAACTCCACATCTTTCTTCCCTGGTGCAGACTCTACTCCGGAAGAGATATCCACGGCGTAAGGCTTCACAATACGGATGGCCTTACGGACATTTTCCGGTGTCAAACCGCCCGACAAGATGAGGTGTCCATATTTGTGTGCCTGCCTTGCAAATTCCCATTGAAAGGGAATTCCCGTCCCACCCACAACTCCCTTTACATAACTATCCAGGAGAAAGGCATGGGGCTTGTAATTTGCCAGGGGCTTTACGTCGTCTTCTTCCTTAATACGAAAGGCCTTTATAATCTTATATCCTTTTAAGTCTTGTAAATATAAAGGAGCTTCATTGCCATGAAGCTGAACCGTGCGTATATTGCAAAAATTACAGACCTCTTTCATTGTATCTACCCGTTCATCAACAAAAACCCCCACCGGAGAAACGAAGGGGGGCAACTTCTCAATGATATCTCTCGCCTTCTCTTTAGTTATCTGGCGAGGACTCTTTGCGAAGACAAATCCCAGTGCATCCGCACCCAACTTAACCGCAGCCAGCGCATCTTCACTATTAGTAATCCCACAAATTTTAATTCTCATTTTGCCCATCAATGAATTAGTGTCTAAAATGCCGTTGGCCGGTAAATACCATGGCTATACCGTGTTCATCGGCCGCAGCAATCGACTCATCGTCCTTATTCGAACCGCCCGGTTGTATAATTGCCACCACGCCGGACCTGGCAGCTGCATCCACACTGTCCCTGAATGGGAAAAAGGCGTCAGAAGCCATTACGGCGCCTTTCACCCTATCGCCGGACTTCCTGAAGGAAATCTCCGTGGAATCGATACGACTCATCTGTCCGGCACCTACACCCACCACGGCCTCGTCCCTGACCAACACAATGCTGTTTGATTTTACATGCTTGCAAACGATAAAAGCAAACCGCAGATCGGACATCTCTTTCTCGGAAGGCTTTTTCTTTGTAACTACCTTAAGGTTTGCAGGATCATACACGGATAAATCCCGCCCCTGTAAAAGTATCCCACCAACGACCCTTTTCATGTCATAGGCACACGTATCCACCGCATGCGCCGATAAGTCGCCAGTCTTTAAAAGCCTTAAACTGCTTCCCCACTTACGTTTAGTAGTAAGTATCTCTATCGCCTGTTGTTCGAACTCTGGGGCGATGATCGCCTCTACAAAATGCCCCGGTTCTGTTATGACTTCTGCCGTTGCCACATCCACGGACTTGTTTAATCCAAGGATGCAGCCAAATGCAGATAGGGGATCGCCATAGTATGCCTTTTTAAATGCCTGATCAAGGGTATTTGCTGATGCAGCACCACAGGGATTTGTATGCTTTATCACAATAGCTGAAGGCCGTTCAAATTCTTTTACCAATTCCAGAGCGGCATTCAGGTCTATAATATTGTTATACGAAAGCTCTTTACCATACAACTGCCGGGCGTTGGACACGCACGGTTCCTGGACATTTTCCTCTACATAAAACGCAGCCGTTTGATGATGGTTTTCTCCATAACGCAAGTCCTGTCGCTTTATATAGTCCAATGAGAGTGCCGTGGGAAAGCCATTTTTTTTGTCCAGGCTGTCGAAATAGTTCGCAATAATTCTGTCGTAGCGACCCGTTGTCCTGAACGCCTCAATGGCCAGTTCAAAACGCATCTTTTCAGAAATATCATGATGGTTGGCCTTGAGCTCCTCTACAATGAATTCATAGCGTTTGGGATTTACCACAACAATCACATGCCGGTAATTTTTTGAGGCAGAGCGAATCATCGAGGGACCTCCGATATCAATATTTTCAATTGCCTCTTCCATATGCACATCTTTTTTCGAGATCGTTTGTTCAAAGGGATACAGGTTAACAACGACCATATCAATGGGTTTAATTCCCAGTTCCTTCATCTGTTTTTTGTGGGTTTCGTTATCCCTTAAAGCCAATAAGCCCCCATGCACCTTAGGATGCAAGGTCTTTACACGGCCATCCATGATTTCAGGAAATCCTGTGTGTTCGGATATTTCAACTACGCGAATACCATTATCCTTAAGTAATTTTGACGTACCTCCTGTGGAGATAATTTCGATTCCTGCATGCTGTAACTCCCTGGCAAAGTCCACGATTCCTGTCTTATCGGAGACGCTGATAAGCGCTCTTTCTACTCTCGCCATTTTTTCTCTCCTTAACATTGAAATTAGATCTTCGGCGACTAGTGGCTAGGCGCGCCTTGCCACTACACAATTGGTTTGAAATTCTTAAGCAAAAAAATACGACTTATTCCATAACAATTTGACGATTTTAGCAGAATACAAAAATCAAGTCAAAAGAATACCTTGCGTTGAATCGTGTCCTGAGAGTTTTTCATTGACTGTCTCTGTATTTTTTGTTTGAATTCTCTTTCCGGCATCTAATTTTCAACGTATTAATTAGGGGGGGGATTATGGCTACTCACAAATTAAGGGTGTTTTGTACCCCGTTTTGTCCAAAGTGCAATGAACTGTTGGTTTACCTGAATAAACGAAAGGCAGATTACGTCTCCTTTGATATTGATAAGGACGATAACGCAAGAAAAGAAATCATTAAAATTGTCGGAAACGATGATGTTGAATCACTCGACAAGCTGCCTATCGTTGTCGCCGGTGATAAGGTGCTCTACGGCTTCGATAAGAAAGAGATTGATAAATATGTTTGATAAGTTTACACTTGACTTTTATTCCTAAAATGTTTAGCCTTTTTAAACTATTTTAACAATTCAGCCCATGGTTATTCCTCTGAAAACAGGAATATTATGAGCTATCTTTAAACAACTGCATATGGCAGAACCAAGCAATCTGAAAGAATTTACCAAGGGGATTGTTCAATATAATCCCCTGTTTGTCATGGTCTTGGGGCTGTGTCCCAGCCTTGCGGTTACCACCTCAGTAAAAAACGGGGTGGCAATGGGTGGGGCGGCAACATTTGTCTTAATCTGCTCCAATTTTATCATTTCTGTCGTGCGGTCGTTTATCCCGCGTGAAATTCGTATCCCATGCTTTATTGTTGTTATTGCTGCATTTGTAACCATGGTAGAGTTGATCATGAAGGCATACCTGCCGCCTGATTTAAACGCATCGCTGGGGATATTCATTCCGCTCATTGTAGTCAATTGTATTATCTTGTATCGTGCGGAATCGTTTGCTTACAAGAATAAACCTCTGGTTTCCATTCTGGACGGGGCGGGTCTGGGATTAGGGTGGACACTCTCGCTGTGCCTTGTTTCTGCCATACGCGAGATACTTGGGGCAGGAACGATCTTTGGTCTCAAGGTGTCTGAATCGTATCAGCCTGCAGCGGTAATGATCATGGCCCCCGGTGCGTTTATTGTGTTGGGACTCTTATTGGGTTTTTTTAACTGGTGGAAACTCAGGAAGAGCGAAAAGAGTATGAAGGCATATATGAAACATGATTAAAGAAATTGTTTTAATTATTGTAAGTGTAGTATTTGTCAACAACTTTGTTCTGGCAAAATTCCTGGGACTTTGCCCATTTCTGGGCGTTTCCCAAAAGACATCGTCGGCAATGGGTATGGGAGTGGCGGTGACATTTGTCATGACCCTTTCTTCTGCAATTACGTGGGTTGTATACAACTTCATTTTGTTACCTGGTGATGCAAATGTTGTTGCAAGGATATTTCCATCCATACGGGAATCGGGACTTATAGAAGTATTAAAAACGACCAGTTATATTCTGGTTATTGCAACGCTGGTACAACTGGTAGAAATGATGCTCAGGAAGATGGTTCCCGCCTTATATGACAGCCTTGGTATTTATTTACCACTGATTACAACCAATTGTGCTGTATTAGGTGTGGCGCTTTTAAATACAACTGATTCTCCAAAACATCTGGGATTTTTACAAGCCACGGTGCAGGGATTTGGGGCGGGAATCGGTTTTACTGTGGCCATGCTCCTGATGTCAGGAATTCGGGAGCGTCTGGCAATTGTCAACATTCCGCAATCTTTACGGGGCATTCCGATTGCTTTCGTTTGTACGGGACTCATGGCCCTGGCTTTTTTTGGGTTTTCAGGAATGGTTCAATAAACTATGCGACACGTAATTTGTCTCCTCGTAGAAAACAAAGTAGGCGTTCTTGCCCGTATAACCGGACTTATCAGCGGAAGAGGGTTTAATATAGACAGTCTCGCTGTTGGGGAGACGGAGAATCCGGCCCTTTCACGGATGACTATTGTCGTCAGGGGTGATGATGCCATTCTTGAGCAGGTCAGAAAGCAATTAGGAAAGATTATTGACATAATTAAGGTAATCGACTTTACCAGTGAAGCGTTTGTTGAACGGGACCTCATGCTGCTGAAAGTTAATGTACCGGCGGGTAAACGCGGAGAAATCATAGAGATTGTGGAAATTTTCAGGGGAAAGATTATTGATGTAAGCCCGAGAGATATTGTCATTGAGATTGCCGGAGTTGAAGATAAACTCGAAGCAATGATAAATTTATTAAGGACATATGGAATCAAGGAATTAGTGAGGACCGGTAATATTGCTATCGGTCGTGGCACAAAGTAAAATATTATGAAAGGCAAAAGGTAAAAAGGACATGTTAAAGATTTACTATGAAAAAGATACAGACTTTACTATGCTCAGAGGGAAAAAGATTGCCGTAATAGGATACGGAAGTCAGGGTCACGCCCAGGCGCAAAACCTCAAGGAATCCGGTATGGACGTAATCGTATCCACGAGAACAGGCACACCTAACTATCAATTGGCGGTCAAACACGGATTTAAGCCTCTCAGTGTAGAAGAAGCCGCACAGCAAGGGGATTTTATTCAGATACTTATGCCTGATGAAACACAAAGGACGGTTTATGAGACCCAAATCAAACCCTATTTAAAAGACGGAAAGACGTTGTGTTTTTCACATGGATTCAATGTCCATTTTGGACAAATTGTACCGCCATCCAATATAGATGTTATCATGATTGCCCCCAAGGGGCCTGGCCATCTTGTCCGGAGTGAATTCGAAAAGGGTGGTGGTGTCCCGTGTCTCATGGCTATCCATCAGAATGCCTCGGGAAAGGCCAAAGAAAAGGCCATGGCCTACGCGCATGGAATTGGCGGCACACGGGCCGGCGTAATGGAAACCACCTTTGCTGAAGAAACGGAAACAGATCTTTTTGGAGAGCAGGCCGTACTCTGCGGCGGGGCCGCGGCGCTCGTCAAGGCTGGATTCGAAACCCTGGTGGAGGCGGGATACCAACCTGAACTTGCCTATTTTGAATGCATGCACGAACTGAAACTGATTGTAGACCTTTTTTATCAGGGCGGTCTCAGTTATATGCGTTATTCGGTTAGCAACACTGCAAAATATGGAGATCTTACCCGCGGACCTCGTATTGTTACGGAAGAAACAAAGAGGGAAATGAAACGGATATTATCTGAGATACAAAGCGGCCAGTTTGCCAGGGAGTGGATATTGGAAAATCAGGCAGGACGCCCCGTTTTCAATGCCCTGGAGAAAAAAGACAGAGGACATCTCATCGAAAAAGTTGGCAGGGAATTGCGGAAGATGATGAAATGGATTAATGCCAAAGAGGTGTAAAGTAAAACGATTGCTTGGTTTTTATCGCCGGGATACCTTGATAGCATAGGAATTTTCAGTTTATCTATGCGGTTCTGCTGATAGCAGGCACAGTCCATGTGCTGTTCCTTCCGCACAAGGAGTTTGAGGACTAGCAATTTAAAAAATGCTGATCGACAATACCCTAGCGCGTCTGCGCCGCAACTAAATCGTCCCTCTCTACCCCCCTCCTCCACAAGAAGGGGATAGAGGGTAGGTAAAGCCTGCCATAAAATTTATTTATATAAGGTAATACCATAAGGAATTATGGAGGGAACGTTCCTTATGACACTGTCAATAAATCACTACGATACTGCATCAGCGATAAGGAGATATGGCAACATACAAGCCTCAGAGACGCCCAATTTTTCGCATCCGTCCTGCTGAAGCCAGGGACATCGTTTCGCTCCTTGAATTGGAAACCTCTTGTTTTGCCCGTACTGAAGAGATGTTTAATCGCAGGCAGTTACAAAGACTGATCGCAAATCCTCGTGCAGTTGTGGTGGTTGCGGAGAGAAAAGATCGGGTGCTGGGGTGGGCTGCCGGGCTAGTGCGCTTACGTCTGAAGAGTTATTCTGGTCGTGTGTATGCAGTAGCCGTGCATCCCGATGCTCAGGGCAAGCGTGTCGGGTATAAACTGACCAGTCATGTCCTTCACGCACTTACAGCATATGGAGCTCAGCGAATATTCCTGGAGGTCCATGCTGAAAACCAGAAAGCCATTAATCTTTATCGCATGCTAGGCTTTATCGATCAGGGATATCTGGCCAACTATTATGGCCCACATCACAACGGTATACGCATGATGCGATCAGCGACAATGACCCAACGTCCCAAGAGGTAATCAATACAAAGGGTGTAATGATTTGTTTGGCAATGGATCGGGCAGTCTCGTAAATCAAGGTTCTTCGTTTCAGTCAACATGACAGTAGTGCAGGATGAAATTTTATACAGTAAATTTACACAAATAACCGGTAGGAAGAACTATTGCTCCTCGTTTGACTTCGTTTTCTCCCTCTCCATTTTTTCCAGTCGTAATAGTAACCAGATGGATGCACCAATGGCAAAGGGCAGCAAGATATATTGAATAATTTCGAGTTTAGACCTCGGTGTAGGGGGAAGTTCTGGTACGGGTATTTGTGAGGGTTGAGCGGGTTGTGCTGATGCCGTAGAAGTTGCGGCATTTGCCAGAACTGGCCGGGCTTGAACAGAAACAACGGGACTGGTAATATTTGTTATTAAACACAAATAAATAATGATTAGTATATTTTTCACGGTCAACTTCCAGGTGAATTTCATTTGGCAAATAGTAACTTTTTGTACACATCATACTCTTCTTTCGCTTCTTTGGATTTCCCCAGTTTATTATAGGTGTCACCGAGTAGAAAATGCGCATTCACATTTCCCGGATTTAATTCCAGCAGTTTTTCGCAGGTAGCTATGGCCTCATTATATAATCCTATTTTATTGTAGGCAAAGGCGATATTGTAACGTGCCTCGTGATATTTAGGGTTTAAGGTCAATACTTTTTTAAAAACCTCTATGGCCTCGTTGAACATTTCTTTATCAGTATAAATAGTGCCAAGGTTGTAATAGGCATCGGCATAACTGGGATTGATTTTTGATGCCTGCTGAAACGCCACAATCGCCTTATCAACGAGCTTTTTTTCACTATACAGGCATCCAAGATTATAATACACCATGGCATTATTTGGATTCAACGATACATATCTTTCAAGCATCAGGATTGCATCATCAGTCATCCGTCTCTCTATATAAAAAGTCGCCAGATTTAGATATCCTTCGGAATCGCTTGGATTGATTTCCACAACCTTTCTGAAGGAAGTAATTGCCTCGTTCATCAATCCGAGTTTACTGTAAGCCATGGCCTTTTTTTTGTAAGCATCGACCATGGTGTTGTCCATATCCGTTGCCTTATTAAAGACTTCGACTGCTTCGTCTAATCGGCCCTGATTGAAATATTCTAAACCTTCGCTATAAAGAACCTCTGCCGTGATCAGCTCGACAACTGGCTCGGTGGGTTGTGTAATTTGACTAATCTGCAGAGATTGCGCGGGTGTTGTTTGTTTGACTTCACCGGAAGAAGTTCCCTCAGTTACTTCTGGCAACTGCCTTTCAGCTGGCGCTGAAATAATATCCTTAAATTCCGGAGCTTTTTCGACAACCTCTTCTTCCTTGCCGCACCCGGAACAAATAATAAAAAAAATGCAGAAATAAAAAGTTAAAATACTGCAAAACGATTTGAAAGAAGAAATAAGTTTTACCCTGGATGAATTTTTCATATCCTTTCGCGATTATTTTCTCGAAAAATTGTCAAAGTAGGAATATAGTAAACAGCACTGTAGCATTGTAGTATGGCCCGATAAATTGTCAAGGAAAATCATTAAAGGCAGTTTGAGAATCTTCTAATCTGAAAATGCCTGTGCATTATATATCCATCGGTGTCTTGAATTCTTTCGATTTAGTGTCTTAGATAAAACACGTAACAATTTTTTAAATCGAAACGATAGTGTATCTTTTTCCCAGTATTGGAAAAATTTACATCAAAGATGTGTGTTGTTTAATAATTTGACGATTCAGCATACTCTTAGATGTGGCTTGATACGAGTGTAACTTGTCATTGTGTAAATGGTTAGCATTTAGATTGCCTATAAACTCTTTTAGGATTGATTTGGCATTTCTGTTGCTTGAGTTTATAGAAGACTAAAATAGTTCTCTCGACATTAATTATCTTGTGAGGAAAGTCTATATGACGATGGGTATGTTGAACAAATCACTTCGGGAAGATATGCAGGCAGTTCAGGATACGTTACACGATATTAAATGCCTTACCAAATTATATCATCTATTACACAATACCCGTAGTAAAAATGTAATGAGGGATGATTTCAATGATAGTTCTGAAGAGCTAAATCTGAGAGAAATTGGACATGCCTTAATCTCAGTGCTTGATCTTGAGAAATTATTTCCTCTTGTAAATAATCTTACGGTCAATGGGACCGGTAGTTTGTCGGGGATTGTTGCTTTAGTTAATGGAGATGAAGTTCATGTCAGGGCTTCTATAGGTCAACCGGGCTTTGTGGTGAAAAATGCGTCATTCAAAATTGGAGAAGATCCACTCGGGTGGGTGGTAAAACATGGCGAATCAATCGTAGTCAGCGATATCGACAAGGACGAACGTTTTAATAAACAACAATTTAGGTTGTATTTTGGGAAGACCTTACTTTGTGTTCCCATTAAAGTACAGAATGGGATTGTTGGTGTAATAATTGTAAATAAAAGATTGGGAGAAATTTATACTCACAATGACGTTCAATTTCTGGAAACAATTGCTATCTATATCTCTATTGCAATAAAAGACTCTGACCTGTATGCCAAATTAAAAAGTTCTAACAAGATAGATCAGCTTGCAATTACTTACTATGATAAAAATAATAAATATTTGCCTGTAACATTAAGAAGCATAAAGACAGGTGCATTTTCTGAATGCGATTTATATTTGCAAACTATTGTCAATGATGAACTTAAATATTTGTTGTATTGTAAGGGTAGTCGGTTATTTGACGATGAACGTAAAGAATCCTTTGTTAAAAAAAATATTAGTAAGATTTATGTTGCAAAAAATGGTACTGCGCAATACTTGAGGTACATGGAAACGAACCTGGAACAGATTATTAATGATGAAACGGCTGCAATGCATGAAAAAGTCCAGATTGTTTATGAGATTGCAACAAATATGTTGATTGATACGATGAAAGGATCCAACATCTCTGTTAACGTTGAGAGGGGAAGGGATTGGGTGACTGTCATAGTAGACTTTATCATGCGAGATAAAGAGGTTTATTCACACATGATGAAAGTGTTGGTGTATAGTGGAAACGTCTTTAATCATTCTGTAAATACAGCAGTAATGGGGTTACTGTTTGGATATTATTTGGGCATTTCTGCCAGTGAGCTTTTGTCTCTGGGAACAGGTTTATTATTTCACGACATTGGTAAAATAAGGATAGATGAACAAACAATAAAAAAAGATTATGATAAGTTAACAAAAGAAGAAAGAGAGTTGCTCCGGAAACATCCAGGCATGGGTTTTGTCCTCTTGGCTAATAGTGGCACTGTGTCAAGAGAAGTATGCCTAATCGCCAAGCAACACCATGAACAATATAACGGAAAAGGTGCGTACCTAGAAGGCTTAAAAGGAGAGGAGATTCATTATTACAGTCGCATAGCCAGTATTTTAGGTGAGTTTGAAACGGGGTTGTCAAAGGCTACGAACAACGATGTAAGCCCTGCATTTCGAGTATTACAAATAATGGTGGAAAAAATGGAGGGGAATTTTGATAAGGAAATATTAAAAAAATTTATTGATTTTATACGAGTTAGTACGGTTGAAGAATCGGGTGTAGTCGAACATAATGATATAAAGTGAATCAGTAAGGTAAAAAATTAGAAATAACCGCAGACGCCAAGTTGTGTATTTTATCTGACCTTACAATTCCTTAAAAAATTTGTAGTTAAAAAGGATGTGAAATGTAGAGATAAATCCGGTCAATAGATATTGTAAATATATAAAGGTTTTACGCTATAGTTTTTTAGTAATTAAATTCAGGAATATTTTTAAATAAATTATTAGTAAGGAGGTTTAAGTATGGGTACAAGAATAAATACCAACATCAGTGCGTTGAATGCCCTTAAGTCGTTAAATGATATAGGAAATAGAATGTCTACAGCGCAATTACGGCTGTCTACCGGCAAAAGAATCAATGCTGCTGCTGACGATGCGGCAGGTCTCTCAATTGCCAAAAAATTTAATGCCCGTTCAGAGGGTCTTGGTCAGGCATTAAATAACATCGGATCAGCAAAAAATCTGGTATCGGTTGCAGAAGGTCATTTGAACAATATTGTAGACATCCTGACACAGATGAAGACGAAGGCAACTCAAGCCGCAGATGATTCCCTCGGTACATCTGAGCGAATTGCCATTAAAGCTGAGCTTGCTGCGTTGGCTACACAAGTTAGCCTTGAGGTTACACAGGCCACATGGAATGCTAAATCTTTATTTAGTGGTACCGGTTCAAGCAATGCAACTGCCGGTAACGTACTATTTAGATTCCAGATTGGTGCAGGGAACAGTTCTACAAACGATTTATTGGAGTTTAATCTCCTGAAAACGGGTAATGTAAGCCTTGAGAGTGGCAATACAGGCTTTAAAGCTACTCAGTTAAGGATTGATACCTCAAGTGGTGCTACACGTCTCAGTGGCAATACCCTTGCGGGTTCATTATTGGGTTCATCAGCATCTGCCCAGAAGTTAATGGGAAGAATTGATAACGCTATTGCTGATGTATCAGAGGCATTGAGTTATATTGGTTCTGTTGTAAATAGACTGACCTATCAGGAAACAAGCTTGACAGTGGCCAAAATAAATACTGAAGGAGCGAGGAGCCGAATTGAGGATGCAGACATGGCATACGAACAGTTAGAATCAACAAAACTTCAGATATTACAGCAGACAGCCAGTGCTATGCTTGCCCAGGCAAATACTGGCCCTCAAGCACTACTTAGTTTATTTAAATAATTAACTTTTAGTTATGGTGCACAACAATTTATTTTATCTATCCTCGATAAAACTGAGGAGATTACATGAGATAAATATTTTTCTTATATTCATACCATATATGATGCCTGATTAAATTTGTATACATAATACTATGATTCAACTTTCTGCATGTCTTATCGTCAAAAACGAAGCAAACCTTCTCCCTCGTTGCCTTGAAAGTATCCGCTCTTTCGTAGATGAAATTGTTGTTGTTGATACCGGTTCAAACGACAACACGGTGGAGATTGCTCGCAGCTATGGTGCTCAAATATATCACTTTGACTGGGAGGATGATTTTTCAGCTGCACGCAATGAATCGCTTCGGCACGCCAGGGGGGATTGGATTCTCTATATAGATGCTGATGAGGCAATTGACGTTGTGAATGCTGCTAAGATACGCGAGGTAATTACCAGAAAAGATATTATGGCTGCGACCATACGACAGTGCATCCCTCAACCTGCAGATAACATTGCTACTGCATTTTACAGTGAATATTGTCGGCTCTTTCGTTTTCACCCCGACATACGCTTTGAAGGGGTGGTGCATGAACAGATTCTTCCAGCTATTGAACGACTTGGAGGCAAGGTATTACGCACAGACATAGTGCTTCACCATTGGGCTTATGCAATCAATAAAGAAAAAAAACAGCTCCGAGCAGAGCGAAATCTCCGCTATCTCTTGGAGGAATTAAGGAAAGTACAGGATGATTCATTTATACACTTTAATTTAGGGATGACGTATAAAGAACTTGGACAGCGAGACTCCGCGGTTCGTTCCTTTCATTGCGCATTAGAAAAGGACGATAACCGTATAAAGCGCGAAATTATAGCTAACACACATCTAAACCTTTCTAAACTTTATTTGGGTCAGGGGATGGTGTGAGGGGTGCACATCATGCCAGGATGGTTGCCACTTTAGATAAATTTAATCCTTTGTCTGCCTATATACTTGCAACCTTAGCTGTGACTAATAAACAGTATAATGAGGCGATATTTTATCTGGAGACGGCAATTCAAATTACTAAAGATGTAGCGGGTGTATATCCGAATGTAGAATTAAATTTGTATCGAATCTATTTGGAGTTAGGTAGCTGTCGTAGCGCGGCCGGCGATTATCAGGGTGCAGAATTAGACTTTAGTCGTGCCATAGAATTTAATTCTGCGGTTGCATTGCCGTATCTGTTATGTGGAAATTGCTGCTTTATGCGTGGAGACCACAGAAAAGCCAGGGAAATGTTTGAGCATGCACTGGCTATTGACACTTCGCTTAAAGATGCCAGACGCGGCCTTGTCTTATGTCATACAGATGAATAAAGAAGATAAATATTAGCAAGAAGAATCTGAACATTTATTAATTTTGATTAAGGTCGTAAAGGAACGAAGAATAACGGTGAGCATTGAAAAATATCTTCAACAAGGTATTAATCTGGCTAAACAGGGGATGTTGCATCAAGCATTGTCTTTATTTGAAAAGATTCTTGATGTTTATCCCGAAGAACCGCGGGCACTTTTTAATTCTGCAGTTGTGGTTGACTTGCTTGGCCAACGAAAAAATGCATTAAATTTATTACATCGCAGTATTAATGCAGATCCCACTTTTGCTAATCCTCACTATTATCTGGGTAAGTTACACTTGCAATCTGGAAATTTTACTGAAGCTTATCAAGCATTTCGTGATACAATTATTCGTGACGTAGAATTTACTGCAGCTTACGAAGGTATAAAAATTGTTTCACCGGTAATGGATATATCAATGGCAGGAGACAAGGCTGATATTGTCTTTTACACCGGAGGCCATCCTTTTCACGGTAGAACAATAGAAGAGAAAGGACTTGGGGGAAGTGAGACTGCTCTCGTTTGTATGGCACGTACCCTTGCTGCAAATGGGTTTCGGGTTCATGTGTTCTGTAATTGTGACAAACCAGGGGACTATGATGGTGTGTATTATGCAAATCTCGTTGATTTTCATATATATCGTCAGCAATATTCACTGCCGGTGTTTGTCTCGTCTCGTTCAATGCGCCCATTCAAATTTTCTTTGGAGGCGAAAACGCGTATTCTTTGGATACATGATCACACTAACGTAGTATTTTTAGAAGATGAAAATCCTATCCGCCTACCTATAGACAGAATATTTGCTATTAGTAACTGGCAACTAGGTGAATGGTCGCGTCATTTTAGTATTCCTAACGATCTTTTCTATTTAACACGAAATGGTGTAGACCTAACGATGTTCAAACCCGGTGATAAGAGAAATCGCCATCGCTTCGTTTATATAAGTCGTCCCAATCGAGGGCTAGATGTGTTGTTGAACCTATTTCCACACATCCGTCGAAGAATTCCTGATGCTGAGTTGCATATCTATACCTATCAACTATCAGGTGATAGACCAGAAAGTCAAATTACTCGGCTGACGCAGCAGCCCGGAGTGTATATGCGTGGGAGTCTGCCCAAAGCAACTCTTGCTACAGAACTTTCGGTTGCTCGCCTGATGTTATATCCCTGTACTTTTTACGAAACATCCTGTATTGCTGCAATCGAAGCACAGGCATCTGGGACTCCGGTTGTCGCTAGTACATTGGCCGCTTTGTCAGAAACTGTGGTAGATGGTGTAAGCGGATATCTGATTCCTGGGGATCCTCACACGACTGAATTTGCATATCGCTTTATTGAAACTGTAGTTAATCTTGCGGAAAATGATGTGATATGGCAACGATTAAGCCATGAAGCACGTTATCGAACCGAGGTACTTTATGATTGGAACATTATAGCTAAAGATTGGTTAGAAGAATTTCATAGACTGGTAAGCAAAAGAAACAAAAACCTGTGATGCACAATTTAATCTCATATAATACGTTATCGGTGTAAAAGGTTTAAAATATATTTATAAAAATATTAGACGCATCGTTTTTATTTTGAGAAATTAAGTTGTTTATTATATTTTTTTAAGTATTTCAACCTTTCAATGATTTCTTCTTCGGGAATCTGTCTGATAACCGTGTCTGTGTTTTTGTTTTTTACTGTAGTGACAACAATATTCAAATCCTTTTCAACAGACATAGTAACTTCTGTTTCCCAAAGAGATGATTTGTATGGAATGGGTGAATCCAAACGTTGAGCATGGCCATCCTGGGTATTAGTATTATAAAATGACAGGTTCTTCTGCATTTCAGGGCGAACAATACCTTTTTCTTCATTAATATTATTTTTAATTGGTATGTTTTTTATGCAATAGACTTGGTAATTATTATGTGTGTTTAAATTATGAATATCATATGTTTCCATATATTCATTCCTAAAAGTCATCGCAGTTGTTCAAATAATTATATTTATAGAATCTTGCAAATAAATATCTTTTACAGATAATTAAAAGGATTGTTTTCGTACTCATTATATTCTCATTTACGATTATCGTATCCATTACAATTAAAATCACAATAAACGTGTTATTGATTCTATAAATTGATTGGTTGTGGTATCTCTGCCTTAATATTATCCTGCGTTTGAATCCATGTCTCTCGTAATTCTTTTAATATTTTTAAGGTAACTTCAAAATTACCACACTTAACTTCTCTCATGCAATACTCGTACAATCTAAACAAGGAGTTGGAGATTTCCGCATAATCGAAGTTGAGTGAATCTATTAATTCGGTAAGAACATTGCTTGCTTTATGCTCGTCCTTACGATTACAAGCAGTGATTCCTGCGTCATAAGCCTTGATTAATAGTTGAAGTGGGTTTAACGTCATAATTTCTTGTTCTAAATAAGCATTACTCATTTTCCTCGTAGTGATCATAAGTTCCTGTCTCCGTGTAAGAAGTTAAAGAAATATATTTATTATCCACAAATATCAACAAATGAGGGCGTGTTACAAAGGTCTTTTTTCAGATTACTCACAAAATGCTTACCCTCTTGATTTATTTCTATATTCGATGTAATGACTTCAACACGTTGTCTAATTAAAGATACAATTTCTTTGTCAAGAAGAATTGCATTATCTAATAGTTTTTGAATTTGATGACTCAGTTCATTTATTTGAATTTCACAGTTACTATTATCGGCAAAATCGTGATATGTATTAATAGAATGGTAATATTTAATAGAAGAAGTAATCTTGTCTATCATTAAACCCCTTTCCTTCATTTTTTCCCTTAAAATGTTTTCCTCGCTATTCTCCAATAACGCACTTTTAATCTCATGTGAAAAGCAAAGAAGTGTTTTATGATCTTCTAATAATATTGTAAGAATATGTATTATTTTCTCGATGTTCATGATAAATATGTAAAAGAATAGGTAATAAAATTGGTTTATTTCGTCTATGTAATAGTATTTCTCTAGTGCATTTTATACTAGTATGCACCGGCAAAAGAGTTTGTAAGTGACATAATCTGATTTCCTTGTAATACAGCGATATTTAACAAGTCTTGCATTTTATATAATTGCTGACGATACTGGTTTTCACGTATTTTTAAACGTACTTCCATTCGGGCTACCTAGCGTCAATATTACTGACCTGTTTACTGATAATGTTTTTGGTTTCATCAATAATGGCATTTTTTGTAGAGGATGCATTTTCCACAAAAGGTTTAATGAGATTTATTATTTTATTAGCGATACCGTTTGTTGAATCAAACAGATTTTCAACTGCCTTGGAACTGGAAGTAATGGCGCTGGCAAATTTAGATGTATCTGACAAACTTGCTTTCAGGCTACTATTGACGCTAATACCAACTTTATTGAGATAATCAGGGTCCCCAGCAGAAAGACCTGCTACTTGTTCCGTTAATTTTTTTAATAATTGGTTTCTTAGGCTTGTAAAAGCTACATTACCTGCAAGGACTCCTCTGGCCTTTGTATTTATATCGACGCCAGACTTGGTTTTTATGAAATCGTTTACTGCATTGAATTTGTCAAGAAAATTGATGATCTTTGATTGAATAGCGCTCGTGTCCTGATTTATTGTTACCGTTGTATATGTGGTATCTGTGTAACTTGTGACATTTGTGTTTTTGAGGGTATAAGTGGTGCCATTTATCGTAAAGATATTTGTACTCTTGGTTATTTGGTTAGCAGTATCGGTGCTGTTTATTGTAAGCAAAGCATCAGTGCCATTAGTTTGTGTTGCCCCAGCTAAATTCAATGTACTCAAAAGATTGCCACTCACATCCGCTACGGTAATTGTATCTGTACTTCCCGTACTTTTTGATTTGATAATGACTTTGTCGAGAGAATTGTCATAGAAAGCAGTTACGTTGGCTGTAGAAATATTTATCCTGGAAAGAACGGTATCGAGTGTATCTGTCGTTGTGTTATATGCAATAGCTATACCATTAATATTAAAACTGCCAGACGTAGTATTTGTTAATGTTGTATCAAAATTTGCCTTAGATAGTATCACATCGCTTTGAATTCCAGTACTACCATTGGCATTGTACGTACCGGAGGTTATTTTTACCTGTGTGAAAAAGGGATTTGTGCCTGTTTCCGATATACTTAGATCTGTTTCTGTGCTCTTTTGTTCAATATAAATCTTATCTTCGTACTTGTCGTAATAGATATTGGCATTTGCCGTTCCATCATTATTAACCGCGTCCATAAATGCCTGAACTGTGCTGTAATCAGATAAAGTAAAAGTTTGTCCATTGATAGTTATAGTTCCGTCTGGGGCATTTGCAAATCCTGCATTAGCAAAACTTTTTGTTGTATCAATGATACCAGTACCCGGAGCTACTTTTGTGGTACTTTTTGCAGTGGATTTGGTTATTAATTCACCAGTGCTCTGTATCGAGGCGCCAGTTGCTAACTGTTTGACACGGATTTGAAATGTACCCACGGCTGCGCTGGTGCCTGGAGATGCGGTTGCCTTTGTTTCGTCGCTTGAACTCGATGTTCTGGAGTTATATATGGAACTTGTGCTTGTGTCGTTTAAATCCTTTGCTGTGGTCAGGAGGTCTGAAAGTCTTGTTTTTAAATCACTATAGGTATTTAAACTGGTATTAAGGCTGGTCTTTTGAGCGTTCATCGTTGCAATCGGTCTTCGCTCTAATGCCATGTATTGATTAACCAGTAAGTTAAGATTGGAGTTAGCGCTAAATGCAGACGTTATATCTGTTGATATGGCCATGGTATGAAACTCCTGAGATAACAATTCTCATAATGCATAAAAATAACTGTTGTATTGACGCAACGGGTCAGGATAAAAGAAACGTAGGTATCCAAACGGATCTTATATTGTTATTTGTTGAGTAAACTCAATAATCATGTGCTTAAATAAATACTGGGGATGGATAACAAAACCCATCCCCAGCATAAAAATTACTTTATCTGAAAAGACTTAGTATGGACTGAGGCCCTGAGTTTGCTTGGGCAAGCATTGAACTGGCTGTCTGTTGCAATATCTGCAGCTTTGTTGCATTTAGCTGTTCATATGCCATGTCCGCGTCTTCAATTCTGCTTCTTGCTGCCTCTGTATTTGTCTTAGCTACCGTCAAGCTTGTTTCCTGATAGGACAACCTGTTTACCACTGACCCAATATAGCTCAGCGCTTCTGAGATGTCAGAAATAGCGTTGTCAATTCTACCCATTAATACCTGTGCAGATGCAGACGAACCTACTAATGAACCTGCAAGGGTATTGCCACTGAGACGTGTAGCGCCACTCGAGGCATCAAGTCTCAACTGGCTTGTTTTGAATCCAGTATTACCGCTTTCAAGGCTGACGTTGCCTGTTTTCAATAAGTTAAACTGTAATATATCATTTGTAGAACTATTTCCACCGCCAATCTGGAACTTAAATAGTACACCACCGGCAGTAGCGTTGCTAGAGCCAGTGCCGCTAAAGATAGATTTAGAATTCCATGTGGCCTGTGTGACTTCGAGGTTAATTTGTGTTGCCAATGCAGTAAGTTCTGCTTTAATGGCGGTACGTTCTGAGGTACCAAGTGAATCGTCCGCTGCCTGAGTGGCCTTTGTTTTCATTTGTGTCAGAATATCAACAATATTGTTCATGTGCCCTTCTGCAACCGACACAAGATTTTTAGCGGATCCAATATTGCTCAATGCCTGACCGAGGCCCTCTGCGCGGACATTAAATTTTTTGGCAATGGTATAACCAGCTGCATCATCACCTGTAGTATTGATTCTTTTGCCCGTAGCCAACCTTAATTGAGAAATAGATAAACGGCCTTGAATATCATCCAATGACTTCAACGCATTTAATGCATTGATATTAGTGTTAATTCTTGTACCCATACTCAAACCTCCTTGTTGACGTGTTTTTCTCGTATTCCATAACGAGAAGAAACCAGTTAATTTAATTTAAAACACACAAATTCTTAAACTGACTAGTCAAGTCTTTTAAAGCTTTTACGGTACCTGATGCAATTATCGGCAAGCGCCTTGAGAACTTTAATACTTTTTAGAGTATTGGTATTAGAGAGATATTCAGATGAAATATCTGTTAAATAGTTTGCCATGTCAACCTTGTCGATTCTCTAATCTTTTGTTCAAAATCGAAAGATTCTGTAAGGCGTAGGTGTAGGTGGGATCTAATTTAAGTGCCGCATGAAGTCCAATGCGTGCGGGTTCGAATTTGCCAAGTCTTGCGTAGCAGATTGCTATGTTAGTAATTGCCGTTATATCAACAGGAGAGACTTTGAGATATTTTTCCAACAGCTCAATAGCAGTATCGTATGCCTCTATTTCTATGGAAAGGTTTCCAAGGTCATGATATACACTGGCATTTGATGGATTGGTTTCTAGTATGTTGTGGATAAATTTGTTGGCGCTATCCTTGTCTCCATTTTTGAATTTTACTCTTTCCATGAGACATTTGAGTCCCAGATGATCCGGATTGGAAGAAATGATTTCTTTTATCGTACCTTCTGCATCTTTCAGCTGATTTGTTTGTATTAATAAGTTTATTAAGAATACATGTGCATGTATATTTCTGTTGCATCTTTGAATTAATTTTCTAAGGGTTTTAATAGCTTCGTGGGGTTTCCCCTGCATTGATTGTATCTTTCCTGTCAATAGATATATTGAATCATTAGCAATACCCATATTTATAGCGGTGGTAGTTATATCTCCAGCTTTATCTATATCATTATGAGCAATATATAGTTGTGCGAGATTTGAGTAATACTGAGGTTCTTTATTTTTGAGGCTTATAGCCTTTTTGTAAGCTACTTCGGCCTCGTTTATAAGGTTTAGCCTCTCATAACAAACTCCAATATTATCATATGCCTTGTGTTCGTAATAATAAGCATCAACGATGGACAGGTTAAATGTGGGTTTTTTATTTTCTCTGTCTTTCATAATAAGGTATTTTTTAAAACAGATTAAGGCGTCATTGAATTTTTCCCTTCTCAATAATATTTCTCCCATAACGAATAAAATATCAAGTGAGTCATTGTGTTCTTTAATTGCATCTTCGCAGATTTCTTCAGCCCTGTCGAGTTGGTTTGTATTTATGAAGGCATATACGAGGTCAATATATATTCTTTGCCTTTGATTACATGAGTTAAAATCTGTCTGTGATACTAATAACTTTAATCCTTTTTCCCCTAATTCAATGACCTTATTAAAATTATATTCATTTCTGTAGTTTCGAATAAGGTTCGTCATAATAAAAATATTGTCAGGATTTTCTGCAAGTTGTTCTCTTAACAGATTTCCCGTTCTTTTATACTTATTTTGCATTTCATGTTCTGTTAAATTGTATCCATAGTGATAGAATCTTATTTCAGATTGCAATGACGCGCCTTCGAAAATGAGCTGATTGTGTACAATTCCCTCGAAATAGGCCTTTCCCCTGCGAAATACCCTTGTGTAGTAGTGCTTTGACCGACCACCAGGAAGTTCGCTATATATAGCAACAAATATGGCATTATAGGAATCTACGCATATGAGATTGTGTAAAAGAGGGATGTCCGCATGCTCAAGCGTCTCGTCCGCATCAATTTGTAATATCCAATCGCAGTTTGCATAACTTAAGGAGTGATTTCGTGCCTCACTAAAACTGTTCTTCCAGGGATGATGATGTATTATTGCACCAAAAGATTGTGCAATCTCAATGGTCTTATCTGTTGAACCAGTATCAACAATAATAATTTCATCTACAGCATTTTTAATGCTTTCTAAGCATTGGAATAAAAATTTCTCTTCGTTCTTTACGATCATACAGGCGGAAAGCGTAGGTCTGTTGTTGTTTGATGCAGTGGGAAAGTTTGTGATTGTCATTGTGTGCCAACCTCGTTAATTAGGGTATAAATATTTACAGATATACGGGTGTTTATATATTTCAAATCGCAATAGCTTGTGTTTGTGTTAAGAATGAAATACATTTCTGTAATCAAATATAAACTTATTCATATGCGTTCATATTTAAAATAGCAAGGTTATGTAAAGCACAACTACAGTTAGGGTCTAACTTAAGAGCTGTCTGAAATCCGAATATGGCGGATTCCAGTTTGCCTAGTTTGGCGTAACAAGTAGCAATACTAGCAATGACCATTGCTTCAACACCTTGCGAAGTGGTGAGATATCTTTCTAACACTTCAATGGCAGTAACGTATTCCTTCATTTCGATGCAGAGGTCACCGAGATCGAGATATAAGCTCCTGTCTGATGGATTGGATGTTACTATGTCCTGAATAAAATTAATAGCGCTCTCCTTATTTCCACATTTATAATGAATTTTTTCTGTCAGGCATTTGAGTTTCAGGTCGTCTGGATAAAAGAAATTATTCTGTTAATACTTCTTTGCTTTTCCAGTTGATTATCCTGTATTAATAGGTTTATTAAATAGGTGTGTGCAGTTGTATTTTTATTGTCCAGCCGGATAGATTGGCGGAAGGCATTAATAGCATCGCTGGTATTTCCTTGTGCGATAAACATTTTTCCCAATAATAAGTAAGTCAAATGATCAGCAATACCGGATTTTATAACGGTACAAGTTAAATCTTGTGCCTCTTGTAACCGATTCTGAGAAATATATAAATTGACGAGATTTGAATAATAGAGGGTTTCTTTCTTGTCTCGTTCAATAGCTTTCTTATAAGCTACTTCTGCCTCATGTATAAGTCCAAGATGTTTGTAACAGTCGCCAATATTGTTATAGGCACTGGGTTCATAATAATAAAAATCAGCAGACAGCACAGTAAAAGACGGTTCTTTGTCTTCTTTTTCCTTTAAAATAAGATATTTTTTAAGATACTGTAATGCATCGCTGAAAGCACCTTTTTTCATCATTATTTCTCCAAGTACGATTAAAATATCGAAGGAATCAGGTTTTTCTCTCAGCGCTTTTTTACAGACTTCTTCGGCTCTGTCTACTTGATTTCTATTTAAGAGGGCGTGTGCAAGATCAATTGATATTCTTTGCCTTTGATTAATTGAAACAAGATTTGTCTGTGATATAGATATCTTTAATCCCTGTTCGCCCAATTCAATAACTTTATCAAAATTGTGTTCATTTCTGTAATTGCGAATTAGGTTCGCCAAAATAAAGATATTGTTTGGATTTTCTGCAAGTTGCTGCCTTAGCAATGTCCCTGTTCTTTTATATTTTATTTCCATATCACGATCGGATAAATTGTACCCATAGTGATAAAATCTTATCTCTGATTCGAGTACTTTACCCTCAAATACGAGCTGATTGTGTACAATTCCTTCGAAATGGGCTTTTCCTCTGCGGAAAATTCTTTGAAAGTAGTGCTTGGCCTGTCCTCCGGGGAGTTCACTATATATGGCAACAAAAATGGCATTGTATGAGTCGGTGGTTATCAATTTATGGAAAAGGGGGATATCTGCTTGCTCAAGTGTTTCATCTGCATCGATTTGTAGAATCCAATCGCATGATGCATAGCTCAAAGAGTGATTTCGTGCCTCACTAAAACTGTTCTTCCATGGATGCTTGTATACTTTTGCGCCAAAAGATTGCGCAATATCAACCGTTCTATCGGTTGAACCAGTATCGACAATGATAATCTCATCCACAGCACTTCTAATGCTTTGTAAACACTGGGCGAGAAATTTCTCTTCATTTTTTACGATCATGCAGGCGGATAGTGTGGGTCTCTCATTATCTTGTATTGCTGGATGTTCTCTCATGGGTAATTTTTGTTTTGAATATAATTATAAAATGAATTTATAACGGATTGTCGCCTTCCCTATGAAACTGACCCCCGTATGATTCTTGTGCCGCTCTTGCTGACCTGTATCCTATCAGTGCTGCTTCCAGATGACCTGACTTTTCATACAACCAGGCAAGCTTTAATAAGGTGCTTTTATCTTTGGGGTGTTTCTTTAAATATTCCTCGAGATATGGCGTGGCCATTTCATAGGCTTTTTGGTGTATGTATAACTCTCCTAATCTCAAAAGTACTCCATCATCTGCAATACCTTCAGAAACGGCTTTCAAAAGGATATGAGTTGCTTTATTATAGCTTTCAATGCTTGAATAATAGGATGCAAGGTTTCTGTAGGCCGTAAGAGATTTAGGGTTGCATAATATGGCCTTTTGTAAATAATTTATTGATATCTCCCACTGCCCCAAATATCCAAAGCAATAACCCATCCCATTATTTGCTGCATAATCATATCCGAGGGTATCGATCATCAGGGAATTCGTATTCATATGTTTAAGATGCCACTCCCTTAGGGACAGAAAGCGTTTAAAGTAATCGATTGCTTTTTTATAACTTCCTTCTTTCAGATATGTACAGGCAAGGGTAAAAGTAATATCGATATTTTCTGGTGTTATTCCCGATGCTTCTAATTTTGATAAGGTGGTATAGCATAATTCCCTTGCTTTTACGAAGTCTCCTTTGTGGAGGTAACAATTTGCTGTTTCATAAGTAATCATTGCGTAGTGCTGAGTGTTACCAGTCCTTCCAGCTTCATTTAAGCATGAATTAAGTGTTATTTTCTTTAGTGCTTCCTCACCTGCATTGATACCATCTTGAAAGAGCTCTTGTGTGCGATAATTTCGTATAAGATTAAACCATGCAAAACTATCGAATTCGTTTTGTTCAATTTGCTTTTTAAGTAAGCGAGTAGTCCGTTGCCACTTTATCTGCATCTTTTTTTCGTCGAGGTTATATCCCCGATGATAAAGCCGTATTTCTGTTGGCAGTCTTTCGCCTTCCATAATAATTTGCTCGTGAATAATATCTTTATAGAATCCCTTGCCACGTCGGAAAATTCGTGTATTATAAAATTTATGGATGTTATCTTTTATGTCGCTATGGATAGCCACAACAATTCCATTGTATCGAGGATTATTTACAGCAGATTGCAACTTTGGGATGTCCGCTTGCTCTAGCTCTTCATCAGCATCTATCTGAAGAATCCAATCACCCGATGCGTAATTCAGAGAATAATTCCTTGCATCGCTGAAGCTGTCATTCCAGGGGCGGTGATATATCTTTGCCCCGAAACTATTAGCAATAGTTATCGTATTATCGGTAGACCCCGTGTCAACGATAATTATTTCATCGGCTACATTTTTAATACTGCTTAAACATCTTTGAAGGAGTTCTTCCTCGTTTTTTACAATCATACAGGCCGAAATCCTTTGCTTCCGCGTGTTATTCATCTCGCCTTTATTTATTCTTAATTTGTATTGTTATTTTCTGCAACGCTTCAAACAGGAGCCAAGTAGGTTACAAATTTGTTATTTCCGTTTATAATGCAGAATTAGCGCAAATGTTATACCTCAATTGATTTAAATTAGACCCGAAAAAATATATTATAAGTGTTTGCATATTCAATATTTGCGTTGAAGAAAATATGAGGTTACTGTTTGACAAATTCATTAATGAATAACTCTGTACAAAACATGATTCATTTTTGTACATTTTGATTTATTGGATTTTACTTAGCAAAAATCTTTTGGGGATAACCTTACCTTATATGTTATGGTTCGCTTCTTTGCAGAATGGAAGGGCACATAGGTATTTCCTGTATGAAGTGCAAAGATAGGGAAGAGCAAAAAGACTCGTTCAAAATTACTAAGCTGTTTTCGTTCATAGCTATTGCTGACTCAAAATCTCGCATTATTTACCTCACCTCCGGTTCTCTGCACAAACATTACTGCTCTTTTTTGTGACTGTATCTTTATTTTGAATTAGTTTATGTTTAATGAGGGCGACAATTCTTTGAGCTGCATGTCCATCCCCGAATGGATTTGGAATATGAGTCATCCGAGTATATTCTTTTGTATCTTCTAGCAAGCGAGTTGTTTCTGTAATAATAGACGTTGGATATGTACCCACTAACTTTGCGATTCCTGCCCTTACAGCCTCCGGGCGTTCCGTTACCTCACGGAGTATCAGTACAGGTTTGTTTATGGAAGGGGCTTCTTCCTGAATACCGCCAGAGTCGGTTAAAATAATGTAGGCTCGTTTCATTAAGTGAACAAATGACACGTATTCCAATGGTTCAATGAGTATGATGTTTGATATATTTCCCAGCAGGGGATACACAACGTTCCTGACGTTTGGATTCAGATGGACAGGATATACAAAAGTAATATTTGGGTATTTATGTGCTAACGTTATGATTGCATCACAGATATCGTTGAACGGTTTCCCAAAGTTTTCTCGTCGGTGGGCTGTGATTAATACCATTCTACCCTTAATGTCGTTGAGCAAATCATTGTCAAATTTGAAATCTCGCGCTGCAACATCTAGTAAGGCATCTATGACAGTATTGCCTGTTACATAAATAGTGTCTTCACGCACTCCTTCGTTTAGTAAATTTGTTTTTGCATCATGAGTTGGAGTAAAGTGGAGATGTGCCATGACGCTGGTAAGACATCGATTTATTTCTTCCGGGAAAGGGTGGTGCTTATTGTGTGATCGCAATCCTGCCTCTACGTGTCCCACAGGAATGCGTTGGTAATACGCGGCCAGTGAGGCTGCAAAAACAGTAGTTGTGTCACCCTGTACCAAAACCAGATCTGGCTGTTCTTGTTCATAAATCGCCTCTATGCTTTTTAATACTTCGCAAGTTATATCGGATAGTCCTTGATTGTTTTTCATGATGTTCAAATCGTGATCTGGTTGTATTGCGAAGACATTCAAAACGCTATCGAGCATCTGACGGTGTTGTGCCGTAACAGCAACGATACTTTTTATTGTGCTTGGATGTTGCTGTAGTTCTTTAATTACCGGTGCAAGTTTAATGGCCTCGGGGCGCGTGCCAAAAACGCTCATTATTTTTAGCATGATTTTTGTGCTTTTCTCCGTCGCAGGCTTCTCTCTAAAGTAACGTCAGAAAGACCAACGCAGGTAAGGATTGTTTCAAATCGATTAACCCATGTATGGTCTTGCAGGCATCTCATCTTTCCGGTTGCTCCAATTTTGAAGGCGATGTCCGTGTGTGTTGTGTAATAGGATAATTTTGAAAGTAATTCCATTTCGTCCCGATAACAGTCGATCTCTTCCCCTATGGTAAAACAGGTTTCCAGTCCCTGATTATAGGTTGTTAAATAGAGCCCTCCCATCAGGTAACCTCAAAATCCCTGCATTTTAACCCTGTTAGCTGTGTAGAGTCCCCAATGAAGCCAAATCCTAGATTTATTAATGAACGGGAATAGATTGTGTTCATTTCCTGTTGTGATAATTCAGCAGAGGGCCAACCTTTGCCAAATGTTTGAACTGAAATTCCGCGATCTTTTAAAAATGCAACAATGTTTGGTCTTATACCGTAACACTGGCCAACGAAAGAAACAGGGATATCTCGTGGCACGGGTAATGCGGAGAAGGTGTTGGGGTTTGCACCTGGCGGGAGAAACAAGGATCGGGCGCCGACTTTTGCATACTTCTGAACATCTTCTTCTGCTTGACATGTAATGCAAAGGTCAAAGGCTGGGGCAATCTCTGCATTTCCGGAAAAACCGCTTGTCTCTTGATGTCCCCAAAACTTTATCGTGTCATCAAAACTGATATTGACCGTTATCAAGTTCATTTTACCGATAGCACGAATAGTTTCTGGATAGACCCATCTTCCTGAGAGATAAGAAAAAAAGAGATCGACCGGTTTCTCGTGGTGGGCTGATTCAACCTGCCGTATTAGTTCTTTGTTGAAATCCGGCTTGCCTCTCTTGTGCCAGTTTGGAGCATATTGATCGTAGGAATTTCCCCAGTCATAACAAATAACATCCGCAATCTCCGTCCATCCGTCTACTAACCCATATTTTTCCCAATTGACATGATGTACCGCCACGAAGACACGTGGCCTATGTTTTGAACTGGGCATTTTGCCGGTCGAAATAAGATGTGTTCGAATCTTACTGGTCTGCTCTCTTAGTGAAGGGCAATACTCCTCAAGATTCCATGCATGGTGTGAGTTGATGTGTCCCATGTTAGTAAATTAATTATGCTTGTTTTGGTTAAAATGTATGGCGGACAAAAGTTGATGCATTCTTTTCCCAAAGGTATGGTGTTTACTGGCAAAATGATGCCCGTTTGTGGCTATTCTTTCTCTTTCTTCCTCATGGAAGAGATAATATTGAATTAACTTAATAAGATAGTCAATATCTCCTTTATGCCATTGTACGAGATGTTCTCCGTCGGCAAAGAGGTCTTGGATTGAAAGCTCTTCTGTAAGAAGGAATGAGCCTGAACCAAGTACCTCGCCTAGTCGTGTTTCTATATTGAGTAAGTCAGAGAGATGGATGTTTAAGACAATCTTTGACTCGTTAAATACTTCATTTATTTCTTCACTGTCCCATATATTCGGGGTAAATATTTTAAAATGCTTTTCTAATGCAGTAAGTATTTTTTGGCGGCGGTGAGTTTTACTTCCAATAAAGGTAATGTCGTATTTTTTTGGAATACCAAGATTTTTATGAACCTTCGTATTTATTGCAGCAGAGGGGAGCCAATAGACATTTTTGCACCCTATGTTTCTGTATATTTGGAGGTTGCTTTTGTCATGAGAAAATACATAATCAAATGCGTATGCATTATATGTCAGTTCTTTTTTCCTGAGAAGCGATTCACAGTCTGCCTCTCTTTCGTTGCCAATTTGCTCGCAATACCACAAGACAGTGGGATAAGGAAGTGATTTGATTAATTCCGGCTCAATGAATTCACCCTTGCAAACGAGAACAATATCTGCTTTTTGTTGTAAAAGTATGGGGAGATTTTGTCGTTCCTGCCGGAAGTCTGTACTGATGACCGTGCAATTCATTTCATTCAATGCTGAAATTATATGATTTTCAAAACCCCACGGATAATTTGTTTTTTGTGCGCCAACTAAGTGAACGGTTATCATATTTCCACAAAAGAATATTTTCTCGTTTTGTCCCTGTATCACAGCTTATGTTCCGCTTGGTTGCTGCATAATTTTAAATAAAACATGGTTGATCTTTTGCTTTAAGGTGTTTAAATCAAGATGTTGTTCGGCGTATTTTCGGCTATTGTCCGCCATAGAGATTTGCAGGTTTTTGTCATTTGCCAAATTTTGCATTTTTGCGGTTAAATCTTGGATATCCACAATTTCTTCCGGAAATGCGATATTATCCTGCCTGGTGAGTTTTTGAGCAATCTTAACCAGAAAGCCGTTATAGCCGTTTTGTACGAATTCATTCATGGGTGGAGCATCGGTTGCAATGGCAGGTAAACCACATGACATACCCTCAAGGAGTGGTAATCCCAGGCCTTCTAGTTTACTTGGAAAAACCAGGATACTGCCTTTGTAATAGAGACCAGGCGCTGGTACGGTTTCTACATGATACGTAATCCGAGAATTGTTGCGAACTATGGGTATAATTTCAGGGGGAAGCCTTTCGAGTTCCGCCTGGGCATGTATGAATAAAGTAACATCGGGATTACATCGGGAAAGTGCATCAAAAGCAAGGATTACGGCGGGTGTCATTTTCCGGTAATTGATACCTAACCATCCTGCATTGTGAAAATAAGTATATTTCCTTTCAGTATTATGTAATGGCCTAAATAGTTCAGTATCGATTCCCCATCCGATGTAATAGGCATTGCAAATATCTTTCACTAAATTAAAAGTCCTTTGCGTAGAGCAAAGCACAGCATCATACAAGCGCATGGAATGTTTCCAATCGTCCTTGTAATAATCAAGATAGGTAATGACCTTAACGCCTTTATTTTTACAAAAATTGACAATGCCCCAATCATATTCCTCATTGAATATCACCACGTCAATGGCATTTTCTTCGATCCATTTTCCGAATATTTCATGGGGAATAGTATAATCATGAAATGTTGTTAAATTCTGAACTGCCCACATGCCATCAGTTTGCAGCATAGGGCGGCCGTATACACCGCCAGTTCTTGCAAAAACAAAAGTTCCGTGTTCTTTTGCAATAACATCCCGTAAGGTTATTGTTACATAGGATTGTCCACGTTCAAACCAGATACTCACAAAACCTATCTTTAAACATCCTGTATTATGACCTGCTTTAGCAGATTGTTTATGGGTGAACGGTAAGGGTGCCTTTTTTAATATTTGTTGAAGTTTTACCTGGTTATATCGGGCTTCTTTGTAAGTCGAATCAAGGAATAAAGCCTTTTCAAAATATGCCTTTGCCTCGTGAAGTCTGTTTGTTGCATAAGATATAACTCCTAAATTGTTGAATGCAAAGATATCATTGGGGTCTAATTCAATAGCTTTCTTTAAATGAATAATGGCATTGTCAAATTGTTGGGTTTTGTGATAGAGAAGAGCTAGGCTATGATGCGCATTAATGAAGCATGGATCATTCTCTATGGTTTTTTTATAAGACTCAATAGCTTTTTCATAAAGTCCACGTTCTCGTAATGCTTCTGCTTCTTTAAAATGGTCTTTAGTTGAAGGTGTTGACATAATACACGCGTACTGAAAAAATAAATCAACGTAAATAGAGATTGATGATTTTAGGCGTTATCAAATGAGCAGCAATATTTAAGCCAAATAAGCAACCTCTCTGCTCCCTGGGTGGGGATGTTTGGTAATAGTAGTACAGGGCTTTTCGAATGGTTTAGTCAGCCAGCATGGCATTTTACATACGGTGGTGAGCTTAAAGATCCCTGGGAAGACAATATTTATTTCTTGGTAAATATCTCTACGAAATCACAGAGAGGTTTTTTTGATAAGCAGGGAAAAAATGACAGAGAAGATAAATTTATTGTTGGAATATTAAACACGTTTTGGCCTTGTAGTGACCAAAAATTAAACAGCATTGTATCTGACATAAACAACTTCTGACTCGAACAAGTCAGGAGGCAGAAACGTAAAAAGGAAAATTTAAAATACAAACTGCAAAAACAATTTTGTGTTTTGAAAGTTACAAAAAGCCTTGACTTGTCTACCTTTGAATTCTATAATAAAAATGAATTTTTTGTTTATCCTTTATGAAAAGAAAGGGCAGATAGCTCAGTTGGTAGAGCACAGGACTGAAAATCCTGGTGTCGCCGGTTCGATCCCGGCTCTGCCCACCACTTAAGCTAAGGTGGAGTGTTTGAGGTAAAGTAGTCGAAAACTCTGTGATCTTAAATCAAACATGAAATAACTTCCCCAAACTTTATAATTACCTGCCTTTGTTCTTCACTTCCTGCCACACGAGATAACTTGAGAGACGATACTGACTTTAAATTGGTTTGTAGTTACCATGTTTTTGTGGAGTATTTTCTTCCGAAAAATTTACTATAATGAAAAATTCACAACGATTAGATGCTAAATCAGAAGAACGTGCTAAGGTTACCCGAAGACATATTGTAAGGATGTTAACAAAGGCAGGATTTGGCAAGAAATATCCCGATAGGTTTTTCGATATGGGAATTGCCAAGGCGAAAAGGATGAATACGGTGTAAGATAAAATGAGAAAACGGTTGTACATTTCTTTATTCCTCATACCCCTCATATCAGCGGGCGTTGTTTCGTTCGGACAAGACAAACCCATCGAAAAGCCTCAGGTTGAACTAAGCGAGGGCGTTAAACAGCCCAAAGTGAGCGTTTATGAGGAATTTGAGGAGTTTATCAGGGTCGTAAAAGAATTACAAGACAAGTATGTTGACGAAATAACGCTAAACACCATCCTTACGAACGCATATCGTGGCATGCTTTCCGGCTTGGATCCCTATAGTCAATATTTTAATGCTGAAGAGTTAGAAGATATCAGGATTGAAACAGAAGGCGAATTTGAAGGGCTCGGAATTGAGGTGGTCATAAAGGAAGGGTTATTAATTGTAATTACACCGCTACTTGATTCTCCTGCATTTAAAGCTGGAATATTGGTTGGTGACCGAATTATCAAAGTTGATGGTGTATCTACTGAAAATATGGGTGTCCGCGAAGTTGTAAAAAGGCTTCGGGGCAAGTTGGGGACGAAGATTACCCTGACCGTTGTTCACGAAGGTGATACCACTCCTGCAGATATTACCATTGAACGTGCGAAAATTTATGTAAATAGTATCCGTAGTGCGAAAATTGTAGACGATGAGTATAAGATCGGTTATCTGGCCGTATCAAGTTTTCAGGAGAATACTACAAAAGATCTGGATATAGCTATTCAGGATATGTTGAAAAAGGGGATGAAAAGTTTGATATTGGACTTACGATTTAATCCGGGTGGGTTGTTAAATGTTGCTGTTGAGATGGCAGATAAATTCCTTGCTAAGGGTGTAATTGTATCCACGCGCGGGAGAGATAAGACGCAGAATTATGTATATCAAGCCCATAAGAAGGGGACGTATCCTGGTTTTCCGTTGGTGGCCTTGGTAAATAACGGAAGCGCAAGCGCATCGGAAATTGTTGCAGGCGCCATCAAGGATCACAAACGTGGCTTGCTCATGGGGGTCAAAACTTTTGGCAAGGGGTCAGTACAGAGCTTAATTCCTGTTGGAGATGGGAAGGCTGCCTTGAAATTGACAACTGCACGGTATTATACTCCTTCGGGGGTGTGTATCCATGAAAAAGGAATTGAACCCGATATAAAGGTTCCGCTCAGCCTTATTGAAATGAAGGCCTTGCATGGACATTTATCTATGGCTAATACGGATCGCAAAAGGAATGACGTCACGGAAAAGGAGACTGTGCAGAAAGGAACGTCTGAGGAAAAAGGACGGCAACAACAGTATGAAGACATCCAGCTCCAAAGAGCCGTGGATATCCTGAAGGGCATTGAAGTTTATGCGAAGGGTGCACGCACTCGTTAAAGAGGTAAAAATGTTTTTGGTAACACTTTCGTTTGCCTGGAAACATATCGCTCCTAACGGAGCTTTTCACGATATTATTTTCAAAAAAAATAAACTGTTGCGTTTTTTTTATGGTGAGTATTTTATTTGAGGCAGGAATGTTTCCTGTCTTTTTTATGGTATGCTAATTCTAGGCATCGAAACATCCTGTGACGAGACATCGGCTGCCATTGTAAAAGATGGCAAAGAGATCGTATCGAGTATTATTCTGTCACAGGATACCCTGCACCGTCATTTTGGAGGAGTGGTTCCTGAAATTGCCTGCCGTGCACATTTAGAGTCTATCATTGGCATCATTAACAACGCCCTTGTTGATGCAAACATTCAGCTAAATGAAATTGATGCAATTGCGGTCGTGAATACACCAGGACTGATCGGCGCCCTGCTTATCGGTGTGACGGCCGCCAAAACACTGAGTATGGCGCTGGACGTACCCATAATAGCCATCAACCACCTCCATGCCCATATTTATGCGAACAATCTCGAATACGAGGATATCCAGTATCCCGCTATTAGCCTGGTTGTCTCGGGTGGACATACCATACTTTTTCTTTCAGAAAGCGAAACAAAGCATATACCCTTGGGCTGGACGATTGATGATGCCGCTGGTGAGGCGTTTGATAAGGTATCAAAGATACTGGGACTTGGTTATCCTGGTGGACCTGTCATTGATAGGCTTGCGCGACAAGGGAATCAGCGCGCAGTGACATTCCCAAGGGCGTATCTCGAAAAAGATTCCCTTGATTTTAGTTTCAGCGGGCTTAAAACGGCAGTATTATATCACTACCGCGGACAAGATTTAAAAAATAACGATACAACGACACCGTCCGATCAAAAAATAGCAGATATTGCCGCAAGCTTTCAGGAAGCGGTAGTTGACGTCCTGGTTGAAAAAACTTTTCTTGCGTCAAGGATGTATAACGCACGCGGTGTGCTTACGGGTGGTGGTGTGGCTGCTAACTCCAGGCTTCGTCAGAGGTTGAAAGACAAATCGATGGAGTTGTCCGTCCCCGTCTATTGTCCATCCATAAGATTATGTACCGATAATGCCGCTATGGTGGCAGGGCTTGCTTATAAGATGTATGAAGAAGGGGACGTTTCAGGTCTTGATTTCGAAGCAATTCCCTGAAGTGTATGAATTGAGAAAATAGCTATGGACATTGACGTCATAAAACAATTATTAGAAGATTATAAGGCCGGGGAGGTGTCAATACATGATGTTCTTGGGAAAATTAGGGAACTGCCTTATAAAGATATAGGTTTTGCCAAGGTGGATAGCCATCGTAACATTCGCTGCGGTTTTCCGGAGGTTATTTTTTGTATGGGCAAGACTCCTGAGCAGGTGGTAAAAATAGTAGCACATATCGTCTCAGGCGGGAACGATATGCTTGCGACCAGGGCAAATAAGGAGATATACCAATCTGTTTACAATGAATTTCCAGAAGCCATTTACCATGAACAGGCAAGGGCAATTACCATACGTACGACCCGTCGAAAGTCCCACAAAGGGCTCATTTTAATCATAACAGCAGGTACCTCCGATATTCCGGTTGCCGAGGAAGCTCGGATAACCGCGGAGATCATGGGTAATGAGGTACAGGTGTTGTATGATGTCGGGGTTGCAGGTATCCACCGGTTAATGAAAAGTCATGGTGAATTGCTAAAGGCCAACGTAATTATCGTGATAGCAGGAATGGAAGGCGCATTGGCAAGTGTCGTGGGAGGGCTCGTAGACTGCCCTGTCATTGGTGTGCCCACAAGTATTGGTTACGGGGCCAGCTTTTCCGGAATTGCTCCACTTTTATCCATGCTGAATAGTTGTGCCTCCGGTGTTTCAGTTGTGAACATTGACAACGGTTTCGGGGCGGCTTATGTTGCATCCTTGATCAACAGATCAAAAAAATAAGATGATTTTATGTATGAAGTAAAGGCATTGCCGAAGATTCCTGCAAGAAAACCCGATACCCATAAGGGGGACTATGGGAGGGTATTGGTGCTGGCTGGTTCTGGTGGCATGACTGGCGCAGCATGTCTCTGTAGTAGTGCGGCCCTGCGTGCCGGCGCTGGAATCGTAACTCTGGGCATCCCGGAGAGTCTGCACGGAATCGTGGCATCCAAACTAACCTGCATCATGACGCATCCTTTGCCAGAAACCCATGTAAAAACTTTGTCTGATTTGGGACGTCAGGACATCCTCGATTTTTCACAGCGGTTTGACGTGGTTGCCATTGGCCCAGGCTTGTCTCAGTATCTGGAGACGAAGAAATTGGTACTCTGGCTATTACAATATCTGAACAAACCGATAGTGTTAGATGCCGACGGTATTAATGCACTGGCAGATAACCCTGGGGTATTACATCAGGTAAAAAAACAGATCATACTTACGCCACATCCCGGTGAAATGGCACACCTTACAGGGGTGTCCTCTACTCAGGAAATTCAATCAAGACGGTTAGAAGTTTCTCAGATGTTTGTGAGGGGTAGGGATAATGTTACCCTGGTGTTGAAAGGACATCAGACCCTCGTCATGAATGAGGAGAAGTTCTATGTAAATAAGACAGGTAATGCCGGAATGGCTACGGCTGGAGCCGGAGATGTCCTGACGGGCGTGATCTCAGCTTTGTTGGGGCAAAATTACACACCCTTTGATGCAGCACAGCTGGGTGTACATTTGCATGGCTTGGCAGGAGATATTGCGTCCCGGGAGGTGGGTGAGATTTCGCTGATTGCTACAGATATACTGGATAAGTTACCAAAGGCTTTTATGGTCTATGGAGAAAATTCGTGTATATGAAAGGATTGTTCCTTGCGATTGTGCTTGTGTGGGGTTCCAGCCCCATATATGCAGAAAATTATGTTTATTATACCCCTCAGGGTACTATCAGGGATCGATTGCGGGAAGGAATTGAGTATGCGCAGCAGGGTATAGATATTTGTATCCGTAATTTTGCCGCCCTGGACATTGCAGACGAATTAATGACTGCAAGAGATAAGGGTATTCGGGTGCGTATCGTAGTATTAGAATATGATAATTCCAGAGAGAGAGGCCCATTAGCTGCGGCATTGATGCATAAAGGATTCGATACCAGGGTTCTGAAGGTTTCCATGGGTGATGGAGATGGACAGGATTTTATTTTATTAGATGACAGGATATTGGTAACCGGGTTGTATAGTTGGTTGGCCTATCGGAATAGAAATATAAATAACGAAGTCCTGTTTTATTACGATCCCGATAGAATTCTCGCTTTTAAGGAGAAATTTTATACCCTATTTGCAGAAGGGGAGCCCATCCATTTTTTCGATAATCGAAAGGAAGGGATTGCAACCAAGTATCCCACGGTGTCTGCCACTCCTTCTGATATCACAGATGCAAGACGAAATTCTCGTGACCTTATTTTTGATAAGAGCCCGGCGACCACCGGGGAATCTTCAGTGTCTGTTTTGGAAGCACAACCGAAAGATTTCATGGATCTCTCTTTCGATGAGTTGGATAAGCAATTTGGTAAGGAGAGCTTGCTGTCTCGTGCTGAAAAAAATAAATTGTGGAAGAAATATAAGGGTAGATATGTTCGCTGGCATGGGATTGTTATTTATAAAGGAATGGGACGTGTGGACTGGAACCATATTGGGGTAAGCCGTTACGATGGTAGAGGGGCAGAGGTAGAAATCATATTTGACTGGAGGATGTTCGAGAAGGTAATGGACGTGAACGTGGGAAATAAGATTACCTATAGTGGTAAATTGATTTCCCGGCCAATAGTTAATGCCCCTTATCGTCTGGATGATGGAAATATAGAATAGTTTTGAAGCGCAAAGTGAGGTTGAAGTTATGAAAAAGATTACCGCAATTGTGAGAGAGGCTAAAACAGGCAACACGGGTGGTGGTAAGATTTTTATTTCACCCATTGAAAATATTGTTCGTATTCGTACTGGAGAAAGGGAAGAAAAGCCTATCTAGCTTAAAACTTCAGAGATTCTGATCGGAATTGTATAGGAAATTTCATATTATTTATGCGGGTTTTGGGGTGGCATGGACAAACAGAGTTTGTCCATGTTTAACTCAAAACCGAAGTTTTATAATAGCACAAATATTCTACCCAGGAGGGAAAAGGGGGGGGTATTTTTGCCGGGAGATACTCAATTACCCCCCCCCAAATCCCCTTCCAAGAGGGGACTTTATAACTTAACACAGAAATTGTTAAGGCTCTTGTGCCGTATGGATATGACCCATAATGATGAATATTCAGCTTAGAGATGGTTCAAGTGTTTTGGTTATTGGTGGCGGACCGGCGGGGAGTTTCTTTGCTCATTTTGCTTTAAAGCTTGCAAAGAAACATGGTCGCAGGATACAGATAACCATTCTTGATGGTAGAAATTTCATTCAAAAAGGTCCTGGTGGATGCAACATGTGCGCCGGTGTGTTGCCGGAAACCCTCATCAGGAAAATGGAAAGTCAAAAGATTGTCCTTCCCAAGTCACGCGTTCAACAAGAAATAAACGGTTATTACTTTCAGACACAAGAACGTGGCATTCAATTACACCACCCAAAACCAGGACATAAACCAAAAATAATAACCGTCTTTCGCGGGAACGGTCCCCGATTTTCAGAGTTGACAGCCAACATCAGTTTCGACGATTTCTTACTGAAGCATGTGGCATCTCAAGGGGTAAAAGTTATTGCCGCCGTTGTCGAAGAAATAGAGTTGCCAAAATATCCGCAAGATTTGGTAAACATCGTATACAAGGAAGCGGAGGTAAGAAAAAAGATATCTGCAGACCTTATTGTTGGTGCATTCGGGCTTAATACAGCCCTTATAAAAAGGATTGTGGGCAAGGAATTCGGTTATCGGGAGCCGAAATCAGTGCGGACATGCAATGCAGAACTCTACCTCGGCCATTCCTTTATTCAAGAGCGTTTTCGCAATACAATTTACGTATTTGCCCTGGGGGTCAAACCCATCAAATTTGCCGCCTTTACACCGAAGGGAGACTACATTACTGTTTCTCTCATTGGAAGCGAAGATATAACAAAGGCCCATCTGATAGAATTTATGAGGCATCCAAAGGTATGCGAACTTCTGCCTGAAGGGTGGACACTGCCCAAAGACCTCTGTATCTGCTTTCCTAAAATACCTGTTACCCATGCCGAACTTCCTTATGCGAATAGGTTGGTAATCATAGGAGATGCCAGCGTCTCGTACCTATAAAAATGGCATTGAGTCCGCTTTTGATACTGCGCAGTTAGCCGCACACACAATCTTCGAACGGGGTATTTCTGAAGAAAATTTTAAGAAGGGATATTACAAACCTGCCTTAAGACTTTTGGCGCAGGATAACTTCTTTGGCAATCTCATATTTGGTATCCATGATTATACCACGGCCAAAAGACACCTGGTAAACGCGCAAATGGACCATCTTGTAAAGCGACACAGCGCCTGGGAGTCTATACAGATTAACAATATCCTGTGGAACATGGTTACGGGTAATGCAAGCTATAAAGAGATTTTTTCCAAGGTTATTGATGTGCGGCTGCACATCGCTATGTTCCCCTATACCCTTTCCGCTGCTGTGAAGCAAGGATATGATTATTGGAAGCATTGTATACTCACGGGGCGTTCAAAAAAAGTAACATATTTGCAAAAATCAGGGTCGGGTCCCCTGATGGATGGTCAGGCCGTCGTCATAATTGGCGGAGGTCCTGCCGGCGCCAGTTGTGCAATTACCTTAAAGAATTTTGCCAAAAGACGAAACATGAATCTGGATGTTGTTATTTACGAACCAAAGGACTTTGAGGGTGGTATTGAACACAATGAATGCGCGGGTGTCCTCTCTCAGCCGATCGAACACATTATTGAGGATAAACTAGGAATACCTTTCCCGTGGCATCTTGTGAAAAGGAAAGTGCCCGGCTACTACCTCCACACCGATGGTTCTGTTATCAAACTCGATGGAGAAGGTGAAATCTCTTACGCCCTTCGCAGGATTCAGTTCGATGCATACCTCCTGAAAAAGGCAATGGAGTCCGGTGCAACCGTCATCCGGAGCAAGGTCACTGATGTGGAAATCGGCAAAGATAAGGTTATCGTGTACAGCGAGACAAAACACACAAAGGCTGATGTTGTCGTGGGTGCATTTGGGATCGAGGAAGGTACATACAGGATATTTGAACGGGAGACTCCGTACGAATCGCCAAAATTCTTATTGACCATACTTACCAAATTTCATCCAAAAGGACAACATCATGACCTTGAGGATACCGATGGCTACATCCATGCCTTTTTACCGTCACTCAAAGAAATAGAATTTGGCGCGGTTACTCCTAAGGCTGACCACTACACCATTAACATCGCCGGAGCAAAAATATCATCGAGGTCTATGGATGAATTTCTGCAAGTACCTGCTGTTTTAGAGGTACTTCCAAAGAACTTCAGGGAATCCCTGGAGAAACTAGATTACCACCGGGGTTGTTTTCCCATAAAACCTGCCCGCCATCTCTTTGGAGACAGATATGTTACCATTGGCGATGCGGCGGGTCTTATTCGTCCTTTCAAAGGCAAAGGGGTTAATTCGGCTTGTTTAATGGGGATAAAAGCAGCAGAAACTATGATGGACAGTGGTATATCCAGGGCGGCATTTCAAATCTATGCGGATAGCTTCAGTGAAATCATAAAAGATCTTCCGTATGCTCATGCGGTAAGGAGGTTTGTCATCTGGGGCGCTTATTATGGTTTTTTGACACCTATTATTCAAGCCGCAAAAGATTGTCCCGCATTGAAAAAAGCATTGTTCGATAGTGTGTCAGGTAAAAAGGCGTATCGCAAGATTTTGATAGATACGATGAGCATAACACTCTTCATAAAAGTAGTGATAACACTTATTCACTGGCTGATAAGGCGCATTGTGAAAAAATGCATCTTATCGTATAGATGCACTTTTACTCCAGGTTGGAATGTCTCCTGTGCATTTTCATTCTCCGAGCTATTCAGTCTTTTACCAGAGAAAGAATGATTCCATCTAAATACACGAGACATGCCTGCTCAAAGAGCGTGCTTCGAAACTGGACGGACCCACTGTCATTATGGCCCGTACTTACTTCCTGTACGGGTAATTCAATAACAATGTCTGCCTGCCCGGCAAGGGGGGAGTTTTTATGGGAGGTTACAGCGACTACTCTGGCATGGGCATTTCTTGCCAATCCTGCAATATACCGGGTAATGTGTGTACTGCCAGAACTGCTGCAGGCTATCAATAAATCTCCCTTATCAATATTCGGGGTCGTTGCATCGCCAACACAATAGGCATTTAAGCCGATATGGGTGAGCCGCATAGCGAACGTGCGGGATACCAGTCCTGATCGCCCCTGGCCTGTAACAAACACATTTTTTGCGGTAAGAATTTGCGATGTAAACTCTTCGTAAGCCTTCTCATCAATCTTTTCAAGTACCGAGCGGATTTCATCCAGAATAATGTGTGTAATTATCTTAATACCCAGGGAATTTTCCCCGATCTTCAATTTATTTCCCTTTAAAAAATTTTAAATTCCGTACCATGAAATTATCACAATGACAAGGTCCGTAGCTGCAGTACGTCGCACCCTCGTAGGAAATCACGGCCATATCAAGTGAATTTTATCATGCCCTATCCTTTATTTCAAGAAATCATATCTTCTAACTGGATGCCTTTAGGATACGAATCAACTGTGGCATCCTGACAAGCCCGTCAATATGTTTTAAAATACGCGCCACTAGCCTTACGACCTCATCATAAGCCGCACGGCTAGTCTATGCATCCCTTATACGACCTTTTGGAGATCAGGACGTCATTGATGTCAGCCGGCTTTACAATAGCGGTGCTTTTTCTAATGCACGCACATTAAATTCTTCCTCTCCGTGTCCCCGTCTTCCAGTTCTGCGCAGATGTGTAGCTTTCATTGCGTTTTATTATATCTTTGAACCCCTGTTTCGCAACTGTATTGGCCCTTTATTTCAGGTTTGTTGAAGAAAACAAGGACACCATATTCTCGGACACCCTGCTAAAATATAAAATATTGGGGATATTCACCCGGCAGGCGTAAAAATTTCGTAAGATATTGATTATTCAAAGGTTAATCAGACATTTATTTTTGTTGCTCTCCGTAATGAGCTGTGTTAGAATTTCTTCCGTTTGAGTATCGCAAGGAAATAAAATCTATTTTTCCATCTATTTAAAAAAGGAGTTTTTTGTGGGAGTCTTTTTAGGTAAACTCATTACCATTTACGAAATTGCGTTGCTTATTAGAATCGTACTCTCGTGGGTACCGCACAATCCGTATAATCAAGCCATACAATTTCTGTATAAAATTACCGATCCCGTATTGAATCCTGTCCGAAGACTCATTCCGCCCATCAGAGGTATAGATTTTTCTCCCGTAATTGTGTTTGTTTGTTTAAGTTTTATCAAACAGCTTTTAGCGGGGGTATTCTGAATTACAGTATTTCACGAAGTACATGATAAATATGCCTAACCCGAACGTGTCGGAAGAGACAAGGTCCGAAGCGCGAAATTCGTGAGTCAACCCTGTCGGGGTTTTAAACCCTGACAGGGTTAATTTTATATCTGTGCTGAAAATGTCAAAATTATCTTTGAAAGATACTATAACGCCGCATATTCACGGCAAAATTGCAAACTTTACTTCCACTCATTCACCCGATGGAATAAAAAAGCTCATTGTGGTGGATGTAGATGGTGTCCTGTTTAAAGGACAGTTTATTTTACATTTGGCACGTTTTCTTGGAACAGCAGTATGCATCCGGACGGCACTGTTATGTCTTCTCTTTAATATGAATAAGATATCTATTCAGGAGTTGATTACAAGGGTATATGCGGGTTTTCGTGGTGTTATGCTTAGCCATGCCCATATGGTATACAAAAATATTCCCCTGATAAAGCATGCAAGAGAAACGATTGAGATATTGCATAATCACGGATATTTCGTAGTCCTTATCAGCAGCGGCGTGCCGGATATCTTTGTGAAAGACCTTGCGGTCAGGTTATCGGCAAATGACGGATATGGTTTGGGGCTTGGTACTCATAGCGAGCGGTTAACGGGAGATGTGTTTGGGCAACTTTTTAGACCTGATGGAAAGAAAGGCCTTGTTGAAGAGCTATTAACAAAAAACAATCTTACCTGGCAGGATACTGTTGTCATTGTGGATGATCGTAACAACCTCGATATCATGCATAAAGCGGGTATAACTATAGGCGTGAACGCACATTATACCGTACGACAGCGTGCACGCCACTTAATCGATAACGGGGATATGTCAGAGGTGCTGGATATCATGGATATCGAAGATGCCGATACGTCTAAGACGTTGTTTGCAGGCATGCGCAGGCAATTTACCCACTCATGGTATCAGGAAATCCGGAGAAAATTCTTACACGTCCTCATCGCTTTTGTACCCCTAATCTCAGGTTACTTTTTTCATACAACACTCCTGATACTTTTTTCCTTATTGATTATTTATATGATCTCCGAGTGCATGAGAGTCAATGGTTATTCTTTTCCCTTGCTGGGTCGTATAACCAGGTTAAGTATCCGCAAGTTTGAGGAACGTGATTTTGCCTTTGGACCGGTAACCCTGGTTTTGGGCGCTATTCTGTCCACGTTGTTTTTTCCTGCGGTTATTGCCAGCACAGTCATATGGATTGTTGCTTTTGCTGATACAGCTGCTACAATGGTTGGCAGGAGCCTGGGTAACCACCGGATTCCTTATAACATCAAAAAGAGTATCGAAGGGTCTTTGGCTGCCTGGACGGTTGCCTTTTTTTGTGGATGTATCTATCTGCCCCTTCTCCCGGCTTTATTTGCCGCATCTATTTCTAGTTTTATTGAGTCATTACCTCTGCGGTCGCTGGATAATTTACTTGTGCCTCTGGGTACCGGAATTATATTAACGTGCCTTTGATACTCATAACTATTTTCTATAACAAACTCTCTCAAAAAAAGTTAAGGAACGTGTCGGCATGATTGCTGCCCAATTAATACTGCAGGAATATTCAGACAGGGTTAGGATGAAGAAATGATACAGGCAAACAACGCATCATACAAAAAACCTGAACTGGTTGCGCCTGCGGGTGATCTTGAAAAGCTCAAAACGGCGATCGAATACGGTGCCGATGCGGTCTATGCAGGTGGAGAGGGTTTTAACCTCCGCATGGGTGCTACCAATCTGACTTTACAAGAAATCAAAGAGGGTACTGCCTGGGTTCACGAGAGAAGAAAAAAAATTTATATCACATTAAACATCTATGCGCGTAATTATCATATTCAGGGTATGCGTGCTTATTTAGAAGAACTTGCTGAAATTCCGGTAGATGCCGTGATCGTTTCTGACCCCGGTGTTTTCCTGACGGTAAGGGAAATTGCCCCCCATATTCCGATTCATCTCAGTACACAGGCGAATACGACCAATGCGAAATCAGTTGAATTTTGGCATAAACAAGGCGTAAAACGGGCGGTACTCGCCAGGGAATTAACCCTGGGGGAAATTCGGGAAATCACGGCCAATGTTCAGGCAGAAACTGAGGTGTTTGTGCATGGCGCCATGTGCATGTCATATTCCGGACGTTGCCTCCTGAGTAGTTTTATGACCAACCGGCATGCAAACCTGGGAGACTGCTCCCATTCGTGCCGGTGGCAGTACGTTCTGAAAGAAGAGAAACGGCCAGAGGAAACCTATCCTCTTGTGGAAGATGAAAGCGGCACTTTTATCCTGAGCTCGAAGGATCTCTGCATGATTCAGCATATTCCTGAATTAGTACATGCAGGAGTTAATGCGTGGAAAATTGAAGGCCGTATGAAGGGACCGTATTATGTTGCCGCTGTGACAAGGATATATCGGGAGGCGTTGGACCGTTATCTTGCAGATCCACATGGATATGCATATGATCCAAAGTGGTTATTAGAGCTTGAGAAGATTAGCCATAGGGAATACGGCACAGGATTCTTTTCAGGAAACCAGGGATATAATAGCCAGACAACGCATTCTGGAAATAGTAACATGAAAGAATATCATTATCTCGGTATGGTTAATAATGTACTTTCCAATGATGTGGCTGAGGTATTGGTAAAAAACAGGATTATGGGTAACACGTCCATAGAAGTAATGGGAAGACGTTTGAGTGAAGATTTTACCCAGGTAGTGTTAGATCTCAGAAACGAATACAATGAGCCGATTAAAACTGCACGCGTTGGACAAAAGGTGCTTATAAAGATGTCGCGCCCTGTTCATAAATACTTCATGCTGAGGAAATGCGGATGAAGAAAATGGTAAAAACCGTTGCGAAGAACACCGGAGGTGTTTGTCTTATCATTCTTGGTTGTATGATGATTTTTACGCCAGGACCGGGACTATTCACAATTCTGGCAGGGTTGTATATCACGAGTTTTCCCGGAAAGTCTATGCTTGTTAGCAAGTTGAAAAAGACAAAATTTTATAATAAATATATCGTTAAGATGGAATCAAAAATAAAGACAAAATTAAAAAGAAGGAAGATATAGTAAAGAATGAATATTAAAACACGTATCGGTATTGTTCTCGCTATCTTCGTGTCAGGATGTGGCTCGAATGGATTTTTAAAGAAAATGTCTCCCTTTAAAAAGGAAGAATCAGCCCTGGAGTCAAAAAAAGGGGCACAATCTGCCGATGCCCATAAAGGTGAGGAAGTATTTGTCTGCGCCGGGGACATTGATGTTGCCTACAAAAAATTGGGTGAGGTAAGTTTGGGCGAGTACGGTTTCTCAGGTCATGACATTTTGGCTTTTAAAATAAAAGAAAAGGCCAGTGCTGTGGGTGCGCAGGCAGTAATTAATGTTCAATATGACACGGGGGCTTCCAAAACGTGGCAAGGTTACGGGGAATTAGGCGGTACTGATTACGGTGTAAGGTACACATCGTGGTGTAAGGGTCAGGCAGTAGAATTTTTAGAATCCTACAACCCTTGGGGACTTATTTTGTGTAATCTTACGAAAGAAAATCGGGATTGGTTTGGGTATAAAAGATTACAAAACGGCGTGATTGTTGTCAGTGTGATGCCGGGAAGCATTGCGGCAAATGCTGGTATTAAGGTAGAAGATCTTTTGACTGATTGGAATGGTGAAAAAATTGAAAACAAGAACAACCTGAGACAAATAATGGAAAGAACTGCAGGCAAGGAACTAAAACTCACCTTACTGCGTGCAAAAGAGATTAAAATAGTAACTTTATCCGTACCGGTACCCGAACGAAGTCAGGTTGTTTCGTCAGAGCCTAAATCCCCTAAGGCCTCCGCAATGGAAAAGTGCCCTGCGATTGAAAAGAAAGACTCTGTCCAGGATAAGCTTAGTTCAAATACCCCAGAGATATACAACGAAATAGGCGATCTTTATTTGCGAAAGGGGATGTATGATGAGGCAATGGCTGAATATGAAAAGGCCATCGAAGTAGATCCAAATTACGCCATTTCTCATTTCAACCTTAGCATCGTATATGATAAAAAAGGCATGAAGGAAAAAGCTGATGAGGAGTATGCAAAGTACAAAATGTTAAAGCCCAAACGAAAATAATATATTTATCGCTTAACGTATCTTCTCCTTTTGTACCAGTATTAAAGAATTTCTTTTGTCATTTCCAAAAACTACATATCGGGTGATTAAATGAAACACACGGTGCTCACTTTAATACTTGTCGTATCTATTATACGCCTGTCGCCCGCCGCAGAATCACTGAAAAACGGCGATTTCGAAACAGGGGACACTACGGGATGGAAGTATTGGGAAACCTATCCGTGGGATGGCGATGGTGCCCCGGTTGAATTGCCCACCCATATAACCATTGCCCTTCCAGGTACGATTGGAACGCCTATACCACCTGCCACAAGCGGTTTGTTTGCCCTGACACAGCAAGTAGACTCCAGGGGCACAGCGAGAGGGGGGCTATATCAGGAAATTAAAGTAATAGTGAACACCCCATACCTTTTAACCGGGCAGATGGCATTCTATGGCGATGATATTGGTGATATAACGGCCATAGGAATCCTGGATGGTCCCTGGAATCAGGCACATGCCTTTACCACGATGCATAAAAATTATATCGGAGGCAATGCTGTGTCGCCGTGGACCGAATTTTCTCTTCTGATTATCCCATCAAAAGATATAATCACCGTTTTTACAGAGACACGACAGGATTGGATGCATGGAAATGTTTCCGGATGGTATGATGATCTTAGCTTAAGACCAGTTCCGGAACCCACAAAACTTTTTCTGTCACAAACCCATAAAGACAATCCGATATTCAAAGAAAAACAAAAACAAACTTCCAAATAGAGACGAGATGTATCGTTGTATCCGGGCGGTCCTTTCCCTGTGAGCATATTCAGGCAGCAATCACCTTTAACCATATCCTGTTGAAAAAAGAAAAATTTATAGTACAATGAGAAAATAAAAATAGCCATTCACAATAGCCGCTAAAATAAATATATACTTTATGGGTTAACAAACAGAGATTTTCCAATTTATAGATTAGTCTTAGCACGTGTTTGTATCAATGGTCAGGATTTTATTATAAATCACAATTTATGAGCCCTTACAGTATAGATAACATCTCTTTTACGTTTTGTGTCATGTGTATGTGCCACGACATACTTTTGTCCTGACACACTTCTGTGCCATGGCACACTTTTTTATAGGTAATATAAATAAATTTCACCGTTTATGTTCCCATGTTTTGATTATTGATGGATGTAAGTTCGAGCGGCCTAACGATTTATGGTGAAAGCTATTTATTTACACCTTTCTTTTATCTGTTTCTGGCATCTGTATTGCGCTTACATCCGTGAGACCGATTAATCAAGATCACATCCGAAAATAAATGATATTCGTCCATATCTGCAGTTGCTGATTGCAACGGTTGACAAACGAATTGTTTGCATAACGAGACAGACAAGGGTAACATGGTGCAGGCAGCACTTTGATAACACAGGATATATGCCTTTGTGAGGTAACAAGTTATGAGTGAAAAACCAAGGCCAATTCTTCGAATGGTAATTGCATGTTTCTTCTTTTTTATTGCAGTTACGCTTAACATTTTATTACCACGTTATTGGCATAATATACCGGAAATAGTAAAGCATCTGCTGCTCCTCTTTAGTGCCATAATGTGTGTCCACCTGATTGAGTATGCATATCTGTGGTGGGAGATCTTCGGGCATATAAAAAATATCTTAAAAGAAACACTGCAAGCTACACATCAGCTCATTGATGATAATAAAAAGTCTCTGGAAAAATCTTTACAAACTACCAATCAACTCATCGGATCGGCAACAACCTGCGGGCTCACGCATATCTATTGCTCCCGTAAAGATGTAAAGGGTGATATTTATAATGCCATTGAAAATGCTGAAAAACGGGTATGGCTTCTTGGTATTACCTTCTCCGAAAATGTCCATCTCGATGAATTGCTATCCACACTGAACGAAAAATTAATCAGGGGTGTCGATATCAAGATACTGCTTCTCGACGTGTTGCGAGATACAGCCGTCTTCCGTACATTTCTGGAAAGTGACACTCCTGAGGTTGCGAAGATTCTCAATGCAGACAGGATGAAAACGCTGTCAATCGACGATCCATATTTTCATCAGCGGCTGTACAGCGACTTTACCCATGTTTGTGACAGGCTCGGAAACTACCCAAATATAGGAACTGCGGTCAGATTTTACACTCATACGCCAACTTGCTGGATGATGATCGTAGATAATACAGTCCATTTCCAACCGTATACTTTTGGACGGAGCGCAGGCAGGCATCAGGTGAATCTATGCATTGGCGCTAATATGCCGGTATTCAAATTTCAGATGCAGCCAAACGGAAAACCCTTTGAGATACTCGAAGATCATTTCCTGAAGTTGTGGCTGACGTCTAACGAAGACTTGTTTCACTTACAGGCCAGAATAGCAGACCGCAATAGTGTTGTTAAAGATATACTCGATTCCAACTCCTCATGGTTTAGACATATTTTCGAGGTACTTCACGCACCTAAGGGCAATATGCCTTTTACAAGTGAACGGCGAAAATTCCCGCGTCAAACCTGGAAGTGGAATCAGCCATCGATGAATGTTTGTTTGCAGGATTGTAAAACGGTAATAAGGGCCACGATATGCAATTGTTCATATGAGGGTATATCCTTAAAATTAGAGGCTGCAGATACTCTCCTGTTCGAGGGGCAGGTCGTTACTTTACAAGGTGAGTCTCCAAAGGAACCACTTGCAGCTAATTTTATAGTGGATCATTTTTTGAAAAAGAAACAATTCGTAATCAGGCAGATAACGAATAGATCGCAACCTGTTATTGGATTAAAGACAGCTTCGGAAGGAGAGTTACCTGATGAACCGAATCAAATTGGCAGGCTAATAACTACATCTCCTTCAACACCACAAGAACATCACGTATCGTAACTATTTGCCATGGAAAACATACAAATAAATATCAATCACATCTGGGTTATGGCAGCGGCATGCATGGTATTTTTTATGCAACTGGGCTTTACCTCTTATGAGGCAGGCTTTGCACAATCCAAGAATGCCATTAGCGTTTCTATTAGAAACCTGATGGTTACGGTCATAGCCTCCCTGCTGTATTATGCCCTGGGATTTGGATTTATGTTTGGTGAAAGCTACAGGGGGTGGATTGGGACAGACCATTTCTTTGCCAGGAGCGTAGTAATACATCAAAACAATCTGGCTTTCGGCTTTTTCTTTTTTCAAATGGTCTTTGCTTCTACTGCCGCTACCATACTGACAGGTGCCATAGCGGAAAGTTCGAGTTTTGTTTCTAATGTTGTAGGTGTCGTATTTGTGACGGGTATCATCTATCCGGTTTTCGGTCACTGGGTATGGGGGAATCTCTTTTGTCCAGGGCAGTCAGGTTGGCTGGGAAGACTGGGATTTATTGATTTTGCAGGTTCCACCGTGGTACATTCAATCGGGGGATGGTTTGCCCTGGCAGGCGCTGTGGTTGTGGGCCCGAGAATTGGCAAATATTCTCCCGATGGTTCTTCAAATCGAATGGGGTTACATAACATTCCGCTGGCCACGCTGGGTACTTTCTTCCTTTGGTTTGGCTGGTTTGGCTTTAATGGTGGAAGTCTTTTAAAGGCCAGTGCGGATATTGGTCTTGTACTTACAAACACAAACCTGGCGCCGGCAGCAGCTGGTGTTTCGGCGCTACTCTTTAATTACGTGGTGGAAAGGAGACTTAACGCCGGAAGACTCTTTACGGCTATCCTGGCTGGCCTGGTTGCTGTAACGGCAGGATCTAACAGGGTAAGTCCGGAAGGTGCCGTTTGTATCGGTTTAATAGCAGGTATTGTGTCGATCCTGGCTCAGGACTTTATTGAAAAGGTATTAAAAATCGATGATCCTGTTGCTGCCGTTGCAGTTCATGGGGTGGGTGGCGTTGTGGGTACACTCAGCGTTGCACTCTTTGCTGAAAAGTCAACCCTCCTGGTAGAGGGCGGCAATCGATTCCATCAGCTCGGTATTCAGGCGGTGGGTGTCGGGATGGCCTTTGTATGGTCATTTGGGCTGGGGATGCTCTTCTTCCTGGGCCTGAAGAAGATCGTAGGTATCCGTGTAAGTCCGGAGGAGGAGAAGAGGGGGCTCAATGTTGCTGAATACGAAGACGTGGCTTCGTGGCTTGATTTTATGCGTATTACAAGGCTTCAAGACGTGAATGTCTTGCTGGAGAAAAGGGTTACAGAAAGAACAGAAGAACTTCAGAAGGCGAACGTCGCACTTGAAAGGGCCAATAGACTCAAATCAGAATTTTTAGCAACCATGTCTCACGAATTGCGCACTCCGTTAAATGCCATCATTGGTTTTGCCGAGGTTTTAAGAGACGAAGTTAGTGGATCCCTCAGTGCGGATCAAAAAGAATTTGTGGGTGATATCCACAGCAGCGGACAGCACCTGCTCAACATGATTAACAGTATCCTTGACCTTTCAAAGATTGAAGAAGGGAAATTAGAGCTTCACTATGAAGCGTTTCCCATTGAAGAAGCTATCAGCGAAGTGTTGAACACGCTCAAGGAATTTTCGCATAAGAAAGGCATTGGCATACGTACCAATATCCACGAGGAGATACCTTCTATAACAGCTGATAAAGTAAAATGTAAACAGATTATGTTTAACCTGTTATCCAATGCCGTTAAGTTTACACCTGAAAATGGCCGGATTGCCATTAATGCAAAACTTATGGGTCAATATGTTCAGATTGCCGTGAGCGACTCAGGTATCGGTATAAAGCCGGATGACATGGAAAAATTATTTCAGGCATTTCGTCAGGTTGATGGTTCATATGCACGCCGGTACGAAGGAACCGGTCTTGGTTTGATACTTACAAAACGTCTGGTTGAATTACACGGAGGTAAGATATGGGTAAAAAGCATATTTGGAAAGGGAAGCACCTTCACCTTTACGTTACCCTTAAAACCGCCAAAAAAGCTTCTTAGCGCTTGAATGTGGTTAGCCTTTTTTGTCCCACGTTTTTCATTAATAAGGCAGAGGGCCAGGAAACACCTGACAAGTCCCCCTTACTAAAGGGGAATTCGGGGGGTTGTTTGTCTGTGCGTTGCATTTGCTGGATTTCGTGCCTTAGCCCAGCCTGCCTGGTTACGGAAAATCTTTTTCGTCTAACATTTTAAATGTTTCGTTGTTCATATATTTGCACTTCAATGCAAACTCCAACCATGTTTGAGTTTCTGCCGCTTCTTGCTCTGCATCTGTTAGTTTATTAACAAACACAGCCTTATATCTCCGTTTTCTCCAGCCCTCTGCAAGATTAACGCATACCGATCTTGACGACCTACGTATTTGGTCGGTTAAGGAATATATCTCCTCCTTCGGAAAACTTTTCGATACCTCAAATATCTCCATTGCAGATTCAAACGCCAACTTATAAACCTCCAAGTCCCTCACACTATTTATCCTTCTCGTTTCTTTTTCTTCGTCCATCTTCCCGCCTTTCCCGTCCCCTCGTCCCTCGTCCCTTCGTCTCTCGTCCCTCATCTCTCGTCCCTCGCCCCTCATCTCTCGTCTCTCATCCCTCGTCTTTCATCCCTCGTCCTTCATCCTTCGTCCCTCGTCCCTCGTCCCTCGTCATTCATCCCTTCTACATCAGGTCAATCATTCCTACTGTAGATGGGCACTGCAATTATTATTGGTTTGTTAGTGTAAAAGTCGCAATCCCTTCTACATCAGGTCAGTCATTCCTACTGTTAGAGAAGTTTGGTAAGAATAGGTATATAGGCGTAGTCGCAATCCCTTCTACATCAGGTCAGTCATTCCTACAATACCCATATTAATACAATAGATATATTGACATTGCGTCGCAATCCCTTCTACATCAGGTCAGTCATTCCTACAAAGACAGAAGTTTTACTTGGTTGGTTGAACAAATGTCGCAATCCCTTCTACATCAGGTCAGTCATTCCTACGGTGAACAATGACAGCAGATAACCAGTTCGTAGTAATAGTCGCAATCCCTTCTACATCAGGTCAGTCATTCCTACGGTATGTTAAGAATCTTGGAGTATTAAAAGAGCTTAAGTCGCAATCCCTTCTACATCAGGTCAGTCATTCCTACATTTTCAATCCCCTTTCAAAAAACTTTTCTTTTGAGGTCGCAATCCCTTCTACATCAGGTCAGTCATTCCTACGTAATGAAATCAAATCAGAGTCGTATAACAACGAAGTCGTAATCCCTTCTACATCAGGTCAGTCATTCCTACAAAATGTCATTTTTTGGTAAATGCTGATGCAATAGTCGCAATCCCTTCTACATCAGGTCAGTCATTCCTACCAAGTAAAGATGAAGTTTTGCTGTCTAAGTTTAAAAGTCGCAATCCCTTCTACATCAGGTCAGTCATTCCTACAAAACATATAATAAGTACATTAAAAAATGTTACGATGTCGCAATCCCTTCTACATCAGGTCAGTCATTCCTACATAAAATGAGGGTAGAAAGCAAAGTATGTTTGAAGTCGCAATCCCTTCTACATCAGGTCAGTCATTCCTACCATGAGATGAAATGCAAGATAAGTGCAGTACAGAAAGTCGCAATCCCTTCTACATCAGGTCAGTCATTCCTACAAAAGTGTGGGACAACAATAAAACTAAACGGATGGAATGTCGCAATCCCTTCTACATCAGGTCAGTCATTCCTACATAATATATGTCAAGTGAAAAAATAAAAATACTTGAGTCGCAATCCCTTCTACATCAGGTCAGTCATTCCTACAATAAATATAAGTGGTGTGCATCTAAAGATGGAAATGTCGCAATCCCTTCTACATCAGGTCAGTCATTCCTACATAACAATGCAAAGATGGAAGTAAGATATTTTAATGTCGCAATCCCTTCTACATCAGGTCAGTCATTCCTACCCAGCTAATTTTTCACTTGTGTGACATAAGGAATCAGTCGCAATCCCTTCTACATCAGGTCAGTCATTCCTACGCAAGTATGTTAAACAACTTAATCAATAAACTTTTTTAAGTCGCAATCCCTTCTACATCAGGTCAGTCATTCCTACTCATGCTTTCATATTTGCAAAAAAGATTCGATCTTGTGTCGCAATCCCTTCTACATCAGGTCAGTCATTCCTACTGATATGCCTGCTGCCATAGCTAGCCTCTGTAATAGTCGCAATCCCTTCTACATCAGGTCAGTCATTCCTACCAATAAAAGTAAGCGGCTGGACTGGATATGTAGAATGCCGTCGCAATCCCTTCTACATCAGGTCAGTCATTCCTACGATTTTAAGGGTCACGGTAACGCAATACCGTGACCCAGTCGCAATCCCTTCTACATCAGGTCAGTCATTCCTACGATAACCAATTCGTGGCAGTAGCTTTAATTTGGTTTGTCGCAATCCCTTCTACATCAGGTCAGTCATTCCTACAATAAAGCAAATACCGGTTGGGATGCATGACGAAGAAGTCGCAATCCCTTCTACATCAGGTCAGTCATTCCTACATATATATTACACAAGCACTTAGAATTACTAGGGTACAGTCGCAATCCCTTCTACATCAGGTCAGTCATTCCTACCTAAAAGTACCACTAACTTTTGTTTTTTTCTTTTTCATAAGTCGCAATCCCTTCTACATCAGGTCAGTCATTCCTACTTGGAATGTTTGGGTAGTATGTGAATGATTGATTGTATTTGTCGCAATCCCTTCTACATCAGGTCAGTCATTCCTACAAATCTGTGCGACGATATGGCGCGCCCATTCAAGATATTGTCGCAATCCCTTCTACATCAGGTCAGTCATTCCTACCGCAGCACTCACAACCTATTATCTTCATAGTGCTTATCACCTCCTTTCCGCTAAGGTATGATTTTTTGATTATTTTCTTCATCATTGCAAGTGTTTAGAATATTTTCAATTGCTGTGTAACTCTGTTGTTTGCCATAGCATACAAAGTTCCGCTAACCTAGATGATGAACACGTCCTTATCCTCAGTCAATTCACCTTTGCCCAGCATCTTTACGGACGTTATGCAACCCTTACACAGGATGTAAAATCGAATGCTGTCCTCTTTGTGGTCGATATGTTTTTTTAGGGTATCGACCATTTCTGTCAGATATTCTTCTTCCAGGACACACTCAAAGACACTGTACTGTACTCTTGTTCCATAGTCTTCCATGGTCTTTGCAACGCGGTTTCGCCGCTTGTCATCAATAATATCATATGCTACGACAATGAACATAAAGAAATATTAGATCTACGATTTCAGATGTAAGATTTTAATCGTAAATTGTAATTTGTAATTCGTACATTATCCATTATGAGCTTATTTGGTACGGATTGAATGTTGATGTACCGAGGATTACGTCATGCATATTATGTGCCTGTATCTTGAACAAATCCCGGAATCCTTTCTTGGCCGGAGACAAATTGCTTTCGGTCTCTTTTGTCATATATTTTTCATATTCGGCAAAGTACCGTTTTCGGGCATCGTCATAAAGCAGGACGCCTTCGTCTCCCTTATCTTCAAAATCCTTTTCGGACAGGATATGGTTATTCACCAGATACAGGGTAAACCGGTCAACAATCGCATGGCGAAACGGTTCTATCAAATCAAGGGCAAGGGATGGTCTCCCGTAATCAATCCCATGAAAGAATCCGATATAAGGATCAAAGCCGACGGCACAGATCATGGAGTGCATTTCGTTTCCGATAAGGGTATAGCCAAGACTCAGGAGTGCGTTAACGGGATCCTTCGGTGGACGTCTCTGCCTTTTCTCAAACCTGAGTTCCTTTCTCAGCATTTTTCCAAATGCCTCGAAGTAAACAGAGGCTGCTGCACCCTCAACGCCCATGACTGAGTTTACGGCCTCTTTGTGTCCGAGTCTTGAGATACACTCTTCCATCTGTGCCGTATCCTGCGAGAAATCAATCTCCTGGTGATTTCTGGCATATCGCATGAGGAGTTCCCGCCCATTATGAAGCTTTGCATGAACGATGGCCTTTGCCAGTGATACCTTGAATTCGGTATCAAGGTGTTTTTGATATTGATGGATGCGAAGTTGGGCATTCTTTGATTCCACTGGTGAAAGCCTGCCCCGGTATTTACCATAGAGTGAAAGAAAGCTCACCTCAATGCCGTTATCAAGCAGGAATGCCATTGCCTGTGTAGTAATCTGCACGTTGCCAAAGATCAGGACGCGCTCAACCTTGAATTCCGGTATTTCCAGGAGCGTCTGCCCGTCCTTTTCAATCACCAGACGTTTCGAGGTCTTGCTGAGTTTTGAGCCCTGTTCGGTTAGATAGATAATTGCCATAATAATAATTTAAACCACGAAGACACGAAGGACACGAAGAGAAAATATGCATGACAACCCCTTTACCTCCAGGTTTCTAAGAGGCATTTTTTAATGCCACGCTTAAAAAGAGGGATTCTGGGGGGCTGTTTTCTTTCTCCCAGGAATAAAGATACAGATTTATACAAAAAAATTGAGACAGACTGAGTGGCACGGACAAACTTTGTTTGTCCGTGCGTGAATCAATCCCGTCGGGTTTATTCTTTTATACAAATCTTTCCTTTAATCTGTTCTTTAAATTCCTTACCTGCTCAATGGTAAGGATTTCAATTCCGTAATCTTGCGCTCTGTTTGCCAGGGATTCATTTATTTGACTTTGGGTGGTACAAATCATAGTCCGTTTTTCACCCTTGCCGAGCAAGATAGATATTGCACCTTTTTTATAGACCTCATCTCTGATAATGCCTTGATCCTCTTCATTTCCCAACGTCTTACACTCGACATGATAGAAGCTATTATCCTTCATAAATGCTATATCAAGATCGTTTGACGAACCGCTGAGACCTTCAATCTTTACCCCTATCATGGCATCATCAAGGATATTGTTTTGCACGATATCATAGACCCCATTGAATACAAATTCTTCAAACCAACCGCCGGTTAAATAGACTATTTCATCTTTTGTTATAGCTTTACGAATAAGCCTGTCTTTTATTTCAAAACCAAACTTGTTCAGCATTTCCCTTTCAATAATTGCAAAGTCTCTATCAAATGTTACCAAAAATGAATATTTGTTCTTGTTTCTTTTATTACCCAGATGTTTATAGATGAAACCCAGGACTCCTTTTAATTGCACATAATTTTCAAACATCCAGTGAGACGTACTTCTTCGGTTAATGGCATTTGTTCTTATCTGTTCAAGGCTGTTTTTATTTTGAATTGAGAAACCATAGCAGCACAGGTATTCTTCCAGATTTAACCGTTCTTCGATTACAGAAGTTTTCAGGGGTTTTTTCCTTGGAAATATCTGGACAAGCTCATTCTTGCCCAGTGGTATGTAATCAATGACAACCTTCTGTCCTATTTCCCTAAATACTTCATACGTAGCAAGAGCCATAAGCTTGTTTCCGCCGGTTATATTAACAACATACTCAACCTCATCTTCAACCTTTTCTATAAGACCTTCTATCTTTTCCATACAATCAGACGGAGAATCCTGATCTACGATTACCTTTTGAATATTTTTAGAAGCAGGTAAAAGTCCCTTTAATTTCAGGGTATTTTCTATACACGCCACCCTTCTTTCTTTTTCCATCCTTTCCGTTGAAACAAACCAAAAGTCATCGGGTCTGTAGTGTGCAGCAACGATAATATTGGGAATCGTTTGTTCGCTTACAAGGGAGACAAGGATATTTTTCATGGTCATGTTTCCAGCAGGGGGAATTCCGGCAAATCCTCCCGTTTAATCCCTGAAAATTTCAAAATAACATCCATGAGTTTTTTGTATGTTTCTGACGAAACGGAGCGAAAGCCATGGGCAAGTATTGAGTTATTGCGGATGTCCAGCAATCCCCTGATTTCTTTCTCATAAAATTCAAAGAAGCTTTTTCCCAGTGGGTCATCGAGCCTTTTTAAAAGGTCGTATGATACATAGAGTCCAAGTTTTATTTTATTGTCCTTATTGTCCCGATACTTTAAAACGAATTCTTCTTTTACCTCTATGGGAATTAAATTTTCGTTCACGTTAGAGCTATCAACACAATGACTTGTTTTTAATGTAAACTGTGCCATTGCCTCTATGGCACGGTACAGGCGGGCCACCGCATCATCATATTTACACTCAAGCTCAGCCCTTCTTCTGGCGTTAGAAATCAAATCATAATACAGCAATTCCTCGTTATCTTTGAGTTCGTCAAGAAAATGTATATTTTTGAGTAATTTGACAACAAGTCCTTCTCCCTTTTTGTCTTTTACGGAATACGTAGTAAGTATATCCTTGCTTGAATAAAGCCTGTTACGAGCATCAGTATGCTTAAACCTGTCCCATAAATCATAACCACTGGACAGAATTTTCAATGCCTTGAAAAGGGGTTTATGGTTTCCACTCACCTTTTCTTCTATTTCCGCAAATACTTCTGATGCCGATGCATACCGTGCCTTATTGAATAGAATGCATGCCTTTCGCTGGTCCATCAGGGCAATTTCATTCCATGGATTATCGAGCAACAATATCCTTTCCTTCCCATTAACGACTATGCCAACCCCACCCTTTGATCTTTCCACTCCACCGACATAGGAATAAACCGACGAGTTCTCAATAGTTGCCAGAACAATTGCAACAGACATTGTTTTTGTGCCACCGGTATAATCGACAACCAACTCACTTCCTTTGATATTCCATTTCTTTAAGATATCGGGAAGTTTTGTTACTATTTCTCTGTAGCACTCTGATAATCCTTCTGCATTTGAAGTTATTATCCAATCCCAGTGCCGCGGTTTAAAACTGAGGTTGGGTAATACGTCCTTTTCCGTACTGTCTTTTGTAGCTTCTGAGGTAAAGAAACAGATATATTCGGGTTTCTGCTCATTCAGGCTGACGACCATGGGTTGCGGGCTACCGCCAACGGAGACAAGAATTGCTTTTGTTTTAGAATTCATTTGCATAGCACGTATACCTTAATATTTTATTTCCTCTTGACTGGTTAATATCACTATCATACAATAAACGCATATCAAGGAGGTGTATAATATGCGTGCAACACTAAACATACCTGATGATCTCCTTTCTGAGGTGCAAAAGATTGCAGGAGAGAAATCCAAGACAAAGGCAGTTATTATTGCCATGCGGGAATTTATAAAGGAAAAGAAACTGGAAAAACTCCTCGCACTCAAGGGCAAGGTGGAGATGGACTACAACTGGGAAAAAGAAGAAAAACTTGAACTTAAGACACAGAGAGAAAGGGAAAAGAGCCTTGAAAGTAAGCGGCATACTTCCTGATACCTGTATCTGGATTGAATATTTCAAGCCCGGCGCCTCTGCATTAAAACAGACCCTCGAAAGACTGCTTTTGAACGAGAGTATTTTTGTTTGCGGTCCTATTTTATTTGAATTGGTACAGGGTTTGAAATCAGATAAAGAAAAGATGGTGATAGTAGATGCCATGAAATCCCTTGAATATAGAGAGATGTCCGAAGACATCTGGATCAAGGCAGGCGAAATATCTTCAACCCTCCGCAAAAGCGGAAAGACCTTACCGTTATCTGACGTCCTTATTGCTGCTATAGTCATAAAAAGCAATCTTTCACTTTTTACCACAGACAAACATTTTGAAGAAATCAAAGAAGTCCTCATGTATCCGATTGCGAGCATACAATAAAACACGTACAAACAATCTCCGTTCAGTGCATACGGGGACAGAGTTTGTCCGTGCCACCCCCTATAGTAAAATCCCTAACATCAAGTAAGAAAGTCCTCTCTTGGGAGGGGATTTAGGGCATACGTGTTAAGACAAGGAATTAACAATCACCATCAACCCCTTATTTGTGGTGAATCAGCCATGTCCCCCGCTGGCGGGGGTGCAGGGGGTGGACTGGACAGCCCGATCGCGTCTACCACCTTTTCAATCCTCTGAATAACACCGCTCATATTCTTCAATACATCTTCGTCGGTAAACCTGATTACGGTAAATCCAGTGCTTTCAAGCGCGCGGGTCTTCTGCTTATCTTTTTCCCCGGTTTCATCGTCTAAATGAGTTATCCCGTCAACCTCAATTACCAGCTTTAATTCTTTACAGAGAAAGTCCGCGATGTATTGCAGCACGGGCCTTTGCCTTCTGAATTGATAACCCTTAATCCGTCCGGCACGCAGGGCATATTTCCACAAGCAAGCCTCTGCTTTCGTCATTTTCTTACGCAAGTTGTTTGCAAACAGTTGCAACCATTTGTTGTAGGCGTAATTATTTGTTTCATCGGCTTTTAAGTATTTCCGCATTATTTTCGTGTTCCTTTTCCACCTTCCCCGCCAGCGGGGACGGTGGTCAGCCACGTTTCCGGTGGATTATGCCGCCGTTGTGTCGCAAAGAAAGGCACTGATAAACAAAGCTCTGCCTGTGCGGAACACGCAGACAGGTTTGTCCTTGCCACCCAACCCAATCGCATAACTTAACACGTATGGGATTTAGGGGTGGGTAAGTTGGTAATTCGTGAAATATTCACTGAGATTTCACGCCCAAGGAACCCACCCCTAACCCCTCCCAAGAGGGGAACAATTTGTGCTATTATAAAATATGTGGATTTAAGTTAAACACGGACAACCGAAGTTTATCAGTGTCTACCCAAAACCCGCATAAATAAAATGAAAATTCCTATACAATCGAGTTAACTTCTTGTTATTTATTATTATCAAATGTAATTTCAATGGCATCTTTTAATATCTGATCGACAAAAAGATTATCTCTGGTAAAATCTTCTGGTCTGAATGGATGTGGTTCAATCCTTGAATCTATCTTTATTGAAAATGGATTAACTCGTTTCCTGTCATAAAATCCCACTCCGGTGAAGTCTTTTGAGACCAAAGTAATATCAATATCGCTCCATGTGCTTTCCGTACCATTTGCATAAGAACCAAAGAGGATTGCCCTCTCTATGTGCAATCCACTGTCGGAAACCATGCTGAGGAACCTTTTAAGCTTTTCTAATATTTCATCTGGGACAACAACTATTGATATAAATCCTTTATCACCAGTCGTATTTCTGATTTTGGAAAAGCGTTTCGGCTACTTCCATATCATGGGCAGCAGATTTAAGCCAATATTCAATATGTTCTTTTGTATTCATTATAATATCTCCATCACTGCCCATCCAAAAGGGACGAGTCCATTGTTGGTGTTTGGTTTACCTAACTCGTGCAAGCCAGAAGACGGTTATCAAGGATTTTGTTGAACTCCTGCCATTAAGCAAAGTTTTTTGTATCTTTCATGTTTTTTATCATCCCATTTTTTGTGCGGTTTGATGACTTCAAGCATTTTTCCTGCAACTGCTTTCAAAACATCAGAAGATACTTCTAGTTTCTCCAGGTTTTCCACGATTCCAACATTTATAACTGATTCCATGCCTTTAAATGAGATATTTCCAGGAAAAGGAATTTCTTCCATTCCAACGCTTTTAATAAAACCGAGAAATTTTTCCGGGTTACATTGAAGTTTGAGCTTATTAAATCTTGCCATTAAATCATCATCTTCTTTTGATGCCGCAACGGCTTCTTTGTGTTCCTGCAAACCCTGCGAGATAACCTCTTTGAAATATCCGTAACCAACATTTGTCTTACCGCCAGCGCCAAGTTCTATTAATCCACCCTTTAACCATCTTACGGATTTTTCAAGCAAGGATTCGTCCCTTGAAAACAGTGAAAACATAAATGCCTTACCAGGCGCTACAACAAGAAATGTTATGGGATTAGGGTCCAGATAATCAGCAGGCGGCTTATTGCCCTGATAATAATCGCCATAATGAGGGTTCATAATATCAACCTCAATCTCAGGAAATTCAGCCGGTACGCCGTCCAGGAAAACAACTCTTCCCTCACGGTTGGAATCTGAAAGCCTGTCTTTATCCTCAGACCCAAATACTTCCAGCATCTCAATAGATGAAGCATCATCTACCTTCTCTGCATAAGACCTTGCAAGTCCTTTAACGCCGCTTGCCGGCAAAAATGGGAAGCCGTATAAAGAGTGCAGCGTTAAACCTGTTTCCAGTACATGAGCGCCGCCAAGGCCGGAAATAAAACGATAATCCGTAGCCATTGTAAAACATTCAACATGATAGCCTCGTGTCTTATAATTTTCTAAAAGCATCTTTTGTCTGTTTTTGTATGATTCCAAAAAGGAATCGTTTTTTGTATAGGAACTAAGTATTTCTTTAAGGATATCTTGTTTCTTTTTCCAGTTTTTATCCCAATCTATATACTTATTAAACAGCAATCCGAAATTGCTGAACTTTCGCAGTTTACCTTGCTGCAACACAAAACTTCGTGTATTTTCTGGCAATGGATAAGTCATTTTATTCCCCTCCGTCCTTTGGTAATACTGCATCTGCAAACTTTTTGAGCCAGTTTAAAAACGAAAGGCTTTCTATTGTTATGAAACGATATTTAGTGCTATCAATAGCCATAATCCTTTCAATTAATTCTTTATGTGTGACCCTTCCCCAATTTACGACATTTGGTTTTGTAAGCCACCCCTGTAAATCCCCATAGACCTTTTCTTCAGGGTTAGAGCCATCATTTTTACCTTTGAATTTTAAAAAGGCAAGAGTTTGTCCAAGTCCATTGGTAAGTATTAGCGTAGGAAGCTTCATGACAATGCTTCTGTATTCCTTTTTAAATTTAGAGCTATCTATGTCTTCGCTTACCGCCTGAATACAGCTCCATGCCTCTGCGGCTCTTTTTTGTTCCACTTTTTGCAGTCGGCTCATTTTGCACCTCCATTAAGAAGCCTTATATTCACTATTCCCCTCCCAATGGTTGTGTCTCCCCCAAATTGGGCCCTGTTGCCATTAAGTTTAGCTATAAAGGACATTATGTCTTTGGCATTTTTTAAACCATTGGGTCTGTTCGCCTCATCCTTAAACGGATCATTCGCCATTACTACCGAATAAAGAAGGGTATCAGGGGTCAATGTTTCTTCATAGAATAGTGCGCCGGAAGCGGCTGTTTTCGTGTCATTGTTTATTTTTATCCTTGCCTGAACTTCGGTAGAAAGTTTTACAAAATCCTTAAAGGCATCTTCAGGAAGGATAAGTAAGTCCGTTTTAATCTTTTTTTCCCAGAATTGATATTCAGCGCCATTGGGAAAGGTGTTTTGCGATAACCATTCTGCAATAACCTTTACATCGTTGTTTGCCTGAAAATCAAATGCATATTCCTCAAGCAAGACCTTTCCATCCTCACATAAACCATTTTCCTGTACCCCTAAAACCTGGTCACCCTGTGGTTCCGTTGGAACATTCCAGTCTGCGTTTGCTTTTGCCATAGTTAAATCGCGCTTTAATCTGTTCAGGGCAAAGCAAGACGTTGTATAGGTAAACACGCCCATCATTGACCTTACCGGAAACAGGAGAAGCCTGCCGTCTGTGAATGTTGCAGCGCCAGCAAATGCTTCACCGCCTCCTCCAATGGTATCGGGGCCGAAAATCAAGTCTATCTTTTGTTTCTCAACGCCATTGTTTGCTTCAAACCAGTCTCTGACAGCGCCTTTGATCCCCGATGCCTGAAGCACGGGATAGTCCGTATATTTTTCCCTCTGAATCGGCAGGTCTATTACGCCAAGGCTTGTGCCGCTCCCTGCGTGCAGTGATGTCTCTGTATAGATAAACATCAGACTTGCTTCTTTAAACATATCAGTATCCTCCAATAATAGTAATTCCAAAACCTTCGTTTTGTTTTTCCGTTGAGATTGATTTTAGCCAAAAGGTGTCAAATACTTCATCAATACTGCCACTTTTCAATTGAAAATAGAAGACGCTTCCTGCGGATACCGCCTTTTTCATATCTTTTGGCGCCTTCTTTACAAGGTCGAAGCCCCCGATATGGACTGGCTTTCCAAGTGCAGCGGATATAAGCTTAAGAGTAATATTATGTATAGTTCCCATGCCGCTTTCTGCGTCTATCCAGTCAGGCATCCAGCCTTTATTAAATATTGCAGGGGTTAGGAAAACTATCTTAAACTGTCCGGTGTCTTTTATCTTGTTTTTAACCTTTTCTTTATCAGGCAAAACAAATGAAGATTCCTGGTAAAATGCCGAGCGGTGGTCGCCTCCCAACCGCAGTAATCCTTCCGGAGGGAATTTTTCTACTCCACCTAATTCAACTGCAAATCCAATATCTTTTGCGAACCTGAAATATTCCACACTATAAAGTGCGCCTGTCGGCGCCGCCTTTCTTGTTCTGTCCTTTTTAATTCCAACCCTTTCATCTTTCTTGTATAGACGTTCGTTTTTCATAATCTCATCAGGAACGTTCCCGCAAAGATAAGCACTCATCGCTTGTAAAGAGAGAAAGCCGTTTACTTCCTCTATCGGGCTTTCCGTTTTTAACCACAGCGGAGCTAAAGAGGCAAAGGGGAAGTTGCAAATGATTTTATTATTAAGCGATTCATCCGGTTTTAAGAGGAATACGTTTTTTTTATCATTTCCCTTTATTTTTAGGTTCTTCTCCAAATTAGTTTGCAAAAGATAGTATAATTTTTAATGAAAAGTACCGTTCGTCATGAAATCCATGCTTTTCTTTTGATAACCTTGATCTTATTATTAACCCTTCGAGGTTTACTCGTGCCGTATGAATTTTATAGTCACAGTGATTCAAGATTCCATAGCTATGTTTCATAAGCATGTTTGCAAACTTATGCACAACAGAATGGTTTATCGTTTTCGCTAAAAGCACCATTCGTCAATGGCTTTTCTCGCCCACGTCCGTGAGGTATAAGTCCAAATATGTTTGAGTTTGTCTTTAAGAATCAGAACGGTATTTATTGTTTCATTGAGTGACAAGAGCTGTTTGAGATGTTCCCGGTGTTTTTCCTGCGAATATTTCGTTTGTTTTTAACAAAGATATTTTGAACCCTTGAAGACGTCCTTGTCCTCTTTCGACGCTTTTTGGTATTCAGCATTTCGTACCTTTGTCAATAACTTTACCAAAACCTGATACTACATGAAACAGGTCAAAGACTATCTTGACATGCGGCACATGCTTTTTACTGCAAGAATATAAGGGTCCACATATCCATGGCAATGGCCTCAAGAGACTGTCTTTCCTCCTCTGTCATACCGGCAAAGAAGGTTTCAGGGTTTCTTTTGTTCTTTCCTTACCCACCCAGACTACCCGACCACTCAGATGGTCCAGAACAACGGTCAAATAGCGCTGTCCCTTCTTAACAGAGATTTCGTCTACTGCCAGTATGCGAAGATGCTGATAGTCAGTCTGCGCGTATTGTCGTTCCAGAAAACTTATCGATTGCTTTTACTGTTTTCCAGTTCATTCCAAAATGTTTTGCAACTTCGGTAATGGTTAACATTTTACACAGTTCGTGAATATACGCTGCTAAACGATGCGTAACACGACTGTAAGGTTGAAAAACCTAAGTCTTCAACTACGATTCGATTGCATGACTCACAGGCTATCTTACGATACGAACAATTTATCCATACGCGAACGGAACCAAGATTCATATCCCGCAAAGCTCGTTTGTCGTGACGATAAATGCGCTGTGCTTGCTGCCACACACATGACATATTGGTGAAATCGTTCATCGGGCACTGCAGTAAGCTGGGATATCTCAGCATCAGAAAAACAGTTTGCTTTGTAATTCTTACCGCTGAAAAGGAAAATATGGTAATATACTTAACGTGGACATTGCTGGCTCTCCTGTAAATAAGTTATATATCGGTATATAGGAAACACCAAATGTCCACTCTTTTCAATGATTTAATGAAATTTCTCCTCAATTTCTATTGACTAATTTGGAGAAGAACCTATTTTTACAACATCCTCTGGAACAGGAAATATGGGATGAATAGCTCCATCTATTCGCCTGGCAATAAGGAAATTGTTAAGGGTAAGACTTCCATGTTCTGATGGAGTCCCAATTTCCTTTTTGATATTTCCAGGTACATTTCCGTCTTTAAAACTTTCATATTGAGGATACTTTTCGCTCAATATCTTTGAGCGTAAAGCGCCATAAAATGTAGATGGAGACGGCGGGAAGGCACCTCGTGCATAATGATCATCGCCTCCGGAAAATGGTTTTCCGTCTCTGAACATTAACACGTCGTTTGGTTCGATAAAAATCTTCATTGATTTTCTCTCCTTGCAAGGAAGGCGGAAATGTTAAGCAAACTGCTTATTTCTTCAAGTGATATTCCATTGTTCCTGAGTTTTAACAAATCCTTTATGATTTTTTCAGCGTTCACTTTTGGGAAATTATTATGCCTATGCCGTAATGCAATACGTTTTATCTCAAAACCTAATGCACCTTCCGGAAGCACCTGAAGTCCAAATATTTCCGCCTTGAAATCGTAGGCAAATTTAGGAGATATACCTTTATCATCAGCAAATGCCTCAATTAATGCTCCTAACACCGGAAGAACTTCAAAGTATCCATCATTTGGATAATACCACTTTGCTCCAAAGGTCTCTGCGCCACCTGATCTTTTGTTAAGAGATATGCAAAAGGCATTTCTGCCGTATTCGTTTTTTGCCTTTTTCTCTGCATCCCTTGTCTCCTGAAGCGCCTTAGACAGGTCGTATGAGTGATGGACTATGGAAACACCCATGCTCGCGGTGGCGCTTGTGCCCATGGAATATAAAAACCCGCCGGGGTTTTTGCTTGTCTTTAAACTAAGCGGGTATCCTTTTTCGTCAACCGGCACAAAACCGCTTCCGTTCTGAAAATCTATCTTTACACCTCCAGCTTCATCATAGACAAGGCTACCAGAGAAATACGCCCTCAAACACCTCATAACGGCAGGCAGGTCTTTCAATGAAACAAAGACAAGGACGTCGTCTCCCCCTGCATAAATAAGCTTACCAAGATGATCACCTTCAACAATCTCCCTTACGATTTTTAAAGAAACATCCCTCAAAGCCTTACTTGTTGCAATGTGCAAAGAAGGGTTAAGGGGGCGTTTTTGCCTCAATAATTCCAGCCAATTTGCATCATCCTTTAGCTGCTTTCGAATTGCCGGGTGAAGAATCTTTTCTATTTCTGGCGCGTTTTCACCCGAAACCCATTTCCCCATATTGTCGCCATCCATCTGGATAATGGCATAGTATTTAGATGGTGAACCAAAATCTATTTTCAGTGCATTTTCTTTTACGATTTTTTTGAATTTGGTAAAAGAATCTCTCGTTTCTTTAAAAATCTGCTTAAAATCTTCTTCGTTCTTAAATCTATAACCATACTCTTTCCATAATGCTTCCTCATCAAGGCTTTCTTCATATAACCAATCACCTTCAAGTTTTGCAAAATCTTTGCACATGATATTACCTCTGCAAGCACCAAGAACCATTAGGGGTGGTTCACCTAATGCTGTATTTCCAACAAGAGCCACCACTTTTTGTGTGTAGGCATGTGTTTCTACCAGTAATTCATTTATGTTATTTTTCTCAATAATCCTTAATTTAAAAGCTGCCGTCGCCATTGTACTGGTTGAAGGATATGAGGTGTTAATGCCAAAGCCATTTTTATTAAAATAATGCCTGCATGCAAATCTCTTGGTCGCGCACACGGCACATAATCTTTCTGAAGGCTTTATATCCTGGAATTCACTTCTGAGCCTCTCTTTCCAAAAACCTGCAAGCGCCCCATATTCTTTACAATTTTGGTTATTGTATTGTTCAGGATGTACAGGTTCTCTTATCCCGCATATAGTGCATTTGTAATGCGGCTCTGATTGTTGAGAAAAGTCCCGGATAGTCTTTCTGCTCCCGTGCGCCTTTTCAAGAAATCGGTACAACTGTCCATACACCGTGCCAATATTAGGACCAAAACCTTTTGTCTCATATTCTTTTAAAAGTTTTTCAAAGTCCTTTAGAAGATCGTTGCCCAAAAAAGTTTTATATGTATCAATAAAACACTTATAATCATTTTTTTTGCCTATAGGCAGTATTGACCAGTAAGCCTGTAAAAAGTCTCTGGTTTGCCTGTTCCAGATTTCTTCCCAAATGGCATCGTTTTTTAATTCGTTCAAGGAATTTTCGATCTCGTTTTTTACTGCAAAACATATCTCAGTAAAAACACGTTTTACCGCATCTTCAGCCTTTCTGGCAACGTGTTCGGCATTATCTTTCGGAATAATGGCAAGCAACCGGTTAGGCAAAGTAGGGGAAGACAGGGATTCTCCGCCAGGCTTTTCAATAAATTCCAATCCCCTTTCTCTCAGCCAGAGGTTACAAAAGGGTTGCCCCATCAAGTCGGGAAAGATGATAGAATCCGGTCCCATTTCCTCTGAAATTGTCTTCATTGCCGTCCACGATATATATGAAAGCATATAGCTCCCTGCCCATAAATCCTGGGTCTTCCGTGCCATTGCAATAAAATCCTGTATCGGCCCGATGGAAAACAACAAGAGTGACGGCTCCGGCAAAGCGCCTGAAATGGCGGCGGTCACCCTTCTATGCTCCCAGATGGAGTGGTCGGGGATGCGCGTATCTGCCGGTAGAAGCTCCCATAATTGACCAAGGGCTGATTTCCCGGATTCTTTTTCTTTAACTTTAATGATTTCATACAACTCAGCCCATAGGGAGAGGTATCTTGATTCTAAATCAGGATATTTTAAAGCAATCTCTTTTATGGCTTCCTCAACATTATCCATTACCAGTTTATAATCAATCCCTGTAATAGCAGACGTGGCAGATGGTGGAATCTTAAATTCCTTTCCGGACAAAGGATGAACAACAACGGGTTCTTTTGAAAAATCGGCCTTTGCTTCGATATCCTTAGGGAAATTTATCCTGTCGGATGCAGAGGCAATATGGTCGGCGTCTTTTGTTTCATTGGTTATCGACGCGCTGACTTCAATAATCCTCATCAGTTTCGAAGCCCTCTCTTCATGACCCTCTTTGCCAAGGATTAAAGCCTTTTCTGGCGGGTCATGGAGAAGCGCCTGGATTTTTTTGATAAGTAGATTTTTATCCATTAAATCCTCCGTTATCTTAATTTACAGGACTAATTCCATTTCGCTGGTAAGATACTCATTAAATTCAGTACAAACATTGTTAAAATCATTGTCCACTTTATAGTGATTTATCTTATTTTTATTTCTATCTGAATCTAATCCATCGCAATACCTTTTTGAAGGAAGATACAAAACATACGGTCGATATTTTCCTGATTCCCTATTTATTTTATAAAATATGGCTTAGCATGTCTTTCAAGAATTGAGTGAGTAATCTTTTTTCTACTATTGGTGCTCTTTATGTATTGACGTTTTCAAACGAATGTCTTTTTCCAGCTTTGACCTGATTTGTTTGTAAAGTATACCAATATTTGCTAAGGCTTTATCCACGAATCAAAATAATCCTTTGACCCAAAACCTTTGGTTTGATCTGAAAAGGAAAATAAGACTGCACACCAACCCTCTTTATCAATTTTGCAAGGTTGTCGATTTTATAAGGGACATCTACAGAAAAATCATTCTTGATAGTCTCAAATACTCTGGTTTTGTTCAATATATCGAAACCTTCGAAACCATTTCTATGCCTGGAACCCAATACCGCCAAACAGGCTAAACACATAAAACGTCTTTAATATTTCTTTCCTACACGCTTCATTAAAATGTTTAGTATTACGTTAAATTTTGTATTTTGTGGAATATAATCCCTGACGAAGACATTGCCCTGTCCTTTTTCATAGAATATGTTCCATAGGCTAAATATTCAGGATATTAATTTTAAAAGTCTTTCCTTCTATTGGAACGGGATGATTATGAAGCTTATTCCTTGTTGGTTTAAAAGGCTCGTGCTTTATCTGAATCGAAAAACTTCCGCCACGATCAATACTCCCAAATATTCCAGCATCTTTATCGCGCAGTTTACTTAAATCGCTTTGAGCCTGAAGCGCACGCCACCAATAACGCAGAAGTCCTTTTAAAGAGGCTGGCCGTAACTCTGCTGTTTTTCCGTCGGCTCCTGCAAGAAACATCGGAGTTACAGTCTCTATTTCAAAACAGACTTTTTCTATTTTTGCCATTTCCAATCTCTCCTTCCAATATCATGCAACAGCGCTGCAAGCACTACCGTCTGATATTCCCTTTTCTGTTTTTCATCCATTTTTAACCTCCATGATTATAATAGTGCCAGTGTCAGTAAACACACCACTTTCATTCGACGGATCCTTCGACAATCTCAGGACTAAGGCTCATGACGTAGTCTTGGCTAAGGGGAATCGGCTACGGACACACATCACGACAAATTAAGTCTTATCCCTGTTCTCTTTATCTCCTCAATCAGCATCCCTCCATCGTAAAAATCTTCTGGACGGAAGGGAATTGGTTCTATTCGGCTGTCTATCTTTCTCCTCAGTGGCACTATCTTTCTGCGATCTTCAAATCTGTCTCCTGTAAAATCAGGTGAAACCAACGCAACGTCGATATCGCTCCATTCCTTCGCCGTTCCTTTCACAAAAGACCCAAAAATGATTGCCTCTCGTATCTTGATGCCGTTTTTTTTCAATTCCTCAATATATCTTTTGACTATTTCTATGATTGAATCTGTCGCAATAGCCATTCCTTCATCTCCTTGATCTTGATTAGATACCTTTCAGCAAAATCCCTTGTGCATTTCTTTTTAAAAGAGAATTTTTCATCGGGGTACCTTGCTTCTATATTAAAATCAGTAACTGTTTCAAGCCAGTATTGAACACTTTTTTCTGTTTTTCGTCCATAAATTCCTCCTGTATCAGTGATCAGTGTATAGTGCCAGTGTCAGTAAACACACCCCTTTCATTCGACAGATCCTTCGACAAGCTCAGGACGAAGGCTCATGACGTGGTCTTGATTAAGGGGAATCGGACACGCTCAACGGACACGTCTCACGAAAAAAGCCTTTCCCCTATCCTCTTTGCCTTTTCTGGCATGGCCTTGTAAAAGAATTCCATCTGCGCCTCAAGCCACATGAGCTTTTCTCTGACTGATTTATTTCGATATTCCTCTATTTGCTCTTTTGTTTTATAGTAGAGCATGGGTGTATTACTCATCCTTCCACTTCTTTTCTATCTTTTTGAGATAAAACACGTCAGCAATGTCCTGAGGTCTGCCAGCCTTCTCTTTAATCCACACGTCTCTCTTTTTCTTGTTAGCAAAGTCTTCAAGCTTTACAGGAACTTTTGGTTTAAAATTAAGTTTTCCAGGGGCTTTACCCCTGGCTATTAGCTGTCTGCCCTCCGGGCATTTTATGAAACGTAATCTCCGTGGCCTCTGTGGTATTAAAATACGTAATAGCTTACCGCAAAGGCGCAAAGGGCGCTAAGTTTCAAAGGTTATTAACGATTCTCTTAATTCCGTCTTTTCGTATTGGAACATTGATAATTCGTCCTCTTTTTTTGCTACTTTCATCCCTCTTTGCGCTTTTCGTTCTTAGCGTCTTTGCGGTGAATTATTCTCCATATCTTTCAATATCTCATACTTCCCCAACCCAAATGACGTCCCTTTCCCCACATGCACGTACTCACCCAGTCTTAATAAGAGCATGGAATCTGATATATCGCCTTCATATGAAATCGTGCCGGTAACACCACCCAGTGACATCCACTCTTCCTGCCTTGTGGAATAGCGTTTCCAGTCAAACCAGTGCGTATCCGATTTTATCAGCTTAACGGCAGTGGCCTTTTCGATGAGGCCTTTAAAATCTATCTCCAATTTTTCCCCACAATGGAAATAAGACAAAGACGAAATACGGCGCAAGAGGTTCCTGATGAGCACATGAAATTCGATCTTGTCCGTTATATGACCGTCAAAACGGAATCGTAGGGGGGTGTGGAGTGAAAGGGTCGTTTTGAGAGATGCAAAACTTTGAGGATTGAGTTGACCGGCTTGTATGATGGGATAATTGCCGGTGAGCGTCCGGGTTTTATTATGGTAAATCTGGACCGATTCGTTATCCAACCCTATGCCTTCCACCTGCAACAGATCGTATTTGCCCCTGCCCTGGCCGATCCCTTTCTTGCCCAATTCGGTAAAGGTATAGATAAAATAGGGCAGGTAGTCTATGGCGTTACCGATGAGGATCAAATGGAAGGGGAATTCTTCGCCGGGTGCAAAGGACTGTTTTTCGGTAATCGGTGGTTCGATAACAAAGGGATGGGGCACTTTCGGATAGAGACGGAGCATTTCGGTGTCTTCAGGCGGTGGGGTTTCAAAGATGTACGAATAGATGCATTTCTGCTTCAGGAGACAGCCGTCACATGCCTTGTCCTTGATTACACAGACGACCCGCTTAAAGGCATATCCAAAACCACCACGAAAGGCTGAACCTTTATAGGCAGGAAAGCGTATGTGCTCTTTGGCGCAGATGGTGAATCTGAATTTTGCCAGTCGAAATGTTTCGAGCATAGAAAACCTGTTAAATGTTGGTTTACTGCCATCAAAAGCAACTTCCTAAAGAGCAATCTATCGTAATATAGGTACATCCATGCAAAAAATCAATGGGAAAACAAAAATAGTCTGATATGCCATTTCCGACATGCCAGGCTACTTTTTAAGTTCCGGAAAATGCCTTAAAATAACCAGAAAATAAAAGACTGCAGGAAAACGTAAAAAAGCACATCAGGAAGCCCCGTATTTTTCATAATAAACGATCTTTTTAAGGTCAAATCTTGGTCGTTGGGGTGGGTCTTCGGCAGGATAGCCTGTGGGGAGGAGCGCGATGATCTCTATGTCTTTTGGAATTTCAAGTATTTCTTTGACCTTGTTGTCATCAAACCATCGTACCCAGCACGTGCCTAACCCAAGCTCTACGGCCTGAAGGACCATGTGTTCAATGGCAATATCGGTATTTCCTGTGGCGGCAATCAGCAGATGCCATTTCATGTCGGCACTCATTCCACCCTTTTTCAATGACGGGACAAAGACCTCACGGGTCTTCGCCGGTAATGCACCTGCTGCAATGAGTTCATCTATTCGTTCGGGAAATTTGCCAAACGCCTTGATGTCTGCGCAGCAGGCAATGATCACCGGCGCCTGACCAACGTGACGCTGATTATATGAGGCGGCTTGCAATTTTTGTCTTGTATCCGTATCTTTTACTACGATAAATCTCCACGGCTGCGTGTTGGAACCTGATGGAGCAAGGCGTGCACTATCTAATAGTTGTAATATCAAATCGTCAGATACAGGATCGGGCTTAAATTTTCTGATACTGCGGCGTTTATTAATTGCCTCTCGAACGTTCATAAATTATGATTATTCCTTTTTAGCACAGATATAAAATTAACCCTGTCAGGGTTTGAAACCCTGACAGGGTTGACTCACGCATTTCGTACCTCGGATTTTGTCTTTTCCGACACGTTCGGGTCAGGTTAAAATCAACCAAATTATTTCATAAGACTTATAAGAATTCAATTCTTTTATGCTTGACAATTATAGTTAAATAAATTCCAATAACCAGAAAATATTTGAATTTTGCTCATTGGTTCCTAAAAGATGCTGAAGATTAAATATGTATACGGGTTTTATTGGCTTGTTTAGTAGTGGTTTTTCGAATCTTTGTTTTTATTTAACGCATGTATGGTAAAGGTCAACATAAATAAATCAGTTTTAGAACTTGTTGTAGGTGATATTACAGCACAGGAAACGGATGCCGTTGTTAATGCTGCAAATACAAGCCTTTTAGGTGGTGGCGGGGTAGATGGGGCGATCCACAGGGCAGGAGGGCCCAAGATCCTGGAGGAATGCAAGGTCTTGGGAAGATGTCCAACAGGAGAGGCACGTATCACCACGGGAGGAAATTTGAAAGTGAGGTACGTAATTCACACCGTAGGTCCTGTTTACTCGGGAGGCAGGCATCGCGAAGCGGAGCTGCTGGCAAACGCATACAAAAACAGCCTCTGTCTTGCCTCTCAATACAAACTCAGGAGCGTAGCATTCCCATCCATTAGTACCGGTGCCTATGGGTATCCAATTCATGAGGCTGCCCCGATTGCTTTACGGGCAATAATAGACTATGTAAAGACCCATACTGATATTCAACAGGTACGTTTTGTGCTTTTCGATCAGGAGGCATATCAAGTTTACGAAAAGACTTTGCACGAACTTAAGAAGCAAAACGCGTAACTTCATGTCCATTAACAAAAAAGAGTATATGCTGAGTAAAATACCATTTTAGAAAGGAGAAGATATGAAGAGGATTGGGCATTGGAGCAAGAACCCTAAAGGAGTTTTTTTTGATGAAAGTCACACGCTGAAGACATATTGGGACAAGGAAAAGTATTGTTTTCGGTGCGGAAATTGTAATACAGAAATCAAAGAAGGAGTTATTTGTAATTGTGCAAGAAAATAAATCACACATAAGCTATCATGGAGAGATGCATTGCGATGCATCTCTCCAGCTTTATTCCATCTCTTTTTTTAGTTTTTCGATTACTTCCCTGATGACCTTGCTTGCTAATTCAATTTCATCCTTGTATGATGCACTCTCATTCGCTTCTACAGACCACAAAATCCGGCCATTTTTGGTATCCAGACATTCTGCAGTGAAAGACACAGTTCCCCGTTCATAGACCGGCATCCTTGATAAGTCAAAGCTATGTATCTTGCCAATAATCACGGCATCTGCTTTTAATATCTTTCCCAGTGCGGTATAATCCCTCCGTTTGACGAGTTCCACTTCCTTCGCCCTTCCAATCCGTATCTTATCCCTGACCTCTGACCGGGTTAAAATTTTATAGATATTCCATGACAGCAGTTCATTGGTCATTATCGTTGCGAGCATTTCACCTGCATCAGGGTTACTGATTGTTTTTATAAAAACGCCCGTTACTGCGTTGTCCTGGATGAGTTTGTCATCAAAACGCATCACGGCCAGGGTCTTTATATCGTGAGAAGGAATATCTATGTCTATATTTATCACGCTCGTGGAAGTTGTCTTACAGCCGATACATACCATACATACTACCAGGACTAAAAATATCGTTAGTCTGTTCATAAACCCTCCGTAAAAGCACAAATCTTTTTTTCTCTGATTTCAAGATTCCCATTTTCCTCCGGTTTTCTCAGCCCGCTTATTCACATCCAGCAATATCACGATCCATCCATAACTAAGCCTGTACATATGCATTTATAAAAACATATATTCATGAGGTCAACAAAAAACTATAAAAAATATTTATTATGCATTCAGTGAAAACTCAGTTTTGTCTTGAGAATATTCAATAAAATGCTTATATTCACTATCAAAAGAATTATTACTGTGAAAGTTGAGCCTGCATGAGAAATAGATTTTCAGGATGACTTGAAAACCTGGGTTATTTTTATAATGGATAGCCATTACGTAATGGTGGGGAGAATTTATGATGAGCTTTTTTTTATTATTGTTTGCAGTATGTACACTTACTTCTGAAGCTTATGGCCAGACACAGGAAACTCAAGAAAAATTCGAATACAAAGCGCCACAGTTTTTGTATGAAGAAAAATGTTCAAAATGTCATACCCTTGAGCGAGTATTTGCAGAACCGAAAACGGAAAATGAATGGCGAATTTGCATCACCCGAATGATAGGAAAAAGCCCGTTATGGATTACAGCGGAAGAGAGTGTCCAAATAATAGATGAGATCATTGGGGGAAAAAAGGATATTCTCGTTTCCACACCAATTCAAAAGAAACAGTATGCTGATGTCCAATTACTTTTTGTCGACCGGTGTACAAGGTGTCATCCGATAAACAGGATACTCAAGCAAAACAAAACAAGGGAAGAGTGGCAGGAAACCATCCTGCGGATGCGCGAAAATGCACCTGAATTATTCTTAGACGAAGACATCCCTGTCATTACGGAATACCTTGCCGAAAGGGGAAAAATTATGCGAGACGATATAGCTGCTCAGATCATGGTGGAAAAATGCCTTGTATGTCATGAGGTGGGCAGAATATTGTTAGAGCGGAAATCCAGGAAGGGTTGGGAAGATTGTGTTGTTGATATGCGTGTACTGGCCAGGCAAAAATTTCAAAAAGACTGGTTCAGCAGTGATGAATTCAGGCTTATCGTTGATCTGCTTGTAAAGACGCAGGGGTCTTAATGGATTTATTTGTGCCCTAACTTTCTCGTTTTGCCGGAAGCGTACCCCTGTGGCTTCATAGCTCTTTTGCCTTGTAAAGGTAAGCCTTTCATGCTATATTTTAAATAAAATCAATCCATATACTAATGACAAATCGGGAAGAAAACCATAGAAATAGCTCCATGGAATAAGCGTCGACGAGAAAGTCCGTTTTGGCAAACCTGTCATTACAGGGACACGAGTTCCTGTATATCTTATATATCTTATCCCTGGTAAACTGGCAGGAGGGATGACTTATGAAGAGGTTATGGCTGAATATGAGATTACACGTGAAGAGATATATTAGCAGTTCCCGATTACGCAGCCAAGACCTTGTCAAGAGAAGAAATACGGGCAGTAAGTTAACATGCCAAGGTTTTTAATCGATGAAGATATACCACGCTCTGCTGCTGAAGCTCTCAAAGGTGAGGATTAGAAAAGGGTGAAGTTGTTTATAGAGTCTATGCTATCGTGAAATATTCGATGAAGGGACGACAACTAACTGGAAATTACCATAAAATTAAATCATTTCAGAGATAAAACGTATGAAAATTACTTTTCTCGTACCACCTCCTGTTGATGGAAATGTTCCTGAGCGGGTTGCAGGTTGTGCCTATCTGCTCTATTATGTCCCAAACATCTTTCTTCTGAGTGCTGCCGCCGTCCTGGAAAAGGGAGGTTACGAAGTTAAATACATCGAAACCACTATTAAGAAGTGGGATCGGGGACATCTTCTGGCATTTTTGAGAGAAGACCTGAGCGACGTCTATTGCTTCTATTCTGTCAATCTCTCCCAAGATACCGACTTCCAGGCCCTCAAAGATATTCGCAAGGTAAGAGATAATGTGCCAATTGTATTTTTCGGTCCTGCACCATCTGATAGACCAGCAGAATTTGTGGTAGACGAAAATGCCTATGTTGTCAGGGGTGAGCCGGAATATACCATGCCTGAGCTGATAAAGGCACTTGAGACCAAATCGACTATTAACGGTATAAAAAGTGTATCTTTTAGAAATAAAAGTGGAACTCATATAAGTCATAGACGTATAGAAAAAACCCCTTCACAAGGGGGGGGTGGAGGAATGGAAAATACATTCTCAGGTGAAATCATTCATAATGTTAACAGAGAACCGATAGAAGACTTGGATGCATTGCCATTTCCAGCCAGACACCTCCTGGAAGAAAGGGATGTTTATTACAATCCCAAGTTGGGAAAACGCCCCTTTACGGCTGTTTGTACTTCGCGGGGCTGTTCCTATCGCTGTATCTATTGCGTTCCGTCTTCTCTGAGTTTTTCCAGGGAATTGGAATACAAACATCAGTCAGGAAAGAAACCACCGGTGAGAAAGAGGTCTCCTGAGAATATTATTGAGGAATTTAAATTACTAAAATCACAGGGTTATAAGGCCGTAAACGTGCAGGACGATCAGTTTGTATGGGGTGAAGAGCGGACGGTTAAGATTTGCGAGGGTATCAAAGACCTTGGTATTGTATGGGGGTGTTCAGCACGGTCAGACCATCTGAACGAACCCATTGTAAAGGCCATGTCTGCCGCGCATTGCAAATTTATCGACCTTGGTGTTGAATCATTTAACCAGGAGATATTAGATTACGTAAAGAAAGATATTGATGTTAAAAAAAATGAAGAGGCCATCAATCTGGTGAAAAAATATGGCATATCGGCTAAGATTAATATTATGTTCGGGGCATCACCATTGGAGACAATGGACACGATAAAAAAGAATATGGAAGAGGTCAAACGGTTGAAGGTAGATCAGGTTATGTATAACATCGCCAACCCTTTCCCCGGGACAGAATTTTATAAGATTGCCAGGGAAAATAAATTATTCGTTTATGGAGACTATAAACCTGTCAATGTCGCAAAGGAAGCAAACATTGCCTATCCGCACCTTGGCAAGGCAGATCTTGAAAGTGCAGTACGCCGGGCCAACTTTGAATTTTTTTTGACTCCCCGATTCATTTTTAAAAACATTCGGCGATTGGGTTCCCTGGATTCCTTAAAGGCCATGTTCAGGAAGCTTTTTTAAGAAAGGTTTTTAATCTGCTTTTGTTTCCGTTATTTTACCTCCCCCCTTATTCCCTCCTTGCGAAGGATGGGAAAGGGCGGTGGTTTCTTTGGTTGTGGCTCTGCCACACGGTGACCTCTGTGGCAAAGGTATTCATCTGATGAAATTCTCCATCCTTGTCCCCGCGTACAATGAAGAACAATCCATATCAACATGTCTTAATTCCCTTACTTCGATTACTTCCGGTGATAAGGAGATCATTGTTGTTGACGATGCCTCGACCGATCACACGGCTCGGATCGTTGAAAAATTTCTCGATAAAGGGGTGATTCTGGTCAGACGGGAAAAGAATGGCGGAAGGGCTGCCGCCTTGAACTCAGGGTTACAAACGTCTACGGGTGACGTTGTTGTAACAACAGATGCCGATACCGTTGTGCCTTCCGATTGGTTAGAGAGGTATACGGCATGTTTTAAACATCAGGGCACGGTAGCGGTAGGGGGGGCATATCAAGCCTCTAATGAGGATGACGTACTGGCTCATGCAACCAGCGTTTTGGATCAAATTTTGAATGGCGTATTTAAGAAGTCGCTTGTTCCTAACAAGCTGTCTGGTGTGAATTCGGCCATTCGTAGAGAGGCACTATCAAAGGCAGGAGGTTTTAACGAAAATTCGTGGTGGAGTGAAGACTCTGAGTTAGGCTGGAAATTGAAAAAAATGGGCACGATTATGTATGATTCCGGCAATAGTGTGAAAACCCAGTATCCTGACACATGGTCTGGTATTTGGAAACGAAAGTTTTATTGGGGATATGCAATGGGTCTGAAATTTCGTGAGCAAATGCCGTTTAATATAAAATTATGGTTACGTCCCGCGATATTTATAGCGCTTTTTACAAGTCTTTTGGTGTTTCTGGTAACCATACCTTTTGGGATGCATGTGTTTCTCGTGCCTGGTTTGATTTTCCTTATCTTTCTGAGTTCGCTAACAATTGTGTATGTTCCAGTGGGTGTAATCGTCATGGTAAGGAATAGAGATCAAAGATTCATAAAAACGCTATCTGTCCTGGCAATCTTACCTGCCGTGAGAGAGTTTGCCTATGTATGTGGTATGTGTCTGGGTTTTTGTAAAGGCAGGGTTGGCTCAATAAGACCTTCGTGGAAGGAGAACACAAGCCACAGAGATGCAGAGAAGAGGGATAAAAAGATATTAATGTAATTATACTGAGAAGGGCTGTTTTTGCCTTAATTTTACTTGGAATAATTTATGACAAAAAAAACAAAAAAAGGACTTTCTTACAGGGACGCCGGCGTTGATATTGACACAAAAGGTCAATTCACCACAGATATTTACTCGAAAATGAAAACGACCTTTGGTCAGAGGGTGATTGAAAATCCTGATGGGTTCGGAGGTCTATTCGCTTTAAACTCCCGCCTGAAAAAGTATCGTCAGCCCGTGCTTGTTTCATCAACCGATGGAGTGGGCACTAAATTAAAAATCGCCTTTATGATGGATAAGCATGATACTATTGGGATCGATCTGGTAGCCATGTGTGTCAACGACATTATCGTATTAGGGGCAGAACCCTTGTTTCTCCTGGACTACCTGGCAAGCAGCAAGATTGTACCGAAGGTACTTCATGAAGTGCTGGATGGTATTGTGGATGGTTGTCGCCAGGCGGGTTGTGCCCTTATTGGCGGTGAAACGCCGGAGATGCCCGGATTTTATCACGAGGGGGAATACGACATCGCCGGGTTTGTGGTGGGTGTTGTTGAGAAGGACAAGATTATTACGGGCAAAACAATAAAACCCGGAGACAGGGTGATCGGTTTACGTTCGAGCGGAATCCATAGCAACGGATTTTCCCTTGTGAGAAAGGTCTTCTTTGACAAGGCAAAGATGAAGATAACCCAGAACCTTACCAAATACGGGTTGAATACTACCTTGGGGGCAGAACTGATAAAACCAACCAGGATCTACGTGAAATCGATTTTAAAGGTATTAAACAAACACAAAACTCAGAAGATCGTAAAGGGGATGGCGCATATTACGGGGGGTGGGCTACTGGAAAATATACCTCGTATATTGCCCGAAGGTTGTGCGGTTCAACTGGAAAGAGACAGATGGGATGCCCCGGGGATATTCAAAATCATACAGGACGTAGGCAATATTCATGATCATGAAATGTTTCATGTGTTTAATATGGGTATAGGGATGGTACTGATTGTATCCAAAACTGATGTGGAAACAGTCTTAAATGACCTGAGACAGGCAAAAGAACCGGGAATAGTTATTGGTGAAGTTACGAGAGGAGATAGGATTGTACACATGGTGTGAAAGAATTTGCTCGATGCCTTAGCGTGGTATAACCGCAACAAATATCGCAATACATAAAAATATTTTATTCAGGAATAATCATGGTTGTAGTTGCACTTTATTACTATAGCAGGAAAAATTATCCTGGGACTGCAAGTTTTGACAATTATTTGCAATACCGGTAAATTTAAATAAATGTAACACCTTAGTTTTTTGAAAAACGTATTACCGATAAGCTCCGGAGGAGCAACCTGTTTGTAGCAAGATAGGACACCATAGCACATATGAGCTCCGTCAGGAGCGACCTGTCTCCCAGTCACTCGTATACAGGCCGCTTCTACAGAGCTATTTACCCTATTGAATTTTATTGTGCTACAAACAGACCGCCCCTAACGGGGTTACATTGTTTTTATATTTTTAATAAATCGCAAGTAATGAAGACGTTGAGTATAAATAACAATCGGCTATTTTTATAAAGGGGGATAAGACCATGGCAAAAAAGAAAAAGGAGGAGAAGCGTGTCCTGGATGCGCGTCCTGATGCGCTTGATTTTCGTGATAGAATGTATGTACCAACCTTGATGGAAGTACCTATTCGCATCGATCTTGATAAATATAAACAATTGGGTGTACCAGTTCTTGATCAAGGTACTGAGGGGGCTTGTACCGGATTTGGTTTAGCAACGGTGGCGAATTGTCTTCTTCGTAAGCGTAAGGTGGTACCAGATACTGCATCGGTAAGTCCGCGTATGTTTTACGAACTTGCCAGACGCTATGATGAATGGCAAGGAGAGGATTATGAAGGGTCGAGTGCCCGTGGAGCAATGAAGGGTTGGCACAAGCACGGGATTTGTGCAGAAACGCTCTGGCCATACAATCCGCTTAAACCAGATAGTATCACGGCTGATGATCGATTGAGGGATGCGGCAAGGCGTCCTTTGGGCGCCTATTTCAGGGTTAACCATAAGGATTTGGTTGCCATGCATACCGCTTTGTCAGAAGTGGAAATTCTTTATGCAACTGCTCTTGTACATGATGGCTGGAATAAAATTGGTGCCGATGGGGTAATCCCTCCCCTGGGTAAGATTCTTGGTGGACATGCCTTTGCTATTGTAGCCTTTGATGACCGCGGTTTTTGGATTCAAAATTCCTGGGGAGAGGACTGGGGGCAAGGAGGCTTTGCCTTAATTACGTATGATGATTGGATGAACCATGGTACCGATGTCTGGGTAGCCCGATTAGGCGCTCCGGTTATCCTGCGCACACCTGAGTCTGTCGCTGCGAGTCAGTCGGCTATAGCCCGGCAATCAGAAACGTATGCCTATCAGGCCATCCGTTCTCACATTATTAGTGTTGGCAATGATGGTCTTCTCCGGGTAAGCGGTACCTATGGTACATCAGTAGCCGAAGTTGCTTCAATCTTCCGTGAGGATTTTTCGCGGATTACAAAGAATTGGAGCAAGAAGCGAATCCTTCTTTATGCCCACGGAGGGCTTACCAGTGAATATTCTGCGATACAACGTGTTGCAGATTACCGCACAGCATTATTAGAATCAGAAGTTTATCCACTTGCATTTATCTGGAAGAGCGATTTTTGGACGACAATGACTAATTTACTGAAAGATGCGGTGAGCAGGCGGCGTCCCGAAGGTTTTATTGACGCGTCAAAGGACTTTATGCTCGACCGGCTGGATGATGCATTGGAGCCATTTACCCGAATGCTTGGTGGAAATCTCATATGGGGTGAAATGAAAGAAAATGCTTTGGGTGCAACATGCGACTCGCAGGGCGGTGCGCGTATCGCAATAAAATATCTGGCAGAATTATTATCAAAAGACCCATCTGTTGAGCTTCACGTAGCCGGGCATAGTGCCGGAGCTATATTTCATGCACCTCTTATCCAATTATTGACCGAACAAGGGAAGATAACATCAGGGCCATTAAAGGGGAAAAAAGGATATGGTCTCAAGGTCTCCTCATGCACCCTTTGGGCGCCAGCATGTACGACAGAATTATTCAAGAAAACCTATATGCCCGCAATTCAAAACGGAGGTATTGGGAGATTTGCCCTTTTTACCCTTACGGACAAAGCGGAACAGGATGATCATTGTGCATCGATTTATCATAAATCACTTCTCTACCTGGTATCCAATGCCTTTGAAGAAAAACCGCGTATCCCTTTATTCCGCGACGGCAAAGCAATCCTTGGTATGGAAAAATTTATTCGGAATGATCAGGATATTATAAAGCATATCGGTACGAAAAAATTCCAATGGGTTCTCTCACCGAATAATGCCAATACGGGTTCTCCGGATCATTCAACGGCAAAAAGTCATGGTGATTTCGATGATGACAAGGCGACGCTCCATGCTACACTTGCCCGTATCCTTCAGGAAACGAATGTCGCGGTTACATTTGACATGCACCGTTCTGCATCTTCGTTAAGGGATAGGAGACACAGGCTTATGTAAGATTACAAAAATACCGATAAGAAATTATTGCTTCAATGTGCCAAGGGTTCCAATTTTAATACCTCAATCTGCCCTTGTCGTGCATAATCAATTGCCTCACCCAGAATACGTGCGGCTTCCTGGGGGGCATGGAAGCCCATTGAATTTTCTGCAGCTACAAAGTCCAATCGCCACTGAGCCTTACGATGTAAGGCTTGTGCTGCCTTCAATTGTTCGGCAGATATTCCAAATTCTTGTGCCCGTTGCAAATCGTGAATGAGGGCAACAACTGCAACCTCAGCACGACTCATTAAGTCTCTCGTGCGGTCCTGAATCAATTCGACACGCGCCTTGAGTTCCGATTCACTAAAATGATGGCAGGTTTGACACGTATTGGAAACGTTCATGAGCGGACTACGCACATGATGGTCGCTGATTTTGATTGCGCCTTCCCGTTTGTATGGCATATGGCAATCCGCACATGCCACACCGCTGCGGGCATGAATCCCCTGACTCCACATTTCAAATTCAGGATGTTGTGCTTTGAGTAGCTGCGCACCGGAAGCTTTGTGAGTCCAGTCTTTAAAGTCTATTTCATCATAATAACCTTCGATCTGTTCTGCCCTTAGACCTTTCTGCCAGGGATACGTTAAGAATTTACCTTCACCTTTAAAGTAATACTCTACATGGCATTGACCGCAGGCAAATGAACGCATCTCCTGTCGTGTGGCCATGGTGTTAACGTCATACTCGCCTTTACGCCCATCAGTGCGCCAGCGTTCAATGCTGGGTAAATGGGGTAACGGATAGTCTGAACTGGCTAATACCCGAATTGCATTAAGAAAGGCCGGCCGGGTAACGCGTAATTGCAAGGTGTCCGGATCATGGCAATCTACGCATGATACAGGATGAGAGACCATCTTTCTGGCCTCGTCATAAGGCATGGCACAGACTATTTCAAAACCTTTCATAATTTGTTCCTGCCGATAGGCTTCGCCCGCTGGTACACCTGCTTTGATTCCAGCCTCACGGTAAGCAGGGATGATAGATGAGTGACAGTGCAGACATGCTCCAGGTTGTTTGACTATTTTGATGCGTTCCGTTATGTCCTGGTCAGATAGCATGTAGGCATGACCACGGTCTTCCCGGTAATCCACACCGAAGGCATATCCTTTAAAGATCTCACGCCAGCGCGGGTCTTCTTCGAGCTTATTGAAGGCATCACTTCCACCGTGTCGTGTCCGTTCTGTATCGACTGTCCGGCGATACCCATCGTATTGGCGTGGATAATTTTTACCCCAAACTACGGGGTCAATGGTATCCTCAGTCACTTCTACTACACGGAACACGTGTTGCTTCGCCTCTTCTTTGCGATGGGTGACATTTTGTAACAGAAGAATAACTCCCACCGTTGCTGCAGCAACCACAAGAATTGTGAACAAATAGAAAATCTTTGCACTATATCGAAAATGAACTGGCGATTGACGATTCATGGCTTAATTTCTCCTCACTCTAGCGCGCCGGACCGTGTCCGACGTTACTGTGACAATGGATACAATCTAACATTTGCCGGTCGTTGCCCGGATGGGTAGCAATCTCGCTTACAAACTCTCCGTGACAATACAGACAATTCTTTTGTAAAATAACGCGATTTTTTGGCAGCACCCGAATTGGCTCACTGAAATCCTGCAGTGTAAAACCCTTCGAATGCCAGAAACCGTTTTTTAGCTTTGTTAAATATTTAGATACAAATTCATGCGGTATATGACAATCGTTGCACGTTGCAACGGCATGATGACTCGCCTTTTGCCAACCATCATACTGCTCACGCATGATATGGCAGTTTACGCAAGCCTTAGGATCACTGGAAAGGTAAGATGCCCCATTTGCATAATAAAATGTGTAGCAGCATAAACCGATAAATATCCCCACACAGCAACACAAGAAAAGAGTGAAAAATTTTAAACCCGGCAGAATTCTCATCGTTCCCCATTTTTTTGAATTGGTGTGAATAAACTGTATTTTGACGATATAAAGATTATTAACTACTATTTTGATAAAAAAGCAAGAAAATAATTACTGTTTCCCTCTACTTCAAGCACGGTATCAGTTAGGTGAATATGCTTAATGCATCTGAATCCTTAATATGGGGTACCAGGAACAATGTCATTTTTAGTGCTAGTCAGTACCCCTAACTACACTGATGGCATTCACTAATAAAAAAGGGTTGTGCTATCATTGATAGCACAACCCTTTCGATAAGTTATTTGGATGTCCTGCTGCTTTATGAAACTACTGGTATAAAATCTCCGGCACTGCCGCCGTCATTGTTATATACGGTTGGCATGTAAAAGGTATTTTCTGCGGCTTGGTCTATCTTTTGATTACACTTCGGACACCTTCGGTTATGCGGTCCCCTGCTGATAAACTTTTTCCCACACATAAGACAACTTCGTTCTGCTTTGTCTGTATAAACATTTTTCAGAGAGAGGTTCTTTTCGTTATATTTTTTTTTGATTTTACGCTTTAATTTTTCTTTCTGCTGTGTACTCATTGTGAACTCCCGGAATGACTGAAAATGTAAATTACAATTGATTGTAAAAACAAAACCTTGTACTAGAATGTTCCAAAATATTTTATTTGTTGAATACCCTCTTATCCATCAATAAAAAAACCTTACTGCAAAGATGTCCAAAATCATCTTCGGCAGTAAGGCTGTCTTTATTACATGACTATTTAATCTTTTAAAGACCCTTTACTTTGCGTCTCCTGGTCACCCAGGGTTTGCCTTTGTCAGTATGTCCGGTACTATATTAATTTAATGCGACTATTCTAAAATAATAACTTCTTATGTCAAGCAAAAAGTACAAAATGTTTTAAAGCAGTAATCGCAACGAATCTGACGAAATAATACGCTTGCCCCTCTACCCCTTGTGAAAATATATCTTTTCCGGTTTATCTCTTATTCCATACGCTTCAGAAGATCACAAATTAATTAAATAAATTTGCTTGAATTTAAATATACGTGGCGTATAATAGCGACCTTGTAATGCTTTTGGGTTACACGAGTTTATTAAACGGGGCGTAGCGCAGTTTGGCTAGCGCGCCTGCCTTGGGAGCAGGAGGTCGGAGGTTCAAATCCTCTCGCCCCGACCACTAACATGCAACTTCACTAACAACTCATTCCTGCGCCGGATTGTGCTTCTCTGCAAAAAAAAGAAATTTTCAAATATCAGAAACTGGCGGTATCAGGTTTGTCCGTGCCACCCTTATAATTTTGAAATTCCTGTACATTTAAGTAACTATGCTATAGACCGCATATCATTTTTACTGATAGTGGCTTAAATAAAAGCAAGCATAATAGAAGCGCTTATTTTTTTGTTTTTGTTTTTGTTTTTTTAGAGTTTTCTACTTTTTTTGAAGCAGTTTTCTTTACAACGGTTTTCGGTTTTGCTATGGGCGATGGACGGCAAAGCATTTCACGCTTTGCGGCAAGCCGACCGCATGAATCACAAGTATACTTCAAATTGACAAGCTTGGGTGCACACACATGCCTGGGATCGCCTGTTATCGTGCCGCAATATTTACATGCAACGACCTTCTTTGCCAGTATTGGCTTACACAGGTGCCCTTTATTTGTTGTTGCTAAGCCACACGTTTTACATGTATATATATTTTCCATCTATTCCTTCCTTTCTATCCTGTTTGTTCGCGTCCTGGTTTATATAACATCATTATATATTTTAACATATCTTCTTCATTTTTAAAGACTTTTCTCAAAAAGGGAATGGCCTCCTGAACATTTCCTTTTTTTAAAAAAACCAAACCGAGATTGCCATATGCTGCAACAAGATGATCGTCCAACTGAATGGCCTTTCTGTATTCTTCAATTGCCAGATCATATTGTTCATTTCTATAATAAACCGTTCCTAAATTATTATAGAGGGCCGCGTTAAAAGGATTGCAGCTAATGAGATATTTATACTCTGCCATGGCACGGTTATAATCACCTGCCTGCTTGTATGCTAGCGCCAGGGCGGCGCGGATCTCCTGATTTGATGGGAACTCATTGAGTGCCTGACGATATGTTGCAATAGCATTATCATATTCCCTTAAATCAAAGAATCTGTTTCCTCTTAATAGGATGCGGGTTTCAGATGAGGTGCTTGTTGCCCAGAACCAGGCAAAGGAGGATAAGGTTATAAGCCCGACGGTCAACAACTTTCTTTTTTGTTGAACGGTTTCTGATAGGGGTACGTACCTCTTCGCTAAGATATTTATCATGAAAATGCCAAAACATAATCCCCATGCGGCGCCCAGAAATGTCTGAAAACTTCCCAGCCACTTTTGGGTGTAATACGCAAGTATTAATCCGCAGGAGATAAGGAAGAAGTCATAATACCAGCTATAATTACTGTGCTGCGGAATTAACCATTTGATCCGACGGGTAATTGAAATTGTATGTAAACCCCATCGGTAACTTAACGTATTGTTCTGGCAAGCGTTCTTACATGCAAGGCATCGGATACAGTTCGGATTTACTACTGCGTTGTGTTGCGCAATCTCCTGATGTACTTGGATTCCCATGGTGCAAGTCTTCGTGCAACTCATACAACCCTTACATGCATTAATCTTTCGAATGCGCCAAAAGCTCATATTGTCAAAGATTGCAAGCATGGGTGCCCATGGGCATACATATCTGCAAAATGCCCTTGACCCCAAAAGATAGATAAACAGAAAGGCATCAAAAATAATAAAGGATGCAATAATAATGGGATTTCTGGGAAGATCTGCGGTCATTACCGGTGAGTCACCAAAACCTATATGGAAATGCGGAATGCCGTATATAAGCCAGAATTCGCAGATAGCGGTTAATGTCTTCAGAAGAAAGACGTACTGAATGATGTTTGCCTTTGAGTGTATGATGTGTGGGTGTATTCCGAGTTTATTGAGGATTTTTAAAGCGCAGTCTTGAAAGAAGGCAAAGTGACAACCCCAACCGCAAAAGAGCCTTCCAAAAAAGACCGTCATGATAGACACAAAGATAAAGAATGCAGCCGCGGAGTTTAACAAACCTATACCAAAAAGACTGACAACACCATTGAGACTAAACGACCCTATGCGTTGATAGCCGAATTTATACCAGAGCACGACATGAACAACGATTAATATATTTATCAAAGACAGCACCAGGAATCGTTTCTTATTGATGTTCATGGTACATTCAGGGAAGGAAGGAATGAATGAATGAATGAATGAATTATTTGTCTTTAAGCGGGAATTAAAATTCAAAAAAACTATTCAGTCAGCATCAATGTTATTTTTGAACTACCCACGTTTTTGATACTCGCTTTATATGTATAGAATCCAGGTCTGGCAAGTGTGTCGTTGATATACGCCAAAAAAGTACTTTCTCTTGGAATGGTAAACTCTGCATCTTCTTTTCCACTCCTGATGCCTGAAAGCTCGAAAGTTACTGTTATATCTTTGTCCCTTTCACCAGTATTGATTACAACAATTCCCACATAAAATTTGCTAAATGTCGGATATTCATAGGTAAGGGGTATAGGTTCTGTAGTAGGTTCTTCCGTAGTGGAAAAAGCACCCATTATTACCATGGGCTTAGACTGGGAACTTTTAGTAATTGTATTCCTGATGGCGTGTCCCCGAATATTCCACAAGGTTTCTTTCTGTGTTTCACCAAATACTCTTGGCTCCATAGGGGAAAAAAATAAAATCAGCATGGATACCAAAATACTTGTGCATAGTACATGGTTTATTTTAGCGGGTATTATCTCCATCTATCTTCTCCGTACGGTATGGGTACTGTCAATGCCGGTATTTTAGGCGGAATTTTTTAAACGAAATATAAAAATGCGCTTTGTGACAACCGTGTGAAGTGGTTTTCCGCTGCATTTTGTGAATGTCTCTCTAAAGTACCCCCAAGGGGATTTGAACCCCTGTCTCCAGGCTGAGAACCTGGCATCCTGGGCCACTAGACGATGGGGGCATAGAAAATGCTAGGAAATTATGAAAATATTAAATTTTTAAAATGACGTCATAAAAAATACTATATTTTTTTTATGATGTCAATAAAATTTCAAATCTTCACAGTGTAAGAGATTGCTTCGTCGCTTTACTCCCCGCAATGACGTTTGTTTGCGTATACATTTTGCTGAAACGCTATACTAGAATTACTTCTATCCAATATTGTCTTTCGCTGGCTTCACTTTCACTTATCTTGGTTTTTCTTCTTTTGGTTTTGTCTCATCAATAACTGCCTTAACCTTCACATTTAAGGTTGTTTTGAGATCTTCTGCCACAAATTGGATTTTTGCCGGGTTCTTCTTTGTAGGACTGTTGCCCGTTACGATGAAGACCGCATTACCACCTTCGTCTGATAAGAGCGCAGTGGATGAAAGCGCAATCTTATCACCACCCTCCTGGATACGCGCATCGACTTTAACATCTACAGCAGGACTCTCATTCCTGCATTTTGTCTTTACCGTGACAGTACCGCTCTTTCCTTGTTCAAGTATCAAGACTTGTTCGGGACTTATGTTTATGCTCCCAAGCACACAGGGTACTGTCTGTACCCTTACTTCTAATTTGACCTGCAGGTCACTTGCAATAAATTGAATCTCTGACAGTTCTTCATCAGTCTTTTTGTTACCGCTAACCGTAAAAACAACTTTTCCATTTTCGTCTGTTACTGCGCTTGCAGGTGAAATCTCTATCTTTTTTTTTCCTTTCATGACAGCCGCCTCAACGGTAACGCCCACGGCTGGTTCATTTCCTTTGCATGTTACCTTTACCGTAACATTGACATCTTTTCCCTTTTCAATTAACAACTTTTGACCGGGGTTTGTTACGATAGCCTTTGGTTTGCATACTGTCGTTCCTGTGCTTGCATCACTCATTGCAATTTCAGCAACCTTTACATTCAGGGTTGCATTGAGGCCTTCGGCCGCAAATTGAATTTTTGCCGGGTTCTTCTTTGTCAGGCTATTACCCGTAATGGTGAAGACCGCATTGCCACCTTCGTCTGTTAAAAGCGCAGTGGATGAAAGCGCAATCTTATCACCACCCTCCTGGATACGCGCATCGACCTTAACATCTACAGCCGGACTATTGTTCCCGCATTTTGTCTTTACCGTGACAGTGCCGCTCTTTCCTTGTTCAAGTATTAAGACTTGTTCGGGACTTATCTCTATGCTCCCAAGCACACACGGTTCTGCCTGAACACTTATTGCTAATTTAGCCCTCAAGTCTCCTGCTGTAAATTGAACCTCAGCAGGTTCTTCGTCGGTCTTTTTATTGCCGCTAACCGTAAAAATAACGTTTCCACTTTCGTCTGTTACTGCGCTTGGAGGAGAAATAGCGATCTTTTTTCCCCCTTTCAGGATAGCAGCCGAGACCGTAGCCCCTGTGGCTGGTTCTTTTCCCTTGCATGTTACCTTTACCGTGACATTGGCATTTTTTCCTTTTTCAATTACCAACGTTTGTTGGGGGTGTGTTACGATAGACTTGGGTTTGCACGCTGTCGTTCCTGTGCCTGCCGTATCTTGTGCGATAGTGCCAAGCGGTTTGACAATAATAATAGAGTTGACCAGTATAAGGATTGCCAAATAGAAAGAATACTTACCCGTTAACCACTGCATGGCTGTACCTCCTCTTAAAGTATAGTTTTTTCATAGTAAAATGTATTGATTAGAAATCTTTATTTCTCAGATTTTTCCAGATGACCTCCGAAACCAAAGCGCATGGCGGATAGCACCTTTCGCGCAAAATCATCCTCTCCCCGTGAACTGAACCTCTGATAGAGGGCCGCACTCAGCACAGGTGCCGGAGATCCTTCTTCGATGGCCGCGGTGATAGTCCATCTCCCTTCTCCTGAATCTGCCACGCTCCCCTCAAAGTTGGATAGGTCTGGGTTTTTGGTAAATTCCAGGGCGCAGAGGTCGAGAAGCCATGAAGCGATCACGCTTCCCCGTCGCCACAATTCTGTAATATCGGCCAGATTAAAATCGTACTGATAATGCTCCGGGGAGCGCAGTGGCGTTGTTTCAGCGTCAATGACATGGTCCTTCTTTCCCACATTGGCAAGCCTCAGGATGTTGAGTCCTTCGGCATAAGCGGCCATGAGGCCATATTCAATTCCATTGTGAACCATTTTGACGAAATGACCTCCGCCAGGCTGTCCGCAGTGAAGATATCCCTCCTCGGCTGTTCCACCGGCTTTTTCCCGTCCTGGTGTTTTGGGAATCGAGCCCAGTCCTGGGGCGAGGGCCTTGAAAATCGGATCCAGATACCGGACAGCCTCTTTCGGCCCGCCAATCATGAGACAATACCCACGCTCTAATCCCCAGACACCTCCGCTTGTTCCGCAGTCTACGTAATGGATTCCCTTCGGAGCGAGTTCTTTGGCCCGCCGGATGTCGTCGATGTAGTAAGAATTGCCACCATCGATGATGATATCTCCTTTTTGTACACAGTTAACAACTTCCTTCAGCGTCGTATCGACGGCGGCCGCTGGCACCATCAGCCAAATTACCCGGGGCGGTCTGAGCCTGGCTACAAGCTCCTCAATTGAGGAGGCTGCGAAAGCCCCGGTCTCCTTTGCAAAAGTCTCCCTTGTCTTTGCCGTGGCAGAATAAACAACGACCTCATGACCTGTGCGCATCAATCGCCGCACCATGTTCCCACCCATCCTTCCAAGACCAATCATTCCGAGCTGCATGTTGATTCTCCTTTCCTTTCCTTTTAGTTTTTGGTTGTTATTTCCTTATCATTAAGATTTATATTGCAAATATACGACGAGATAAGCTATTTTGTCAATAAAGATGTAATATTGAAAATGTAGTAAACGGTATACAGTTGGCAGTAGATTGAAGATGGAAAATTTTCATCGCCAATTGCTTACCGCTTATTGCTTACTGCTTACTGCTTACTGCTTACTGCTTACTGCTTACTGCTTACTGCTTACTGTACTATGCCATTCAACATTTCCAATCTGGAAAGAAATAAACCCCTGGCGCCTTTTACAACATATAAGATTGGTGGTACTGCCGATTTATTTGTCGAAGTTCATACGATTGATGAATTAATATATGTCTTATCAGAGGCTCTTCGTAGCGGAATCCCCTTTTTTTTACTGGGTTGCGGGGCGAATATCTTAGTTACTGATAAAGGGTTCCGCGGGTTGGTTATTCGTAATTTGGCAGATAAGATTACGTTCTTCAATGGTGATTCCGTTTTGGCAGAAAGTGGCGCAGTTGTTGCCGATCTTATAGAGAAATGTTACGATCGCGGGTTGTCTGGATTCGAGCACTTTGTCGGTATTCCAAGTACCGTTGGCGGGGCTATGTGGCAGAATTTACATTTTTTATCGCCCGACAGACAACGGACGGTATTTATTGAGGAAATAGTTAAAACGAGCCGTATCCTCACAGAAGAAGGACAGTTTAGTACGGTCGGGGTTGAATACTTTCAGTTTGATTATGACAAAAGTATTTTGCAGAAGCGTAAAGATATTGTGCTTGACGTCATGTTTAAACTCAGTCCAAAGCAGAAAGAAGAGATACGGGCAGTGATGGAGGATAATATGGCGTGGCGTAACGCCAGACAACCGCAATTAGCTGAGTATCCGAGCTGTGGGTCGGTATTTAAAAAAATCAAAGGTATTGGGGCCGGAAGGCTGATAGACCAAATTGGGCTCAGAGGTACACGTATTGGCGGAGCGGAGATATCAGAGAAGCATGCCAACTTTATCGTCAATACCGGCAACGCCACGGCTGCTGATGTTTTACAGGTAATTGAGTATGTGCAAGAGGAAGTGAAGCGGAAATTAGGGTACATGCTGGAGACTGAAATTATGATAGTTGGGGAGCTGTAGAGGGAAAGCCGTGATGTTGCGAAGATGAAAACGTGTGAAGTTAGAGGATAAGAAGTTGGAAGTTTTAACTCTTCCAACCTCTCATCTCCTTAACTTCTGAACCTATTCTCTGTTTCTGGAATTTTCCAGACAAACTAATCCGGAAATCTGTGGTTGCGGCCTTAGCCGACTTTTACCGAAATCTGTTTCGGTTTTACCTCTTCCTTCTTTTGCATAGTAATCTCTAATACGCCGTTTTTACACTCTGCCGTTACTTTGCTAGTATCAACAGAGGTAGGAAGGTCGACTGAACGCGAGAAACTTCCATAGCGTCTCTCCATACGATAGTAGTTTTTACCTTTTTCCTCTTTTTCTTCCTTCTTGTCACCCTTAATTATCAAGGTATCGCCCTGAATTGAAATGTCTATTTCCTTTGGGTCCAAACCGGGAATTTCTGCCTTTACAGTAATTTTGTCAGGTGTTTCCGATAAGTCAATAGGGGGTAACCACGTACCAGCTATGCTCATCTCGGATAAATCCCCACCCCTAAAAAACCGGTCAAACATCCGGTTCATCTCCTCCTGTATGGAAGAAATGCCTGGCAATTGCGACCACTTCATCAAATCTCTGGCCATAACGTACTCCTTTCAAAAAAAATAAAGTGAAAAAAAATGAAATACATTTGCTTTAATTAAATAGTTGAGCAAAATACATACCAATAACAATTTCTTTGCTGCATTTCAACTAATCAATTCATACAAAAGAAGTTATGAAAATATAGTATACTTTTATCAGCGCTAAATCGCACTGTCAATATGGCAGTACAACATTATCATACAGTATACAGTGACAGTTTTACAAAAGTATTTTTTAATTTCCTTGAAAATTTCAAGTAAGGTTTGCTATTATGTTTTGCTATGGACTTAAATAGAAATACGATAATTAAAGACCTCATAGAATCTCACCCAGAGACACTCGCAGTATTCAAAAAATATAATCTTGTCATAGCCGGTGGGGTTCGCGGACCTAATGAGCCCATTGCATTTTTTGCAAAGGCGCATGAGGTTGATTATGATACCCTTGTTAAAGAACTTAATGAGGCTATTGAAAAGGGTGGTGGAGAGCATATTGAAATCCCACGGCTTGAAGAAGATAAGATTTATGAAAAATTTGTTAAAACAGCGATCATTTTAACCCTTACCGTAGGTGTGACGTTTGGCGCCATCATACTGAGCTACATAGCTATTAAATCAAATTTTAATTCCATTTATTATACACTCATCCAGGCGCACGGTCACGCACAGATTTTTGGATGGGTGGGGCTTTGTATCATGGGCTTTGCATTATATATCATACCGAGGGTAAAAAACACCGAACTCAAACACAGAAACCTGACGAATATCTGTTATGTATTCATCATCATGGGTCTCTCGTTAAGGATAATCTTGCAGCCTCTGCCATTTGCCGCCATCAGGTTCTTGCTTCCCATATCTGCTATCCTTGAAATCATTTCGATTTCCTTATTCTCATATATTATCCTTAGTACCGTATTATCCAGCAAAGAGAAGGTTGGCATATTTGACAAGTTTTTTAAGGCAGGAATTGTCTGGCTCCTTATCTCCACAGGCATAAACTTTGGAATGATGGTGCATGTGTATAACCACGCTACCTATGAAATTCCCAGGGCCGTTTTTAGTTCTTTTGTACATCTCTACCTCTTCGGTTTTGTATTTATGTTTATCTTTGCTATCAATATCAGGACGGTATTTGCCTTTCTCGATATTAAGCCGGTAAGGGAAAAAGCTGTCAATTTGACGTTTTGGGTTATGAATATATCGCTCCCGATTTATTTTATTGCGCATATGTGTGCGGACCGTAATATCATTGCACTCAGGGTTTCTCAATTTATCGCATTTCCCATAGCCTTCGCTATTCTCACGTTCATCTACGGCCTGCGTGTCTTTGAAAGGTCCACCAGGGAACTTGAAGATGTTGTAATGGACAGGAGTTACGCAAAGACTATTCGAACTGCATATATCTGGCTTATTGTGACTTCGGTCATTCTGCTTATCATCCCGTTTCTTGGGCATGGTTCAGAATTACAACAAAGGTTTCACGGATCATTGAATCACGCCGTTACTGTGGGTTTTATTACCATGATGATTATTGGCTATGCATCAAAAATGATTCCTACTTTTAAAGGGATTGACATGTATAGCTTAAAACTATCAAACCTTACGTTTATCCTGTTAAATACGGGTTGTTTTCTTAGGGTATTCTCACAAATCCTGGTAGGTACGAGTGGAGGAAAGCCATTGTTTTATGCCATTCTGGGAACTTCCGGTTGGTTTGAACTGGCAGCATTGGGTATCTTTGGTTACAACCTGTGGGAAACCATGAACATTTCACAGGAGACCAAACAGCCGGTATCGGCCGGGAAGTTAACCGGGGTTACGAAAGACACAAAGGTCTTTGATATCGTAGACCAATATCCGGAGACGCTTCAAATATTTCTCGACTTCGGTTTTAGTCAGATGGCCAATCCGGTTATGAGAAATACTATGGGACGGGTTGCAAGTATAGAAATGGCGGCCAAGATGCACAACGTTGATAGTGATAAATTTCTCAAGGCTCTTAACGATAAAATTGCCTTAAAAAAATAAAAACTTTTTGATTTGTGTAACTAAATAATTGTGGTTTTTTTCAAGTATTTAAGAGAATTCATTCCGATAAAGGCAAACCCTGAGCAATCAGGGGACGCAAAGTAAAAGGGGCGGCATAAGTCGTTCAAGCCGTTTAAACAGTTCAAACGGCTTAAACAGTTTAAACAGTTTAAACAGTTTAAACGGCTTAAACGGCTTGAACGGTTAACAAGAGTCTTTTTATCTTTTCAGTAATTTCATCGTCTCTCGTAAAAAAGCCGGCAAATCCGCAGGCTGTCGTGATGTGACAAGGTTGCCGTCTACAACAACCTCTTTGTCCTCATACATGGCGCCGGCATCTTTCATTTCCTGAGCAACAGACTTATAACAGGTTGCATGTCTGCCCTTGAGCAAGCCTGCCGTTATGAGTGTCTGCGGTCCGTGGCATATGGCTGAAACAGGTTTGTTTTTCTGAAAGAAATATTTTGCGATCTCGAGCGCAGCCTTTTCTTTTCGTATAGCTTCAGGGGCCTTTCCTCCGGGGAGGATGAGAATATCGTAATTGCCGTGACTCACTTCCTGCAAAGTTTTGTCTACGTTTACCTCATAACCGTGCTTTCCTTTTATTTTGTCCTTCTTTATGGAAGCAATGTCCACCTCAAACCCTTCCTCTTTTAATCGGTAATAAGGGACAAGAAGTTCTGAGTCTTCAAAATTGTCTGCGCTTATTATCAGTGCCTTCATATTGTTCTCCTAAAAATAGCGTGTTTTTCATATAAAAACTTCTTAAAATTTGTTTCTTCTCATTTTTCGCCGGGAAAGGCGAACGTAAATCTTCGATCATGTAACAGGTGATTCATAGGAGTTACTTGTTTATCACGGGCGTTCATTGGATTAATTTCAACAACGATTGTTTCATCGCGATCCGATGAGGCACGATATACGATATCCCCATTTATTCCCACAATCTGGCTGGTACCGATGAAAGTTAGTGACTCTCCAGAGCGTTTCTCGGTGCCAATACGATTGGCGGTAATGGCAAAGACCCTATTTTCAATACATCGGGTGATCATGGCCTGCGGACAGTAAGGCAGGACAAGGTTGGCCGGATGACAGATAATATCTGCCCCCTTAACAGCTAAACTTCTCGCAACTTCGGGGAAGAACCAATCAAAACAGATCATGATGCCGATCCTGGCTTTTCCAATATCATATACCTCTGGTTCTATATTTCCTGGTGCGAACCACTTTTTTTCATTATAGAATAAATGAAGCTTTCTATAACAGCCGATGAACCCATTCGGGCCTACCAATACTGCCGAATTATAACAACTCCCATTTTCCTGCTCAGCAATGCCTGCTACAATATAAAGGTCTTTTTCCTTTGACAGATTGATCAATATACGTGTCGTTTCTCCCTCCGGAACCTTTTCCGATAAGGCTAATACCTCTTCTTTCGACGTGAACTGATAACCCGTATGAAATAGTTCCGGCAAGACCACCAGATCGGCATTCAACGATTGTATCTCTAAAATAACCTTATCTCTGTTTTTATTTTTTTCTCCAAAAAGAGGAGATGTTTGTAAAAATCCGGCCTTCATCGCATTTCCTTCAGGTTAAAAACAAATCTTTGCTCCTTGTTCAATGAGCTTGCGATTATGAGAATGACCTCTTCGTCGGGTTCTACAAAATAATTGGGAAAATCATACCGGCAGGTGGCACGGTAGACCACCGGTGTTCTGGTTCCAAGGTTTGTAGGCCTGGCCTTGCTATCGTTTTGTTCGGTGAATGGTTGAATGGGTTTGTTTTTATACAGCAATACTGCACGATAATCCTTGGCAAAATCAGAGGTATTACCGTACAATACAACATGGAATGATAATATATCGTCCATCTCTGAAATAAACTGATATATCTGCGCTTCTGTTAATTTTCTGGAGGCCAGGGCCGCCCGTTTTGCCTCATATGCCAATAGGTTAAATTTAGTGTTTAAGACGGCCCACTCATAACTGTCAGGCGATACAATTACCCACTCGTCTGAAAAAGAGATATAGTCTGCGTCTTTATTATTTTCACCATACTGAATTGCCTGTTTGATTTGTTCGTCGGACAGATTAAAATATACTGCCTGCGTATCATGCGAAAATGCAAGAAAGAGAAACAGTACCCACAGGAAAAGAAATAGGGGTCTCATTTTTGTTTACTATAACTTAATTGCATGGAAATCTTCATTTTATTTATGCGAGTTTTGAGGAATGGAGTGGTGTATTGTAATACGGCACCCCTGCGGCTACATAACGTAAAAGAATTCTTGAAATCATTATAAACATATTTTTATAATAATAACAGAATTTTGTCTGCAGAGTACAGGAGAAAGAATGTTTCATATCTCCTTCGAATTGAACTGGCAAGAGGGATTAAAAAAAATGAAGGTAACGTTTTTGGGAACCGGCACTTCTCACGGAGTTCCTATGATCGCCTGTAATTGCAGTGTTTGCACATCTGAAAATCCAAAAAATAAGCGGATGCGTACCTCGGTTTTAGTTTGCGATAACGGGTACAATATCCTTATTGATGCCACGCCGGAGCTGAGACTTCAGTGTATTAAAAACAATGTAAGAAGGCTTGACGCCGTGCTTATTACCCATCCCCACGCTGACCATATTTTCGGCCTGGACGACCTTCGTCGGTTTAATATGGTACAACAAATGGATATTCCCATTTATGGCACTATTCATACCCTTGATACCATACGAAAAGCTTTTTCCTATGTTTTTAATAACGAACCCGATCAGGGCGGTTATAAACCCAGATTTTCTATGAACGCCATACAGGGGGATCTGAAAATAGGCAATATTTCAATCGTACCTATAGAGGCCATTCATGGCGATGGGCAGGTGACAGGGTATCGGTTTGAAAGGGTTGCCTACATTACCGATGTCAGCGAGATACCCGCCGTCTCTCTGGAAAAACTAAAAGATATTGATGTGCTTATCCTGGGGGCGCTTCGCTATACACCTCATGTGAAACATTTCAACATCGAGCAGGCATTGCACATCGTCAAGCAGGTAAAACCACAGAAGGCATACTTTACCCACATGTGTCATGAAATTGAACATGAAGCAGATAACAGGAAACTTCCAACAGACGTCGAATTAGCCTTTGATGGGCTGGTAATTGAGCTATAAGTGAAGGTACAAAACCAAACCCTTATGTCAGGTATAAAAAAGCTGATCGCTATTTTAATTACCTCAATCGGGAAAAACAGATGGTTGTTATCTGCCGAACAATCTACGCTCTGAAGTTTTTCGTATCTCCTTTTCGTCTGCCCATTCAATAATGCCTGTTTCCAGATGCATCAGGTTCAGAGTGAATTTATAATAAACATCGCGAACATCTTCAGCTTTTTTTACAATGCTCGAAAAATTACCGTAGAGCATATATTCAGCACCCATCTGCTGACCAAAGGTTGCTGCTGTGGCTTTATTCACTACACCACTTTCACTTTGGAACTCAAACTGCTTCTCAACAGCAGCTACCTTTGTCATATCAATAAACCGAAACTTGCCGGAATGCACGATCTTCGTCCTTATGGAATCAGTAATTGACTCTGTATCGATATGTTCAAACGTTTTATTTTTGATAGTATTTACAAACATAACAGGACGGCGTTCCATGGTTACTTGAACAATGGGAGGAAAGGTAAGGAGCGAATCAACCATTTTGTTAACAATCTGTTGTAAGTCGGTTGATCCAAAATCAGTTGTTGTTGTTTCGACCTTTGTAGCATCTTCATACTTTACGTTCGTAGCGCACCCTGTGACAATCACGATACTGAATCCGTATACGAAATACTTTAACCCATGCATTCTTTCTATCCTCCTTATTGTATTACTATGTAAAACCTTCTGTTTTGTACAAGTTTTTGTTTATGAAATACTGCGAAATCCGAAACAATTTCAAAATTACAAATTCACATGTTTCAATCCTCATTTCCCATTTCAGTTATATACTATAAAAATTTGTTTTTGATTTCGATGTTTGAATTTCGAATTTTTAAAAAAACGCCCATCTTTATCCACTTACTCGTTCAATAACTTCCGTATCTTTATCTTAAATTCTTTAGCATTGGGATTTGGGGCGACTCCCTGCAATGATTTGGATTCATTTCCGTAGAGTATTACCGGGGTCCATGCATCAGTGTCAGTGTCTATTTCTCGTCCGCTTTCTTCAAACCAGGAGAACTTGAACTGAATATGTATGGTATCGTTGTCTTTATTTACCAAAGAAACATTAGCCCTGAGCAGGTTTCCAACAAAATCAGACCTCATGTCTACTATCTGAATATTTCTCGCTAAACTTTTGTTATTCACGATCACCTGTTTCCTGTATTCCGTTTGACTGCCTTGTCCGGCAGTTGCGGACATGGATCCTTCAATTCCAGCGGTGGAGGAACAACCAATGAAAGACAATGCCATCGAAACGATTACAAACTCATAAGAGTTTAATCCCGCATGCTTCGAGGTCGCTCCTGGTTGGTCAGACATGATTATGTATCCCTACCTTTCCTAATATCTTATAGTTAAAAAGTTATTGATGTCGTGTACAGTTCCGATTTTATCCGTATTACTCTTAGTATAGTTTTGTTCTGATTTATTGAAACATCAATATCTGCGGATGCTCCCGATGCTTTATGAGTCATATGCAACCGGTGTGCCCCTTCCGGAAGATGAATACGCATGATTTGAACGTCTTGTGGTAAGGTTAACCAGCTTCTCACGTCTGCCCTCTCAGAAAGTACATTATAGATTGAGGAAAATATTTGTCCTAAGCTTCCTGCTGAATTTTTTGCCTGCAGTTGAATAGCAGCCTTGGCTGCTGTCCTGAGGATATGTCTGATGACCATGACTGGTACCTTTTCCTTTAACGATTTTACAGCCAATGCCTGTACGTAGCAAATAGGTTCCGTTGTGCCCAAAGAACGGTTGCCCGCGGACACAGAGAGAGAAAGTGGTTCTGCTGCAGACCATTTTGTGTAATAAATAGGAAACGCAATAGCTACTATACCATTTGGAGTAGGAATCGGGATTTGAATTTCCTTTTTTTGTGGAACCAAACCATTCTCAAAAAAGACCACCAGCTCGCCGGTTTTGCCATTACCCGCGCCCACCGTGCCATTAACCGGCCTGTTGCCAAACCGGGAAGCGTAATCTTCATATTCCTGGTTCATTTCAAGATCTTTTGCCAGGCGTATTACGTCCCGTTGTAAGTAAGTATTGTCAGGAAATATTTGAAGTGCTTTTTTATAATCAATGTATGCATCGTTCGGTTGATTCAGCAATTCATATACTATTCCGGACATATAAAATGTGTAGGCATTTTGGAAAGAGTTCTTTACCTTGCCGGCAATATCATCCATACCCCGATATGCTGAGTTAAGATTGTTATAAGCCCGTTGCGTATCACTTTTTTTGTCCCTTGCTTTTTCTTCCGCCCTGGCAAGTTCCTTTTCGTGCATTTTTAATGATAATTCCTGTTCGCTATTGGCACGCCTGACCTCGACACCAGCACCTTCAATATTTTTTTTTGCAAGATAGTTGAATGCCTGAAGTTGATACATGAATATTTTTTCATACCCATCTCCGCTATAAGGAATGGTATTGTCATTTGCAAATAACGAGGCGGTTTGTGCCCCAACATCAGATGCGCTTATGATTGCCTTTTCTTCCATCTGACGAACAGCCGCGATGGCTGTCTCAAAATCTTTCATGCTTGAATCTGTATCATTCTTTATCTGTCCAATTCGGCCGCGCTCCATGAGATAGAGAATTTTATCGTTGCTTTTCCGATACTTGTTAAGAACTTGAAGTGAATGGTCGAACTGGTGAGTCGTGATTCCATCAATCAGTAAATTCATTTTAGCTGTATAAGATGTGAAAACGTTTGTAGTGGAACAACTAACGATAGGGAGCACGAAAAAGACTGAAGCGCCGAAAAACAACCGCCTTAACCGACATGACATAAATCTATTTATACCGGCCACCTTCCCGGCTCTTTTTAAACATAGGCTGTCTTGAATTATAAATCAGGCTCTCTAATGCACTAACATATGGCATAGACAACTCTAAGGTGATTTCCATGAAACCGGCTTAGAATTGGAACCTGAAGTCTTTGGTTTACTCGGTTTGTTTTCGGATGATCCCTCACTTAAACGACACATCGCACCTGCCACTATATGTGAAGCCTCCCCTCAATTATTTGTGCTACGATATATTTGGGCCGTATTTCGATAACTTTAATGCACCCTGCTTGAATTTCCTTCGCACCAAGAGACTCCTGTGTATCAGGGTCTACCAGTTCATCGTCAACATTTAATTTGTCTATAAATGCCGCTAATATTGTACGGTCATGTGCCGATTAGCCACGAACGTCTTGTGAGTTTACCTTTTTTTGCGACCACGATCTTACCATTTTGAGTATCCACAATTTCCATATTTACCACCATATGTCCCTGAAACGTGGTTTTTTTAGATTTCGAGTAAAGAACCCCGGCCTTTTTCTGATTGACCTCGAATGCCTCGACTTTTCCCGTAGCAAAATATTCTGCATGGAGTAGTTATCCAATTTTTATGACTTTTTCGGACAGTATTTCCCCCGAATCAACAAATTCAGGTACTTTGGACAATGTGAAGAATAAAATTAACCACATGATTTGCGGTGGGTGGTAATGATATACTTTGAATTATATAGTTGTTTTATAGAGTGTCAAGGCCATTTACGCGAAAACGAGTCCTTTAAAAATGTAATTGCTATCACCACTAAATTTTATTATCTTAGATTAACTTATGAAAAAATACATTCTTACGGGAATTCCATGTCTCGCAGCCATTATAGTAGCGTTATTCTATTTCCTTGGCAATAAGGAGACTACTCAATACAGGACAGAGAAAATCAACAGAGGTACTATTAGTAAATATGTCACCGCAACCGGTACCATAAACCCAGTAAGAACCGTAATAATTGGTAGTCAGGTCACAGGCCTTATCTCTAAACTGTATGCTGACTATAATTCAGTTGTTGGGGTAGGACAGATTGTGGCTCAAATCGACCCTGTCCCTTTCGAACATCAGGTGAAAAAGGCAGAAGCCGCCCTTGCCACTGCCATAGCTTCCCTTGAAAAGGCAAAGGTGAATTCGAAAAATAACAGGAGAAATTACCATCGGTCAAAAAAATTGTTTGCTAAAAAGGTAGTATCCATTGAAGCGCTTGATTCCGCCCGGACAACATACGAGGCGGGGTTGGCCGATGTCAGACTGGCAGAGGCGCAGGTATTGCAGGCCAAAGCGGCTTTGGGAATTGCAAAAACAGATTTAGGGCACACGGTAATACGCTCGCCGTTAAACGGCATTGTGATTTCCAGAAACGTAGACGTTGGGCAAACTGTTGTCTCCAGCTTTCAAACCCCAGTCTTATTTAATATTGCCGAAGACCTGGAACATATGCAAGTCAACACCAATGTTGATGAAGCCGATATTGGCATGATTACAATAGGGCAGGATGCAAAATTTACGGTAGATGCCTTTCCTGATGACATTTTTGAGGGTAATGTTATTGAGATACGCATGGCACCCATTATCTTTCAATATGTCGTGACATACGATACAATAATTAATGTCAACAATTCATCACTCAAACTCAAGCCCGGAATGACGGCAAATACATCCATTTTAGTAGCAAAGGCAGAGAATGTCTTGAAGGTTCCCAATGCATCACTACGATATACTCCTTCGGAAATTTCAAAAGGCGAAACAGACAATAAACCAGGTGCCGACAGGAAATTTGTCAAAAAAACCGGCTCACATATTTGGGTGTTGGACAATGGAAAATTGAAACAAGTGGCTGTAAAATTCGGAATGGGTGATGATAGTTATACAGAAATCCTGGAAGCTGATATTGAAGAAGGCATGGAAGTTGTGATTGGTGAGACTCTTCCAAATGCGGTTCAAAAAGGTCCTCAAAAGGTTCCCTGGGGCAGGTCCCGTTTTTAAATATGCAAGATATCATAATACTGAAGGACGTTTACAAGATTTACACGATGGGAGAAGTTGAGGTTGCTGCCTTGAACGGCGTGTCTTTAACTATCAGGAAAGGTGAATTTGTAGCCATAATGGGTGCGTCAGGATCGGGCAAGTCCACATTGATGAATATCCTTGGCTGCCTCGATAGTCCTACAAAAGGGAAATATTGTTTGGAGGGTCTCGAAGTTTCCCGGTTCTCAAAAAACGAATTAGCCGAAATTCGCAATAAAAAATTGGGATTTGTGTTTCAAAGTTTTAATCTTTTAAGCCGAACGACGGTAATAGAGAATATTGAACTACCCCTTATTTATAGGAAGAGGATATCCAAAAGGGACACCGATAATATCCATCAGATGATACGCATTCTGGGTCTTGATGGGCTTCAAAAACATTATCCCAATCAATTATCCGGTGGGCAACAGCAGCGCGTTGCCATTGCACGGGCCATCGTCAATGATCCTGCCTTGCTCCTTGCCGATGAACCAACGGGAAACCTGGACAGCGCTACCAGCAAAGATGTCATGAACGTACTCTCCGGCCTTAACCATAACAGGGGCATTACCATTGTGCTTGTTACTCATGAAACCGATATTGCCGGATACGCCCGCAGGGTTATTGTTCTCAAAGATGGTAAGGTGTTAAGCGACACTCCTTCTCAAACCTTTACCACACCACTGCCTCAGACACCTTGTGAAACAACCCCCTGAGTTTATACCTATTCGGGTTTTTTCTCTGCCTGTATCCTGATTGTTAAGGGTTAAAGTTGCAGGTTGAAAGGATAACTGTTTTGTGAAGGTTGTATATCTATGGTGAACACGTAAAAGTTAAGCTATACTTACAAGATTAACGTGCAACCTCTAACCCACTGGTATCTGACAGGAATGCAATTTTAACCGAATCTTTTTTGACCTATGACGGCGCTTTTTACAATAGCCTTACGTGCAATTATGAGGAACAAATTACGTTCCTCCCTGACGATCCTCGGCATCGTCATTGGTGTTGGTGCTGTAATTGTTATGATAAGTATCGGGCAAGGCGCAAAAGCCTTTGTTGAAAAACAACTGGAGAGTTTGGGGACAAACGTACTCATTATTATTCCCGTCAGCACCACACATGCCGCTGCCAGGGGTACTACAGGAACCATTACCTTAACCGCAGAAGACACCTTTGCTTTGGTAAAGGAATGTAATGCCGTTAGTTATGTTTCACCCGGTATCAGGACAACCACGCAGGTTGTTTCCGGAAATATGAACTGGACAACCGGGGTGTCGGGGGCAGGACCTGACTATCAGATTATACGGAACTGGCCGTTAAAAGACGGGAGATTTATCACTCAGCAGGACGTAAATAGCATGGCAAAGGTTTGCGTTTTGGGGCAGACCGTTGTAACCAACCTTTTTGGAACGTTAGATCCTGTTGACAAGTGGGTTCGTGTAAAAAATATACCCTTTAGGGTAATCGGTGTACTGAGTGCCAAAGGACAATCACCTACAGGCCAGGATCAGGACGATATGGTTCTCATGCCGTACACGACCGTACAGAGAAAGATTATGGGGGTTACACATATTGGTTATGCACTTGCTTCATCGGCTACCGCAGAGTCACGGTTTGAGGCAATCGATCAAATTACTTCTCTTTTAAGGCAACGCCACCGGCTAAGACCCAATGAAGAGAATGATTTCTCGGTTATCAGTCAGGTTGAATTTGCTTCAGCAGTAATGGAGACAAGCCATACGATGTCCGTTCTCCTTGGTAGTATTGCATTAGTGTCCTTGTTTGTAGGTGGTATCGGCATCATGAATATCATGTTGGTTTCTACAACCGAAAGGACCAGAGAGATCGGCATCAGGATGGCAGTTGGTGCCAGGGAAAGGGATATCCTTTTTCAGTTTCTGATAGAATCTACTGTTCTTAGCTCTTTTGGTGGGATAGTCGGAGTAATTTTTGGCATTTTTACGTCAAAATTAGTTTCTTACTATGGCGGATGGCCATCGTTACTATCATCACTGTCTATCGCCGTTTCCTTCCTCTTTTCAAACATTATCGGTATCTTTTTTGGTTACTATCCGGCAAGAAAGGCATCCAGACTCAATCCCATTGAGGCCCTCCGGTATGAATAAAACGGAGATGTACATAAAAAAGAAGATTGAATATGTGACGATTTTAATTTACATTAGTGTTTTCTTAAAGATAATGCGTTCCTATTATCTATGGTTTACTGAGAATTATAATCTCTTAGACAAAAGTCGAAAGGAGCCATACCATGAGAATTTCAATTGAAAGCGAAACAAGGATCAAGATTATTCCGGAAAACAAACATGAGAAAGAAAACCTCGAGTCACTGTGGAAGATACTGATACGCTGCGAAACGGATAGTAAGGTACTGTGTCCTATCGGTTCATACATGGCTTCACAAGATGAAGGCGCCAACTTTGTAATACAGGATCAGTAATTCCGTTGAACACCTTGGCAAAGCAGAGAGTCATCGGTGGCGTGGTTACTGAGCTTGCATGGGCATATCTTGTAAAGGGGTATCCTGATTTGCTGCTGCAATTTTTTACTCGTCAGTGCCAATTTGCAGCAAGAGTACGAGGAATCCCTAAGCTTTTTTAAAACCTGGAAGCAGGGCTTTACAAGGTCGGATTGTTTTGCTATACCAACCAGCCTCCTCTGAGCATTCACCACCGGAAGATGTCATATCCCTTGTGCGATCGAAATTACTAATACCTCGCAGAGTATGTCTTTTTTCGTTTGCAGTGATTACAGGAGAAATCATCACTTCCGGCACTTTGTTACGCGTACGATCTAAAGTTTGTAAAAAGGTATTTTTACTTATAATAGTTATGTATGAAAAAAGATATCTCTTCAAAAATACCTACATCAGACTGTTAGGTTATCTAAGGCCTTATTGGCATAAATCAGTAGTCATTCTTATCCTTTCGGCAGTCAGTGCTTATATTGCTGTCCTACCGACCCAGATATTGCATTGCGGTGGATGAAATCAAAATAGTTGATGAATATCTAAAAAGACACAAACAAAACTATCCGAAGGAAAACCATCCGGTACAACGCAGTCTCTTGAACAAAGGAATCCCATCCCAATCTCAAAACCTTTGCTAGCAGCATCACACTATATTCATACGCATTGGTTTGAAAGTTATAATTCCATTGTTGTTACCCTGGCCTTTCTTGCCGCGAGTTTTATCCTGCGTGCATATCTTTCATACCGGCATTATGCTGGTACACGGCTTCATTACCTCCGAGTTAGGACAGCGGCTCATTTACGATATGCGGAATCAGCTTTACGACCATATCCAGCGATTTCCCTTACAATATTTTGAGAATACGAAGACCGGCGATATCATAGAGCCGTCTCATGAATGACGTTAATTCACTGGAGCAGGCAGTTGTTGGCCCTGTCATAACCTTTATTACGGACATGTTTAAATTTGGCTGGATCCTATATTTTTGTTTAAAACTCGACTGGCAGCTTACCAGTATTGCCTTATTTGTTTGCCCCTTTATCTCCCTCTGTACCTATAATTTTGGGAAAAGGATCAGAAAGGTCTTTCGCTCCCTGAGGGACAAAACGGCTGAACTGAATTCCCTTATTCAGGATAATATCTCAGGTGTCCGGGTTATTGCAGGATTTGCGAAAGAGGCCGAAGAAATGGAACGCTTCCGAAAAAAAAACTATGAGAATTACAACCTCTACGTCCGGATATTAAAACTTGTTTCAACCCTGAGACCCGTTGTAGACCTTATAACGGAGACGGGCGCTGTGGTCGTCATCTGTCTGGGTGGATATAAGGTATTGCAGGGGCAACTCTCCGCGGGTACTTTTGTCATATTCTTTCCTTATCTCCAGATGATGTATAGTCCCATTACGGGTCTAACACGTTTTTACAATCAGGTGCAACGTGCCATTGCATCTACCGAGCGTATCTTTGAGATATTGGATACGCCGTGTGAATTGAAGGATTCCCCTAATGCTATTGATCTGCCGCCTGTGCGTGGCGTCGTTGAATTTCAGCACGTTCATTTCATGTATAACAAGGGTATGGAAGTTCTCACGGACATCACAATACAGGCACGACCTGGTCAGATGATTGCCTTTGTGGGACCCAGCGGGAGTGGCAAGACTACCCTCACAAAACTCATTCCCCGATTTTATGACCCCACAAAAGGAGAGATACTTATTGATGGTCACAATATCAAGGCAGTCAGGCTTCACTCCCTGCGTAAACAAATGGCTATGGTGCTTCAGGAGTCCTTTCTCTTTAACGATACGGTGAAGGTAAATATTGCTTATGCCCGATCCGATGCATTGGATAGGGAAATTGAAGAAGCTGCGCGTGCTGCTAATGCACATGACTTTATTATTGAGTTGCCGAATGGATATGATTCCGTGATTGGTGAACGTGGCGTGAAGCTCTCCGGAGGTCAAAAACAACGTATTGCCATTGCCCGTGCTATCCTTGCCAACCCCAGAATACTTATATTGGATGAAGCTACATCTTCCGTTGATACCGAGACCGAACAACTCATCCAGAATGCCATCTATCATTTGATAAAAAATCGCACAACGTTCGTCATTGCACACCGTTTGTCGACTATATTGCATGCCGATTTGATTGTGGTTTTGGAGAAAGGACGGATTGTGGAAACGGGGCTTCATCATGAACTTCTTGCAAGCGGTGGTCTCTATAAAAAGCTTTTTGAGATGCAGTTCCGCACTCAGGAAAAGGTGAAACGAGAAGATGCTGAAACAAAGATTGAAAAGACAGAAGTTGTTCTAACACAAGAACCCGATATTGCTTTGAATGAGACACCCCAGCATGCTCAGTGGCCGTAAAACCCAGATCACACGCAATTTGATATCCTGTATTATCTTTATCTGCTGCGCTGCTCATCCCGCATCGTTTGCGCAGGACGATTTATCGGTAATTATAAAACAGATGCAGCCCTCTCTTGTGACTGTTTTAACCTATGACAGGGATGGTGAATTTCTCGGCCAGGGGAATGGATTTTTTATTGACAACAACGGAGATGTTATCACAAATGTCCATGTGCTTCAGGGTGCAGCCAGCGCCCAGGTGAAGACGGCGCATAAGAAGGTATATGCAGTTACCGGAGTTTTAGCCCAGGACAAGGAGGGTGACCTTGCCAGGGTATCAGTTGATATTCCACCGAGGGTAGTATGCCCTTTGGCGTTCAGTACCGCTGTTCCTGAAACAGGTGAACGGGTCATCGTGATCGGCTGTCCATCATGGCCTGAGCAAAAGGTCTTTGATGGCGTTATCTCAGGCGTCCGGGAGATTCCCACATTTGGAACGGTTATAAAGATTACCGCACTCATGTCTCCGGGAGGTAGCTGCAGCCCGGTAGTGAATATGAATGGCGAGGTCTTAGGTGTGACTGTCATTCAAGCCATCGAAGGGCAAGGCCTGAATTTCGCAATTCATAGTGGGAGGGTGATAAAACTTATACCTGATGCGGGGATGATCCATACTCAATGGGTGGAAGGTGAAATAAATGAATGGTATTGCAGCGCGGAAGGGTTTTTTAATCAGGGAATTATTTATCTTGCTGCTGACGATCGTCAGTATGCTCTGCACTCTTTTGAAAAAGCGGTAAAGGAAAATTCACGATATGCTGCTGCCTACTTCTTTGCCGGTTATTGTAACGATGCACTTGGAAGGTACCCGGAAGCGATTGAGGCATATAGGCAGGCGATACGAATTGATTCTTATTTTGCCGAGGCACATTCATATCTGGGTGCAGCATATCATAGATTAGGCCGTTACACCGAAGCGGTGGACGTTTATAGGCACGTGTTACGCACACAGCCAGAAAATGCTGAAGTACATGATAAACTGGGTGAGATTTATAGAAGGATTGGGCGTCACGCAGAAGCGATCAGGGCCTTTCAACGGGCAATTAGCTTAATGCCTGATTTTACTGATGCATACTCGCATCTGGGCCAGGCCTGTTTCAATCTCGGAAGGTATACAGAATCGGTTGCGGCGTATGAGCAGGTAATTCGTATCAGGCCTGATGATGCAGGTGCGTACGCCATGATGGGTGCGGCTTATGATAAACTTGAACGTTACGCAGAAGCGATAGATGCATACAAACAGGCAATCCAAATCAAACCTGACAATGCAGAGGTGTACCGCATGCTGGGCATGGCTCATTTCAGGCTCAGGCATTACGCTGAGGCGATTACGGCATATAAACAGGCGATTGCCATCAAGCCTGACGATGCCAGAGCATACTACTCTATGGGTGTAACATATGGTATCCTCGGTCTTTATCAGGAGGAGGCAGAGGCTTACAGGCAGGCGATCCGGATCAAACCTGATTTTGCAGAGGCACATCTGAGTTTGGGTATAGTTTATTTGAACAACGGAGATAAAAAGTTGGCATTGGAAGAGTATAAAATTCTCCGGGATATGGACAAGGATTCAGCCAACGGATTATTTAATCTGATCTATAAATAATAACTGGCAAGGAATCAGGCACGCATGAAAAAGACAATAACAGCCAGTATCACCCCAAGGACAATACGATAGTACCCGAACCATTTAAAGCCGTATTGCTTCAGGAATCCGATAAAAGCCTTTATGGCAAAAAGAGCAACGACAAATGCCACGAAACTCCCTAACAGTAAGATGGCTATGTCATGGTGTTGGATTGTTTTGTAAGAATCCATCATTTTTTTGGTGCTGGCGCCAAGCATGGTTGGAACGGCGAGAAAAAATGAGAATTCGGCGGCCGTTCTCCGGTTAAGCCCCACAGCCATGCCGCCGATGATGGTCGCCGCTGCCCGTGATACCCCTGGAACCATTGCAATACACTGGAAGCAGCCAATTTTGAAAGCCTGAAACCATGATATGTCCTGCTCCTCCGTTTCTTCGGCATGTTTAAACCATTGGTCTACAAAGATCAGCACAATTCCACCGAGAAGAATCGTAATGATTACTACCCATACATTTGCCAGGAGACGGTCGATATAATTTTCCAGAAAAAAACCTGCAATTGCAGCAGGCAGGAATGCAAACGCTAGTTTCGCGTAAAACCGGAAAGAGGTGAGAAATTTACGCCAATAAAGTACCACCACCGACAAAATGGCGCCAAGCTGGATGACGATCACAAAATTCCTGGTGAGTGCATTATCGCCGATACCCATAAACGTAGAAGCGATCACCATATGTCCGGTAGATGAAATTGGTAAAAACTCAGTAATGCCTTCGATAATGGCGAGAATCAGTGCTTCTGCATAGGTCATACGGTATCTCCTTTTCTATTTTAGCCTGCTAGAGAGGCATAAGACTTCTGCCTGCTATTTTAGCGCCTAACTTCCACGACAGGGAGGTCTGCCTTCTCTCCAGTTTTGTTAATTCTGTATATGTCGCAAGCACATTATCGCCGGACTTTATACCCTTAGCTACAGCCTCTGCGGCACATATGCCTGTGGATAATGCGCACGAAATTCCTTCACCAAAGGCATTCAGAAACCCCGCCGCTTCTCCAACAAGAAGTACATGCCCTTTTCCTAAATAAAATCTGCCTGTTGTGCCCATATCATTGCCCATGCATCCGGATTTCCTCACCAGTTTTTTAAGTTTCAGTCCGAATTTTTTTTCTAACATGAGGGTAAATTTATTCAGGCAGGGATAAATCGTAACTCCCTCTTTTACGGCGGTGCCAAAAATTTGCAGGCCATCCTTCATAGTAAACCACGCATATACATCGCCGTACTGCGAGTCAAGAAAACCGTTATAAAAGCAAGGGTCTAAATCGGAATTACCTTCATAGTAATTCTGATATGCAACAAACCATCGTAAGCCTTTTTCAAACTCCGGGTCAAGAACTGCCCTGATTCCAGATCTACCGCCTTCTGCGCTTATTAAGTAGGTGCATGCAATAGGTATTGTTTTGTTATGAAGTGCGTTATAATATTCCAGTGTTACGCAATCGCCTGAATCTTTAAATTCTTTCAGGACGCAGCAATCTATGACTTCTGCCCCTGAATTTTTGATAAGCCAGGAATCATACTCAGATCGCCATATGTTGGGTGCTCCACCGCCATCCTTGCTAAACGGCCAATCTGCATAATGTTCGTCGTCAGACCAGAATCTTACCCCCTTTAACAAATGGGGGGTAGCATATGCCGGCGCTGGAATTTCACCGAAATATTTTTCAGTTATCTCTTGCGATTTCTTGAAGATAATGCCAGAACATATCTTATATCGGGGAAGGTTCTTTTTTTCTATCACGAGGACTTTTAATCCCTCGTTTACCAGCACACGAGCTGCTGCTGCACCGGATGGTCCTGCGCCTACAATTACGACATCGTATTTCATTAAAAATAAATTCCTTGTGTTGTCTTCTGTCGGCTACGTCTAATCGGTATTTTGGCGAAAACTAAATGTAATTAGGCATTAAATATAACACAAATGTGTTCTTTTTCTACTAAATTCGCATCTCAATAAATTATGTTCTCTGCTATCTATAATGCACCCCAAAAACTGTACAGCATGAAAAGATCGGCATTACAGACAGGTATCCCATACATCACACCTTCGCCCTACAACGACATTAAAATTAATGTCAATCAGGGCATCTACTGTCTGAGAAGTAAAATATGGGTCTTAATATTTCTAAGGCTATTTTACCTGTTTTGATGTTTTTCGATAATCTTTGGTTTGCCCGTATTTTCAAGTCATACACAAGAATTTAACTCTTGTCTCTTTTGACCAGTTTTGGTATTTTTCTGTACGGAGTACGACTCAGGTACGATATGAAATCTACCGGGGAGATTCTTTGGACAGACACCACTACCCCCTACAAAGGGGGATGCCCCTATATATCTATCAGATGGCTTCCTGGGTGCGGACAATTTTTTCTGGAAGTCGCTTAATAAACCGACACGTGAAAAGATAATGATAAATAGGTAACTAAAATATGGTTGCATTCTTAAGCTTTGATGTTATTATCAAGAGATGGGTAGATTTGAAAAACTGCTAAAACGTTTTTTGTCTAAGCCAAAGGATTTCAGCTACGATGAGCTTACAAGGCTTTTGGCTAGTCTTGGTTACGAAAAGGTAAGCACTGGTAAGACTGCGGGGTCAAGAGTGGCTTTTGTAAATCCTGAGACCCGGCATATTATAAAATTGCATAGGCCACACCCAAGACCTGAGCTGAAACGGTATCAATTGGACGATATTGAAGAAACGCTGAGAAACAAGGGGGTAATACAATGAAAGATGTATTAACATATAAGGGTTTTATAGGGTCTGTCCATTTCAGTGCTAAGGACAAGGCCTTTCATGGTAAAATAGAGGGGATAGACGATCTGGTAACTTTTGAAGGTCAGAGTGTAGATGAACTTTTAAAGGCATTCCATGAGGAAGTAGACGACTACATTGCTCTTTGCAAAGAAACAGGCAAAGAACCCATGCGGTCATATAAGGGCAGTTTTAATGTTCGTATATCCCCTGAAACACATAGGAAGGTTGTGGAAAAGGCTACCAAAATGGGATTATCACTAAACCAGCTTGTACAAAAGGCCATAGAGAAAGAATTAGTACAGAATGGCGGGATTCAAGGGAGATGTAAACGGCAGCGCACCATATAAAATCGAAGGAAATATTAGAAACTACGCCTTAACGGACTGTAAGCTTTTGAAAATTTCAAAGAAAGTGGTAGAGCATATCCTGGAAATTGCAGAGGAAACGTTGAAAAATCGAAGAGGTGATTCTGCAATTCAGACCCTATGCATCAAGGCTGCTATGCAGATAATCGAAGGGCAGCAAGATAGAATCGAGCCGAAGAAAAACTTAAATTTCAACGCAAATATCCATCGTGACTTGGACGGTTCCCCTGTCGATTATAGCATATACAGGCGCAAGGTATAGCTACCATTTCAAAGAGGCATTATATTACCTCAATACAAATAATCAGATGCCTTATTGGGTGCGTATAATTTTTTAGAAAATGATGTTCATTTAGCTGAGATGAGGGAGTTTAAACAATAGCTTGGTATGTCAGAAATGGCATATCAGGCTATTTTTGTTTGTAGTTGTTGCAATTTTGTCAATCTGGGTATTCTCCCTATTATAAAGTGGTTAAAATGATTGGAAATAAACGGAATAGGTGCAACAGGTAATTCGCTATTTGTCATATCGATTGTTTGGCTATTCCCCCATGTGCATGGGGACAAATTTTGTCAATTTTTTATGGACTCTTAATAAATTGCATCATTTGGAGGCATTACTTGTAAGAGATTTTGTATTGATTTATTCCTGTAAAATGCTATATTACTGAGCCAACTGCCCGTGAAAATGGATTTTCCTGACTTTAGTACAAACCTATTGAATCGCATGCTAACAGTTATCATGATAAACGGAACGAGTAATTGTTAAGAATTTTCTATATTTAGAGTATGAATGAGTTCTGATAGCACTTTATCATTACTTTGCTTGTATTTTTAATTTTGACAAAAAGTCTGATATCTTCTTCTTTTTGCCATAGTGCCAAGCCTATGGGGAAAATCAATTTCTTATCATGTAACTAAATGGCAACACATAAATTATCACTCTCCCGCTTAGAAACATTCCTCTTTGATGCCTGCGACATTTTGCGAGGCAATATGGATGCTTCGGAATACAAGGAATACATCATAGCTATGTTATTTCTGAAAAGGGTGAACGACCAGTTTGAAACACACAGGGACAGGAGAAAGAAAAACCTGACCGAAGTAAGAGGACTACAAGACCCTGAAATGATTTACGGGGAACTGGAACGCCAAAATGCTCCGGAGTATGACTTCTTTGTACCAATGGCTGCACGTTGGAAAATACTTGACGGCGATGCTGATACTGACGAGAATGGCAACAAAACAAACTACATCAAAGACCTGCAGGAAGAGATTGGCGACCACCTGAACAAAGCCCTTGCATCATTGGAAGATTACAACCTCGACAAACTGGAAGGCGTTCTTAAAAACAATATCAACTTCAACCGCACCATTGGTAAAAACAACAAGCAAATCAGTGATGTAGATTTGCGAGAATTGATCCGCCACTTCAATAAAATCAGTTTGATTGATGAGAACCTGGAGTTTCCCGACCTGATGGGTGCCGCCTATGAATACCTGATTAAGTTTTTTGCTGACAGTGCGGGAAAGAAAGCCGGAGAATTTTACACTCCGAATGAAGTAGTAAAACTACTGGTGAATATTTTGGAGCCGGGAGAAAATTCTGAAATATATGACCCGACTGTAGGCAGTGGCGGTTTGCTCATTGAAAGTAAAAACTATGTAGAAAGCCGTTATGGTTCTGCCCGAAACATCTCGCTTTACGGACAGGAGAAAAGCGGAACTGTTTGGAGTTTGAGTAAGATGAATATGCTGTTTCATACTATTTACGACAGCAAAATATTGAATGGCGATACACTGATGAACCCATTGCATATTGAATCCAATGGAGAAATAAAAACCTTTGATATCGTTATTGCCAATCCGCCTTTTTCGCAGAACTACACCAAAGACGGCATGAAGTTTAAAGAACGCTTCAACTTCTGGATGCCGGTAAAAGACAAAGCCGATTTTATGTTTGTGCAGCACATGGTGGCAAGCATCAACAATGCCGGACGCATGGCGGTGGTAATGCCTCACGGTGTGTTATTTCGTGGTGGTGAGGAACGCAAGTTCAGGGAATGGCTCGTAGGCCGTGGTTATCTGGAAGCGGTGATTGGTTTACCACCTGCTTTGTTTTATGGCACAGGTATTCCTGCAAGCGTGATTGTGATTAATAAAAAAGGTTCTTCTCCAAATTAGTTTGCAAAAGCTTGTATAATTTTTAATGAAAAGTACCGTTCGTCATGAAATCCATAAGCTTTTCTTTTGATAACCTTGATCTTATTATTAACCCCTTCGAGTTTACTCGTATGAATTTTATAGTCACAGTGATTCAAGATTCCATAGCTATGTTTCATAAGCATGTTTGCAAACTTATGCACAACAGAATGGTTTATCGTTTTCGCTAAAAGGCACCATTCGTCAATGGCTTTTCTCGCCCACGTCCGTGAGGTATAAGTCCAAATATGTTTGAGTTTGTCTTTAAGAATCAGAACGGTATTTATTGTTTCATTGAGTGACAAGAGCTGTTTGAGATGTTCCCGGTGTTTTTTCCTGCGAATATTTCGTTTGTTTTTTAACAAAAGATATTTTGAACCCTTGAAGACGTCCTTGTCCTCTTTCGACGCTTTTTGGTATTCAGCATTTCGTACCTTGTCAATAACTTTACCAAAACCTGATACTACATGAAACAGGTCAAAGACTATCTTGACATGCGGCACATGCTTTTTTACTGCAAGAATATAAGGGTCCCACATATCCATGGCAATGGCCTCAAGAGACTGTCTTTCCTCCTCTGTCATACCGGCAAAGAAGGTTTCCAGGGTTTCTTTTGTTCTTTCCTTACCCACCCAGACTACCCGACCACTCAGATAGTCCAGAACAACGGTCAAATAGCGCTGTCCCTTCTTAACAGAGATTTCGTCTACTGCCAGTATGCGAAGATGCTGATAGTCAGTCTGCGCGTATTGTCGTTCCAGAAAAAACTTATCGATTGCTTTTACTGTTTTCCAGTTCATTCCAAAATGTTTTGCAACTTCGGTAATGGTTAACATTTTACACAGTTCGTGAATATACGCTACTAAACGATGCGTAACACGACCGTAAGGTTGAAAAAACCTAAGTCTTCAACTACGATTCGATTGCATGACTCTACAGGCTATCTTACGATACGAACAATTTATCCATACGCGAACAGGAACCAAGATTCATTATCCCGCAAAGCTCTGTTTGTCGTGACGATAAATGCGCTGTGCTTTGCTGCCACACACATGACATATTGGGTGAAATCGTTCATCGGGCACTGCAGTAAGCTGGGATATCTCAGCATCAGAAAAAACAGTTTGCTTTGTAATTCTTACCCGCTGAAAAGGAAAATATGGTAATATACTTAACGTGGACATTGCTGGCCTCCTGTAAATAAGTTATATATCGGTATATAGGAAACACCAAATGTCCACTCTTTTCAATGATTTAATGAAATTTCTCCTCAATTTCTATTGACTAATTTGGAGAAGAACCATAAAAAAGATGCTCACCTGCGTGCCAAGGTGCTTTTCATCAATGCCGACCGTGAATACAAGGAAGGGAAGAACCAAAACAAACTGCGGCCCGAAGATATTGAAAAAATCGCCTTCGTCTATCGCAGCAAGGAACAAATTGCCAAATACAGCAAGCTGGTAAGCAAGGAAGAACTGGCTGCTGAAGAATACAATTTCAACATACGCAGGTTTGTGGACAATGCCCCGCCTGCCGAACCGCACGATGTGCATGCACACCTGCAAGGCGGCATACCGGAAGGCGAAGTGAATACTTTGAACGATTGGTTTGCCTGTTACAACGGACTGCGTGATAAACTATTCGTACCTTTTAAAGACGGCTATCTGAAATTTACGGATACTGTAAAGCAGAAGGACGAAATCAAAAAAAGATTTGATGAAAGTGCGGAAATAAAAACGGCTCATGCTCAATATACAGAAGCCATCAATCAATGGTGGCAGCAGCAGACGCCGGTGATTGAACAATTGCCTGAACAAAACATCAATGTGTTTGACCTGTATCATCAGTTTTCGGCAACGCTTACCAAGGGACTGAATGCACTGACGATATTGGATGAGTTTCAAAGCCGTGGTTCCTTTGCCAGTTATTGGAACACCCTGAATACCGATATTAAAAGCGTCAACGCCAGCGGTTGGAATGCAGAACTGATACCCGATGATGAAATACTAGAGAGCCAGTTTCCGGATGTACTGAAAGAATTGCGAACCAACGAGGCCCGGAAAGAAGAACTGCAAGCCCTGTTTACCGAAGTGAACGAACTGGAAGATGGTGTATGGAATGAAGATGATTACGAAGTGTGGCGGAGCAAAGAACTGAAAGACCACAAAGACGGCATGAAAGCCCTGAAAGGCGAGCGCAAAGAGGCAGACAAGGAATACAAGGACTTGCAGAAACGGATAAAAGCCAATGAAAAGGCATTGAAGAAGCAACCTGAATTGGCAGCAGAAATTGCAACACTGAAAACCCAAGCAGAAAAGTTCGCTGCTGAAATGGAACGATTGGATGAAATGATAGAAGCCGATGAACAACGCATTGCCAAACATACCAAACTGGAAGAAGAACTGAAGCAATGCAAAAGGGTTATAAAAGAGATAAAAGACAGAAAGCAAAACCTGGTGGATCAGGCACGGCTGCTGATAAACCCCGAAGAAGCCAAAGAACTGATTTTGAAAAGATGGCTGAGTGTATTGCACAGCACTATAAACGGCTATCTGCAAACCCACCAACGCCAACTGTTGCAGGCAGTGGAAAACCTGCACGAGAAATACACCACTCCCCTGCACAGCATTTTAAGCGAACGGGAAAAAGAAACCCAATTGTTAAACACCTTTTTAATGGAATTGGGATATGAGTGAGTGGAAAGAAATTTTTCTTGGTCAATGTATTTCTGTTTCAAGTGGTGAAGGTTTACCTGAATCAAAAATGAATCCAGGTCAATATATTGTCTATGGTGGTAATGGGGTTGCAGGTTTTCATAATGAGTTTCTATTTGAAAAAGAACAATTAATCATTGGTAGAGTTGGTGCTCATTGCGGCAATATTCATATTACAAAAGCAAAAAGTTGGATAACAGATAACGCTTTGATAGTATCATTTATCGAAAACGATAATGATTTACTATTCTGGTATTATCTTTTGAGAAATCTAAATCTTAGAGAAAATGCATTTCAAAGTGCCCAACCAGTTATTACTGGTGGAATAATTAGCAAAATCAAAGTCAAAACTCCTGCTCTATCTGCCCAACGCAAAATCGCCCGCATCCTTTCCACAGCAGATTCAGTGATAGAAAAAACGCAAGCCGCCATAGCTAAATACAAAGCCATTAAGCAAGGCATGCTGCACGATTTATTTACCCGTGGCATTGATATACAAACTGGCAAACTCCGCCCACGATATGAAGATGCACCGGAGTTGTATAAAGAGAGTTCGCTCGGGTTTATTCCGGTGGAATGGGAGGTAATGCAAGTTGCTGATGTTTCCGAAAATCTTGACGGGAAAAGAATTCCAGTCAAACAAGAAAATAGAGATAAACAAGCAGAAATTTATCCATACTACGGTGCTTCAGGCATTATAGATTACGTTGAAGATTACATTTTTGATGAGCCACTCATTTTACTTGGTGAAGATGGTGAAAATGTAGTTTCGAGAAATCTTCCATTGGCATTTAAAGTGGAAGGGAAAATATGGGTAAATAATCATGCTCACGTGTTGAGACCAATCTCAGGTATTACTACAATTGAGTTTTTGTGTGAGGCTTTAGAGTCTATAGATTATTCGCCAATTGTTTCGGGTTCGGCACAGCCAAAGATTACACAAGGCCATTTGTCTAAAATACTTGTAAGAATTCCGGAAATAGAAGAACAAATAAAAATTAGTGAGAGACTAGTCTCTATAAATAAAAAACTCCACACCGAACAAACTTACCTACACAAGCTGCAACAGCTAAAGGCAGGGTTGATGAGTGATTTGTTAAGTGGGAGGGTGAAGGTGTCTGAATCGCAGATGGAAGGGATTAAGGGATGACACGGAAAAAAATTAAAGTGAAGGGAACTGAGATAACCATCATTTCCCAAAATAATACGGATTACATATCACTTACAGATATGCTCAAGGCAAAAGATGGTGATTTCTTTATTTCCGACTGGCTGAGAAACCGAAACACGGTTGAGTTTCTTGGAATTTGGGAAAGCGTTTATAATCCCAATTTTAATTATGGCGAATTTGCCATAATTAAAAGTCAGGCGGGTTTAAATAATTACAAAATAAGTGTAAAAGAATGGGAAGAAAAAACAAAAGCTATCGGTCTTAAAGCTTCAGCCGGCAGATATGGAGGCACTTATGCCCATCCGGATATTGCATTTGAATTTGGAATGTGGATCAGTGCCGAATTCAAAATCTATCTCATCAAAGAGTTCCAGCGGCTTAAAGCTGATGAAAATGACAGGCAAAAACTTGAATGGAATCTTCAGCGGACTTTAGCCAAAGTGAATTATCACATTCATACGGATGCCATCAAGGAAAAACTCATTCCAGACGAACTAACCAAAGAGCAAATAAATTTTGTCTATGCCAACGAAGCAGATATGCTGAATATGGCTTTGTTCGGTATGACCGCAAAACAATGGCGTGATACAAACCCCGATGCTGAAGGCAATATCAGGGACGCAGCCACCATTGAGCAGTTAGTGGTGCTTTCGAATATGGAAAGCATCAATGCCGTTTTAATTCATCAAAACCTTTCTCAACCTGAACGATTAAAACAACTCAACAGCATAGCCATCACCCAAATGAAATCGCTGATAGGAAATAAGCACCTGAAAAAATTAAAGTAAGCCATGGCAGAATACATCAACGTAGAAAAACCATTTTTAGACAAACTTCGCCAATTATGTTGGACAGTTATAGACCAAGGCATAGGCGTTCCGCAAGAGCCGAAAAAAAGTTTGCGTGAAAACTTTAAACAGGTATTGCTGCCTAATGAATTTAAAAAAGCCATTAAGAAAATAAACACAACTCCCGATAGCAGGGAATGGCTTACCGATAAGCAGTTGGATGAAATACTTTTGAAATTCAAAACTTTGCAGGCAAAAGCCTGCACACGAAGCCAATAAGGAAATTCACCGCCTGCTGCTGAAAGGAACCAGCGTTTCAAGAAATGAATTGACCGGCGAACAAGACCCAACCGTTCGCTTGGTGGACTTTAAAAGAATTATACAAACAATTCATTCATTGCCATCAACCAGTTTCGTTTGCTCACTCCTGGTGCAAGCCGCCAGGGCATCATTCCCGATATTGTGCTTTTCCTGAACGGATTGCCTGTGGTGGTGGTAGAGCGAAAGACTTTGAAGTAGCAGAGCCGTTGAGCGAAGCCTTTACAGGTTACCCGCTATGCCAATACCCGTGATGATGATTACGGAATGAAAGAAGGCGAAGAAAGACTATTTCATTACAATATTTTCAGTATCATCACCCACGGCAGAGAGGCAAGAGTGGGAACCATCAGTGCCGAGTTTGATTTTTACAACAACTGGGTGGACATTTTCCCCGAAGAATACAAAACTGTTGCCTATCCGCCAGACGAAGAACGACAAGAAGTGTTGATATTGGGCATGTTGAACAAAGAAATTTTGATTGACATACTCAAGCACTTCACCCTGTTTATGGAAATCAGGAAAGGGGTTGAGGTGAAAATCGTAGCACGCTACAATCAATACAGAGCCGTTGGCAAAATCATTCGCAACCTGCGTGAGGGCAGCACACCACTTGAACGTGGTGGCGTAGTGTGGCACACACAGGGAAGCGGTAAAAGTCTGACCATGGTTTTTCTTATTCGCAAGCTCCGCAGTTGCGATGATTTGAAAAGCCTGAAAATAATTTTCATAGTTGACCGCACCGATTTGGAGGAGCAACTATCAGAAACAGTGGAGTTGACAGGTGAACCCGTTCACATTATTGACAGAAGAAATAAACTCCATGAACTGAGTGATGATACCGGAGATGTGAACATGGTAATGATTCACAAATTTTTGGTGGAGAACAATGTGTCGGCTCAATCCTTAGTAGCCGCAGGAATAATTCCCAAATTTGAAAAGTTTAAAACCATCAACAACAGCGACCGCATTTTGCTATTGGTAGATGAAGCCCACCGGACGCAAGGTGGCGATATGGGCGATAATTTGTTTTCAGCCTTTCCGAATGCAGTGCGAATTGGTTTTACCGGAACTCCGCTATTAACTGAGAGACACGAAATAAAGACGCACGAACGCTTTGGCGGTTTTATTGACTTTTACAAATTCGACACAGCCGTAAAAGACCGTGCAACGGTTGAAATCAAATACATCGGTAAGGTTTCAAAAGACAAAATAGAGGACAAGGAACAGTTTGATGCCGAATTTGAAGATATGTTCAAACAACGAACAGCCGCAGAAAGGGAAGAAATACAACGCAGGTATGGTTCATTTATCGCTTATCTGGAATCCAAAGAACGCATTGCCGAAATAGCCAAAGACATTGTTGAGCACTATTACAACGACATATTGGTCAATGGATTCAAAGCACAAGTAGTTGCTTCAAGCATTGTCGCAGCGGTTCGATACAAGTATGAATTGGAAATCGCAATCAAAAACAAAATAGAGGAAATGAAAGCTTTACCCGATGAACAAAGGGATGGTGAACGAATAAAGCAATTGGAGTTTTTAAAGGTGGCAGCCATTGTTTCCAGTTTAGGCAACAATGAACCCGGCTACATCAGCAAAGCAAGAAAAGAGGCGCTGGATTGGGATGCAAAGAATAATTTCAAGAAAGATTATGACTACTCATTGGAAGGTGAGCAATTTAAAAAACCTGAAACAGGAATAGGCATTATTTGTGTTTGCGACCGGTTGCTTACCGGCTTTGATGCCCCCATTGAGCAGGTAATGTATTTAGACAAGAGTTTGAAAGAGCATGACTTGTTTCAGGCAATCACCCGTGTAAACAGAACCAAGAGAGGCAAATCATTTGGGTTGATTGTGGACTACTTTGGAGTTACCAAACATCTATCCGATGCTTTGGCAATTTATACTGATAGCGACAAAGACAAACTGAAAAACCTTCTGACAGTTTTCCGTGACATCAACAAAGAAATTCCTGTATTGGAAGCCCGATACAAGAGAATCCTTGATTTATTTACCGATAACAAGCTAACCGAAATCAAAACATTTCTCGATCAAAAATTTACGGATGATGCCAAAGAATTTGAATTTGCAGAAGCATGCATTGAGCAGGCAAAAAACATAAAGTTCAGGGCTGAATTGCTTACCTACTCAAAAAGTTTCTTCGACAGTTTGGATTTGTTGTTCAACTCACAAGCGGGAACAGACTATTGGATTCAGGCAAAACGGTTAGGGTATCTGCTTTGGAGAATTAAAGACCGTTACAAAGACGAAACAATGGATTTGAAATGGGCTTCTGAAAAAGTCCGCAAACTCATTGACCGGCATTTGCTTACATTGGGCATTGATACCAAAGTTCAACAGGTGTCTATTCTTTCCGATGAATTCAAAAACAAAGTTGACTACCTGAACAAAACTCCGAAATCAAAGGCGTCGGAAATGGAACATGCCATTCGATGGCATATCAAAGTAAACCTTGACAAAGACCCAACACTTTACTGCCGTTTCAAAGACCGGTTGGAGACAATTCTCAATGCATACAAAGAAAATTGGGAAGAAATAGTAAAAGAATTAGGCCGGTTGAGAGATGAAATGGCAGAAGGCAGGAAAGAAGAAACGGAAGGTATTTCAATTATTGAGGCACCATTTTATGATTTCCTGAAAAGCAGATTGCCAACAGAAAGTGAAACTGAAATAAACAAGACTAAAGAACTAACGCATAACTTGATTGGGATTTTAAAAGCAACAGCAACTATCAATAACTTTTGGACAGACAGAGCTGCCGAAAGAAGAAAAATGGAAGGAATGATTGAAGATGAAATTCGTTATTCAGGAATTGAAGGACTTTCTGGTAAGGCTGCTGAATTAGCAACCGAATTAATGGAACTGGCTAAAAACCGTGAAGCAGATTTAAGATGAAGTTAGACGGAATTGATATAAGTATTGAGAAAACCGAAAGACGAAAAACGGTGAGCATTTTTATTGAACGTGACGGTTCAGTGAGAGTATTAGCTCCCGTTACTGCGACAGATGAAAAGATTGAAACAGCTGTAAAGACGAAAGAGTATCAGATTTTCACCAAAATCGCTAAATGGAAAGAACTCAACCAAGGCAAAGTTAACCGTGAATTCGTAAACGGACAATCGTTTCTTTATCTGGGAAAAAATTATCGTTTATCTATTGAAGAGAATCAAGACGTGCCATTAAAAGTAAGTGGCGGTTTTTTCCGACTTGACAAAAAGTATTTAAACAAAGCCGGCAATGTTTTCAAAGACTTCTATCGTGACAAGGCCGAGCAAAAAATAAAAGAGCGACTGAAACTCATAGAGGAAAAGTTTCAACATAAGCCGACAGCGATTAAAGTTTTTGAATTACAAAATCGTTGGGCTTCCTGGACACCAAAGAACGGACTGAACTTTCATTGAAATGTATCATGGCTCCCGGTTGCCGTGATTGACTACATTATTACCCATGAGATGGTGCATTTAAAATATCCGAATCACTCAAAAGAATTTTGGAATGAGTTGACAAGAAAATACCAAACTTTAGAGAATATGAAAACTGGTTAAAACAAATGGAGTTAAAATGTCATTGTGAGGATTATCCACTCGTTAAAGTGCTAGAACTGTTTATAGTGAGGGAATGCCGCGAAAGAATTGCATGAACCGTTTATTATAGATGAATCTGGTAAAAAAAGGCCGTTATTTTACCCATTGAAGATTATGAGAAGCTGCTTGAAGATCGTCATGACCTGGCAGTAATCGCAGAGTGGAAGGATGAGCCTGCGGTCAGTTTCGATGAAATAAAAAACAGGTTGAAACCTGATGGGGTCGTTTGATGTAGTTTTGAATGATTCAAAAAAAATGAGGGAAATGTTCAAAGGGTAACAGCGGATAACGAAGAAAGTTATGCAGACAAGGCCTGAATATGATAAGATGCCAAAACTTTGCAAAATCATTCATCAGATGGTAAAGGAGGAATAGCGTGATGGGAAGGAAAAGTTAAATAGTATTGCCGAAAGACAAAATTGCTGAATTCTGTAAGCGTCGCCACATACGCAGGCTGTCTCTGTTCGGTTCCTGCCTGCATGGCGAATTTAGGCCGGATAGTGATATAGACCTTCTTGTTGAGTTTGAGCCGGATCATATTCCTGGTCTCATAATATTGTCAGGCATGGAGATCGAATTAAGCGAAATCATCGGGCGAAAAGTTGACTTGAGGACACCTGAAGATTTAAGCCGCTATTTCCGCAAGGAGGTAGTCGAGTCGGCAGAGGTGCAATATGTGCAGTAAAGAAGATATTGTACGGATGCATCATATACTCGATGCGGCGAAGGAGGCAGTTTCTTTTGCGCAAGGGAACATTAGGAATTCCCTCGACAAAAACCGGATGTTGGTGCTTTCCCTGGTTAAGGATGTTGAGATTCTAGGAGAGCTGCCACTAATGTTTCAAAGGGTGTATTCCCGATTTTTGTAAAAAGCAATGCGTATGGATTAATAGTAGCGTAAAGACAGGTTTCTGTCCTGTCTTCACCGCTTGAAAATGAAAGAAACAATCCTGACAGGGTTTCAAACCCTGTCAGGGCTAATCTAGCAAGATGCTTGTGATACAATACCTGTCAGCCGACAGGTAGGCGCGCATATTTACAAAAATCGGAAATGCTCCCGACGGCGAGGACACCTAAAGAAGCAATATCAATTCTTAAACAATTCAAGAGCTGAAACAAGAGATCATTGCGCATCTGCAACAAACAACTAAGCATCGGAAACTAATAACTAAGACAGCGTTAATAAATAAAGATAGCAACTTTTAAATGCAGGGAAAGAAACGGTCTTATCCATAGCACAATAAGCGAAGTACGAACCAGGTACGAGTGAATATATTAACCCAAGTTCAACAAGTAAAAATCATATCTCTTGTAACATCAATAAGTTGCAATTTTAGCACTTCATTTTTCGGCACTACATCTTTGAGTTTTAATAGGTGATTTTATATATTTTCTGCCGAGCGGTGTATGTTTCATATGAAGATTATTATAAATCATGTGTTGCTCTTTCGTGGGCGTTGTGCAGGTTCTGACATCAATAACGTGGCCATCCTCTGTGTTCATGGTAGTTGTTACCCTTATGTGCGTAGCAAGGATATTACGGATCGTATTCCACGTATGATGAATCCCCGCGGTTCTTAGCTTTTTTAATATCCCGGCAAGCATGTGATAGGCTAATACCGTTATATGCACGTGGGCAATGGTTGAGGGTATCCGTGTGATGGAAGTTTGGCCGTAAACCCAAGTCACCTTTCATCGTTTCAAAACTTTCCTCTATGGTAGTCAGCGACCTATGGAGCTTTGATATCTCTTCCCGCTAAGATCAAGCCGGTTTGTCCGTAATACATACGTGCCTGTCGCATCCTCCTTTGCTTGTGCCTGATCATTTTTTTCAAACTGGATACCGGTCGCTTTTCCATCAGCCTGTTCCACTTTGACCGTATATAAATTGCCCACCTTATAACGTTCTTTTAGCCGTCCTATGCGTTCGATAGTCTTGTCGTACTTTTTTTGCCTTTTCACCTTCGCTAATCCTTCTTTTATTGCCAGGAGTCCCTGTTCAAATCTCTGCTCTTTCCGGGAAGGATGGCCTTCCTTTGCCTCTTTTTGCCTCTGTGCATATAAAAGAAATGCCTCTTCTTCTGTTCGCACGAATTTCATACTCAACGTTGTTTTTCCGTCTGATAAAGCCATCTTCTCCTCATCTGCTTTTGACCAAAAAGCGTCTTCATACGATCTCTTGCGTGAGACGGCCACATAGGTGTAACCACTCTTTTTTATCAATGCAATGTTGTCTTCTGTTGCAATCCCGGCATCCATAACAATCGTTCTCTCACTTGAAAACAGGCCGTCTTCCTTTTTCAATCCTGATACAATATCTTTCAAGGTGTCAGGCTCAGACACATTGCCCTCAAAAACCTTGCTCTGTTTAGGAAATCCTTCTTCGTCTACGGTAAGGGATAGCGTAAGTATTGGACAATCATTACGCCTCTCTTTCGATTTGCCATGCCTGGCTACTTTACTCCCCCTCTTGCTCCCCTCAAAATACGTGTTGGTGAGATCATATAAAATCACCGTCTCTTTGAGTGAAAATATCTCGCGTGCCCGTTTTGATAACTCCTGCTCTATCGCTTCATGATTCTCCCACAACAATACCGCCGTGCGATGCAACGCCATATCGTATGGCTTGACCCTGTTGCCCAGGAGCTCTCCCACCCCGCTTGTCTCTGAAAGCCATCGCACGGTTTCCCGCTCGCTGGCCGGATGCACCATTCTTCCCACGATGAGCATCCTGGCATACGTGATTTGTTCCCCGGTAAATCCAAGACCTTTTCCTATCGTATCAAATCCGTATTCATCCATTTGGCTCATAGCCACGTGTTCAGCTCCTATGGTCTTCGCATCAGTGGTTATCAGGGAATTAACATCCACCTGCTCATAGTGAGCCGCTGCTTCTCCGCTGGCAATACCTGCTTGCGTCCCGGCTAACCGCTGCCGTCTTATCTGATCGGCATAATGTCTTGCTTTCGCCTCTATTTCAGGGTCTTGCGGGAATAATGTCTTTTGATTGGCTAATAATCCTTCTATGCAATTGGCAAGTTCCTTCCACTTCTCTTCCGGCAGGGAAAGCTGTCCAAGGTTCAACACGATGTGCTGTCGTGGTCCAGAAGGGGTACGAACGGATTCAATGAGTTGGTGCTGTAGATATCTCTTCCCGCCATTCGCCTTTTTAGATTTTTCACGGATAAACATAACGATAGTATACCATGGAAAGACCGCAAAGGCAAGGTAAATAATTATATTCAGGCACTACAATTGAAATCCTGAAATTAGAGATCTAGCAATATCAACGACTTACGACTTTTGCATACCCGTTTTTTGCCCATTTTCAACCCCTTTTTGTGACGAATTTGTTGAACTTGGGTTAAGATTTACAGCGTCATGCCGTAATTGTATGTATCCACAAGGCTTTCAAGGTGTTGTTTAGCAAAAGTAAAATATGGGTCTTATATTTGCTCAATTACCCATTAATTCATTTCATCTCCTATGTCTTTTGTGTGTGTATTGAACAATCTATTACCTGGCGCGATAAAGCCGCAATCCAATCCCCCTTAAAAAAAAGGGGATTAGGGGGGGTGTAAATAACATTGCGAAAACTAGTCCTCGTAAAAATGGTAAAACGCTGTTTTTAAGGGTAATACTATAAGTATAAACTCTGTTTAAAAAAAGGACAACCTGTGTGAAATTTAAACAAATACCGTATCAGGTTGCTATCATCGTTACGCTGTGTGTTTATCTTTATTATCTTGTATACCGGGTCCGCTATACGATTAATCCAGACTGCCTGATTCTTTCTCTCAGTTATTTTTATGCAGAGGTGCACGGTTTTCTTTCTCTATTTCTCTTTTTCTTTCAGATATGGAGTCCCAAAGAGAGAAGTTCTCCGCCTGTGTCCTCTGGATTATCGGTTGATATCTATATCCCGACGTATAATGAAGACATTTCCATCATCCGAAAAACCGCATTGAGTTGTGTCAATATACGGTATCCCCATAAGACCTATATCCTGGACGATGGAAATCGTCCCGAATTAGCAAAAGAGGCGGTTAGCTGGGGTTGTGAATATATTGCCAGGAAAGAAAGGGCAGATGCCAAGGCGGGAAACCTAAACCACGCACTCCAGCGCACCCAGGGAGACTATATTGCCATATTTGATGCGGATTTTATCCCTCAGCCAAATTTTTTGGATAAAACTATGGGTTACTTTCAGGAGGAGAAGGTCTCCTTTGTTCAAACTCCGCATAACTACTACAATGTTGATTCATTTCAGTTCAGGATCGATAAGGGAAAGGAAAAATCGTGGAATGAGCAGGATATTTTTTACAAACTGATGATGCCATGCAGAGATTATTGGAATTCTGCTTTTTTTACCGGCACCGCTGCCGTGTTCAGGAGAAAAGCCCTGGAAGATATAGGTGGAATTGCAACAGGAAATATTACCGAAGACATCAACACGACCATTCTGCTGTATTCGCATGGCTGGAAAGGAATTTATCACAATGAGATTCTCGCAAATGGTCTTGCTGCAAAGGATCTGAAAAACTACCAGACACAAAAACTCCGCTGGGCAGAAGGAAACATCGGTTTATTGTTTACGAACAATCCCCTATTCATCAAGGGACTTACTATTCCGCAGAGAATCTCTTTTTTTGCAGTAATTTTTGGCTGGCTCATCGGTTTTCCTAAACTCATTTATTTTATTATGCCATCTCTTATGATCTTGACTGGAAGGTATCCCATCGGATCATTTGATTCCTCCTTTGTATGGCGGTATTTGATGTTTCTTGCCGTAATCCTGGCCGGATTCAAATTTGCCTGTCGTGGATATGGAAGAGTAAGGTATGACGAATGTTATCTGATGATAAATTTCTTTATCTTCATTAAGGCAGCTCTAAAAAATCTTTTCAGGCTAAAATCAATATTCAAGGTAACCGGGAAGGGCACTCATGAATCAATCAGTATCTTTGGAATTATTCCCCAATTTTCGCTGTGTCTCATCTGCTTTGCAGGGATAGCGTGGGGCGGTCTAAAGTTATATTATGGTGTGTCAGCAGATTTTATGGGAATCGGTACAGCCATCTTCTGGAGTTTTATCAATGGGTTTTTGCCTTGTCTGCAATCGAACTCGTAACCAGCCCCACTTTAAGCGAAAAGATTTCAGGTTTATTGGTACGGTGCCTGTACGATATTCTCTGGAGGGTGATTCTGGTTCTGTAAGTAACATCGGCATCAGTAAAGACATTAATGAACAGGGTATTTCTTTAGTTGCCTTTAATCCACTACCAATCGATAAAAAAATCTTACTTTCCATCTACCTGAACGAAAGGATTTTGCAGTGCAAGGCGACTGTGCTTTACACCGTTCATACGCAGTATCTTCCACATCATCTCCATGGGAAGATGTTTGTGTATGGAATAAAATTTGATGGATTAACCAGGCATGAAATGGACTTGATTAGCACGTATTGTTTTAACACAATCGTTCCCAGATTCCTCTATAAATTTGGAGAACGATCGTCTGTTTTTTTGAAAATGTTCTTTAAGTTCTATAATCACGAAAGGTTTCGGATGCACGTCCGGAGAAAGATAACGCTTCCCCTCGTTGTTCAAGACAACGGCAAGCCTTCTCTTACTGCTGTTACGAATGATATCAGCATCTCCGGGCTCTCGTTTACGAGTTATGTTCCGTTGGAATTAGGTACAACCCTCGTTATGAAGGTCTTTACGCCATTTGGGGTACTGGTAGCCGAAGGAGAGATAAAGCAGATGAGGGCAATTGGCGTTGCGGATTCTTATTTCATCGGTGTTAAATTTACCCAATTTTTCGACCAACCGGAAGACGTATTTTTACAACGCATCGGGAGGAGTCACCAGGAAAACCTTGGCAGATGGCTGAAGATTACTCAGGACGGCATGAATTAAAATCGCAGCTTGTCGCTGAATTTTATAATCAGAGGGAATACCGGGAAACGGGGGCAGGAATATTTTGTCAAATTTCGGCGGGAAGTCTTTTCCCTCTGTACGGCTTGAGAGAATATCTCCACCAAAAAGCAAAAAAGTATGCAAATAAAACAAATAAAATACCAGGCAGTAATCATTTTTACTTTAGGTGTTTATCTCTATTATCTTACCTACCGGCTTCGTTACACGATCAATCATGATGCATTACTGCTTTCTTTAAGTTTTTTTTATGCCGATGTGCACGGTTTTCTTTCTCTGTTTCTCTTTTCTTTTCAGCTATGGAACCCACGAGAGAGAATATCCCCCCCTGCACTTCATAAGGTATCAGTAGACATATACATCCCAACTTACAACGAGGATATTTCTGTTATCAGAAAAACGGTACTTGGTTGCGCGACGATAAGCTATCCGCATACAACGTATATCTTAGACGATGGGAATCGTCCTGAATTAGCAAAGAAGGCAATAGAGTGGGGTTGTGAATATATTACCAGAAAAGAAAGATTGCATGCTAAGGCAGGAAACCTGAATCATGCGCTTCAATTCACCCATGGGGAGTTTATAATCATCCTTGACACGGACTGTGTTCCGCAACCAGACTTTTTGGAGAAAACCCTTGGTTACTTTCATGATCAAAAGGTTGCCTTTGTGCAAACACCCCACAATTACTATAATGTGGACTCGTTTCAGTTCAGAATTAATGCAAAAAAGAAAAAATCCTGGATAGAACAAAACCTTTTTTACCGGTTGATTATGCCAGGGCGAGATTACTGGGATTCTGCTTTTTTCGCTGGAACTGCGGCCATATTCCGGAAGAAGGCACTTGAAGACATAGGCGGATTTGCTACCGGAAGCATTACCGAAGATATTCATACTACCATTCTTCTCTATGCGCGTGGCTGGAAAGGGGTTTATCACAACGAGATACTGTCAAACGAACTTGCAGCAAAAGACCTGAGGAACTACCAGATACAACAACTTCGCTGGGCAGAGGGAAATATTGGCATGTTTTTTATGTGTAATCCTCTTTTTAAAAAAGGATTAACCATTCCACAAAGGATATGCTTTTTTTCTACGATTTTCGGCTGGCTTTTCGGATTCCCCAAATTGATCTATCTTACAATACCATCAATCGCTGTTTTTGCGGGATTAAATCCCATACAATCTTTTGATTTTTCTTTTATCTGGAGATGTGTATGCTTTCTTGTGGTGCTCATTGCTGGCTTTGAATTTGTTACCCGTGGATATGGCAAGATTATATACTGCGAATGTTTTACAACGATGAACTTTTTTATTGTCATTAAGGCGGCCTTTAGGAGTATTTTTGGTCTTTTTGGACTAAAATCAATTTTTAAAGTAACAGGAAAAGGCGCAGACGAATCTGCCAGCCTCCTGGGCATTTTGCCTCAACTGGCAATCTATCTCCTGAGCTTTGCCGGGGTAGTTTGGGGAGGTTTAAAGCTTTATTATGGTATGTCAGGCTCATTTTCAGGCGTTGCTTCAGTTATTTTCTGGAACTGCATCAATGCATTATTGACCTTTTCAATGATTGAAAAAACAACCAGACCCCACCATAAACGGAAAGATTTTCGATTTATCGGCACAATACCTGTCCGATATGCTTTGCATGGACGGGCTGACTCAGTAGGCGGTTTTGGGGTTACCAGGGATATAAATGAATTCGGTCTCTCGCTGGTTACCTGTACACCCTTGCCGGTTAACGAAAAAATCACTCTTTTTCTGCACCTTGATCAAAGAATTATGCCGTGCAAGGCCTCTGTCCTCTTCACACGGTGTGACGATCATATCCACGGCATGTTTATTCACGGAGTTAAATTTGAAGAATTATGCAGTGAAGAAATGGACATGATTAGTTTGTACTGTTTTAACACGGTACTCCACCGATTTCGCTATCAGTTTGGCAAAAAACCATCCATTCTTTTAAGGCTGCTTTACAAGTATTATAGTCACGAACGGTTTCGGAAATATGCCCGCAGAAAAATACCACTTCCCCTTGTTATGCAGACCAGTGAAGGTCTTTCTCTTACCGTTGTTGCGAATGATATCAGTGCCTCCGGACTCTCATTTATAAGTTATCTACCATTAGAATCCGGAGCAGCACTAACCCTGGAGGTCTTTACGCCGTTGGGAATAATAATTGCACAAGGTACAGTAGCTCAACAGCGGGAAATCGTTGCTGGGCATTCCTATTTCATTGGTGTTGAATTTATCCACATTTCAGGTTGTTCAAAAGATGTTCTTTTAAACCTTACAGGCAGATCGCAGAAATAGATATTACCGATGAATTCTATACAACTGATTCGCAAAAAGTGGTTTCTTGTAACGTTCTCTCTCTGCTATTTAGGAATTCTCTGGACTTCTTTTCAATGGGTTTACCATAAAGAACTCCTGTTACAGAATCTATACAAGAGCAATACCCCACCTGAATCAGGACAGGTCATGAAGTTATACAGCACAATGATGAAATCTGTACCAAAAAGCAATGAATTTAATTCATTTTATCGCCTCGCTAAAATCCTGGCAAGGGCTGAAAAGAGGAAGGAGTCAATAAAAGTCTTAAACCGGATAATAAGAATTGCTCCGGAAGATAGGGAGGTAAGGTTATGGCTTGCCATTGAACTTTATAATCAGAAGAGGTATAGGGAAGCGGAAAAACATTTTGTTGTGCTCCTAAAGAAAAACACGAAAGATTCACCACAGAAATACGCGGAATATCACTGAAGAATGAAAAGCAACGATAGAAAGAATATTCAAGCTTGGTAATTTAGAATAGAGAGTATGCAAAAAATAAAAATACTGGACAAATCAGTCTGCGATTCTGAGGAAAAATATCAGAAACTTCTCGATAGTTTCTATGAAGCCATTTTTATTGTAGATACAACATCAGGAACAATCATCGATGCAAATAAAAGGGCAGAATATCTGTTCGGATATACCCGAAAAGAAATTATTGGTAAGAATGAGACAGACATTTACCTCAAGAGTGAATTGCAGCCTTACAGAGAGAACTCCGAAGAATGCACAAACGAAGAAGAATGCCTTGATCAAGATACATATATTGAACATAAAAACGGGCAGAAAATTCCTGTTGAAGTAAATGTTAGTTCTGCCATGTTGTATGACAGGGATGTCAATTATGTTTTTTTAAGGAATATTGCCGAACGCAAAATATATGAAAAAAAAATCAAGCAGTGGGCATTGCAACAAGAAGTTGTAGCGTTCATAGGCCAAAAGGCCTTGGAAGAACATGACCTTTCTATTTTATTGCATTTAATAGTTGAAAAAACTTCTCAAACCCTTGGTGTTAAACACGGCAAAATATTAGAACTCCTTCCTGATGGAAAGAGTCTGCTGTTACGGGCAGGAGTCGGGTGGAGAAAAGGATTAATTGGAAAAACAACTGTCATGGCCGGACTTAATTCTCAAGCTGGTTACACCCTGATTTCCAGGGAACCAGTGATCGTCAATGACCTTCGAACGGAAACGAGGTTCAGTGGCCCGCCATTGCTCCTCGAACATGGGCTGATTAGTGGTATGAGTGCCGTTATCTATGGCAAGGATAAACCATATGGAGTTATTGGTGTACATACGGCCAGAAAAAGGGAATTTGATATAAATGATGCCAATTTTTTACAAGCAGTAGCGAATATAATCGCTTCCGTAATTGAGCAAAAGCAACAAGATGATCAAATTCGCTTGTTGTTTCAGGCAGTAGAACAGAGCCTGGCTTCTGTTGTTGTTACCGATACGAAAGGCACTGTTGAATATGTTAATAAAAAATTTACCACAATAACCGGCTACACTTCTGAAGAGGTTATAGGAAAGAATCCCAGAATACTAAAATCAGACAAAAAAACTCCTGAAGAATACAAAGAACTTTGGGAAACTATTATCTCCGGCAGGGAATGGGTAGGAGAATTTCTCAATAAGAAGAAGGATGGACAAACGTTTTGGGAGTATGCCTTCATCTCACCAATAAGGAATCATGATGGGGAGATTACACATTTTCTTGCAATTAAAGAAGACATTACCGAGCGTAAAAAAGCAGAGGAAGAACTACGGGAGTTTAGTAATTTCAATCAGACCCTTGTTGGATCTCTTCCCTTTGGTATAGATGTTGTAGACGAGGAAGGCAATATTCTCTATGTGAGTGAAACCTTGGAAGCCCTTGTGGGTAAAAAAACAAAAATACTAGGGGAAAAATGCTGGCATATTTACCGTGACAACAAAAAACAGTGTGAGAATTGCTGCCTGAGAGAAAGTTTAAAAATAAATACGAATACTATTGAATCAAAAGGTATCTTAGGTGGGAAAGTATTTCAGATAACACATGTTGGTTTAGTATATAAAGGGAAAAAGGCGTTTTTGGAGATTTTCAATGATATTACCGGCCTAAAGCAAGCCGAGGAAGAACTGCAGTTACGACATGAAGAGTTGTTACAATACTATGAAGAACTTGAAACACAAAAAAGGAATGTTGAAGAAAAGAATAATGAGTTGGAAAATGCAAAGAAGTTGGCGGATGAGGCCAGTCGTGCCAAGGGTGACTTCCTTGCCAACATGAGTCACGAGATACGCACGCCAATGAACGGTGTGATAGGTATGACTGATCTGTTGTTCGATACGGAATTGACTCGGGAACAGCATGACTATGCAGAGACGATCCGTAATTGTGCCAACTCCTTGCTGTCCATTATTAATGATATCCTGGATTTATCCAAGATAGAGTCTGGCAAACTGGAGATGGAGAACATCGACTTCGACCTGCGTACTGCAGTGGAAGGTTCCATAGACATCCTTGTCATCGGGTCAGAGAAAAAAGGTCTGGAAATTTCTTGTTTTATCGATCCGGAAGTACCGTCGCTTTTGCGCGGAGACCCTGGCCGGTTGCGACAGGTGCTGATTAATCTTGGTAATAATGCCATAAAATTCACGAAAGCCGGTGAGGTAGCCATTGACGTGACCCTGGCCAAAGAAACTGATTCGCATGTAACCTTGCGGTGTGCTGTTCGAGACACCGGCATTGGCATTCCTGCCGATCGTATGAAGAAATTGTTTCAGCCATTTTCTCAAGTAGATTCTTCTACCACCAGGATGTACGGTGGCACCGGGCTGGGGCTGGCGATTTCCAAACAGCTTGCCGAGATGATGGGTGGTCAAATAGGTGTGGAAAGCAAAGAGGATAAAGGATCGACGTTCTGGTTTACGGTAATACTGGAAAAACAACCCTCTGCCCGGCAACGAGTACCATATGAACCTGGCGTCATCGAGCATATACGCGTGCTGGTTGTCGATGACAATTATACGAACCGGCGTATCTTTCGTGCATATCTCGAATCGTGGCGTTGTAGGGTTGAAGAGGCTGCCACGGCTGAGGAGGCAATGAAAAAGCTTCATGAGGCTATCAACGAAGGTAATCGGTTTCGGATTGCCTTGATTGACCGTTGTATGCCGAAGGCAGATGGAGAATCGCTTTGTAAGGAAATCAAGTCAGATGCTCAGCTCAAAGACCTGATCCTGGTGATACTGACTTCTGTTGGCATGCGTGGGGATGCGGAGTATTTTAAAAGGCTGGGATTTGCAGCATATCTGCTCAAACCGGTAAAACAGTCACAGTTGTTCGAATGTCTCAGGATTATTACTGGAAAAACTGCGGGCGTCGGAAAAGATGCTCCAGGTCGGATCGTTACGCGTTATTCCATATCCGAGGATCACAAGCAACGTCTTCGCATCCTCGTGGCAGAGGATAACGTTATCAATCAGAAGGTTGTCATGCGTATTTTGGAGAAGAAACTCGGGTATAGCGCAGATGTAGTTCCTGATGGGAAGGAGGCCGTAGAGTCGCTAGAGAGATCGGATTACAGTCTTGTTCTGATGGACTGCCAGATGCCCGGGCTGGACGGTTATGAAGCTACCCGTATCATACGGAATGAGAATTCACCTGTCAGGAACCATAATATCCCGATAATAGCCATGACTGCCAACGCCATGCATGGTGACCGCGAGAAGTGTCTTGAGGCAGGCATGAACGATTATGTTACCAAACCAGTTAACATGCAGGTACTTGCCGATGCAATCAAGCGGAACCTCCAGGCTGGAATAGAGAAACCCCCGTCGAATTTGTTGTCTATGTCGAAAGAACCAAAAACAGAAAGTAGCAAAATGTGACAGAATTGATTTACCTGGTATGAGTGTGAAAAGCATCTTGATTGTAAGGAGGAAATTGAGTATGAAAGCAAATTCAAATGACATCAATGATTGCAGTGAACGAAAGTGGCAAAACAACGAGACCGTATTTAACAAGAATGATGCCCTTGAAATAATGAGTGGTGATGATGAATTTCTCAAAGAACTGGCAGAAATATTTATTGATGACTTCCCTGAGCAAACTTCAAAAATAAAGGAGGCTATTCATAGCCACGATAGTAGCGCCCTGGAAAAAGCAGCTCATAAACTGAAGGGGGCGGTTGCCAATTTTGGAAATAATGTTGTGTTTACAGCAGCATTGAATTTAGAGATGATGGGAAGAGAAAACAGATGGGACGATGTTGAAGAAACCTACGGAGGGTTGATGAGGGAAGCAGAACGTCTAGCGTATGAGTTGAGAGAATTTGTTAAATCCAAATAACACTTGCATTTTGACCCTGTGTATGTTACATAAGTACGGTTACAGATAAGTAACGATTACAGATAAGTAACGGAAGACAATAAACAGTGGAATTGAGCAGTTGTAGGTGGAATATGAAAATATTAATAGCTGAAGATGAAAACACCACACGACGGAAATTAGAGAAGTTTTTGGAAGACATGGAATATGAAGTTATATCGTGCAAGGATGGTCTTGATGCCTGGGAGATCATTCAGTCTGAAGATGCCCCAAACCTTCTCATCCTCGACTGGATGATGCCAGGTATGAATGGCGTGGAGATATGCCGTAAGGTTCGGGAACAGGGCAGAGAACCGTATACGTATATCCTCTTGCTTACCATGAAAGACAAGCAGGAGGATATTATTTATGGAATGGAAGCAGGTGCAGATGACTATATCACTAAGCCATTCAATCAACACGAACTCGGGGTACGCCTGAAAGCCGGAAGGCGGATTGTTGAAATGAATAAAGAGCTTTTAGATGCACGCGAAGTTTTGCATAAAAAGGTAATCTATGACAATCTAACCGGTTTATATAGCCGCCACTATATGACGGAAATTCTTGAGAAGGAATATGCCCGCGCATTAAGACATCAAACCGATTTATCATGTCTGCTGCTTGATATAGATTATTTCAAAGTCATCAACGATACATTTGGACACGTTTTCGGTGATGCAGTATTACGTGAATTTTCTGCCTGTTTAAAAGAGGAAGTAAGAAAGTATGACTTTCTTTTCCGGTATGGCGGAGAAGAGTTCATGATACTTCTCCCAAATACAGGTATTGACGGTGCACTGAGTGTGGCCGAAAAAATTCGCTCTACCTTTGAGACAAAAACGTATAAGGATGGAGTCAATGTAACAATTGCAACCGTGAGTATAGGTGTGGCATCAGTGAAAAATCATCAGCCATCCGAAAGTACCGAACTTATAGCATTTGCAGACAAGGCTCTTTACCGCTCTAAGTCAGAAGGGAGAAATAAAGTCAGTGTTTACATGAATGACTCTCCAATGCAATCTTCGGAAGATAAGATTAGCAAAAACAAGGATTGCGGATACCTAAGGGAAAACATCTCCTCTATTTTGGAAAAAACAAAAAAGGCATCTATTCAATCTTTATGTCTCATGGTTCGAAATTTTGGAGCTGCGGAATACCTGAAGCATAACCACCAGGTAGTGCAATATATTGAACTTATAGGGAAAAGGTTTAATCTTCCTTCTTCTGTTATCGAGTCCTTTAAAAACGCGGCATTGCTTCATGACAACTTTAAAATCCTGCTGAAAAAAACGTTAAAAAGCAAACGTAAAGGTCTGAATACCAGCGAAAAGCTGGAGATTGAAAGCCATCCTGATATGATGGCAGAACTGACCGGATTATTCGACTTTTTTGCCAATGAAAGATCGATTCTTCAGCACCATCATGAAAATTTTGATGGATCTGGTTATCCCGTGGGGCTTAAAGGTAATGAAATACCCCTGGGTGCCAGGATATTTGCCATAGTCGATGCAATGGTTGCCATGTCATCCGAACGATCTTTCAGGGAAAACCTTTCGCCTGAAGATATGATTAAAGAATTCGCTGATAGTGCCGGAAGGCAGTTTGATCCCAAACTGGTTGTTATTTTTTTTGATATCATGGAGAAGCAAGGACTGCTCGCTGTGCCAGAAGCAGTTTTAATGAAGGCAAAGAAAAAAGTACGGGAGTTGATAGTTGAACGGTAGTCCTGAAGTCATAACATATGGACACTCGCTGAAGGAAAAGAGAATTAGTTGATATGAATCTTGATAAAATTTCCATACTCATCTCTAAGATAAATTCCATACCCACATTACCAACCGTGGCGTGCCAGGTTATAGAAATTACTGCCGATCCAAACAGCACCGCAGATGACCTTTCGAAAGTTATTATTCCTGATATATCCCTTACCACAAAGCTGCTTAAAATGGCCAATTCCACATTTTTTGGCGCAATAAGGGGGGTTAACTCATTGCAGCACGCCATAACGGTTTTGGGCTTTACAGAGGTGAGAAACCTGGTTATATCTGCAGTTGTATTTGAGAGTTTCATGAAAATTGAGAAAGAGGGAAATTATGACATTGGAAAATTTTGGAAACATTCATTTGTTTGTGGTCTTGCTGCAAAGATTATTGCGGCCGAGGTAAAAAAAGCGGGCAATGAATTTTTTGTAGCAGGTCTCATACATGATATAGGGAAGCTGATTGTTTACCTTACTCTGCCTAATGAATTTTTCAAACTGGTTGAAGCCGCAAGGCATCTGAAATTGAAATTCATGGCCTTTGAGACAGAGAAAGAAATCACAGGAATGACTCATGACGAAGTTGGAATGAGGCTTCTGAAAAAGTGGATGTTTCCGGAAAGTTTACTGAAGGCCGTTGGGTTTCATCATCGCCTCCAGGAAACAGATAAAAAATCTCTTTTACCCGTAGTTGTACATATGGCTGATATATTTGCTCATCTATACGAGATGCAAACGGTGGTAGAAGTGGGTGACCCTTGTAAGACTGAAACACTATTTCCCGATATAATCAAACTGGCTCAATCGTATGACATAGCATGGGATGAGTCTGACCTGAACAGGCTTCAACAGTCGTTGACAGAGTGTATTGAAAAAGAGGCGGTTGCATTTAACCTGTTTTTCGGGAATTAATGCAGTTGTCAAGACTCGATATCTAGTCAAAAATTTCCTTGTGATTGCCTTTAAGCGGGGGGAATAAATCGCCTGCGTTAAGCGCTCCGGCTTATTCGGGGTAGAGTTATAAAACCTTTTCGATGCATTTCCCTTAATAGATTGCCTGGCTGTACGCTATTCTGAAGAGGGTTGAAATAGTGGGAACATGAAAAAAGTATTGGTCGTGGTTGTTCTGGGATTTTTCGCCCTTTTTGGTCTCATAGTACCCCTTCACGCACAGGAAAAGAAAGAAGATGAGTTGTTGCTCTTCTTAATGGCGGCCAGAAATGCCGAGAAGGCAGGATGGGTAAATAAAGCCATTCAACGATACGAGGCATACCTCAAAAAATCCGGAAGATAAAGATGTCGGGCTGGAATTTGCCGATTATTTACAGGATCGTGGGCACCTTCAGAAGGCGGGGAAGCATTACGACATTTTAATACAGAAAATGGGTGGTGCGCAGGAAGGGAATGATGGTTTTACCAAAAGACTTATGCTGCATGCGGCTCGAAATGCGCTCAAAAACAAGCAGGAGGATCGTGCTGCCGGTTATTATAAGCAGGCGTTCGTATGTGACGAGAGAGATTCAAGGGTTGCTCTGGAAATAGCTGGTGTCTTCTCCGGTTTAGAGAGGTTTGAAGAAGCCCTTGGACTGTGCGAAAAGGCCTTGCGTAATGATCCACAAAATCTGGAAGCCCTGACTCTGAAAATTAACCTTTTGGTACGTCTGAAAAAATATGCCGAAGCAGGTGAAGCACTGGCAAAAATTCCGTATGAAGAAGATAACATGAAATTGCTGCAGCTCGCGGCTGATGTTGATGCGTGGTCAGGAAATTATGACAAGGCAATTGAAAAATACCAAAAGCTGGTTAAACAGTTTCCCGGAAATCGTAACATGTGGTCTCAATATATTAAGGTTCTATCATGGGCAAAGAAGTGGTCTTTAATAGTAGATGAAACACAAAAGGCCGGGGATACCATGGAGATTACTGACGAAATCCGCTCTTTTTTGGTCGATGCATATCTGTCAGTGGGGGAGGAAGAAAAAGCCATCGGGGCATGGAAGGCAATACACAAAGAGTCCGATTCCTGGCGTGCTGCTGCCTTGTCGATCGTTGACAAATTCCTTTCCCTGAGAAAACTGACAGAGGCATCACATATACTCGAAGAAATTGTATCGATCAGTAAACCCGTCCCGGAAGCACACCTGCTGGCAAAACTGGCAATGATTTCTGCCTACCGGGGAATGCCGGGAAAGGGGCTTGAAATCCTGAATCAATTTCCCGTCTCTTCTCAGTCAAAACCCATTATTGACATTACAAAGGCTGAAATATTTGCTTTAACAGGGCGATATGAGGATGCACTGTCAATTCTCCATACCCTGGAAGTGGACAAGGGAATCGGATTACGCCCACAAATAATAGAACTGGAATGCTACTACGCACTCGAGAAAGATGAAATACTCCTTGAAAAATCATCCCCGGTATTACAAAAGCTATCTCCCGTGGAGCAGGTGGATACATCAAAGGTCTTAACGCTGCGCATTCTTTCCCAAATACGCATGGGACTTTATGAAAAGGCAGAAAAAGAAATTGAATTGTTATCAAAGCCAGACACAAGAGATTTGGGCCCGGCAATTCTTACGGTTTTATTTTATGATGCTCAAAGACAATTAAAATCGTGCGAGGAGTCAATGCATGTTTTAGGCAAGGCATTATCTTTGGTTTCAACGGAAACAGAAATGGTCAGACCGCAACTTCTTGATGACGTGCCACTATCCGCCTGGAAAATCGCAGATGAGATAGCTATGCATCGAAATCCGGAAGTATCTGCCCATCGGGCAAAGGCAGAATTTAAGGCCGGTAATTTTCAGCGGTCTTTATCACTTTACAAAGCACTGGATGAAAACAAGACGGATACAGGATATAAACTTGGGATGGTGGAATGTTACTTGAATCTCAACGAAGAGGACGAAGCAAACAGGGTATTCGATGAGATTCACTTACCTGCGGTGACTGAGAAGGAAATAGCCCGTTACTTTGAGGTCTTGGTTGCCTTGAAACGAAACAAACAGTCACTTTATGCCGGGTTGTCCTTATTGCCAAAGGACATTTCAGAAAAGATACCTGTTAAAGCGATTATGATAATCGCAAATATTCAATCAGGTGACGATGATGTTGCGCAGGGGATAATAAAAAAATATCTTTCATGCCGGCTGGAAGATAAAGTTGTTTTTCAAGCCATCATGGAGCAGGTCGGATACTTTGACAGGGGCAAGCAAGGCAAGAACTATGAGTTTGCAAAAGATTGGTTGTGCCAGGCGGTTGAACAATTTCACCGCGATACCGGGATTCGGTATCAATATGCCAAACTGCTGGCTACCCACAATGATTATGATGGAGCCATAGAACAATTCTCTATACTACAAACGAGTGACCCAAAGGATGTGAGAATTATCAGATGGCTTGCACAGGTGAATTCATGGGGTCATGAATATAAAGAATCTTTGATGTGGTACGATAGGTATCTTGAAGAACGGCCGGCTGACGTTAAACGACGCCGCGAAGTGGCAAGGGTGTATGGGTGGGCTTTGCGGTTACGGGAGGCTAATGATGCCTACGAAATACTTTGTCATGATTATCCGGAAGATACTGAATTATATTGGGAGTGGGAGGCAAAGAGGAATGCCTGGCTGGAGAGAAAACGGACTGCAATTTCTTTTTATACCAGGCTGGTCGAACGGCATCCGGAAGACGCGGAACTGTTATTCGATTTGGGTCAAATGTACTCCCGGCTGAATCTGAGCACAAAGGCAGAAGATGCTTACAGGAAATTGCTGGTCTATGCGCCGGAACATAATCGCGCCTTATATGCTGAAGAATCTGAACAATGGAGGCGCAGGCAATCAATATGGCTGAAACAATCATATATCCACCAGAAAGGCAGTGGTGATGATTTTGGAAATTTTGAAATCACCATGTTTAGGACAGATGCCGAATATGCACCAGCAAGACTTTTCGAGGCCATGGACCTCTCATTGGGCTTGGGAAATACCGTTTTTAAATTCAAGGAACACGGTGGCTCAACAGCTGAACACCTCACCTTACAGGCAAACAAGTATTTCGAGAATGGGATAGCCGCATTTTTTGATGGTGAATTATCTACCTATTCAGAAAACCGCCATGAAACGGGGCAGTTTGGAACAGGTGTGGATTATAGGTTGTTAGACCTGTTTGATGTCTCGCTGTTAGGAGGCAGGGAGGATGTGCTGCAAAATTTCAATACCCTGGACAACAGGCGCGGACGTTATTATGGCGGCGGACGTTTTGCGTGGGATGTGTCTCAACGTCTTGACATTTCGAGTCAAATAAAAAAGTACTGGTATAATGACAGGAATAACGGCACAGAGGATTATACGGTGGTTGGTTACAAATTATCTTTGTATCCCAAAATTCTTAAATTGGTAATAGAAACCTATGGGTTTGATGCGCATTCAAGACAGGACGAATATTGGTCTCCGAATGGTTACCGGAAATATATGGGTGGGATTATCTGGAGACATTATGTGGGTGAGGAACATTTTAGCGGCGCACCAAAACTCTATTACGAGCTTGCCATAAAACAAGGTGTGGATTCCGACAGTATTGATTTTACTGCACCAAAGTTTGAATTTGGATGGGATAGTCAGAGGCGTTGGAATGTAGGACTTGAAATAAAGCCTGTACGGTCGACTGTCTATGATGAAGAACAGGCTGGGGTGTTTTTTAATGTACGTTTTTAATAATGCAATGAGGAAATGTTTGAATTGTAAAAACGTTATTTTTGTATTTGCAGTTATTTGCTTATTCTTTATCGGATGCATTGAGATGAAAATGCCCCCTGAAAAACCCTTGGAAATATGGTGGAAATCGTACAAGAAAAACTTTATCCTTTCTGACGGACGTATCCAGCGGCCTGAACATGACTTTGATGCGGTAAGCGAAGGGCAGGCTTATGCCATGCTCTTTTCCGTCTTCATGAATGACAAAAGTGCGTTTGATTTGATTTATGGCTGGACAGAGGAACACCTGAGCAGAAGCAGGCTACACGGGGATCATCTCCTCGCATGGCATTGGAAGGATGGTGAAGTAACTGATTGGATGCCTGCATCAGATGCCGATGGAGATTATGCGTTTGCCTTATTGCTGGCTTTGTACAAATGGGGAGAAATTAGATATCGTGAGAAAGCGGTACACGTGATGAGTGATATCCTGAAGTATGAGACCGTCCGTGGGGCTGATAACCGTCTTTTTTTGTTGCCGGGAATATGGGGTAATGAAGAAAACGGGTATACCGTGCAAAATCCCGCGTATTATAGCCCTGCGGCATTCCGTATGTTTTATGAAACAACACAAGACAACCAGTGGTTACAGGTAATCGAGACTGGCTATTGGATGGTAACTCAATCGGGTATGCGGTTGGATAATATACGCGGCTGTGGTTTGGTGCCGGACTGGTGCGTTGTGGATGCCCAGGGAAATATTTCAACGGCAAAGAAAAAGTCTGCCGATTACGGATGGGAGGCGGTCAGAATTCCGATGCGGATAGGGCTGGATATCCTTTGGAATAAAACAGAAGAGACGCGTAAGGTGTTAGAAAAAATATATCAAGTATTACAAACCGTGAGTGCAGATTTTAGAGAAATAAAGGCAGTATATTGTTATGACGGAAAGCCCGCTGTGGGATATGGTAGTTTGCCGGCAGACGCAATGGCTTATTTTGCTGCACAAGTTTTAGGTATCAGAGCAGATCACTTACAAGCTTCGTTGAGAAACAGAGTCGGTGAAAAATCTTTGGCTCAAAACTATTACGGGCAAAGCCTTGCCTTTTTTCCCCTCTCACTTGAAGAGGGGATTTTAAAAAGGCCGTGATCGGTTCAAGGATTTGGCACAAGTGGATGTGACGTTTCGTTGCGACATAAAATACAGAATCTTTTGGAAGCATCTGATTTGTCAATAAAAATAGATGCTATCACTATGTAACTCCTCATCTGTTTTATAGAAGTGATAAAGCTTGGTTGTTAACAAATGTGGTTTTCTCAAATATTTGTTTATGCTACTTTTGTTATTGTATCGATAAATAATCTGGATGAGTGGCAAATAGTACTTCCCAAAGGTCTTTAAATAAAGCCTATTGAGCCACCGCAGATACTTTTCCCAATTTATTCCGTTACTCCTGAATGTAAGACAGATAACGTCATTCATGTCCATGTCAAAAAAGTTGCCGGGTAGTCTTTGCGGCACGCCGCTGATTGGATAATATTCCTGAAGAAAAGGAATTAACCTGAGTTTTTTAATCATGACAAATCGTTCATAGTCTTCTCTTAAGTGCGTATCAAAACCATACATGGCGATTACCGAAACCCTATCTTCACCGAAACCTTTTAAAATGTCTCTCCTGTCTACAAACTGTTTAACGGTTTTAACATTATTACAGCTAAAATAAATCATTGGTTTTGTAAATTTGGAATTTCGGGAACTGATCCTGTAAAGGAGTTGGGCTATATGGTCATTCACATATTGTATATCAAGGGATTGACTGAAATTAATGGCATATTTTTTAACAATCATCTCGTTGAGTAAATCCTCTGCACGGGGATACGTGAGCAGGTTATCATCCAGGAGCATTACATTCCGTTGACCTCTGGGTACGAAGTTTTCGAACGAAGACGTCTTCCTGATTTTTCCCTCTTTTCTTGGAACGAGACAAAACGTACATTTTTTAGTACAGCCCCTCGTTAAAAAACCCAGTGCATAGGCAGTATGATTGTACAAGGTGTAATCGGGAGAGCAGGATTCAATTTCCGGTGGCAGGCGCTTGTCTAAATATATTCCAGAACCCCCAATATCGATGTTTTTGTGATACAAATTTTTCAGTACGGCAACTTTTTCATGTGACGTTGTGATGGAAAAAACTGTGCTGGCATAATATCTATCTGCTTTAATATATACGGTATCTCTGGACAGTATAATGCGAAAGCCTTGCTTTTTATAGAAGTTGCTTAGCTTCATAAGAGCGAGATTGGGTATCGTACTGTCAATATCATAAAGGACAACGCTGCTTTTCAATGTGCCTAAGCCTTATATTCGTAACATTGAGCAAATGAGTTTGCGACTAGCTGAGAATCTCTTCGCCACAGGGTTACAGACCACAATGATAGTCCAAATGATTTTGCATAATGGTTCACTGTCGCATCAGAGGGATGTACATTTCAACTTCCTTAACCTTAAATTAGGTTACAGAAGACCTATTTCATCTTGTACCATAAATGATCAACACAAACAACCCTCTTGTTCAGCCTTTTACCCACAAACTCCCGATCCTTCACACCTTTCTCCGTGGTATAAGTGAAAACACTGCCGTCTTGAATACGGGACACGGTCTTCTGTGCTGTCATTCGCTGTATCGTACGCCCGCAATGCGGCTTGAGTATTGCTGACATGATTACCGCCGAATCGTCCGGTTGTTAATAAACCGATAATAGGATTTGACTTTTTACCAGTCGCTTTATATCTTGATGCTTGCGTATTGTGCCGGCCAACGAAGCGATAGCCTTTGACTATGGAAATTCAACTGTTATTGTCGCACAAGGCTATTGCTCATTTGACTGGTATGTTGCCTGATATCTAATTCAAAAATGACTCATTTTTATCCACTCGATAGGGAGAAGACCCATGCATGTTATGAAGAGGAGGGAGAGGAACAAATGGATGGAAAAAATTATATCAATGGGGCATTTGTAGATGGTATTTCCGGCGAACGGTTTGAAAGTAGAAATCCCGCTAACCTTGATGAGGTATTAGGGACGTTTCCCCTTTCTTCGGAACAGGACGTAAGTAACGCTGTAAGTGCTGCAAAAACAGCCTATGATGGATGGAGACGCTTGTCCCGTATTAAACGCGGCGAATATTTTGATGAATTTGTCCAGTTATTAAAGAAAGACCGTGAAGAAATAGCCCGATTGGTGACAAAGGAATGTGGAAAGGGAATTGGAGAGGGCCGTGCAGATGTAACAGAAGGGATACATATGGTGCAATATTCCTTTGGTACTGTGAGAATGCCTCACGGCGATGTAGTCGATTCTGAGATTCCGGAAAAAGATGCCTTTATGCGCAGAAAGCCTAAAGGGGTTGTGGCTGCAATTTCACCGTGGAACTTTCCCTTTGCTATCCCCTTATGGTTGATCTGTCCTTCGGTTGTGGAAGGAAACACGGTCGTTCTCAAGCCTTCGAGGGAAACGGCGTGCACTGCACATAAAATTGCTGAATATGCACATAAGGCGGGTTTTCCGCCTGGTGTCATTAACGTTGTAGAGGGTGGGTGTGGTGATTTGCTGGTGAAGCATCCGGATACCCATGTAGTGCTGTTTGTCGGTTCCAATGCCGTAGGGTCAGAGATAAAGAAAATTGTCTCCGGCGTCCATAATAAAATGTGCGCCTGTGAAATGGGAGGGAAGAATGCCCTGATCGTCCTCGATGATGCAAACATGAATATTGCGGTTAACGCTGCTATTATCAGCGCATTTAAGACATCGGGACAGAGATGCACCTCTGCAAGCCGATTGATTGTGCACGAAAAGGTATTAAATGAATTTGAAAGGAGATTCATTGAGACAACCAGGAGGATAAAGATTGGCGACCCCTTTGATGAAAATGTGTTTATGGGTCCGGTGATTAATCAGGCGGCAACAGAGAAGATTGGGCGATACAACGAGTTGGCAAAAAAAGAAGGCGCTCATGTGTTATTGGACGGAGGGAGACTTGTGGGGAGCGAATATAAAAAGGGGTATTTTATGTCTCCCTTTGTATATCGCATGGAAAATAATCCGAAGAGTCGTGTACTCCACGAAGAGGTTTTTGGGCCACATATTGCAATTATTCCGGTAAAAGATATAGATGACGCTATTGAAGTGCATAACGACACAGACTACGGTCTTGCCTGTGCGGTAATTACCGAGGATTTCCGGAAGGCGAGGAGGATACGGGATGACTGTGAATATGGTCTTGGTTATGTAAATCTGCCCACAATCGGGGCTGAGGTGCATTTGCCTTTTGGTGGTGTTAAGAAGAGTGGGACGGGATTGCCATCGGCCAGTACGCTGGTTGATGTGGTGACGCACCGTACGGCATGGACAATAAACCATGCAGAGGAAATCAAGATGGCCCAGGGACTGGCGGTGAAATTTTAGTATCGCTTGCTAAAGGTCTTTTGAAGAGGCTTTAATTATTATAAATATAATCTCGCAGGAATGGTGATGGATGAGTTTAATCTGGGCACTATACCGATACGGGTTTTAAATATTATGTCTCCTATCTATAAATACCACCTGTATTGCTTGTTCAACGGTACCAACTTCAATCATATTTGTATTATCATGAACACGAGGAATACCACCCGAAGCGCCTTTGGGGATAATGATTGTGTCTATAAAATGTAATTCCCTTAAAATTGTTTCTATTTTACCATTGATAAATTCTACCTGCAATGCACTCCCGTGAATGTCTAATCCACCTATTGCAATAACATTTGTTGGGATCGGTAGCTTTATAAGCATGGCGTAATAACATAAGGCAGCTGGAAGTCCGATATCGTATAGCTTACATCCTGGGACTAAGTCCCTTATTTCTTCTTCAAGTCGAAATTTTATAAGAGTTCCAGGGGGAAGAATAGTTGTGTTGGGGTGCCGAGACTGGACAAATTGATTTATTGCCCTGATGCTAGTTGAAAAAGTCTCCCCGGTCAAAGTTGTTTTCGTATCTCCTGCGGTGGTTCCATTTCCCATGCATGAACATTTCAAGGAGGTGGAAAAGCTAATCTTGGAGTTGTAGGTGAGGAGCGTCCTAACTTCGCCTATATTCGCTTTGGGTTTATATGACAGATTGGCAAGCTTGTCATCAAGTAAGATATCCAGGATATTGTTTTCCCAAATACTCCTCTCTTGAATAGGAGATTCGTTAATATAGTTTCTGATATGATCTCTGAGTTCGTTCCTTTTGCCAGGGTTTAGGTATCCTGGGACTTTGTTGAGTGCATATTGGATAGCAGGTAAAACGTCCGATATGGTTGCACCATTCAAGCCAAAGGCATCCTTTTCCAATTCTGAACATACGAATTCATTAGGACAAATCTTGCAGTATTCGACTCCCTTGTCGCACTTATGGAGGATTTCGTCTATATATTTAATATAATTGCCAATTATTAGGTGTTGTTTTGGGACAAAGCTCATAAAATATTCCTAAATTTCCTTAATTGAAAACCGATAATACTACTACTTTTATCGCTAATTTTATAATATAAAATATTAAAATGAAAGTCATTTGAGAAAAACAAATATCCTTTATTTATTGTTATGAAAACGGCTACTATTGTTAATCAACAGGCTATGACCTATGTCCAGGACTTCGATAAAGGACTTCACGAGCTTGAAACTTGGATAAAATATATGAATTATAAACTATTTTTGGAACATACTCATTCATATGAATACCATAGACAAAGACAACTATATTTAAAAAAACAGGAGAACGTTTATCATGAGAAGGCATTTTAGGCATGATTGTTCACATTGTCAGGAATATCCCGCGGAATGTGATGATTGTTACAACGAGGTAAAGGCATCGATGCATTTAAAACCTCGGAATAAAAAACGAAATACCCATAAAAACAATGACATTGTTTATAACAATTAATCTTACAAAAATGTAAATATGAATTAGAAAAAGGGCATAAAGCATGGTAATTGAAGAAAATAATGCGCAGGTAGAGTTTGTTTGTCCGCATTGCAAGGGTAATGCCTTTATATTTATCGGGCTGCAAAAGCAGAAAGGTTTATTTAAAAATCACGAGTTATGGTGCTGCAGGAATTGTCGCAGTACATTTGCGAGAGAAACGATAGATGTGAAAAAATCTATAGAAAATGAGACTTTTAATAAAAGAGCACTTCAATACTACTGCAAAATCAAATTTAGTAACGCATGAAATTACCTGATATAATCTTTGAAACATTAACTGTCGGCTACCTGGCCGTAAATTGCTATATCATTGGCTCTAAAAAAGACAACAAAGCAATAGTCATTGATGCTGGCGGAGACCATGAGGAAATACTTAATACATTAAAAAAACATAACCTTACCTTACAGTTCATTATAAACACACACGCTCATTTTGATCATGTGGGTGGCGTACAACCTTTGCAAGATTTGACGGGCGCACAGTTTCTCCTGCATCGAGAAGATGTTGTACTTCTTAATTATCTTGATAATCAAACGGAGGCCTTTGGGTTACCCTCTATTCCAAAGCCAAAGGTGTACAGGCCGCTTGCAGATAATGAAGAGATACTTATTGGAAACGAAGTAATACGAGTCATACACACCCCCGGGCATTCTCCTGGTAGTGTATGTTTTCTCATTAATCATGCGGCATTTGTCGGGGATACACTTTTTGCAGGTTCGATTGGAAGAACGGATATCTTCGGCGGTTCTTATGACAAGATAATAAACTCGATAAAGACTCGCCTGTTTACCTTAGACGACCACGTAATTGTTTACCCAGGGCATGGAACATTCACCACCATTGGCGAAGAAAAACAACATAACCCATTTTTTTAATACCTCCCCTAAAAAATTCCGGTTTGCAATTGCACCATCACTACAACAAACCATCTCATTCTTTATCTGATGTGGCCTGAAGAAAATGTATCTCTTCAATTTGTTGTATCGGGTATCTCAAGATATGCAGGGTCTATCGAATCCGCTTGATGGTTTTTTTTAAAAATGAGCGTTACTTGACGTTTTTTGGTGCAAACGTCTACTGTGTTCAAGGTATCATCAAGTACATGATATTTTATTTTTTCAAAAGTTATCTTTTCAATGATACAGAGTGGTTTGTGGTCTGGAGCATTCATGAAGGTCTTTAATTCCTGTATACTTTTGATCATCGGGACAGGCATGTTCAGATTTATATTTACGATATTCCATAAAGACCCCCCCAGTTCATATCCACAGATACGGTATGTGCCCAGATCACCCAGGTCTTTTTTTATTGTAGAAACCAGCTTTGTTCCAAAGGTTTCATTCCTTGAATGAACAGTAAGACTATGCACATATATGCCCCATCCTATAACGGCTGTGAGCATACAAATAGTAAAATAGACATTGACTTGTTCATTCCTCTGCCGGAGAAAGAAAAAAACTTGGATTACAATGAAAAATAGTATCAGGGAGAAGAATATTCCAACCCAAGAATAGTTGAAAAAATAGGCAGGCACAACAACAAGGAGAGTTGCTGTTAATCCGGTCATTGTGAAAATAATCCAACGTACAGATGAACGCAACCACGAAGGGTAAATGATCGATCCTTTCAAGGTGTCATCAATGAGAGCCGCCATTAAGATCGATAATGCAGGATAAAGAGGGAGCATATACCGCGGGTGCTTTGCCTTGACGACGCAAAGAAACGTAAAAATGAGAATGGCCCAGCAGAATATGAATGTAATGTATTCATCACCCATGCGCCATTTTTTATAGGCATATATGGCGGCAAATGGAATAAATAATGACCACGGGAGGAAATCAGCCCAGATAGTAACAAAATAATAAAAAAAAGGTTCGCTGTTATTCACTGGTTTATTAACCCGAGTCAGAAATTCTCGCTTTATGGTAGCCATAAAGGGTTCAAACCCTACCTTTAAACAATATACGACACACATGCCTGCCATGAGTGCAATGAGGATACTGCCCCACTGCCATTTCAGTTTTTTAAAGGCCTTTAAATCCCTTTGGGAAATCAAAAAAGCTGCAATAATAAGTAAGGCAAAGATAATTCCCAATGGTCCCTTTGTTGCTGTGGCAAAGAACAGGGACAGATGCATACCGATGTAATAGCCCTTGTTTTGTTTGTATCCGAGGTAAAAGTAAAAGAGGGCCAGTGTTATAAAGAGGGTAAAGAGCATATCGGGGAATGCTGACCGCCCATACCAGAAATATCTTTGAGAGGTGGCAAGGATAATAGCAGCTATGAAGGCTGTTCGTTGGTTAAAGAATTTCTGGGTAAAGTAATAAACCACAAGGACATTGGAAAAACTTGCAATGGCGCTGGGTAGCCTGGCGGTAAGAGGGGTTACTTGTTGTCCGATGGAGGAAAAAAGGGCAATCAACCACATCAACAGGGGAGGTTTATTCATATAGATTTCGCCATGCTTATAGAGTACTAGCCAGTTTCCGTCTTGTATCATCTCCCGAGTAATCTCTGCAAACCGGCGAGCATCCTTAATTTCAAGACTCCTGCTGCCTAACTCAAAAAAGAAAAGAAAGATACTTGTACCCACCAGGACACAAAATAAATAATGTTGTTTTAAGCATGCACCCAATCGATTTGTTTCCATCGATAAAATTCCACTCTTTTTTTAAATTTGAAATCGGATTACGGCGTAGAAGTTGTTTCTGCGGTGGCTGTATAAACATAATCATCGGTAGCGACTCCGTCGCCGTTTGCTTCGCATCCAGCCGCATAAAATGTTACAGTACCAGTAGTGTTGTCTGGGGCATTCCACTTAAGCTTCCACGTTTTCTTTTTAATACCTTTAAAGCTTTGTTCTATATATTTACCCTTGTCCGCTTGATTTAACTCCCGGTAATCATCTGGAGGAATAACCTGGGTAGTGTTTCCGATTTTATTAAATGTTCCAACCCTGTTACCATTGGCATCCAGCGCCGTCATTTCAAATCCATACCTTTTTCCGCTGAAATTACGAAAGGAAACTGTTAGTTTCACCGTCTTGCCAGGAGTATAAACGGTTGGTCCTGTTATTGAGAATATTGCGCTTCCCGAATTAAGACCATAAGTGTTGTGACAGTCAACAGTATTACACGTGCCGTGGTCCTTTGGCGCGCCCGTATAGTAAGCCAGAGGACCGATTGCCGATGCGAATAACGTATTTGCAAGGGAATTGCATAATCCAAAACTCAATACAATACAAAGTACATTTAGTTGCAGAAATTTCACCGGGTTACTCCTTTTTAAAAAATTATAAAATTAAATTATGAGTCTTTTAGTGGCAAAAGTTACAACTCTCAGAACGTATTACCATTTTCTTGGCTACCAATTGGCTATTTTTATCGATAACATATACATCTACCCTGACACCGGAACGCATGCTGTTGAACGATATAGTCGTGTTACCCATGGTAACACCCAGTTGATTGCTAGCATATACCTTTTGGCCCATGATGTAAAATGTATCTGCGGAGATATTCACCTTTTCTGCTTTCCCCGAGAATTTTCCATCATATATTTTTTTTAATTTCACGGGGTCTTTTAAACCGCTTGCTTCAATGATACCAGCGTCATCGGCAGCGCCGGTAATTTTGATAATATCACCTTCCTGAATATCGGAGAGTGTCGCATTATTCAATCCCTTCTTCTTTATCTTTGCATTGTTGGCATTAATTTTTACAAGATTGCTTATTATCGTGAGCGTCCCCGTGCTTTCATCTATACTGCTTACCGCCCCTACGATTTTGTCATTGGCTGATGCCACTACCGGGAGCGCAGCCCCCGTTATAAGTAGGCTAATAATGAAAGAACCAGATACAAAAGCTTTTTTATACTGTTTAAACATGCAATCTCCTTAAAAAATAACCACTATCCAAAACATGCACACAGAAGTACGATTTCTTCTCCATCGTAATTTCCAGAGGTGTAACGTTACTTTGATTCATCTGGTAGTATTGTTTATAAGGATTGTATCCATTCTTGGAAATTTTCAAGAGATACTTCCCTGTCTTTACCGCTTTCACAGCGAAATTACCTTCTGCGTCAGTAGTTGTTCTGTATTTGACATGACCATTTTGGCTGAGTCTAACCTTGGCATTAGTCACCGGCCCACCGGATACCGTCTGACTGGAAGAGAATTCCTGGGCATCGTATTCGACGATCCACTTCTCTATTTTATCGTAATCTCTATCGCTATTAAGATATGGCCACATAGTACCTATATTCGAATTTTTATCAACCTTTTGTAATATGAGAGAATCTGCGTTCCCGTGTATTACCAGTCTCGGAACTGTTACTTCAGTATACGTTGTTAATGGGATATCACTCTTGATCCCCTCCGAACTGTGGCAGCGATTACATTTTGCATCAAAAACCCATCAGACACGACAACTGTTGTACCGCCAGTTGCATCGATCACCTTTATTTCCGCCCCGGTTCTTGCTGTTGTACCCTCGGCATCAGTGTAAATTGTACCTCCAATAGAGAAACGGTGTTCTCTTCCGGTGGAATGGCAGCCACTGGTTAGACAATTCTGCCCTGCATTGTGAGTTCCCTCTTCATCATCGTCATCTCCTTCACCGGTGTCATCATCATCCAGGTGGGCAAAACCATTGTTGGAATTAATTTTTACTTCACTGGCAAAAGATATCCGGGTTCCACCCATGAGAATGATAGTTATACCGAGAAGGTAAATAATGTATTTCAGGAACCTCTTGCCAATCAAATTCATTACAAAGTACTCCTTCGTTAAAGTGTATTGTAAGCGTCCTAAAAATTACTATAAGACTATAACAATGTCAACGCGTTTGTGTGAAATTAGTCATTATCTATCTCATAGGCAAGTTTACGCTTTTTCATCCATCGTACAACCAACAGATCTATGAACGCCCTGAATGCCCTGTTGGATATGCCATACTTCGATTTTCCGAATCTTCTGGGGTAATGGTTTACAATAGTTTCAGTAACGGTATATCCTTCTATCTTAAAAAGGGTTGGTAAAAACCGATGCATGCCATTATACAATTTGATGTGATCGAAACATTCCCGCCGATATGCCTTCAGGGAGCATCCGGTATCTTTGATATCCTCTTGTGATAGTTTGTTTCTGATAAAATTTGCAACTTTGGAAGAAATACGTTTGATCCAGGGGTCGTTTCGCTTCTGTCTCCACCCACATACCATATCATAGGTATTGAGCCCTTCAAGCAGTTTTGGGATATCTGCAGGGTCATTCTGCATATCGGCGTCCATAGAAACTACATATTTCCCTCCAGCATGCTTAAAACCGGCATCCATCGCTGCCGTTTGTCCTGCATTTTTCTTAAAATGGATTGTGCGAAAGTTTGGATGTTTGGCACACCATATATTCAATTTTTCGGTACTACCATCAGTACTGCCATCGTTCACAAGGATTACCTCGTAATTTTGGCCTTGCATGGCGCTGACGATAGATTGGCCTAGAGATTCAATGTTGTCGACCTCGTTATAGACGGGAATGACAATAGAAATGTCGGGATTCACAATTGCCTTTTACGTAATCTGACCCAGATTGTGGATAAAGTTATAAAATATTTAATGAATTATATATCAAAGTTTATTGAATTATCAAAAGAAATTTTTATATACTTTTTATAACCTTTGATATTTTTCGATATTCTTAGTTTTCTTAGTGTTTTCAAGGCTTTGAATGAAATTTCATTCTTGTATGTTTTGACCTGTTTTGGTATGTTTTTATCACTAGGTACGGCTAAAAGTACGACATGAAATAAGGGGGGGGTATGGACATCACACACATGGATATTATTATTGGTTTCCCCCGTGTTTACAAAATACAAAAAGGGACTTAAGCTAGTGCTTTTCAAAATAAATACCAAAAGTTATATGGCGAATTATTATTGCCATCGCATTGTTTATTACAACGACAAATTACCTTTTTGTAAAAAACGTTTGCAATAATTAGTAAATTATCCGATATTATTACAATCAGGAATATTTATTGCCAATAATTTAGCAATATTCCCAAAGTATATTCCATAAAGGAATAAATGTGACATCTGAATGGAAACTTGAATTGTCACCGTTTTTTGAATCAAGATTTAAAAGATTCCAAAAGAAACATCCTCCTGAAGCCCAAGCGATGTTGAATAATCTCGATACCTATCTGATAACTCTAAATGACGGTGTTAATCCAATAAATATTAAGGCTGGTTTTATTCACCATGAGCCTGACGGTATAAAAGCTATAGACCAAAAAGGCGGAAAAGGGAAATTAATGCAAAGTAGACTTTATATCTATCCTGATACATCAACAAAGCTGGTTCATGTCATATCTGTGGGGGATAAAACTGATCAACAAGGTGATATTAATGAGTGTAGAGGATATATAAAACCTTTAAAAGGAAAGATACGGGGGGGAGAAAATGGGGAAAAAATATAACACTGTTTTGGGAATGGTTAACGAGATTTCCGAGGACAAAGATTTTAACAAATCTTTAGAGAAGGAAATTAAGGGAAGGCAAATATCAAAGACTTTATTTTCAATGAGGTGTAAACGTGGATTGACTCAATCCCAGCTTGCTGAAAAGGCACACTTCAGTCAGGGGAAAATATCAAAAATTGAGAAGTCGTTTGATACAGACCTTACAATGAAAGATTTAGCCGCTTATTGTTCGGCGCTTAATATGCGAGTTGAGATCGGTTTTTCCGACATGAGGATAACTCTGGCAGATCGGGTAAAATATCATTATTTCATGCTTAAAACCCTTTTGGATGAGATGAGGGGTTTGGCAAAAGGTGATAAAACGATGGAGGCAGGTGTTGAAAAATTTACTAGGGAAGCATTTGTAAATATTACGTTTGGGTTGTTGGCTTGTTTACAGAAGGCAAAGCCAGAAGAAGAGAAAGGGGAAACAATACATGTTTCAAACCCAATTAACCTGGAAGACTTTGCCGAAGATATCAAAAACGAAAATGAAGAATTAGTTTCTTGATTATATGATTTTTATTCAATTTCCCAATAAAAAGGCTAACTGCGGGAGGTACATCTTTCTTGTTAGCCTTTTTGTTTGATAGACCGTAATAAGTAATTACCAGGCCGGAAACACCAACAGACAGAGGCAGGAGACACTTATATGAGAACCGCCATATTTCTTTTCCTGGTGTTGATGCACTGTAGCACCCTATTTGCCTACGAAGTAAAGGTTACAAAGCTTACAGATGAAAATTTTGTTCCTATAACGAGAGAAGAGGATGTTCTCTGTATGGGGTCAATTGAAGAATATCAAAGTAATTATAAAGATAAGCAGATTGCAACGATAACTTTGCGTTTCCTTGTTAATGAAATAGGTAGAGATCAAGATGCAGTCAATTTGTTGGCTGCCAAAGAAGCAGCAAAATTAGGAGCTAATACAATTTTTTGGGTATCTGGCACAGTATATAAGGACACTAAAGAAATAGCTTCATCGACATACCGTTGTATAAGAGATGCAACTCGGTATTTAATAGATTTTGGCTACAGACCCAAGCAATATACCGAGAACAAATTTGAAGTACAAAAAGACGGTAAAGTGATTTATGACAAAGCCACTGGCTTAATGTGGCAGCAGTCTGGCTCCGAAGAATTTATAAAATATGACGAGACAAAGGATTATATAAGGCAACTCAATCGCGAGGATTTTGCTGGCTATAACGACTGGCGCCTGCCAACATTAAGGGAAGCAATAACTTTGCTAAAGCCTGAGAAATCGAAAGATGATTTGTTTATTGATTCTGTATTTAACTCAAAAAGACAAGTGTTGATATTGTGGATTTGGACATCTGACCTTTTTGACGCTTCGAGTGCCTGGTTTGTCGATTTCTCCCAAGGTGGTTACTACTACTACAACTACTTTTTCTGCAAATACTATGTACGTGCTGTTCGCTGAAGATAATCATGTATTATCTGCTTCTTTGAGTCATTTGATTATTTGTCTTTAAGAAATTTTATATCTTCCAATCATACAAAAAGACAAACTAAATTAAGGGATAGGGTAACTCCCGAAAAGTCCATTTCCCTAGATGGATTTCCCTTAACTATCTTCTAGGGGCTTCTTACTTTAGGGGGTAACATGAACACACCAAAAAGCACACCGGAAGATAATGAGCTTATTCGTGCTTTCCAATGCTATTATTGGATTATCGTCCATACAAACCCTATTATTGATAAATTACCCTTAATAGAAGCACCGTCTTATATTAAAGACCAGATTAGTGAGTTTCAAGAGATAGGAGAGGTAGAAGAAGAGAGTAACACGCTTTCTTCTTATGCTACCAATATATTATTTCTTAGGTTTGTTGGGAAAGAGATTCCACTATTCGAGGTTGACGACAAAAAAATTTCCTGTGTAGCAGATATTAAGAAATTATGGGATACATTGGGAATAAAAAGCAGTAAAGATGATTTTTATTTCTATCGTAAAGTATGCTCTTCCGTTATGGCTTATTTAGAACCGCAATACCTAAAAATACAAAAAGAACTTATGACAAGGCTTGAACCAGAGAAGCAAGGGGGAACGACAGTTATATCACAGTATAAGACTGGAAAAGATTTCGTTCCTTTTTCGACACCTTCCGGGACTCAATGGCATGAGGTAAAAATAAGTTTTATAGATAATGAAAATGTCAAAATAAGCGCAAAGGAAGAGACCAAGACAAAGCATTTTGTTGAGATGGGATTTCGGAAAGGTAAGACCAGTAAACCTGTGAAATCGTGGAATATTCTTTTAGGCTTTAGCGAAAATGAATGTTTGAAGTTTTCACAGAGTACCAAAAGTAAAACAGAAAAGGCTATCCAAGATTTGCGAAAGCGGTTAAGGACATATTTCGGGATACAAGACGATCCTATTATTTTAGACCAGGGATATAGACCTAAGTTTAAGATTTCCAAGATCGAGAGTCAAAGCCGTTCTGTTCATACATTTTCAAACAGCGATATTTTTCACGAAAAAGAGGACGATTAAAACAATCTAATGTTGTTGGGAGAGAGAAAAACCCTTGTTTGCCGAAAATTCGGTGACAGGGGTTTTTTTATTTTCAGATTTATCAAATATTTTTATTCCCTTAAAACCCATAATTTAAGCCATTCCTAAGTCATTACCTTAAATCCATGCTGCCGAAAAATCAATATTTCGGCGAAATTTCGGCAATAAAGGGTAAAGAGTTTAAATTTACTTTTCTTTTCTTAATACGGAGTGGTGTTTATGACAGAAGAACGTTTATACACTGTAGTGGAAGTGCGGAAAATTTTGAATATCGCCAGACACCGGCTGAACTACCTATTTGATTCCAGGCGTTTGAAGGACGAAGAATTCCCTAAACTTCCAAATGGTCACAAAGTTTTCGGGCAAGCTGATCTTGCAAAAATTAGGCAAGTGTTATGGGAAGTAGGTGAGAAATGATAAATCACAACCATACAACAGAAACCGAAGTATTTTTAAAATATGCTTTGAGTTATGTAGCATTAGGGTTTCCAGTCATTCCACTACACCCCATTAATCAGAAAGGGTATTGTTCTTGTGGCATGGCTAAGGGCTGTGAAAGTCCAGGGAAACACCCAAAAACAAAAAAAGGCCTGAAGGATGCAACAACGGACGTTAAACAGATAGAAAAGTGGTGGCCGAAAGAATCAACTTTACCAAGCGCCATCGGCATTGTTACAGGTGGTAAAAGTGGTCTTGTGGTTATTGATGTTGACGGCGATGAGGGTTTTGAGGCTTTGGGTAAGGAACGTGTTAAAGATTTGCAAAATGAATCAGTGCCATGTGTAAGGACGGGACGAGGCTTTCATTACTATTTTAAGTCAGCAACACCGATAAAAACAAAACAAGGCTTTGTGCATAAGGTCGATATAAAAGCAGATGGAGGGTATGTAGTTGCCCCGCCCAGTTTGCATATTAGCGGGAGGCGATATGAATGGATTAGTTAACCAAAAAGTATTTTCTGATGTTCCGTCTTGGGTGTTGAACGGGGGGAGTGGCAGCGGAAAGCCTGTTGTGAAAGTAACAAATAATGTTATCTTTGAAGGACATCGAAACGATACGTTATTTAGGTTTGCATGTAGTTTGAGGGCAAAGGACACATCCTTTGACACGGCATTGTCTGCATTGGAAGCAGAAAATCAAAAGCGTTGCAATCCGCCGCTATGTGATCGGGAGCTTCGGGGGCTTGTTGATTCGGCGTATGGCCGTTATGAGGCTGGAACTATTCAGACGAGGGACTTTAATTGCACAGATTTAGGCAATGCAAAAAGACTCGTTGCGCACAATGGGGATAAAATTCGTTATTGTTTCGCTTGGAAAAAGTGGTTGGTATGGGATGGAAAAACGTGGCACATAGACAATAACGGGCAAATTTTGAGGCTTGCAAAAGATACCGTAAAGCGTATCTATGGGGAGGCGTTATTGGCTGACGATGATGACCAACGCGAGACAATTGCGAAATGGGCTATTAAATCCGAAGAAGAAAAAAGGCTGAAATCAAAGGTGTCATTGGCGCAAAGCGAACCTGGCGTTCCAATTTCACCCCACCAGTTGGACGCATACCATTACCTTTTAAACTGCCTGAATGGAACAATTGACCTTAAAACAGGAGACCTAAAACAACATAATCCCCAGGTTTTCATAACAAAAATCATTCCTGTTGAATACATTCCAGGTGCTACCTGTCCAAAATGGATTGATTATTTGGAAACTATTTTTAACTGGAATTACGATTTAATCCCATACGTTCAAAGAGCGGTTGGCTATTCCTTGACGGGCGACATATCCGAACAATGCCTTTTTCTTTTGCACGGTACTGGCGCAAATGGCAAATCCGTTTTTCTCAAAACCATGTCACATTTATTGTCTGATTATGCACAAACAGCCGATTTTGAGACATTTCTAATCAAGAAAAATGATGGCGGTGTCCGTAACGATATTGCAAGAATGCAGGGTAAACGATTTATTTCAGCGATAGAGGCTGAATCGGGGAAACGATTATCTGAAAATCTTATCAAGAGTTTAACGGGTGGTGATACCGTTTCTGCAAGGTTTCTATTTGCCGAATTCTTTGACTTTCAACCCATATTTAAACTATGGCTGGCGGCTAACCATAAGCCGAATATTCGGGGAACGGATTATGCAATTTGGCGGCGTATCCGGTTAATACCATTTAATGTAACGATTCCAGAAGAAGAGCAAGATAAACATCTTGAAGAAAAACTAAAAGCTGAATTGCCTGGAATATTGGCTTGGGCTGTACAGGGTTGCCTTGAATGGCAAAGGAACGGACTACAAACACCAGTCGAGGTAAAAACCGCAACGAAGGGTTACCGTGACGAAATGGACACTATCGGGGCTTTTATTTCTGATTGTTGTGTTCTGGTTCAAGATGCCAAGGTTCAAGCGGGTAAATTGTATGGAGCCTATAAAAAATGGTGCGAAGAAAATGGCGAATTTACTTTAACGCAACGATATTTTGGAATGCGTTTATCTGAAAAGGGATATGAGCGCATAGAGTCAAATGGCCATTGGAGAAAAGGTACAGGATTGCGTGAAAATAGTACCCTTCAGTACCCTTAGTACCCTTTTTCCTGGTACTTTCCTATCATTCTCCTTACGTAGGGACTTACTGGAAAATAGGGTACTGATGGGTACTTGGGTGCTAAAATAAAAAATAAATAATATGGTAACAAACAGCAATAGATCAAAACATATAAAAAGAAGCATATCTTAAAATCTTTTTGGAGAACAATAAATGGTTGGACTGAACAAACCTACCGAAACAGTTGACAGACGAAAGAAAAACATAAAGCTGGGGGATATTCTCAGGCTTAGTAAAAGAGGAATGTCGTATCGTGAGATAGGTTTAATTCTTGGATGTACAAAACAGGCAACCGGCTTTCGGCTGAGGAAGTGGGAAAGAAGTAAAATGAAGGGAATCAAATGCCAGTCGTGCCGGCACTAAAAGGACAAAACTACACAAAAAATATAGAAAGAGGTAAAAACAGAATGCAGATAGTAAAAGACGATAATAACAGACTTCTAAATATGGACGAAGCATCCCACCTGTTAGGCATTAAAAAAAGCACATTATATGACATGGTCATGCGTAAGCGGATTGCTCATGTCAAAGTGGGAAGGTTAACCAAATTCACCCTTAATGACATTCAGGCATATATTGACAAGAACAAAGTTGAACCAATAAGAGCAGATATAAACTTATGAATATTGCCGTAAAGAGTCCAGGTATTTCAAGAATGGGTGGAAAAACTTATTTGACCAGGTGGCTATGTGAATTCATTCCAGAACACGAAAGGTACATAGAACCGTTTGCGGGCGGCGCAAAACTATTCTTTTACAAAGAGTCGTCACCTATTGAAATATTAAACGATAGGGAGGACATGCTTATTAATCTTTATAAAGTAATTCAGCATGATGAAAAGAGACAAAGACTAATCAAATTACTTAATGAAATACCGTATAGTCGTAATATCTTTAATCATTTCAGGAAGTCAGAACCTCAAGGTGAAATTGAAAAGGCAGCCAGGTATTTTTATTTGTGTAAGGCGTCCTTTGCCGGTGATGTTAAATATGGAGGGTTTGCGACTCCGTCACGTTCTACAACAAGGAATCCAGCAATGACCTATCAAAACAGCATAAAATCTTTAAATTACATCGCTCAAAGGTTAAAGGGTGTAACGATTGAATGCTTAGATTATAAAGACTGTATTTCAAGGTATGATTCTGAATCCAGTTTGTTTTATATTGATTGTCCCTATTATGGCAGTGAGGACTATTACGGGAATACATTTACAGAGCAAGACCATTATAACTTATCGAATATACTGCATTCGGTTAAAGCAAAGGTTATGCTGAGTCATTACCAATGTGAAACATACGACAAGCTTTATTCGGACTGGAACAAATACATTTTTGAGAGTTTCAAAGGCAGTTATAAAGCGGATGCAGGTCAAAAAAAGCCAAAAACGGTTGAGGTGCTCTTTACCAGTTTTTCAAAGGCAAGGCAACGGAGTTTATTCAATGTGTAATCCGTGCGATTTTCTTGTGTGGCTTGTGTGCTTTGAGCTTACAAGGGCGATATGCTGGGTGCTATGGACGGGGCTGCAGTGGTAATTAATTATGTCCCAGGGATGCAAGTTTTGCTTCCAGAGATGCAAGGCGTTCTCTTATTTGAATGGCAGTATCTATTTTGTCATCAAGGGAGTCAATTTTGGAGGATAACCTTTTATCCAGATTTTCAACCTTATCATCCAGTCGCTTAATTTCGGTCTTTAGCGATTCTATCTTTGTGTCAATTTTGTCATCCAGGCGTCTGATTTCCACCTGAATTGATTTTAACTCCGGTGCTACAACATCCTGTAATGCTTGTTTGACTTGTTCATATACGCTCATGGTTACAAATAATATCAGTTTTATAAGAATACGTCAAAAGAAAAAAGAACATATCGAAACAGATAAAAACACTTGACAATATTTTGAAGGGACGATAGTACGTACTAAAATCAAGGCGTTGGACGGAACGCATGAATAATAATACCTGAGAAATCGGGTAACGAAGGCAACGGCATCCTGTACCGTCCTACAGGGTGTTTGTTGCCTTTTCTATTTGAAAGGACGGTGATTAAGTTGGCTATCAGGTGGAAAAAATATCATTCAGCATGCAAGGGCAAGCGAGCGGAAGGTGATAGATACGGCAAGGCTATCCAGAGCGGTATCAATTGCAACGGTAAACGTGGTAGCTATTGTCCTGAAGGCGTGATGGGCACATGCAGGAGGTGGTTAATAGAGTTTTTTGACGACACGAAACAATGGCAATCCCTTGCCTTTAAGGATGTGAGAGGTAGAAGGGACGCCGAGAAACGGTTAGCAATGTTTATTTCTGACAGGGAGCGGGGCAAGCTGAATCTGCCAAAGAGGAGGGCGATCCCAACACTTGCAGAGTATTCCAGAAAACACCTTGAATCACACACAGGGGTGAAAGGTAATACGCTTGCAATGAAACAAAGGGCTGTAAATGCGTTGGTGAAATTTCTAGGTGATTATCCCCTTGATAAGATAACACCGTTTATCATTGAGAAATACAGAATTAACCGCAAGGCAAGCGGTATCAAAGACAGCAGTATCAACATTGACGTTTCTGTATTATCCCATGCCCTGACCATTGCTATAAAGTCGGGGATTCTAGACAAGAACCCATGCCAGGGCGTTAAGCGATTGAAAGTAACACAGACCAAAGACAGGATACTGAGCGGTAATGAAATAGCCTTATTGCTTGATAAACTGCAAGGAAAAGACCGTCTTATGGTGCTGACGGGACTTCTTACAGGTTTACGTCTAGGCGGGGTTTTAAGCTTATCATGGCAGGATATAGATTTCAGCAATGGCTTGATAACGTCCAGTCATAAAACCGGTAAGCTTGTATCAATCCCTATGTCGGATTATTTGTCAGGGGAGCTATCGCGGTATAGGGGTAATAATCCAGGCGAGAGGGTGTTTGAGTCAAGGACGTTAACTCATGTCGTTACTGTTGAATATAGCGCCTATTTCAGTAAGTTATTTAAGGAACACGGCATTCATGGGTTTACATTTCACGGCCTGAGACATACCTTTGCAAGTTTACTTCAGAGCGAACTTGGTGTTGGTGCCGTGGTTGTACAGGGCATGACAGGACATTCGAGCTTGGGCATGTTGCAGAAGTATTCCCATACCGGGCTTGATAATAAGCAAAGGGCTATTAAATCGCTGACGGATTATGTCTTGGGTATGAACCCGAAGCCGTCTTTGGCTATAGCACAATAAAATTGGTACGGTCAAAAGTACGGCAATTCCTTTATGGGTGTTATTTAGAATCCTTGCATTGCCTTTTTTACCAAGGGTTATAAGGTGAATAAGTGTAAAATGATTGAATTATCAAAAGAAATTAATTATAGAAAATTAAGAAGATTCGAGATGGTTGATTTACACCAATTTCAGATATAAGGAGCCTGAGTGACTAAATGTTAAACAATTCACGTCATGTAATCATAGGTAAATATGCTGCGGTTGTCAAACGTTGTTTAAATATGGGTATTCATATCGGGGTTGCTGAAACGGTAAGTGTTTTTGCCTTTTTTCTTTGCCAGATACATTGCGGTATCGGCCTTTTTGATCAGGTTTTCTATGTCTTGTGCATCGGAGGGATACAGGCTGATACCGATGCTGGTTGTGGTATGGATTTTGTTACTTTCAAGCAAAAATGGATGGGAGAGTGCATAAAGGATTTTGTTTGCAACAATAGCAGCATTGAGCGGATGGCTAATTTCAGGAAGAATAATAGTAAATTCGTCACCACCCGTTCTGGCAACCGTATCACATTCGCGTATACAGTTTACCATTATTTCTGAGACTGCCTTAAGTAACAGATCCCCCACGTGATGGCCGAAAGTGTCATTTATCTCTTTAAAGTTATCAAGGTCAAGAATCATAAGGACAACAATTCTATCGTTACGTTTTGCCTGAACTAGTGCTACCTGCAGCCGGTCATAAAATAAATTGCGGTTAGGTAAGTTGGTGAGGGAATCGTGATATGCCATGTGGGTAATAAGAGACTCAGCATTTTTCCGTGCAATTGCATTTCCAATGATCTCTGCCATGATTTGTAACCGCGCTATATCTTCTTCCTGCCATGCGCCGGTAGTAACTACATTGTCAAAACCAATAAAGCCTGCCAATTCATTTTCTGCATATACGGGCAGGATTAATATAGCCTTGATGCTCTCCCTTTCAAACTCCTCCTTTTCCGCAGAAGCATCAGGAGACATTTTTGAAACATCTGCAATGTGAATTATATTGCCAGCATGTAAGTTTAACATCAGCCATGGAAACATTGTAGAATGAAGATTCTGAAAGTTCTGAAATTCGGGTTTGACGCCTTCGCTACACCATTCATGAGTGATGTTCATGATGCCACCGCTATCGCTGAATTGAAAGAGGTAGGCCCTGCTCGCTTTACTTAACTGACCGGCATCGGCCAATGATTTCAATATGGCATTATTAAAGTCTGAAAGAATAATAAATTTTGTAGAGATACTGGCCACGGTCTTTTCAAAGTCTATTCTGCGTTTAAGCGCCTCCTCGGTCTGCTTGCGTGCGGTGATGTCTGTCAGGGAAACAAATATTTTTGCCCATGTTTTTTCGAATCCTGGCGCCACCGATAAGCTCAGGCATACATGGTTATTCTTGCCTGAAAGTGTCCGGGTCGTTGCTTCTGCTTCAAATAAAGTATGACCGTCAGCCAGGGCAATAAGTGCTTTCCTGTACACATCGAATGATTCTCTGTCAAATGACTGTGTCAGATTGCACAGGAGCTGCTCTTTGCTTGTGGCGTCGTACAGCTTCAAGGTGGCCTTTGTTTATATCGAGGATCTTTATCATAGCCGCACATGCATACACCTCTTCCGGATGATTATCAAAATATGTCACGAAATCGGGGATTCCTGCCTCTCGTAAACTATCAATGTAGGTTTTGACCTCAGAAGCATCCTCTTCCCAAAGGGAAACAGGGGAGTTTTCAAAGAGTCCACGATATCGGGCTTCGCTTGCATTCAGCGCTTCCTCGGCCTGCTTGCGTTCAGCAAGTAGTATTTGTAATTCTTTGTTTGTGTTTGCCAGCTCCCTCGTTCGTTCTTCAACACGCTTTTCTAGAGAATCGTAAAGTATCTTGAGTTCGCCTTCTATACGCTTGCGCTCAGTGATGTCTATCATAAAACCGCGCAGGGTCTTTAATCCATTATCATCCCGAATGACATTGATTATGTCATGTATCCATACGATTTGGCCGTTTGCCGAGAGCATCCGGTATTCAGTTTCATAACTTTCAGCATGTTCGTTGCAGGTTTCACAATACCTGACTGTCTGCTCTTGGTCTTCCGGGTGTATATGATTTACCCTGAAATTGACCGTATACCAATCTTCTAATGGATATCCCAGAATCTCTACAGCTTGTGGACCGATATACGTGAATTTCCATGTCCTGGCATCGGCTTCCCATGGGATCAGACGCACCTTTTCTGCCAATTGTGTAAATTGCTCCTGATTCTCCTGCAATACCTCATCTACTATTATGTTGTGCTCGATAATTTTCTTTTTTAAGATTTCGTTGGCTTGTATCAGGGTGCCGGTGCGTTCACTGATCTGATTTTCCGATTCATTGTATGCCTGGAGGAGCGCCGCTTCTGCTTGTTTTCTCTTGATGAATTGGCCAATGTGGCCACCTACGGAGGCTAATAGCAAGAGCTGGTTGTCATCAGTTGGTTGTATCTTGTGTCTTAGAAATACGAAGACGCCCAGTATTTCATTTTCGACTATAATGGGAAAACCCAAAGCCCCGTGCAAATCTTCTTGCGCTGCGATTTGAGCATGGTGAAAGCCTGCATCGCAAACAACGTCGGCAATCCAGATAGGTTTTTTACTGGCAAAAACACTGCCAAGAATTCCAATACCGGGAGAAACGACGATTTGCCTCTTTGCGGCATCGAACTCGGGAACATTCACTGACGGCTTATGCCAGATTCCGACCAAATGCAGCACGTTGGCCTTGCTGTCCGTAATCCAGAATTCACCAAATTCCCAACCCAGATTATCACAGATGGCCCGGAGAATATTTGGAATAGCCTCGCTGAGCATGGTAGACTCAGCCAGGGTGAGTGTTGCGGCATGTACTCCACAGCATTGTTCAAAACGTTTCCGATCGGTGATATCTCTAATGATTGACAGCACATTCCTTTTGCCTGAATATTCAATCACGCTACCCGCTATATCAACAGGAACATCTCTGCCGTCTTTTTTCTGTAAATGGATGTTTTTGAGTTCCCATGATCCCTTTTGGATGCCTTCTTTAAAGGTCGCCATAAGTTTATTAATTTCTTCTTTTGGGAAGAGCTGAACAATATTCAAATGGGTTAGTTCGTCTGCCGTATAGCCGGTAAGGTATTCTGCTCTTTGATTCACTTCAAGCAGATTTCCTTCTATATTGAAAACAGTGATTGCCTCGCTGGCATTGTTCATCAGAGAATTATATTTTTGATTTACCTCATAATTCATTTTAAGCAACAAGGATTTCTCCCTGTGTTCCATTACGATTCAGGCAAGACTTCGTTTCCTTGACGGTAATTTCATCATAATTATCCTGTATTGGGATAAGCATAGTATTGAAAAAACAGTAAGATCAATAACCAATGCTACTTATATCGACGTGATTTAAAAATAGTTTAAATAATATTCCGGAAGATGTATCTAATGGCACAGAAAAATTTCGATTTCATTCTTTGTGTCCATGGGGTCTTTGTAGTTTGGAAACAGATTACCTGAAAATGAAGTTTTTACCGGATAATGCGAGAAATGAGAAAAAGCCAACGATTGTTATTTTTGTTTGTAAGCTTGACAACAATGTGGCGACGATGTAAAGTGTATTTTTTTATATATCGGGAATTTTATTATGAAAGCACAGAGAGAAGACATAATACATGAAGATTTTGTTGTATTCTATGCCTGACACAGTTCCTCAGTTTTCTGCAAAGACATGGAGGGCTCCAAATCTGGCTATATCTTCCATTTCAGGAAATATCCAACCACACCACGAAGTGTCCCTGGCAGATCTGGTCCTCAAAAGAAAAACCTTATTGACTTCAATAAAAGAGACCATCGAAGGCTATCATCCAGTAGTTATAGGATTGAGTGCCATGACTTTTCAATTGACACAGCCAGGAGGATTGCTGCATTTATAAAAGTTTGCATAAAGAGATCAAAATAGCCATCGGTGGTTATCATGCTACCCTGATGTATGAAGAAATTGCTTCCTCCGATGACTGCAAGTCATTTGATTATATCATTCGCGGAGAAGGTGAAAAAACCTTTGCTGATATGCTGGATGCCATTGAAGGAAAGAGAGAATGGAAAGATATCGCCGGTTTATCCTATCGTTGTAATGGCGATATTGTGCACAATCCCCCGAGACCCCTGGAGAATCTGGATACCTTGCAACTCCCGCGTCGGGATGCTCGCATCTGGGGTGGGTACCTTTTTTCCGGAAAAGGGCTGGATATGGTCGAGACCTCACGCGGTTGTACGATGACGTGTAACTTTTGCAGTATGAACCGCATGTATGGGCGTACCTTCAGGACATACAGCTTTGAAAGAATTATGCAAGACCTTGCAAACGCAAAAAAGAATGGTGCACGATACATTACCTTTTCAGATGATAATATTACCATGAATGTAAAGAGGTTTGAATCGTTATGTGACGCAATTGTGTCGGCGGGGCATAACGATCTGCGTTATATTGTACAGGCAAGTACGACAGGAATAGCATCTTCTCCAGTATTAGCTCAAAAAATGGCTCGTGCGGGGATTCAGATTGTGTTCCTGGGGATTGAGAATGTGTCTGAACGCAACCTAAAGCTGATGAATAAGGGAAACATGCTGGAAAAGACAAACAGAGCGATTGAATACTTGCATGGCAATAATATTTTAATTGTGGGAGGCATGATTCTCGGACATGCGGAAGATAAAGAGGAAGATATTGCACAAAATTTTGAATTCTTTGACAAGGCTAATATAGATTTTTACGGCGAGCAGATCATCACTCCTTACCCGAAAACCGGCATGCGAGATATTTTGATTAAGGAAGGGCTTGTTACAAACGCCTATGATTACCGTAAGTATAATGGCTTTTGGGCAAATGTCAGGACGAAGTATCTTTCGTCGGAAGACTTGCAATTTTTACGGTGGAAATATAAACGGAAATACTCTACATTTTTTAAAACAACGCCTGTATTTAAGGCTAATTTCTCCATGGTCAATCTCTTACGGGTGCTCATTTTGCGACCGTATTATAGGATTAAAAATTTTATTACCTCCATGGGAAAGAAAGAACGTGACATCTTTGAAGATGATATGAGAAGATTTGCCGAGATGAACAAATTTTTTTAATCATGATTTTCAAATAATCTCAAGCATACCCCGCTATCCTATCCAATCCAATTCCGTAGCTTCAATAATTATATGCAGAATATTAACCATAATACTCCTCAACAAGGTGCAAACTATAGTGCCATGTGATACTGGTGTATATAAAGGCAAATATTTGCAATACGTATTGACTATTTCCAACAAAAGTTGTACTTTATACAAACTCAAAAAACAGAGAATAAAAATACGTTTACAAATGTCTGCAAAGTGACAAATCAACACGTTGAGCTGATCTTAAGAAAACATTTTGACTCGTTTTTTAATCCTCCTTAAATGAGACAAATGCATATCCAAAAGTTTGCAGTTATATTCTTTCTTGCATTTACGCTTATTCTTGTTTTGGGGACCGAAACTCAAGCAGCAATCATCACATCTGCGCAAACGGGTAACTGGGATGCTGCGACGACGTGGGCCGGTGGAGTTGTTCCTGTCGCTGGAGATAACGTCACAATTGTCAGTGGTCATATCGTTACGATAACGACCGATGCGGCGTCGGCAACTCTAGCAATCGCAGCTAACAGTGCTGGTGGAGGAAATGGCGTTACGATTAACTCGGGGGTTACCTTGAATATCAGTGGCGCCATTACCTTGAATGCACCAACGGCTGCGACAACGAACTTGACGGTGGGCGCTGGTATTTTAAATGCAGCCAGCGTCGCCATTTCCGGAAGTGCAACTGCAGGCAGGTTTGCCACTGTCAGTGTCAGCAGCGGGACAATTACCATCACGGGTTCTATCACGTTCAGTGGTACCACAGCTCAAGCGAGGTTTATCTCTACTGGTGCTAGTACGCTGGATATTGGTGGTAATTTTGGCAGCGGCGGAACACTGACCACTTCATCAACAGGTACGATTAATTTTAATGGCGGGGCGGCACAAACAATTGGAGCCTATACTACTTATAATAATATTACCATTAATAATACCTCTGGCGGTGTCTCTTTTCTCGGTACAACAACGATTGGTGGAACGCTGACTGTAAACATCGGTACGCTTACTTTTGGAGCAGTTACAACGGTCGTCACCGGGCCAACGAATATAACTGATACGATAACGATCTCTTCAACTACTGGGACAAAAACTTACACAGGATTGGTCACGATTGATCCCGGCGGAGTGTGGAATAATACGGCTAACGAAGCGGTAACATTTCGTGGAGGAATTACCCATAACGGCGCGACCTTTACCGCTGGAACGGGGGTGCAGACCTTTAATACGAACGGCCAGTCAATCGATGGAACGGCGGCGATTTCAATCCCCAGCGTGACCGTAACGGGAGTCACCCTCACTAATAATACAACCTTAACCGTTGGAACTGCCTTGAGCGGTACGGGGGGGCTTACCCAGGGCAGCGGCGCTACCTTAAACATCGGTGGCACTTCGGGTATTACTACCCTGATCGCTACCGTCAATCCCAACACGGTCAATTATACCAGCACAACTGGTGCGCAGACGGTGAAAGGAACTACCTATCATCATCTCACTGTTGATAAATCAGGGCAGACCGCAACACTGGGTGGCACTACCACAGTAAACGGCGATCTTACTGTCACGGCTGGGATGCTTAATACAGGTGCCAATACCTTAACGGCGAACGGTACCACGGATATTACGGGTACCTTGGGTATCACGAGCGCAACAGGGACAAAAACTTTTATCGGATTGGTTACGACTAATCCTGGTGGGGTGTGGAATAATACGGCTAATGAGGCAGTGACCTTCAGAGGGGGAATTACTCATAGCGGCACGACCTTTACCGCCGGAACGGGGGTGCATACCTTTGATACGAACAGCCAGGCAATCGGAGGGCCAACGGCGATTTCGATCCCCAGCATTACGGTCACGGGAGTCACCCTCACCAATAATACAACTTTAACCGTTGGCACTGCCTTAAGTGGTACGGGCGGGCTTACCCAGGGCAGCAGTGCCACTTTAAACATCGGCGGCACTTCAGGCATCACCACACTGACCGCGACTGCCAATCCCAATACGGTCAATTACACCAGTACTACCGCTGCTCAGACAGTGAGAGGAACCACCTATCATCATCTTACTATTGACAAATCAGGGCAGACCGCAACACTGGGCGGCGTCACCACGGTGAATGGTGACCTTACCATTACAGCCGGGACACTTAATACTTCCGGAAGTAATTTTGCCTTAACGTTAAACGGAAATTTTACTAATAATGCCACATTTACAGCCAACGGCTCCACGGTAACCATTGGTGGAACAAGCGCAACGCCGAGCATCGCAGGTTTCTCGACAACAGGGGCATTTTCCTTTGTGCGAACGGCCAGCACAGCAACTCTCACCAGCAACGTTACGGCTGCATCGCTGACGGTAAATGGGAGTGGCGGGACGTTAAATCTCGGCGCTTCGTTATCCCACACCATCAATGGCAATGTAACGCTTACAGCAGGCACGCTTGATGGTAATTCAAGCGCCCTGATCCTGACCGGCAACTGGACAGGATCGGCAACGTTTACAGCCAGCACCGGGACTGTCAATTTTAGCGGAAGCGGGACGCAAGCGATTACGAATACAGCGACTACTTTTAATAACCTTACGAAATCTGGTGGAGGGACAGGAACGTTGGGGGCGGCAGTGGTTGTGAACGGGACATTGACTATATCAGGAGGAACATTCAGTACCTCCGTAAGCAATTTTGATCTAACGTTAAACGGAGCTTTATCAGCAGCGCCACCTTTACGGCTAACGGCTCTACTATAATTATTGGCGGACAAGCGCTACGCCTGGCATTGCAGGTTTCTCCACAACGGGTGCACTTTTTTTTGTGCGGACGGCAAGCACAGCAACGCTTACCGGCAACGTCACTGCTGCATTACTGATGATGAATGGAGGTGGTGGGACATTAAATCTCGGCACCTCGTTATCCCACACCATCAATGGCAACGTAACGCTCACAGCAGGCACATTCGATGGTAATTCAAGTACCCTGAGCCTGACTGGCAACTGGACGAACAACAGTACCTTTACTGCTGGCACGGGTGCAGTAACATTTAATGGCACATCGGGGCAAACCATTGCTGGTACAAGCATAACAACATTTAATGACTTAACGATTTCCAATACAACGGTTACTACCTCAGCAACTGCAAACCTCACCGTGAATTCTACTTTGACTTTGACGGGCAATCTTTCAACAGGTTCCAACGCGTTAACGATGGGCGTTTCGGCAACTACAGCCGGAAGCGGTGATGTCACAGGCATTGTCAGACGAACAACCATTAACCCGAATGTTGCATACAGCTTCGGTAATCAGTTTACCACGATAACCTTTACCCTTGCGGAAACACTGCCAACAGAAATGAGTGTAAAAATCACTACAGGTTCAGCCCCTTCCTGGAAAACAGATGCTATTACGAGATATTACGACATTATTCAGGCCGGGGGAAGCGGCTCCATCGCCACGGTAAGACTCCACTACCGCGATTCTGAACTCAATGGAAATACCGAAGGTAATCAGAATTTCTGGCACTATCATACCAGTACAGGAGTCGTAGAGGAACACGGCAGATCAAATTCCAACACAACGGACAACTGGGTTGAACTGTCTAATATGGGCATTGCTGTCTTTGGTTCAAGCTTTGGAGATTTCGAATGGACACTTGCCGATAAGGTATCCACTAACATTGTTTGGAGGGGAGATATTAGTGCCGACTGGACAGACCCGACAAATTGGCTTGGTGGGGTGCCAGGGGCAACTGACAACGTGATAATTCCTGCCCCATCATCTGGCTACTATTCCCCGACCCTGCCCTCCAGTACCACGATCAATAATTTGACAATTCAGATCGGCGGTATTTTGAACGGCAGTTCAAGCGCACAGCTTTCCATTGCCGGTGGTACGGGTTGTTGGGTAAATGACGGAACGTTCAATTCCGATACGAGTACGGTAATATTTACTAACGCAGCAGCTACAATGGCCGGGGAAACAAATTTCTATACTATCACTATCGACTCTGGCGCAGAGCTGACGATGAGTACCGATAATATCATGCGCATTGCCGGCACGATTACCAATAATGGTGTATGGCGCGCAAGGTCTCTAGTAAATACGGTCGAGTATAGTGGCGGAAACCAGACGGTATTGAATCCAAACGGGGGAACAGGGGGATATCGGCATCTCATTTTGAGCGGCGCTGGTACAAAAACAATGCCCGCATCGGCATTGACCATCGCCGGAAATTTTTCGTTGTCAGGAAACACTTCTGCAACCGCAGGATCCGCATTAACAGTTAGCGGCAACTTCGCCATTGGTTCAGGCACTACGTATGACGCGAGCGGTTTTAGCCACTCCGTTGGAGGAGACTTCACCAATAACGGTGCCTTTACCGCCTCAACAAGCGCCATAACGTTGAATGGAACTGCTGCACAAACAATAAGCGGAACAACAACATCAGCGTTTAACAATTTGACAATTTCGAATACCAGCGCTGTAGTATCTGCGAATACAAACTTTAGTGTAGATGGGACTTTGGGTGTGGATTCGAATGCAGTTTTGAGTCCGGATGCGTCGGCTGTGATCAGCGGAAGCGGTACTTTAACGGGGAGTGGTACAGTCCAGGTGACCCGAACAGAGACTACGGCGGATTTCATTTCGCAGTATACTATTTCAAACAAGACACTTGCTGATCTGACTGTAGAATATGCAGGCACGGCGACACAGGAAGTCAGTGCCATTACCTATGGAAACCTCAAAGTTAACAACTCTGGTGGAGTTACACTTGCCGGCGCTGCAACCGTTAACGGAACACTTACGGTGGCGAGTGGGATACTTACAACGGGAAGTAGCAATACTCTGACTCTTGGCTCATCAGGAATGCTATCTGAAGCTGATGATGCCGATGGAAATTCAACAAATGACAGTGTCGTCGTGGGAAATATTCAGACAACACGTACGTTGACAACAGGCGTGAATGAAACTTTCGGCGGTTTAGGAGTCCAGGTAAATGCTGCTGGCTCAGCGCCAGGCTCGACTGTTGTTTTAAGAAAGACAGGAACGGGAACTGCTCAGATTATTGATGGAATAGCTGGAATAATGAGAACATTTGACATCACACCGACAACAAATACCGGCTTGAATGCCACATTCGTCTCAAAATATGCAGACAGCGAGTTGGATGGGATAAACGAGGCGAATTTGGTCTATGCCAAATCCACCGATGGAGGAACGACCTGGCCCAACCGGTATACTCCCACGCGAGACACTGATGCCAACATGCTAACACTTACTGGCGTAAACGAATTATCAAACTGGACTGCCGGACCTTTTGCCATCAAGTATATTGTGAGTTCAAGTGGCGGTAGCCTGGTAGCAGGAAGCAGCGTGACTATCACGGCACAGCTTGCTGATGCCGGCAATAACTCAATTAGCGCGGCTGGCAAAGTGGTCACCTGGAGTAGCGCCGGCGGAGGATCGCTTGCCTCACCAACAAGTATAACAGATGCCAGCGGTATTGCTACGGTAGTCTTCACGACAAGTGCTACGGCAGGAACTGTTCACACCGTAACGGGAACCGACGCTGACAACGTAACGGGCACAAGTAGCGACATCACAACGATAGCAGGATCAGCATCGAAAGTGGTCTTTGTCCAGCAGCCATCGGATGCAACGGCAGGAGCCACGATCAGCCCATCGGTAACGGTACAGCTACAGGACACCAATGGTAATAATATATCCACCTCCGGTATCTTGATTGAAATGGCATTATCATCGGGAACAGGAACACTGAATGGAACTACACTGAAATCAACGGACGCAGGTGGTCTTGCAACGTTTAATGATTTAAGTATTGATCTGGCAGGTTCAAAAAACCTGACTGCATCAAGTGGCGGATTAACATCGGCTGTCAGCAATGCGTTTGCCATATCAGCGGGAACGGCAGCGAAGGTAGTCTTTGTCCAGCAGCCATCTGATACAACGGCAGGAGATACCATTAGCCCGTCGGTGACAGTACAGTTACAGGATATCAATGACAATAATGTATCCAACTCCGGCGTCCCGATTACAATGGCTTTATCTTCAGGAACAGGTGTGCTCAGCGGAACATCACCACAAACAACTGATGCAGGCGGTCTTGCGACGTTTAGCGATTTAAGCATTAACCTGACGGGCGCAAAGAACCTGACGGCATCAAGCGCGGGATTGACGTCTGCCGTGAGTAATACTTTTACGATTATAACAGGAACTGCGACGAAAGTACGAGTTGAAACTGCAGCGGATGGCAGTGGGACCGTGGTACCCTTGCAGAGTATTGCTGCGGGCAGTTCGATTATTGTATATGCGATTGCGCGAGATGACTCGGACAACTTTGAGGCCAATGTAGCAGCCGATGCATGGTCGCTTCAGAACATTACAAACGGTGTCGTTTCTGGCGACCTTGTTCCAGGTGGAGACGCTAAGAGCGCCGTTTTTACCGGACATTTCTCAGGAACTACCGAAATCATGGCAAGATTCGGTAGTTTAGCCACAACGAATTCCGGAACTCTGACGGTAACAGCAGGAGTAAGCTTAACAAGTCCGGCGAATAATGCAACCGATGTGGCTACCAACAGATCCATTACTGCCACATTCACCGAAGCAATGGAGGACTCTACCATCACCACGGCCACATTTACCGTGAGTGACGGTGGTGGTAATATCATCGGTGCGGTGTCTTACAGCGGTACGACTGCCACGTTTACACCGTCGAGTAGTTTGTCCCCCGCTACTACCTATACGGTGACAATTACTGCGGATATGGAAGACCTGGCCGGGAATGCAACGGCCTCTGACTATATCTGGAGCTTTACCACAGGCACATCGGCGGATACCACCGCGCCCACGGTCAGTTCCATAAACCCTGCCAATGGAGCTACCGGTGTGGCAATAAATACTGCTATTACTGCTGCGTTCAGTGAGACAATGAGTGTTTCTGCCATAAGCACAGCTACCTTTACCATAAGTAATGGCAGCAGTAATATCAGCGGGGCGGTATCCTACATCGGAACAACAGCCACGTTTGCCCCATTGAGCAACTTGTCCCCATCCACTACTTATACAGCAACAATTACCACAGAGGCTAAAGACCTGGCGGGAAGTGCAATGGCCTCTTATTACACCTGGAGCTTTACCACAGGGACAACAACGGATACCGCACCACCAACGGTCAGTTCCACAAACCCTACTAATGGGGCTACTGGTGTGGCAATAAACACGGCTATTACTGCCACGTTTGGCGAGACGATGAGCATTTCTACCATGACCACAGCCACATTTGCCCTGAGTGATAGTAGCGGTATTATCAGTGGAGCAGTGTCCTACAGCGGCACAACCGCCACATTTATACCGTTGAGTAATTTAGCCTATTCTACGCCATATACGGCAACAATTACCACGGGGGCGAGAGACCTGGCAGGGAATGCAATGGCCTCAAATTCTACCTGGAGTTTTACCACTGTTTCACCGACAGAACCTCCGCCCCCTCCAAAAGTGACCCTCACAATAAATTCCACAAGCCCATCCAACGGGGCTACGGGTGTAGCGGTCAATTCGTTTGTGTCTGCGACATTTTCAATGTTGATGAATGGGTCTACTCTTAATACGGACACTTTTATGTTAAGCGATGGGGATGGTGAAGTGGGTGGTACAGTAACTACGAATGGCTCAACTGCAACATTTATCCCATTGTCAAATCTGGCTTACAATACTATCTATACAGCTACAATCACGACTGGGGCGCAAGCTGCAAATTTTGCTGGTACAACACTGGATTCTGGCTACACCTGGAGCTTTGTTACTGAGTTAGCACCTATCACTCCAACACCTACTCATACGGAAACGCCGACACCGACGCAAATGCCAACTCCAACACCGATGCCAACGGTTACTCCGACACCAGCTAATAGCCTCTATCTGAGTAAAGAGACAGCATATTTAGAGGGCGACATGATCGTTGCAACTGTGGTAGATGCTGACAGAAACACAAGTTTAATCTCTGCAGACATCCTAACTACCGCCCTTAATGTCATAGGGTCTAATATTATCAATAGTGCTGGCTTATTGTTAGATCTCAATGAGAATGGTATAAACAGTGGTACCTTTCTGGCAACCATCAAAACGGGGACAGTTACCACAGGCGGCGCCAGTGTAAGCATAAGGTCAAACATCGGTACCATAAAGGCGGTTCAGGGGGGCATTGCTACTGTTATTTACACAGACACCACTCCTTATGCTTTCTCACTCATGAAAACATTGACGTTTAGCAGTTTTAATGCAACACTCTCCTTTGACGCCGGTACCTATTTTGCGGAGTCGTATACTGGAATAACACTGGCAGACGCAGAACGAAATACGAACCATACGACGGCAGAGACTCTGTTGAATGACGTGTCTATTGAGACGTCTTCAAGTAATAACACAAAGGTAAGGATGGTTGAAACAGGTGCAGATACGGGTACATTCATGGGTTCGATTCAAATTGTAACACGTGGAGGTACGCTGGAATTTGAACGTATCCAGGCGTCTGAGGGTGACACATTGAAGATTACTTATGCCGACGAGGTTAATACGACTGGATTTCTCAGGATAGTGATGGATACGGCTATGGTGGCGACAACAGTAACGCCAACACCATTAACGACACCGACTGCAATACCAACGGTAACTTCAACTCCAGTTGTATGCAGTGCTGAGTTGATAACGGTGTTTCCAGGAAAGTTGGAGCTTGAGAAAGAAGAGAGTGATGTTGTGACGGTGACGTTAACCGGCGAAGACGATTGCAGGGTAGAAGGCGCGCCAGTAAAGGTGAAGATTACACAGGGACGGGGGCGCATATCTGTTTCGCCAGCACATGCAATTACCGATGCCGAAGGCCTGTCGCAATTTGCCGTTACGGCATTGAAAAAGATTGGGAAGGCAAAGGTGAAGTTTATATCAGGTAAAGCAAAGTCAGTGGTAAAAGTGAAGGTTGTAAAATAAGGAATAGTTTGGGTTTTTTAAAAATATTATTCCCTTCAAATTGTTTTTTTTTCTTTACCGGGAAGTACTCAAATAAGAACTTGGCGGGTTACTTATTCGTAAAAAACATCAAGGATTAAATTTCCTTGAATGACTCTAAAATGCTGATAAAATCGATAGAAGTCAGAAGACAGCCAAAAACCAAACTATTACGAAAAACATAAAAACAGGTAAAAAGCTTATGAATATACTATTGGTGTCCATGCCAGATTGCGCCCCCCACTTTAATGCCAGGCGGTGGAAGTCACCCAACCTTGCTATCTCATCAATTGCAGGCAACATAGAAGGTCATAATGTTTACATAGCCGATCTGATTTTACGGAGGGATCGGGTTGCCGAAACCGTCAAGGAATTGATTGCAGAATACCGGCCTGACGTTGTAGGGCTAACGGCCATGAGTTTCCAATTTGCCACAGCGCGGAGAATCGCCAGTATCATAAAAGGTATCAATAAAGATATTAGAACTGCTTTGGGAGGCTACCATTCTACGCTGATGTATGACGAAATATGCAAGAGCGAAGAGTCCGATCCCTTTGACTTTCTTGTTCGTGGGGAAGGGGATCTGTGTTTTAACGAATTGTTAGAGGCCATCAACGGCAAGAGAGCCATAGAAAGTGTCCCCGGGGTTTCATTTCGGAATGGCAGTTGTTTTATCCACAATTCCCCACGTCCTTTGGAAGACCTGTCGAAGATAAAAATACCTGATCGTTCCAAACGGATATGGAAGGGATATCAATATTACGGCTTTACCCTTGATATCGTAGAATCTTCCCGCGGATGCGTAATGCCCTGCAATTTTTGCAGTATGGACAAGATGTATGGTAAGACATTCCGTAGATTTAGCGTGGAAAGGATACTTGCTGACATCTCCAATGCCAAGCAGCAGGGCGCAAACTTTATTGTCTTTTCGGATGATAACTTTACGTTAGACATCAAAGGATTTGAGACTCTGTGTGATGCTATCGTTGACGCGGGACATAACGATATCCGTTACATTGTTCAGGCTAGCAGTACCGGGATCGCTTCCTCCAATACCCTTGTGGAAAAGATGGCAAGGGCGGGTTTCCGGATCGTCTTCCTTGGTATCGAAAACGTCTCAGAAGAAAATTTACGGCTTATGAAGAAGGGAAACATTATTGAAAAAACAAAACTTGCTGTTAAGCGATTACATGAACATGATATTATGATTGTCGGTGGTATGATTATCGGGAACCCGAATGACCGCGAAGAGGATATTGCAAGAAATTATGAATTCTTTGTAAATTTGCACATAGATTTCTTTGCAGACCAGATACTGACGCCCTATCCAAAAACAGGTATGCGGGATGAGTTGTTGAAGGCAGGACTGATAACAAACACCGGTGATTATAGCCGATACAACTGCTTTTGGGCGAACATCAAGACGAACTATTTAGAACCTGAAGACCTCCAGTTTCTCAGGTGGAAATATAACAAGAAATACGCCAATTATATTTGTACAACTCCAGCCTTTATCAAAAATTATCCCCTTGCCTATTATTTCCGGCAGTATTTCAGAAGGCCGTATTTGAGGCTTAAAAACCGGTTGTTTGGAAAGAACCTGAGTGATATGGAATTGTACACGAGGGATATGGCAAGGGCAGAGGCCATGAATAAATTCTTTTGAGTATTTTGTTGTAATATTCCATTCCTTTGCTATAGTTATGACTTTATGCAAACATCATAAAAATAAGGGAAAAATCTCCAGGGGCTTGGATCAATGAAAGGGCATAAAAACTATTTTCCGCGGGGGAGGTTGCATTTTTTAAAAACTAAATTATTGTGAATTTACTAATTTTGTTAATGAATATAAAGTAGAAAGCAAAGAGCAGATTTTCTCCATAAATTTTAAGAGGTTATTCTATGCCTACCGTATCAGTTGTTAAATGTCATGATTATGAAATAGAAAAGGTCTACCATGCCATTCATAAGTCTTTGAACCTGCTCAATGGCGTAGATAAGCTGGTTAAGCCTGGCATGAAGGTGCTTTTAAAGCTCAACCTCCTCTCTTCTTCACAACCTCCGGAAAGAGCTGTCAACACGCATCCCGCGGTGGTCAGAGCGCTTGTCAATATATTTCAAAAAGATTTCGGATGCGAGGTCTATATTGGAGACTCGTCAGGAAGTGTAAAGAACGCATCCACCTTCAACGCCTTTCGAATTACTCGCATTAATGAAATTGCAGTGGAGACAGGGGCAAAGATCGTTAATTTTGATAAGGATGAGTATATTGACGTTTACAACAAAGATTATGAAGTTTTAGATAAATTTCGCATTGCCAGGACACTGAGGACGGTGGATTTTGTGGTCTCAGTACCAAAACTGAAAACCCATGGTTTGACGCAATACACCGGAGCTATAAAGAATATGCTGGGCAGCATTCCTGGTAATGGCAAAAAGAACGTGCATTTGATTGCACCAAAACCGACGGTGTTTGCAAAAGCGCTGGTAGACATCTACCACATGGTACCGCCTCACCTTGTTATTATGGATGCCATTGTGGGTATGGAGGGAAACGGCCCCAATGCCGGTCAGCCTAAAAAAGTCGGTTTGATTCTTGCCAGTAAGGATAGTGTCGCTATGGATGCAGTAGCAAGCAGCATTATTGGGTTTGAACCTATGGCCATACCGACTATCCGATTCGCACATCAGCGTGGGCTGGGTGTTGGTGACTTAGATACGATTAATATAGTAGGTGAAACTATTGACGATGTGTCTGTTCCCGATTTTAAAAAACCTTCCAGCGGCGCTCAGGATTTTGCGGGAAAATATCTGCCAGACTTTTTGCTGTCCCTGATGTTTGATAGTACGTGTTCCACGTTTTCTACGGTAAATCATTTGAACTGTACGCGTTGTTACGAATGTGTAAGGAATTGCCCTGCCGGTGCTATGTCAAAAGAAAGTGGCAAGGTGATTGTTGATAAAAAGAAATGCATTGGGTGTTTTTGTTGTGACGAGGTGTGCGATTTTAATGCAATCGAGATGAAACGTTCATTGCTGGGAAGGACACTCCTGGGTATGGCAAAGGCCCTGGGAGTAGAGAAAGTGGAGTAAATTTTAATTACTCAATTAGGTACAAAGAAATTTAGCAAAGAGTACATTTAAATATGGAACTACAATGGACGAAGATATTTCTTCCCGAAATTGTGGAACTCATTGAAGCCAAAGATTTCAAGGGACTGAGGAACTTTCTTCGGGAACGCCATCCTGCTGACATTGTAGGTATCCTCAGGGAACTCGATCCCGCAGGGCGCGTGATGGGCTTCAGATTGCTTGACAAGAATACGATTTCCGAGGTTTTGCGCTTTTGAACCTATCGAACAAGAAGAACTGCTCAAGCAGTTCACCGAACAGCATGTAAAAGAAATTTTAGTACAAATGCAACCGGATGACCGGACGCAACTCTTTGATGAATTACCAGCCCATCTCGTAGAAAAGCTTTTAAAACTTCTTCCACCCGCAGACCGCAGGGAAGCCAATGAACTCCTGAACTATCCCCATAACTCTGCCGGACGCATAATGACCACAGAATATGTCGACCTTCAGATGGATATGACGGTAGCGAAGGCGCTGGAACACATCCGTAAAACCGGACCAAATCGTGAAACTATTTATATTTGCTACATTGTCGATGAGACCAAAAAGCTCCGTGGGGTTGCTTCTCTTAAAAATATTATCCTTGCTAATCCCGATCAACTCATCAGGGACATTATGAACGAGAATGTATTTTATGTCCATACCACAGATGATCAGGAGGCGGCGGTTCAGGTGGTTCAAAAATATGATATCCTGGCAGTCCCTGTTGTGGATAATGAGGAAAGACTGGTGGGTATCGTGACGGTAGATGACGTATTGGACGTCGTACAAGAGGAAGTGACTGAGGATTTTCAGAGGATGGCTGGTATCCAAACTATTGAGGAAGCATATTTTCGTGTAGGATTCTCAAAACGAATCATCAACCGTGTCTCATGGCTGGTGATTCTCGTAATTGCCGCAACTATATCGCAAGCTATACTGAGAAGCTATTCCGGAGTCCTCAGTTCGGTGATTGCCCTTGCCTACTTTATCCCCATGCTTACTGGTTCTGGTGGTAATACCGGGTCGCAGTCCTCTACCTTAATTATTCGTGCGTTAGCCACCGGAGAAATTGATATTAAAGAATGGTGGCGGATTTTATTGCGAGAATTTAAGGTTGGTATTTCCCTGGGACTTATTCTGGGTTTCATTGCCTTCGCCATTGCGGCTATATCACTGGGACAGATAACGTTAGCCTTAACCGTGGGTGTTTCCTTGTGTATCGTAGTAAGTGTGGGTAATATTGTCGGTTTGGCTATACCTCTGTTCTTCCGATTTATAAAATTGGATCCCGCCTTTGTGTCTGCACCCCTTATTGCTACACTGTTAGACGCGACAGCGTTGGTTATATATTTTGAGATTGCCAGCAGAATGCTCTCCAACACTACATTTTGAAAGAAGTCGTAAATAGTACTGATGTTATCAACATTGACAAATATTAAATAAAGATATATAGACATAGTTCTATCTTATCCTTGCTAAACACTTTGAATCTAAGAGTATTTACGGTAATTAACTAATAATCCACAAGTTATCAACATTTTATTTTTATGATATTACAAATTTAGTGAAATAAGTTTTTAATTATAAGCTATTAAGTTAATGCAGCACGATGGCAGAAAGGATTTATTTGTTTCTAAGTTTCAATTTAATATGTGATTACAAACATAAATATTCTTAGTGATGGAAATTAATGTCTATGAGTATTTTTAATGTAAATTTATCTTTTCTCCGATAAATGACAGGTGTATTTTTTTAATTATATTATCATTCATATGTTACGTATAATTTGATTGTGTGCCAAAAAAGTTTTATTAAGACGAACGTCTTTTTGCTTTGACACATGTAAACCCTTCTGCTAATATCGCCCTCCTTCAAAGTATGAATCTTAATTCAATTCCAACACAAATTGCATCTTAAAATTATAGGGGACAGTGATGGAGCTCTACACAAAAGTGTGGGTTGACGTTCTTCAAGATATTCGGGAAAAGGTAGGTCCATTGCGATATAACCTATGGTTTAAAAATACTCGGCTTGAATCCTTTCATGAGAACTGCGCGAATATTGTTGTGCCAAATGTGTTTACTCAGGTATGGTTGCAGGAAAATTTTTCAAATGTATTGAGGGAGGGTATTGGAAAGTTAATAAATAGTAAAGATCTGAATATAAAATTTTCTATCGTTAAAAATGGTCATGGAGAAAATGTTACAACGGCGATTGATCCTTTATCCGAGAAAATAATAGAGAGTAATAAAACAAATTTACCGGTAAATAGAAATCTAAAGTTAGAAGATTTTGTGGTGGGTACGAATAACAGGCTTGCATATACTGCAGCCCTTGAAATTATTAAGGACAAATACCCCCCTTTTAATCCTCTTTTTATCCATGGTCCTGTTGGTGTTGGGAAAACTCATATCCTTCAGGGGGTGTGGAATCACATTAAAGAAAAACAAAATATAAATGCTATCTATATGCCTGCAGAGAAATGGACAAATGAATTCATCTATTCACTGCAAAAGGGAAAAATGGAATCGTTCAGACAAAAATTTAGAAATACGGATATATTTCTTATTGATGATGTTCATTTCTTTTCCAATAAGCATGGTGTACAAGAGGAATTTTTGCATACGTTTAACGCATTGTACGAATTATCAAAAAGGATTATATTTGCTAGTGATGCTCATCCAAAAATGATTGGACAGTTAAAAGAGAACCTTGCAAGTCGATTTATGTCGGGAATGATTACCAAGATAGATAGACCTGATTATGCAACAAGGCTTTTGATCCTGAGAGCAAAAGCCGGAAAATTTGATGTGCATTTTCCGGAAGAAGTGTTAGAGTTTGTTGCGGAAAGATTCGATGGCAATGTGAGAGAAGTTGAAAGTGCACTGACGACGCTGTCTGCCCATGCCAAATTTAATGAGAAAAAAATAGATATCCACTTAGCGAGCGATGTTTTGGAAGAGTTTTTCTTGGCAGAAGGAAAAATTATCAAAATTAATGAGATCGAAACAGCAATATTAAATTATTTCAACATCTCATGCAGCAGCTTCATTCGAACAAAAACAAAATCCATCTCATTTCCACAGCAAATATGTATGTATTTGATAAAAAACATTACTGAATTGGTCGTATCAGCAAATTGGGAATTATTTCACCAGCAAGAAACATTCAACAGTTATGTTTGCTATAAAGAAGGTGAAAGACCAAATTGATAGTGATAAACAGTTCAAGATGTTTATAGATGCAATGATAGAAAAAATTAAAAAGGAAAAAAAGTGAATTACACAGTTTCATGTCAGTATGAAAAACGATAGATAATTTTTAGAATTACATGAGGGGTGCCTGGTTACGGTTTGTAGTGGAATGCGTTGTTTAGAAAAATTAAAGAAAAAATTAAAGGAAGAAAACGTAGGTGGGTTATTAATTACGAATGAAACAAACGTTCATTATATTACAAATTTTACCGGTTCCGAAAGTGTTCTTTTAATTACACCGGATAGTGATTATTTATTTACAGATTTTAGATATGTTGAGCAAGCACAGCAAGATATACCGTGGATTAAGATCGTAGAAAAAAAAGTTTCTTTAATAAAAACAATTTGTGGAAAAATAAAACGGCTTAAGATTAAAAAGCTCTACATTGAATCTTTACATCTCACGTTTGATCAATATGATGAAATTACAAAGAATACGTCAGGAATTCATATTGTACCAACAAAAGGAATCATTGAAGGGTATCGGAAACGAAAAACACGGGACGAATTGGAGAAAATACAAACAGCCATTAATATTGCTGAAAAAGCATATTATAAAATTAGAAAGAAGATACTAACAGGGGTATCAGAAAAAAAATTAGCAGACTTTCTGGAGTTCGAAATAAGAAATCAAGGTGGCGAAAAAAGTTCTTTCGAAATAATTTGTGCAGCAGGACCTCGTGCTTCACAACCTCATGCACGTGTAACAGCCAGAACGATAGATAAAAAAGATGCGGTCTTAATCGATTGGGGTGCATGTTTCCGGTTTTACAATTCCGACTTGACAAGAATTAGTTTCGTAGATAAAATATCCACCGAATTTAAGACGATATACCAAATAGTGTTAGATGCACAACGTTTTGCTATTGATAGTGTAAGGCCAGGCCGGATGGCAAAGGAAGTTGATTATGCAGCGAGGAATTATATTGCAAAAAAGGGGTTTTCGAAGTGTTTCGGCCACGGAGTAGGACACGGTATTGGACTTGAGGTTCATGAGGGTCCCACCATTAATAAAAGAAGCAAGGAAATATTAGAAGAGGATATGGTGTTTACCATTGAACCTGGAATATATATTCCCGGAGTAGGGGGTGTGCGTATAGAAGACATGGTATTAGTAAATTCCGGAGGTTGTAATGTTTTAAGTAGTGTACCAAAAGAGTTGAAGGATATAATACTATAATTAAAAGAGATATTATGTCTGCATAACGCACAAATAAAAACAACTAATCTGTCCGGCTCATCAGTTGTCCACCGCTTTTCTGTTCCATATTTCTCCGCTTTATACTTACAGTAAAAGTATTCCTTTTATGTGTGGGTAGAAGGATTTGTTGGCTTTCCTGTTTAATAATTAAAAACGAAACTCCAAATTTTAAGGAATGGAAAATGAGTATTATAGACAAGGTAAAGCAATTAATTTCAATTATGAATGAAAATAAATTGTCTGAGATTGAAATTCAGGAAGATGTTACAAAAATACGAATTAAAAAAGGTGAAATTGATTATATTCATACAGCCTCATCATCTCCTATCCCTTCTATGTATCCGCAGCAGTTAGGGCAAAAAAATCCGATGCAGGTATTGCCAAAAGAAAATGAAAACTTTGTAGAGATTATTTCACCAATGGTGGGTACGTTTTATCGGGCTAATGCCCCCGGCGCCGACCCTTGTGTGAATGTGGGAGATTGTGTTAACGATGAAACAGTAGTTTGTATAATTGAGGCAATGAAGATAATGAACGAAGTAAAAGCAGAGACGACTGGTGAAATTATTGATGTTTATGTAAATGATGGAGAGGCAGTAGAGTACGGACAGCCGCTATTTAGTGTTAAACCCTCTCCGAAATAACGTTATTGTGATTTACTCCAAGAGGAAATTAATGACTGGCGGATATCGAGTAATATGTTTTCAAGGATAATGATTGCAAATCGAGGTGAGATTGCCCTGCGGATTATCAGGGCCTGCCGAGAAATGGGCATAGAAACTGTTGCAATATGTTCGAAATCGGACAAGAACGCGATGTACTTAAAACAAGCAGATATTTCCGTGTGCATTGGTCCTTCGGATGCAGAGGGAAGCTACCTTAATATTCCTAGTATAATTAGTGCAGCAGAGGTAACTGATATTGAAGCTATTCATCCGGGATATGGTTTTTTAGCGGAGGCAAGTCATTTTGCAGAGGTGTGTGAATCTTCCAAGATAATATTTATTGGTCCTAAATCAGAAGTATTAAAAAAACTTGGGAATAAGACCGAGGCAAGAAAAATTGCCATTGCTAATAAAATCCCTGTAGTTCCGGGCAGTGAATCTGTTGTAAAAAGTCAGCAACAAGCGTTGGATGTAGCGCACAAGATTGGATATCCTGTGATTATTAAAGCATCTTCCGGTGGTGGCGGGCGAGGAATGCGTGTCACGCACAATGATATAAGCCTGGTAAACTCATTGGCAGTTGCCCAGCGGGAAGCAGAATCTGCCTTTAAGGATCCCTCTATTTACATAGAAAAATACGTAGAAGACGCCCGTCATGTAGAGGTGCAAATATTTGGTGATAATTATGGTAATATTATCCATTTAGGTGAGAGGGACTGTACTTTGCAACGGAGGCACCAAAAACTTATTGAAGAATCACCTTCTCCTCATATTTCAGAGCGCTGGCGCGAGGATATGTGTAAGGCGGCACTCAAGATAGCAAAGGCCGTAAATTATACAAATGCAGGCACCGTGGAATTTTTGGTAGACAAACTTGGTAATTTTTATTTTATAGAAGTAAATACCCGTTTACAGGTAGAACACCCTGTTACCGAGATGGTGACAGGCATTGATTTGGTAAAACAACAAATAAGGATTGCTTATGGTGAGCGATTGAACATAAAACAGAAACGGGTCAGACCTCGGGGCGTTGCGATAGAATGCCGCATTAACGCTGAAGACCCGCAAAATGGATTCCGGCCTAACCCGGGAAAGATTACTCTGTATAATCCACCGGGAGGAAGGGGGGTGAGGGTCGATTCCCATGTGTATTCTGGTTATGAGATTTCCCCATATTATGATTCGATGATTTCAAAGTTGATTGTGCATCAAAAGACACGTGAAGAAGCAATTGCCTGTATGAAAAGAGCGTTAAAGGAATATATAATTGAAGGCATTAAAACGACTATTCCGTTAAACCTGGAGCTCATATCGCATCCGCAATTTGCAAGTGGAGAGATAAATACTAATTTTGTAGAGAACTTGTTAGCAAAAAATCAACATTAGGAATACGGTAATTTTTTCTTGACTCCATTTTGAAAGCATGCTAACCTATCGTACGCTATATTATGGGCCGTTTATCAGAAATCAAGCGCATAGAAAGACTTCGTATCTGGGTTTTTTATATCGAGGAAGATTTCTTAAATAGCGGGTTTTTGCACTACCAGTTATAAGGCCTTTTGCAAAATTCTCAAACGGAACAGCTGGTTTTGTGGCGTGTAATGTGGTATTAGGAAATGGGTAGTATGTTTGAAAAAACTGTGCTTGATGCAGTGTTGTTGTGAAGGGTAAAATTTATAATATATTTTAAGTTGGGTAGTATTATTTATTTTTCTTGGTAGAGGAAAGGAGCTTGTAAATGTTTGTAGGTAGAAAGGTTGTATATTTTATAGGAGGCATTATAGTTTCTGTTTGTTCTTTAGCATTTTCACTTCCTGCTATATCCACCGGAGCAGAATTTGTGGGCAACAGTGGATGCAAATGCCATATGGGAAAGGGCTGTTTTGAGGGGGAAGAATACAAAGAAAGACTGCATTCCAATACTTGGGACAAAAGATTAAAAGGGTCGCCGGATGCTGAGAATCCAGATTGTTTGAAGTGTCATGCAACCGCATACGGGGAGAAGATCGCCGAGGTCGGCAAAAAGTATTTACCTAATGTACAATGCGAGGCCTGTCATGGTGCCGGTTCAGAGTATAAAAAGTTGAAAGAGAATTTCCAGGGAAAAGGTAAGGATGCATTTAAAGCACTCTTAAAAAAAGATCCTTTTGAAGCCAGGAAAGTGCAATATGATGCTGGTTTGATTGTTGCTGGTATTAATGAACCTGCTACTGTCAAAGAACAATGCTTGAAATGTCATTGGGAGGCTAAAGACGACAAGAACAGATGTCCAAAAACCGATAAAGTTATGGATTTTAAAGAGTATTTCAAGAAAGATGACCATCGTGATGAGGATGAGATTGATATAGCGATTAAAAAGCTTTCTCCTGAAGACAAAAAGAAGTGGGCTGCTATATTGCCAAAGGACGAAATTCTTAATACGCCGTTAAAACCAAAGAAAAAGGAATAACTCTTAAGCTTAAGAGTTATATAGCTAGGGGGATTCCGCAGATGGGTTATAAGTTAGAAAAAAGCCCGATACGTAAAATTGTATCAGGCCTGGTGAGGTTTAGATGGTTTGCACTTTTTATGGTTTGTTCAGCTATTATTGGTCTATCGCCTGCAGTTTTAACTGCAGGCGATAACGGACCTTGTATCGAATGTCATACAAATCCGGAGAAATTAAAGACCGCTGAAAAGGCAAAGATAAATCCTGTAACAGGTGAAATAAAGGTGATATCGATGGTGATTAACGAATCGACCTTTAAGGCATCTGCACATGGTGGAGAAGATTTTTTTTGTATAGATTGTCACCAGGATCTTGACGGTGTAGATTTGGCGGATGGTCATAAACCTAATTTAAAGCCGGTTGACTGTATAACATTTTGTCACGATGATCCAGCAGACGACTACTTGCAAAGCAATCATGTTAAGTTGATGAAGGATAATAGTAAGGATGTTCCTGTGTGTAAAGACTGCCACGCGGGTCTAACGTATCATTTCACGAGCATTGGAGAAAAGGCCCCGATGTATGTGCCCAAAGGTACAGACCCTTTGCACAGAAGATTGACGATTGAATCGTGCGGTTCGTGTCACCAGGAATATTTTGATAGCTACAGGAATAATGCACACGGTCAGATTGCGGCACTTGGCCACACAACAACAGAGATTCCTGTATGTTTCGATTGTCACGGCAAGCATAAAATTTTAAACACATCCGACCCAGAATCGAAAGTTGGCAAAGAGAGAATTATGGAAACATGTGGTAGCTGTCATGCAAATGTTAATGCAAGTTTTGTTAAGCATATTGAACATCCTCAGATTAAAAACTTGAACTATTATAAAAAATTGCTGGCAGCATTAAAAAACGCACGAAGTGATCCGGAAAATTTTAAAAAGCTTCTTAAGAATCCGCAAACGATTTTATGTGTAGTGTTTGTGATGTATGTGGGAATACTAACATTTACGTTTACTTCTTTTGGTCTCCATTCTTTGTTAAGTTGGTTTGCGGTTGTACGAGATGAGCATAAGAGAAAGGGGCATACAGATGAAGAGCAACACTAACTATTTGAGATTCGGATTTTTTCATAGATTTTGTCACTTTTTGATTATTATTAGCTTTTTTGGTCTGGTTTTAACAGGAATGCCCTTGGCATTCAGAGGTTATGATTGGGCAAGATGGCTGTATGAGTTGTTTGGAGGATACCCTACAGCGGGTTTTATCCATCGTATTTGCGCTTTAATAACTTTTTTTGCGACATTTATACATTTTGTATTTTTGTTTGTTTGTGTATCAGTGCAAAAAAAGAAAGGATTTTTTTGGGGGCCGAATTCGCTACTCATACAGCCCAGGGATATATTTGATATTGCTTGTGATATTAAATGGTTTCTTGGGTTAGGAAAACGTCCCGATTTTGATCGGTGGATATATTGGGAGAAGTTTGAGTATCTATCGCTTATGTGGGGAACCCTGGTGATGGCAGTCACCGGTTTTATTCTTTGGTTTCCAGTGCAATTTACAAAAATTATACCCATTTCGGTTGCAAGTATCATAGACCTTCCTGGCATCGCGTTGATTATTCATAGGTATGAAGCAATTCTGGCGGCTGGCTTCATATTTACAATCCATTTTTTCCATACACATCTGCTTCCTGAGAAAATGCCAGTTGATGAGGCTATCTTTACTGGCGCTATAACAGAAGAAGAATTTAAACATGAGCGATTAAATCAGTATAAAAGGCTTGAAAATCAAAGACAATTGCAAAATTATGAAGTCGCTCCACCATCTCTTTTTGTAACTTTCCTAACAAGATTATTTGCAATTCCTGCTTTGATTACTGGTTTGGTTATGGTCGGTTTTATGCTTTCCGCACTTATCGTTTGGATTCTTTGAATTTTTCATTGTTGGCCTTTTTTTATCTGGTCTATGAAAGTAATTATAGTATGAGTTTGAGAAAATGCTTCTAGCATTGTTTACCAGGATACTATGATCTACAAAGTCTTAATTTCAGATGACGAAGAACGCATGCGACGGGTGCTTGCGATGGTTTTTGAAGGGATGTCCGATGTTAAAGTTGTAACTACGAGCAGCTGTGAAGCAACATTGAATTACCTCGAAAGAGAACATTTTCATCTTCTCATTACAGATTTAAAGGTACAGGAAATGGGAAGACTGGAATTTCTGAGAGCTGTTAAAAGTAAAGTGCCAGATATACCCATCATTGTAGTTACTGCTTATGGTTCTATGATAGCTGCAATCGATGTAATGAAAGAAGGTGTTTTTGATTACCTCACTACGCCATTTGAAAAGGATGTACTTAAAATGGCAGTTATGCGTGCTCTAAAGATGAGCTCATTGACAATCGAAAACAAATATTTGCGGCAGGAACTTGAATCTCGGTATGATTTCAGGAATATTGTTGGCAATTCTCCACAAACAATTGACGCTTTACGGCTGGTTGGAGAGGTTTCAAAAACAAGTTCGACGGTTTTAATAACAGGTGAAAGTGGTACGGGGAAAGAATTAATAGCGCGTGCAATTCACTTTAACAGTAAAAGGGCGTGTGGGCCACTTATTGTGATGAACTGCGCCGCAATACCTGAAAACCTATTGGAAAGTGAGCTTTTTGGGTACGAAAGGGGCGCGTTTACTAATGCGGATAAAACAAAAAAAGGACGTTTTGAATTAGCCGCAGGTGGTACTTTCTTTATGGATGAAATATCAGAAATGAGCCTTGCAATTCAAGCAAAAGTTTTGCGTGTTGTTGAGGCTAAAGAGATGGAACGTCTGGGTGGTACTGAAACAATTAAAGTCGACGTGAGAATTATTTGTGCATCAAATAAGAATTTAGAGGAGTTAGTAAAATTAGGGAAATTCAGAGAAGATTTATATTATAGGATCAGTGTCTTTCCCATTACTTTAACGCCTCTGAGAGAAAGAACAGAAGATATTATTCCGCTCAGTAAGCTTTTTCTAAAACATTTTTCCACGAAGATGGGTAAGGCATCTATATCGCTGACTAAAGAAGTGGAAAAGTTGCTTTTGATGCATAAATGGGAAGGTAATATCAGAGAATTACAAAATGTTATTGAACGGGCTGTAATTCTTTGCAAAGGAAGTTTGATAACAACGGAGCATTTACCTTCAGCGATAGCTAGAAGTTTTCTCTTTACGGAAAAAGACCGACTTCAGCATTTAGATAAGGCAGTTTCTTTTGATATTCCTCCACACGGTTTATCGTTGGATGCTTTAGAAAAGCAGTTAGTGACTCAAGCACTGGAAAAAAGTAAGAATAATAAGACAAAGGCCGCTAAGCTGCTGGGCTTAACAAGAGGTACATTTCGATACAGACTACAAAAGTATGGCTTGGCCAATTAGGGTATGGTTTATTTAATTCACTTTGCCAACCAAAGTGTGGTTTATTTAAGCCACTTATCATAATTATTAATTGGGTTGTTATTATCAGCAAATTTTAAATTTTTATTCCAACGACAGAGAAAAGTGGCTTATAACTACCGTTTATTTAAAAATAAGATAATGTATGAAGTTGGGTGCAAAAATTTGATTATCTGTGAATACGGGCTTTGCAAAATGTTATTGAGTTAATATGATATTTGGTATTATTTTTGCTTCTTTGCTGCTAGATTTAAATTTTGACGTGACGTTAATTTAAGAGGGTGTTATTTTGAAATTTAGTGAAGGGGGGTGAATAGACAGCATGAAGAAAAGTATTTTTTTAGCACTAGGTATTTGTAGTGTTTTGGTGTCACTTACACAATCTGCTTTTGCCGCTTGGGATAAACCTTGCGATAAAAGACAAATATTAGAAGCATATTGGTGTGATGCCTGCAAAGAAGTAAGGGAATTCAATGAGTGTGCAGAGATAGGTTATATATGGGATTTTGCAAAACATCGCGCTGCGGGTGACAAAACACACACTAGCTTGCCAACTGGTTGGGCATGCCAAAAAATTGCATATAGCTGCATTAATACTGAGTGCAAGAAATATGGCGCTTGTTTGCCAGCTCCTGGTGCTTGTGATGAGTGTGGCGATGACATTACCAGTAAAAAGATTTGGGCTAGGGCACTGTTTAAATGTTCAAAGTGTGGTAAGGAGGGCCCAGAGGCTGGAAAGGGGCATACCTTAGTAAAGGGTGGTTATGCGCCACAGATTGAAAAGGCTGGAGATTGCGAAGCCTGTGGAGTACCATTGGAAGTTATATGCACAAAATCCGGTACTTGTCCACATGTTTCAAGATAGCCACGTTTATATTTTTGAGTTACGGATTAACTGATTTAGGAGGGAAGGAAGAGCGATGAAAGGAAGAGGATGGATAGGAGCAGTGGTATTGAGTGCGGTGATAGCAGGTGGAGGGGTAGCGAGTGCTGGGTTTATCCAGGGGACGCACGTGAAGACGGACATGCCGGGGCCGTTTTTTATAATGACATCGCCGGATGGTGGTACGTTGTACATATGCAATCAGTCGGGGCATAGTGTGACGTTTGTGGATGCCCGGACGCAGAAGTTGTTAGGTGAGGTAGCGGTAGGGGTACAGCCGGAGGCGGCGGCGGTAACACCGGACAATGCGTTTTTATTTGTATGCAATGCAGAGAGTGACAGCGTATCGGTGATAGATATAGCCAGGAAACAGGTTGTTAAGGAGATCAAGGTAGGTGACTGGCCAAGCGGGATAAAGATTTCCAAGGATGGGAAGACCGCATATGTAGCATGTTCTGGATGTATGTGGAACACGATAGACGTGATAGACACAGGCAGGATGGAGAAGACCAGGTCTATTTATACGAGTGATTACGGCCCAAGGACATTGGACATATCGCCAGATGGCAAGACGCTGGCGGTGATTAACGATACGGTTGGTTCAATCAACCGGAGTGTCAATTTTATCGATGTGGCTACGAGCCGTGTAACCGAGAAGCGGGTAATCAGGGAGAGTTCGAATTTGCGGGATGTTGTATATACGCCAGATGGTCAGTATGTTGTGGTGACGTATGAAACTCCGAAGAACTGGTTACCGGTGTGTGAGGCAGAGAACGGGCAGGTATTTACGAACAACGTGGCAGTGTTGGAGACGAAGCCCGGTGGTAAGGTAGCAAGATTGCCGTTAGACGAGCTCAACAACTACGATGGTAATCCGTATGGGTTAGCGATGGATCCCAAGGGCAGGTATTTGTATATTGGGGTAAGAGGTATGCATCGGGTAACGATACTGGATATGGGCAAGGTGCTGGACGTGGTCAGGGGTAACTCACAGGCAGAGCTGGATTATCTCCGGGACGATCTGGGACTTGTGAGGGATTATCTGGTTGCCAGGGTGGCGACGGGTCTCGGGCCAAGTTCGGTATGTTTGTCGCCGGATGGAAAGATATGCTATGCAGCCAACTATTTTTCCAACAATGTTTCGGTAATAAGGACAGCGGTGGATTAATGGTGGCGGTAGTGGTTGTGTTGAGGAGTTTAAGGATAGGGTAAACAGGTAAGAATTCAGGAATAATGTAATTTATTGGAGAGGAGACAGGAATTATGAGAAGTGGAATGAAAAAGATCGGTTTAATAGCCGCCATTGGGATAGTTGGTGTGGCGACGACTGGTCAGTTGATGGCAGGGACGCCGCAGGTAGTCGCGACGATTCAGACGGGGCCTGAGTGGGAACCGCTTCCCAGGGCGGAGCCCTTGACAGTGCCAGAGGTACATTACCGGGTAAAGCACTCGCCGTATAAGAGCGAGTTGGTAAGGTACGGGCAGTTTCAGTTTAACGACGCATCCTGGGGATTGCAGGGTGAGTATGCATGTGCCAGCTGTCATTACGAGAGGGGGCAGACGACAGGGTTGATTTGGGACCTTGGAGACGAAGGATGGGGAAGCTGGAAGAACACGAAGTATATTCGTGGCGGAAGGTATTTGCCACCGTTCAGGCATGAGGGATTTACGGGGCATCCGGATGAAATTGTAGGGGCTACGAGTTCACTGGACAGGGTGTGCGGAAGAGACCCGGGATTTGTGTTCAGGAGTGAGAACTTTTCACCGCTGAGGTTGGAGGCGTTGATCTGCTACATCAGGGCACTGGAATTTACCGGAAGTCCGTTCAGGAATGCGGATGGTTCATTGACAGAGGCACAGAAGAGGGGCGAGAAGATATTTAATGACCCGAAGGTTGGTTGTGTAGAGTGTCATCCTGGCGAGTCAAGCGATCCGAAGGCCCTCTATAGTGATGCGCAGACACATGATGTAGGAACAGGCCGTGTTGGGGTGAAGGGTTTCAGGTCTACGCCTGGTAAGGTGTTCAACATGAAGGCATTGGATGCAGGTGAGGACCCCTATGGCGAGGAGAGCGACACGCCGATCATTGGGTTAGATCTGGTGAAGGAGTTTGACACACCAACATTAAGGGACATTTATGCATCGGGTACGTATTTCCATGATGGTGGTGCAAGGACGTTGATGGATACGATCAACAACTCGGTAAATGAGAAGGACATGCATGGGAGGACGTCACATCTGAGTACGCAGGAGTTACAGGACCTGGTTGAGTTTATGAAGGCGTTATAATTGTTAATGGATGGGTGAGCCAGATGTTTACCCTTTGGAATTGAAGAATATTTGAGCATTACGAAAACAGTGAAAGGAGAAGGCCAACAGATGGGTAAGAGGAAAATAGGAGGAGTAGTGGCATCTGCGGTCATGGCAGGTGCGTTGGTCTGTGGGAGTATCTTTGCGTCGGGAAACCAGGTAATGGTAGGTGGTTCGAAGCAGGGAAAGGCCTTATGGACTGATTATAGCGGGATGTCAAAAGAGGTGCAGGGGGCAGTAGATGCGCTTTTATTTACGCAGTCACCGAGGACGGCAAAGGGCGATCCGTATCAGAGCTATCCGCACTATGTGCCTGAGGGCAGCCGGATTGTGTTGTATAATTTAAAGACGAAGGAATTGAAGGTATTGACGAATGATTTTGCGTCAGCCTTTGATCCATGCACGTATTGGGATGGTAAGAAGTTTGCGTTTGCCGGTGTGCACAAGAAGGGCGGCGGATGCCAGATATGGGAGATGAATGTAGATGGCAGCGGCCTGAGGCAGATGACCGATTACAAAGGTACCTGCAGGGCACCGATCTACTATGCAGCAGGGAGTATCGAGGAAGGCCAGGGACGCATCATATGGAGAGACAGGTACTTTGAAGGAGACTGGAAGGAGCACGGTACGGTAGAGAAGACGGGGTTCATCATCTTTGCCGGTTCTCCGGATGGCGTAATGGATGAGTATCATAATCCATATGCATATAATCTCTTCAGGTTAGATACGCAGGGCGGTCATGTGACGGAGAGAATTACCGGACACGTGCTGTCTGGTATCGAGTTTCCCAGTATAAATACGACGATAGACCAGATTACCTACAACATAAGCTCTAACTTTGATCCAGCGCTTACGCCGGATGGGAACATTTTGTTCTCCAGCACCCAGGCCAATGGCAGCAGGGCAGGTGGCAAAGGCAGGGTTATGCTATGTGTGGACAACTGGGATGGCGCTTATCCGAGGCCGATCTATGGAAACTGTGATGATGAGATTGGTGGTGCAAGTGGCAAGTCTCAGGCCAAGATCACCTTTGGAGACAGGAAGTTAGTGTATGTAGAGTCACCCTATATGAATTGGGGAGTAGGTCAGTTGGCATCGGTAAGTTGGGATGCCCCTTATAACAAGACCTACGCGAGATTGACCAAAGACGAGGGTGGGTTATACAGGAGTCCCTATCCGCTTCCTGATGACAGGATGTTGGTATCCTATGGGGAGAGGGGCGACTTTGGTATCTATTGGTTTGATTTCAAGAGCGGTAAGGCAGGGGAGATGGTATACAATGATCCGGAGTGGAATGATCATCAGCCAGCCCCTATCTATATTAAGTACAAGCCAAGGTGGATCAATACCTTTACGGCAGGAAAGAACTTTGGTGTAACGGTCGTAACGTATCAGCCGTTTGATCAGGTGAAGGTGGAAGGGTATCCACATTCATGGGGGACATGGATTTGTTTTGATACGACATTAACAGACCTTCCGGTAGGTCCATATCCGCATCAGAAGGCAAAGGATACGAAGCGTGGTGATGTAAAAGCGGTGAGGATTGTGGAGGGTGTGCAGTGTGTTGAGCCAGATGCGAGCAGATTCAAGGCTAAAGCAGGAAGCCATCTTTTGGGTGGATGCAGGTCAAGCAGCAATTCAGGTACGGCATTCCAGCAGAGGCGGATCATCGGGTATCAGTATGTAGAGGATGATGGCTCTGTGGTGACGTCTCAGACATCTGACACACCATACTACATCCAGAACCTGGATGAGAGGGGTATGGCGGTACAGACGGCATTGATGTGGGCATATCTGAGGCCATATCATGGCAGGATATGCAGTGGATGTCATGATGGTTCATACCGTGGCAGGGCGTTCCAGAATCAGCATACCAAGGCGTTGTACAACTGGTGGTATGATGATCGCAGCCACTATGATTCACCATTTGCCTTTGGATACCTGAAGTTTGACAAGAGTGGTATTTATCAGGGTGTAAAGCATGGTGATGATGTGGTGGTGCCAGCGGACGTGTACTATGGAGGTCCGTCGGGTACAACATCTCAGCCGGTGGAAGGGTTAACGGACGAGAAGAGGAGGACGGTGGATTTCCGCAGGGATATTCAGCCGATCATTGATGCAAAGTGCTCAGGTTGCCACAATGCAAGCAATCCGCCGAATCTTTCAGGTGGATCAGAGTTGGTGAGTGTGGACGGCGTAGCTGCATTCAGCCGTGCATACAACAGCTTGCTTGAGCCACAGAGGGGTAAGGATACAAATCTTGGTGGTAAATATATCAACCCATCATCAGCCATCAACAGCCTGGTGATTTGGAGACTATATGAGACACCGCTGAGTCAGTTTGCGCCGAGGGAGAATGTATTCCCGGTTGAAGGAAGGGTAATGCATGATAAGTTCCTCACGCAGGATGAGAGGTACTTGATTGTAGAGTGGATTGATATAGGTGGACAATGGGATAATATCCAGGGTCCTGATCTATATCCGGGCATAGTTGTTAGATAACGCCTGAGATAAATCCATGGGATTGTCCTTGTGAAGTCCTGGGAATGAGAGATTGTAATCAAGTGAAGAGCTGGGTTAGGTGGGGTGATACCTACTGCCCAGCTCTTTGCGTTTTAAGATTATCGATATTGATTTTATTTGATTTGATTAACGGTATAAACTATCATTGTTTGAAATATTATTAAATTGAGTCTATTAGGGGATTTCCATATTATGAAAAATATTTACATATGCTTTATCATAATACAAATATTAGTTTTCGGTGAGTGTTCTAATATTTTAGCATCTGATAACAAAAAAAAAGCAGATTTCAGGAATGAGAAAATTTCAGAAAAGCCTATAATAGTATTTGAAAAACAAAACTATGATTTTGGTAAAATTTATATCGGTGATATCATGGAACATGGATTCAAGTTTAAAAATGACGGGGATGGTGAATTAATTATCCATAATGTTAAGACTTCGTGTGGTTGTACGGCTGCCCTGGTTTCAAAGAGTAACTTACTGAAAGATGAAGAAGGGGAGGTGAAAATAAAATTTAATCCTGGCCGTTTTGTTGGTAAAGTTACGAAGGCGGTCACTGTAAATTCTAATGACCCGCAAAATCCATCGTGCAAGTTAACTATTACAGGCGAAGTAAGAGAAGAAGTTAGTGTTAATCCAAAGCATATCAACTTTGGTATTATACGGAAGGGAGACTCGTGCACGAGGACCATTGAAATAAAGATAATACCAGAAATGAAAACAGAAATTAAGAAGGTTGAATCACCAAATTCCTATATTACGATTACACAAATTAAATCAAAGGGGAATAGTTCTTATAATTATCAAGTCAATATTAGTAAGTACGATTATATTGGCAAATTTAGTGGAATGGTTTTTGTGTATACAAATAGCAGCAAGCAGGAAAGAATTGATATCCCATTTTCTGGAGAAGTAATCGGGGATATTACTATTTATCCTGAGATATTGTCTTTTGGAAATATAAAAATAAATCAGAATGTAAATAGAACGGTTATTGTTAATTTTGTGAATAAAGATATAAAAATAGAAAAGATTGAGGTCGATCCAGATATAATAAAATACACTATCTCTGAGTTAAATAATAATAGTAAAAAGATTGATGTTAAATTGGGTGATGATACAGCAAATGGGAAAATTACCGGTAGTCTAAAAATATATACAAATAGTACTATTCAACCTGTGATTAATATTCCAATATATGGAGAGATAAAAGGATAAAAAGATATCACTTTTCAATGAAGAAACGTATTGGATGTTTATTAATATTTTTGGGTATTTTTTTCTTTACTGAAAATTATACCTTCGCGCGGGAGATAGTAATAATATTTTCCGGTGAAGAATTTGGAAATCTTGAACCGTGTGGATGTTTTGAGGGACAACATGGTGGTATTTCAAAAAGATATTCATTTATCGATTTGTTTAAAAACCAAAAAAACACAATATTACCTGTGAGCCTGGGAGATCTTCCTAAAGGGTGCAATAGACAAGATGAAATTAAAATGGAGATTCTCTATCGTGCGATGGGGCAAATGGGTTATGTGTTACACAATCTAGGTGAAAAAGATATTGAAATTAACCCGCAAATACTCAGTTATTTATCTCAAACGAGTAAAGTGAATTTCCTTTCCAGCAATGTCGAGATTGTTTCCTCATTTCCAATCAAAATTGACAAATCTATCATAACGGAATCTTTTGATTTTGAGCATCCTGTTAAAATAGCTTTTTTGGGTATCCTTTCAAAAACTTTTCTTAGTTCATATGTAAGTGGTTATGTAAATATATCTGACCCAATAAAGGCCCTCAGGCCTTTAGTCAAACAATTAAGAGACAAGGTAAATCTCATTGTGCTACTTTCACATGCATCACGGGAAGAGTCAATGGAAATTGCAAAATGTTTTCCGGAAATAGGGCTAATCATCACTGGACATAATATGGATGAGCCAAAGGATACAATATCATATGTAAATAATAGCCCAGTTGTTTCTTCTGGGATGAATGGAAAATATATTGGAATTGCAAGGTATTCAATAAATAATAAAACTGCAAATAAAGGTTTAGAAAGGAAGTCAGTTGAAGTTGTTTCCTTAGACGATACCTATCAAGACTCAAAAGAAATGATAGCTTTATTAAAAGAATATCAACAAATATTACTCGATGAGGATTTGGCAAGAAAAATACCCCGAGCACCGCTATCAAACGGTTTAGCATATGTGGGTAGTTTTGTCTGCGGAATGTGCCATAAGGCAATATACGATCACTGGTACAAAACAACACATAGTACCTCTTATCGTACCTTAGTGAGTAGTGGACATCAATTAGATCCGGAGTGTATTAAGTGTCACACCACTGGATACGGAGATGTTTCCGGATTTCTTGATCACGAAAAAGATCAAAATCTGATACATGTAGGTTGCGAAAGCTGCCACGATGCGGGGAGTAAACATATAAAGGGTGTAAACGATGCGTATGGTCAGACAGATGAGAGTAAGTGTGCAGTTTGTCATGATAGTGCTCATAGTCCAAAGTTTCAATTTAGGGAATACTGGAAGAAGATCGAGCATCCAGAAGAAATGACTAAAAAGCTGCCTAAAAATATTGAAAACTAATGATCAAGATTGCGTTTTATTGGCATCAACACCAGCCATATTATAAAGACAATTTGACCAATGAATACGCTATGCCATGGGTAAGACTGCATGGGATAAAGGATTACATTGGTATGGCGCTATTGTTGGAAAACTTTCCAACGATACATCAAACGTTTAATTTTGTATCATGCCTCTTGGAACAACTCAACGACTATGGAGAGAATTGTGCCATCGATCGATTTTGGAAATTAACAGACATATCTGCAGGGGATTTAACAGAAGACGACAAACTTTATATATTGGATAATTTCTTCTCTGCAAACCATCAAACCATGATCGATATTCATTCAAAGTATAAAGAATTATTGAAGAAGAGAGACTTTAGTAAAGAAATCGTCACGCGAGATACTCAAGAATTTTTCCAACGAGGATTTCCAGGACTTGCAGGTTTGGGCCAATCTTACGTGGTATAATCCTTTAATTATTCAAAGAGATCACGTTCTATCTGAATTAGTAAAAAAGGGTGAAGGATTCACGAAGGAAGATAAAGAGGTCGTGTTGTCAAAACAATTAGAGATAATAAGACAGGTCATTCCGTTCCATAAACGATTACAGGATTCTAATTTTGACTCAAGCAGGCTTTCGAAGGTATCTTTCGCCTGGTTCGTGGATTGGCCATAACCTGGCAACATGGATTGGGCATGAAGAAAAGAACGCGGCTTGGGATTTGGTGGAAGACACACGATCTTTTCTTGTAAATCAAACGAAAGGGGTACCCTTTTATCAAAGAACGACAGTGTGTGTAAGGCATGGGAAGAGATATTTATAGCAGAAGGTAGTGATTGGTTTTGGTGGTTTGGCGACGACCATGCGACCCATTATAAAGATGAATTTGACCGCTTGTTTAGACTTCACCTTAAAAATGTATATAAGTCATTTATAAGAGTGGATTTCCAGAAAGATTTATTGTATCAATATAGGGAAAGAGGGAGACTTGTAATTACTTTTGTTCAACCAGAAGAATTACAAGTTTCTACATGTGCTTTTGCTGAGGAACGGTTAAGTTTTAAGGTGAAGAATAAAAGCTGTGCGTGTGATACTAAAGATTATTATAGCATCTCTTTTGATAAAATAATGGAATTGTCTTGTCCCTTTGCAGATTTAGGTCTTTTTCCGGGCACAGAAGCAGAATTTTTTGTAGAATTTGTGAGTGACGATGAAGTTATTCAGAGGATACCACGTATGACGGTATTCTGTTTTTCTGTGCCATCGAAAGAGTTTGAAAGAATGATGTGGCAGATATAACAATACGAAATAAACTGTAAGTTTGTTTTCTATAAGAGAGTGGAGGATAAAAAAGCATGCCGGAACTTAGAAAGGACCCCGTTTCTGGTCGTTGGGTAATTATTGCTACAGAAAGAGCTATGCGACCAACCGATTTCAGATCGGAACCACAGTTTATTAAGGGAGGTTTTTGCCCGTTTTGTGAGGGAAATGAGGAGAAGACGCCACCTGAAATTATGGCGTATAGAGAAAAAGGTACTCAATCAAATGCAAAAGGATGGAGAGTGAGGGTGGTGCCGAATAAATTTCCCGCTTTAAGAATAGAGGGTAATTTGAGTAAGCACGGTGAAGGAATCTATGACTCTATGAATGGTATTGGGGCACATGAAGTCATTATCGAAAGTCCGAAACATATCACTTCTTTGACAGAACTGGATAATAATCAAGTAGAAGAAATATTGTGGGCATATAGGGACAGACTCATTGATCTAAAAAAAGACAAGAGGTTTATCTATGGATTGCTTTTCAAAAATGTCGGTACAGCTGCTGGTGCAAGTTTAGAACATTCCCATTCACAATTAATTGTTACACCTATTGTACCTACATCTGTTGTTCATGAAATGAATGGATGCGAAGAATTTTACAAGTACCGGGGTCGCGGGTTATTTTGTGATATGATTCAACAAGAACTTGCTACGAGGGCTCGAATTGTGTTTGAAAGTGATATCTTTGTTGCCTTTACACCATATGCCTCACGATTTCCATTCGAAGTATGGATTCTTTCAAAAAATCATTCGTCACACTTTGAGAATTTGCAAAAACTTGAGGCTGAAGAATTAGCACATGCGTTACGTACTGTTCTCCTCAAGCTCGAGGCATCACTTGAGTTTCCTCCGTACAATTATATTGTCCATACAACACCATTTGTACTTGGAGAGCTCGAATATTATCACTGGCACATTGAGATTATTCCGCAATTGACAAGGGTTGCAGGTTTCGAATGGGGTAGTGGTTTTTATATAAATACGGTTACTCCCGAAAATGCTGCAGAATTTCTCAGAAACGTAACCATTGAAAAGAAAGCCGTAGCGATACGACCGTGAAGGTTATCTATTTATCGTCCGAAGTGGTGCCGTTTGCAAAAACCGGTGGTCTGGCTGATATCGCTGGGGCAATCCCCAAGAGCCTGCAAAAAATAGGGGTGGAAATGATAGTCTTCATGCCCTTCTATCGCGTTGTTAAAGAAAATGCATATCCGGTAAAAAAAACTGATATACGGTTTGAGGTGAGAATTGGCGGTAAAATTAAATACGGGTTTGTGTATAAAGGATTTTTGCCAGATTCGCAGGTACCTATTTATTTTTTAGACAACGAACAATACTTTAGTCGGCAGGGCTTATATAATTATTTAGGAACAATGAATGATTATGAGGATAATAGTGAGCGGTTCATCTTTTTTTCGCAGGGTGTTTTAGAGGTTGTAGAAAAGCTCAACGTATTTCCACACATACTGCACTGTAACGATTGGCAAACAGGGCTTGTACCTGTCTATGTAAAAACAAAGTACGCGGGAAAGGCATGTTTCAAAAATACAAAGACAATTTTAACCATCCATAATCTTGCATATCAGGGAAATTTTGGGCACTTGGATATGAACCTGACAGGCTTAGACTGGTCCCTTTTTACCTGGAAACAATTGGAATTCTATGGAAAACTGAGCTTTTTAAAAGGAGGCATTGTTTTTAGTGACCTCATTACCACGGTTAGCAAAACATACGCTCAGGAGATTCAAACGCCTGAGTTTGGTGAAGGTCTGGATGGTGTGCTCAAAGAAAGAGCAAACGATATTTATGGAATTATTAACGGGATTGATTATACGATATGGAACCCGGAAACGGACAAATTTATCATTGCAAATTATGGAACAAAAAATCTCAGCGGAAAGCGTCTTTGTAAAAAGGCGCTGCAAGGAAAATATAACCTTCCTGAGAGGGATGTTCCCGTTATTGGGATGATAACACGTTTGGCAGATCAAAAAGGATTAGATTTAGTTGTGGATAGATTCCAGGATTTTATGAAGGTGGACATCCAGTTTATTTTGTTAGGAACCGGTGAACAGCGATACCATGAATTCTTTCAGAATTATGCAAAAACACATCCTACAAAAGTAGCAGTAAAATTGAGTTTTGATGAACGTTCTGCGCATGAGATTGAGGCAGGGGCTGATATGTTCTTAATGCCGTCACGGTACGAACCTTGTGGGTTAAATCAATTGTACAGCCTAAGATATGGTACCGTTCCGATTGTTAGAAATACCGGAGGGCTTGCAGATACAATTGTTGATGTGCGGTCTAAGCCTTTGAGCAACGGAAAGGCAAATGGCTTCTCCTTTCAGGCGTATAACTCAGATTTGTTACTAGCTACGATTATCAGGGCTATGAATTTATTTAAAGACAAGACACAATGGACGAATCTCATGAAAAATGGAATGGCACAGGATTGGTCGTGGGAAAGAAGCGCACGGGAATATGCTACACTTTATAAAAATATTGTAAAAGAAAAATAACCTGACAGGTCATGGTATGAAGAGTGGATTGTTATGCTATCTCATATTTTAAAAACGAAGGTCGATTCTATTGTAAACACTCTAACGGATGCACTTGACGCCGGATTATCTGTAATAGATGCAGATCTAAATATTATCTGGGCCAACAAGACGCTTTCTCATATTTTAAATTTACAGTATGATCCTATAGGGAAAAAATGCCGCGAGGTATACAAATGTGAGTGTCAGAATACCCTGCATTGTTCTGTTTTTCAAGCACTTTCTACAGGTAAAAAGCAAAACAGTGAGATACAGCTTATTGCAGAGAAAGGTGAAAGTAGATACGTTAAGAATATTTCAACTCCAATCAGAGATGAGAAGGGCAACATAACCCACTTCCTGAAACTCTCGTTAGATATTACCGAGCAGCAAGAAAAGGTATACCGCCTCTATCTATTGCAAAAGCTTACAGAGATGATGCAGCGTACGCTGCAAATTGATAAATTGCTTCATCTGATCCTGACTTGCGTTACTGCAGGCCCTGCGCTGGGATTCAATCGAGCGAGACTCTTTCTGGTTGACAAGTATCAGAATGTCGTTTATGGTAAAATGGCAGTGGGTCCTTCCAGTTTAGAAGAAGCAAATAAGATATGGAATGAAATAGCCAGTAAGTATGAAAAACTGGAAGATCTTATTAAAGTATCGGAAGGCAACTATCATAGTGATACCTCGTTGCACAGGATTACACGATCAATAGCATATTCCTTAATGGATGAAAAAGAAGTTATTGTTTCGTGCATAAAAACAAAAAAAATCATTCTGGAAAAGGATGCCTTTCACAATCCAATGATTGATAAAAAGTTTGTAACCATGGTTGATGCAAATGAATTCGTATGTGTACCGCTCATATATAAAGATGAGGCGATTGGGGTAATTTTTGCAGATAATGCTTACAATGGCAAACCAATAACAGCGAATCAGATAGAACTCATAAATACGTTTGCCAGCCGTGCAGCATTGGCAATAGCGAAAGCAGAGATATATGAGGAATTAGAGAAAAATAATCAGCAGCTCAAAGAAACTCAGGATCGGTTGATTCGGTCAGAAAGGCTTGCAGTTATTGGAAACATGGCAGCATACATAGCTCACGAGATACGGAATCCACTCGTGACGATAGGTGGATTTGCCCGAATGATTTTGCGGGATTATGCCGACCATAAGGGCATAAAACAAAATATAGAAATTATTATTGATGAAGTAAATCGTTTGGAAAAAATTCTTGCAAATATCATGGATTTTAGTAAACCCGTTGAAGTTGTTAAGGTATCAACTCAAGTAAATGATCTCATTGAGAGCACCTGCTCCTTAATGGAACCCTATTTTAAAAGTGGTTGCATTCAATTGATTAAGCAATTGAATGCAACGATACCCAAAATTATCGTTGATTCAAATCAAATGAAACAAGTGTTTTTGAATCTGATAAAAAATGCTGTCGAATCAATGCCTGATGGGGGTAAATTGACAATAAAAACAGGAATGGAATATGATCATATAAAAATTGATATTGCCGATACTGGTGAGGGAATGACTACGGTCGTTTTGCAAAATATCTTTGTTCCTTTTTTTACTACAAAGGTGGACGGGACTGGTGTTGGATTGGCTGTATCGCAAAAAATAATTGACGATCACGGGGGCTTTATAAAGGTAAACAGCATAGCGAAAGAGGGGTCGACCATTTCTATTTATTTACCCACAAAAAAAATGTAATTGTAACTTTTTAAGGAGATAAACGATGAAAACAATTCTTGTGGTAGAAGACGATAAAAACCAACTCATACTTTACGAACAAGAGCTGTCGTATGAGGGTTATAATATTATTACCGCGAAAGACGGCATGGAGGCTATAAAAAGGGTAAAGGAACAATTGCCAGATCTTATCGTGTTGGATATTAACATGCCCAAGATGGACGGGATTGAAGCAATGGGAAGAATATTAAGTGAGCATAAGAAGATACCTATTATTATTAATACTGCGTATAGTAACTATAAGGATGATTTTATGTCATGGTCTGCCGATGCTTACATTATTAAGTCTTCAGACTTGAAAGAACTGAAAGCTAAGATAAAAGAATTGGTTTAATATTTCAAATGCATAAAAAAAGGCGTCCTTGAATCTATTTGATACAAGAACGCCTTTATCATTCAAATACACTTGTTATCTTACTGATGAAAATTCGACTTCTTAATGATGTTCTTTGTGTTTCGGACATTTTTTATCGTCACAATATTTACACGGGTCCTTTTTAAATGCGGCCGCACAACCTTCACAGCAGAGAGTAACTGATTTTCCTTCGCATTCTACCTTTACTCCTTTGTCTTTATCAACTTCCTTGCCACAAACCACACACTTTGTATCTGTCTTTTCAGCGGCAGAAACCTCCTTTGTGCTGCAACAACTAGAGGCATGTGTAATTTTGACCGCATATGAGGTCGTTAATACGAATGCAATGCCCACAACGCTCAAAAAATATCCAATACGTTTCACGCCGTACTCCTTTCAAAAGAAAAAAATTAAATAAGCACTATACCTACTACGGTACAATAACACTAATATTTTAAACAAAAGAAATACTTATAAGGTTCCATTTTTTTATAAAATGAAATTAATTCACATAATTACGGCTTTTTTATATCCTTTGCACAACGGAATCCGACCGCTACATTGAACAAATCTGATTGCTCTGATTTCCTCGTGGTTGTTCGTACCTGGAATGGCTGAGAAAAGCGGGATCCACCCCTGATTACCCGTCGAAGACCGTTGTCGGGACCTTTAGGATTCATGGAAGGTGCTTCTGCATAATAGGTATCTAAATACCAATCAGCGCACCACTCATGAACACTGCCCGCCATGTCATAGCAACCGTAGATGCTCTTTCCACTTTCAATATTACCAACAGGCTTTGGATCACCGCCGAGATTGCATCGTGCCGGATCCCATTCATTTCCCCACGGGAACTTTCTTCCATCCAATCCCCTCGCTGCCTTTTCCCATTCTGCCTCCGATGGAAGCCGTTTTCCAGCCCAGGCAGCATATGCATAAGCGTCATACCAATCAATCCGCGCAACGGGATAATCAGGAACGTTATAATATTCGTTATCCCAGAATCTGGGGGTATGGTTTTTGCCGCTCGGTTCTCCTTTAAAACATTTACTGTGATCGTTTGTCTTCTTCATATAATCCAAAAATTCCCAGTACTGCGCATTTGTCACCTCATAACGATCCATTTCGAATGCGTCTACATAGACCTTATGCTGAGGAAAAGTGTCCTCCCTTGCCTCGTCAGAACCCATAATAAATTCACCTGCGGGCACAATGACACTATCGTTTTTTTTCTTTATATCGGGAAGTGCCTTTTTCATGATTTCGTCCCTGTCCTTGAAGGCATCCAGAACGTCCTGGCGTTTCTTCTGTGCATTTTTAAGAACGATGATGTAACTCTGTACCTCAGTAATGTCATTGGCCTTGGGAGCAAGGACAATATATTTTTGTAAATGATGAATAGCCTGGTCTGCATTCCCCAGTTTACTATAGAGCCATCCCATGTTATAATGCAGTGCAGGAAAATCAGCAAATGCATCTTCAGCCTTCTTATATGATGCTATTGCTGAGTCATAGGATTCTGCATCGCAATAATCATTGCCTTCCTTATAATATTTCCTGGCAAGCTCTTTCTTTTGCCTTATAGTATCGGTCTCCTGGATACCTGGGGGGGCTTCTGCGGATGGAATAAGTTTCTTCCCGTGCTCTTTACAAAATTTTTCACCGGGCGTGCCCTCTTTTTTACAATCCGGACATATCATCGTTATGGGTATCTCTATCAATTTAGTCCCGTCGTTACCGCAGAATTTTGTGCCTTCAGAATATAATTTATTACAAGCCGGACATTTTCTGGTCGTTGTGTCCGACTTTGTCATTTCAGCCTGGAGGATCGAAGTCAAAATAAAACATGATATACTTACACACAATAAAGAAATTACACAGTATCTTTTCATAGGTTATTATCCAAGATCGTTTAAAATGAATTTTACCTTGTTTATTTGTTCTAACAATTCTTTTTCGCGATTCTGTTCCATTTCCACTACATGGGTTGGCGCCCTTGCAGCAAAATTTTTATTTTCCAGTTTGCCCCGTACAACCATTAAGTAATCCTCAAGTTGTTTCAGATGCTTTAATTGACGCTCCTTTTCAACACGTGGGTCAATAATATCTGCAAGCGGGACAAAGGTCTGTATCTTTCCAATAACTTCACATGCAGCATTCTCAGGTTTTGTAAGGTCTTTACCGATTTCCAGGTGGTCAATATTGGCCATTTGTTTAAGGAGGCCGGCATGGTTTTTTAGCTCATATTCACTATCGGCGGAGAGAGATACGATGGCGTTTAACGCCTGCTTTTCCTTGATATTCATTTTGCTGCGTATGTTTCTAATGGCCCGAATAATATCTTGCAGGATACTCATGATTTCTTCGGAGGCTATATCTTCATATCGTTTATTCTCTTTGGGCCAGGAACTGCGCACAAGGCATTCCGGGTGCATGTTTTCAGGGATGTTAATTCTGTTTTTAGAAACCACCCCTTTTAAATGCTGCCATAATTCCTCTGTAATAAAAGGAATAAAAGGATGGAGTAGATGTAGTATCTGATTAAAGACCTTTGCGAGAATAGTTTGTGCAACTTTTTTATCTTTAAGACTTATTGGTTCATACAGTCGTGCCTTTACAAGTTCAAGATACCAATCGCAGAAGGAGTGCCAGGTAAAATCATAGACCTTCATAGCGGCATCGTTAAACTTGAATTGATCGAGGTATAATGTAGTTGTCTTAATCGTTGTACTTAATCGGCTCAATATCCACTTGTCTTCAAATTGGTAGTCCTCTGGTTCAAGATTGATCTCAATCGGGTCTTCCGACTCCAGGTTCATCAGAATGAAGCGTGCCGCGTTCCACAATTTATTGGTGAAGTTACGGCCCATTTCAAATCTGCTCTCTGAAAGTTTTATATCCTGACCTTCTGTGGTTAACACAATAATCGAAAATCGTAAGGCATCCGCACCGTATTGTTCGATCATGACGAGAGGGTCAATGCCATTCCCCAGTGATTTACTCATTTTTCTGCCCAGTTCATCAAGGATTGTTCCATGGATATAGACGTTTGAGAACGGAACATGGTGCATTAATTCGAGTCCCATCATGACCATCCGTGCCACCCAGAAATAGATGATTCCCCGATCAGTGACAAGCGTAGATGTTGGATAATAGTACGGTAACTCCGGTGTTTCTTCAGGCCAACCCAGCGTAGAGAATGGCCAGAGGGCAGAACTAAACCACGTATCGAGCACATCTTCGTCCTGTTTCAGGATGGCGCTGCTGCATTTTGAGCACTTCCCGGGCACATCGCGTGTGACAGTAATTGCGCCGCAGTCCTGACAATACCATGCGGGAATGCGGTGCCCCCACCAAATTTGCCGGGAAATACACCAATCACGCACATTTTCCAGCCAGCTCAAATATATCTTTTCCCAACGATCGGGGAAGAAACTTACTGATTTTTTTTGAGTAGCCCTGATAGCTGCATGTGCAAGGGGGCGCATTTTGACAAACCACTGGTCAGAAATGTAGGGCTCAATAACGGCGAGGCACCGATAACAATGTCCTACCGAATGCTTGTGAGGAGTGACCATTTCAACAAGTTTTTTTAACTTTAACTCTTCTACTAATGCATCCCTGCACTCAAACCGGTCCATTCCCTCATAATCCCCGGCGAGTTCATTCATGACGCCATTTTCCTGCATAATAACAAGTGGAGTCAGGTTGTGACGTTTACCCATTTCAAAGTCGTTTGGATCATGCGCAGGGGTAACTTTTACGGCGCCCGTTCCAAAAGATGGATCGACAAATTCATCGGCAATTATGGGTAACTCACGTCCTGCGATAGGGAGGGCGAGGATTTCTCCGATCATGTCCTTGTAACGCTCATCCCTTGGGTTGACAGCTACCGCAACGTCTCCCAGCATTGTTTCCGGGCGAGTTGTAGCCACAATCATAAAGAGATGCGGGGCGTCTCTGAATGGGTATTTCAGATGCCAGAGGTGTCCTTCGTGCTCCTCGTGTTCCACCTCGTCATCAGCCAGTGCGGTACAGCATCGGGCACCCAGTTAATTATGTATTTACCTTGTAATTAATCCGCGCTCGAAGAGGCGCACAAAGGTTTCTTTACTGCCGCGGAAAGACCCTCATCCATGGTGAATCGTTCACGCGCCCAATCGCAAGAGCTGCCCAATTTTTTCAATTGTTTAATGATGGTCGAACCGTACTGATGCTTCCATTTCCAGACTTCTTCCACAAAACGTTCACGCCCCAAATGTTTACGTTTGATACGTTTGGTTCCCAGTTCTCGTTCGACCACATTTTGGGTAGCAATACCGGCATGATCCGTGCCAGGCATCCAAAGGGCATTGTATCCCTGCATACGTCTCCAGCGAATTAAAATATCCTGAATAATATTGTTCAGGGCATGCCCCATGTGGAGTGCACCGGTTACATTGGGAGGAGGAATAACAATAGTGTACGGTTCCTTCGATGTATCCGGTATACTATGGAAAACCCCCTTTTCTTCCCAAAAATGATACCACTTCTCTTCAATTGCTTTGGGATTGTATTGTGGTGATAGGTTTGTCTGCATAGTTTACTTCTGTCCCATTTCAAAGAGGGTAACTTCACAGGAAATTGTCTTCCCGCCTCGTTCAATATCTACACCGCAGGTCTCCCCAAACTGCTTTGTTTGAAGATAATGAATCAGCTCCAGCACACTTTTCATGATTTTACCATCGAGAGAGAGGATGATATCACCTGCCATGAATCCAGCCTTTTCGGCAGGGCTTTCCGGGCTAATTTCTTGTATAACCAGCCGATTGTCGCTTGTTTTGTGAAGCTGAACTCCCAAATATATCCTCTTTTCCAGTGCTGCGGGAGAGATAGCCCATACAAAATCAGCTGGTTCTAATGGAATACTTAATAAAAACGCGTCTTGTTCAGGCGACGGCTTGCCCTCCAGAAACTCTGCTGGATAAATAGTATAATACGGCAAGAAGGTGCGTCTGAATACCCTCTTGGGTATGCCAAAGTCGTATATTATATGACCGTTTCCGGTAAACACCAGAAACTTCTTGTCTTTACCTTCCCAGGACGCCAGGTAATCTGCTATCGTTTGTGCCATGTACTCTTCCCACAAGGATTGCACATCGTTATATTTTTCCAAATCGGCTGAACGGTCTATGTGCTCCCTGATGGCCCTCTCCAGATATACCCGATGAAAGAAATCAGTCGTGTCAATTTCAGGCAATTGTTTTTTCTCTTCTTCGCTCAAAGCCTGCAAGCCTTTTTTGCTTACCATTTTTACCAATTCTTTTGGAGCGTTTAAGGCGATCACAGGGATTTTCTTTTCACGGGCAAAATCCAGAATATCTTTATACAAGAGATAATCATAGCCCCACTCTTTATCCCATCGTGTCTCTTCCAGAAATCTCTGCTCGTCAATTTCCCCGGCAATCCATTGGTCTAGAAAAGGTTGATACGGCCTTGTAAACATCTCCATACCAATGGCTATTGTGTTTCCAAATTTCTCATAACAAGCCTTGAGTACCTTCAGTTGCACCTGGTGCGATGCCTTATGGGCATGGGTTTCTCCAACATAAAGGACGCGGGCACAATCAAAGAAATGGTTTAGCTGGGAAAATTGCATCTTTTGACCTGTTGGGATATGAACAATATCATCGATGGCTACCAGTTCTGGAAAATTATTGAATCTGTTCGTTTCTGAAAAGGCATTCATCGGTAACGCAATGAATAAAAATAAAAGGAATAAAATAACTTTACCACAACAGCGGTTAAAGGTTTGTTTAATAGCCGTAACGCACTTTTTCCAGCTATAGCTTGTATCGTGGATGATAGAAACACGAGTTTTGTTTGCCATAAACAAATCAATAAAGCCTGAAGTCAGAGGCCAGAATCTGAAATAAAAAAAATGAAGGGAAGAGTTTTTCAGTCCTCATCCTGTCTCCTGACTTCTAAATATTGATGGGTAAAATTTATAATGTCAGGTAAAATTAATTTTAAACACTATAGCATGTTTTCGTTATTAATCAAATCTTCATTTTTTTGTACCCTTTTTATCAATCTCCTTCAGTCTGAGATTCAGGATTTCCCGTTTCTTTTTAATTATTGCAGGTTGAATAAAATAAAAATTAAATAGTGCCTCCAGGACATCGAGATTCCAGTCTGCCTCACCTGACTCAACATCTATAACCTCACCGGTCCTTTCGCTCTTCATGGGCTGTGCTGCGAAGTTGCCAATATTCCGAACATCATCAATAGATTCTGCTATGTATGGCGGCAATGTCCCGCTGTCCATCACCTCCTGGATTTCATCCGCAAGATTGGATGGCTTTACACCTGCTTTCACCCGCAACAGGTGCTGTAGACAACGACGGCTTAACGCCGCGCTTGCCTTTGGACTATCGGCAAGAACGGTACAGGCCTCCCGGTAAGCTTGTGCAAATTCCACGGGAACTTCTTTTGAGAGTGGTACGCGACTTGGTACTCTGGGATAAATAAGACGCTCGTCTTTGATAAATTCTAAGACATGCCGGCCTCCAATACTACCAATTTTACCAGTCCCCAGGACAAGGACTACTCGCTCACATGATGGGCACTTCCTGCTAATGATACCCCAATCGCCACTTGCATCGTTGCCGACGGGTATCACTTCGTAAAAATCGTGAAATGACTCCAGACAATGCGGACATTTCATATGCAGTCCTCGTAAAATGTTTTAAAAGATTAAACTTTAACAGTTAAATTATTCTATTATCTGATGGAATAAGGAGATTTTGAAAATGGGTCGAAATATCTATTTCTCCTTTAATAGCCCCCGCAAAGTCTTTATCAAATATTTAAACTTTTCCAGATAAATTGATTTTTGACACTTAATTATTCAATGTAAACCAACGGTTCTTTCGCTCATAAAAGTTAATGCAGAGTTCTTTTAACTTATTCCCACTCGATTGTACTGGGTGGTTTCGTGCTAATATCATAAACTACGCGATTGACGCCTTTGACCTCGCTAATAATCCGATTAGAAATGATTTCCAGAACCTCATGCGGTAGGCGGCACCAGTCTGCCGTCATAAAATCGGTTGTTTCCACGGCACGGATGGCAATGACGTTTTCGTAACTCCTTTCATCTCCCATGACTCCCACGGTACTCAGTGGTAAAAGTACGGCAAAGCATTGGGCGATGGAGCGATAAAGACCTGCCTTGCGTATTTCTTCGATAACAATCCTGTCGGCATTGCGAAGTATCCCCAGACGCAGCTTTGTCACCTCACCAATGATCCGGATGGCAAGTCCTGGCCCCGGGAAGGGGTGACGCCAGACTAATTCTTCCGGCAACCCAAGTTCCTCGCCCATTTTACGCACCTCGTCTTTAAATAAAAACCGCAGAGGTTCTACCAGTTCAAATCCTAATTCTGCCGGGAGTCCGCCCACGTTGTGATGACTCTTGATTGTGACTGTTGGGCCTCCGTGTGCGGGGATGCTTTCAATGACATCAGGATAAAGAGTGCCCTGTGCCAGGAATTTTGCCTGGGATATCTTCTTTGCCTCTTCCTTGAAAATCTCAATGAATTCGTGTCCAATGATCTTCCGTTTTTTTTCAGGGTCGGTTACTCCTCTTAATTTATCTGAAAATCGATCTCTCGCATCGATGGCGTGCAGATCTGCCGCAAAGGTGTCTTTAAACGTTGTAATAACCTCATCGGCCTCGTAGTCCCTTAAAAGGCCGTTATCGACGAAGATACAGGACAAGTGGTTGCCGATGGCTTTATAGATAAGTGCCGCTGTCACGGCGGAATCAACGCCACCTGACAGCCCGCATACTACTCGTGCGTTTCCAACCTGTTTACGAATGTCATCTATAGATTTTTCTATATAGGAATACATCTTCCAGTCACCGGTGCAACCACAAATTTCGTAGAGAAAATTGCGGATCATCAGCCTTCCCTGTGGTGTGTGGGTAACCTCGGGGTGGAACTGCACACCGTAGAATATCGTCTCTTTGTGCATTACGGCCGCGAAGGGGCAATTTCGGGTAAGCGCCAGAGAGTGAAATTCTGCAGGTAATTCAACCACCTGGTCACCATGACTCATCCATACGGTGTCATCTTTAGCCAATGATTTGAATAACTTACTTTCGCTATTAACCGTACAGGCAGTTCTGCCGTATTCACGGGCAGGCGTAGGTCTCACCGTGGCTCCAAGCATCTGACATCCCAGTTGCATTCCATAGCAGATGCCTAATATGGGTATTCCTAGTGTAGCTATTCTTTCATCACACCGGGGGGCATTTTTTACGTATACACTGGCGGGGCCGCCGCTGAGGATAATGCCCTTAGGGTTGATCTTTTGTATTTCTTGTGCAGCAATTTTATGCGAGACGATCTCGCAGTATACATTATTTTCTCTTACCCTTCGCGCAATTAGTTGGGCGTATTGAGAGCCGAAATCGAGGATTATGACTTTTTCGTTATGTGCTTCCATAGTATTTCGTTTTCGTAGACATAAGTAATGTTTTCAACATATTCTAAATTCCAGTTTAAAAAAAACCAATTTAAATACCTAAATTCCTCGTTAATAATCTTATCACATTTTCAGGTAATAGAAACATTTTTTCCTCTTTCTCTATATCACTGAAGTCTGCATATTCTCCATTTTCATTGTCTTCATCATTCGAAAGACGTTTGCCAGTGCCAGGTACGATGTTAAACCACTTCTCGCGATTTTGTAAAACTCTGTACATGCGTTTATCCCGTGTACGCTTGATAAATGGCCTGTAAATCTCTGGCATTGTTTTTAGCCGGAAGAATTAAAAACTTGTAATCCCCTTCGTTTTTATTATCATATATCTACAAAGGGGGAAAGTAATTGCCTATCATATCTCCTCTCATTCAATGTATATTGAATGAGCTTCAAATTAGAATGTAAAATGGCAAAAGAACCTTCTACATGACCTATTTTAACAATCCTATTACCGTGCACACCGCCCGCACTTTGATGTTTGCAGAACTTTCAAAGGTGATGGATCATGCAATTCACGATAATAGATATAGTAATTCACTAAAAGAAAACATTGCCAGCAAAAAAACGAAATCAAATCAAAAAAGAACAAACAGCGCTCTCGTAAGTCTTTATAGCTTTGATGAGGCATTCCCTCCATTCTTTTGTTTCAAGCACTTCTGGCAAATCGCAGATGAAATAGACATGCCCGTTATTTCATTACTTTTTGCAATAGGTAACGACTACCTGTTGCGTGAAAGCATATCAGTTATTATCTCAACGGCAGTCGGAGAGAAAATCAGCAAGCTTAGGTTAGAAGAAAATATTGAGACACATCATCCTCAAAAGTTTACCAATAATACCCGAAGCTCTGCAACAAGAAATATAATCAGTTCATGGAAACAGGCAGGATATATTACCGGTAAAGTAAAAAATATACGTACACAACCAAATCACTGTTACCATTCAGTTGCCTTTGCATTATTGATGGCATACTTCAACGGGGATAGAGGCGATTTCATTTTGTCAGGTAAATGGGTACAAGCCCTGGCAATAAGTGAATCCCAGATAAGAGAACTTGCTAATGAAGCCGCTAAAAGAGATTTGTTACAATATCAATATGCCGGTAATGTTACTACCATTTCATTCAATAACCTTTTTAACAAACTTCATATAGATGCCTAATCTTGTTGACAGACTACTGACTGCTTATGAGTTAGTGCTCAAAGAGCCATGGTCAACGGCTTTGTCAGGGAAGGAAAGGGTATGGTTTCTTGTATACGATCCTGCAGAAAAACGGAAAGTTGACCTGCGCCTGGGAGATTTTGAAACTGCAACGAGGAAAGCAGGCAAACGTTGGATCTGCATATCATTAAAAAATTGCTTTCCCGCATGGATGGCATATCATGAATATAAAAACGAATATTTCATGAACCCTGATCAATTGGTAGACCAACTCGAATCAGAGTTTAAGCAGTTTGCTATAAACTATCTGAAAGAAGAGTTGAGTAAGCAAGGAACTGATGATAATACCTTGATTGCCATCAGAGATGTTTCGGCATTATTCGGTTTTGTGCGTTTATCATCTGTGTTGGATGGAACTTCAGGTTCATTTAAAGGAAGGATGCTTGTGTTCTTCCCCGGCGAGTATGATAAGAATCACTATAGATTATTAGACGCCAGAGATGGTTGGAGTTACCTGGCAAGGCCAATTACCGCATAGGGAAATACCAATATGAAAAACAAAGAACTCTTTACCCTTAATCCTGATGAGAATAACCTCATAAACGACGGTGTGGTAGAAATTAATACGGCTAAAAATGACCAGGGCCTGAAGATCATTCGCCATGAAATTAAGACCTTTGTTTGTGAAGGTGAATATCAAAGAGGAATCTATCGAATATTAGACACCTACCTAAAGCATCTCGATCAACCTAAGCAACCTGCGGCCTGGGTGAGTGGGTTCTTTGGTAGTGGTAAGTCTCATTTGGTAAAAATACTCGGTTATCTGTGGGAGGACTTTGTTTTTCCAAATGGTGATACGGCAAGAACTATTAAGCCACTACCGCAGGATGTGAATGACCTTTTTGTGGAACTGGAAAGAAAGCTGAAACTCCATGGCAAGCTTTCTGTCTCAGGTACGTTGAAGGATTTTCCATCGGCAGACATCCGCTATTCATTCCTGCAATTGTTCCTCAACGCTTTGGGACTTCCACCACAATATCATCATTTCAAATTTGTTTACTGGGCAAGGCAAGAAGGCATTTATGATGGCCTGAAGGCGTTTGTGGAATCGCAAGGGAAAGACTTTAGGAAGGAATACGAAAATATGTTCGTCTCCTCAGCACTCGCAAAAGCCGTATTACAGATAAAGCCTGAGTTTGCTGAAAGTGAAGCAAAAGTAAAAGAGAACTTTAAAGCAAACTTCAAACGTGTTGAGAGTGTCAACCGGGAGCAGCTCATTGATACCATAAAAAATGAAGTGCTGCCATTATACTATGGTGATAAAATCCCTTGCACCATCATTGTACTGGATGAAGTGCAACAATTTATAGGCTCAGACGGCGACAAGACCATTGATATCCAAAACCTTGCACAAGATGTTTGCAGCAACTTTGGCGGCAAGTTCTTATTGGTAGGCACAGGACAAAACTCCCTGGCTGAAACGCCCTATTTGCAACCTTTGCAAGATCGCTTTACGGTGAAAGTTTCACTTTCAGATACCGACGTGGAAACGGTTACCCGTAAAACAGTATTGGAGAAGAAACCTTCCGCAATCAATGATATTGGTAAAAAATTGGATGCTACCTTAGGTGAAATATCCCGTAACCTTTCAGGCACTGATTTTGGCTACCTCTCAAGCGATAAAACAACTCTTGTGGCTGATTATCCTATCATGCCTTCAACACGCAAATTCTGGAAGAAAATTCTTCAGGTCGTTGATACCGCAGGCACTTCGGGTCAATTGCGCAGTCAGTTACGCATTGTGGATGAAAGTATCAAACTGATTGCAAATAAAGACCTGGGCTATATAGTACCTGCTGATTTTATTTTTGAACAAAAACAGCAACAACTGTTACAAAATGCATTGTTGCTGAATGAAACCAACAACATTATCCAGGAACGCAAAGCCAAAGGCGGCGATGCTGCTCTGGAAGGCCGTATTTTAAGTGCGGTGTTCTTAATTGATCAATTACCTAAAGATTTGGCAGGGGGACGTCTTAAGTCTGATGAAAATACTATCGCAGATTTGTTGATTGAAAACCTCAATGAAACCTCTGATAAAATACGGAATAAGGTTAAGGCACTCATAAAAAAGCTGTTGGACGAGAAGGTATTAATGCCGGTAAACGATGAGTTCAAACTACAAACCAAGGTGGGCGCTGAGTGGGAGCAGGAATATACAGCACAGGCTGTTAAAATCAACAGCTCCGGTGACGACCAGATTCAACGTATCCGCATGGAAAAGATCATTGCCTTCTTTAAAGATAAAACAAAAACCATCAACATTCTTCAAGGCACGTCCAGACAAAAAAGAGATTTTGATATTTGGGATAAAGCAGAACGGCCCAATAGGGAAAACAAACTGAATGTTTGGGTTCGCGATGGTTGGTTTGAAAAAGAAGGGACTGTGCTAAACGAAATCCGTGCCGAGGGGGCAAATGTCCCTTTGGCTTATGCCTTTGTACAGGAGTTTCGTGACCAGGATTTACGCAGTGAAATCATAAAGTTCATTGCGGCTGATTTAACCTTGCAGGTAAAAGGACTCCCTTCTACTCCGGAAGGTGAACAAGCCAAAAAGAGCATGGAAACTCGTAAAGGCCTGGCAAAAATAGCTATTGAGGACTTGGTTGATAAAATTTGTAAAGAAGCTGATATCTATTTAGCTGGTGGCAATAAAGTCGAACTCGAAACAGGTACTATGAGGGATGATATTGAAGAATCATTGAACAGTATTGCCGACAGGCAGTTCCCTGAATTTAAAAAAGGCGATTACAAAGATTGGGATAAGGCATTATCCAAGGCATTATCAGGCTATCCTGATGCCTTGAAAAAAATTGGCTGGGATAAAGACCCTACAGATCACCCTGTTGCAATAGAAATTCTTCGCTTTATTGGTAACAATACGAAACAAGGTAAAGAAATACGAAACCATTTTACTAAAGCGCCTTATGGTTGGAGCCAGGATGCTATTGATACCATCATTGTTATGCTCAAAAACACAGAGCATATCTCTACACCGGAAAAGAACATCAATCAGGCTAAAATCGGTAATGCTGCTTTCAAAAAAGAAATTCATACACTTTCCGCATCGGACAAAATAAAACTTCGCAAACTATATCAGGAAGCAGATATATCCTGCAAGCCTGGCGAAGAATTCCTGCATTCAAATACGTCCCTTGGCAAACTGAAAGAACTGGCAGGGCAAATAAGTGGTGATGCCCCGAGGCCGGAACCCATCAATATTCAGTTCATCAAAGACATTGAAAACCTGGATGGCAACGAAAGACTTCTACGCATTCTTGAAGAGCAGGAAGATCTGAGAGCCAAACAGACCGAGTGGAGTAAGAAAGCGGAATTGGTAAGCGAGAGGGAACCGCAATGGATCCTGTTGGCAGATTTGGCCAATCATGCCCCTTCAGTCCCTGAGATGGAGCAACTAAAAACAGAGATAGAGGCAATACGGGAAAACCGTCTGCTGCTACAGGAACCAGATCCTATCCAGCCGAAATTATTGGAACTGACAGAGAAGATAAAAACCAAATTGAAGACACTGAAGGAAAACTATATAAAATCGTACGATCAAAATATGAACGGGCTCCAGGGCAATGAATACTTTAGCAAGCTTACGCAAGAAGATAAAGATGCCATATTGGCAAAGCACCAATTGCTGACCAAGCCAGAAATTAAGCATTTGGATGCACATGGCTTACTTAATCAATTGAAGCAAGCGTCGTTAGATATGTGGGACACCAAAATAGCAGCTCTCCCCGGACAGTTTCAGTCTGCACTGGAAGATGCAATCAAGTTGTCTGTTCCAGAGGCAGAGACATTCGATCTGCCGAGAAGGACTATTAATACTAAGGCAGATATTGAAGCGTATGTGAGCGAACTAAGAACAAAATTAGAAAACTTAATAAAGAGCGGGAAGTCGATCATCTTGAAATAATTTCTAACCAGAACGAGTCTCTTGGCAGGTTTAGGTTTGTAAGATGGATGCGCACTATTACCGTTACCGTTTTCTTGAAAATTCAGATCGCCCGACAAAATAAATGCTAATTTATCAAAATAAGTATTTGGGTGTTGGGATGTACTTATATTGTCTAAAAAAGTAAGTTGGCGCATAATGATGTTTTACCTAGCTTGTATGAGCTTTAAACATTTTATCACAACACATATCCCCTCTTTCCTGCACACTCAAACCTATGGACTTGCTACAAGCTGTCCAGCGTTCAGCTTAAATTGTCACGCTCCAAACACGTTCAAAAGTAAAAGAGAGTTTGACTTATAATTTCATAATACAGTACTTTAGGCTTGCGAATATCGCGGTGAATTTTTAAATTTGTTTGATTGATCGTTTATAAATGAAAAAGTATCTGAGATTTGTTTTGCAAAGTTATTGGCATGATTAATTCCTATTTTGGTCAAAGCGGTTGCAATAAAAAGAATAATCCTTATTGCTATCTCTGATCTAATAAGTGGGGTATATTCTAAGAATGCACGAAATAAAGCAATACTAAAGTCTCGGACCAAAGCTTTAATACGCTCGTCATTTGGTAATTTAAACTGCTCTACTTCTTGCGCAGATATTTTATACTCTGTTAAGTACTTGTTAAACCTACGAAAATTAAATAAGACCGTCTTGCATTCTTTGTAATTATTAATTGTTATGTTCAAGTTTTCCACTAATACTCTAAGACTTACATAATCTTGTCCTTGCATACCAAACCCATCGTTTCTTAATATAGACATAGCCTTTCTTCGTATCTGACAAAAACGATATAAAACATTATCATGTTTTCTGAGATTTCTTAAATAGACAATCATATACATTGACATAATTAACGCTGGAACAATGCATACGTAAAACATAACCACACCCCTTTTCCTTCCCTTTTATTTCCCCTTCTTTTTTGATGGTTTATACCCAAATTTGTTATCGAGTAAATAAAGGAATCTTTCTCGATACTCTCTGTTATCTGCGGCAAGTCTATTAATTTCAGCTTGTCTGTCCTTTAATCTTCCACGATATGACAGATATATCCAAGCATGCGCACCAAAAAAGAAAATAACAAATAACCCTTTTACAATACCAAAAGATACAATATAACTTTTAATGGTTTGCCAGTCTATAAAATATTTTATAATATCCATCGTTTTAATAAGCAAAACCATTACCAGTTAATGTATCTTTAGACTGTTTTTAAAAAGAGAGTTTTGTCAGGCATTATTCCCTCTTATCTCTTTCGCTTTAGTTTGCAATATAACTTTATAAACAACAAAAATCAAATCTTTTTAAATTTTATCACAAAAAATTCCAGAAAGCTTACTCCGGTCTAAATTAATTACAGTCGTAGCAGACACAACGCCAGTTATTTATGAAAACTGCTAAAAATACCCTTTTTAGAAATAGTATTCAAAAGGTCGTGGGTTAATTTCTCGATTTCACCAATTTCTTAAATAACAAACACGACTTGAGGAAATTTCCTGAGTATCTTATAAGGTTAGTTAGTATTTGTGCTAAATTTGTGCTAATATTTATTTAATCAGATAGATTTAATTGAAATAGATAGAATAGGTATAATGCCAATAACTCCTTAATTTTCAAGATTAAACAGGAAACCAGCTCAATATCAAGGACTTATAATTTTAATCTATTCCACATTTGCAACCTGAACCCTTAAATTTACGTTTTTTAAATCACAGTTTCCCCTCTAAAAAGAGGGGATTAAGGGGTGTGTAAACATGCCTTTAACACACCCCCGGCCCCTCTTTTTAGAGGGGAGTTTGAAAATTGTTGCCAAAGGTAACCTAATTTAACGTTTAGGAATTTCAAACTGCCAATGTAGTGGCAAGGCGCCCCTTGCCACTACACTATTGAGGTCGCCGAACCGGTAAGATTTTAGGTTCTTCTCCAAATTAGTTTGCAAAAGCTTGTATAATTTTAATGAAAAGTACCGTTCGTCATGAAATCCATAAGCTTTTCTTTGATAACCTTGATCTTATTATTAACCCCTTCGAGTTTACTCGTATGAATTTTATAGTCACAGTGATTCAAGATTCCATAGCTATGTTTCATAAGCATGTTTGCAAACTTATGCACAACAGAATGGTTTATCGTTTTCGCTAAAAAGGCACCATTCGTCAATGGCTTTTCTCGCCCACGTCCGTGAGGTATAAGTCCAAATATGTTTGAGTTTGTCTTTAAGAATCAGAACGGTATTTATTGTTTCATTGAGTGACAAGAGCTGTTTGAGATGTTCCTGTGTTTTTCCCCGCGAATATTTCGTTTGTTTTTAACAAAGATATTTTGAAACCCTGAAGACGTCCTTGTCCCCTCTTTCGACGCTTTTTGGTATTCAGCATTTCGTACCTTGTCAATAACTTTACCAAAACCTGATACTACATGAAACAGGTCAAAGACTATCTTGACATGCGGCACATGCTTTTTACCGCAAGAATATATGAATCCCACATATCCATGGCAATGGCCTCAAGAGACTGTCTTTCCTCCTCTGGTCATACCGGCAAAGAAGGTTTCAGGGTTCTTTGTTCTTTCCTTACCCACCCAGACTACCCGACCACCAGATAGTCCAGAACAACGGTCAAATAGCGCTGTCCTTCTAACAGAGATTTCGTCTACTGCCAGTATGCGAAGATGCTGATAGTCAGTCTGCGCGTATTGTCGTTCCAGAAAAACTTATCGATTGCTTTTACTGTTTTCCAGTTCATTCCAAAATGTTTTGCAATTCGGTAATGGTTAACATTTACACAGTTCGTGAATATACGCTGCCAACGATGCGTAACACGACTGTAAGGTTGAAAAAAACCTAAGTCTTCAACTACGATTCGATTGCATGACTCCTGCAGGCTATCTTACGATACGAACAATTTATCCATACGCGAACGGGCCAAGATTCATATCCCGCAAAGCTCGTTTGTCGTGACGATAAATGCGCTGTGCTTTGCTGCCACACACATGACATATTGGGTGAAATCGTTCATCGGCACGCACTGTGCTGGCTGATATCTCAGCATCAGAAAACAGTTTGCTTTGTAATTTTACCCGCTGAAAAGGAAAATATGGTAATATACTTAACGTGGACATTGCTGGCCCCTGTAAATAAGTTATATATCGGTATATAGGAAACACCAAATGTCCACTCTTTTCAATGATTTAATGAAATTTCTCCTCAATTTCTATTGACTAATTTGGAGAAGAACCAGATTTTAAAAGGTATAAACACATGGGTTCAAGTTGCAACCCAATGTCATTAAGTTAAGCAACTTGCCGTAAAAGTCCCCCTTAGAAAAGGGGGATTCAGGGGGGTGTTTAGATAAAATAATACTTAACTTAATGACATTGAGTTGCAACCTTGAACCCGCTAAAGAAAAGAAAAACCCAATGGCCGTACTAACAACACAACAACGCAATAGATTAGAAAGTGCAGTAAAACAAGCACGGAAGCTGGCAGAGACCGGCGCTCGTAACGCACTGCACAGCCTGGCGGTGGATCACACCGAACCCTTCGCACACATGTCTGCCGATCAAAGGGCATTGCGCAATCACCTCCGCAATAAAGCACGGTTATTAGGTGACGAATTGTCCGCCAGTGGCGGGCAAGGGATTGACCATCTGGCCTATGAGTTGGCATACGAGTATTGGCACAAAATGCTCTTTGCAAAATTCCTGGAAGCCAATGGACTGCTTATACACTCCGATGGTGTTGCCGTGACCATGGAAGAATGCGAAGAGTTGGCTCGCGAAGAGGGGTTTGCCGATAAATGGGATGCGGCAGCTTCGTATGCATCAAAGATGCTGCCTGCTATCTTTCGCATAGATGATCCGCTGATGCAGGTTGACTTTGCGACCGAAGACCGCATTAAGTTAGAGGGACTGTTGGATGGATTAGACAACGGTATTTTTACTGCGTATGATTCCCTTGGATGGGTTTATCAATTCTGGCAAAGTGAGGCCAAGGAAGCCATCAATAAAAGTGGTGATAAGATTGATGGAGAAAAGCTTCCTGCCGTGACCCAGCTCTTTACAGAGCCGTACATGGTTCATTTTCTCATTGATAATACTATAGGTGCCTGGTGGGTGAGCAGACACCCTGGTGTTACACCGCCCGTGAAATTTGAATACCTGCGATTGCTGGAAGATGGCACACCGGCTGCCGGTAAGTTTGAAGTATGGCCAGATACGACAGCGTTAATAACGGCGTTGGATCCCTGTATGGGCTCCGGGCATTTTGTAGCCTCGATCTTCCCGGTATTTGCCCTGCTCAGGATGTTTGAGGAAGGATTGAGCAGGGAAGAGGCTACCAACAAGGTAATTGCTGAAAACCTGCATGGCCTGGAGCTGGATGCACGATGCACACAGATTGCAGCTTTCAACCTTGCGCTTACCGCCTGGAAATTTTGCGGTCACTATAAAGAGCTACCCGAAATGAACCTGGCATGTAGTGGGATAGCGCCAAAGGGGAAGAAGGAAGATTGGGTGAAGTTGGTAGGCAAAGTAGCAGATCCGGTTTTGAAAGCACGGAGGGAAAATGGTATGAAGGTATTGTATGACCATTTTCAGATAGCTCCGGAATTGGGAAGTCTCTTAGACCCATCAACAATAAAATCAGATGTTTTTACAGCCAGCTTTAAAGAGTTGCAACCCGTGTTGATGAAAGCCCTCGAATGCGAAACAGACAAAGACCAGGTTGAACGTGGCGTAATGGCTGCCGGTATTGCGAAGGCCGGACAAATTCTTGCAAAGAAATACACCCTGCAAATTACCAATGTGCCTTATCTGTCGCGTGGCAAGCATGATGAAGTATTGGGGGATTATTGTTTGAATAATTATCCAGATGCAAAGGGAGATTTAGCCACAGTCTTTTTAGATAGATTGTTGAAAGCTACTAACCACGGGGGAACAGTATGTAATGTAATACCCCAAAACTGGCTATTCCTGACTACCTATAAGAAATTCAGGGAAAAGTTATTAAAGAATGATTCATGGAATTACATTGTCCGACTTGGTCCTGGTGCATTTAGTCAAATTTCGGGTGAGGTCGTAAAGGCAATCCTGATTTGCATTACAAGGCATAAGCCCTCAGAACATAATTACTTCTTTGGCCTCGATGTATCCGAAGCCCCCGATGCGGCTGCAAAAGATGCGGCTTTGCGGGTGGCAGAATTAAAGCAGGTGAATCAGTCCGGGCAGTTGAAGAATCCTGATGCAACAATTCAGTTTGAAGTAAATAATGAGACTGAAATTCTAAAATCTTCAGCGAGATGTAACCAAGGCATTGGAACAGGGGATGTGAACTATTTTGTTTTTAGATTTTGGGAGTTAAATGGCAATAGCGATTTTGATTATTACCAGATGTCACCATTTTCAACTTCATTGTTTTCTGGTTTCCACAGTTTAATAAGATGGGAAGGTGGAAAGGAGCTTGATAGTTCAAAAAAGGGTTTGTGGACAACCTGCATGGAACAATAAAGGAGTTTCAATATCTGTTACCGGAGAAAACAGACGCGTTTTTTACTTGGGAACAAAATTTGATTGTACTGTAGCTGTAATTACTCCAAAAGAAAACTCAAATCTGAAAGCAATTGCTGCCTTTGTATTTGAAAAAGACTTTCTAGGAAAGGTTAAAAACGTAGATCAAGCTCTATCTGTAACCGAAAGTTCTTTTCTTAAAGTGGGATTTAATCTAAATCATTGGTCAAGCTTAGGCAAAGAGATTTATCCCAAAGGCCTACCCAAACCATACAGCGATGATGCCACTCAATGGCTCTTTCACGGTCATTCAGTAAAAGCAGAAAATCCTTTGCAGGTAAGTGTTGCCCGTTTGCTCGGCTACCGCTGGCCCGCAGAGAGCGATACCGAAATGGAGTTGGCAGATGAAGCCAAAGAACTTATTACCGCCGTAAAAGCATTCGATACCTTAACCGATGACGATGGTATTTTGTGCATTCCTTCCGTAAACGGAGAACTGGCTGCATCCGAAAGGTTGCGTTCATTTTTACAAGCCGTGTATGGTAGAGCATGGAACAACCAAACAATAGCTCAGCTATTAACGAAAGAAGGGGCAACAAAATCTCATCTCGAAGACTGGTTGAGAGATGAATTCTTTGAGCAGCACTGCAGGCTCTTTCACAATCGCCCCTTCATCTGACATATCTGGGATGGCCGCAAGGACGGATTTGCGGCATTAGTCAATTACCATAAACTGGATAAAGAAAACCTCCAACGCCTTATTTATACCTACCTCGGAGACTGGATACGCCAATGCGAGGCCAAAAAGAGGGACGGAGAAAGCGGCGCAGAAGGTTTGCTGAGCGCAGCCCTCAAACTCAAAGAAAAGTTAGAAACCATCCTGGAAGGCGAAAAACCATTTGATATTTTCGTCCGATGGAAACCCATAGAAAAACAACCCATCGGCTGGGAACCTGACCTGAATGACGGCGTACGCCTGAACATCCGTCCATTTATTCAGGCAGATGTGCTCCGCAAAAGGCCCAATATCAAATGGGGTATAGACAGAGGCAAGAACCCACCCGGTTCACCCTGGGGTGAAATCAGAGATAATGACAAACATTTATCCCTGGCAGAGAAAAAGGCTGTCAGATAACCTTGCATAAATAAAGCGACATTTATGTAGCCGGCAGGTTTGTCACATGAAATCTGAACGCATCGGAAAAATAAACAGGCCACTCCTACGGAGCTAATTATCTGTGCGGGATATAATCTATCTACAAACAGTATGCTCCTGACGGAGCTAACAGGATAATTCGTTGGTAGCGTAGAAAAAGAGATATCTGACATAATGACCTCCTTTGATTAAAAGAGGTTATGCTTGCAAATTGACTAAAGGTCTCAATAATTCTACGCGAACAATTCGTTGGTAAAAGTCCCATAGGGACGAAATGTAACCCCGTTAGTGGCGATCTGTTTGTAGCACAATAAAATTCAATAGGGTAAATAGCTCCGTAGGAGCGATCTGTATATGATTGGCAGGGAGACAGGTCGCTCCTGACGGAGCTAATATCTGTTATGGCATCCTATCTTGCTACAAACAGGTTACTCCTACGGAGCTTATTGGTAATATGTTTTTCAAAAGACTAAAGTGTTACCAAAAAAATTAATTATTACGAAACAACAAAATGAACGATACATTATATGATAAGGTAGTTCAGGCCTTCAGGCAGGCAGAACAACATAACAGTAATATCATGGTAAAGCCTGAGGTAATTCTCTGGCCTGATCCTGAAAGACAATGGGAGGCAGTCATCCCGGTTTTACAGAAAGAATTTCCTGCCTTGATTATTTTTGGTGTGTATGATGCAGGGAAAAAACAGGGTCCTGCTATCTGGGTGAAATGCATGGTCGCGAAGATGCTCCCGGAAGCCAACTGGCCGGCTGATGCAACGCCTATTATCTATATGCCCGGTATTTCCAAAAACGATTTGAAGAACATCACGGCAGCAGGATTAGACTTGCAGCCCCTCATGGAGTACCAATATACCGGCACCATCTTCACGCAGGTTAGCGGCCGGGAATGGACGGTATTGGCATTCACGGAAAATCAACAATCAGGACTTGGGCTAAAGGTGGCACAAGACAAGGCCACCCGTGATGCCTTGGTTAAAGTATTACCATCTGTTTTTCAGGATCGTAACATGCAATTTCCTACCTCCCTTATTGATGCAGATTATTTGCACTCAGTATTAGTCCCCGATGCTATTCCGCATATTTTAAAATGGATGTGCAAGGGAGATGTGTTTCTTAAATCACTATCAACTGACACAAAGGATGCATTCATAAATATTTGCCGTTCACGTTTTGGATTTGAGCCTGATTATAAGAACATAAAGGATATTGTCGAAAAGTTTGGGGCCCAACGTAATGCCTGGAAACAAGTTTGGCAATTATATGCCTCAGCGCCCAAAAAATATCCTGAATTAGAAGGATTACTTCGATTGGCTAAACCGGTAGATTTGGGTAGTTTATTTGCACTTCCCGAAGAAAGCTGGCCGCAGGTAAATGAGGAGAAGGAAGATGAACTGTGCAAGGCTTTACTGGCTTTATCCAAACTTCAATTTAAAGAGGCCTTGCAAAAGCTTACTGTTCTCGGGCAACAACATAAAGACAGAAGGCTGTGGGTGTGGTCAGAGCTTGGCTATGCCCCTTTGGCCAATGCATTGCCTGACCTGGTGTCAATGGCAGAAGTAGCAACCACGGCGTATGCATCTGCAAGTGTTGAGGAATTGAAAGAATATTACGTGAAGACGGGTTACAAGGCTGATCAATTTATGCGAAAAGCCCTGGCACCAGTCAAATTAGAAAAAGACAAAAAAGCTATAAAATCGCTTATTACTACGTTATACAAACCCTGGTTGGAATCCATAACACAAAAGTTTCAGACATTCATAGAAAAGGATGCATCTGTTTTTACTAAGCAAAATGCTTCAACAGAGAATGAAGAGTTTGTGCTATTTGTTGATGCATTTCGTTATGAACTGGCAAGCGAATTTGCAGAGAGACTCACAAAACGTAAATACAAGGTCGAGCTGCAATCTGGTTGGTCTGCCATACCAAGTTTAACGCCCACGGCAAAGGCAAATGTATCGCCTGTTGCAGCAGAGGTATTAACCAACAGCAATTGCAGAGAGTTTGTGCCACAGTTAAAATCAGGAAAAGACCTGGTGGCTATTGCATTCAGAGAGGCCTTAGCTGCACAAAACTATATTTTCGTTACCGCTGCATCAGATATCATATCCGGCCAAAGGCATTGGCAAGAGATTGGCGAGGTAGATAAAAAAGGACATGAAGAGCAAGCTGAAATGGTAAAACGGATTGAAGAACTATTTGAACAGGTACAAGAAGCCATTGAAATTGCATTTGAAAATGGTATAAGACGTATTAAAATAGTGACAGATCATGGATGGCTCTTGTTGCCCGGTGGTTTGCCCAAAGAGGAACTAAGGAAAGACCTGACCGAGACACGTTGGGGCGATGCGCTAATCAAAGAAGGAGCAAAACGGATTTGATGCATTTGCCGTGGCGCTGGAACCCAAACATTTTTATCGCCTATGCCCCAGGTATATCTTTCTTTAAAAAGAATGAAGAGTATGCCCATGGCGGTATTTCTATACATGAGTGTTTGGTGCCTACACTCACCATAGAGAAACCAAATCAATCCACCGTTGCAGCAAAAATTGCTGATATCAAATGGGTCGGTTTGAATTGCAAGGTAACTACGACAGACGCTCTAAATGGGTACTTAATGGATATCAGAACGAAATTTAATGATGCGAAGACTTCCATTGTGTTGTTGAAATCAAGAGAAAAGAAAGTATTGGATAATAAAATCTCTCTCATGGTGGATAGTGATGCTGAATCAAAATCAACAGTCATTGTACTCATGGATGAAAACGAAACAATATTAGATAAGAAACCAACTCTGGTAGGTATATGACAATGCAATTGGATAAATTAGATCAAATAGCAACAAAGGCATTCGAGGGCTACTTCGTAAGAAAAGACCTGTTGGAACAATTCAGGAAAACGTATCCTGTTCCCACGTATGTCATAGAATTTCTCTTGGGCAGATATTGTGCGACAACTGACGAACAAGAAATCCAGGAAGGATTAGAAATTGTAAAGAGGCAACTCGCTGACCGGACTGTTCGTCCGGGTGAAGAAGAATATTTTAAGTCAAAAGCGAGGGAACAAGGCTCAATTAAATTGATTGACATTATTACCGCAAAATTGGATGCCGCAACCGATAGCTATGTAGCAACCCTACCAAGTCTGACTCTTAACAAAATCCGCATATCACCTGAAATGGTGAATGCCAACGACAGGATGTTGACTGGTGGCTTTTACGCTGAAATAGAACTGGAATATGACAGTGCTATTGCGCAAGAGAATAATGGCAGGCCATTTGGCATTTCTCATATCAGGCCTATCCAATTATCGCAGCGTAATGTATTAGAGACGTTGTACAAGGGGCGACAATTATTCACCCTTGATGAATGGAAAGATTTTCTGATACGCAGTGTAGGCATGGAGCCAACTGCGCTAACAGAAAAGGCAAAAAATGTCCTTTTTGCGCGTATGATCCCCTTTGTAGAACGGAATTATAACCTGGTAGAGTTAGGCCCAAAAGGCACAGGCAAATCGCATGTATATCAGCAGGTATCCCCCTACTCACATTTAGTTTCCGGGGGTAAGACCACGGTTGCGAGAATGTTTGTTAACATGAATACAGGCGAACGTGGGCTTGTATGTAAGTATGATGTTGTCTGCTTTGATGAAGTATCAGGGGTATCCTTTGAGCAAAAAGATGGAGTCAACATCATGAAGGGCTACATGGAAAGTGGTGAGTTCAGCAGAGGCAAAGAGCCAATCCGTGCGGATGGTAGTATCGTATTGGTTGGAAACTTTGATGTGGACGTGGAACACCAGCAACGCATAGGCCATTTATTTGGCCCACTTCCCCAGGAGATGAGAGACGATACCGCCTTTATGGACCGTATCCATGCTTACGTGCCGGGTTGGGATTTCCCCAAGCTTAACAAGGCATATTTCACGGATCACTTTGGCTTAGTAAACGATTTTTTGGCAGAGTGCTGGACAAGGTTACGAGATACGAGCAGAATATCATCAGTATTGCCTCGTATTGATTTTGGTGGCGCTCTAAGTGGCAGGGATACCACAGCAGCAAACAAGACGCTCAACGGTCTATTAAAATTAATGCAACCTAATCCAAATGAACCGATTTCAGATGAACTACTGGAATGGGCTATCAAAATATCATTGGAATACCGGAGAAGAGTAAAGGAACAACAAAAGAGAATTGGCTCAGCTGAATTTCGTAATACCCATTTTAGCTATCGTAGGGGTGTAGATGGTGTAGAGACCTTCGTTACAACTCCAGAAATTCACAGTGAAAATACTATCGGAGAAGACCCGCAGCCCCCGGGACAGGTTTGGACTTTAAATAACGGCAGTCAGGACGAACCGGCAGGTCTCTATAAAATCGAAGTCAACGTTGGCCCTGGCAGCGGTGTTAAAATATTAAATAAACCAGCGCCTCCCCAGTTCCAGGAAAGCGTTCGTTACGCAGAACAGAACTTATACAGTAAAACCAAAGAATTGGTTGGCGACCGGGATCCGCGGTCACATGAATTTTCCGTGCAGCTTCGTGCATTTGACGTGTCAAAAAGCGGCAATGGAGTCGGCATAGCTGTTCTTATGGCATTATCCAGTGCGATCCTTGAGAAGAGCACAAAAGGTGGTTTGGTTATCGTTGGTCAACTGAACCTGGGCGGTTCAGTCGATAACGTTTATAATGCAGTAAACTTAGCGGAATTGGCTGTAGAGAAAGGTGCCACTACCTTACTCATCCCGTTAAATGCCCGTAAGCAACTCAATGACTTGTCAGACGACATGATCACGAAAATCAATATCCAGTATTACACTGATTTAAGGGATTGCCTTATAAAGGCATTATTGGATTAGCTGTCACTAAGTATTAGGTATCGAACGCGCCATGTTATTGTTGTAAGTCCAGGAAGTATTAATTCTGTAAATGGCAATGAAAAATATTACCTATAAGGTGCCAAAAAATGACAAGGAGGTCTTTGTAGACCCGGCAATAGACCGTATTTTCGAAACGATACGGGCAAACAGGCATAAAATACAGGGCTATAGGTTTGAAATGAGCAGTATCCCTTTTCAGGTATTGCGAGATAAGACCCGGGTGGAGCTGTTACACATGGCGGCACATTACACCAGGGGAATTAAATCCCTGCTTCAAAGGAGTGAGTCCGGGTCGTCTTTGTATCTGCAGAATACTGGTAACAACGACTCATCATGGCATAGAACCCAAGATAAATTATCCGTTAGAGGGTTAGACCTGGATTGTGAGGCAATTAAAAATATCCCGATTATCCAGACTGGCCACGAACCCATCTTCTATTATCCCGGGGTGTGGATCAAGAATCATCTGGCACACTCTGTAGCGAATAAGCTTGGTGGCGTTGGCGTAAATATGATTGTAGACAACGATGCCTGCAATATGGGTTTTATGTACGTGCCGGTTTTATCAGAAAAACCCGCAACAGTCCGGAAGGTGGCGCTTGTAAAGGATAAAGATAATGTTGCGTATGAAGAAATTGTGTTTGACGACCTTGGAACGATACTCCGATTTAAAGAGGAAGTTCTAAACCTGCTTAAGAAAAATATTTTCGATGAAAAGATAAAAACTACCATTGAATCTATGCAGTCCGCGTTTGAGGAGTTTATTGATCGGATTGTGGGGTGCTATCAGAAAGGCTGTATTGATATGGTTGGTTTATTGACTTCTGCACGGTGCGCTTTAGAGGAAGACTTTCTGATTGACAATCTCGAAGTACCCGTTTCGTGGATATGTAATACAGAAGGTTTCTATCATTTTTTATTGCACATCGTATACGAGGCAGACCGGTTTGCTGCAATCTATAACGAGAAGTTGGCTGAATATCGCAGCATCCACAAGATTCGTTCAAAGGCCAATCCATTGCCGGACTTAAAGATTGCTGGTAACTTAGTAGAATTACCCTTTTGGATATGGAAAGCAGGCATGCAGAGGGGTAAGTGTTACATGATGAAGGAAGGGGATTCGATAAAAGTTACCAACGGTGAGGACGTCCTGGTTGTTCTGAAAAAAAACGAAGGGATCGAAAAAAACAGAGCAAGGTTAAAGACATTGAATGAATCCCATATTAAGATACGTCCACGCGCAATTACCACGACGATGTTTTCACGATTATTCTTTTCTGATATATTTATTCATGGCATTGGGGGGGCAAAATACGACACAATTACTGATGAAATTATCAGGGAATTCTTCCGTGTTGACCCGCCTGCCTTTATCGCAATCTCTGCTACCCTGTTTTTGCCTTTAGATACAGGTAATTTCGATACTAAAATGTTACAAGTCCTTCAGCACGAACTGAAGGACATGGGTTATAATCCTGAGCGGTATGCATCGGGAGAGATACGAGTTGACAGGGAATTTATCGAGAGGGTTAAAGAAAAACAGAGACTCCTGGAAACAATTGCAGTGTGCAGGGGAGATGAGAAAAGGCGTTATTTTAATCGAATCAGGGAATTGAATAAATTAAATCTCAACAAAATAGAGGGTGAATTTCAAAAGAAACAGAAAGAACTCGATGTGGCGCACACAAAACACCGGCACAACGAAGTTGTGAGATTTCGGGAATATCCTGTTTGTATATATCCTATGAATACCCTAAAGGATTATGTTTTCTCCGCCCTTTCCGGATGATAAAATAGATATAGATGCCCGTGATGCTTCCAATTATGGTGCCAATAATAATCAGATCGGTTTTAAGTACAAGAATGGAGTAATACGCCTCTTTCACATCTATTTCTATTAAGAGTACCCACGTGACATCTTTCAGATTATCGAGCGGTGTATAGGCGCTAAGTACAGGGATATTTCGATAGTCCTTTACAATTTTGATATCGGTGTTTCCACGAAGTGCATCTTGCACGGCCTTTGTATTGAGTTCGAGTTTTAGAATGGTATTTTGAGTCAAAAACTTCGATTTAGATCGCATAAAGTGGTCTTCACCTACGATATAAATCTCACCAGTCTCCCCCAGCCCGTCTCTCTGGGATAAGAAGGCATCAATCGCAGAATAGGGTAATTCTGCAACAATGACACCTAAAAGCCTGTTGGTCGTATCATATACCATGTACGCTCCATAAGTATAAAGTCTTTTGACTCTTCACACCAGGTTAAATCAGAGAATTTCGCATTATTGAGTCCCTCCTTAAATAGCTCTCCAATACTAAATGAACTGTATTCTCCGGTGTTCAAATTGGTCCCGATATATTCGTCCCTTTTGACTCCAAAGACGACATTTCCGTCAATATCTATTAAGAATATATTACTATAGCCGTGTTGTCTGAGGAAGTGCTCAAGGAGGGGGCCATAATAGGTATCTACCTGTTTGTAAGCAGAGTTATCAAACCCTCCTGACTTAAAGGCATTTGCGAACCGTGGCAGACTTTGAACAACCAGGGGGTTTTTCGAGAGTATATGGATATCTCCGTATCTTTCATGGAAAAAGTTTTGAATTTGTAATTTTTTAATTTCTCGGATGGAAATCAGGTGATTCGCAAACTCATTTTTTAAAGCAGGAACAAGGGTTTTATACGTTAATGGCCCCATGATAACTAAAAAGGTAAAGATAGCAATGCCCGACGCAATGAGAATTCTACGAATAGGTTTCAAGGTAAGAATTCAAGCTCTTGTAGATACTTGCCCCCGATATATAGAGAAAGTAAAATTAAAATAATGTTGCGATAACATTATATTAGTACAAGATAATACAAAATATTAGTACAAGATAATACAAATAAATTTTATTTTGTCAAGTTTATTGACAGTTTGATTGATACATTATTCTGTAAATACTTCAAGGTAAACAAAAAGCCCCAATATCTTTTTACAGATATTGGGGCTTTCACGTCGCAATTATAACGATAAGTTAAGTGACTACTCCATATTTTTAAACACCATAAACTCTTGCAATTGATTATTCTTTAAAATATAAGAGTGCGCTTTTTAATAACCTTATAATTTGACTACGTTTGTGGCCTTGTAGCCCTTCTGGTCCTTTATAACCTCGAACTCGACCTTATCTCCCTCTGCAAGGGTTCTAAACCCCTCACCCTGGATAGAAGTCTGATGTACGAAAACATCATCACCGTTATCCTGGGAAATAAAACCGAAGCCCTTCTTGTCGTTGAACCATTTCACGGATCCATTTGCCATACTTAAATCACCCCCTTTTACATGAACAAAATTAAAAAAATAAAAAAAGACCACAAAGTTGTAACCTTGTAGCCTTAATATAACGCGAATATATAGTACGACTTTACAATACAACTAAACGACATGAAAAAATAGTATCAGATATTGTGTAACAAAGCAAAGAATAAATAAAATAAATATTTGGTTCTCTCAAATACCATCGTCCATCTGTCAAATAATTGCTTATCGTCAGGACGACGCCATAGAACGATTTCGTGAAGGAAAAGATTGGTAATTAGTTGCTGGTTGACTATAATCTCATGAAGCAGGTTGTTTTTTGTTCCCGATATAAACTCTTAGTCTAAACCTTTACGATAGAGGGTGCGGATAACATTTTTATCATAGGTTTGCTAAGAGCGGTCATAATAACCGGGATATAAAAGATTTATTCTCTAAATTAAGGAGGAGTATGTGTCATGAAAACGGGGTTTCTTAACAAAGGGTTGTTTATTATATTTTATATCCTACTCTTATTTCCTCAAATTACCTTTGGAGAAAGTTCTCCATTTGCAGTAAAGGTGACTTCTTTAAAGGATCGGGTCCCTGCCGGGGACATTATTCCTTTGGTCGCCACCATTACTATAGCCCCTAATCATCGTGTTTATAAGGATCAAATAAAGTTAGAAAGCGCAGAGCCTGAGCGATTCATTGTGACTTCAACCGAGCTTCCTGCAGGAAAGGTAAAGTACGATCCATTCCTCGAGGAAGAGGTGGAAAATTACGAAGGGCAGGTGGAGGTAAAGTTGTTCGTTCAGGTATCAAAGGACGTTTCCGCAGGCCAACATAATATAAATCTCAGGGTGCACTATCAGGGGTGTTCGGATAAAATCTGCTTTATCCCTAAGGTTGAGGAGTTTCTCATACCAGTACAGGTCGAATCTGCTGACTGGGGCATTTCGGTGGCGCAACCGGAAGATAATCTACCTCAACGAGTTTTAAAATCTGAAAAAAAAGCCGAGGCAAGTGGTTTTCAAAAGACTCTCGAAAGCAAGGGGATTTTTGTAAGCCTTGTTCTTGTCTTTTTAGCAGGGGTAGGATTAAGCTTCACTCCCTGCGTATACCCCATGATTCCTATTACTGTGGCGATAATTGGCGGCCAGGCGGCAGGTGACCGGACTACAGTGAGGAAACCGATGGCGGCCTTCTTCCTTTCGTTGATTTATGTCCTTGGCATATCCATCGTATACTCAGCCATGGGTGTGGCTGCGGCTTCTACCGGGGCATTGTTTGGCGCAGCCTTGCAAAGTCCATGGGTTATTGGTTTTGTAGTGGCAGTTTTTATTGGGCTTGCCCTAAGTATGTTCGGTGTGTATTACTTGCGGGTTCCGTCTTTCATATCAGATCGATTGGGGACAAAGACAGGAAAGGGTTTTGTTGGGGTCTTTGTTATGGGATTGGTTTCCGGAATTGTGGCTTCTCCGTGTATTGGCCCTGCCCTGGCCAGCCTGTTAGTTTATATTGCAAGTACGGGTAACAAATTTTTGGGGTTCTGGCTGCTCTTTGTCTTTGCCTGGGGATTGGGTGTTCTGCTCATTGTGTTAGGGACATTTTCCGGAGTCATAAAGGCCCTTCCAAAATCAGGCATATGGATGGAAACGGTGGAAAGGATATTTGGACTTCTTTTAATCGGTGCAGCACTTTATTATGTCAGGTACATAATCCCGGAGGGGGCATTTGTAACCATTCTGGGGCTGTTTTTGATTGTCACGGCGGTATTTTCTGGTGGATTTGATCAACTGACTCACGAGAGTACTGCCTTTCAGCGTGCCAAAAGAGCTTTCGGAATTATCGCATTTATCTTTGGGACATACTTTCTGGCGGGGCATCTCTTGATTAAAGGTTTCATTTTACCCCCATTCTCGACCACAGGTTCCAATCAGTCTGCAGCAGTGCAGGAGAAGATCGATTGGGTTTTAAATGAGGATGAAGGACTCAGACAGGCGAAGGCTGGAGGTAAGATGGCAGCAATTGATTTTTGGGCAGAATGGTGTGCAGCCTGTAAGGAATTTGAAAAGTTTACGTATGCAGACCCTGAGGTTATAAAGGAATCAAGAAGATTTGTTAATATTAAGATTGATTGTACCAATGCCAACGACCCGAAAGTTAAACAACTTTGGGATAAGTATGGAGTTGTGGGTTTGCCTACCATTGTTTTTATTAACAAGGATGGGACGATAGCAAGGGATAAAACTATAACGGGTTTTATCAATGCCAGGGAGTTTCTCCATATTTTAAAAGACCTGGAGTAGTGTTACATGAAACGTTACAAAGCAGACTGAGAAACAACCTGCTTCAGATTTTGAAAAAAAGGTGAGTTTGTGCGTGCCGGTGGGAAAAACCATAACGTAAAAATGGTATAATTACGAAATATTTTCAAGCCTTAATAATTTTTTTCATTTGTTTTTTTTTAAAGTTGTGTAATTTATTTACTCAACACATTATTTATTAAATGTTATTGAGTATATTCCGAAAATACTACCGTGTTACTTAAATACGGAAATACGGATGAATTCTAATAAACTTTTTTAATTTTGTAAGAATAAAACTTGATTATTGCTTGTCATCGATATAATATGTTGTTTTTTATAAAATAATACCGTAAAAATATTGTGTAAAATTTATCCATGAGCCTGATATTTGTTCCATTTAGAATACTGGGGGGTATTCCCCTTGGATTCATAAGAGAATTAGGAAGGATGGCATGCTTTCTTGCGGTATCCTTCTATTGGATGGCATTTCCGCCATACTTACTACGAAGAATAATTAAGCAAATTAATTTTATTGGTGTAAAGACTACATTCGTTATCGTGCTGACGGGTTTATTTATTGGGATGGTTCTGGCGTTGCAGAGTTATTATGCCTTAGTCAAATTTGGCGCTGAAGCAAGTCTTGGCCCCGTGGTGGCGCTGTCATTGATACGGGAGTTGGGACCTGTTATTTCTGCTTTGATGGCGACCGGATGCGCAGGTTCTGCGTTAACGGCACAGATAGGGATTATGAGAATAACCGAGCAAATTGATGCCCTTGATGCTATGGCCTTAAATCCATACAAGTATCTGATCATTCCCAATTTGATAGCAGGCATTATATCAATCCCTCTCTTAAATGCAATTGTTGTCGTAGTGGGCATTTTTGGTGGATATGCTGTAGGAATAGGACTTATGGGCTTAAACAGCGGAACCTATTTTGGTGGGATTAGTGATTTTGTTAAAATGAAAGATATCCTGGGTGGTTTATACAAATCTTTAAGCTTCGGGGTCTTGATAGCCTGGATAAGCTGTTACAAGGGTTATAATGCGGGCCATGGGGCAGAAGGCGTAAGTAAGGCAACCATTCAGGCTGTGGTGCTTTCATCGGTTCTTATCCTCGTGTGGGATTACTTTCTGACCTCAGTATTAACAACCTAATGAATTTCTATGATTAATGTTGTTGACGTTTACAAAAGTTTTAACGGTCATAAGGTATTACGAGGAATTAATTTAACGGTAAAGGATGGTCAATCCATGGCCCTGATCGGAGGTAGTGGTCAGGGGAAATCCATTTTACTAAAACATATCATTGGTCTCATAAAACCAGATCAAGGCAAGGTATTAATAGATAATCAGGACATTGGCAGGCTTCGAGGAAAATTACTGAAACAATTAAAAGAACGATTTGGCGTTGTTTTTCAGGGTGGCGCTCTCTTCGATTCCCTTACAGTTTTTGAAAATGTGGCATTCCCTCTCAGGGAAAAGACCAGACTAAAAGATTCGGCAATTTCTGATAAGGTATATAACGAATTAACCAGAGTAAGACTATCAGGTGCGGAGGATAAATATCCATCCGAAATAAGCGGTGGTATGAAAAAACGAGCTGCCCTTGCCCGCTGCCTTATTATGGAACCACAGATAGTTCTCTTTGACGAACCAACAGCAGGACTTGACCCCTTAACAGAAAAGGCGATACATAAACTGATCCAAGATTGTCAGAAAAATCTGAATTTTACGTCTATCATTGTTACCCACGAGATTCCGGCAATTTTTTCTATTGTAGATCGCGTTGCCATGTTATTTGAAGGGAAAATTATTGCCGAAGGTACTCCTGATGAAATACAGGCGTCAATGGATCCCATAGTGCACCAGTTTATTCACGGCGAATTGGAAGGCCCTATTTCTATACAATAAATGTTTCAAGATGAAAAGGCGATAAAATAATGAAGAAATACAGTGTTGAAGTAGTTGTAGGTATCTTTGTTTTTTTTGGTTTACTGTGCCTGGCTTATATATCAGTAAAGTTTGGGAAGCTTGACCTGATTGGTAACCAGTATTATCCTGTAAAAGCCGTCTTCACCACCGTGAAAGGACTCAGAAAGGACACTGTTGTTGAAATATCGGGGATAGAAGTGGGCAAGGTTGCGGATATTAAACTTGATAAGGATAATTATGCTGCAGTGGTTACCCTACGGATTTATGGTGATGTAAAATTACAAGAAGATGCTATTGCCTCTATTCGTACGAAAGGACTGCTTGGCGAAAAATATGTAGAAATTATGCCCGGCGGAGCAGATATATTGATCCCTTCGGGGGGTACTTTGCGTGAAACAGAAGCACCTATTGATTTAGAAAAGTTAATAGGGAATTTTATCTTCGGAAAACTAAAGGAATAAAGAAATGAAAATACAAAGAGTTTTTTTTGTGTCTGTTTTGAGTCTATTTGTCTCGATGTATACGTATCCGTTTCTGTGTGCGGCAGAGGAGCCGGGGACGCTCCTCATGAAGACGATAGACAGTGGTCTGTCCGTTCTTAAAGAACCTTCACTCCAGGGACCGGAAAAGGTACAGGAACGCAGAAAAAGGTTATGGGAAGAGATATCCCCCATTTTTAATTTTAATGAGATGTCTAAGCGGGCGCTAGGTCTGCACTGGAAAAAGCGAACAGATACAGAAAAAAAAGAATTTGTGGAATTGTTTACCAATATCCTTAAAGATGCCTATATTGGGAAAACGGATACGTACTCTGGCGAAAAAATTGTTTTTCTTAAGGAAAAACAGGACGAAAAAAAATATGCAACCGTACAAACCAAAATCATTACGAATACGGGAACGGAAGTGCTGGTGGATTATCGCATGCTCTCGAATGATGGGAAATGGACGATTTACGATGTGATTATTGAAGGGGTTAGTCTCGTTAACAATTACCGTAGCCAATTTAATAATATCCTGACAAAATCTTCCTTTGCAGACCTCATTCAAAAGATAAAAGATAAAAAAGGTTAAAGATGGTATTGCGTCTAGACGGAAAATATAATACATACATCGGGAAATTATACGGAAGGCAGGCAATGAGAAAATACGCATACGTAACATGGTTTTTTGTTTTGACGTTATTTTTTCCCCTGGCAATTTTATGGGCTGAGAGTATATCTGAACGTGTTCCTGTGGTTTCTTCTCTTGAAACGATAAGTGATAGTAAGACGTCAGACAGTGACATACAGAATAAAAATGAAGAGACAGAAGAGCCTGAGCCAGAAGAAACCGAAGAGATGTCTGAGGTTACTCAGGTTAAAGACCCACTTCAATCCGTTAATAGAGCTATGTTTGCGTTCAATGATAAGGCCTTCCATTATTTCTTTAAACCAATATATACCGGATATAATTCAATGATACCCGTACAGGCGCGGGTAAGTGTGAAAAATTTTTATACAAATATCAAAATGCCGATTAGTTTTTTTAATTGTCTTTTCCAGTCCAATTTTAAAGGCGCAGGTACGGAAATGCTGCGTTTTGTTGTTAATAGTACCATAGGTGTGGGCGGATTTCTTGATCCTGCAAAATCAAGATTCCACATCAATAAACAAGAAAGAGACTTTGGCCAGACGCTTGGCAAATACAAAATGGAACCAGGGACTTATTTAGTATTGCCTTTTCTTGGTCCATCAACATCACGCGATGCTATTGGACTTGCAGGCGATGCGGTTTTAAATCCATTAACCTGGGTTTCTTATTTTTTCCTTACTCCGATAGAAAGCCTCGGAAATTATACGTATGATTCAGTCAATGACCTTTCTATAGATACAGGCAATACTTACGAGAGCATAACAAAACCTGCAATAGATCCGTATATTGCAGTTCAGGATGCTTATATACAAAATAGAAAAAAGAAGGTAAAAGACTAGGCAGAAGTATGGTGTAACACAGTGAAAAAAATTAAAAATCCGAATCAGGAGAAGCGTAAGTCTTAGCTTTACTGCCAATTTTATTTTCTGTACCCTGCAAAAGTCTTTTAATGTTTTTTTTGTGACGAAAGATAAGAAGGGCTGAGATGAATATTGAAAATAAAGTCAAATAAAGTCCATGGCCAAAAGGGTCTTTGCTAAGGAGTATTAAACATATGACTAAAACAATTGAACTGAGCATAGAGCCTAATGATATATAACGGAAAAGATACACCACCAAGAGCCAAACTGCGGCAGAAATACTGAGTGGAACTGGAGCTAACCACAAAAATACCCCGAAACTCGTTGCCGCAGCCTTTCCTCCTTTAAAACCAAGGAATAGTGGGAATGTATGGCCACATATAACACCAACCCCACAGAATATCAGCGATAAACCATGCTCGTGGCCTGCAAAATATTGATCAAAGATAAACAGAGGGAAAAACCCTTTCAGCATATCTAAAATAAATACCCCTATGCCGTAGGGCTTGCCCATAATCCTCGAAACATTTGTGGCCCCAGGATTACCGCTCCCTACTTGTCGAATATCTATACCCTTTATAATCTTAACAATTAAAAAACCGAAAGGGATACTACCGATAAAATATGAAATGATTGGACCAAGAATATCGTGTGTTAACACAATTACAACCTTTCTTTTTATAAAAATAGAGTTGGTGACAAAAAACAAGCACTTTGCATGGTTTCAGGGTGCTACTTCGGAACGTGATAGTTGCGATGAACGATTATCAGAGAAATTACAATTCTTTCGTGAGATATCTATGAAAGACCTAATATGCGCCACCATAGTTTATGCAGAACATGGTGTGTATAATATTGACGAACATACATTTTCCAATTTTTATCAAGCACATTGCCATATAACATATATGATTTAAAAAACCTGATCCTGTCTGCCTTAGAAATCAAACCAGGTTTTTTTTGAGATGGGTTTGTTGTGCTTGACAAGCACCGCAACTTCACTATGGAGCGGTCAAGTCGCAATAGATTTTTAATTCTTTGATCAATGGTTAATTTCTTTAAGACAACTGATTTATCGAGGTCAATTATATACGCATGGAACCCGCCGTTAGAAGCTCTTTTCAAGAGTATATTCTTGAGATGGAGATCTGCGTGATATATACCTGCATCGTGCATGATCCTTATAAGTGTTACGACCGCATGGATTACAGCCTTCTTAGACACTTGTATGACCTCCGGAGGTGATTCTTTTAGAAATTGGAGGACGTCAACCGCACAGGGTATCTCTTTTGATATAAAGTCTGCCGTATAAAATAAACCCAACCATCTCCTTTTTGTGACGGCAACTACTTCAGCCGATGGTACGCCTTTTTGAGAGGCAATTTCGTTTATAGATATCTCATGTAAAGGTCTGTTTTCGTTACAAAAAACCCCACCAAAAAAGTTACCAAATAATCCACCGTGTTTGTAGTTTCTGATAATAAACCTTTCTTTGCTGTTTTCTGTGGCAGGAATAGACAAATAAGAACTCCTTCCTGTTTTCATGTTCGTAGTGTCGCTGTTCCTATTCTGAAAAAATTCCTTGTCAAAAACCATGCGCAGGATAATTTCTTTATACACGTCTTTTACAAATAGAGTAGTATCTCCTTTTTTAACTATTGAAAAGGCGGGTGGTATTTTGTGTTTATCCGGCATAATGGGTATTATTATTTAGTGATAAGCGCCATTATCAGCACTCAGTTTCCTGGTAATGACATTTGCTCTGAGTCATAATAATTATATATTGGCGCGGGAACTAATACAAACGCAAATTGGATTGTTATTGAAAATGGGTTTTATAAAGATTATATTAATCTAAGTGCTTAATATAAAATCTGTTAGAGTTTCAAATATGGAAAAACAATTCGATAATCCGAAGAATTTCTTGATTGTTCGGTTGGGTGCGATGGGTGACATTGTCCATGTTATACCGGCCGTAGAAAATTTGCGCATGGCATTCCCCGCCGCTAGTATTGCTTGGCTTGTAGAAGACAAAAATAAAGATTTGGTTGAGGGGCTTTCTGGAATAGACGAGGTTATTGTCTTTCCCCGAAAACAATGGCAGGGGTACCTTAAATATCCGCCAAAATATTTTAAGCTGATTCGGGAAGTGGGGATTTTTTTACGAAAATTAAGGGGTAAAGGATATACTATCGCTTTGGATTTCCAGGGTAATTTTAAAAGTGGTTTGTTAACCTATTTAAGTAATACAAGGACAAGGATTGGTTTTTCTAAAGGGTATTGCAGGGAATTTAATTTTATCTTTTCTAATTTACAGATTACACCACACCAAGACAAGATGCATAGGATTGATAAATATTTAAGTCTTCTGCGGGCTTTAGGTATAAAGGCTCACTATCAAAGGCCTGTATTTGTGATTCCAGATATTGATCGCCTTTATATTGATGAATTTATTCGTACGAATCACCTGGATCAAAAATCTCTTGCAATAATCCATCCCGGGACTAGCTTGTTTGGGAAATATAAACGTTGGCCTCCTAAATATTATGCACACCTTGCGGATCGGTTAATACGGGAACTCGATTACTCGGTTGTTTTCACATGGGGTGCGTCGGAATATAAGCTTGTAGAAGAAATTTTATCTTTCATGCATTATCAGGCTTCAATTTCGTGCAAGACATCATCGATAAAACAGTTGATAGCATTAATGCAGCGGGCGAATCTTTTTATCGGCGGAGATACAGGCCCAACACATATTGCATCAGGTATTGGCATTCCCACAATAGCAATTTTTGGCCCAAAGGATCCTGTTGTCTATGCACCTTACGATAAAAATTCAATAGTTGTAAAAAAAGATATACCCTGCAGCCCTTGCGAAAAACGAAGCTGTGATCATGTTACCTGCATTACTTCTGTTGTGCCGGAAGATGTTTTCCATGCCATATGTAAATTGAATGAGATTTGATTTTCCCAAACAACATGAATGTTTTTTATCATCTTGCCGGAGCAAAGCGATGCGTGTTTGTTTTACTAAAATTCAAGACATGAAAATGGAAAAGAAGTTTGACTTTTTACATGTCGATTGCTATGATAACCCAACTTTAGCTTTTTGCCAAAATTAAAAAAGGAGTTCGATAATTGTGGAATCCGCAGGTATATTTGACTCAGTAAAAGAGCTTATGGATGAGGTTGAAACCAGATTCCATAAAGAACTTCAACCAAGGAGCAATTCATTAGCAGATCTCATTGCACACATTGGCAAATACAAAGGGAAGAGATTACGACCTGCCTTGGTATTATTATCAGGTAAATGTGTGGGTGATATAGTGCCCCAGCACATTGAACTTGCCGTAGTAGTTGAAATGGTACACACTGCAACCCTTGTGCATGATGATATCATTGACGAAGCTACTATGCGGAGGCATGTTGAAAGTGTAAATTCAAAGTGGGGAAGAGAAATCTCCATTCTGTTTGGTGATTACCTGTTCTCGAGGGGGTTTACGATACTTTCTACCCTCGATTCTCAAATTGCAACTCTCTTGCTGTCTCAAACCGTCAATATCATGTCAGAAGGTGAGCTTATTCAGCTTCAAAGGCGATATGACCTTGGGCTAAGCGAAAACGATTACTTTGATATTATAGAGCGAAAAACAGCTTCTCTTTGTGCCGCCAGTTGCCGTTTGGGGGCGACGTTTGCCGGGGCAAACCGCAAGGTATCAGATAGGTTATTTAATTATGGTTTAAAAGTAGGTATTGCTTTTCAGATCGTGGATGATTGCCTCGACGTAATGGGAACGGAAGAAGAGATTGGAAAATCGTTAAACACCGATATACAGAAGGGAAAACTTACATTGCCCCTTATTCGGTTGGTCAATCAACTTTCCGGAAACAAACTCGAAACGGCAAAAGAACTGATATTTCAGCATGATTCAAGGGATACGAAAGCTGCTATTGTGGGCTGTTAACAAAACATGATGCGGTAGAATATGCCTTTACTACAGCTAAAAATATTGTTAAACAGGCACAAGAAGAGATTGCGCCACTCCCCAGATTCAAAATATAAAACAGCCCTTATTGAATTAGCAGACTATATAATTACAAGACGGACATAAGATTGAATTTCATTCCATCTCCCGCAGCAATAATTTTAATCCTGTTTCGTTTGATAGCTGCTCTGCAACTATACGTGGTTGTGCCTTAATCATTGTCATACCAAAATGATTTAAAATCGTTACTTTCGGTTTCAGGTTTGTTACAATCTCCTTCACATCTCTTATACTCAAATGATAGAGAGAACCCTTCATGTCTTTATCTACCGTATAACGAACCACGTTAATAATTAATACCTCCCCATGGTAATGCTTCAATAATTCTGGAAAATAACGTGTGTCTACAATCAGTGAAATGGTGCCATGAGAGGTAAAAAAATTTATACCGTACGTCTCACTCGGATGATGGTGTTTTATCGGAGTTTCGAATGAAACCGTATCAGATAACTGGTATCGGCCGCCTTCCTTAATAATTTTTATCTGTGAGATGTAGCTCCTTACGTAGTTAAATACCACAGGGTCTTCGTTCAATGCGTCTTCAGGTGTATAGAGTATACCACATTTTTTGAACCCACCTTCGGTCATTGCCTCAATCATTACATTTACATCTGCTGCATGATCGAGATGTCGATGGGTAAGAATAATGGCATCCAGTTTCATGGGATCCATTTTTGGTCTGCTCGAAATGCACCTTACCAAACATCCTGGACCTGGATCTACTAATACATTAAAACCCTGCAGGGAGTACCACATTCCGCCAGAAGCGCGCAATTGCTTGGACACAACAATCCTTGCACCAGCCGTGCCGAGGAATTTTATATAATTAGTTTCAGGTATATCATTCATGGCGGAGATAATAACATGTAGGTATGAAGGGATCAATAATGTGTCTAATAATGATCAATTTGAGATGCATTTCATGAATCTCTCTTTCTGAATTTTAGTCTGACCACACCTCCAGACGATTCCCCTCCGGGTCAAACACAAAAAAGGCCCGTCCACCCCATGGATGGTCTACAATCTTGCCAACGTTCATACCCTTATCCAACAAACACTTCCATGTTCTATCGGCCTGATTTACCTGAAACGCTAACGTCAAACCGCGACCATCAGCACTCTTGATGCTTGCTCGTTGTTCGTTTGCCACGCTCAAATGAGCGCTAGCAGTTATTTTAAACTCTACAAACCATTCGTTCTCGAACGTCACGGGAAAGCCGAGAATATCACGATAAAAAGTAACCATTTCTTGCCAGCGACGACAATATAATATTGTATTGACGACACGAATTGTCTTTTTCATCATGTAATGCTTGCAATTCATACAATAAAAGTAGGAGGTGAGAACGAAAAAGAGTCTATCACATACAGTGTGAGAGTGCAAGTATCATGTTGTGTTAGTATCAGGAATTAACGTAAGAGAGGGCATGATAAATCATGAATTACATTGAACAGTATTTCCATAGTTGTAAAATATCAGTGAATGCAGTTGACTTTTAAAAGAAAATAATTATAATTCATACTTTATGAATTTTGGTGTTGTGGATGCGATGGTTTTTTTGCCGTTTCGTATCGACATATTGCTACGTGATGATTTTTGCGCTCGTAGCTCAATTGGATAGAGTAGTGGACTTCGAATCCAACGGTTGCAGGTTCAAGTCCTGCCGGGCGCGTTGTTAATAAACCATAACAGATTTTCAGTAGGTAAAATTTAAGAAGTGCGCCCTTAGCTCAGTTGGTAGAGCAACTGACTCTTAATCAGTGGGTCGAAAGTTCGAATCTTTCAGGGCGCATCACACTTATTTCCCTTTAATTTTTCGTGATCTCGAAAACCTTATTATTATTCATTTCCTCATAAAAATAAGGGTAAAGAAAAAAGGGTTAGCATTCCGCCAGGGTTGTTAATAACATAAATGCCATATTGAGCGAGGGTGGCGGAACTGGCAGACGCGCAAGATTTAGGATCTTGTGCCTTACGGCGTGGGGGTTCGATTCCCCCCTCTCGCATTAAATAAATTTTGAATTAAGAAGCGGGTGTAGCTCAGTGGTAGAGCGTCACGTTGCCAACGTGAATGTCGTGGGTTCGAGCCCATCACCCGCTCCATGTATTTATTTGGATGGAAAAGTATTGCGGGATGATATTACCATGAATGTGACAATTGAAGAAACAGGGCATTGTAAAAGAGTTTAAAGTTTGAAATACCAAAGGAAACGATCGAAAGCGAGTTTGAAAAAGACGGTAGAGATATGTGATACGGTGGAATTTCCCCGGTTTTAGAAAGGGACGCGCACCGAGAAAATTGGTTGAAAAGAAGTTTGGAACTCAAATTAAAGATGAGGTAAAACAATCAGTTGTAAGTGATAGCTATCAAAAGACGCTGGAAGAACATAAACTGAGCCCTGTCAGCAACCTAAATTCAGTGAAATTGAGCTGGAAATAGGAAAGCCCCTTACCTTCGATGTGACATTGGAGGTATGGCCGTCCTTTGATATCAATCAGTACAAGGGTTTGCAGTTAAAGAAAAAATCGGGTGTGGTTGATGATGCTGAATTGCAAAAGGTTTTGATGGATATGGCCTTCCGAAAGGCACACTTGACGGTAGTACAAAATGGAAGCGTGCAAAAGGCGGATCAAGTTATTTGTGATTGCAAGGTGGAGGTAAACGGAAATATTATCTTCGAGGATGACGATGTTGAAATCGTCGTTGTTAATGGCGTTGCGATTGTTAATACAACGGTATCCGATTTAGCTACAAACCTGGAAGGAATAAAGTCGGGCGAAGAGCGTATGATTGATCTGAAATTATCGCAGAATTTCATAAAAGAGGAATATCGCGGAAGAGAAGCTAAATTAAAACTTACGGTAAAAGAAATAAAGCGGTTGGTTCCCCCTCAGGTTAATGAAGATCTTGCTAAAATATTAGGTTTTGATTCTCTGGAAGATTTGAAATCCAATATACGAAAACGGATTGAAATTGATAAAAAAAGATGGGTTGAAGATGATCTGAGGAATCAGATACTGGATATCCTTCTGGGCCTGACAAATCTCGAATTACCTCAGGATTTTCTGAATTATCATACAGAACAAAGGGTGTATAAACATCAGTTGGATTTACTCAACAGGGGTGTTCCCTTAGAAGAAATTCAAAAACAGACAGAAACCATTAAAAATGCGTCTGCAGAATCGGTGCTGCGAGAGCTCAAAGCATCTCTTGTCATGAACCATATTGCTGAAAAAGAGAAGATATTTGTTACCGAAAATGAGGTAGAACAGCGGATTGCAGATATTGCACGAGCGTATAATACAGACACAATACGGGTTCGTAAACAACTGGAGCGCCAGGGAAATTTATCCTATCTTCGAAACGACATGCGTGAAAGCAAGGTGATGAATTTCCTCCTTAAAGAGGCAAGGATAGAAGAATAAATTCGGGCAAAAATATCAGGGGCATAAATAATATTTATGAAAGGTGTTTTTTGTGTATAAAGAGTATTTGTCGCATTTAGAAAATGGTCAGTTTCCAGTTCCGAAAACAAAAATGTCATATGGAAGCCTTTTTGTACCTTTTGTTGTTGAAAAGACTGGTTATGGTGAGCGTCATTACGATATTTTTTCCCGGTTGCTAAAAGATCGTATCATATTTATTGGCTCGGCGATCGAGGACGCATTGACAAACTTGGTAATAGCTCAGATACTATTCCTTCAGAATGAGAATAAGAATCAGGATATAAATATTTATATCAATTCGCCGGGGGGTTCAATTACTGCTGGTTTGGCGATTTATGATACTATGCAATTTGTGCAATGCGATGTATCAACGTATTGTATTGGTCAGGCATATAGCATGGGGGCTATTCTCCTTGCCGGTGGAACAAAGGGAAAGAGATATGGTCTTCCCCATACCCGTATTATGCTTCACCAGCCATGGGGTGGCATGAGAGGTACCGCAACTGACATAAGCATTCAAGCAGAAGAAATACTGCGAATGAAGAAATGTTTAAATGAAATTCTTGTAAAACACACAGGACAACCTTTGGAACGTATAGAAGCAGATGTAGACCGTGATTTTTATATGTCATCACACGAGGCAAAGACTTATGGTCTTGTTGATGAGGTGATAGAAACTCTGCGAGACAAAAAGAAATAATTAGCATTATATCGAGTGAATAAAAAATTAAAAGGACACGCAGTTGCGTGTCCTTTTTTATTGGCATTGCAATTAACAAATTTGTTCGTTGTTGTGCTCTCTTTTGTGTTATTTTTACTTAAATAGCTTTCTCTTCTCCCGCGTGGTTATGAAATTTCTAAAATCTATTAATGCTGGAGAGTTCAATAGATAAGATAAATTATCTATTTTATTTTATTGGTTGTTTGCTCTTGGTGTATGTTTTGCTGATGCTATTTCATAACACGTGTTTGTTTGGAATCAAAGGCCTTTGGAGGGGATATTATTTGAGAACTCGTTTTTATAAGGAGGATAGTATGGATACAATTCGTAAGACTATTCGGATGGTTGTACTAATGTTTGTGATTGGCTTTGTTTGCCAATCGAGGATTTGTTTTTCTGCCGCAGTGATCGAAGGAAAGATAAATATTAATACAGCGACTGCAGAACAGATTGCAGTGTTGCCTGGAATTGGCCCAAAGCTGGCTGCGGAAGTTGTAAAGTATCGGGTAAATAATGGAAATTTTAAAGTGATTGATGACCTCAAAAAGGTAAGTGGGGTAGGAGACAAAAAACTTGAGAAGATAAAGAGTTTTGTTGTGATTGAGGGAGATACTACCATCAATTCAATGAAGATGGCAAGGGGTGAAAAAGGGCAAAAATAGGGAAAAGTGAAATAATTCAAAAGGACAAATCGTATAACGTATATAATTTGAAAAAGAGGATAGACCAAAAGTCTATCCTCTTTTTTTTCACTAGGTAAAATTCTCTTTAAAAAAAAGGATTTTATTTGTATAATGAATACCGATGTATTTGCCCTGATTATATTGAGTTAAAGAGAGGATGTCAATAACTATGCGTTTATATTATAAGAGTATGCATGTAATGTTTTTTTTGTTTCTGCTGTTTATAAACGTTTCTTATGCTAGTGATCCCAGGGAATGGTCTCCAACAAAAAAACTTTCTGAAGAAAAGAGACCTAAAAACATGCAGGATTTACCTATAACTGTACCGGGGGACGTAAAGGCAAGTCAGTTTTTTAGTCCAATATCTTGTGGCGCTTGTCATCCTGAGATATACAAGATGTGGAGCGGATCTACGCATGCAAATGCGTGGCGGAATCCGCTCTTTCAGGCCCTTTATAATTTAGGGAAAAAAACTGCGGAAGGGGAGTCGGAAAAACGAAATATTGAATCATGTGCGCGCTGTCATATACCTATTGGCTATAGCAGTGGAGGTGAATCTCTTCCATCGCTTGAAGATGAAAAGGGGGGGGTCATATGTGACTTTTGCCATTCTGTTAAGGCGACGAGTGGCATTGGAAATGCCCCTTATATACTGAGTCCTGGCAATGCCGCTGCGATGGAGGGTGGTACAAAATACGGCCCCTTCGACGATTGTCCAGAAACAATTCACAGTAGTAAATTTTCTGAATTACACACTCGTTCAGAGTTTTGTGGTGGTTGTCACGATGTATCACATGCAGGAAATGCGCTCCCCATAGAACAAACCTACACAGAGTGGGAACAAGGACCTTACAATACGGGCGATCCTAAAACGTCTGTGCATTGTCAGGACTGTCACATGAGGCAACGTCCTGGTTTTCCCTGTACAGGTAGCACCGAGAGGCCTGATAATCCTGGTGTTGCATCTCCTGAAATTATGGGCGGGAAAAAGCGTCCGCATATATGGACACATTATTTTGTTGGTGGGAGCACAAATCCTGTATCGTTACCATCAGGCTCTGATATAAATAAGCAGTTAGCAACGGATAGACTGAAAAATGCAGCAACTTTAGAGCTTTCTATTGTGCCTGGATATAAAAAAGGTGATCTGCTCAAATTTAATATCGCTATTAAAAATACGGGTGCAGGGCACTATTTACCAACGGGACTTACTGAGTTACGGCAAATGTGGTTGAGTGTGTCTATAACTGATGCGGAAGGAAAATATCTCTATCATAGCGGGAAGTTGAATGAAAAAGGGATAGTCGATCCTAATGCGACTATTTATCATACCGTGTTTGGCGATAAGGATGGGAAACCGACGCTTCATGTCTGGTCTGCCACACAAATTCTGTCCGATAACCGGGTTCCACCCAAGGGTCAAAAAGAAGAGAGCGTTACTTGTCTGGTTCCAAAAGATGCCAATTCACCGCTGAAAATAACGGCAGTGCTTAATTATCGAAGTGCACCTCAGGAAGTAGTAGACGCCCTTTTAGGAGAAAAATCTGTAAAGTTTCCCGTAATTGAGATGGCAGAGGTGTCAAAGGAAATTAGCTTGTAAAAGAGGTGGACTAGGGTAATTTTAAACGCAGCTATCATGCCGTTAAAGCGGACACATTTTAGTCATGTGAATAGTTACCTTATCGTGATGAAATAGTCAGGAAATCTGTTTGAACATCCAATCCTCATGAAATAAAGGCTTATTCCCATCCGATAATTACGTATCCTTTATCACCCAGGCATTTTTCAATATATTGCCTGAATAAAGGGTCAGGATCTCTGGCTTTAAATAAACCGAATATTAATCCACTAGCACCGACACCTGCAGCTCCTGAAGCGGCACCACGTCCGATATCACCTGTTACGGCACCTACAGCCGCGCCTGTCGCTGCTCCCACGGCTGCTCCCAACGCGGTTTGTTCAGCAACTCTCTTTTCCGTGCCATGCTTACCAACGTATTCTTTTGCACGTTGAAAACACTCGTCGATGTCTTTATCAGCAACATCGCGTCCAACTTTGCCGAGATACTCATTTGGATAAAATACAGGCCGTTTGGTGGCACACGAAGTAGCTATGAATAACCCGGAAAGAAAGACTATGTGCAGATAGCTCACATTCTTCATACCCGTTTATAGACAAAACAGAGGAATAAAGTTTTAATGAAAAGAAGATTGAATTTTTCCCCCAGGCGATAGTAAACAAAAGTTCTTTGGATTGCAATCTTTTTATGAACAGGGAAAAAGACGACTTGCAATTATTATGCTATAGTCAACTTTGTTTTTTTCTCCATGAGCGCAGTCACTTCAACCAAATTTCCCAAGCTTTAAAGCGTGCTCTATCTTTGCACTTTTACGACACAATACCTTTCCAGTCCCATTCCTCAATATTTTTATGCAGGTGATAATCTGTCAGATCGTAACGAAGGGGTGTAATGGATATGTAACCCTCGTTGACGGCGCTAATGTCTGTTCCTTCCTCATGGTGAACAGATTTATTTGCGCCTATTAACCAATAATAGGCCTTTTTGTCAGGGTCTATCCGTTTTTCAAAGGTTTCTTTAAAATCATGTGCAAATTGTCGTGTTATCTTTATTCCTTTGATTTGTCCAGGTGGGATTGAAGGAATATTGACATTGAGTAACGACCCTGCGGGTGGCTTATGCGCTATAATACGTTCTATGACACCTCTTGCAACCTTTGCTGCGCTGTGGATATCTGCATATTGACCGGAAATCTCAAATGAAATAGCAATAGAGGGAAATCCCATAATAGCAGCCTCAACCGCAGCAGCCACTGTCCCGGAATAAAGAATATGGATGCCTACATTTGAACCCATATTGATTCCTGAGATGACTATATCAGGTCTGTTTTTCATAGCCGCACAAATGGCCAGTTTTACACAATCTGCCGGAGAACCGTTCACACTGTAACCAATAAATTCATTGTCCAGGTATGTTTCTCTGATGCGTAACGGGTGGCTGAAGGTGATGGAGTGCCCAACGCCACTCTGTTCGACATCAGGCGCTACTACGGTAACTCGCCCGAGATCTTGGATATTTTGTTTGAGAGCAGCGATCCCCGGGGCATAGATGCCGTCATCGTTTGTCAGCAATATTTGCATATTTTCTACCTCATATCGTTATAAAAACGTTTAATGAAACGTCTTTTAGTATAAAGGTATCTGCGTCAAATGCAATATAAAATGAACCTCCCGCAAGGGTATCATCCTTCATTCTTTTTCTTATCTCGCGAAAGGTGTTGTCCGGTAAAATTGTATCGGCATGCAAGAACAATAAAATGCCTGCGTTGCGTAAGTCGACGTGGTCTGAATTATTTTTTGTAATTTCAACTGTTTCTCACGCGAAATCAATAATAAATAAGGGTGTAATTTTGCATTTTATTTGTCGGGGCAGGTGGTGTATAATCCAGAAAATTTTTTATAAAGATTCTGGATTAATGGAGATTGATACATGAAAAAATGCATTGCTGTACTGGCCGGAGATGGGATTGGACCGGAAATCATGAAGGAAGGACTCAAGGTGTTGGATGCCGTTGCAAAGAAATTTGATCATACCTTTGAATATAAAGAGGCATTGGTAGGAGGGTGCGCTTATGATAAATTTGGTCATCCACTGCCCGATGAAACCAAGAAGATTTGTAACAGTTCTGATGCCATCTATTTTGGTGCTGTGGGGGGGGCGAAATGGGAGAGTCTGCCAGCGGAATTGACTCCGGAACGGGGGGCATTGTTGCCCTTAAGGGCTATTTATGGTTTATTTGCAAACCTGCGTCCCGCAGTGATCTTCGGTCCATTGGCAGATGCGGCATCCCTGAAATCAGAACGGCTGAAAGGGGGGTTGGACATCCTCATTGTGCGGGAATTAACAGGTGGGGTCTATTTTGGTAAGAACAAGGTCAGGTCCCTTACCTTGAATGAAGGGGCTGTTCAGGGGGACTATGCCGTGGACTATATGATCTATTCAGTACCGGAGATTCTAAGGATTGTAAAGGTCGCCTGCGAGGCCGCTATGAAACGGAATAAGAAGTTGACCTCTGTTGATAAGGCAAACATTTTGGAAAGCTCAAAATTATGGCGGAAGGTGGTTATTGATTACGTTCAAAGGAATTATCCACAAATTCAACTCAATCACCTGTATGTGGATAACGCAGCTATGCAACTCGCGACGAATCCGAAACAATTTGATGTGATCGTCACGGAAAACATGTTTGGGGACATCCTGTCAGACCTTGCTTCGGCAATTACCGGATCTATTGGGATGCTTCCCAGCGCCAGCCTCTCGGAGACGGGTTTTGGGCTCTTTGAGCCCATCCACGGTTCTGCGCCGGATATTGCCGGGCAAGGCAAGGCCAACCCATTAGCTCAAGTCTTATCAGGGGCGATGCTGCTGAAATACGCCTTTGGCCTGAGCAAAGAATCAAATGCAATTGAACAGGCCATTATGGCCGTACTGGAAGACGGGTATCGGACGGGCGACATTGCTAGCACCAACACTCCAAAGGATAAAATACTCTCAACCTCTGGAATGGGGGACAAGGTGGTGGAGTATTTACAAAAGCTTAAATTCTAAGGGGACGATAGTGTAATCTAAAAGAAGAAAAAATATTTTGAATGTTGTTGGGTGTGAGAAGACAAGAACCAAATAATATCAATTACCAGATTTGCCTGTTTTAAATATTTTTTGCTGTTGTATCTTTTTTCCCTTGACATGAAAAAATAAAGTGGTATTTTGTTCGTGCTATTCACGCTAAAATTATCAATAAAAAAAGGATACCGACAAAGGCAAACCCTGAGTGATCAGGGGACGCAAAGTAACAGGGTCTTTTGTATGGGCGTATGGCATATGCCCTCTATGATGTAAAAAAGACAGCCTTACTGCCGAAGATGTTTTTTTCAAAAGACATTTTTGCAGTAAGGCGTTTTTGTTTTCAGAAAGGGAATCAAAGTAGGGTGGGCATTGCACATACGCATCAACCTAGCTTTTACTAAAAACGAGCTAAGAACTTATTGGCAATTGTTGTAATACAGAACGGAATTCTTTGCACAGGGATATACCATTATTAATTTTACATTTTCGTAAAGTTTGGAATAGTCTCCCAATTTCCCCTTCCTTCGTTTCTCCTAAGCAAATCCAATTTGCCGCCTTATAGCAAAGTACCCCTGAAACGTTTTTTTTTCTACAAACGTTTCTAGCATTACAGGCCGATATTTGTAACGTTGTTCCCAATCATTTGGAAGTTTTTTGGCGACTAAGCCCAATACTCTTGATGCAAGGTTCCTTGATTTTATCCACGGCAAAATCAAAAACCGGGAATTATTTACTATCAGATGGAGATTTTGTTCCCGAATTTGACGACTCCAACCTATAAAACCTTCTCTCGCCTGCATTTCCAGGCTGATGCACGAAACCTAATGATCCAAGTATGCCGGAACGGCTATTTATCAGATAGCGAAGTTGGGAACCAACCAATTTTTTATATCCTAAATAATGCCAACGATGAATCATTTCGTTCCATATTCGGGATTGTTTGGGGGTTTTTACTATATCCAAACTTATATCTTGAATCTTTCCGGCGGACAGATTGAGCAAAGGTTGCTTATCATTTAACATAGTACGGTGTTTGTACTGTTTGCCATTGCCATTTCGTCTCAAAGGGGGCGGCAACTTGAACCAGCCGTCCCTTTCCATGCGCAACAGCGCTACACGGCAACTCATATCTTTTAGCTTGCCATCTGCTTTTAGCCATAGAAATTGTTCACATATCTTCTCAGAAATAGCCGTTCTGCCCAAACCTTTTGTCGTGACTATTTCACTAATAACTTTCATTTCTTCCTGGTAAAGTCACGCCCACAATAGCGAACCGACTTGATTAGTTTCGGCTCTTTGAGAACATGCTTCTTTTTGATTTGGCTGTCGTCTCCTGTCATCATGAAAAACTTTCTAAAAATTCAATCTGGCCGCTTATTAATTCAAAAGTTGTTTTACGCCGTCGCTTTTGTTTTAAAAGTCCTCTGGAGACTATTTAGCAATTCTTCCATAAGTGTTGAAAGCCTGTTGTTTATAATGGATTGGCATAGACGGCCTTTCCTCTGTAGCCATTGAATCAGCTTTACTGCGCTAACCTCACGACCCATAGTACAATGACAATGCCCTGCGCTAAATGCATATATCTGAGTCACGATGTGTATCATTATCAATCGGCCGTATAAGAGACAGCGAATCCTTTCTGCACGGCTTCCCTTCATTACATCAATTCGGAATAATTGCTTCCATTGTTTAAATATCAACTCTATCTGCCACCTCATTCGGTATATGGTGCCTACTATTTCCGGCGGCCAGGTTTTTGTCTCTACATTGGTGATGAAGAAGCTATAGTCTAACCATTCTAAATATTCACGGGACAAGGTCTTCCCTTTTCTTTGTGCTGATCTTTTGGCTTTACGTCGGCGGTCATTTATTATATGCTCCGGTGTGCGATACGCTATCAGGCGGCTGCATATCCTGGCTTCTCCAAGATAAACTTTCATATCTATTAAACCCCTATTACCAATTTGTTTTTTTACATATGACGCAAGGTCTACGGCTTCCGCACCGGGATTTGAGCTTAAATAGACTTTAGTGCTCTTGAATAAGCGACTTAAATAATAGGCTCCTTTTCCCCCGATATCTCCTAATACGGAAAGATCAAAATATCCTAAATCCCTGATTATCAAATCCCCTTCCCGTATCTGATCCAATACTCTTGCTCCATTTTTCTGATCCGGATAGATCCCTTCCGTAATGAAAACTTTTTTCAATATATGACGTGTTGCCTCATATAATAAATCTATCTTTAAGGAGGATTTACTCGCACTGCCGCCTACTCCTCTGAATTCTTCCGATAAATGCTCATTGAGCTCTATTTGGGTACTATCCTGAAGATACACATTTGAAAATTGCTCTAATACCTCTAAAGGCATCTTCTTTAATTTAGGCGCTACCTGTTCTTTGTATATGGCCTCTAACGTACGTTCTAAAAATGCTACCGCGTTCTTGCTATTTATCTTTTTACTCAATGCCTGTGGGGTTATATCTGACTCCGGAGACTTCCTGCGAAGAATATCGCTTAATCCTTCCAAAGAAATTATTCCGCTATCAAAATGCTCTACAGACGTCAGTTCTACAAAGTCTCTGCCGGATACTTTATTGGTTGAACGTTGTACAAAGAATGTCTCACGGGCAATTTTATTCAAATTGTCCTCATCAAAACACTTTATATATTTTTCTGTGATTTCTTTAAGTCTTTTTGGTTGAGACACGCTTTGGTTCGTATTGTATTTTTGATTTACTAAGAAATTATTTATGCTATGATATTTACTTTATAGCAAAAAAATTCCTCCGTGTCCCGAAAAAAATGTGTTTATTTAAAAAAATTAATCTCACATTGAAAATTTACTATTTTTTACTTCTCCTTTGCTCTAACTGCTCGTTTTTAGTAAAGTTAGGTTGATGCGTATGATGCCTTGCCCTACCTAAGAATTGCATGAATGGAAAGGTACAAACATGCCAGGTTATAAAGGGCAGGTTATAAAGGGGTCAAATCTTTCTTCTTTACAAATCAAAAAAATAATAGTGTCTGTTTTTTAACTTAAATTTTGATAAACTATATTCAATATAATAGATTATGTGGATAAATAATACGATTAGGCTTACAAAATTGTATAATAATTTCAAACTTATTCAAAAGGAGAAGCATGTGGCTACTACCTTGAAACAAAAAAATAACCTTATTGACATTAAACAATATATAACCGATGACGAAGGTCATAAGATTGCAGCTATTATTGATATAGAGGAACTAATAGATTGAAAGAATTATTGAGGACCATCCCACCATCAGAAACATGGCTCTACAAGAACAAAGAGGCCTTCGAGAGCGTTCAAAGGGATTAAAAGAATCCTCTGAAGGAAAAATTTCAAAACTCAATCTTGATGAACTATAGGAATATCCATTGTTTGAAATATTTCTAACCTATCAAGCAGGAAAGCAATTAAACAACCTCAAAACTGATAAGGGACTTTCAAAAAGGTATAAAGCTGTAAAAAGGCGCTTCAATATTTATCCCAAAATCCAAGACATCCAAGCTTAAACACTCATGAGTTTACCACCCTTAAGGGCATCGGAGGAGGGAAAGTTTTTGAGGCATACGCTGAACAATACACACCAGCCGCATATAGAATATTCTGGCATTACGGTCCCAGTAAAAATCAAATTACTATTATTGCTATAACACCACATCCATAATTGTATAGTTTTTGTATACCTGACATAAAAAAATGGGGTAACACAGTAAAAGAGGTTATCGCTTAAAGTAAAACTTTTCCACAGTGTAGTCTATACTGTAGTCAAATTGTAGTCAACTCGAACGAAATCCATAGGAAGCCATCATATCAGCATGCAAATAAACCAATGTTTTACGGTGCCCACAGATACATAAACGAAGGTGTACCTGAATTAACGAATGTTTTTAGGTCGATGTTGAGAAGATTGATGGTGCCAAAACCGGAATTCCCGAGCTGAGAATAAATATTGTTCTTGTAAACTCCTGGTCTGTGGTATATGACGACGCGCGCATTTTTTAGTCCTGTTTCTTCTTTTGCTAGTAAAATGGCCTCATCGAGATAACCAATCTGATCAATAAGGCCGTATTTCAATGCCTGCTGGGCATTGTAAATCCTGCCATCGGCAATCGATGTTAGTTTTTCCAGGGTTAATTCCTTCCTGTTTTCTGCAATGACCGTCAAGAATCTTTCATACATATTGTCCAGTATGCCCTGAAAAATCTTCCGTTCCTCCTCTGTCATCGTTTTCAATGGTGAACCCATGTCTTTATGCTCACCAGTCTTAATGGTGGTATCTTTCACGCCAATTTTTTGTAAAAGGCCTTCAACACTGAGATTGAGCATAATAACGCCAATACTGCCGGTAACCGTGGTAGGATGGGCTATAATCTTGTCCGCAGAAACAGCTACGTAGTAACCACCCGATGCCCCCAAATCCATAATGCATGCAACAATTTTAATATGAGTTTTTTTCTTAAATTCATCTATTTCGTGATAAATCATGTCAGAGGCGGTAACTGCGCCGCCCGGGCTATTGATACGCAGGACGATGGCCTTCATATGCTTATCCCTGGCTGCTGTCTTAAGCTCTTCTTTGATGCGGGCTACCATGTCTGGTTCGTCAGAAAACCCGGCAAGACCTCTCTTCCTCTCACCAGAAATAATGCCAGAAATATCCATGATGAGTATCTTGTCTTTTCCCGTTCCGGAGACCGTTGTTTCCTTGAGCGGTTCGACAGATGAGACCAGGGAAATGGATATAAAACTGCAACCTGAGGAAAAAAGCAAAATAAAAGCCACAAACAGCATTGAAATGCGAGAAATATAGTGGTTTTTCATATTACAATAATTTTACAGGAAAATGTTTTAAGCATAGTAATTGTAAAGCCCTGTAGTGACTTCCAGAAATGTCAAAATTATTATTGGAAGATACTATTATCCTTTTCATATTTCAAGGATATTATTTATTGATATTTTCCTTGTATGGGTTTTCTTTATTTGTTATATTTACAATGTTGTTACTTACTAAGGCTTCGTTCATCGTACACCTTTCAAAGTACTATGAGCTAAGCCTTTTTTATTTCACACATAATACCGGGAAGCACTCGCCTTCCCCTTCTTAATGTTTTCTTAGAAATTATTTTCTGAAAAATTACTTAGCATTGAATAGTATATTTAAAATTATTTTAAAGAAAGGAGGTTAACAATGAACACTTTTTTTGTATGTCCCAGGTGTGGTAATGATAAAGAATTCAACATCTTTACCAGTAATTTCCAGGCTATTAAACAATCACCTGAACTTGGGCGTCGTGTGGATGAAAGCGATGTCTTACCCAGCTTGAGACATAATGACACTCATATTGAATGTAAATGTTGTTTTCAAAGGATTGAATATGAAAGTGCTGCGACTACTGGGAAAAAATATATTCAAATGACTCACAAACTTTTAAAAGCAAAACAAATAATGCAGAATGAGATTTCGTAGGAACGGAATTCTTAAAAAGCCACAGAGAAATCTTAAAAAGGTTTTAAAAAGAATCATTTCAGTAAGTATGAGTTAAAAAAACTGAACTACCGCGAACCTCCATAATATGTGACTCTGTTGATTAAGTCCCTGTCAACTCAATATACATACTATTGGTTGTAAATTAACAAGATATGTGTATTATATATGGGTATACTGCGATCTCAAAAAGAGAGTTAATCAACAGAGTCATATATAAATCCTTGTTTCAGACGTACATTTCCTGGTATTGAATATACGCCAATTACGTAAGGCAATCTAATTTTACAAGCCCTTCCTCGTTGAGATTTCCGGTGACATTAACCGTTACCGGTAAAAATCGCTTTACAATATCAATGTTTGTTATGAGATGATGTGTAATCTTGGTGTGATAAATTGCGAGGTTCCCTTTGTGAGGGCAAGAGGAATAATGAGCTGGTCTGCGAGATACTCGTCAACAACGCCTTTGGTTTTAGAGAACGAGAAGAATGCATTACATGCCTCGTCAGCAACGGTTTCTGCTCGCTTACCAATTGCACCTATGCTAAAGTAACAACACTGGCTATGTTCATATTTTCCCACCAGGAGTAGCATCGTCCCTTTCCAAGGGCAGGTGTTTCCTCTGCAGATATATCGTGTGGTATATTTCGCTCTAAGAAATTCTTCATTCCTTGTGTTTGTTGCCGGTGAGCAATACGTATATCTAAATTGCTTACCGTGGACAATCCCTTTACCTGTATAAGTTTTCCTCTGTTTTCGATTTGGAATGGATGCTGTGGTGTTGCCGGATTTACTTGGATAAAAACTTCACCACCGCCCTGGGGAAGTATCCGGCTTGCCGTGTGTATCTCTGCATCAAAACCAATTTTTTTGAGGAAGAATAACCACTGCTGTGCGAGGTAGTCAGTACAGGGACTGTGACTTACGTGCGTGCCGCCGACAATAATGACTGAAGAGGGTTTGTTTACAAGACTGAGTGGATAAAATAGGGTTTGTAAAACAAGAGAAACAGAGCCTGCCGTTCCAATGTCAAAACGATACGTGCCGGCAATTACCTCTCCTGGATAAAATGTAAGATCAGTGGACCGGAGTTGGTTCCCAATAACCACTGCGTTGCAAATTTGAGCGGTGGCATTGACCGCCTGCAGGTGTTGATAACTGAGTCCCGGAATTTTTCTGTTGGCCCGTATGTTGTATATCTCAAAAGGTCTTTGGGTAATGGCCGATAAGGAAAGGGCTGTACGCAAGATTTGACCGCCTCCTTCGCCAAATGAACCATCGATTTTTAGTATATCCTGCTGCATATGTGCTGAAAAGAAAAGGGTAGGATTTTTATGTCCTACCCCTTTTAATATTCCAGATATGAGTGAAAAACCTGCCTATGGTTGTAATTTATTGGGAGAACCCGCGGACTAATTTAATAAGGTTGTCGAGTTCAGCAAGGTCAACCCCAAGGTCTGAAAGTTTTACATAGTTTGGATTCTTTGTGCCGTTGGTCATTGATTCTTTCATCTGAGCATCAGTCCTGGATTTTTGATAATCTGCGCTGGAAAAATCTGGTACGCCAAATTGTTTTCCGGCTTCGCTACCTTTTCCATCCTTAGCGTGGCATAATTCACAGGTATCTTTATAAATTTGGTTGATATCTCCGGCTTGTAGGGTGAAGCTGGGAAAGCCAAGATATACAGCAAACATTGTTGCTACAGGCATTACACAATATGTTAAAAGCTTTTTCAACGAAATATCCTCCTAGAAAATTTATCATTCTTACCGAAACATCACGAAAAAATATATTTTAGAATACATCATTAATGTCCTTTTCTGAAATACCCATCACCTCCAGTCGAATTTACTTCATGGTTGATTCTATAAAATGTATTGCGTTCTTTAAGTCGTTTTCCGTAAAGGCTGGTACAAGAGGATGTGTATTCGCCGTACTGATAATCCTCAGGTGGTGTTTATCTGCCTTGCTTTTCGAATTTCTTTGCTGAAGATTATTTTGGATTTCAATATAAGGGTACCGCCAATGCTTATATCCCTCAACAAGTACGATATCAATATCCTGATAATTACTTTCGATAATAGTTTGTATTGAAGGCGATTTTTTGCTAACTCTTTTTACGATTGCCAGCTTTTTTGACGAAGATATGGAAACTACGTCTGCACCGGCTTGATAATGTCGGTAAGTATCCTTTCCTTTATAATCAATTTCAAAGGAAGGGATATTATATTTAATTGTTCCAATTTTGTATCCCTTTTTCTTTAGCAAAGGCACAATAAGACTAATAAGTGTAGTCTTACCTGTGTTTTGTTTGCCAACGATAGAGACGACAGGAATATCTTTTGACAACGTTTATAGATCGCTCATCTCGAAATTCATAAATTATAATTTAAATTAAAATGTAGCATCTATTGAATATAGTGTCAAGCACTTTCCATCACGGGTGGATTTGTAAAATGTATGTTTTAAATCGGGAAATTTGCTATATAATATCGCACGTGTTCATGTCCGTTTAACAAAAATCTAAAGTGTTTATTTAAAAAGGAACAAATTCAGCGATATCTTCTGTTTATCATTTAAAATTATATTTTAATTTTAAGCTTAGGAACAATTTGTGGTGGAGGGACTCATGGATTCGGATGTCAAAAAGATTACAGAAAGGGTTAAACAGGAAAGTGATTTTGTGAATACTCTGATGTATGAGGTAGGAAGAGTGATTGTGGGTCAGAAATATTTAATTGAAAGGTTGTTAATTGGTGTCCTCTCCAATGGCCATGTGTTGTTAGAAGGCGTACCTGGACTTGCAAAAACAATGTCGGTTATGACCCTTGCCAAGGCAATGCACGCCGGTTTTCAAAGGATACAGTTTACGCCAGATTTACTCCCTGCCGATTTAATTGGTACGCTTATTTACAATCCTAAAAATGGTGAGTTTGTTGTGCGTAAGGGTCCTATCTTTACCAATATTGTTCTGGCGGATGAGATCAACCGTGCGCCTGCAAAAGTACAGAGTGCACTCTTAGAGGCAATGCAGGATAGACAGGTTACTATTGGAGATCAGACATTTAAACTAGAAGACCCATTCCTTGTGCTGGCTACTCAAAATCCGATTGAGCATGAAGGTACCTATCCATTGCCAGAGGCACAGGTGGATCGTTTTATGTTAAAATTAAACATTACATACCCTGATAAAAAGGAAGAACGGGAGATTTTGGACCGCATGGCATTGACAAAAAAAGATTTCTCTGTAAACCCCGTGATTTCTCCGGCAGATATTTTGCGTTTACGTACCATAGTCGATGAGATTTATATAGATGATAAAATTAAGGATTACATCATTGATATCGTATTTGCCTCAAGGGATCCAAAGGCATATAATCTTAAGCTGGAAGAATTTATAGAATACGGTGCATCTCCGCGTGCAACTATTTTTCTTACGCTTGCCGCCAAGGCACATGCATTTATAAAGGGCAGGGGATTTGTAACTCCTCAGGATGTAAAGTCAATAGGAATGGATGTGCTTCGTCATAGGGTAATTATAACGTATGAGGCTGAGGCTGAGGAGATAAGCGCCGAAGATATTGTGCAAAAAATATTTGATACGGTAGAGGTGCCATAAACAAAGGCATCTGATAAAGCCGTTTAAACAGCTTTTTTCGTACATTTTATAATAGGTTATGATTTCAAAAGATATACTGAAAAAAATCCAGCAAATAGAGATTCATACTCGTCGTCTTGTCAATGAAGCATTCGTGGGTGAATATCGCAGTGTTTTCAAAGGACGGGGTATGGAATTTGAGGAGGTTCGGGAATATCAGCCAGGGGATGAAATACGAACAATTGACTGGAATGTAACAGCACGCATGGGTCGTCCCTTTGTTAAGCGTTATGTAGAAGAGCGTGAATTGACGGTGATGCTTCTTGTCGATGTAAGCGCTTCTGGAAACATTGGATCAGTAAAGCAATTGAAAAATGAAATTGCCATAGAGATATATGTGCACTTCTGGCGTTTTCAGCCATAAAGAATAATGATAAAGTGGGTATGATCATGTTTACGGATAAAATTGAAAAATTTATCCACCCTAAAAAAGGAGCAAAACATGTGTTAAGGGTCATACGGGAACTTCTGTGTACAGAGCCCAAGGGAAAAGGAACTAATATTTCTGTAGCACTGGAATACATGAACAGGATTTCTTCTCGTCGCGCTATTTCTTTCATCGTGTCTGATTTTATTGCAGATGATTATACCCATGCACTGCGCATTGCAAACAAGAAGCACGATGTGATTGCAATTACTATTGTTGATCCGAGGGAACAAGAATTACCGAATGTGGGTTTTATTGAATTAAGAGATGCAGAATCAGACGAGATACTTTTGGTCGACACGTCAAATCTATCGGCAAGAAAAGAATTTAGTGTTATAAGTGGCAAACAGAAGCAAGAGCGATCAAAATTGTTTCGGTCGATGGGCGTTGACGAGATTGTGATCGATACGAGCAGACATTATGTTGAGCCTATTGTCCGTTTCTTCAGGATAAGAGAAAAGAGATATTAAAAATTCGGTATGACGATAAAACGGCGTAACTTATTCCTGAACAGGCTATTGATTTTGGCATTGGTTGTCTATACACTGATACTCTATAAAGATAGTGCCATTGCACAGGAAAATCAGGGCACAAAACGCAAAACGTTGGTAGAGGCACATGCACATGTCGACAAAAACGAAATAACGATTGGTGATAAGATAAAACTTGGAATTCGTGTAAAGTTCATTGGTGATATTGCCGTACAATTCCCCGAATTTAATCAACAGTTGGGTGTATTTACGGTAAAAGAAACAACCGTCACAGAAGGGACAAAAAGTGAAGAAGCCGGTTATTCCACGGTCGAACGAAACTATGTGTTGAGTTCATATGAAATTGGAAGTCAAACAATTCCGCCTTTGAAGATAACATACAAGGGAAAACTGGGCGAGGGAGAAGTTGTTACCGATGAAATATCTGTTGATATCAAGGGTGTTTTAACGGAAGATGAAAATTCAGGTGATATAAAAGACATTCTTGCACCCTTAGAGGTACCTGTAAGTTTCAAGCGCCTGATTACGTGGGTTTGCGGGGGATTAGGAGTATTATCGTTATTGGGTATTATCTACTGGTTAATACATAAACGGAAATGGAGACAAGAACGACAGGAACAGAAATCCATAAAAAGGGCACCTCACCAAGTCGCTTATGAATTATTGGAAAAATTGTCGGAAGAGGATCTGATTACAAAAGGATTAATCAAAGAATATTATTACCGCATAACGGATATCTTGAGACATTATATAGAAGACCGGTTTGGCTTGCTGGCGCCTGAACGCACAACGGAAGAGTTTCTTGCAGAAATGGCACGTGCAAACAAATTAGAAAATATCCACAAACTATTGATACAGGATTTTCTTGAACGTTGCGATATGGTAAAATATGCAAAGTATGAGCCGTCGAAGTTGGAATTACAAGAAACCTATGATGCGGCAAAACGATTAATTGACGAAACCAGAGAACGTTTGAAAGAAGAGGAGGTGAGTTCCGGATAAAAACAAAGGGTTGTCTGAAAAACAGGAAGTTTGTGCTTGTAGGCTGTTAAGTCAGATTTTCAATGTCGACGAGTGGCATTGACAAATTTGTTTGTCTGTGTCTATCTTAATTTGAACCTTTTTAAGGGGATAAAGAATATGGTAAAAGCGCCAGAAAATTTTTTGGATGAGTATTTAAGTCATGAAAAAGGTTCCGGAATCAGGGCAAGCACAAAACCACAAGAGCGCATACGTAAGATTTCAGCTGAAGAGCTTGCCAGACTCAAGCAAAATTTGCACATGATATGGGGTATTTATAATACGCCAGAGATTAAAGAAGTCCTTGCCAGGAAACATAAAATTCGTTTTTTAGATGTAGAAAGTGTAAAGGCGAGTTTACATATAAGTTATGTGGATAAAGGTATCTTGATGGAATACGAGTTGAATACGGGTTCTAAGAAAGAGCTTGCAGGAGCTCAAATATATAAACAAGCTGAAATGAATATCAATAGATATTTTACTCTTGAAACAGGGGCAGAAGAACTTCTCAAGACAAATAATGTTGCACTCCAGTCTGTCGCTGATGTTTTTGTAGAAAAGGAGATTCCCGAAACGGATATCTGGAATGTTATTTCAAAAGGGGAGCAAGTACATCTCGCAACCATATCATGTTTTTAAGGATATTGACGGTTTGATTCTCATGTCTGGCTATAGAAATATTTTAGATATTACGATAATCTCCAATGAACTTTCATGATCCGTTAGCACTCATATTAATTGGTATTATTCCTCCATTAATTTATTTTTGCCACGGGAAAACAAGCCAGGTCATTTTTTCTTCACTCAAAGCGCTGAAAAAGCTAAAACCAACATTTTTCCAGCGGTACAGATATGTGCTCATCATACTTCGATCCATTGCTATTGCTCTGTTTGTGATTGCACTGGCTCGACCTCAGTACGGCAATAAGGAGGCAAGGGTACAGACGGAAGGGATTGACATTGTGCTTGCCTTGGACGTATCGGGAAGCATGCTGGCGGAGGACTTTGAAATTAACGGGAGAAGACATAATCGACTTTATGTCATTAAGCAGGTGGTAAAAGATTTCATACAGAAACGCACAAATGATCGCCTTGGTTTGGTCGTTTTTGCCGGGCGGGCGTATACGCAGTGCCCGATGACGCTCGACTATGGGATGTTATTACAGCTGCTGGAAAAGGTGGAGATTGGAATGGTTGAAGATGGCACTGCGATAGGCTGTGGTATTGGTTCGTCTGTGGATAGACTTAGAAATACTAAGGCAAAGAGTAAGGTGGTTATCCTTTTGACAGATGGAAGAAATAATGCAGGAGAAATAGATCCCTTTACTGCTGCAGAAATAGCCAAAACATTTGGAATTAAGATTTATACGATAGGTGCCGGTACAAAAGGTCTTGCCCCATACCCTGCCATAGATCTGTTTGGGAACACGGTCATGCGGCAATTGAAGGTTGATATTGATGATGACTCCCTCAGGGAAATCGCTAAGATTACAGACGGGAAGTATTACAGGGCGACAGATACTGAGTCGCTGAAGGATATTTATAGTCACATAGATAAACTTGAAAAAACAGACTCTGAAGTGATTCAATACACAGAATATAGTGAATTATTTCATTATTTTTTATTGCCTGCTTTTGGTTTGCTATTATTTGAATTATGCCTGAAGAAAACAAAGTTGAGAAAAATACCCTAAGGGGGACGTGGATTTTTTCGGATTTCATTAGGCTTCGTTTTGAACGCTCAATCGAACGATATTAATTTATGCAGTACGAAAACCTGAATTACCTTTACTTACTTGTTGTTATTCCAATTCTAATTCTTGGATATGTCCTTGTTTTCAAAAAAAAGACGAGAGACTTACATAAATTCGCAAATATAGAATTATTACAAAAGATTGGACTACCCGTTAGTAAGAAAAGGCAATGGCTCAAGGCTATTTTAATGGTTACAGGCATACTATTTTTGATACTTTCGCTTATTGAGCCCAAGTGGGGATATCATTGGGAAGAGGTGGAAAAGAAGGGGATTGATATTGTGATTGCCGTAGATACTTCGAGAAGCATGCTGGCCGACGATGTAAAACCTAATCGGTTGGAAGTGGCGAAAAGGGAGATTGAAGATCTATTACATGTGCTGGCAGGAGACCGCATTGCCCTTGTTGTTTTTGCAGGTTCGGCATTCACCTATTGTCCGTTAACGTATGATTATAGCGCTTTTCGCCTCTTTTTACATGACATCCATACGAATATCATTCCTCTGGGAGTACCGCCTTGCAGAGGCAATACAAAAATATATTCAGCCTTTGAGACAAATTCAAAAAATCATAAGGCCATTATATTAATTACCGACGGCGAGAATCATGAAGATGATCCGTTAAAAGCTGCCGCAAAAGCCAAAGAGCAGGGTATTGTTATTTATACAGTTGGTGTGGGAAAAAGGGAAGGTTCCTATATTAAGATTAAGGACGAAAGTGGTCAGGAAAAATTATTAAAAGATAGACAGGGGCAGGTCGTTAAGTCAAGATTAGATGAAATTACGTTAAACAAAATTGCCTTGGAGACGGGTGGACTTTATACGCCGGGATATGGCACAAAATGGGGGCTGGAGAAAATTTATAAGGATAGTATTGTAAATATAGAAGAGTCTGCCTATAAAACGCAACGGGTGAAAAGGTACGTAAACCGTTATCAAATCCCTCTTTTCATAGCAATTGTCCTCATTACCCTAGAGAGTTTTTTGCCAAACAGCAAAAAGGTAACGAAGGTGAGGTTTCGTTAAAGTGAGTGCTAACTATATGACAAGATTTTTACTGACCGTTCTCCTTGGATGGGCATCCCTGGGGTGGATAGACCCTCTGGCTGATGATGTACGTGAGGGAAATCAGCTTTACCACAATGGTAAGTATGACGAGGCGTTAGATAAATATATAAATGCACGAATAAACAGCCCGCACATGCCCCAATTGGATTTTAACATAGCCAATACTCAATACAAAAGAAACAAATATAGTGAGGCTGCTCAATTATTTGAAAATCTAGCAAAATCTAATGACCTTGGAATGAAAGCGAAATCAAGCTTTAATATGGGCAATACCCTGTACCGGCAGGGCAAAATGAAAGAGGCATTGGAATATTATAAGAATACAGTTGATTGTATTGAAGATGCGGAATCAAAAGATGATAACGAACTCGGCACATTAAGGCACCAGGCTAAATATAACTACGAGTTTGTTGAACGAAAGATGAAAGAAATGGAACAAAAGCAACAAAGTCAGGACCAACAAGATCAGCAGCAGAAGTCCGACAGTAAAGACAAAAAGGATGATCAACAGAATGAAGATACGGGTGAGGACAAAGACAAAGACAAAGACAAACAAGAGCCTTCCGGTGACACACAAGAACCCGAGCCAGATGATACACAAGAAAAAAACGAGAATAATAATGATACTGGTCAGAAGCAAACTGACAATGATAGCCACAATGACCAACAGACAGAACAACAACCATCACAAGGTCAGCGGCAGCATATGTCAAAAGAAGAAGCAGTGCGGTTTCTTGAGGTATTGAATGACGCCGAAAAAGAGACCAGGTTTAAGAAAAGAGATACTCAACGTCTGCAACATAGGTCTGTTGATAAGGATTGGTGATTTGTTTTTTTTCGTGAGGTGTAATAGCAGGATGAGAAAATGTTTCAGATTACTTAGTCTTTGGTTTGGAATCATGGTACTCTTTGCATGCAGTGAAAAAACATTTGCCCAGGATATTCGCTTGACTGCAACCGTCGATCAAAATATCCTAACAGGGAATGATCGGTTAGAATTGACATTAACCATTCATGGCGCACAGGATACTCAACCTCCTTCTTTTCCAGGCATTGAAGGATTTACCCTGCTGTTTGGTCCAAATATTTCTGCACAAACAAAAATTATCAACGGCGATATTTCTGTAAGTAAAGGCTTTACGTATGTGTTGCAGCCTGTTGCAAAAGGTAAATTTACTATTGGACCGTCTACGGTGGAATACAAAGGAAAGGTTTATTCTTCGCAACCGGTAACCGTAGAAGTGGTTGATACACCTCGTGCATCGGGCCGACAATCTCCAGACCTTGAAAAACTTGTTTTTGTTGATCTGAGCACAGACAAGAGCGAGGCGTATATATACGAACAGATTGTATTGTCCTTTAAATTCTATTTTCAAAAGGGATTGCCGGTTGGTGACATAGATTATGTGGCACCGGTTACAAAAAATTTCATGGAAGAAAAACTTGGCGATCAGAGACAATATGAAGAAATTCGCGATGGGATCATATACAATGTTTTAGAGCTACGCACGGCGCTTTTCCCGATGATGTCCGGGGAACTTGTCATATCGCCGGCTAAATTAAAATGTAATTTAATTATTCAACAACGGAGAGATCGGAGGGTCACCCCTTCTGACAGCCTTTTTGGTGATGCTTTTTTTGATGACTTCTTTGGGAGGGAACAAAAAAGATATCCTGTAGAGAGGGCAACGGGTTCAATTATCTTAAAGATTAAATCGTTGCCTGAAGAAGGTAAACCTAAAGAATTTAAGGGGGCCGTGGGTACTTACAACATGGAAGTCACAACAAAGGCACAACAGGTAAAAGTTGGTGACCCGATTACTCTTTCCATCTCAGTATATGGTGAAGGAAATATTCAGACTATTAGTGAACCGGTATTGGTCATGGGCAATGAAAACGAATTTAAACTGTATCCTGCAGAATCCAGCATTCAAATTACGAACAGGGAAGAATTAATTCGGGGCCGAAAGGTGTTTAGCAAGGTTATCGAACCGCAGATGACATATCTCAAATCCACGCCGGCAACAGTATTTAGCTTTTTTGACCCGCGTGCAGGGCAATACAAAACCATTTCCAAAGAACCTATGCCTATTATTGTCGAATCGGGGGAACAGGAAGTACCCATTCTGTTGACAACCTCTCAGGATAAAGTAGCGACTGCAAAACAACAGGTACATATAATAACAGAAGATATCTCGCCTATTATGGTAAATCTGTCGTCGTTCCGAAATCAGGGAAATCGTGTCTACAAAAACCCGTTCATTATCACGTTCCTATCTATTCCGGCAATCTTAGTTGCTGCCGCCTTTTTGTTAAACCGACGTAAACTTCGGTTGACATCGGATATCGGCTATGCCAGAAAAAGACGGGCACTTGTATTAGCAAAAAAGAGGTTGCATGAAGCACAATCCGCACTTAATCAAAATCTTCCAGAGGAATTCTATGCTTGTCTTTCAAAGGCGTTGTCCGATTATCTCGCGGACAAATTAAATATTTCTTTTGCAAGTGCCACGGAGGAAAACGTAGGTATCTTGTTAAGACAACGAGGGGTTGCAGACGATATCATCAAGGAGTTTTCTAACTGTTTGAGTGATTTTGATCATCGGCGATTTTCGAATGACGGAGGGTCATTTGACGTGATGGAACATGCATTAAGGTTAGCGAAGGAACTTGTTACGAACATGGAGAAACAATTATCATGAAGCTACGCATCTTTATTTGTCTTTTCCCTGGAGTTCTCTTTTTTTGTTGCGGAATGCGTAGTGCGGATTGTGGCTTACCGAAATCAGAAGTCCAAGATCCAAAGGACAGAATATCGAGGGATGCTGCTATAAAATTATTTACCGATGCAAACGAAGAGTATCTACAGGCAACAAAGTTTATTGCATCAAAAAAAACACAAGAGGCAGATCAGCACCTGAAAGAAGCGGTATTACAATACGAAACAATCCTTGCAGGCGGATTTAAAAATGGCCAAATATACTATAATCTGGGAAATACGTATTATCGGCAGGGAGAATTAGGAAAAGCGATCGTAAACTATCAAAGGGCAAAACGGTTTATGCCTAGAAATGCAGACCTCGATGCAAACCTGAGATTGGTAAAGAGGTCTACTGAGGACAGGGAATTTACAACAGAAATTCCCGTTGTAATCAGGAGAATATTTTTTTGGTATATTTTGTTGAATCAGGACGAACTCTTTATCGTGGCGGTGTCTCTGTATGTGGTAGTGATGATATTATTTTTCTTTTCAATTATACGAAAATACGCATGGTTTAAAAAAGCAACGATCGGTTTTTCTGTCGTACTGTTTGTTATAATGATATCTCTGGGTAGCAAAATATATAGAGAACAAGGCGTAGATCGAGGAGTGATTATTGAAACAAAGTGTGAAGTGCGGTACGGACCAGGAGAAGAGTATGAGCCTAAATTTGAAATACATAATGGTGCAGAATGTGTGATTGAAGACGAAAAAGACGATTGGTATCGGGTGTATGTAAATGTAGGTATAAAACAAACCCCTGATTCGAAAGAAGGTGCGGAAGAAATTGTCCGTAATGATGTGAGAAGGGGATGGTTGCAAAAAAAACATGTGGATGTGATTTAGGAGTGTGAAATGATCGGATATTACGGGAAGTTATTGATCGCTGCATATATTTTATTCTGTACTAGTGTATTGGGCTTTATTTTCATGTGCATGGTGCTTGGGAGAAAAGGCAATAAAACACCATCTTCTATGGTAAGGCCGTGTAAAAAATAGGAAAAACCTTCTTTTAATCAAACGGTCCTTCAGCAGCTACTTTTATGCTCCCCTTATTGGTCTTACCGCCGGACAATTATTTGCCAGGCAAACGAGCTTTTATAAATACAAAAAGCATGCATAAGTATCATGTCAAAACCCATAGATAACTCCATAAGAGAGCTTGCAGTTTCAGAACTTGAAAGAAATATCGTTGTAACGGCCGGGGCCGGAACGGGCAAGACCACGCTTCTGGTTGAACGGATGTTACACGTGATTTTAGGCCACAAGAGGTTCAAAAACGAAGAAAGTCCTATTCGCAGGGTGGTGGCAATGACGTTTACAGAGAAGGCCGCCAGTGAAATGAAGGTTAGATTGATGGGGGAATTGGAAAAGATCGTAGCTGTTGTTAATGGGAAAGCATCTCAGAAGGATAATACAAAGGTAGAAAAGTTTCTTGCTCATATCAGGGATACGTACCAGACGACCTATCGCGAGGTCGAACGCCGTGCAAGAAAATCTCTTGAGGATATGGATAAGGCCATTATCGGGACCATTCACGGCTTTGCGGCCTATATTTTACGACTGTATCCCATTGAATCAAATGTGGTACCCGGGTTTGTGGTGGACGAAGGGGATTTCTTCGATGAGCTCTTTGATAAAGAATGGGCGAAGTGGCTGGAGTCAGAACTTGTCCTTTCTTCTCCTCATGCAGATAGTTGGAAGAGTGTACTCAGGAGATTAGACTTGGAGTCTCTTGAGAACCTGGCCAGGCGGTTATCAGGATTTACTATTCCACTAAACTCTCTCACGTCGGGAGAATTTGCTCAGTGTCAGGAGGCAAATCTTCGCGAAGGAGGGGGAAAAGGGGTTGTTATAAACTCCAGGAGAATTCATTCTGAGATTAATCAATTACCGTTGGATGCCGACAATAAACCTGGCATTCAATCCTTATTAGATCCCGTTTCTCATAAAATCCTAAAGATTCTTCCTTGCTGTGAAAAGCCCAATAACAACCTTCTTTCACAATTACAAGAATTAGCAAAGATTCTCGATGGAATAAAAAAAAAGGGCTTCAGTTATTTAAATAAATTAGAATATGATTTCGACAAAGAAACTTCTAAGGCAAAGACCGGTTGGACGGACGACGGATTTGAGATTGCACAAGAACTTACAAAAGAGTGCCATATCCTATTAAAGAAATTGAAGACCGTTGATGATGCCTTTGTTGCAACCGTGATAGGTCTCATTTCTCCATTTGCAAAGGCATTTCGGCAGACGTACTTATCACAGGGATACGTCTCCTTTGACGGACTGCTTACCCTTACGAGGGATTTATTGCAAAACAAAGAGTATCGTTATATTCGTGAGAAACTGAAGAAAGATTTCCGGACGATACTTGTCGATGAGTTTCAGGATACCGACCCCGTCCAATACGAAATCGTCCTCTTTCTCTCCGAGGCACTGGGACATTACAGCAAAGATGCCCGTAAGCTAACCCTTGAGCCGGGAAAACTCTTTATTGTTGGTGATCCCAAGCAGTCCATTTATGCATTCCGCCGGGCAGACATTGAGGCATATGAACAAGTAGTCAGACAGGTGTGCGGACAGGACGAGACGTTGAAATTGCAGGAAAACTTTAGGAGTCATTCCGGTATTATTGAGGTTGTAAACCGGCTATTTGAGGGAAGGATCATAGTTGAAAAGCCGGGGCTACAACCCTGTTATATTCCTATCCATGCCAATCGCCTCAAAAAACATCACTCCCAAGTGGTTGAGATTGTTCTGGTCTCTGATAAGGATGGGGCAGAACTAAAAGCAGATGAGGCAAGGGAGGCAGAGGCTGAGTGGATTGCACGATGGATTATAAAACACATCAACAACGAAGCCATTGAAGATACGTCTGCCGAAAATGGACTTCGTAAACTTAAATACAGGGATATAGCTTTGCTCCTGCGGGCATTTACCCAGGTGCGGTCTTATGTCGAGGCGCTTAAGAGATACGGTATCCCATACATCGTGGAGGGTGAAAAATATTTCTATACCACCCAGGAAATCCTTGATTTCACGAACCTCCTGCGTATCATAGAAAATCCTCATGATACGATTGCCCTGGTAGGTGTAATGCGCTCACCTCTCGTGGGTTTAACGGATCGTGAGATATACGAACTTCTTAAAAATCATCTTTTGGATTATCGCAAGGACATTTCAGGTAAAACTTTTGAAAGTTGTTGGATCATGAAGAGCGATGGAGATACAAATCATGTATCCTCTCCTTGTGAAGGAGTGGCTGGGGGGATGAATAATCTATTTCCTGCTATTAAAAATATTATAGAACCATTCTATAAATTTTTAAGAAAGACCCATGCACGTGCTGGTATACTTCCCGTTTCACAACTCATTGCAGAGATTATGGACAATACCCATATTGCAGAGATTACGGCCTGTGCCTGGCATGGAGAACAGAAGTTGGCTAACCTTCAAAAATTCTATCAGATGGCCTGTGACATGGAGCAGTCCGATGGTATTTCACTCAAAAAATTTATAGCCCGTATCAAAGTACGTATAAAAGACGCCAGGGAAGAAGGGGAAAGCCCCCTTTCGGATGAGACATTGGATGTCGTGAAAATACTGACTATCCATAAATCGAAGGGACTAGAATTTCCCGTTGTTATCCTGGGCAACCTGCACGGTGAAGTAAGAAATGACAAAGAGGTGTTAGATGCTGCGGTGTTTGATTGGTCTACGTCCACAACGGGTATTGTAATCGGCGAGGGTGGCCAGCGGGTAAGAAATTTCCAAAGTGTCATCATTGAAAAGAAACTGAACGATCGTTCGTGGGAGGAAGAGAAACGTGTCCTGTATGTAGCCATGACCAGGGCGAAGGAACGATTGATACTTACAGGATCACTGAAGGATGATGATAAATCTTACATGGGACTGATTACACAATCGCTAAGAGATGCTGCGGGTGTTGAGCTTGGTGACGAAACATTCATGAACCAAGGAAAATTTCCTTTCGGAAACGCAGAGGTCTTTGTAGAACATTTTAGATTTGATGGAACACATCGTCCCCAAACAATAACAAAAGAAAAGAACCTGGATATCGACTGGACAGCATTTATTGAACTATGGAAGAAAAGAAAGGCTGCAATGATTAAGGCTACCCGGAACCCACTCTTTGTCTCTCCGGCGACTATTGCCTTCGAAGAAGCGATGAAAAAAAGCCTGCCAGCAGTGCCGGGTAGAACTGAAAGAATGCCTCATCTTTATCCTGATGAATTTGAACAACATCGGGCAAGAAATTATCCTGTATCCCCTCTGTACGAAGGAGAAGAACAAGGGGAGGTTGTAAAATCTAAAAGAATCAAAGCTGACACCAACCAATCACATCAAAACCACGCTGCTATGATTGGTTCCATCTGCCACCGGGTACTAGAGGGGTGGAACTTTTATGGAAATCCCCGAGAACTTCAAATGTCCGTAGAGTCAGCAGTAAGATGGGCAATTAACCGTAAAGTTATCGAAGGAGAATCATCTGCCAAATTTCAAAGAGATGGCCTTACATATCAAGGGGAAAGTATCTCCCCTCCTTCTGTAGGAGGGGATGAAAGAGTGGTTATAAAATATCAGGAAATACCCGTAGAATATATAAAAGCAGAGGTAGTAAAGATACTCTCAGCATTCATCGGTTCAGAAGCATATAAAGAGCTACAAGCCGCACAGATACTTGGGCGAGAGGTGCCCATATTGCTCAACTGGTGTGGACAGATTATGAGAGGTGTCATCGATATCATTTATAAAAAAGACGGACGTATCATCATTGCCGATTATAAGACGGATCACGTTTCTATAACCGACCTGCCTGTAATGGCAGGGAAATACCTGTATCAAAAAGAAATCTATATTGATGCCGTCAAACGTTCTCGTCACGTAAACAATCAAGAATTTAAACTCATCTTCCTTAGGTTAGGCAAGGCTATATCTCTATGATTCCCTGGTCTCTTTTAACCTGAGCATATTCCTTTGGCATGACACGTGAAGGGGTGGGTAATTACGGTGACTACCCGGATTGATTTCAATAAAATAACTCATAACGGCAGGTAAATAAAATCGTATAAGCCTTGATTTATAAATTTTCTATATTCATTTTCACAAAACAAAGAAGATACAAGACATGAAAATACTGGTAATATCAGACATCCACGGCAATCTGGCTGCTTTGGATGCGGTGACTGAAAAAGCTGATGTGATTTTTTGCCTTGGAGATATCGTAAATTATGGGCCGTATCCCAAAGCATGTATCGAGAGAGTCATTGCCTTGACCAGCAACGTAGTTCGTGGGAACCACGATAACGCCGTTGGCAGGAATATGGATTGTAGGTGTTCAGTAAAATACAAGGAACTCAGTGATGCAGGGAAGGTTTTTACACAGGCTTCATTGCCTGCGGAGGAAAAAAACTTTCTCGGGAATTTACCAACAACATTGCGTCTGGAATTAGAGGGGAGGAGATTTTTGTTATCACACGGTTCACCCGATGGTGATATCTATAAGTATCTTAGGCCAGACGTCTCCGACAAACAATGGGAGTCCGAGTTAATGAATATTACTGCCGATACCGTCTTTATTGGACACACCCACCTTCCGATGGTACGGAATATACAGGGTGTCACCGTGGTGAATCCTGGAAGTGTTGGCCAACCACGGGACGGCATCCCTATGGCGTCGTACGCTGTATGGGAGGATGGTCGCGTTGAGATAAAACGAGTCTACTATGATGTTGAAGCAACCATAAGAGGATTGCAAGAGACGAATATTCCTTCTCACCTGATTGCAGTACTTACAGGGATTTTAAGAGAAGGTGAGATGTAACTGATCAGGAATAAAGAATTTTAATGAACTTGCAATATTTTAAATATTGTATTATAATCATGGTTTTATTCTATAAAGAACCTGTAAAAACTGTATTACCAAAAGATTATTTAGGGTTAAGATAACCATGTCAAATGGAACTGAAAATGATACCAACCCATTCGATAAAATAGAAGTTGTTCAGGCTTCCGAGGTGTTATTTGCAGGGCAGCAGTCAATAATTCAATCCTTAAAACAGGAATTAGAGGCAAATAAGAAAAAGACCATTGAACTTCAGGACTCAATGCGGCGACTCGCAGCCGACTTTGATAACTACAAAAAATGGGCTGCGAAAGAACGCCAAACTATCCAACGTACAGCCGCAGAATCACTGATCAAAAAATTATTAGATGTTTATGAGAGTTTAGAAAAAGCGGCCTGTACAACCAGTAATACAAAGGGGACTGAATTCGTAGACGGGATTAAAATGATTTACAAAGAATTTACGCGCATCTTGAAATCGGAAGGTATGGAACCCATACCTTCGGTGGGTTTACCTTTGGATGTTTATAAGCACGAGGTTCTCATGCAAAGGGTCAATAATGAGATGCCCGAAGATACCGTGTTGGAAGAAATTCAAAAGGGCTATTTATTAAATACATTTGTGTTAAGGCCTGCAAAAGTAGTAGTGTCTCAGAAGACAAAATTACAGGAAAATATTCAGAATCCAGAAAAGCAAGAAGAGGAAAAAGGAGGATAAGAAATGGCAAAGATTATTGGCATAGACCTGGGGACAAGTAACTCTGCCGCAGCCGTGTTGGTGGGTGGCAAACCCACGATTATTCCAAGTGCAGAAGGCGCAACGGTCGGTGGTAAAGCGTTTCCTTCTTATGTCGCATTTACAAAGGATGGCGAAAAACTTGTAGGCGAACCTGCAAGGAGACAGGCTGTTAGTAACACGGAAGGGACAGTTTTTGCAATTAAGAGAAAGATGGGTACCGATTACAAAGTTACCATTCGTGACAAAACCTTTACACCGCAACAAATCTCGGCATTTATCTTACAGAAGATAAAACACGATGCCGAGGCCTTTCTTGGTGAGCGGATTGAAAAGGCCGTAATCACAGTCCCTGCTTATTTCAATGATAACCAACGGCAAGCCACTAAAGATGCAGGAACTATTGCCGGATTGGATGTGGTTCGAATTATAAACGAGCCTACAGCCGCATCGCTGGCCTATGGGCTGGATAAGGTTGCAGAATCTCAGAAAATCCTGGTATTCGATCTGGGAGGTGGCACCCTGGATTGTACGATTATGGATTTTGGCCAGGGTGTTTTTGAGGTGGTCTCTACAAGCGGTGATACCCAATTGGGTGGCACAGATATGGATAACGCCATTGTCGATTACTTGGTGTCTGAGTTCAAGAAGGAATATGGAATCGATCTTAAAAATGACAAAATGGCGATGCAGAGGTTAAGAGAGGCGGGAGAAAAGGCCAAAATAGAACTTTCCACAACGTTGTCAACGGACATTAACCTCCCATTCCTTACAGCCGATGCCTCCGGGCCAAAACACTTTACCCACACCATGACTAAGGCAAAACTGGAACAATTAGTCTCTTCTATCGTTAATCGATGCGGACATTCGATTGAACAGGCATTAAAAGACGCAAAATTGACGCCGAATGATATTCATAAAGTTATCCTTGTTGGTGGCCCGACGCGTATGCCCATTGTGCATAAGTTTGTGGAGGATTACGTAGGGAAAAAAATAGAGCGTGGCATTGATCCCATGGAATGTGTAGCTATGGGAGCTGCAATCCAGGCCGGCGTCTTATCGGGAGAGGTTAAAGACCTCGTTCTTCTTGATGTTACACCTCTGTCGCTTGGTATAGAAACTCTTGGCGGAGTGCTTACCCATCTCATTGAAAGAAATACTACCATCCCCTCGAAGAAGAGCCAGATATTTACAACAGCGGAGGACAACCAGACAAGTGTAGAAGTGCATGTCCTTCAGGGTGAAAGGGCAATGGCCAAGGATAATGTTACCCTGGGAAGATTTCATCTCTCTGGTATTCCGCCTGCACCAAGAGGTGTTCCGCAAGTTGAAGTATCATTTGATATCGATGCCAATGGTATTATTAATGTGCATGCAAAGGACCTGGGTACAGGAAATGAACAGAAGATCACGATTACGGCTTCAACCAAATTAAATAAGGAAGAAATAGACCGGATGGTCAAACAGGCACAAGAATACGCCGATCAGGATAAACGGGCAAAAGAAAAGGCTGAAACAACAAACAAGGCAGACACTCTCGTCTACAGTGCAGAAAAGACCTTAAAGGATGTGGCCGGGAAAATCGATGCCGCACAAAAACAGAAGATTGAGACTGCTATTAAAGATTTAAAAGAATCGATGAAAACTGAAGACGAAAAAGACATACAACAAAAGATGGATACCTTAACAAGCGCCCTGCATGAAATTAGTGCAAAAGTATATCAGGAATCAGCTAAGCCTGGGGAACAGCAACCGCCGCCCCCGCCAGGAGGCGAAGAACAGAAAAGGAAAGAAAATAAGGGTGAAGGTGGGGAGGATGACATTATTGATGCAGATTATGAAGTAAAAAACTAGATTGTTTTTGTGTAGATTTCCAGGGAGTCAGACGTCAGGATTCGGAATTCAGAATGAAAAGGCGCTTTGTGTGTTGAAGTGACAATCTATTCTGATTAATGAATTCTGGCCTCTGGCTCTTTTTTTTAAATTTGCTTGGAACTGTACTGAACGGTGATTAATCCTACACATTCTGTCCTTATTCAAACAGCGGTTGCATATATCCTGGATATTGCTCTTGGTGATCCTCAATGGACATATCACCCCGTTCGGCTCATCGGGAAGTTTATAGAAAATATGGAAGGTCTCGCGTGGAGATTTCCCGTGAAAGAGCGTATTCGGGGGATAGCACTGACCACGATCATTGTGTTCGGAACGTATCTTTCAACCTATAGCGTAATATTCATAGCAAAAAAAGGGGGTATTTCGTTTGAAATGCTCAGTGGCGCTGTTATTATATATTTTACAATTTCTATAAAAACCCTGGCTGATGAAGCAAAAAAAGTAATGATATCTCTCAGAGAAAATGATTTAATAAAGGCACGACATGCATTGTCACAGATCGTCGGCAGGGATACAGACCGTCTCAGTGAAGAGCAAATAGTAAGGGCGTGTGTAGAAACGGTTGCAGAGGGGGGCGTCGATAGTATTGTATCTCCATTGTTTTATTCATTTGTTGGGGGGCCTGTAGCAGCAATGGTTTACAGGGCAATAAATACACTGGATTCCATGGTGGGATACAGAAATGAGAAGTATATCCGTTTCGGCTGGGCATCGGCACGGCTTGACGATATAGCCAATTATATTCCCGCAAGAATTTGTGCGGTATTGATTCCTGCAGCCTCATTTTTGTGCGGCTGTGGTTTTACACGGTCTTTACGGATTGCCTTTCGGGACGGTCGTAAACATGAGAGCCCTAACAGTGGTATTCCCGAAGCAGCCATGGCAGGGGCTTTGGGAGTACAGATAGGGGGGCCGGGTACGTATCAGGGCGAGATTGTAGAAAAGCCCTTTATCGGGGATGCCCACAATTCATTGACTATGAAGTCAATAGATACGGCCATAAAAATTATCTATATTGCGTCTGTTTTATTTATGGCTTGTGGAATTGGACTTACTGTGTGTCTGAAATACTGTTTTTCCTTGATAGCTTCTGTTCCATGTTAGTCCTTTTAAACCTCCTTAACAAAGGGGGCTTAAATCTCCCCTTTGGCTGTCATTCCGGGCGGAGTGAGGAATCTTTAAGATTTCTCCCTTCGGTCGAAATGACAATTACAGATAAAATTTTGAGGTGCGGTTATCTCCTGTTCCCCGCTGGCAGGGGTAGGGGGTGAAAAGACATAAGTGGGAATCCCGGCAGGCTTCGTCGTCATCTCAGCCAAATGGTTTGCAACCTGAATTCATAAGTTTGTTTGGACAATAGAGCTATGAAATATACAAGTTTCATGGAAAAACTTGATCCGAGGACAAAGATTGTTTCCTTCCTTGCCATTATTCTTTGCATGATACTGACTCCCGTTGCTCGTCTTAAAGATTTCGGACTCTATTTCTTGTTGATACTGGCAATTTCTTTTTTCTCAAGGACTACACCTGCGCAGATATTAAAGAGATTATGCATTTTATTGCCATTTGTCCTATTCATGGCAATGTTTGTGCCGTTTGTAAAACAAGGACAGGATTGTTGGTCGTTAATAAGAGGATATTGGAAATTGAATGTCACGTGCGAAGGTGTATGGACATTTCTCAACATTATCATCAAGTCGGGTCTGTCTATTCTTCTTCTTATCCTTGCCTCATCAACAACCACCTTTACCGATTTTTTAAAGGGACTAGACTTGCTTCATCTACCACGAATCCTTGTTATGCTCATGTCATTTATGTATCGTTACATTTTTGTGCTTTTAGAAGAGGCAAGGCGACTGATGCGAGCCAGGTCTCTGCGTTATTTTGGCTCAAGGTATAGGGAACAGTTTCGGGTGCTGGGATATATGATTGGCATGCTATTTATTAGGACGTATGAGCGGGCAGAAAGGATTTATCATGCAATGATCCTGCGTGGATTCAGTGGGGAGATACATAGTATGAAACATTCCAGGTTCTCATCTGTAGATTATTTATTTATAGCTGGTATAATCGTTTCGCTCATATGTATCGTGTCTGGTCTCATTTATCAAATGGAACATATCAAAATAAGTAATGCACACCTATGGCAGGGATTATAATTGTTTCAAATCTGAATTATCAGTATCCTGACGGAACTACGGCATTAAGGGACGTTAGCTTTGATGTAAAAGAGGGCGAAACTCTGGTTATTATTGGCGCCAATGGTACGGGTAAATCAACGCTGTTCATGAATCTGATGGGTGTTCTGGATGGTGACGGACATATAGAGATCATGGGATTAAGACTTACCAAAACAAATAAGAAAGAGATCAGGCAAGGTATGGGAATGGTATTTCAGAATCCCGATGATCAGCTGTTTTGTCCTACCGTTATGGACGATGTCTCTTTTGGGCCTTTAAACCTGGGTTGGGACAACGACCGCGCAATCGTGGCATCCCAGGAAGCTTTAGCCCTGGTAGGAATGGAAGGCCAGGGATCGCGGACGTCACATCATCTGAGTTTTGGTGAAAACGGGTAGCTATTGCTACGGTATTATCTATGAATCCAAAGATTTTGTTGCTCGATGAACCAACGAGTGGACTTGACCCGATGAGCTCATCGAAATTTATTAATATCCTGTATACTCTAAAATCGCAGGGTAAGACACTCTTAATTGTGACACATGATATTTTTCTTGCTCAGGAGATAGCAGATCGGGTACTTGTCTTTAGTGCAGAAAAGAGACCCGTGGCGACAGGAAATTATAACGAAATATTAAATAATTACGACTTGTTGCTGAAACACAATTTGGTTCATCAGCATCGTCATCGGCATAACGAAATAGTGCATGAACATGAGCATCGGCATAGCCACAGTCACAAGCATTGAGCGCGAGACTTGTTACACAGACAAAAAGTAAGAATAGGCTGTAAATTCTGTGATTGTTCCCAGGTGACAATTCTTCCATAAGAACAAAGGGTGTCATAATGAAAACAAATTCCAATACCGTTGACAGTAATAAGAACATAGATCTTACCCGTGATGTCTGTGCTGATGGGATATGTTGCTTTATGAGTATACCCAGGGAACAAACACATCTGGGTATATGGAGACGTTTTCTAAAACGAGGTAACGCTATTGACGGTATTAAATTGCTTTATACAACCCTTCAGGCAAAGGATATTATATACAATCCCTGCCGATGCCTGAATTTTTATTTGAAAGAGGTTAATACCCATAACGGTTCTACCCTCCAGGTATTACTAAGATGCGGTATTTTTGGAAAGAGGTGCCGGCCATATACCTGTAAAGAATTTCCGGACAAGACAGACAGTTTCATGTATGATATTCCTGCACCTTGCGTTTACAATGAATATATTGCATCTGAAAATTATTTAACATTGAAACATAAACAAGTCTTTCGTTTATTTTACGCTATTAAAGATGATCGTAAACTGCTTGGAAAGATTTTTCCTGGTTATCCAGCTGAGGAGACAAGGAAAAAGTTAAACCACTATAACGAAATAGCCAGGATTAGTGCGATCTGGAATGAAAAACCTGCTGAATATTTTTTGCTGGAGGTGCCCAGGTCTGAATGCGTTTTATACACTTCCACGGTACATCCAAAGATCGAAGGTATAAAACAAGCGTACAATCTTTGGCAAGGGCACATCGAAAGCTGGTTGGAAAGGCATTATGGCAGTAAATGGCATGACCATTTAGACCGTGCAATTGATCAAGAAGAAAATAGATTGAAAAGAATAAAATAAAATATTCATGCCTTTACTATTGTAGTGAAAATGCATCAGTTATGACATACACTCCATCTCATTATCCAAGGATCTTGATAGCTGGCACACATAGCGGTGTGGGGAAAACAACCATTACCCTTGGTTTAATGTCTGCTTTGACGGAAAAGGGTTATAAAGTGCAAGGGTTTAAGGTCGGACCTGATTATATTGATCCCTCTCATCATACCGCCATTACGGGACAACCATCACGCAACCTGGATACATGGCTTATGAGCCGTGATGTATGCCTGGAATTATTCGAACGCGCCTGTGTAGGGTCGAACATGGCAGTGATCGAAGGGGTGATGGGGTTATACGATGGATGTTTGGACGGGACGGAATTGGGGAGTACAGCGCACCTTGCCAGGATAGTAGATTTACCGGTAATATTGGTAATGGACGCACGGGGAATGTCGCGCAGTGCTGGTGCGATTGTGTTAGGGTACAAGAATTTTGATACAGATATGAAAATCCATGGAGTAATTTTAAATAGAGTTAGGAGCGAACGACACTATGCCTCTTTAAAAAAGTCTATTGAAGACACCTGTAAAATTCCTGTAATGGGGTACCTGCCTTTTCATGAAGAAATAATACTGCCGGAGCGCCATCTTGGTTTGATACCTTCAGTTGAACAGGAGCTTTCAAAATCCGAATATCGAAAGATCGGGGAGTTATTGTCGGCTACCGTGGATATCGATACCTTGATAAGCATCGCATTCTTATCAAACAATCTCCCCGGATTTCAGAAAACATTATTTTGTGATGGCAACAAACAATTTCGTCACAGGATTGCCGTTGCTGTAGACGAGGCATTTAATTTTTACTATCAGGACAACCTGGATCTTTTAGAGTCATATGGCGCAGAACTAACATATTTTAGCCCTTTGTATGATAAATACGTGCCATCAGATATTGATGGATTGTACATTGGCGGAGGTTTTCCTGAGTTACATGCAGCCGTACTCGCAGCGAACACTACCATGAAGGAATCCATCCGGAAGGCGCATAAAAATGGTGTGGTCATATACGGAGAATGCGGCGGAATGATGTATTTGCTTGAACACATGGTAGATTTTAAGCATAAATCACATGAGATGTGTGGAATTCTCAAAGGGATAACGAAGATGGAGAACAAGCGGCAGGGGCTTGGCTACAGCACTGTTCGGGCACTCCATGATAACCTCCTGTGCAAAAAGGGAGATGTATTTAAGGCGCATGAATTTCATTGGTCCTCATTGCATGTACCCGATAATACGACATTTGCCTATTCAATTTCTAAATACGATGACAATAAATCACGACCAGATGGCCTCTTCACAGACCGAGCACTGGGGTCTTATACCCATGTTCATTTTGCAACGGATCCCAACTTAGTGAAACATTTTTTGTACATGATCTCAAAAAAAGTTTAATCCACGTATTTATTTAGTTAAATACGCAGGGGCGTAGCATTTGTTGTCAGGCTTCTACCTTCCCTTAGTCCCTTCCTTTGCAAGAAGGGGACTAAGGGATGATTAATTGGTTACAATTATGCGGCGCGGGGTGGTACTCTTTTTGTTGAACATAAATCAGGAAACTATGCACACTTCTTTAAAAAGGCACCGATTTTTTTATCTTCACTTCCTATATGATTTTTTAACCAATTGCATAATTTATTTTGAACTTGCAACACAAGGTGAGTGGTAACACCATTTTTCTCAAAATCCATTTTTAAAGCAGAAAAGTCCCTTATAAATTGTGCATGCTCAGTCTTCTGTGATGAAATACCATCATAGTTATGTTTCGCCATAATTTCCTCCTCAGCCTTGAAATGCTTTACGACATAATCTGCTAAAAATGTAATTACCTTTCCAACTTCGTCTCTTCCCTTCCCTTGTGCCATCGCATTCAGCAAATTATTTATCCTGCTAAATATTCCCTTATGCTGTTCGTCGATTGCACCCACTCCTACTGCCAGTTCATCACTCCATTGCACTGCCATATTTGATCTCTTTCCAAAAGTGTTCATAAAATAATATTATACACGAAAAATCATTAAATTCATTGCCAGATGAGCATCTGCGATTTATTTCAATAACGATAAAACTGAAGGGGTAATTTTGTTGAGCGGAACTACGGTATCTACTCCACCCAATTTGATTGCTTCCTTGGGCATACCAAATACCACGCAGCTATCTTCGTCCTGGGCTATCGTTTTAGCGCCTGATTCTTTCATTTTTAAAAGGCCGCTTGCGCCATCATCGCCCATTCCCGTCATAATCACACCCACGGCATTGGCGCCTGCATATTTTGCAACTGATTCAAATAACACTTCGACAGATGGTCTATGTCGGCAAACGGGAGGTTCCTGATGTGTTGTTACAAAATACCGTGCCCCGTTTCTTCGTAATTCCATGTGATAATTTCCCGGTGCAATTAACGCCAGACCTGGAATAATGCTATCTCCTTCTTTTGCCTCTCTCACCTCAATAGAACACAGGGAATTTAACCGGTCAGCAAATGATTTTGTGAACAACTGAGGCATATGTTGTACGATGAGTATGCCCGGGGCGTTAGGTGGCATCTGCATCAACACCTCTTTAAGTGCCTCAGTTCCGCCTGTTGATGCCCCAATTGCAACGATCTTGTGCGTGCTATTGATTAATGCATGGTTTGTCTGTGCGCGTCCGATGTTTGTATCTTTTCTGTTAGAATTTTTAGAATATTCTTTCTTTTTGATTTTAACACGTGCTGATTCTTTTATCTTTTCTGCTAATTCGGTTACTATCTCATTGAGCGTATGCGATACATCCAATGAAGGTTTAGCTACAAAATCCAATGCGCCGACTTCTAAAGCCTTCAGCGTAGTTTCACAGCCTGATTGTGTTAATGAACTGACCATAATAACAGGTAAAGGATAGTATGACATTAATCTTTGCAAGAAGGAGATACCGTCCATCCTGGGCATTTCTACATCCAGGGTAATTACATCGGGTTTTAAACTTATAATTTTGTCTCTGGCAATAAAAGGGTCTGCCGCCGTTCCCACTACTTCAATGTCGCTATCCTTGCTTAAACCAGTTGACAATATTTTTCTGACTACCGCAGAGTCGTCAACGATGAGTACCTTTACCATTTTGTTCATATCAGTGCTCCTGTTGAAAAGAATTATTTTTGATAAACAGTTGGTTGTACATAGCGAAATTTACTGTCCGTACTAGCGAGGCTTTCAGAATGTCCTATGAAAAGATGTCCATCAGAAGCAAGATGCTTATAAAATTTATTTACCAGTTCAGTCTGCGTTTGCTTGTCAAAATAGATCATCACATTCCTGCAAAATATAAAATCAAATTGTCCTTTGAAGGGAAATGTTGCATCGGTAAGATTAAGTCTTCTGAAAACGATCATGTTTCTCAGGAAATCCTTTATTTGATAATGCTCTTTGAAATTACACGTTTCTTTTTCGAAATAAGTATTGAGTATTTGTAGGGGAATACCCTTTAGCCGGTCTTTTGAGTATCTTCCCTGCGTTGCCTTTTTTAAAACACGTGTTGATAAATCGGTAGCCAATATTTTTATATCTAAATCACAAAGTCGTTCTATACATTCTGCCAGTATTATAGCAATGCTGTAAGGCTCTTCACCTGTTGAGCACCCTGCGCACCAGATCCTGATCTTTTTTTCCTGTTTTTTTCTTTTATTCTCCATTACGACGGGTAGTACCTTTTCTGACAAGTAATCAAAATGAGCTGCTTCTCTGAAAAATTCTGTAAGATTTGTGGAAATGCAGTCAAGCATACTGACAAGTTCTTCTCCTGTTGTATCTTCTTCTGTTACGTATTGATAATATTCTTTAAATGAAGTTAATGAACGGCCCCGTAGACGTTTCATTAAACGCGATTTCAATAATTCTTTTTTTGCAGGGGTAAGATTTATTCCGCTTTCGTTGTAGATTAACCGCTGAAAAAGACCAAATTCTTTATCATTAATATCGATGTCCATAGGTATTCCCCTTAACATTTTAAATAACGTCTAAGGAAAGCAGAAAAATTAACAATACTATTCTGTTCAGCCCTCGCTAAAAATATTTTTTAATGTAGATATCATGCGGTCGTCTTCAAATGGTTTTACCACATAATCGGTAGCGCCGTTTCGAATGGCATCCGTTAAAGAATCGTGCTGGTCTATGGCAGAAATCATGATTACCTTTGCCTGTTTATCAAAGGCAAGGATATCTTTTAACCCTTGAATGCCGTCTACCTCCGGCATTATAATATCCATGGTTACGGCGTCTGGCCTTAATTCCTTGTATTTTTCAAATGCCTCCCTTCCATTTCCAGCTTCTCCCGCAACCTGATATCCATGTTGTATCAAAAGCCGCTTAATTACCATCCTTATGACTTTAGCGTCGTCCACTACTAATATTTTCTTCATGTTTTTACTCCCATATTGTCTAACAGTTTTACAAATGACGTCGTCTCCGGAACCAGAAAAAGGTAACACTCAAGTTCATTTTTGCAAATATTGAATTTTGTCTCCATCAGTAATAGTTTGTCATCCATCATACCTTGCTCCATAACAAGATTTGAAAACATGACGCCAGCATAGTCATTATGCACATGTGGTGGTTCTGGTACCAGTGTGGCATCAAAATCAGATACCAGGGCATTGCTGATATGGCTTGCAAGAATATTTCCTAATTCCTGAATTACACTTTCAGTAAATTCGTTATACTCTTTCGTCGTGCCGGCAGGCTGCCTGAGAAAGAGGTCAGTGAGAATGAACGAACCATTTACAGGCAGCATGAATAAAAGCTTACAGCCTACGCTTCCTTTGAAACCAACCATAACACCAGTCATTTCCCTGAGATCATCATTCATCTTTTCAGTAGTTTCGCTTAAATCTGCTATGTACACACGTGAAAGTAAAATCATTGCGCCGGTTCTTAGTATCTTGGATAGAGCCCGGGAAGCCCTGTCAATACTAAGCCGAGACATTATTTCAACGACTTTCATACTATCTTGAGTAATATTCATATTTACCTCTCTAATTATAAAATTTTATAACCACAAAGACACAAAGGCTCGTAATCTAAAATTCCAAATCACAAATAAATTACAATTTACAACACCCAAAAAGAAAACTACTGTGATTTTAGATTAATAGAGGAAATAATCTTCTTTAACTCAGTTGCCTCATTTGTAAGATTTGCTCCTTCTCGTTTATACTGCTCATCATTTGTTTCAACTATCAATCTTAACCAATAAGCTGATTCTTTAGCTTCTTTACGGCATATCTTTATTCTCATGATAAAGTCTTTTTTGCGTGGGGCTTTGCTGGTTTCAATAATTCATTAGAATTTATCTGTTGTTTAGTGCTTGTATTTTGGCGCTTAGCAAGCATCATGATGATATTAATAAATTTCAATTGCTTCGCCAAATATACGGCACGTTACCTCACCCGTATCAGTATCGAAAACAATATTGTATCCTTTCGTGCCACCGGTCTTCGACGATACGATTCTGATGCCCTCTTCTTTCAATATTTGCCGTACCTCTATTTCATTCGATTCGCCGATATTCAGCAAGCCATTGGTTTCAAACATCTTCGCACCGCCGAATATCTTTGCACAAAGAGCGCCTCTGGTTGCACCTGCAGAGGTGACCATGCGATGAATAAAATAGGGGAGTCCTGTATTAGCATACTTGGTAATCTTTGCATCACTGCCGTTTTTTTTGGGTAACATTATATGCAGAAGACCGCCAATTTTATTGAAAGGGTCGTACAATATAATTCCAATACAGGAACCAAGCAATGTCTTTAATGCATTAGGCGCTTGTGTAATCTTTAGATCACCAACACCAACGGTAATCATGCACTGCGTATTATTCATCCAAAATGCCCTTTCCAATAAATAAAAAATATCTATCCTGTTGTTCAGTTGTCAATTTTTACACAACGATCTTAACGGGCACGAGTTTAATCGTGCTCGTGCCCGTTGATAAATATATCAGACATTAGAAATCTCTGAAATCATTACCAAGAGGTATTAACTCTTCCGGAGTCCTTGCCTCGAATTTTTTAGAACGATTATCGCGTACTTTATCAGACAATTTTGAAGAATTATTGTTTTTTTTGATCTGTATCGTGTGTATGCCTCTCTGGCTAGAGGTATCTTTTTCCGAAGAATAATCTTTCTTTTTGTAACCTTTAACAAGTTGTTGTTTTCCTGAAGTTTCCAAATTGTCGTCAATATTACCTATTTCCACCGCCAGTTCGTGTATAATGGTCTTCAGATTTTCTGCCTGTGCAGATAACTCTTCGCTCGATGACGCTAGTTCTTCTGCGTTTGCTGCATTTTGTTGCGTAACTGTATCCACAGTTGTAACAGCTTTTGATATCTGATTAATTCCTTCAGATTGCTCCTGCGAAGCTGCTGCAATTTCACCAGCCAGATCAGTCACTTTCTTTGCCTCAGTTACTATTTCTTTAAGATTAGCTGCAAATTGATCCGCGATCTTTGCTGCATTCTCAGTGCTTACAACCCTTGAATTGATTAAGTCTGCAGTTTCCTTTGATGCAACAGAACACCTTTGCGCAAGGTTGCGCACCTCTTCAGCGACAACAGCAAATCCTTTTCCGTGTTCCCCTGCCCGTGCAGCCTCAACGGCCGCATTAAGGGCTAACAGGTTAGTTTGAAATGCAATCTCATCAATCGATTTGATTATTGCAAGAACCTTATCGTTGCCTGAATTCAGGTCTCGCATTGTTGCCTGTAAGGTATCCAGGGAATCCTTCCCACTTTCTGCAGATATTTTTGTCTTGATTGCTAGCTGATTGGCTTCACTGGCGTTATCTGCATTTTTTGACGTCATCGAGGCCATTTCTTCAATGGATGCAGAGGTTTCTTCTACTGAGGATGCCTGTTGTGATGCCCCATCAGCGAGTGACTGACTGGATGATGAAATTTGGTTTGCTGCAGAAGAAACCTCTTCGGCCCCATTATTTAAGTTACAGACAAGTCTCTTCAGTAATGACACGATTCTTTTTGCAATGAAAAACACTATAGTCCCTACCAGTACTACGTAAATTGCATTACCAAAGATGTTGATATTCCTATTCGATGCAATTGCGGCATTAACAGATTCCATGGGTGCAATTACGCTTATTCCGCCCCGAATGTCTCCGACTTTATAATTTTCCATCTGTCTGCCTGCAAGGTCTTTCCCGTCACCGGTAGAGCTTGTAGCGGGATCACCGTGACATTTCAAACAAGCCTCTTCGATCTTTAAAGGTACCATTAACCGAAAGGACTCTGACTTATCTTCTAATTTCGTAATTTCGGAGATGTCTTTTAAACTGGGATCCTTTTCAAATCTTTCTAACTGCATGACCTCCCATGCATCAGGTTTATTCACAGGATTTCTGTATTTCATACTCGTCTGCTTCATCTTAAAGATGGTTGTTTGACTGAAATGTTCGGCAACCTCACGTCCCACAATTGCCGGGATTACACCCTTAAATTCAAAGTTACCTTTTGAATCGGTGTTAATAGCCTTTTGTTTTTCAGCGATCACTTTCCTTGCAGAGATGAGTTGATCTGCCGCCATTCTTGCTTGTCTTGCTACCTCTGCTAACATCTGTGTCTTTTGCCTTTTTGTGTTAACATATGTCAAGATACTTGTAGAAACCACAATGACCGCCACAATTGTAACAATAAGTCTTGTCATCATATTCATTTTACCAATCATTTTATTCCTCCCGTTTTCTTGTTTAATCTGTGAACAATCAGAACCTGAAAACTATAAATATCAAAAATGAAATGTGAAAAATTAAAAATACGGATCAAAATGTAAAGATTATCAACCTTTACATTTACAAGAAAATTACCCACCTTTCTTACGAAAAGATCAAAAATTAACTTACACTCGTTAAACCCTCAATCATATTGATCTCTTTTGTGCCTAAGACCTTATCGATATCGAGAAGAATCTTTACCTTGTTCTTTATCTTCGCCATGCCTAAAAATATTTCAGTGTTGATACCTTCACCAAGGTGAGGGGCTGGTTCCAAACCCTCACTACTTACATCGAGGACTTCTGACACCGTATCTACTATGACTCCTGTGAGTTTATTTCTGACTTCCACTACGATAATACACGTCTCTATTGTGTGGTCCATCTCTCTAAATCCAAATTTTAATCTTAAATCTACTACGGGTATCACCTTCCCCCTTAGATTGATTACCCTTCATGTAGTTCGGTGTCTGTGGCACAGGTGTTATATTCATAATACCTATAATTTCCCTTACCTTTGGTATATCTATACCATATTCTTCACCACACAGCACAAAGGTCAGGTATTTTCCTTCATGCGATAAACTACTCGATTGTTCTCGTGTTGCTTGCATGTATCTCTCCTTTCGCAAATAAAATATTACTAAAATTCCTGTCTTAGAGTCTGTGTTTGCTACCCTTAATCTAATTCCCGCCTTTTACACCCACCTCCAGTATTTTATCAGACAAATAATTGCTTGTTGTTGAGTTTCGTTAGTATAGTGAAGCCCGACCTACTTGTGTTACACAGTCTTCATCCAGACCATCATTTCCATTACATTTAAAAATCTTTAAATTCATCATCCGACAGGGGGATCATACGATTAGATTTGCTGGTTGATACGGCATATTCCTGGCCGTGCTCTTTTTGCAAAGTTTCGTCTGGTATCTTGTGACTGAACTCGTTATTGGTTTTGTGTTTTGTTTCTCTTGCAATACCGTGGTCAGTCTTTTTTCTGCTGAATAGAGTATTCTTGTTTGAAGGGATAGATACCTTTTTTCTCACTAATTGAACATCACCTATCTTGGAAATTTCCTTCTTTATTTTGTCTGTACCAACTTCTCTGGCGATTTCGTCAACGATCGCCTTCAGGCTTTCTGCCTGTGCAGAGAGTTCCTCACTTGATGATGCAGTTTCCTCGGCATTAGCGGCATTTTGTTGCGTAACCTGATCCATCTGGGTTATTGCCTTACAGACCTGATCGATTCCTTCTGACTGTTCCCTGGAGGCATTCGAAATCTCATTCACAAGATCCGTAACCTTTTGTGCCTTTGTTACGATTTCATTTACGATTTCACTTGATTGCTTAATAAGATCCGTACCAGAAGTAACTTTTTTTGCGCTATCTTCTATCAATTGGGTAATGTCCTTCGCTGCACTGGCGCACCGTTGCGCCAGGTTGCGTACCTCTTCAGCAACCACAGCAAAGCCTTTTCCGTGTTCTCCTGCCCTTGCAGCCTCAACAGCAGCGTTGAGTGCCAGGAGGTTGGTCTGGAAGGCAATACCGTCGATAACCTTAATAATGCTTACTATGTTATTGCTACTTTCATTGATTTCCTGCATTGACTTGTTTACATTTGTGATAGACTTGTTACCAGTCTGCGCAGACTGGAAGCAAGACATTGCTAATTCGGATGCCTTATGGGCATTATCTGCATTCTGTTTGGTTATAGAAGACATCTGTTCCATAGAAGAAGAAGTCTCCTCAATTGATGCGGCTTGCACTGATGCCCCTTCTGCAAGGCTCTGGCTCGATGCTGAAATTTGTCCCGAAGCAGATGCCACCTGCGTAGAACTCTCGGTCATGTCATCCAGGAGCGCCCTGAATAGTCCTGATATCTTGCTGGTAATCTTGACTACAAGGATGGCTAACCCAGCTACAAAACCCGCTGAAGAAAGTCCAATGATAATCATCCACTTCCTCATGGTATCGATGGCCTTAAATGCCTCAGCCTTATCGATCTCTGCAACAATGGACCAATTCACGCCAAGTATATTGAGTGGCATGTATGCGCTCAAAACGGGTACACCGCGATAATCTAGTATGATTTTGCAATTAGCCTTACCCGCAATGGTATCTTTCACAGCTTCCGTATCTACTTTATTTACCAGGACTGTGGGTTTTTCTGAAAACCGTGAATTTGACCGCATTTTTTTGTCAGCGCCTATCAAATATGCCTCGCCTGTCTCTCCCAGTCCTGAGTGTTCTTGCATAACGACATCCATCTTATTAATGGGTATCTGGAAGATGACCGCACCTATTTTTTTATCGCCATCATAAACAGGGCGTGCAATAAAAGATGCAGGGTCTCCGCTTGAAGGTGCATAGGATTCGAAATCCACCAGTTTAGCAACTTTGTCATTGCCATTTGCTGAATTGATTTCTTTGAACAATCATGCGATATTTGTTGTATTGTATGTACCGGAGACTAAATTCGAACCGAAGTCCAATTCCTTGAAAACGGTATAAAGGACGTCTCCTTTTTCCGCATCTACAAGGAAGATGTCGTAGTATCCGTATCCTTCGAGAAAATTTTTGAAGAATGGGTGAATACGGGCATGTATCTTGCTGTAATTGCTACCATCCCGGGCATCAAAATATTCCAGTTTTTTACCAGCAGGAAAAGGATTTTTGGTAATATACAGTTCCCGTACCTTTTCAGCCTTTATTTCGCAAAAAGCAACTTTAAGCTCCTTTATTGCGCTGATGACTACGGGACTATTTACCAGTTGATTCATATTATTCACTTTCTCTTGAACCAATTCGATATTCGTCTTTTTACTTTCTCTTATACTCGTTAACTGATTAAATGCCCGTTCTTCCAGTGCCTTACTGGAGCTATAATAGCTCCATATTCCAACGCTAACCAAAGGCACTAAACTACCAATAATAAATAATGAGATAATCTTTGTGCTTAAATTTATTTTCATATACATTTTTCCTCTTATAATTAGATAAAATTAAGATTTATAAGATACAGTAGTAATAAAAATACGGAACTTTTTAGCTGATAGCTGTCAAGGATCGGGGGGCCAGGGATCAGTCCTTCTTATCAAAGATTATTTTAAACCATTGATCATTCGTCCAACTTCTGCTGTCTTAGATATACTTTGATTCAATTGATCTTTATTAATAAAATTCAGACTTAGGGAAATCTCTTGTTATCTGATAACATTTTATAGCAAAATCCATCGCCTTCTGCCAAACCTCTGAATCCTGATAACTGCTGATACTGTCTGACATCGTTCATCCCTCCAACCTTCGATCCCTAATACCCGACACATGACACCTGATTTCTGATCCCTTTAATTCAGAGCCATACTCATAATTCCGCCGACATCCAGGATAAGGCCAACATGTCCATCTCCCAGTATGGCACTGCCAGAGATTCCTCTGCTATTCTGGAACTGTTCTCCCAGACTCTTAATGACTATCTGCTGTTGACCCAGGAGGTCGTCAACCAAAATTCCACACCGTCGTCCTTCACCTTCAACAATCAGGATGAGTGCCTCCCATGGATTCGTTTTCTTAGGTTGAACGTTATACAAATTATGAAGTCGTACCACGGGTAACAAACTGCCCCGTACATTAATCAATTCCCCGCGTTGCTGCACGGTAGAAACGTCTTCCTTTTTGGGGCGAATGGATTTTTCAATGGAAAGCATGGGGATGATATATTTTTCCGTACCGACCTGTACAATCATGCCATCGATAATTGCCAGGGTAAGAGGCAGTTTAATGGAAAATTTCGTACCTTTCCCTTTCGTCGTAGAAATTTCAACCTTTCCGCGTAGCCGCTCAACATTTTTTTTAACAACATCCATGCCTACACCTCGTCCTGAGACATCGGTCACCTTTTCGGCTGTGGAGAACCCGGCGGCAAAGATAAGATTATAAATTTGTTGATCGTAGAGAATGGCGCCATCCTCGATCAGTCCTTTTTCAATTGCCTTCTTTAAGAGCTTTTCTTTGCAAAGACCTTTACCATCGTCTTCGATTTCGATAACGATATTGCCGCCCCTGTGAAAGGCATTTAATTGCACAAGGCCTTCTGCGGGTTTTCCCAAAGATATTCGTTCGTTCTGGGCTTCAATCCCATGATCTATGGAATTTCTGATGATATGCACAAGGGGGTCACCGATCTCTTCGATTACTGTCTTGTCAAGTTCCGTACCTTCACCAGAGATTTCCAACCGCACTTTCTTGCCTACCTTTGCTGAAACATCGCGCACCAGTCTTACCATTTTTTGAAATGTTGCTTTTAACGGCACCATCCTCATGCACATGACCTGATCCTGAATATCCTTTACGATCTTGTTAAGATGGGAGAGGTTTTTGTTCGTATCATTATTGGAGTTTCCCAATGCTGCACTAATGAGGGCGTTGGCAATTACCAGTTCGCCCACGAGATTAACAAGATTATCCAGCTTTTGAGTATCAACTTTAACCGTTTCGCAGGATGGTTTACCTGCTACAGATTGGGTCTTGAGTGCACTAGTAATCTTCTCAGGTGTGATTATTCCTTTTTCCACTAATATTTCACCCAATCGTTGTCCTTGTCCTTGTCCTTGTTCTTGTTCTTGTAATGCCATTTCCAGCTGATCTTTGTTAATATCACCTGTTTCCAACAATATTTCACCAAGATGCTTTTTTTGGGAAGGCTCAATTTGAATATCTTTTTGTTGAACTGCGTTTGGACTTTTTCCTAAAATACTACCTATTTTTGATAAAAGTGTATGGTAATCAATCACATCTTCTGAAGCATTTTTGTTGTCTACCTTTAATGCTACCGATTCTCTTAGTTTTTTGAGTATGTCAACACCTTCATATAGGATTTCAATAATTTCTGGTGTGATTATTATTTTGGACTTTCTTGCTTCGTCCAGGAGGGTTTCTAATTCGTGACTTACCTTACCAATGTCCTGTAGACCCAGGAATCCAGCGCTTCCTTTCATGCTGTGAATTGGTCGGAATATGTTGTTGATAAGATCCATGTCTTCGGGATTATTTTCTAACTCCAATATCCTGGATTCAATCTCATCCATATGATCATTAGATTCGGTAAGAAATTCCTTAACAATTTCAACATCGTCTATAAAATTCATGCTGTCTTCCATATTTTGTATCCTCAATAATCAAGTTTTAAGGGTAACCACAGATTTTGCAAATTGCACAGGATCTGTTATGAGAATTATTTGTCTAAGCCGTGATGCCGTGTTGTGAAATCCAATAGTTTGGATTTAATTTATGAATCTTTTATAGCGAAGGGATTCTTCACCAAAATTCAGAAGTAGTCCTACATTTAGTAATACCTTACTAAGAATGTAGCAGTACGTTATTGTTTATTAAGTGTTTATTAATCTTTTTAATTAATTTTTCCCTCGTGAAAGGCTTTACAATAAAGTCTGTTGCCCCTGCTCGAATGGCATTTATTACGTTATTCTGTGTCGGAGAAGAGGAACACATAATGATTGGTATGCCATGAGACATGGCATTTCTTTTAATCCGGGCGCAGAGTGCTATCCCATCATTGCCGTTCATATAAATTTCAATCAACACAAGATCAATGCGATATTTTTGAAGCATGGAGAGCACATTCGTCGGATTGTCTGCAAAGAAAACTTTATATTCACCACTCAAAAGTTTTTTGGTGGTGCGTATATCTGTCTTTGAATCGTCTACTGCCAGTATCGTGCCCTTGAATTGTTTATTATTATCTTCTATGACCTCACAAAAAAATTCTTCACCAACTAGTTTTGACACGCTTAGTATAAATTGACCGTCATCAAAACCCAGAATTCTCATGGTAGCTGTCAGGACGAGACACTCTTCATTCAGGACGTCATCACTGAACACGATATTTGCATTTTCTTTGTTAATGGAAACCGTGTTCATTAATTTCAAGTGAAAGGGTTTAGGCAGCTTTAGTCTTAATTCGTTGTCCAACATGCCACAAACCTGATTCGCAAATTCCTTAAACGCGTCAGCACAATCACCATCCAAAACACCCTTACTTACACTTTCACGTATTGCGGCATCATCGAGTGTTAGCAAGATATTTCCAATCGTGATAGCCTCCTTTAGTGTAAAGATTAAATACATTTCCCCTTCGTATAATTCTTCAATTGCCATTTTTGCCATTACATAATTCGCATTGTTATCCTTAGTAAATGAGTTGAGTGTTGTGCTTTGCAATGCAGGGTTTGTAAGGGAAAACTGCTTATTTGTTAATGTGCTGCAATCAGTACAAATTCGAGGAAATGTACTTACCAGGGTTTCCTCTAGTTTGGATGAAGATTTATTTTTGGTTGAAGTATTTTCCATTATTATTACTATCGCATGGATATCTATTTGTTCGATTCTTTAAGCAATAAACCGATGTTAAACTTTTCGTTGCCTGAGACAAAGGGCGTCATGAGCCAGGGATCCTTGCTAAAACAAGAAAGTGATGCGTCATTTACAATCGGGCTATTATTCACTGCGGTGATTGATAATCCCTCACCAGCAATTACAATTGGAATGGTGAGTTGTATCTCGCCATGTCGAGCAGTAAGTTTTGTCTTTACATTTCCTGCGATCATGTTTGATACCTCGCCAATGGCATCTTTTACTTCGGTCGTAAATTGAGTTAGTTCTGCCATCAGCATATTTGAGGCTATTTTTAATGCAAGTCTTTGTGATAAAAATACGGCAATGACCCCGTGATATTTACCAACGAAACTCACCATACCAATAACATCCGTTTTTATTTGGGTATCATCTACTAATGAGGCCTCGTCATACTTCAAATCCATCAAGATCATCGTTTCAAATAATGTTTTTGTAGCCTCTGTAATGTCTAATGCAATGGTTTCCATCATATTTTCTAACGCCATGGTGCATTTTCTCCTTTTTTTGTTTTGTTTCTTAAACTTTGAAAGTGAACACAAAATGAAACATCCATGACCTAACGGTCACAAGATGTCATGAAAATGTTTATCTTTTAGACAACCGGCTTCATTTTCAGGTGAAAATATCTCTATTATTTTACGAGCAAAAAGTTTCCCAGTTTGGACTTTAATTGCTCCGGAGTAAACGGTTTTGTTAGGTAACCATTAGCGCCGCTGCTTTTAGCCTCTTCGATCTTTGTCTCGCCACCTTCCGTAGTTACCATTACGATGGGAATAGTATTCTTTTGCCCAGAACCCCTAAGGGCCCTAACAAAATCTATTCCTGTCATGTTTGGCATGTTCCAGTCGCACAGAATTAAGTCGATATTATTGGATACGGCCTTTTCAAGACCCTCTCTTCCGTCTCCTGCCTCGACAAATTCATCCACCATCAGGCCGGATTGCTGAATGTTTCTCTGAATAATCTTACGCATAACTGCCGAATCATCGATTATTAATACTTTTGGCATCTTCTTTACCTCCGTTTACGTTGAAGTTATTAATTTCACTTTTTTTCTGTATCCATTGATCGATTTGGGACTGTTCAAATCGCCACATGTTCATTATCTTAAAGGTAGGTATTGACCCCTCTTTTACTAACTTGTATATGGTACGAGAACTCACCTTTAGATATTCCGCTACCTGTTTTATTGTCATGATATTTGGACTTTGCATAGATGTTTACCTCTTTGCATAGAGTGTCTTTTGGTTGCATTTAATACCTTGCATTATCGGATTAAGAATAAATATATTTAGCTGAAATTTAAGTATTTTGAATAATGGATGCGGGACTACCGTTGGGGTAGTACAAACGATTAAAAAGGAAAAAGGATATTGGAAGAGAGAAGAGGGAGGAGGGAGGAGGGAGGAGGGAGGAGGGAAAAGGGAAGAGAGAAGAGAGAAGAGAGAAGAGAGAAGAGAGAAGAGAGAAGAGAGAAGAGAGAAGAGAGAAGAGGGAGGAGAGAGGAGAGAGGAGAGACGCATGTCTCAGTCTGCTTATGCACGTTTGGCAGTATTTGCTTTACACAGGGTAATACTCTTAGATTTCATAAAGCGGGCAGCCCTGACAGATGCGCTTACAGGCATAGATAACAGACGAGTATTTGATGCAATATTTGAGAAGTATATGGCCTTGCAAAAAAGTATAACGAACCCCTGAGTCTTCTCATTGCCGACTTAGACCATTTCAAGGATTTTAATGATTCCTATAGCCATATGGCAGGTAACAGGGCATTGCAACAGATAACAACGATTATGAGAAATTTCATCCGAATATCAGACGTTTTGACCAGATATGGTGGAGAAGAATTTGTCATTGTCCTGCCTACAGCCGATACGACCAATACCATCATGAAGTCAGAGGAGATTCGAAAGAGCGTAGAGGCTATCGATTTTGAAGACGTTGTGACGGGAAAGCCAATTAAAATAACGCTGAGTATGGTGTAGCATCTTTTCCTACACACGGAACAGAACAAGAGGCCTTGTTAAACATCACAGACAAAGCACTGTACCAGGCAAAGAAGAAGGGGAGAAACCGAGTGGAAGCCCCTTAAGGAATTACTTAGGTCCGATAAATATCTTGCTATGGCCGAAAATAAATATTTTGGTGGTATTGCTAAACAGTATTATCCTTGTACTTTCATATCACATCGTTCAGGGCGATCTTTCTCGATTACCTGGACTTCGTTAAGTGATAGGGGCAATTCAATTAAGGAGGAATCCAGGTTGGCCAGCGTATTCAGAAATCTAAACGTATTTTTTCCGAAATATTTATTACGGCATAGATCAAAAAAATTCAATGATTTTCTAATGAACGTAAAATCTTTTGACAAAACTCAGTAAGAGTATTGTCTCGCGCTCCCATTACAAGAATGCAGTCACCTGCGCGAACACGCTGTTTAATTGACGGAATAATGTCTTCTCTATTTTCTATAAAAAAGGCATTTTTCCCGCCAGTGTTTATTTTTTCAATAATATCAGCGGAAGAGATGTTTTTTTCCGCTGTGCCGCCTGCGTAGAATATTTCCGGCATAAAAAGGATATCGTGGGGAGAGAGTGTGCTTGTAAATGCATCGACAAGTTCCTCCTTCATAAAACGGGTGGGGCCGTAACCATGTGGCTGAAAAATGGCAATGGCCCGTTTACACGTTAGCTTTACAGCATTTAGCGCGGCCTTGATTTTTTCAGGATTATGGGCGTAATCGTCTATTACGGTTACTCCGTCAATCTTTCCAGCAATATCCATCCGACGTTGTACGCCTTTGAACTGTCTGAGCCCTCCGGCTATCACATCGTTGGAAATATTGAGACATCTCGCCACTGCGATAGCAGCAAGCGCATTTGATATATTATGAATACCCGGTAAGTTGATTTCAAAAGAGTATCCATCTACGGAAAAAGTTGATTGAAAATATTTATTGTTTATATGCCTTGCGCATATCGTAGCGTTACTGTGTAAACCATAGGTAACAATGTTTTTGTGCTGGAAATTTATCTTTTTTAGATATGGACAATCGGCATTAATAATGAGTGTTTCTCTGGTGTTTTGCGAAAAGGCCACGAACATCTCAGATATTTCTTCAATCGTCTTATGATCCTTCGAGACATTTGTGATGACAGATATACTGGGTGTATATAAAACTATGCTCCCGTCGCTCTCGTCAGCCTCGATGGTAATAATATTCGACCTGCCAGCCTTTGCATTACCCAAATGGAAGGTATTTACATAATTTTTGATACAACCACCCACAATGATAGTAGGAGACAGACCGGCATAATCGAGGATATAACCTATCATACAGCTTACCGTTGTTTTCCCGTTTGTCCCTCCAATTGCTATTCCATTCATAGGATTAAACATTTCGGCAAGGAGGTTGGCACGCCGTATAATTATTTTGTTATCGAACCGTGCTCTTCCAATGTCCGGGTTGTCTTTTTCAATGGCAGAAGAAATAACGACATAGTCTGTATCCTCTTTAATACCAGATCCATCCTGTGGAAGGACGGAAATACCCTGTGCTGATAGTTTTGAAAATACATCTGTTATAATATTTTTATCATAATTTCTATCTGAGCCGCTGACGACCAAACCTTGTTCATTGAGCACCTGGGCAATGGCGCTCATGCCAATACCACCAATACCTATAAAGTGGTATGATAATCTCTTCAAATATTTCTGACCTCCTTTATTTCAGTTTCAAAAGGATTATGCGTGAATTAGCAAAGAAGCATAAAGAGTTTGTTGTGATATATCTTCCTTTGTTATACGGTTGTTAAATTTTGGAACTATACAGAATGAAGTTTTAATTGTCAAAATATTTCTCCACGTTAGTATTCATTCTTGACAAGTCTAACCATTCGTTTTAGAATTCACAGTCCGTTGTATCGTTACGAAGCCATAATCTTTGCTTAAGATAATTCATTTTAAAAGTTTTGTTTGGTTTGTATACTTTAAACATTGGTTTTTTTACTCAAAATACCCTGATACTGATAGGACTACATCGTGAACGCATTGGGCAGACATCTCATCCTGGAAACGTGGGGTTGTTGTAAGGATATTATTGATAATGTTGATGTTGTAACAGAGATTTTAACTAAGGCTGCCGAGTCCATAAGGGCAACCCTGGTGAACGTAGTATGCCATCGATTCAGCCCCTATGGGGTTACCGGTGTTGCCATTCTTGCAGAATCGCATATTTCGGTGCATACATGGCCTGAATATGCATATGCCGCAGTTGACATCTTCATTTGTGACAGTACCATCAACCCGCAGGATGCCGCTTCTTTTATAACACAAGCATTTCATGCAAAAGAATTCTCCTTGTTGGAATTAAAGAGAGGAGATTTTTTGTCTAAAAGAATACAGGCAGGCAAAACGACGGAAACAAATGAACAAGCCAGGGATTCCCAATCTTCAATTTATTTATAGAAACGCCGAGGGGTTTTTATGAAAAAAACAGAGGTAGGCTGGATAGACGATTATTTTAACAATTACGAGCTCCACAAACATGCCTTTAAGAATATCGTATGCAATGTCCAGTCAAAGACTCAAAAAATCATAATCGTTGATACCTATAATTACGGAAGATGTCTTATCCTTGACAACGAATTTCAGTCTGCAGAGATGGATGAATTCATCTACCATGAGGCGCTTGTGCATCCCTCCCTTATCTTGCATCCTGGCGCAGAAAACGTGCTCATTTTAGGCGGTGGTGAAGGTGCAACATTGCGTGAGGTACTTCGGTATAAGATGGTGAAAAAGGCCGTTATGGTTGATATTGACGGGGAAATGATCACGTGTTCTAAAAAATTTCTGCCGTCATTTCACGCCGGCGCTTTCGACGACAGTCGTGTGGAACTTGTTATTGAGGACGGAAGGAAATATCTGGAACTGACACAAGATCGCTTTGATGTGATTATTGTAGATGTAAATGACCCGCTGGACGGTGGCCCATCATACATGCTTTTTACGATGGAATTATACCAGATTGTTGCAGAAAGACTGAAAAAGGATGGAATAGTCATCGTACAGTCTGGCGCGGCATCCATTTTCGAGAATGATGTATTCACAAGTATCTGCAATACGTTAAATAAAGTCTTTCCCCATGTATTCCCTTATGTTACTTATATACCTTCCTATGCATTACCATGGGGATTTTCTATGGCAACGCATAACCCATCTAACCTTGATATTGCGGGTGAAGAGATCGATGCAAGGATCAATACAAGGGTCACCGGCAATCTTCGTTTGTATGATAGTATTACCCATCACTCCCTATTTAATTTGCCAAAGTATTTACGGACGGATATTCAAAGTCAAAAACGTATAATACGGGATAAAGATCCATTAAAGGAACACTATCCTGGTATTTCTGTAGAATCCACAAATCCTTAATAGATAACAAGATACACAATACATATCTTTCTTATGTCGTACTCCTGCCGTACCTTTATTACTGTGCAATGGCTAAACCTGCATTATTACCCATACCCAAAACATGGTCTGTTAATACCCGAATAGCCTTCTTCTTACTATCAAGTCCAGGGTGTGAATAACGCAAAGTCATGTCCAGGGTGGAATGCCCTAACAGGTCTTTGGTAATTACTGCACCCGTTCCCAACTCTGCCTGCAGGCTGCTAAAGGTATGTCTCAGATTGTGAAATGTGAAATTATGCATCCCTAAGCCATTAAACAAATGGCTAAAGTGTTCGCTATACTTCTTACCAACGGCCTTTGTTATGTCTCTGGTCTCAAAGAGTCTATCCGCAGCATCATTACTCCTGTAACCATGTAGCTCTCCCCTTAGATAGTCTGACAGTGGCATAGCTATGAGTTTACCCGTCTTGCTCTGGGTGAATGTTAGCAAGTCTCTGGTAAAGTCAATATCCGTCCACCTTAAGCCTAACACCTCGTTTAATCTCATACCTGTGAATAATGACGTTAATACCATCATGCGGTCTTTGTCTTGTGGTAAACTGAGTATTAACCGTATTTCTTCAGGACTTAATATCCTGTCTCTGGTGTGTATCACCTTCAAACGCCTAACCTGTGAACATGGGTTTGTATCAACAATATCTTCTTTAATGGCTACGGTAAAGATATGGCTTAAGAATTTAACGTCATCGTTGATAGTGCTATCTTTGACCCGATCCTTTTCTTTGCGTTCAATTCTAAACCTTTCAATAATGAATGCCGTAATCTTGTCCAGCCTATAACTACCCAAATACCTTGTAAGATTATTTACGCATACCTTTTTGCGCATAGGGTGTTTTCTTTTACATTCCTATTCAATTCAAGGTATCTTCTGGAATACTCTGCAAGGGTAGGGATAACCTTTCTCTTTGGCAGATTCAACTTGCCCTGCTCGCGGTCTGAAATAAACATTGCTAACCGTTTCTCCGCATCACCTCTGCATCTCACATCTTTGAAGGTAAGCGATTGCCATGTCTTGCTATCGTCAAAGAATTCAAGACACCATACGCCACAATCCTTAAATTCACCATTTGCCCGCTTAGGTCGATCACTTGGACAATTCTTTCCCGTCCTTCCATTACAAGGGATAGGCTTACACTGTGGGAAATACTTACGATACCTGACAGCCAACTTAATCACCGTCCTTTCAATAAAAAAGGCAACAAACTAACATGTGACAGCATGTCAGCCGTTGCCTTCTGTTGCCCGATTTCTCAGGCATATATCTGTAGGCGTCTGTCACCGCCTTGTTTTCCGTACGTACTACCGTACCATTAAAACATTGTCAAGTGTTTTTATCTGTTCTTTTTTCTTTTGACGTGTTCTTGCAAACTTGATATAGTGATTCTATGCCTATTACCAAAGAATTAGAAAATATACGGAAATTTGAATCAGTCGGTTTTACCCATGAACAGGCTGAAATCCTTGCTGATGTTATTGAACTGTCCCATGTCAACGGCCAGCAAAGCCTAAAGGAGTTTCTCAACGACAAGTTCAAAGAGGTTGGAATTGAATTCAAAGACCTCCGTAACGATATTGAAAACAGATTCAAAGAGGTTCGTAGTGAAATCAAAACTTCAGAGCTCCAAATGAAAGCATCCCTTACAGACCTCCTTATGAAGATATTTGCTATCGTTGTAGGATGTACCAGCATAGCCATTGCAATATCAAAAGTCTGGAAATAGCCCTCGGCTAATTTGACCAACAAAGCCCGGAAATAACCCACCGGAAAACCTCGAAGCACATAAGCCATGTAAGAAAATCGTACGGATTACCCATCAAATAAACTCCGTTGCCTTGAAGGTTTAAAATTACAATACAAGATTTCCAAAGTCTCTGGCTTTTTCTCACCGTTCGACTTATGGCTACCCTTGAATGATTGATACTCGTACCGATGCCAACCCTTGTACAATTCATCGTATAAACCGTTCCGGTAATGTGTAATCATCACCTTGCCCTTTGCCCCGTGAAGTAACCCTGCAAGCTTGTAGTGATCATCCTGGCTAAAGGAATCCTTGCCGTAATAGTGTTCTGTGTCAACGTAGGGCGGATCACAATAAAACAGGGTAGTTTCTGAATCATACCGCTTTATACATTCGGCATAGGGTAAATTCTCAACACAAACGTTCCGTAATCTCTGCAATGCCGTCCAACCCTTCAATAGCATTCCTAAAGCTTTGGACAGGATTCCTACCAGTTATTGAAGGCACAGCAAACCCGCCCCGCTTCTGATCACCTGAAAAGCAAGTCCTATTAAGGTAAAACCACTGTGCAGAAGCTTCCACGGGATCACTGGGAATATTCCCTTGCTTCCAGTGTAATCGTAGCTCTTCCCATAAGTTTCGGGAATACGGCATGTATTCAAGTATTTCTATAAGCTTTTGTCTCTTCTCATGGTCTTTGATCACCTTAAAGAAGGTTATTAAGTGACCGTCTATATCGTTGATTACTTCCACCTGACTTGGTGTCTTACTAAATAGTAAATGTCCAGCCCCACAGAACGCTTCGCAATACAAAGTATGTTCTGGAATATATTGAGCTATCCAGCCGGTAAGATAATATTTCCCGCCAAAACGACTAACAGGACTCTTTAATAACATTCAATTTACCTTTTCGACAATACGCTTATTGATAAAATCCTGTATATCGGACATGCGAAAACGGTTAAGCTTCCCAATTTTTACGCAGGTTATTTGCCTTCTCATGCAGTAATCGTACAAGGTAGCCTTCTTGATCCCCAGAAGACTGCTTACTTCGTCCATATTCAAGAGATTGTTATCGTCTTTTACTATTTTCATTCTGTTTTACCTCTTTCTATATTTTTTTGTATAGTTTTGTACTTTTAGTGCCAACACGTCTGGCATTTGTTTTCCTTTACTTTACTGGCTTCCCACTTCCTCAACCTAAAGCCTATTGCCTGTTTTGTACATCCAAGAATTAAACCTATCTCACGATATGACATTCCTCTTTTACTAAGTTTCAAAATATCACCAAGCCTTATGTTTTTCCTTCGCCTGTTAATCGTTTTGTTAAGTATGCCAAGTGCTGAATTTGCTTCAGTTTTTAACTCGTCCATTGTGTTTATCTCCTAAAATATATTGGTTAATTGCAGTACAATGACTTATATTTTTCAATCAGGTCACATCGCCCAAGTCCTTTGAGTGTGTCACAAAGGGACTGGCCACCGTTCCAATAGTGATATTTCTTATTGCTGTTAAAGGGAATGACCAACACGCCAAAGTCGGTAACATATGGTTTAGTCTGGTTGGGTTCACAATTTTCCCCCTGTATACACATTCTCTCATTCAAGTCATCCACTGGTCCAAACACCGGCGCCAACTTTCCTTGCTGAATAAATATCAACGCTGCTTTTTCGGGTAACTTTACGATGCTACCAGCAGGAAACGTTTTGATAACCCCCTGCACCTTTACTGTGAGATTTTTAATGACTTCATACATTGGTTTCCACCTCCTCCATGAATTCAACTTCTTGTATTTCTTGTTCGTTCCAAAAAGCAGATTCGTTATTTTCTTTGAAATCATCCGTAACTTCAGTAACTTCATTAACCCCACCCTGCTTTATTTCTGGTGGTATAGTTACGGTAGTTACGGTAGCTCTAAACAAATTTTTTATTTTTTCATCTTCCCATAATAAGCAAGAATAATTTCCAGTGCTTTTTTTCGTTGTTAAGCCAAGTTCTTCGCTTAAGATATTGCTTATTTTTTCTGATGTAAGATGTGCATGTGTCGGTAGCTCTTTATTGTATCCTTCGACTATTTTCGACAATGGAAGTTTACCGCTAGCAACATCGCCCTGTAGTGTGTGGATTACACGTGAAAGCCGTGTTTGATATTCTTTCAACTCATCCTTTTTACTATACAAACGCAACACTTTATTTATCTGGCCAAAGAAGTATTTCGTAAGGTTAATTGCATCTTGGATAGTCTTTTCGTTTATCGTTGGTGAAATGTTCTTTTTTTTGAAGCTTTCAATGATATGCAACAATCCCGCAAGCTTCAGTGAGTACAGGTATAATTTCGGGATAAAGCCACTAACCTTCATTGGAAGAATAGTGGCTAGCTGTCCATACTCGTTATAAAACGTCTCCCATAAATTCAATGCCCCATCGCTTAGCGTCAATATCTTAGATTTAACAAACCCAGAATCGTTCATTTCTAATGTAATCTCGAAGCACCAATAAAGCAGGTCTTCCCAGTATGTTAACTCTTCATCGCTGACATTCTCTCGACTAAACCTTAGCGGTCTGCTTTCGGGACATACAAAAATAAACCTTTGGATAAAACCATCATGGAAACTATCGTCGCCAAATACTTGGATAAGTACCATCGGTTGAATACCACCAATAATTCCCATACCTGTGTTTGGAATGAATCTACTTTTTCCCTTCCTGTCTATTTTCCAGGAATTACAATTGAACAGGTCAAGGTAATGTTGTTTGTCATTGCCTTGTGCCTTGTATTGATTCAATCCTAAAATAAGTCCCGAAAGCTCATCTTGGGAATTTAAAATCCCTCTTGGTTGACTCTCAAAAACATCTGCCATAGCCTCAACTGTGCTATCAGATATGTAGAATTGATCCATTTGGGGTACTTCCGGCTGTTCCGTAGTATTGCTTTTATCCTTTTTAAAAGCATTCAATTTAACCTCGTATTCTTGCATCAATTTCTTGTATTTTAAATAAGCTTGAGATTGCATCTTTTTAACAGGTTTTACAAGCAGTTCTTGGGTAGGCGATTTCCCCGCACCTGGTGGCAATACAACTGCCGTCCATAAGAAAGGTGCAATATAAAAATCCTTTTTCGGTGACACTCTGACAGTATTTCCAACGCATGCGCTTAATACGGTTAACGCAATGCTTGCAACAGCCTCATGGCTAATGTCTATTGATGTGGAAATTTTGCTGACAAGTTTTTTGAGTTCATCAGATAAGACATCTAAAGGAAACTCGCAAACTTGAATTATTTCTTCTGGTGAAACCGTAACTTCCGTAACTTCCGTAACTTTTTTTCCCTTAATCATTAGCTCTATTTCCTCGATTGTATAAACCGTCCCAAATGGTGGAAAATCTTTACCAGAATGCTTACATAAATAGTCATCCAAACCAATTTTCATTTGCCCACATCGCTTTCCTCTGGAAGCAATACAACAAATACTTTTGCACCTCGTCCCTTAAATTTCTCAGCCAACCCATAGACCGCCTGTCTTAGGTTCTTTGGCTTCCCGTGCTGGTCTGGTAAAAGCCAGTCATTATCGGGAACGATATAAACAGTTCGACCGTCTAATGCAATCAAATCGAAATCCGGTATTAACTCGTCTTTATCTTTTATCTTCCAATTCCACAAGCCCGAAATGGCAATGCAATAAATATCTTCCTGATATGCCTTTAAGCTTTTCTTTTCGCCCTCTGTTATGTAAAGTGGTTTTGATAGGTCTTTAAGAACCGGCCTTGCTTTAGTGGGAATGTATAAATGATTCCCTGAATCTTTTTTGGCTAAATACTTCGGTCGTTCATCACCAGTCTTGGGATTGATTTTATCCGCTTCGTCATAGAACATTTTGTACCGTGAATAATCAGTTCCAGGATAGGGAATCTCAAGCACTGATTTTGCGTAGGTTTCATATCCGAATATCTTGTTGATGTCTCTTGGTGGAACGGATTCAATACCCGCTTCTAGAATTGTTTCATTCAATAACCCTGACTTCCTTAAGTCTGCAAGGTGGGCGGGATTAAACCTTGAATCAAAATCATCATTCATTTATAATATCCTCGTTAAAGTTTTAACTGATGTATGGCCTTGTGACATATTGCCGTATGTTGCAAGGCTATTATTTTTTACACTCACATTTACCGTCAACGAAAGAATCGTTTCCAGTTAAGACAGCCTGAATACCTTTTCTCACAAGATTGCTTATATGCTCGCCAGTCTCATAAGACATTTTTTTCAAACTATTGTGCATTTCCTCTGAAAGTAAAATACTGTAAAACTTGCTCGCCATAAATTTAACCCCCTGAAAATTTCAATAAAAAAGCGATGTAACAGGCTCACACCCACTACACCGCTATATTTAACACATTACATAAGGTATATCAAACCAATCAGGGTGACAGATAACTTAAACCTTATCTGTCTACACTGTTGTTTATGTCTGCTTCTACGCTCTCATAATTTTTCGCTCTCCGCTCAATTCATCGCAAAATTAAATAGCTTTATTGCTCTCGTAAAATCTCCTTAAATAAAAAGCCTCAAAATCAGGTACACGCCCAATTCTGAGGTTATTAAAACACAAATTTATCAATTGTATAAGAACGATTAACCGAGTTGTTTAAACGTCATTCAATTCATTTTCTCTTTGTTTTTTTAGGGATACCCTGTAGCAATCGTTCGCCGATGCTAATAGCCCTTTCCTTTTTTGATTCTTCGATCATTCTATTTAACAGTTCCTTACTCTCGTTTTCGGCCTTTTGCCTTTTTGCATTCGCTATTATTGTTTCTTCTACTTGCTGCCTCACTGTATTTATTATTTTCTCTGCTTTGTCGTAATATCTAATGACTTGACGTCCGTTATGCCTTGAGTATTTGCCCAATATACGTGAGGCAATAACGCTCCATTTAACATTTTTTTCCCTTAGGTCATATACACCCCAAATATCTTTTTCGGTATCTTTGTTTCTTGTTGTGTCTTTTTGTATGCCGTAATCCTTTTTAACTCTATCTATCACTTCCTTAAATTCCTCTATAATAATGCCTTTCTTTTTTGTTATATCTACAGCAAGTATCACATACCTACCGTCCCTATATTCGGACAGGTAAAATTTAGACATAGAATTTAGATTGTCTTTTTCCCAGTTACTTAAGACATGAATTGAATTTGAACGGTGGAAACGTTTGTTATACTTGTTAAAATCTTTTGGGTTCCGTGAAATCGCCAGGGGAAATTCTAGTCCAAGGTATTTATTCCAGATTTCCCGTTTTATTTCTTTGTTGGGTTCTTTGTCTATTGCATCTAAGTCTTTTCGTACTTCTGGTATTCTCACTAAGGCATTTAGATAATTAAACATATTTATTGGTTTTTTGACTTCTATTGGTTTTGTTGGTACATCCAGGTAGTCAGGTGTTGTAAAATCGAAAGGATATGAAGTGCTTTTGGAAGGTTCGCCTTTGGTTGTTCTTTTTTTCTGGCGTGTTTTTGGTTTGTTCATGTTACCCCCTAAAGTAAAAAGCCCTAGAAGATAGTTAAGGGAAATCCATCTAGCGTGAGTTTATTACAAAAACGGAGTTGAGGCAAAGGTGGCAAGTCGTAATCCATTGATTTGCGGTGGATTGCGACTTTTTTTGTGTAAAAAATCATGTATACACTGAATAATATTAAATATATATTGCATAAATCACTTGTGTGTGCTATAATTATTCGCAGTATAAACTGATATGTATACACCAACAACTGATGCCCATGGCCACTATTCAATCGAAAAACTCCAGAGGTTATAAATATTGGTATATTGTCGAATCGCGGCGCGTTAACGGCAAGCCCAGACCCATTGTCCTGTCCTATCTTGGCAAGGCAGACGATTTATTAAAACGACTGCAAGGTCTTACCGAAAAATTGCGACTCAAATCCTATTCGCATGGCGCGGTAGCCGCATTACTCAGTGTGGCTAATGCCCTGGACGTCCCTTCCATAATCAATAAGCAAATAAAGTCGTCACGTCCGTATTGTGCAGAAAAACCTGTTCGAAATAACCTGACTGCCGGAATCACCCTTTTGTTGGGCGCTGTGGGAAGGGTTTGTATGCCTACCAGCAAAAGAGGATGGTGGGATTGGTCAAAGACGACTACTGCTGAATATTTACTCAGACACAGCTTGAGTAAAATAGACAGCCAGCATTTCTGGGATTTGATGGATGCGCTTCCCGAAGAATCCATTGCAGAAATTGAGCGTGAGTTGATTGAAAAGACGTTGAAAACATATCACCTTCAAAGCGACACCCTCTTTTTTGATACAACCAATTTCTTCACATATATCGACACAACCAACCTGCGATGCACGGTTGCCCGGCGAGGGAAAAACAAACAAAAACGATATGATCTCAGACAGGTCGGGTTGGCGATGGTTGTCACCCGTAACGACATGATACCGTTATTTCACCATACCTATCAGGGAAACCTGGCGGACGCGAAGGTTTTCAGCACGGTTCTTGAGACGATAAGAGACAGGATGAACGGATTAGGCTTCGACAGCAGCACACACACCATGGTTTTTGATCGTGGAAACAATTCCAGGGACAATATGGCTATGGTAGAGCGATTGTCATTGCATTACGTTGGAGCGCTTACACCGTATCACCACAAGCAGTTGGTAGAGAATGCCGTGTGTAATTTCAGAGAACATGACGTTGACGGCTGTAAAATGCAGCTATACCGGGACAAACGGGTTATTTGGGGGCAGGAAAGAACCGTTGTTGTCTTTGTTTCCGAGAAATTAAAGGCCGGGCAAGTAAGGGGAATGTATCAGTCTCTGGAAAAGGCAGAACATCAGTTAAAGCTCTTACAACAGCATCTGGGTAATCCAAAGGGAAAGACGAGGGACAAAGGGGGTCTGGAGAATACGATAAGAAGTGTCGTGAAAGGCCAATTTATAAAAGATATTATCGATTGGTCGCTGCATGAGGTATCTGCAGGCAAGTTTCAATTGAACTTTTCCGTCAATCAGAAAAAACTCGAAGAAATAGAAGGGGAGCTGGGGTTCAGGATTCTTATGACAGACCGTCACGACTGGGATACCGGTGACATTATAAAAGCCTACTATGGGCAATCAAAGATTGAACACGCCTTTCGAAATCTCAAGAACCCCTATCACCTTGCTTTGAAACCGCAATTTCACTGGACAGATCAGAAAATCAGGGTGCATTTTTTTATTTGTGTCATCGGATACCTCCTGGCATCGATCGTGTGGCATCAGGCAAAAGCGCACGCACAATTTAGAGGAACCTTAGATACCCTGTTAGACACCCTAAACAATATAAGACTTTCCACGTTGCTCGAAGAGACAAAGTCCAGGGGGAGGGTCAAAGCTACCTACCAATTGGAAGAAATGTCCGATGAAGAATCCCTGTTGATGAATGCATTAGGTATTATGGATTTTCACAAATATCGACTGAAACTTCAAGGGCTCAGTGTATACAATTGATAGCATGCCTAACACATTGATTGCATTTACGTTACAATACTTTCGACCTTCTTTTGTAATAAACTCACGCTAGGGAGGTGGACTTTTCGGGAGCTACCCTATCCCTTAATTAATTATATTTGATTATTCAAAAAGAAGTTGTATGACATCATCTGAACATAAGCATACACCGTAAAAGCGTTCAGCCATATAATTATAGTTTAGCGTAAAGAAATCTTTAAAGTTTTGGAAGTCGATATTTTTCTGTGCGTCTAGCTTAGGAAACAAAAACCATGTGACATTTCCAATGTTCTTCTTAGGAAAATACTTTTTGATTATTTGGATTATCTTATCGTACTCAGATATGTATAAATCTAAATTTTCCTTATAAAACGATATTATTTCATCAGCGTAGCAATCAAGCCATCTTTTGCATACTTCATCTTTGTCTAGTTGTTTATTAGTCTTTATATCGTGGAATACTATGATTTTTTTATTCTCTTTAAGTATTTGTTCCCGCTTTACCCCAATCAGGGATAAAGTTTGATATAATGAAACGCCTGAATCAAAATAGTCTGGTTCATAACGTCTAAGGACTTCTAGATATAAATTTTTATAAAATGAAAATTTAAATAAATCTACATCACAATCACAAACAGGACTCCTGGCGCAACGAAACGTCATTGAAGCGATATTTTTAGTATCCGTATATTCCAAAGCTGATATGTAATAAATCGCATTAGCCCCTAATTTTGCAGCTTCTTTTTTGGCTAGTTTTTTAACTGCGTCACTATCTTGTCCTATTTCATGGGGATCAAATACCAAAGTTATAGTTGCAATCTGTTTGTCGTCTGGTCGCATCCCAAGTAATTCAAAGTTAAAGTAGTAAATTCTCATTTCCATAGGTAAAGAATCATAATTTTCATCTGTGAGCTTTATTACCTTTACCTCGTGAGCAAAGAGGGTGCTACAGGTCATTAACACAAGAAAAAGAAATAAAACAATCTTCATAAAAAATGCCTCCTGCAAAGTCAGTCTGGTTTCTTCTGTTTAAATTCCTCTGTTGTAAATTTTTCAATAGCACTCAACTCCCACCCCAACTGTCTTTTTTTCTGCCAATTCATTTTGTCAATGCAAAAGAAAATCTTCGCCAATCGGATATTAATATCTTTTAAGATTTGAATTTCTGACATTTTTTCACTATTATTTTCTACATCCTTCAAATATTCTTCATACCGTAAATCATTCTTTTCCCACTTATCGAGGTTATTCCAACAATAGCCTCGAAACTCATAATTATTTTCTGCTGCCAACTCAAAAGCTCTTTCCAAATCGTCAAGCAAAACTCTTTTTTCGTGTATCTCCGCATAAATTTCTTTTAATATTTTTCTTTTTTCCAAGCGTTCATCTTCTTTTTTATGATCAAGCAGTTTTAGTGTAGAATTAATGAAAATCTGACGATAATGGGAAATGAGAAAGCGAAGATCTACTAGCCGATAAGGATCGAGAATTAAGTGTGTACACAGCTTTTTAATATGTGGATCGAACATTGCATATCCTCCTAAAAAATATAAATTTCTGAGACAGTTGATAATAATAAGGAATATATATGACTCTATTGATTAAGTCCCTGTCAACTCAATATACATACTATTGGTTGTAAATTAACAAGATACGTGTACTATATATGGTATACTGCGATCTCAAAAAGAGAGTTAATCAACAGAGTCATATATATAAGAAGCAACTTTATCCCTTAATTTCTTATTTATAAATATCCCGCCGGTGTCCTATTTTGTGTACGGTAATAACTTTCTTGTTGTGGTCTATTTCATAAACAATTCTATAGTCCCCAACTTGTAGTTTATAGAAATTCGCAAGATTACCGTGTAAGTGTAGTAGGTGTAATGCCGCAATATTCTCAGAAAGCCAGGTTAATTTGCTGGTAATTCTTTTTGCCGTTCTTTTCTCAATTTTTGATAATTCATTAATTGCTTTTGGTTGAATGATTACGCTGTACTTATTCAAGTCCTAGTTCCTTTACTACTGTTTCAAGTAGGATTCCTTTTTCTTTCTTCTTTTTTGATTCCAGCAATTCCTTCTCAACCTCTGGTCTCAATTCAAATCCATAATCAGGATCGATAACCTCTAAGACAGTGTCTTTTATAAGTTTCTTAAGCTCTCTCACAGTCATATCACTTATTTTTTTATCTGATATTTTTTTGTCTAATGTTTTTGTAGCCATTTCTTTTCCTCTTTATTCCAACAAAAAAGGCCAATTGCAGAAGGTCATGGCTTCCACAATCAGCCTTTTTTACATGGATGTTTCCATCCAATCTAATCACCGTCCTGTATGACCATGACTCATAACAGGTACAGGTTGTTTTGCCTAGCATCTATCGTTCATTTGCCAATCAAGTCACGATTCAAAATGTGGCAATGAAAAGCCTAAAGTCTCTTTTTATTTTTTGTAAACACAGGTAGCACCAATAAAAATGTCCATGTATATGATGTCCATACCCCCCCTTGTTCATGTCGTACTTATGTCGTACCTAACACTAGAAACATATCAAAACAGATAGAAACATACAAGAATATAATTTCCTTGAATGCCTTGAAGATACTGGACAAACCAAAGGAAATCGAAAAGGATAAGAATACCTGAGAAGTGGTAAAAATGGCACAGGAACACTATCCTGGTATTTCTGTAGATAATAGGAGAGGCGAATGACCGCTTGTCTTACGGTTCACCGTAGTACCCTTTTCGCTCATGGCTGAACGCCAATTGCTTACAAAAAACCACGGTCATGGACGGCATGGCATTCCATTTCCAATAACTGTTTTTTGACATGAATTCCAAAGGCATATCCAGTTAGTGAACCATCAGAACCAATAACTCTGTGGCAGGGGATAACAGGTGGTAAAGGATTTTTATTATTTGCCATACCCACAGCCCTCGCGGCCAGAGGATGTCCAATCTGTTCTGCTACCCACTTATAAGACCGGCATTCTCCGTAAGGGATTTCCATCAATTTTCTCCATACTGTTTTTTGGAACATGGTTCCCTGATCCAAGTCCAAAGGGAAATTGAAGTGTACCTGTTTGCCTCTAAAATATTCTTTTAAGACATCTATTTCAGATTTTAGAAGCAAATCATCTCTTATGACTTCGGTAACCGAGCCTTTTAAACTTTTCCCTAAATATTTCAAACAGGGAAAAGGGTCTGAAAAATCCTCTTTCTCGGTGTGGGGAAATGAAATCCGGCAAACCCCTTTAGCGTTTTTTGCGACGTACACGTGGCCTATCGATGTAGAAAAACTGCTGAAACAAATTATTCCCCGATTATTTATTAGAGCCTTTGTGTCCAAACGTCAACCTGTATCCTTTGATAAGACCCATTATCGTTAAAGTAATAAAAAGCAGGGTTGCAAGCACAGAGATTGTAAGGGTAGTGACTGCCCACAATTCTTTTAGAAAAAAACTCCACCCCTTGTCTTTTAATAAATGTATACCAGCTTTCTCAAGAAAGAAAAAAATGAGTGAAAAAATACTAAATCCAAGGACAAGGTGTTTGATGTCCTGCTTGTGAGGCGCCATGGAAATCGTAAAAACAATGAGTGCCAATACAAAGAAGATATGGCGGATATTTTCTATATCGAATTGGCTCTTGAAAGAATTCAAAGTGATCCATACGGTATCAAGCAGATGCTGTATTAGATCGAAAAATCCCCTGAATGTAAAGTCGATTTCTTTGGGAAATGTATTGTTGATATGAATGGGATTAGCGAGTATCTTTGATATAAAAGCAATGAAAAAGGCGCAGCCGAAAATAGGCGCTGCAGTGATGATGAAATCAAAGAGAAAGGGAATCTTTGGTTTGTCGTATTTAATTCCGGTACTATTGGATGTGAATAGATTCAATTCTTTAATAGTTGTTCCTGTAATAAGACACAACAAGGCATGGCTGAGTTCATGTACGATTGTACCGGGGAAGAGGAATCCATGAATTGTCTTGGTATTGGCATACTTTGTCCACAGTCCATAAGTCGAAAAACTGAGGAAAATAACCAGGATAAGACCAATCGCTAATGAAAAATATATCATACTATGGAAAACTTTTTAACCAAAGGAGATGCAAACGGAAAAATGCAAAATCCTGAGTACGAAATCCGAAATAATATCAAAAGCGTTAGATTAACAGAGGTCTTTGGCTAAGTCAATTCGAAAAACAAGGCAAAAAATAATTGTTACTCTCATGGATATTTAACCCGAACTTACATGCAAAATTGCTTTGCAATTTAGCATGTGAAATATATAATAGCAATGGAATTCACCGCAAAAAGTGCAAGAAACGCAGAGGTAAGAGGTGTCTTTTGATTTTCAGTTTACAGTTTCGGAATTAAATTTAAAACCAAAAATTGTAATTTTTGTTGTTCTCTGAAAATTCTCCGTACCCCCTGCAGTAAACTATACACTTGATTATGTGGGGACGTAGCTCAGTCCGGGAGAGCGTCTCGTTCGCAACGAGAAGGTCGGGGGTTCGATTCCCTCGTCTCCATTTCATAACTATAAATACTTATAAATTTGTTAATTCTTTTCCTGAAAATATCTTTCACATAACTTTAATAGACGTTAAGCGTTGTATGTACTGTCAGTCCGTTTCTTCTTCACCCTGAGTTTGGTTTGTACTATCTCACTTTTTTGTGTTATATTCTTCATTGAAAGGGCGAACACCTATCACATTTGTTTGATTTCTAAATCTATTAAAGATTCTAATCTTATCATTCTTGCCATGAATTCAGACAATTTATGATTACAGGATTCGGATTTTACGTAAAGATTATGTTGTAGAAAGAGGTAAATACCATGAAGCAAACTTTGTTAAAGGTCAAAAATCTTGAGAAATTTATTGAAAAACATGGAGATGATTCATTTATTTCACAAAGCATATCAAAAATGCTGGCCTATAAAATAAAGAATTATGAAGCAGAGATAAAGAGATTAGATAAAGAGTTAAAGACGTTTGAACGTACATACGGGATGAAGTCGTCAGTTTTCTTTAAGAAATTCAGCGAAGGTAGGCTCGGTGATAATATGGATTTTATCGAATGGTCTTCTCTGTATCAGATGTATAATGGTCTTCTGGAAAAAAAAGTTGAACTTGAAGGTAAAAGGTAGATGCTTGAAGATTATCTTGATGGCATAGTCCAGGAACTTGTTGTATGCCATGTTGTATCTGCTTTTGTGGTATTAAAGCGTGAGATTGGAGAGGAAGACGGCTACATCCGAATAAAATGTAATTTATCAAACAGAGACATTTTGGAATTTGCTGAATACATACGGATCATTAAAAATATGATACACCGTGAGACCTATAGCTTTCATTGGCAAGGTGCTGGTGGTAAACTAATTAAAAGATGGGACAATGTAAGGCATCATAAAGATATTGCTACTTATCCTTACCATCTTCACCTTTCTACTGATACAGTAATTGATTCTGAACCAATGAATTTGAAAAAGGTCTTAGCAGAAATAGGGAAGGTCTTACTTACGAAGAGCTAAAGATAAATTATTAACAGCAAGTATTAGATTGCATAACATTCCAAAATAGTAACATCAGTTTTAATTTTCTGATTGACATAGATTTAATTATATTGTACCTTAGTCTCCGACTAACACACTAACACACATTATAAAACAAATACATTTCGATAAGGGCAAACCCTGAGTGATCAGGAGACGCAAAGTAATAGGGTCTTCTTAATACAAGGATGTAGTTTAAGAGAAGATAACTCTATCCTTACATTGAGTCGTAAAAAGACAGCCTTACTGCCGAAGATGTTTCAATGAACATTTTTCCAGTAAGGCTTTTTTGTTTTAATGGTCTAGCGCAATTTTTAAACGTATATTTTTATTCTGTAATGCAAGTGCGTACCACAAACATAATTTTATGAAGCGGGTATTGCATGGCAAGGATAAAAGGTTCTACCCTAACTAATGGCGCGCGTGTGGCGATAATCGGAGGTGGTCCGGCGGGGTCTTTTTTTAGCATTTTTGCCTCAAAATTAGCCAGGGATATAGGCAGGGCAATCGACTTCACCATTTACGAAAAAAAGACGTTCACGAACCATGGGGCATCAGGTTGTAATATGTGTGCAGGGGTTGTCTCTGAGTCCCTGGTGCAAACACTGGCAATAGAAGGTGTTAATTTGCCTTCTTCCGTTGTACGATGGGGCATAGAGTCCTATTTCTTCCATACACAAAATGGCAGTGTTCAAATAAAGTCTTCACGTCTCCAGCAACGGGGCATCGCTACAATATTCAGGGGTGGTGGACCCGCTGGAAGCTCGGAGCAAGGTGTACAAAGCTTTGACGAGTTTCTGCTCCAAAAAGCAGTTGAACAGGGAGCTTATGTGAAACATGCTTTTGTTGATGAGGTCCGTCTGGAAGGAGATAAACCTATTCTCTTTTCGGGTGGAAAGATACTGCAGGATTGTGACCTCCTTGTGGGTGCATTTGGGGTTAAAGCAGGTACGGGCAGGATGTATGAGAAACTCGGCATTGGGTACAAGATCCCTTCCACCATCAAGGCCACTCAATCCGAGATCGAACTGGGAAGTGATTGGATTGCAAGCCGATTTGGACACTCGATACACATCTTTTTACTGCACATCCCCGGGATAAAATTTGTAAGTATTATACCGAAAGGGGATTACATTACAATCAGCATGCTGGGAAAGAAAACCGATGTTGAGCATATAAAGACCTTTCTTAGCCATCCTGTAATGAAAAAGATGCTTCCTTCGGGCTTCAAAATACCCGAAAGATTTTGTCACTGTTTTCCCAAAATAATTGTCGGTGCCGCAAGAAAGCCTTTTGCCAATAAACTGGCGTTTGTAGGAGATGCCAGTAGTGTGAGACTATATAAAGATGGAATAGGCTCTGCTTACATAACTTCCAAAGCGGCAGCCTATACAGCACTTCTCCATGGAGTAGGAGAAGAAGACTTCAGAAAGCATTACCTCCCCGTTTGTAAAACCCTGAATAGAGATAACCTGTTTGGTCAATTCCTTTTCTCGGTAAACGCTCTTATCTCTATCGTATCGCCGGTGAACAGGAGCTACTTCAAATTGATCCAGTGGGAGCAAAAGAATTTACAAAAGGATACTCCCAATAGCGACATCCTCTGGGACATGCTCACCGGAAGCAGATTCTATAAAGACATCTTCTTCAGGACACTAAACCCTTGGCCTACCATTTACGTGTTGGGGGCAATGGTCATTTCTTCTTTCAGAAAAGTGTTCTTTCCCCACATGAGAAAATAAAAAGGAGTCGTACCATGTCAGAAGAATCTCTTCTGGGCAGGTTATACAAAGATGGCGAGATCATTGTTGAGGAAGGCATACAGAGCCGCAGTATGTATGTGATACAGAGCGGAAAGGCAAAGGTTGTAAAAAGCGATGAAGACGGTGAAACCATTCTTGCCCTATTGGGGGAGGGTGACATCTTTGGCGAGATGAGTCTTTTCGATGCCATTCCCCGTTCAGCTACGGTTAAGGCTGCTGGAAATACAAGGGTACTTGCCATAGAACACGAAGGGCTTCTCAAGAGGATTAAAATGGATCCTACCCTTGCCTTTCGTATCATCAGGCAGATGAGTCAACGCATCAGAGATTTGAATACCAGGCTAATCTTTGCACAGGAAACAATTAATCATGCCAACAATAAACTACTACAGCTTAATAAAACTGAAAACGTTTGTATCAAAGACCGTGAAACAAAGTTAAGTCATATTGTAACCCAGCTACAAGAGAAACTCCATAAGTTAACTGAGCAGTTCATCCAGGGAGATGAAACTTTACAGTAATTTAATCATATAGCTGCAAGGGAGAAGATGCTGTACTATGGCACAAAAATACTCTAAACCGCACAGCTATCGAAACGTTACCGTACAATTCTGTTTTGTCCTTGCGTTTCTTTTCCAGACCGCATTCCTGATTCCTCATGTACTTGCAGATGAAAACACAGTCATCATTATTCGAAGTCAACAAATTGCAGCGTATAATGAGGCGATTAAGGGTTTCGAAGAAGAATGCAAAGGGAAAAATATCTCTGTAAGGGCGATCTACGATCTGAACGGCAACACAGAAGATGGCAAGCGAATCATTCAAAATATCAAGGATAGCGGACTTAAGCCCAAGGGCATTTTAGCCGTAGGTGTACTTGCAGCAACCCTCATAAAAGATCAATTCCCCAATGTCCCCATTATATTTTGCATGGTTATTAATCATGAACGTTTCAATTTACAGGGAGCTAATATTACTGGTATTTCTTCTGAAGCATCGTTAGAAGATCAGTTTGCCGTCCTAAAAGAACTCCTGGGCACACAGAAGAATGTAGGTGTCATCTATGACCAGGCGAAAACGGGGAAAATTATCTCAGAGGCAACCATTGTGGCAGAAAAATTCAAATTCAATCTTATCAAAAGAGAGGTCTTGTCTGAAAAGGAGGTCGCATCTGCACTAAATAATATTATCAATAAAATTGATGCCTTATGGATAATACCCGACAGTACAGTAATTACAAAGACTACGCTTAGTGTTATCTCTAAAACAACTTTAGAGCACCGGCTGCCAATATTCTGTACTTCCGATGCTATTGTAAAAGCAGGGGCGCTGCTCTCCGTTTCACCAAATTATAGGTCTACAGGTCTGCAAGCAGCCCAACTTGCACAAACATTGCTAAACAACCCGGCGACAACTTCGCTGGGCATTAAACAACCAAACACGTTAAAATTAACCCTAAATACCCAAACGGCAAAATTAATTGGGATAAATCCATCATTCATTAAGTTTTACCCAGATATAGTTTTATATCCACAATAGTTTTTAATTTCTGAATCTCATGATGAGTATTCGTACAAAGTTTATCTTTTTTATGAGCATGCTGGTAATCATGATTGGTCTACTCAGTTGTCTCTTCTTTTTAATCCATTCAAAAAGACAACAGGAGGAGGTACTAAAAAGATTCGGTACGTCCCTTGTTATGTTGCTTGCTCAAGACAACGAAGTCAAACATGCCTTGAGCTCCGCACAGCCTGCATTCCTGGATGCCCCTATCCATAAGGTTCGGGAGCTCGACAGGGAAGAGGAAATCGGTTACCTGCGTATATCAAATAGCCAGGCAGTCATGGTTGAAGAAAAGGCACCATGGATTAACATAGATTTGAAAGGAATTCCTTTTAAAATAAACTATCAAGAATCAACCGGAACACTCTCCCGTGACATGTGGACCAGAGGTGGTCGCCATGCCATGGATAAACCCTTCCAATATCAAGATAAACCTCTCGTCAGTTGCATTAAACCCATTCCAGGAGAGGTGTTTTGTGATTTCTTACTACCTATTTTCGAGAAACAGACCTTTTCAGAGGAGGAATTTGCCGCACAGATTTTAGGTGAGGACAGAGTCACCAAAGAGGATGTACAACCGATTTTGGGTTTCGTTCAGGTCGGTTTATCCCACCATAAATTAAACGAAAGGATTCATAAGATCATATGGCAAAGCATTATCCCCATGGGGTTATTTATTGTCTTTGGGTGGATATGCATTACATTCTTTCTCACGAGATATATTATTTCTCCGCTACAATATATGGCGAGCATTACCCTTGACATTGCCAAAGGGAACTTCACCCGCACGGTAGATATCCATTCAAAAGACGAGATTGGACAACTATCTATGAACTTTAACCAGATGACCCAGTCACTCAGGGGGCTTAGTGATGAAAAAGAAAAGATTATGGCTCAGTTACGAGAGCACATTCATGATCTGTGTCATGCAAATCAAGAACTGAAAAAGGCCCAGGAACGCCTGATACGCTCAGAAAAATTAGCTGTCGTTGGTAAGTTGGCATCAGGCGTTGGACATGAATTGAGAAATCCTCTGGGAGCCATCAGAAACGCACTTTTCGTCATAAAAAAGAAGACATCAGATACCGGTGTGTTAAAGGACAACCAAAAGTTACATCAATTAATTGAAATTGTCGAGAGGGAAACAGAGAGAAGTATAAAAATCGTTAATGATCTGCTGGGGTTTTCAAGGACATCAAAACCCGCCGTATCCCCCACACATATCAATTCTATCATTGAATCTTCTCTTTCAAGACTCAAGATTCCGGAGAAAATTAAAACGGTCGTACAGGGGGAAGAATCCTTGCCGTTGGTACTCGTCGACCAAAGTCAGATCGAGCAGGTATTTATCAATCTGATCCAAAATGCCTGCGATGCCATGCCTCTGGGCGGACTATTAACCATTCGTACATGCAAAGAAGACCCCCTTTTTTTAACCATCGCCTTTACAGACACAGGATGCGGTATTCCAGATAATATTAAAAATTTTATTTTTGACCCACTGTTCACTACAAAATCAAGAGGACTTGGATTGGGTTTGGCCGTCAGTTCCAGTATTATACTAAGACACGGAGGATGTATTGATTTAAAAAGTAAAGAAGGGGCAGGTTCTACGTTTATTGTTAAATTACCCATCGGAAATATTTAAGGATAACAAAATGGTGAATGAACTATCTCATAAAACCTGCATCATGTTAGTCTATGATGACCTTTCTTTGTTACAAACTACTACCGTGGTGTTAGAGGAAGACGGCTATGACGTTCTCCTGTGTAATGGGGGAAAAGAGGCTATTGACAAATTTAATGACACCGTTTTTGCTATCATACTGGATATCAATATGCCGGATATATCAGGACTGGAGGTATTCGAGATTATTAAAACTAAAAATCAATACATTCCCATCATTTTTCATACCGGTTACAATGAAAAGGAGAGAAGGATTGACATCCGCAAGCACTTTCGGCCGCACGCATACGTGGTTAAGGGTTGTGACCCGGAGCAATTACTCGACACCGTTGCTGGTGCAGTGGAATCGTACAAAAATATCAGAGAAAATATCAAACTGAACGAGGTACTCAGGGAACGAAACACATTGATTGAAGAATTCAATCGGTCGCTGGAAGAGAAGGTGAAAAGACAGGTCGAAGAAATTCAGAGGACCTCTCGTTTAAAAAGGTACGTCTCACCACAAATTGCCGAAAATATTATCTCTCTTGGTAGCGATAAATACCTGAATAATGCCAGAAAATTATTGACGATATGTTTTTCCGATCTAAAAGGTTTTACTGAGGCAACTGAAAGTATGGAGCCAGAGGATACCATAAACTTATTAAACGAATATTTTACAGAAATGACTAACATCATCTTTAGATATGGCGGTACCCTTGATAAATTCATCGGGGATGGAATTCTTGTATTTTTCGGCGATCCAATTATGTATAATAACCACGCCGAGAGGGCGATTAGAATGGCAATTGATATGCGGGAAAAAGTACGTGAACTGCGTAACCACTGGCTTAAAAGCGGATGTAATATTGATATCTACTTCGGTCTAAACACCGGATATGTTACTGTTGGAAATATCGGATCAGAAATCCAGATGAACTACACCGTTATCGGACACCAGGTCAATATTGCCCACAGATTACAGATGGAAGCCAGGCCAGGTCAAATCCTGATCACGGCACGCACACTGTCGGAAATAAAGGACGTGGTAGAAACGGAAATAATCAAAAATGTAAAACTGAAGGGGATTATTAAACCGATTGATGTATATGATGTTTTAAGGTTAAAGGAGTGTCCCTATGAATAAATTACTTACAGATTTGTTTCTACCGTGTTCAACCGTTTGGTTAAGTTTTGTCTTTTTAGGTTCGCCAATCATCTTTGCCGATGAAATTGACACATCCTCAACTTCCATCAAGGAAACAGCCCGACCATTTGAGACCATGGCCGACAGAGAAGAGAAACACAGTGACGACATGAAAACTGTCTTAGCTGAAGAATTCTCAACCGAAGCCATCTGGTTTGGTTATGGGGAAGAAGTAACCATCGCAACAAGACATGAAACCCCAATCGGCAAGGCGCCGAGCATCGTTACCGTGATTACGGCTGAAGAGATTAAGAATTTAGGGTATCGCACTTTTGTTGAAATACTCAGAATCGTACCGGGGTTTGAGATCCTGAAGGAGGCCGGTACCGGAGTTGTTGAACCTGCCGTCCGTGGTATTGCAAGTGCAAGCAAAGTAAAGGTAATGCTCAATGGACATACGGTAAACACAACCCTTACCGGTTCAGCCTTTGGCAGGTTTGATGATTTCCCTGTAGAAAATATCAAGAGGTTAGAAATCATACGGGGACCAGGTTCTGCCATGTACGGTGAAAACGCATTTACGGCGGTTATCAATATTATTACCAAGGACGCAGCAGATATTGATGGTGTGAGGGTGAGCAGTGGTTACGGGAGTTTTGATACATACGAGGAAAATGTCGTGTTTGGCAAGAAGGTTGGAAAGATTGAAGTCTCTGGCATGGCTCACTACAGGCAGACCACAGGCTTTGATGGCGAGGTTGAAAGTGATTTTCAAACAATCTTTGATAGTGCTTTTGGGTCTCATGCCTCTTTGGCGCCCGGACGTGTGCATGATGGAAGACAGGAATATGACCTTAATCTGAAAGTTGCTTATGAGGGTCTATGGCTGCAGGGATGGTATAGCAACAAAAACCGTGACCCTTTTATTGGTGGAAATCTTGCATTGAATGATGAATCTGATATTGGAAATAACTATGTGTTTGGCGAGATAGGATATAAGAAGACCTTTGATGAAAGATTTACCTTAAAACCAAGGATCTATTATGATCAATTTGACAGCAACACTTACTTTGAAGCATTACCGGAAGGAACAGTCTTACCTGCGGATACCGATGGGAACGGGATTCCGGAACTTGTCGTTTTTCCTGATGGGGTAATTAATGTGGTCAAGGGAATCGAAAGGGTTGCAGGCACAGAGATCCCTTTTGATTACCAAGTGTTTGATGGAAATACGCTTACCCTGGGTTTGGAATACCGGTTGATCAATCAATCCAATAACTACTTTTTAAGCAATATGGATCCGGTAACAGGGGCGCCGCTGCCCTCTGTCCGGGATTTTTCAGATTCAGACCCCTTTCTTGAAGATGCCACACGAAGGATAGTGTCAGTTTATTTTCAGGATGTGTGGGACATTACTGATACCGTGAATCTTACCATTGGCGTGAGGCATGATCAATACAGCGATTTTGGTGATGCGACCAGTCCACGGGCAGGTTTAACGTGGGTATTTATGAAAGATGCATCGGTAAAGTTTCTCTACGGAGAAGCATTCCGGGCGCCAAGTTTTTATGAGATGTTTAGGGCCGGGAGCGGGAACAAAGAGCTGGATCCAGAAACAATCACGACATATGAGGTGGAATTGAGGTACAAATTTAACAAACACGTTACCAGCAGTGTTGGTTATTTCTACAACGATACTAATGATCTTATTTTCCTGAAACGTGGTCAGGATACTCCTATTTACGAAAATCTTACAGGTGCCCATGTGCAAGGCATTGAAATGGAAACCCGTGTGGACATCATCAAGGATAATTACGTCTTTATGAATTATACCTTTCAAAATCCAGAAGATGATGACGGAAACGATATGCCATTTGTTGCGCAACACAAGGGCAACTTCGGTGTAAATGTACATTATTGGAAATATATCAATACCAATCTGAGCGCTTTTGTAAGTGGGAACCGTTCCAGGGTCGATGATGACACAAGAGACGACTTACCGGCTTATACAATTCTCAATCTTTCTGTCATTGGAAAAGAATTCTTTAAAACCATGGAGGTGCAGGGAACGGTATTTAACATTCTTGATAAAGGTTACAGTGATCCGGGAGCTGTTTTCATACCAAAAGACTTACCCCGGCCAGGAAGGACGTTTTTTGTTGGATTGAGCTACAAGTTCTAAATAGTGATCATGGTTCTCAGTTTGCGGGCAATGATTTTACGGGAATACTCATAAGCAAAGAGATAGCAATTATACTCAAAATGCTCGCAAAATGTGGATTTCAAATTGACAATAGGGTGGCACGGACAAACTTTGTTTGACCGTGTTGGAATTGGAGGAGTATAAAGTACTGTGTTGCGGTGTTGCTGCGTTACTTGTTGCTTGTTAAATGTTGTAAGAGTATATAAAGTTTAATTTATTGTTCAGAGATTTGAAAGGAAGAGTAACATGTTTAAAAAAGTATTAAAGGATTTTAAGGCATTTGCCATGCGGGGCAACGTGCTGGATTTGGCAATCGGTATTATCATAGGTGCTGCTTTTGGCAAGATCGTCACCTCTCTTGTCAATGACGTCATCATGCCGCCGATTGGTCTGCTTCTTGGGAAAGTGGACTTCAGGAACTTATTTTTCAACTTGTCAGGCACGTCCTATGGCAGCCGCGAAGCGGCACAGGCCGCAGGTGCGCCCACGATTAATTATGGGTTATTTATCAATACCGTCATTGATTTTATCATTGTGGCATTTGCCATATTTATGTTAGTCCGGCTTATTAACAAAGCATTACAGCCGAAACCAGGAGCTGCATCACCACCGGCAACAAAGGTATGTGCATACTGTATTTCCGATATCCCGATCAAAGCTACCCGTTGCCCGCACTGTACGTCTGAATTGAAAGCAGCTTAAAACAAGGATAAAATACGGGAGTGAATGATCATAGCGGGATTATAATGAGTTGACGGTGACTGATGCAGTTCTGAGACGTTACTGCTGACCGTGGTAATCGGTAACGTCTTAGATATCCTGGCGCAGCGAAGCTGCAATCAAATTTTCTCCGTTTATTGAATGTACTCAAAAAACTTACAAAATAAAGATGTTGTAACAATTTAGTTTTTTGAAAAAGTAGGGGCGAAGCATTTGAATCCTTGTGCAGTATTTTACGTATCCTCAGTTTTTCAAATGCTTCGCCTCTACTCATTAATTTTATTGGACAAAGGAGGAAGCAATGGTAAAAGTAACGCTCATAGACTGGACAGTAAAAACGGGAGAGATTGAATCATGGTAGATGACATGCTGTGGATTCTCCTGGTGAGGATGATGGAACGGGTGCTTGCTGTCGGTATCGGTGGGATTTCGATCTACCTGGGATTCCGGTTGTTCGCACTGATGCCGGACATGTCGGTCGGTGACGCCGACATCAAGCTACCCGGTGGTGTGAGCATTCTGTTATCGCGGGTCGGGCCGGGGGTTTTTTTCTCCTTGTTTGGGGCAGTGATTGCAAGCCTGTCGCTGTACAAACCGGTGGAACTGCCGGTATCAAAGTCTGACGGTTCCGTGGTGATGGCCACGGCCGCAATCAGTGATGGAGAGGGTTACAATGCCAGCCTCAAGGCCGAGCGCGGCCAGGTAGAAAGGATTCTGGCCGACCTGGAACAGGTGGCGACTCTGCTTCCTCCCAACCTCGATCCGCTCGTCCGCCTTGACGCGGTGCGTGCCGTCCGCGCCGGACGCATCGCGCTCATCTACTCGGTCTGGGGGCCTGACTGGGGTGACTTCCATACGTTCAAAAGATGGGCCGAATCCGGCTCTGCCGATGCGCCTTCCGGGGCGTTATGGGCGACTGCCGCTGAAATGTTCAACCGGAGGAACCCGCCATGAAAAAGATTCTCGCCACCCTCGCAGCAGGCTTGTTTACCTTGAACGCATCCCTGGCCACGGACGCCAGGATTTCGGGATCCTGGTCCGGTTTCTACGACCGGCAGACCCTGGCTCAGACCGCGGAGAACCTTCGCCCTGGCATTCTCGACAACTGGCAGCACGTGATCTTGCCCGCGCTCACCGCGGAGGAACGGCGGCGGCTGGAACACGTTCGCTTCGTCATTGACATCGAGAACCCGGATTCTGCGCTGAACTTCTTTGCCATCTCCGGCGAGGTACACATCCCTGCCTCGTCGGCCCGGATGCTTGGCGACCTGGTGGCCTCCTGGATGTGGCTGAACCAGCGCGGTTACAGTACGGACACGGTCAACGAGTACCTGGCAATACTCAAGTACCAGTGGGAATCTGGCGCCCTGCGCAGCGGGCACTACCGGCCGCTGGAGGCCCTCGGCGTGCCCGCCGGCGTGCGTGACGATCCGGCGATCGCCGACGAGTATGCCCGCGTGATCTCCAACGCTTTGTTCTTTTTCATCTGCCACGAGCTGGGGCACGTGCTGTACGAGCACCAGGGCATCGTTGCAAAGGATGCTGCGGCGGCTGCGCAATCTATCGTCCAGGAGCAGCAGGCAGACACCTTCGCTCTGGAACTCATGCGGCGGATCGGAGAGATGCCGATCAGTGTGCCGATGTTCTTCATGTTTGCGGCAACGCTGGAACCAGCTCCCGCCGATCCCGGATACGGCAGGCCACACACTCATCCTCAGAGCAGCGAACGTATTCGGTCCATCGCCACTACCCTGCGTACCCGGTCACGAGGCTTCGCCCGGGGGTTCAATGATCCCTCCACCGCCGTGGCCAAGGTCAACGCGATTGCTGACCTGCTGGTCAACTCGGTCGTCACCACGCTCGAATCACCCGTGATTCAAGACCTGTGGCGACAGAAGGGCTTAAAGGGTCGGCTTGAGGATCTCAAACCTCGTCCGAAAACCGATCTGTCCAGCATCGGGGCCGCGCCTGGTCAGAACGGTGGCCACCTGTTCGATGGCACATATCATGGCAAGTGGATGAACCTGGAAAGCACCGATTTCGACGTCCGCATGGAACTGCAGCGCAACGGCGAAACTGTTGTCGGCAGCTGGACCTTTGGCCCCAACCGTGTTACGGTCGAGGGCATTGTTAGCGACGGGCGCCTGTACTTCGATTGGAAGTGGGGCGAGGACTGCTTCGGCAAGGGCGAGCTGTACCCGGAGTCTGACGACCGTCTCTCCGGCACCTGGGGCTACAACAGGAAAACTTCAGGCGGCGGCATCTGGTCGCTCGCTCGCCCCTAATCCATTATTTGAATAACTTACGCAGGAGATCGTGTCATGAATTTAAGTATCAGGTGGGTTTGTAATATGGCCTTCGCGATGGCGCTGGTGATTATGGCAGCCGGGAGACCGGCTTGCACATCAGAGGTTGAAACAATCTCTGAAGGCGCGAGTGTCCTGGTGGGGCACTGGCGCACAACCACGATCGTGTTCGAGAGCCCGAAGGACGAGCATTTGGTTTTACATGCCAACGGTACCGCGGAGAACTGGGTCGTAACGGCTTCCGGTTGCTCGGACACGTCGGCCGGTACGTGGAAAGTCGAAGGAATAATCCTCACCCTGCTGCTAGAGGAAACCGAGGAGGTATCTTGCCCGTTTACCATCTACGAAGGGCAATTAGTTTTTCCAAATATTCAAAACCAGCGCATCTTTTGGGAAAAAATAGCCAGGTAGGTGGGCCAACTTCTTTTCGTTGTTCACCGTGAAGTTCCCTGCTTTTGCTCAAGCAATTTACAAGGGGCAAGATGATGGAAAAACGGTTTGTTCCTTATAAACCGATGAGAAACAGGGATGTAATCTTGAGCCAGGAACATAAGGAAAGGTTTGCAGACCTTTCAACGACTCCCATTTTAACAAAAAACGGAGCACCGATACCTTGTGGGGGGGGTTGGCAGGGGACAAACTACCTGATCTGCGTATTCCGGCCTGTTCGGGTTAGGTTAGACCGTTGCAATTAAGATACGTTTCGATAAGAAACCTTACGTCTTCCACGTCTCCGTCTATCACCTCAATAGTAAAGTGTGCAATCTGATTTTTTTTTAGAATACCAATAATCTTGTCCATATCCATATCGCATGCTTTTGAGAAATGCGAATGTGTATCGCCGTCTGGATATTTAAGGTCCCAATTGAGTGGGGTGCTGTTGGTGTTCAGATGCACGCCAATAACCTGACACTGTTTACAAATTATGTCAATGCCCTTATAAAAATCAAATTTATTTAAGATAGCGGATGCCCAGAGGTGGCCGATATCGAGCCAGATTGGACAATCGAGATATATCATGTGTTCAGGTGTCTGATTTCCGTTGCCAATGCCGGGAAAGTCATTTTCTATGCATAGGGTATAGGATGGATACCTTTCTCTAAGCTGTTTCATGTGTTTTTTCACAGTATTTTGGTAGTTTCGGAACTCTTCTGTCGCCAGGAATACGGGATCCATGACCCGCGTGTTTTTTAATAGATATTTATTATCAATAGCGTTAAGTAATACCTTTTTGTAGTTGGCAGGGTCATTTCTGACAGAATTTTGGGTCATAAAAAAACCGTGAAACAATGCAATATTGCTTCGTAGTGACCGCATAATGTCCGCCGTGTTTTGAAATGCTGCAAGGACGGCTTGAAAATCATTGTTTGCCAGATTAATAAAATAGTCAGAAAGGACCGGAGCATGGATAGTAAACGGGACGTCAAGTCCTTTAATTTTGTTATAAAAGTCACGAGTAATGGAATTATGTAACTGAATGCCAAATTCGAACCCGTGTGATTCAACTACGTTCCTGCATAGTTTAACCTTTGCGAGGAAATCACCGTGATAAAGACACATTGTGCTCAGCTCTATTTTCATACCCATCTGCTTTAGTATAAAAACTTTTTTTTGAAATGAAAGATGAATTTGTAAAAAATTGCTGTATTTCAGTAAACAGCAGGCATGAAACAGGAATATTTTACATGAGGCAGGAAATACATTCCCAGCAGCAGAGTTACTTTTTGTTTGGTATTGGTTAAAATTTAATCTAAAGTTGTTTCTAATGACAGGTATCACCACACGTTAAGAAAATATTAAATATGTATATAATATACCCTTCCTGACAGCAATGAAGGTACATGCTTTGCTTTATGATATCACAAAAAGTAATCTACGTGTGTTACGTGTGCTACATTATTTGAAACATACTATTTTTTATAAAAGGTCAGTGTGTATGATAGAAACTGCAAAGGTATCGACAAGCAATAAACACATGGATTTTGGTGTTCAATTCGGTGCGTATAATGGTACAGAAGTCGCTTCATTCCAAGAGGTCATTTATGACGAATTGAAGCGACAAGACCAGGATGCTGACAAGATACAGAAATACGATACAGTAACGAGCAGGATAAATGCGGGTTCGCTTTCTTTACTTGAACGTAATATCTTTGAGACTATGGCAACATATTCCGATACGAAGAAAGACATGCAATCTATGGCATTAAAAGATCAGTTTAAAAAATACAAAGATGATCAATTATTATCAAAACCCGGAGGAGATTATTTCGACCTGAATAAAGATGTGAATGAAATGAATTATACCGGAGATCAGTCTAAATTTATGGTAAGGGTCGGAAAGGATCTTAAAGATGCCGGTGGAAATTTTATAAATATCTTTAAGGATATTGGCCCTGGCGCAACGTTTAAATACATTAACGAATGCGGTCATATTCAGGAAGGAAAAAAGGTGGGGTTTGGAGGTACCATGGTTAATTTTTTCAAAGACATGGCAAGCGGGATTACATTAGGTAAATATACACCGAAAGGTGAACATGCCCCGGATAATGCATTAGAAGCTGCAAAACATTTTTTCAAAAAGGTATTTGTGGATGCCCTGATTAAGGATATGGTTGTGGGCGTACCGAAAAGCGCTATTCATGTGGGAGAAAATGTGATATTTACCTGTATTAATCTTGCAGAAACACTCCCGGATGCAACCATTGGCAGCTTTAAGGCTGGACGAGTAGCAACGACAGAAGTATTCGATGACATGCAGGTATTGGTTGACTTCGTTACGGACGTAATTCCTATGGGTGAGGCATGCTCCAGAACACGCGCCTTTACATTTAAGAAGGGGTTCAGGGGACTTCCGATTGTTAACAATATTACCACTCCGGAGCAAGGGACAAAAGGAGAAAGCTGGCGGTATGTTCGAAATACACCCCTGAGGAAGACTATTGAGTCGATGGCAACATTAATACCCTTGAGGGTGTAAATACTCATTTCTGGCTTTTTAGTGAACCCCTCATATTTGCTGGCTTAGCAGCTCATCTATCCCTCGAATTGCGAAGGTCTGGCTAGCACGTCCCGGGCGCAGACTGTTTCTGGCTGATGAATTATTTTGTGTTGAAAAAGCATTAATATTATGTATAATGTCGTGAATAATATATCGGACATGTTGGAGTGTGAGTGTAATGTGTCGTCTGTTGGCAGCTTATGTAACGATGCGCCAGTAGCTCAGCTGGATAGAGCATCGGATTTCTAATCCGGCGGTCGAGGGTTCAAGTCCTTCCTGGCGCGCCATCTAAAAAAATATTAGTATCCTTATTGCGATGTGGTGGGCGTAGCTCAGTTGGTTAGAGCATTAGACTGTGGCTCTAAGGTCGCGGGTTCGAATCCTGTCGCTCACCCCAAATAACTTGTTGCAGGTCAGAGACTTAGCGTTTTGACCTGCAACAAATACCGTTTCAGGCTGTCCCCAAAATGTTCCTCGTATATTTTCTGGCTCTTCAGGCAAGTGGTGGGTAAAATAAGCCATGAAGTGACTGCAACATAGCATAGAACAAGGGAAAAAGGTTTTATATGAGCAAAAAAACGTATGATAATTAAATGGAAAAAAGAGACGACTGCTGGACGAATATCAGTTTACGGGTTTGTTCCGAGAGCAGAAATTAAGGGATATTTGGAGACTCAAATGCCCGCGATATAAGACTTAAGCGGACACAAAAAACGGTATGCGGGTGTTGTGGAAAGATTCATTGGAGTCAATACGACAAAAGAAGGAGCGTCAGTACAGGATTTATCCTGTGGAGATGCACGGATTTACCTGGAAGTGGAGGTACGGCAGTATTATGTCGGAAGTGCGGAAAGGTGAAGCGGGAAAAACTGGAATGGCTTGCGGACAATCCCTTTACACGAAGCGATTTGCCTGTTCTGTGGGACGGAAGTGCAGGACTATGACCGTAAAGGATGTGGCGAAGGATTTCAGGCTGGACTGGGATACGGTGAAGACATTAGACAAAGAATACATGAAGAAGCAACTTCGGAGTATCCAGTAGCAGCACCTCGTAACTTGGTATAGACGAAATATCTATAAGGAAAGGGCATACCTATCGGATAGTGGTAAGCGATTTGGAGCGTGAAGGCCGATTTGGTTTGGAGGAAAGGATAGGTCAAAGAGAGTCTTGATCTATTTTACCAGTGGCTTGGCAAAGAAGGTAAAGAAGCTACGGTTGGCAGTAATGGATATGTGGAAGGCATTTGAGAAGTCAACGAAGTGAGAATGCGTTTCATGCTGCGATTCTTTATGACAAGTTTCATGTAATGAGGCATCTTGGGGAAGCGTTGGACAAAGTGCGGAAGATGGAATATGCACGGCTTTCAGGTAAAGAACGTTCGTATATCAAAGGTCAGAAATATACGCTTCTATCGAACAGAGAGAGAACCTCACCTTGATGGACGCAAGTCGTTAAAGAAGCTACTCATGGCAAACAAACGGCTCAACACTGCCTATCTGTTGAGGGAATCCTTTGGACAGTTATGGAGCTATAAGACAGAGGGATGGTCAAGGAAGTTTTCGATAACTGGAAGGAATCGTTGAAGTAGCAACAGGTTAAAGCCTTACGAGAAGTTTGCAGAAATGATAGAGAAACACTGGGATGGCATTGCGTTAGCTGCATACAGCAGACCTGAGAACAAAAGGCACTTTAGGCTTTGTCGAAGGTCTTAATAACAAGATTCGGGTGATACAGAGAAGGGCATACGGTCTGAGAGATGAGAATATCTTCGGCTGAAAATTCTTACTTGCATGCATACCGGGGATATAAAATGCAAAAATTTACCCACTCACTTGCCTGAAGACCCTATTTTCTTTTACGCAAAATTTATCTTAAATCAGTTTGACTTAATAAACAAACTTTTTAGTAGCGTTATCAAATGGATACCTGACAAAAGCCCTCCATTTCATACTGATGTCACGCATCTTCTCGTGTTCTGCTTCTATCAACCCCCGCCTTGTCTCAACCGTTAAGTCCAACTTATTTTTATCCAATCTAGTTTAATCTTCAATTGGTCTGAAAAAGCCCGTCCATTGTACTGACCCGGAAATATCTGAAAATAGATGTCTTCGTACATACATATCCTTTGTATTGAATATTTTGTATGATATGATAACATTATAGTTTTTATTTTCATAAAAGCATGCCTTATTTTGATGTTTTAATACAAAAGTATGATAATACAAGGAAATGATGCCATCCTATCGGGAGGATTAACTATAATTTTGAAGTCCGGAACGCTTAAAAAACGAAACACGTTTATCTTCTTTCCTTATTTACAAAAGGGATTAGCGCTATATTTGAGTATTTGTCTTTTGTGTATAGGTTTATTCTGCAATACTCAGGCTCAATCGATGGAAAATAGGGACATCGAAATAAAACTCACTGAAATGGGTGTAACAGTAACAACAGAAGATATTAAAAAGGCTAGAATAAAGAATGAAGAGGTAAAAACTAACGTTGCAAAATCCATAGACGAAATAAATTCCTCTCTGGCTAAGATAGAACGAGATATAAAAGTAATGGATGCTTATTCGGAAAGACTCCATCGGGAAAAGATGGATTACGTGGATAAGGAAGTTACTCAAAAATTTATAGAATTACTGGATAAAGAACTTGCCATAGTTAAGGAAAAGATAGATATAGATAATGAACAGATAGAGACAGTTGAGGACCGGATTGAAGTACTCCATTATCAGTCAAAAGCATATGACGAACTAGTTGTATTATTACTGTCGATATTACGGCTTGAAGAAACACTTTTAACTTCTCGTGAACAAGTCCCCATTGTAAAAAAGGAGGCTGACATTGCAAAAAGTTATATCACAGCAGTGCAAGCCAGTATCAAAGAGAAGGAATCGGTGATATCCTTTTTTACGAGCAGACTGGAAGAGATTAAAGCTAAGGTATCTGAGGATGAAAGGAAACTTGCAAAGGAACTGGAATCTTTTAAAACAGCGACCGGAGACAAAGAACTTGTTAATGCGATACAGGAGAAAATTGATAGTATTTTACTATTGAAAAAGACCATCGCTGCCCAATGGATTACCATATTTGAGACTCGGTTGGGAACGTCCAGGATCCGTCATGATATAGCACAGATGGAATTAAAGAAAGCCGAACTCAATGCTGCGTATTTAGTCGAAAAGGTAACACGTTTAGAAGAAAGGTTGAGGGCAGAAGAATTAACAAAGAGACAGGCAGAATTGGAGGTAGCAAAAAGAGCCGAGGAGGAAAGCCGGAAGATTGATGAAAGGAGTAAGGCAGAAGTTGAAAAGGCCTTACAGGAAGCAGCAAGGAAAGGGGAGAAGGTTGCTCTGGAGCAAATGACAACGACTTCTCCGGAAAAGAAACGGGTATTGGAATTAGAGGCTGAAGTTCACAAACAAGTTGGGCTTGTTGCCAGGAGAAAAGATGAGATTATCTCAGAAGGTGCACAGAGATACAAAGACTTTATTGAGTCTAAAAAATTAGAGGCAGATATTAGCATTTTATTGAGCAGGGGAGGAACAACAAAAGAGATTGGCGAATCACTAAAAAAAACTGAGGCAAATATAAAGCGGTTCCTGGAGGCTCTTACTGCAATAGAAAGACTCATTCCTGCGGTAGAAGAAGAAAAGAAATTTATCTCTGACAATTTAGCTAAGGCCGAAGAAGAAATAGCAAAAGTTCAAAATGAGGCGGTATCTTTCACGGATAGAAAATTAGCGCTTCAAACTATAGAGTATGCAAACAAGATTATGAAAGCATTAGAAGAACAGTCCGGACTTATATCTACGAGATTGGACAGATTGAATGAACGATTGGAAATCAAAAAAAATGCACTGGCCCTGCTTGAAAAGGCCAAAGAAAAGTTAATTACTTTAAAGGCAGCCAATGTTTGGATGAGACTAGAAAGTACTATTTCTTCCCAGACATTAAAAGCAGTGTATAAGGATTTAGTGGATTGCTATGGTCGTATGGATGCGTTCTTTACCATCATTCCGGTTCAGATAAAGAATTTCATATCGTACACCTCTGATAAAAGACATACCGTTGTTTTTTGGATAAGAATATGCGGATTCATCGGGCTCATTGCCGGGTTGTATTTTTCAAGAAAATACATTTACCGATGGTGCACCTCCAAAACACAGGCATTGTATGGAGCGGCAGACATATCCTACTATAAATCAAGGTTATTTCCCAGTCTTTTACTCGTGCTTCAGAGGAGTATAAATGCCATATGGCTAGCCATCCTTTCTGTATCGATACCTAATATTCTTCATATAAAGACTTCCTTCGTAACAGCGACGATATATGTAGCAACCTTTCTTGCAGTATATAGAATCTTTAAGTGCCTTCTTACCGAATCCTTTAGCCCGGAAAAGGGAGATAAAAAATTGGTTACCTCGTTAGCATATATCTCTCCCAAACATCTTTATAAATCATTAAATAGTATTCTATTGTTTTCCCTTGTTTTTTTATCACTAATCGTTGTTCTCACTATATTTGGGTACAGAAATGACGTTGTTGAATTACTTTGGTTTGTATATCGGGTGGGAATTTTAATCCTTTTGTTATGGCTTGCAACACAGAAAACATTGATATTTAAATTATTGCCGGTTGCAGAAACTCAATTTGGAAAACTTATTCATCGTATCATAAAAATAATTTATCCGATTCTTATTACCTTTATCGTAGTGTTATTCGCTATAAGAATCCTTGGATATCCAGTCCTTTCTTATGTGCTATTGAAGACGTGCATAAAGAGTTTTGTTGTCGCATGTATCGCTTTTTGGGTGTGGAAATATTTGTATCATCGGTTGGTTTACATAAGAGAAATGCGTCTTAAAAAGGAAAATCTCAAAAAAGACGCTCCTGAGGAAAAACGATTTCATGCCGCTACTGTGATATTTCATATTTCGCTGAACTATTTCGTTTCGATTATTGCAGCAATACTTATTATTCGCGTGTGGGTCAGAACCTTTCGTGATGCGATAGGTTCACCTGCCGCTCCTTATCTGATTCAAAAAATATTTGGACAAATAGGGATAATTTTAGGGGCTATTGGTAGTGGGCTGCGATATCGTTTTTTCTTTGAAGAAGGCAGATACACAACACCGGCAAAAATTATTGCGGCATTAATTGTACTGTTTATATCTTTTTTTATTGCACGATTCATAAAAAAATTGTTTGAGGAAAGGGTGTTCAATAAACTTCGCCTGGAACGCGGGTTGAAGCAAACACTATCGACCCTGACACGATATGGTATCATCGGTATCTCTGCACTTATAGGACTCAGTATCGCTGGGATTCCCTTAAGAAGTTTAGCTTTTTTTGCAGGTGCTCTTGGTATTGGTATTGGATTTGGCATGCAAAATATTATCAGTAATTTCGTAAGCGGAATTATTCTCCTCTTTGAGCGTCCCATGCGTGTCGGAGACATTATTACTCTGGATGACGGAACATTAGGCACAATAGAAAAGATCAGCGTAAGAAGCACGACAATTAACACTCCCGATGAGATTACCATAACGGTACCCAATTCAAAGTTTATTGAAAGCAGGATAACCAACTGGACGCATCCATTAAAACGTATGAGGGGTTGCGTTAAGGTGGGCATAGCGTATGGTTCAGATACAGCATTGGCAAAGAAGTGTTTGCTGGAAATTGCCAAGCAGAATCCTCATGTAAGGACGTATCCCGAACCTTTTGTGCGTTTCTCTGAATTTGGCGAATCTGCACTGAAATTTGAATTATATTTCTGGGCAGATGACCCCGGGAAACGCTGGTTTATTATGAGTGAACTTAATTTTGCAATCGATGAGGCCTTCAAAAGGAATCATATCAAAATTGCTTTCCCTCAAAGGGATATTCATATCCGTTCAGTAGTACCTTTTCCATTCCAGGATATGCAGGGGTATGGTAAACAAATTGATAACCAGGATAATAAAAAGAAAGATGCATAAGGCAACATTTTCATTTCTTTTCTTAGTATATGTATTTCTTATGAATATGGCATTTTCTGATGAGGTAAAAACAATCGACGGAGATATCATCGTGGGTGAAGTGGTGGATGTAGACGAGAACTATCTTTCTATCAAACAAAGCGGAGACCATATTAGCTTTTTACAATGGCGCATTATCAGCCTCATTTCGAGAGAAAAGGAGATCATTATTGTAAGCCATGGCGAAACTCAGGAAAAATTTTCTATTCTTAAAACTGCAAATGGTTTATCCGTTAAGGACGTAAATCTTATGACAACTGATAAGATATCAGATATTTATCCTAAGGAGAAGATAGCACGTCGTCCGTTATTTGATCAAGGACTGAAACAATTGACACAAACAGGCGCTGTTAGTCCCCTTGTTTCTGATACAAAAAAAGTAGGGGAGTCAAATCAGTTAGGTACTTCGACTGGTACTTTTGAAACAAAAGCTACGCCTGAGCAGAGTCCTTCTGCCCCACCAAAGACGTGGAAAGGGAATGTTGCCGCTGGTATTAATATTAAAGATGGAAATACAGAATCAACTTCGACTCATGTAAAGGGAGTGTACACAAATGAAAGAAAACGGGAGAATATCTATTTTGATGCACTTGTCCTTTATGAAGTAGTGACGAACAAGAATACCGATGTGGATGAAGAAACTATTAATGAACAACGGGCTACTGCAAAATACGAATACAAACACACCCTCAGGCTATATTCCTTTTTCAACCAGTCCTTCGAGCATGATGAGATTGAGAATTTAAATTATCGTCTCATTTCATCGCCTGGTATGGGTTACCGGTTTGTTCTTAAGGATGCCTTAAAATATAAGATTGAAGGGGGGCCAGCGTATACCTATGAAAGGTTTAATGGGAGGATTACAGATGACACGCTAGGTTTGAGGATTGGACAATATTTAGATTGGAAAATTCTGGATGCGACTGCATGTTATGCAAAAACTGAGTATGTCCATAGCGTAGAAAATCGTGATGACTGGCGAGTGGATTCTGGTATTGGTATAAAGCATAGCATTAATAAGTCTTTATCAATAAATCTGGAATTGATCGACCAGTACAACAATACGCCAGCTGAAGGTAAAGAGAAGGAGGATAGGGCGGTACTTGGTAGCGCGGGGTATAACTTCTAATTATTTATGCATAATTTATGGATAAAGATATAGGGGTATTAACATGCTTTCATTGTGGTAAGGTCTATCATCCCGATGAATACAATCCGAATAAGACTATGAAATGTTTTGGATGCGGTATGGAGTTGGTTCCTCTTGTTGCTGATAAAATAATTTCAAGAGATGCAAAAGAGTTTGGTGTGGTATTGGGAATTTTCACGATTATCGCTTTCTTGGGAGCACTTGGTGGTGTTATGCTGGTACACGGCTGGAATTTCTGGGTAACTGGTGCTACGATAGGCGGGGTGATCTATGTAATAGCTAAAATATTTACGGATAAGTATGCGATTATCGAAACCGATAAGTATGTATCGAGAAAATTGGCTTCAGAAGATTACGGTGTAAATCCTATGACTGTTTTTGATCAGCTGGTGGTCGATGCGGTTAATGAAATGCCCCAAAAGGTTAAAGAGATCGTTTAACGAATGTATCTATTGTTGTGGAAGATAAACCGAATAGTCATATAGTAGAAAACTGCGGCTCAAGTCAAATGCAACATTGCTTGGTCTATTCCAGGGTGTACCGCTCAACAAAAAGAGTATTTGGCAGTCAGCTACCATCCCTGAAAGGATTACCATATTTCAACATAATGTTGAAAATATCTGTCGTACCGATGAAGAGATTAAGCAAAAAATAAAAGAAGTGATACGTCACGAAGTAGCACATTTTGTCGGTTTTACGGAGGAAGAAATAAGAAATTTCGGTTATTGATTTATATCGTAAGGAGATACCTATTATGGCTGAAACACATTCATTTGACATAGTATGCAAGGTAGAAATGCATGAGGGTTGCTAATGCCGTTGATCAGGCCAAAAAACAGCTCATGTCAGATATGATTTTAAGGGAAGTAAAGCGTCTGTTACTTTAAATAGTGATAACTCTATCACTTTAATTGCCGATGACGATTATAAGATGGGCTGCTTGTCGGATATCTTAAAAGAAAAACTTGAAAAGAGAAGCATCCCTCTGAAAGCGCTTAAGTATGGAAAAGGAAGAGAAGGCATTAGGGAATACCACTGTCAGGCAGGTTGTTACCTTTCAATCAGGTATCCCCATGGAAAATGCCAGGGAACTCGTTAAATTTATAAAGAGTTTGAAAATCAAAGTACAGGCGCAAATACAGGAAGATAAGATTCGGGTATCGGGGCAAAAGATAGATGATTTACAGGCAATCATGAAGGCAGTTAAGGATCAAAAATATGATTTTGCCATACAATTTATTAATTACAAATAAAGAAGTGGTTTATTTTTGTTCGCAAATTAATTGGTATATCTTGAGGGCATTACGATGATTGGGGTCTATCGATAAAACCATTTTACATGCTTCGAGTGCCTTATCGAATTGTTTATTGTTAAAATAGGCAGCACTCAAGTTAAAATATGCGTCTGTGTAGCGATCATGATATTTGATGGCCTCTAAACATTCATATACGGCTTTTTCATACAATCCTTTCCTGATATAAAGAACTCCAAGATTGTTATGGGCATCAAAATAATCCGGTTTGTTTGCAATGGCTTTCGTAAATTCAGTGATAGCCGAATCCAAAAGACCGGATTTTGCATATAAGACACCAAGATTATTATGGGCATAGGGATAAAGCGGATTTACATACAATGCCCTTTGATATTCAGCAATGGCCTCATTGAACATCCCCTTTTTCCTGTAAGTAATTCCAAGATTATTATGTGCATCGACATAATTATCATAGAGTTCCAATGCATGCTTTAACTCAACTATCGCTTCATCAAGTTTCCCTGCATCTCTATATATATTTCCCAGATTATTGTGTACCTTAAAACTATTTGGTGATACTTTTGCGGTGCTTGTCCACAAAATAGTTTGATCCATCCAGATAAAGTTTCTTCTTACTGTCGTGACCGAAAAAATTATCAATACAAGGATTAATATAATTATGTTATGACGTGCTAAGACGATACCACTGATCAAACAAAATCCCAAGATTGGCAGATAGAGATATCTCTCTGCCATGATATTCTCAATCGGTACAATGTTTAATACCGGTAACAGACTAATAAAAGGCCATACTACGGAAAAGAATGCTATTCTCGAGTAAAAAAACAACCGGTAGGCAATGATAATAACAGAGGAAAGTAAAAGGGACGACAAGATGAAAGAAGTGTCTAAGAGCGAATGAGAATAGGGCACCACGTAATCTGCGCAAAGGTTAAAAGGGAAAAAGAAGAGTTTTATGTAAGAAGCGAGGACCTTGGACATAGTCAGAAAGTTAACGAAGATACTATCCCCGGGGTATGAGACATGTGATTCTATTGGGTTGTGAAGAATCAAAAACCTTATCATGAAATAAACAGCGCCCACAAACATATAGCCCGGATAATAATGGATAAGTCTGTAGCTGAGGCTTGTTTTTTTCGTGAGTATTAGGTCATACAAAAAGAAAAAGTGGCAGGGTAATCGCCATCTCCTTGAAAATACACTAAAAAGATAACATACAACAGAGGCACAATAAACAGGAATGAACCTCCGTTCCCCTTACTTACCTTTGAGGTACAGGAAGAACGCTGTTATAAAATGTAGCTCTGAGCAAATCTTCGCGATAGCTAATAACATCAACCGTTTCTGAGAGGAGGGGTGACAGGAAAATATAAGAGCTGCAATAAAAGAAGCAGCACGTCTGTTGAATAACTGCATGAACAAGGAGAAAGGAGAATAGTGTTAAGGGTATGTAAAAGTGAATTGGTGAGATGAAATCAAAAGGATTCAATTGCCACAGGGCATAGTCAAGAAAATATGATAATAATGTTACTACGGGACGATAACTCAATTCTCCGGAATACTCGAAATATTTCCTGGTAAAAAGTAATGGTAAATGCTTCCATGATTTTATGAAATAATTACTTACTATGGCGAACTCATCGTCATACGTAAATTGATTCGATAAAGAATTCAGATAAATGAGTTGGGCTATAACTGCAAGGGCTAACAGTAGGCTATAGTAGTTAATCTTTTTACGTATTCTCATAATTCTATTGCCTGATGTGTACAGGAAACGTTGCGGTTGCTAGTTACAAAATACTTATAGGGACAGGGAGAAAAGGCAGTATATTATTTCAAAAATTCAAAACTTTGCCACAATTCTTTCGAAATAATAGTGTAGACTTGTTTGAGAGGTATACTTTTTTCTTCGGCAATTCGTTTACAATCTTCGTATTCAGGAGAAATATTTTTTGTGGTGCCGTTAAATGTTCCGATCTTAACCTTGACCTTCCCCAAAGGGCTATCGAATTCTCTCAATTCCCGTGCAAGTATCTTACGGACAACCTTGTATTTTCTGATACCGAAGGTCGTCGTTTGACTGAACAAGACCGATTCAACGGAAGGGAGATATAATTCAGCCACTATGGCGCTAACAATTACCCCGGGCCGTCCTTTTTTCATCTGAACTGATGTGAAATAGACATCCACTGCACCCGCAGCAAATAATTTATCCATAACATAGCCTAATATCTCTCCTGACATATTATCGATATTTGTTTCCACAATCCACATTTCATCAGATTCCTGACCGGATGTTTCTCCAATAAAGATACGTAACAAATTAGGGATGTTCGCATCATCGTTACTTCCGGCCCCATAGCCCACCTGAAGGATTTTCATCTCTGGATTTGTACGCAAACCTTCTCCGAGTGTAGTTATTATTGCGGCACCAGTGGGCGTGGTTATTTCCTTTTCTATGTTGACAGATTTTAGTAACTGATTCTTCAGAAGTTCTGTTGTTGCAGGGGCAGGAACAGGAAATGTGCCATGTTCACATTGTGTATATCCGTGTCCCGTGGGGATGGGTGAAAAATATATCTTTTCTATTCCTAAATGCTTGATTGCAATCACAGAACCAACGATATCAATTATTGCGTCAATTGCACCAACTTCATGGAAGTGGACTTCCTCTAACTCAGTATCGTGGATTTTTGCTTCAACCGCCGCAAGTCTTTGGAATATTTTGATGCTGTCACCTTTAACGTCGTTATGGAGGGTGCTCTTTTCTATAATTGACCGAATGTCAGATAATTTTAAGTGTACATCATGATAGTGGTCATGGGGGGACGCATGTTTATGATTGTCTTTTGAGAAGATTATTACGTGAATCTTTGTGCCTGTTATTCCGGCACGCTTTACCTTTTCTGCAGATATTTCATAGCCATGCAGGTGAAGTTGTGCAAGTTGATCCTTTAAGATGCGGACATCAAGCCCTGCGTCTACAAAAGCTCCAAGGGTCATATCTCCGCTAATACCAGAAAAACAATCAAAATATGCAATTTTCAATAAAATTCTTTCCGTATAGAGAGAATACCTGAGGGTGTTGTTAAAGTATCAAATGCTACCACACGCTATTTCGCGAGTCAATGAAAAATGAGTCCATTTTGATTGACATATACCCATTCGGCTATATAATTCAATTTTTTGAAATGTAATATTTCATCTTACGCATAGTAGCTGAATGGTTACAAAGTAGAATGAATATTGGTATATTTGGTGGGTCGTTTAATCCAATTCACATAGGCCATCTTATTGTTGCCGAAGAGGTTTATCATCAACGGGCATTATCAAGGGTGATATTTATGCCTACAGGAATATCTCCTCATAAAGAATTGACAGATTTGCTGGCCTCGTTTCACAGGTATCAGATGGTGAAGGATGCGATAAGCGACAATGAACATTTTGAGGTTTCTGATTTAGAAATTAAACGGTCTGGAAAATCATACACGATAGATACTATCGGTAGCTTAAAGAAAATGTATGGGAAACATCATAGCTTGTTTCTGATTATGGGTACAGATATGATAAATGAAATTAGTACCTGGAAGGCTATTGATGTACTTTCCAGCATGTGCCACTTTGTTGTTGTCAATCGTTTCCCTGCCACAATACACGGGAATCACTTACAAACATCCTTTCTGAAGAGGGATTTATGTAAGATTCCGGTATTTACCAGTGAAAAAAAATCAGAGATTGAACGATTAAAAGTTATGATACCACCCATTGGCATATCGTCAACTGATATCAGAACAAGACTACAAAGCGGGCGCAGTATACGATATTTACCCCGGTGCGTGGAGGATTATATCAAGGCTCATAATTTGTATATGAAAAGTTAATATGGAAATTATAAAACATCTGGTAGGGCGAGGTTAACAAATGAAATATGTTCAATGTCTCTTTGTAATCCCTTTTCTTTTTTTCATGAATACCTTGAGTTTTGCCCATGGGAATATTGTGGATTATTTTCTAAAAAATCCAAGTGCCTGGGATGATACAAAGAAAATTATTCATAAGACACCGACAGGAGTATCTATTCCAGATGGATTAGAAGGATTGGGATTCAACCTTACGGAACTAACGAATGGTGATGAAGTAGCTATAATTTTTTTAGAAACGCAAACGTTTGAAAAGATGAAACAAAGAGGATTCTGTAGTGTGGGAGATAAGTTGTTGCCGGGTAAAAACAGGGTTGTATCCGTTATTATCCGGAATTCAGGAGATCGTACCCAGTTTCATTATAAATTCATGCTTCAAAGAAATATCCATAGTGTGCCCATTTCAATTTATAACAACGGCAATGCCGTCCTTGAAAGCAGGTATGACGGTAGTCAGCCGGTGACGGACATCTCCAATTTAGCGGGAATTGAACTTTGCGAAGTTGATATTCGTTAGGTGATTTGTAACTATAGGTATCAGCTTTCAGTTAAAAGCTGGCAGCTGAAAACCGATCGCTAATCGTTTTTTTACCTATTTCCAAAACTATCGAAACATTCTATTTTAAGTAGATATGAAAAAGGTGGGAAGTGCGGTACTTATTTATGATGACAAGTGCAGCTTGTGCCGTGGATGTATGAAATGGATTGAATTACACGCTATCCGGGGTGATATCTTTGAGTTTGTTCCATGCCAATCAGAGGAACGGAGATGCAGATTCCCTGAGATGGCGGATGAGGCCTGTTTACAGACCTTTCAATTAGTGCTATCTCATAATCAGATTCTATCAGGTAAGGAGGCATTACCAGAGATACTTCTTCGGTTGAGGGGTTTTCGGTGGCTGTACGTATTTTGTAAGCTGCCCATAAGTAACGCGTGTTTGCTTGTGGTCTACCGATGGGTTTCTAACAACAGATATATTGTTTCGCAGGTCATAAAGCCACTCATTCGGGAATAAGGAAACTCTTAATAACCGTGAGGTTGCAAACCTTTAAGGGCAAAATTCAATTTCTGCGCAAAGCTAAGGACTTCCCTGTGGCGTTACAACCTCAGGTTGCGGTTATGCTTCACTGCAAAACTTTTCTCACAAATCCGCTATGCATATCAAGCCTTTTTTTTGCCTCAGTGTAATCAATGCCCAGCTTCTGCATAACTATCGCTACTTTTGCATTTCCAAAGGCGGATTTCAGTAGTATTTTTGCGTCACCCTGGCTGATACCGGTAACGGTCATTATGATTCGTTCTGCACGGTCGGTAAGCTTTACATTTGTGGCCCGCAGATCTACCATGAGGTTCTCATAGACCTTGCCGACCTTGATCATCGTGGTTGTGGTCAGCATGTTTAATATAAGCTTGGTAGCAGTGCCTGCCTTCATTCGGGTAGACCCGGTTATGACCTCTGGACCTACGATTGGCCGGATAATGATGTCAACGTCAAAAAGTGGCATGGTTTCTCTATTGCAGCAAAGAAAGATCGTTTTCGCATTGCGCTTTTTTGCCTCAAAGAGGGCGCCCATGACATAGGGAGTTGTTCCGCCAGTGGTGATACCCATAACGACGTCCCGATGGTTTACCTCTGCCTGCTGAATGTCCTTTGCGCCATTTTCCGGGAAGTCCTCTGCACCTTCTGCCGATCGAAATACGGCATCCTTACCACCGGCGATGATTCCAATAATCATTTTTGGGTCAGTGCCATAGGTAGGAGGGCATTCCGCTGCATCTAGTATTCCCAACCTACCACTGGTTCCTGCACCAACATAGATGAGTCTCCCGCCTTCTTTAAAAACATCAACGATCATGTCGGCAGCTTTTGCGATAGGCTCTCTTTCTCCAGAGACGGCTGCAAATACGCTTGCATCCCCGGCATTAATGATGTCAATAATCTCCAGGGTGGTTTTGCAGTCAATCGTGAAGGTATTTGGATTGCGTTGTTCGGTTAACAGTTGAGATCGGTCTCTCGTCTCCATAATGCGTCGCATGGTAACATCGTCTCTAAAGATTGTCAAAGGATATTTACAAAAGAAGGGTTGCGTGTTATAAGATATGGTATGAAATTGGAAAACAAACTAAAGAATCTTCCGTCTTCATCAGGCGTCTATCTTATGAAAGATGCTCAACACAAGGTAATATACGTTGGCAAGGCCAAGAATCTCAAAAACAGGGTGCGCAGCTATTTCCAAAAGAATACGGATGACAGACTCTACAAGGAATATTTGGTACGGTATGTCTCCGACATTGATTTTGTGCTTACTGAAACGGAGAAAGAAGCACTCATTCTTGAAAATAACCTGATTAAGCAATTTAAGCCAAAATTTAATATTAACCTCCGTGATGATAAGACCTTTATATGCATCAAATTAGAAAGTAACAAAAAATTTCCTTACCCAAAAGTTGTTCGGCAGATTGAAGATGACGGCGCTCTGTATTTTGGTCCTTATGCCTCTTCCAGGGCCATAAGACATACGTTACGGTATATTCACGATATTATTCCCATCCGCAAATGTCCCGACAACGTATTTAAAAAAAGAGTAAAACCCTGTCTTTATTACCAAATCCAAAAATGCCTGGGGCCCTGTTGTGATCTTGTTGATGAGGTTACGTATCAAAAGATGATTGACCAAGTGGTACTGATTTTAAAAGGCAAACAGGAAGACCTCATTGGCATGCTGAAACAGCAGATGAGTGAGGAATCAAAAGCAATGCGATATGAAAAGGCTGCGAAAATCAGAGATTGTATTCGCGCTATTGAAGAAACGGTTGAAAAGCAGAGAATCCATTCCATGACTTTTGTAGACCGCGATGTCTTTGGTTATTATGTGGTGAGAAATGAAGTATATATCGAAGTCATGTTTATCCGGTCAGGGAACATGGAAGACGTTGCCTCGTATCATTTTGCTACGAATCATAATACCATTGAGGAGATATTCCGGTCTTTTTTAAATCAATTTTACAGTCAGACAAGATTTATACCGGCTGAGGTGATTGTTCCCGTAGAGTCTGTAGACGCAAAGGTGCTTGAAGAATGGCTTACGGAAAAGAAGGGCAAGAAGGTTGAAGTAATACATCCCCAACGCGGAGACAAGGTGCGGCTTATTGAAATGGCTCAAAGAAATGCAGAAAATGTTTACCTGTTGTCTGTGAACCATGAGGATGATTTTGCCAGAACATTAAACGCCCTGAAAGAAACTCTGCATCTGAGACATACACCGGAACGCATCGAGTGCTTTGATATCTCCAATATTTTTGGCAAACAGGCAGTAGGGTCAATGGTTACTTTTACACAGGGAAAACCTGACAAGTCCAGATATAAAAGATTCAGAATTAAAACCGTGGGACAAATTGATGATTATGCTATGATGCACGAAGTGCTGACACGGAGATATAAGCGGGCAGTAGGAGAAGGTGATTTGCCAAACTTGATTATGGTAGATGGTGGCAAAGGCCAGTTGGGTATAGCCTTAAAAGTATTTGAGGCGTTGGCGATTAGTAACGTTGATTTGGTTGCATTGGCCAAAGGCAGGAAGGAAAACAATGGCGCCGGTGAAAAGATTGGGGAACAGATATTTGTACCGTATGTACCTGATGCTGTCATGCTTTCCCCGTCTTCTCCGGAGCTCTTATTTCTTGAGAAGGTACGAGATGAGGCCCATCGGTTTGCTATTTCTTACCATAGAAAGCTTCGTGATAAAGAGTATTATAAGTCACCTCTTGATGAAATTCCCGGGATTGGGGTTGCGCGAAAAAAGAAGCTTTTCAAGTGTTTCGGCAGTATTGAGGGTATACGAAATGCAACAGTCGAACAATTAACTGAAATCAGTAAGCTGCCACCGAAGCAAGCAGCCGAGATATTTAATTACCTTCATATAAATCCGATAAATCCGAAGTACGAAATCAGAAATTCAAAATAAATTCAAGGTTACAAATTTCATTCGTGCCCGTTCGGGGCTGAATAAGACATTGGAAAGACTCACATGATAAAGGCAGAAATCATTACAATAGGAACTGAAATCATGTTAGGGCAGATCACAAATACAAATGCCCGGGATATTGCAAAGACATTAACCGGAAAGGGGATTCAGGTACTATGCCAGACATCTGTCGGTGATGATAAGGAATTGCTGAAAAATGCTTTGAGCCTTGTCGGAAAGGGGGTGGATATTGTCATTATCACAGGTGGGTTAGGCCCAACAGTAAATGACATAACACGCGAGGCTATAGCAGATTTTTTCAACGTAACACTCGTGATTGATCAAGAGGCGCAGAACCGTATTCAGAAACATCTGCCGGATCGACATATGAAGATGCAGGATGAATATAAAAAACAGGCGCTCATCCCTGAAGGTGCGCGAGTTCTCCGCAATGATAATGGAACTGCACCTGGATTCGTCATGCAGGGTGCTAACAAAGAAATCGCCTGTTTGCCAGGAGTTCCCCGCGAGATGCAGTCTATGTTGGGTAAGTATTTGGAGATTTATACAGAGCAGCATAAGGCAGATGTAGGATGTACATTGGCAAGACATGTACATACCTTTGGTATTTGAACGTGCTATAGAAGATATAGTAAAGGATTCCCTGGTAAAAGAAGGGCAAATGAAGACAATGACATTAGCGCACGATGGCATTGTAACAATACATACCCTTACCTCTACTACAGAAAGAGAACATGCGGTAAAAATACTCGATAAGGCAGAGCAGGATATTCGAAATAAGTGTGGTCATGCAGTATTTGGAGCAGGCGATGAAACACTTGAATCCTCAGTTGCTATGCTTCTGAAGGAAAGCAATAAAACGGTTGCCGTTGCTGAATCCTGTACCGGAGGATTAGTTTCGGATAAACTCACCAATATTCCAGGAATTTCTGAGTTTTTTTTGGGAGGCGTTATTGCCTATAGTAATAAGGTAAAGGTTGATATATTAGATGTTCCTGAGGAGCTTATTCTGAAGCTTGGCGCCGTGAGTCCACAGGTGGCAATGGCTATGGCTGAAGGTATACAAAAGAGGGTTTCATCAGATATTGGCGTTGGTATTACCGGAATTGCCGGTCCTACAGGTGAAACAACGGGAAAACCTGTAGGGTTGGTCTATATTGCTGCGGTAGGAAATGGGTTAACGGAAGTAAGAGAATGCCGTTTTAGAGGTTCCAGGATAGACATCAAAAATTTTTCGGCAAACACGGCGTTAAATATGATACGTCTGAAACTGATAAACGATGGTAAATTACAGGAGTAATCAGGTTAATGAGATAGCATAGATTGAGTCCTTGTTTTTTAAAACCTGTAATTGAAATTTAAGGCAAAGATATGAGTAATACTGTCATAGTGACCATCTATGGGCGTACCGAACGCATCTCCTACGGTATTATTTACAGTTCTGTTTTCGTAAAAAACGACACCGTATGCAATGTCTATCCATTTATTCAAAGTTTTCCCCCAGCCGTATCCAAGCCCTGTAAATAATGCATGCCGGCTGCTCTGAGGAATAGAGGGCTCAAAAGTTTCTCCGGGAACTGGCGACTCATGAAAGGAGTACCCGCCTCTTAATTTTACAGCTTCATTCAATTTGTATTCCCCACCCAGGGCAAACCCCCACGTATTATTCCATTTTCTAACATCCTCTATTTCTGTTCCAAGCAGAGGGTTTGGTGATTCAAGGTCAATTTCAAGAATGTCAAAACGCGACCAGTTGGTCCACTGTGCATCTGCTTCTATACTCCAACGATTTCCATGCCGGTATGCATAACCGAACGAGAGCATTTCAGGTAGTGTGGCAGTAGTAGAGGTGTCTGAATAGAAGTGATTTGCCCCTGTTACCGCTTCTGGCAAGCCGGTGAGTCTCAGCTTGCCATCAAAGTCTATATCTGCCTTACTTCGGAAAGAAATTCCAACACTGTGCTGGGGAGTAATATTACAAAGTATCCCCGCATTGTATCCAAAGGCATCGCCATGCATTTCAAGGTCACGAAATCCCTCGGGAGCTCCTGCAGCTAAAGAAGGGATACGACCTTCTTGCTCAGAGCGGGCATAATAGTAATCAAGCCCAACACCCATCGAAAGAAAAGGAACCGGTTGAAATGTAATGGTTGGATTAATATTAAGAATACTCAAGTCAAAATCCGTAATTACAAATCGCGAAAAGCCATCTTCATCCCATTCACCTTTGAGACCGTAAGGCACCGTTATTCCAATACCAGCGGCTAATTTGTTTCCGATGATTGGACTGGCAAAATATAGATTTGGTATGACATTTACGCTAGTATCCATATCTTCATTGATACCGTTACCGTGATATTCTACAGAAGGAAAGACAAAGCCAGTACCCAGAGAAACCTGAGGCCTTTCGAGTTGTGTTAGTCCTGCCGGATTAAAAGAGATTGCAGATGCATCGTCAGCGCGGGCTACAAAGGCGTTTCCCTGCGCAAGAGCTAAGGCGCTAAAAACGGGATTATGTAAGCCTGAAGCTATCTGTGCAAAGACGTTAGCTGCCTTACAAAAACTGAGAAGAATAAAAACACAAACTACAGCGAATTTTTTCATGTGTAAGTATCCTTTAAGAGAACAGTATGAATTAACGAGGTTGTCAAAAGAATTTATAACTCCTTTCCCTGTTCATCGCGCGGGTGTATTTTCCGGTAATAATCGATAATGGTAAGCACCTTTTCTGCCAGGGTAGGCACAAATTGAGTATTTATTCCCTGTTTAATAATTTCACATGCCTTCTGATGAGAATATTTTTTGTGGTAATGCCTATCGGTAGTAAGGGCGTCATAAGCATCTACGATGGAAAGAATACTGGCCGCAGAAGGAATTTCATCTCCCCGCAGGCGATCAGGATACCCCGTGCCATTATACCATTCATGGTGGTGACGCACTATTGGCAGGCATTCTTTCAAAAAGTCTATTGGCTCAATGATTTTATAGCCTATCTCGGAATGCCGTCTCATTAAAACAAATTCCTCTTCTGTAAGAGAACTTGGTTTCGCCAGCACAACATCAACTACCCCGATTTTTCCTATATCGTGAAGGTAGGCTCCATGTCGCAAGATCTCAATATTTGACTCGTTCATGCCCAATTCTTTAGCAACAAATGCTAGCAGATGAGAAACTCTTTTCGAGTGACCTGCAGTATAAGAATCTTTTGCATCTATGGCATGTAAAAGGGCTTCTGTGGTTGAAAAGAAATTTTGTTGAACTGCTGATCTCAAGTTGTCCACCAACGTGTTTCTTTCCCATAATTCGTTATTATGGTGTAATGCCTTTTCAGCCACAGTAAGTATTTCAGAGGGATGAAAAGGTTTTACAATAAAATCAAATGCGCCATTTCGTAAGGCCGTAATTGTGGTTTCTATGGAAGGATGCGCGGTAATCATAATTATGGGAATAGTAGAATTTGCAGAACGCATTTGTTTAAGGAAATCCAGACCGTTTGTCCTGGGCATCTTTATATCAAGGAAGATCATCTCTGGTATCATGGAATCCAGGGTATTACGGGCTTCATCTATGTTTGATGTAGTGGAAACACAGTATTTATCCTTCAGTATCATCTTTAATGATTCCCTTACACCCAGATCATCATCGATTATAAGTATGTTTGCTGATTTAGATTTTTGTTCCATACCTTTTCCCCCAAACAATAACATGACATTTCTTGTACCAAATCTGAAAGAAAAATTCAATGAAAATTGTAACTAATTTATATTCCTTGACTAACGACTATTTTTCTTAATTGGTAAATAAAATGTATCTGATGTATGACACTAGTGATTAACGCTCTATTCGGGATTATTACATGCCATATATAGTGCAGGAGCCTTGTTAATTTGCAACAAATAGTATGTATGTTAAATTAGCCGGCACTTCATAAACAAAGTCATATATGAATATACAATATAGTCTGTTGTGTTAATTTATCATACAATATTGGCCTCACATGTTCATATTTGTGCGCATGTTATTACTTTTTTAGTAATGCCCTGTCTTTAACGACAGGGGCCAATTTTGTCGGTATATACCTGAAAAAGAAAAATATTGCGACATGTCACGACGAAAAAATGTACATTATTTCTCTTGATGTTTTTGGATTAGCTTTTTCTTCTGACATTATTATTGCTTTAAGTATCCATCATCATACAACATCCTACCTCAATACAATATATTTTCATAATTGGTACTAGAATTGCGAAGTGCTCATTATTGTTCAGGTAATAATATTTTTATATGACCTTGATATTTTAACGAACATTTCACATCATTTTTTCGTCTGTTTATAATCTCCATTTTGTTTGGCGATAGATGTTTCCAGTAATTAATCAAGGATTTTTTTGAAAGGGGATGGTTATGTACTCGTTTTTGATAGTCTCGGACGATGACTCGATTCGTGGCCTTTTCAGAAAATCTTTAAACGGAGATTATATAATTCATTATCCAAAGACTCATGATGAAGCTTTACAATTATTTCTTCACAAAGACATTGATATAATATTTGTGGATATTCTCTTGAATAATAATGGGGCATGCATCCTTTTGGAGAGTCTGAAACAAATTAAATTTGACTCGTCGATTGTTGTATTGGTTCCTGAGTCGCAGCCTTCATTGACTGAAGAAGTTCTGAAGATAGGGACGTACGAACTTATCGAGAAGCCTTTGACGAAAGAATCGATACATCGAACCTTAAAAAGGGCCCTGGAAAAGCAGGAACTCAAAAAAGAGCTGTGTTTTATTCAGTCGCAAATTAAAAATTTACAACCAAAAGGTAATGACAGCAACTTTTCAGAATTGATTTTTAATAAACAAACAAATACCGGCGATACACACCTTACCTATAAAGAGGTATTTCAGAAGTTTTCTAAAGTATTAACGCATGTTTATGATTTTGGGAACTTTGCTGAGATGACTGTAGAGGCGATGGCAGAAATATTTGGGGTGGGAAGGGTAGTATTTATGCTGATATATAAAGAGGGCATCAGTCGGCCATTTCGTTATTTCGGTTTAGATGAGGTTGCCGCCAAAAGTATTTGCTTCAATCTTGATCATGGAACTATGCTCTGGTTGGCCAAAATCATCAGATATTAAATAAAGATGTTATAGATAGGGAGGTTGCAACTAACAAATTGAATATGCGTGAAGCGATAAGTATGCAGAGGGAATAAATCTGTTGCAATCGCAACTATGCATTCCTGTCTTTACCCGTGGGAATCTTAGCTGCGTAATCGCTTTAGGGAACAAGATTACCGGTAAGGCGTTCTTTGATGAAGATATAGAATTGCTGTCTATGCTGGCGGGATATATAGGCATGGCTGTGGAGAATGCTTTTCTCTACCGCGAGGCAAATCTTAGAAAAGTTCGGAATGAGAATATTTTAGAAAACATTCCTTGTGGTGTAATTGCTATAAACAACAACTGCAAGATTAATACCTTGAATAAAAGTGCTGCAAAGATGTTAAATATTTCTTCCAACGACATATTAGGAAAAGATGTCAAGCATATTGGTTCTCTATTCGCCAATATTATATTGAGGACATTGAAAGATAAAAATATTTATAAGATGACTGAGATTGTGCATCCTGTCACTCAGTCTGTATATACGGTAAGCACTTCTTTATTAGATAGTGAGGGTGAATTAGGTGCGATTATAATATTTTCGGATATAAGTGAAATGAAGAGATTACAATCGAGTTTAATCGAAGTTGAGAAATTGGAGGCAAAAGTAAAGAATTTAGAAACCCAAACACTATCACCTGGTATTTCTCCAGTGTTACGCAAAGAGCTTGTTACACAATCAGCTTGATTCCTTGAGGGAAATAACTTATAAATCATTGAATCATGGGGACACCCGTGGCAATGGAGATGTGTAGTTTGATTATAAGGCTTTAAAGCAGCGTTTTTTATCCCCTATCTGTTTATTATTGGCTATGAAAACTATACTATTGGTAGATGACGAGTTCAGTGTCGTTGAGTCTCTCCGTCTTGTCCTAAAGGATAGCTATAGGGTACTTGGCACTCCACAGTGGGAAGGAGGCCTTAAAGATATTAGATAATGACCGTGTGGATCTCGTATTGCTTGATTTGAAAATGCATGAGATGGATGGCTTCGAACTGCTAAGGAGGTTACAACCCTCTTTGCAAGAGATCGGTATAGTAGTATTAACTGCGGTAAATGACGTCAAGTCAATTGTAGCGGCTGTTAAGCTGGGTGCTTTGGATTATATTGTCAAGCCATTTGAAATTGAAGAGATTAAGATAACCGTTGAAAAGGCATTGCAGCTTAAAAGTTTAACCAGGGAGGTTCGATATCTTCGTTCTGAATATAAATACCATTCTATCGATAAATTAATTCATGGACACAGCCGGATGATGGAGGAAATAATCGATATTGTCTCCAGGGTCTCGCGAGTCGACTCAACCGTTCTTTTACGGGGAGAGTGGTACGGGTAAGGAATTAGTTGCGCGTGCAATCCATTTTGATAGTAATCGGCGCGAGAATCCCTTTGTTGTCGTAAGTTGTCCAAATCTGGCAGGGGACTTACTGGAAACAGAGCTCTTTGGTCACGAGAAGGGATCGTTTACCGGTGCATATGAAAGAAGATCGGGTAAGTTTGAGATAGCTGAAGGTGGCACCATATTTCTTGATGAAATTAGTGAAATAAACCTGCCTTTGCAAGCAAAACTATTACGTGTTCTCCAGGAAAGGGAATTCTCCCGTTTAGGGAGTCATTCTGTCATCAAGACTGATGTCCGTATAATTGCTGCGACAAATAAAGATCTGGAAAGAATGATCAAAGATGGCCAATTTCGTGAAGATCTTTATTATCGCATTAATGTTGTCCCCATTTATCTCCCGCCGCTTCGTGAAAGGCCGGAGGATATTCCACAATTAGTAGAACACTTCTATAACATCTTTCGAAAAGAGTGCCATGCAAAAACGGAATTTATTTCAAAAGAAGCAATGGCGGTATTGTTAAAGTATCATTGGCCAGGAAATGTAAGAGAGCTGAAAAACATAATGGAAAGAACTATTGCACTCTACGGTAACGAATCTACTCTTCTGCCGGCACACCTTCCTTTTGAGATCACCGGTATTTCTTCCGGTAATCTTCAGAGGTTAAAATCAGACAAAAACAGGCGAATCTCCATAGAAGACGAAGTGGCGCAGGTAGAAAAGCAACTCATTGAACAGGCTCTTCAGGAATCCGGAGGTGTGAAATCAAAAGCAGCAAAGCTCCTTGGAACCACCCGTCGCATTATCAATTATAAGATGCAAAAGTATGGGATTACAGATTCGGAGCATTAGCTTGTTGGTATAGAAATTTTCACCTGAAAATGAAGTCGGTTGTCTAAAAAATAAACATTTTCATCTCCTGTGACCGTCCGGTCATGGATGTTTCATTTTGATTAAGCGGTTTTCAGGGTGGCATGGACAAACCTTGTTTGTCCATGCCCATGCCTGACTTGTTTAAATGATTGCAGGTTAATTTATGAAAAACGAGTAGTCGTAACTGGCATAGGTATTGTTAGTCCGCTTGGCATTGGCATTCGTGAAAACTGGGAAAGATATCTATCTGGTACATCGGGAATTAAGGAAATAGTACCCGATGGTATGGATACAAAAATATATGCTGGCAAGGTATCTGACGCAGAACTAGAAGCATCTATTCCCGATACCAAAAAGGTAAAATAGACAAATTTACCAGCTTTGCCTTAGTTGCTGCAAAGATTGCATTAGCTGATGCAAAATTGGTAGCGAATTTAACCAGGAAAAGATTGGGGTTTTTATAGGGAGTGCTTTAGCGGACTTCACATCATCGAAGAGCAAATTAACATGCTATACACAGATGGCCCAAGAAGAGTTCATCCCCTTTTAATGCAAAAAAATCTTACGAATGCTCCGTCTGGTGAGATTGCTATAGAATTTACTTTGAAAGGCCCGAATATAGGCTTTTCAAGCGGTGCATGTTCGGGAAATTACAGCATAATTCACGCATTTAATACAATACAACGGCATGATATCGACGCGATGGTTGCTGGCGGTACCGATGCGCCGCTATGTCCAGGAGTATTTGAAGAATTAAGACATAAAGGCTTGTTTCACTCAAACGACACTGGTTTGACTCGAGCGAGCTGTCCATTTGATATCGACAGAAAAGGCTTTGTTTTGAGTGAAGGAGCAGGTGTTCTTGTTTTGGAGACACTGAGCAGCGCAGAGAAGAGAGGTGCTGAGATTTATGGTGAGTTCGTTGGATTTGGGGCCTCTTATTGTAATAAGAGTGAGGCAAATCAGGAAACCCCTGGTTTCCATTCTAAAGTGTTTTGCATAAAACAGGCATTAGGGTCTGCTTCTATTGAAGCATCAAATGTTGATTACATCAGTGCAAGTGGCGTATCGGGAATAAGAGAAGACAGGGAAGAATCAGAGGTAATAAAATCAGTTTTTGGCAAAAATATTCATAAGATTCCGGTAAAGTTCAGCCAAGGGTAGTTTGGGATTTTCAGTTGGTGCATCTGGTCCAATTGATGCGATTTTTTCACTCTTATCTTTGAAAAACAAAGTTTTGCCGCAAACAAATAACCTTGAGAATATTGATCCGGCATGCAGTTCATTGTTTTTTCTAAAACAACCGGATTTCAAGCCTGTGAATGTAATACTATCAAACAACTTCGATTACGCCGGTAATAATGTAGCAATACTGTTTAAGAGATTTTTATAGTATTGGCAGGGAGGTTACAGTCACTATGCCAAAAGGTAATCTTCGCCTGCTTATGCTGCGATAAAAGACGGTCATTTACTAAACGAATAGGAACGGTACTCAGAGAAAATGGACAAATACGTTGGGGAAAACAGAGTTGTTGTTACAGGAATAGGAATCATTACACCAATAGGAATTGGAATAGATGAATATTGGGAATCTGCCATAGGTGGGAAATCAGGTATATCAGCAATTTCACGATTTAATGCAGAAGGTTACCCTACAAAGATAGCTGGTGAAATAAAGAATTTTCATCCTGAAAAATACATGCCTGATGATCTGGCTGACAATTTGAGCAGATACTCTCAATTGGGCTTGGCAGCAGCTCAAATGGCAGTAAAGGACGCAAAGGTGGGTTTTTCTGGTATAGATAAAAGTAGAGTTGGGGTATCGATCGGATTAGGCGACGAAATCTTGTCATACTACGACGAAAAAACTGCAATTAGAAATAACAACTATATCTTGCGGACTAAACCTCCGATGGATAACAGGAATACATCAAACATAATCTCAGATTTTTTCGGTTTTTCAGGTCAAAGTTTAACTGTCGCAACAGCTTGTTCAAGCGGAAATCAAGCTATAGGAATTGCGAGAGATATGATTACAGCAGGACAAGCCGACCTCGTTTTGACAGGTGGCGCTGAGGCGCCTATTTTCCCACTTATTTTGGCGGCTTTTTGTTCCTTGAGAATACTGTCGAAAAGAAATGACCACCCCACAAAGGCTAGTAGGCCTTTTGATAAGGAAAGGGATGGTTTTGTAATGGGTGAGGGTGCTGGTATCTTAATTCTTGAAAGAGAAGAACATGCTTGCGAAAGGGGGGCGCATATTTATGGTGAAATAGCTGGTTATGGTGCTTCAAGTGACGCCTTTCATATGACGATGCCATCACAAGACCGGTTGCAAATATGCAGGGCAATGACTTTGGCGATAGAGGATGCCGGTCTGAATATTAACGATATTGATTATATTAATGCACATGGGACATCAACAGCGGCAAATGATAGGGGTGAAACGAAGGCAATAAAAACGGTTTTTGGAGACAACGCTTATAACATACCAATCAGTTCAACGAAGTCAATGACGGGACATTTGATGGGTGCAGCCAGCGCAGTTGAACTGATAACATGTATTTTAGCAATAAAAACCGGGGTACTCCCTCCTACCATTAATTTAGAACATGCAGACCCTGAATGTGACCTGGATTATGTGCCTAATAAAGCAAGAAAGAAAGAAATTAATACTGCACTTTCAAACTCCTTTGGCTTTGGAGGTAATAATTCAACCGTAGTAATAAAAAAGTTTAAGAACTCCTTTAATTCTATAGAAACAAAAAATCTTGGGAGGGTATAGAACAATGGAAAACTTTACAGAAGATATGGTTAAAGAAGGACTCAAAAAAATATTAGCAAAGGAGCTCAAAGTAGAGCCGGAAGATATTAATGATGATTCCCATATTGTAAATGATATTGGTGCCGAATCGGCTGACATGATTAATCTTTTGTATAATATTGAAAATGAATTTAATATAGAAATTTCTAATGAAGAAGCCGATAAAAATTTAACAATACAAAAGATGGTCAATCTGGTAAAAGATAAAATCTGCATAAATTCCTCAAAATAAACTTTGCGGAAAATTCAAAAATCTGCTATATCAAACAAACTATTTGTTTTTAAGGGGCTTTCTATGAGTGGTTCTCACAGCACAGACATTCTCTTATGGAATTCATTTATGGGAAAGGCATATTCCGTTAGTGACTGTTTTAAAGAAAACGGTATTGGAATACTGGTCAGGGCATGCAAGGATGCTGGATTTGCTATTACCGTTGAAGATCCGGCAAGAATCGATTTTTATACGGCATTTACGAAAAATGATCTTGTGTCACGACTATCCGAGCTCTCGCTGCAGATATTTGGTATTCATCATGCTGAAGATACTGCATCCTTAAGAAAGGAGTGGCACCTCCTTCAAGATAATCTTGCAAGTGTTATCAAAGGAAAAATGGAGAAATACATTGATGACCTTGCCCAAAAAGTACTCGAGAAGCAGGTAAAGGTACTCGGAATCAAGACCTGGCTTGGGGACAGATTCGTATATTCCGAGAAGCTTGCGCAAAGAGTCCGTGAACTAAGCCCACAGACCTTAGTGATTGCCGGTGGACCACAGGTTAATCAATTTAAGGCTCATGCAATGGAGAAAAGTCCTTTTGATTTTTGTATCGATGTTGAGGGTGAAGTGACTCTGGTACAGATTGTGAATATTGCAAAAGAAATATATTCCCGGGGGGGGGCCAAATCTGATGTTATAAAAAGAATTACCGGCCTTGCAGAAGCGGGTAAAATCTTTAATGTGATATATAATAATAACGGCGAGGTAAAAGAAACACCGGTTAAAAGACTTTCTTTGAACTCCAAACCTTTCCCCCTTTATGAAAAGGAGGACGGAAAGGTAAATATAGCAGTCATTAACGAATCTTCGGGATGCTATTACGGAAAATGTAATTTCTGTACGCATCCAAATATTACCGGTAAATACCAGACACGAGATATTAATATTACCATTAGCGAAATCAAGGAAACAATTAAAGAAGCGGGTATTGGGCTCTTCAGGTTTGCAGGCTCCACAACGCCAGTATCTCTGAGTAATCGAATTGCTGACGCTTTATTAACAGAGGGATTAACTATTGAGTATTCAATGTTTGTTCGGGCAGAGACTCGGGCGAAAGAACGGATGGCGGAACTTATTGAAAGCTATGAAAAAATAATACGTTCAGGACTTAAGGCCGTTTTCCTTGGGGCTGAGGCAGCTAATAACGATATCCTTTCAAAGATTATGGATAAAGGTAATTCTGTAGAGGACGTCTATTTTACCGTGAAGGCCCTAAAGCAGGCGTCCTGCAACCAAAGAAAACATCTTGACGTAGGTATAAGTTTTATTTATCCGTGCCCGATACCTCCTGATAGTGGCATAACCCATGAGCAGGTGTTGGAAGAGGATTTGTGTTTACTTAATACATTAAAAAATGAGAATTGCAAACCAGACTCCGTTCTTATAACGCCTGGTGCACCGTTACCCGATACCGCATGGCAAAGAGAACCAGAAAGATTCGGATTCGATCTGCCTGATGATTATTTCCAGACTGTCTTACGCTATGAGTATGAACTAACGAAAGACCCAAGCACGTGGCCTGAACTGGATATTTCTTTAAACGGCATAAAGTTCCTTGATATGCTTAAGATGTCCGGGATCATGGAGAAAAGGGTCAGAGAGATGGGTTACACCGTAAATGTTTCTGACGAGCATTGTCTTGCAGCAAGAAGTGCCGGATTCTTAGGACAGAAGGGCCTGGAAGAATTCAAGACAAGAAGCGATTTGTCTTTATTGACAACGGGCTACAGCTTCCTGAAAGAAGTTTATCAAAAGATAAACACATACAGTCGCAGACTGGCAGAAATAAATCTACTTTAAAAAAGAGATGTTTCATTAGGAGGAATAGTTCCATGGTAAAAAGGCGTGTCGTTATCACGGGCATGGGGATATTAGCTCCTAACGGTAATGGAAAGGACGCATATTGGGATGCCTTAATCAACGGGCGATCAGGTATTAAAAGGATCACTGCCTTCGATCCATCTCCTTTTAGCACCCAGATTGCAGGTGAGGTGAAAGACTTTAACCCTTGTGATTACTTTGACCAGAAATTGGTCAAAAGAAGTGCAAGGTTTACCCATTTTGGTGTTGCTACAGCAAGGATGGCAGTCGCAGACTCGGGCATTAATCTAAATAGAGAGAATAGCAACAGATGTGGCGTATGCTTTGGAACTACGATAGGTGCTGAAAATGATATCTATGAGCTTCAGCACAGGAGATTCTTGGAGTTAGGCCCGAAGGCAGTGGGACGTTACACTGCACCTGAGGTAACACCACATGTGGTAACAGGTTACATATCTGCGGAATTAAATATACGTGGCCCTAATTCAACGCTGTCCTCCGGATGTTCAAGCGGGATTGATGTTGTAAACTGGGGACACAGTATGATTAAAGGGGGGGAGGTTGACATGGCAGTAGTTGGGTGTGCGGATTCTATGATATTTCCCTTTGCAATGTCAGGCTTTAGTTCTTTGGGAATACTTTCAAAAAGAAACGATGATCCGGAGAAGGCATCGAGGCCGTATGATAAGGGCCGGGATGGTTTAGTAGTTAGCGAAGGTGGTGTATCGATCGTGGTTGAGGAGTTGAACCATGCCTTAGAAAGAGATGCTAATATTTATGCTGAAGTTGTATCTTATGCCACTGCATGTGAGGCTCAGGATGTTTTTCATGTCGAATTAAATGGAAAAACGCTGTTCACGGCACTGCAACAGGCATTAATCAATGGTAAAATCAGGGAAGATGAAATAGACTATATCTGTGCCCACGGGAATGCTATTCCTAGTTATGACCTGGCAGAAACAAATGCCTTTAAAGCATTCTTTAAAGATCATGCATACAAAATCCCCATAAGTTCAATCAAGTCCATGACAGGTCATGCCTTTGCGGCAGCAGGTGGTTTCCAGGTAGTAGCTGCAAGCCTTAGTCTAAAGAATGGAATTATTCCTCCCACCATTAATCTTGATGTACCAGACTCCCTCTGTGATCTTGACTATGTTCCACACAGCGCCAGATATTTCAGCATGGACACCGCGCTGGTAAATACCCATAGTGTAGGTGGAACACATGCAGCCCTTGTGTTGAAAAAATTCTCTTAGGTAAGACAGGCAATGATTGCACTCAATGTAATAAACATCCTAATATGCCTGCTGTATGCCGGGCTCGGATTATTTGTACTCCTAAGAAATCCGGTTAACGTCATTAACAAGAGATTTTGTATCGTTGCAAATACCTTTTGCATCTGGACGTTTTTTATTTTATTTACACTCCAGACCACAGATCCGGTTGTGGCTGCCTTCAGGCTCAGATTGGTCTTTTGTGCAGCAACTTTTATTCCTTCTACCCTCTTCTATTTTACCTTAGTCTTTCCTGATAAATTAGAAAGTTTTATCAATCGATATTTTTGCATATCTTTTTTTGTGATAAGTGCAATTCTCGCATCTTTTCCTTCCCTTATCGTTGAGTCTGTATCATTTGAGAAACACTTACTCCGTCCCACGTATGGTCCATTATTCGCCGTATTCTGTTCTTACTTTGTAGCTTGCGCGACATATTCCATATACATCCTTTATAAAAAAAGTATATGCTACTACGGAATAAAGAAATTGCAGATTCAATATTTTTATTTTGGAGTAGCGTTATCTTTATTTCTGGGGACCATCACAAACTTTATCTTACCAGCGATACATGTGTGGCACGTTGAGAGTTTTGTCCCTTTAGTCACCGCCCCTATTCTGATAGCTGTGGCTTACGCCATTGTAAAGTACCATCTCATGGATATCAGTGTCGTAATAAAGAAGAGCACTGTTTACGCTATACTATCCATTATCCTCAGCGTAATCTATTTCACGGCTGGACTCATTATGAGTCGCATACTTCCTGTATCAGAGTACAAAGAGACCGTTATGAATATAGTTTCTATTATCGTGATGGTTTTAACCTTTGTGCCTGCCCGGGAATCAATTCAACATTTTGTTGAGAATAGTCTATTCCGTACCAGGTATAGCCACTCAAAGATACTCAGTAACTCGACCGTAATGTTTTCTTCTATCCATGATTTGAATAGACTTCTCCGTTTTGCCATTCAATATTTATATGATTCCGTTGGTATTGAGAAGATAGGGATACTGATAAAGGATGAAAAAACCAGGCGTTACAGTCTACAAGCAGCAATAAATTTCTCATTCTCATCCGACTCATCCGATGATAAGATATTTTTTCCCGACAACGAAGCAGTTGTTACCTGGCTTTGCAAAAACAGAAAGATTCTCTCTAAAGAACAGATAAACCGTTTTACGCATAATAAATTTGACCACGTGTTGGAAGAGACATTGACATCTCTGGACATAGACAGCTGTGTTCCCGTCCTTCAGGAAAACGACCTTTTTGGCATAATTCTTTTGGGTAAGAAAATTGACAAAAAGATCTTTACGCAAGAAGACATCCAGATGTTTCTTGCATTTTCTGGTCAATTGGCTATGGCAACTCGTAATGCCCGCCTATATGCTGATTTGGAAAAGGCTAAGACTTACAGGGACAACATCCTCCAGAGTTTAAAGTGTGGGGTGATTGCTGTTGATATTCATGAAGAGGTCGCCCTTGTTAATGCTGAGGCCAGAAATATCCTTGGACTGAATAGCGCAAGTTCAGGCAGAACCATACTCAATGCCCTTGATACAGACACTCACACATTACTGCGATATACGCTCAAGAGTAACTGTGATTACCGCGATATCGAGACTTTTATTGAAAGAGGCAATAAGAAAGTTCCCTGTGGTGTAACCCTGGCTCAACTTAAAACTGAAGCCGGGGAGAAAATCGGGGCATTAATGATTCTGACAGATCTAACAGAATTAAAATTGCTTCAGGCAGAAAAGCAACATGCCGATCGTCTCGCACATCTTGGTGTACTTGCAGCTAATATTGCCCATGAAATAAAGAATCCCCTGGTGGCTATAAATACATATTTCCAGCTTCTTCCTTATAAGAAAGATGATGAAGATTTTCACAGTAACTTCAGAGGGATTGCCTTGAAGGAAATAGGGAGGATTAATAGAATTATTGAAAACATGCTGAATCTGGCAAAACCTACCAAACAAGTTATACGGCACATAGATCCGCATTGTGCAATCCTGGATACCATAAACTTGATAAAGAACGATGCGGCAGAAAAGGGTATTGAGATAACTACGGTTTTAGAAGAAATGAATTGCCGGCTTGTTGCCGATGAAGATAAGATAAAGCAGATGCTTATAAACATTCTCCAAAACAGTTTTGACGCGTTGCCGATAAACGGGTGTATTCATGTGAGCACACGCGTAATTGATAATGTCTCCGAATTCAGAAGAATGGCAAAAGAACGTCCTGGCAGTGTGTTCTTTTCCTTTGCTCCACATCTCATAGACGAATCAAACAAGCAATACTTCGTGATAAAGGTCACTGATAACGGGACGGGCATTCCTGCTGAAAAGCTTGGCGATATCTTTGAACCATTTTTTACTAATAAAGACAAAGGAAATGGTCTTGGTCTGGCTATTGTATTTAGAATTATGAAGGACCATAAGGGATGTATCTACGTAGAGAGTAAGGAAGGCGCAGGTACTGATTTTTATATTTGTCTGCCAATAAATAGCATAAACACTTCTGGGATGAATAATTTTGATTCAAAAGCTACGAATGCTTCTTCAGTTTTGTAATCAGAGGGGAATCCATCTCCTTTCTTCATAATACAACTCTCATGAAGCATCGGTATGAAAAGTTTACTGTTAAAATTGGCCTTAGTGTTTGTTTAAGGATGCGATGTCGTTCAGGAAACGCTCTCTGGAATAGTGTCCCTTTTTTACCACCAGTGAAATATCGTGATTTAGCTTTTCCTTGTCTGCCTGCGTTAAATCCTTTGCAGTGACCACGATAATGGGAATGCTATTTGTTTCCGGAGTAGTTTTCAATTTTTCTACTACATCAAATCCACTTACCTCTGGCATCATTAAATCTAAAATGATCAAATCCGGCTTCCAGAGAAAAGTTTTGTCAATTCCATCTTTTCCTCCGTATGCCTTTAAAATCTCATATCCTTCAGAGGCGATGAACGTGCCAAGCAGTTCTACCGATTTTGGGTCATCGTCAATAATCAGTACCTTTGAACGTGATTGATTGGCAGGGGGGAAAAGCCTGTATGCAGAAAGTTTTGAGAGGAGATCGCTCCGGCTTACCGGTTTACAAAGATAATCTGTTGCACCTAACCCAAAACCAATATCCATATTATCTACGATGGAAATTATCAGTACGGGAATATCTCTTACGTCTTTATCTTCCTTAAGTTCTTTCAACACCTCCCATCCGTCTTTTTTGGGGAGCATTACGTCAAGGGTAATGACAAAAGGCTTGAATTCCCTTGCTTTTTTCAGCGCATCTTCCCCATCGAAGGCAGTGATCGTTCGATATCCTGATTTGTTTAGAAAGACGCACAGCAACTCACTGGTTTTCGGATCATCTTCTACTACCAGAATACACTTTTGGCTTACCAGGCTTTCAGAAAAACTGACACCACTATCTTTTTCCTTACCTGTATGTGCGGGCATATTTACAGGCAATGTAAACTGAAAGGTGCTGCCGGCGTTCACCGTGCTCACAAATCCAATTTTGCCACCATGCATCTCAACTAATTTCTTTGTGAGGGCAAGACCTAACCCGGTTCCCTCATAGTTGCGTGAGTAAGAACTGTCAACTTGTGAAAATTCTACAAATATCTTTGGGTAATCTTCGGGGGCTATACCAATACCGGTGTCGGTAACTTTAACTTCAATGAAATCTTTTTCTTTGCTGAATGTTGTTGAGTGTATTGTAATATTCCCGTTTTCCGGGGTAAACTTAATGGCATTGGAAAGAAGGTTATACAAAATTTGTTTAAACTTGACAATATCTGCGAAGATTCGGTCAACAGGGTTGTGGACAATCGTTTCGATTGTCAGCGACTTCTTATCGGCAAGGCCCTTTATGGTAATTAAGACGGCTTCTATAGCCTTGCCAATCTCAAATTGTTCATATTTTAATTCCAGCTTGCCTGATTCTACCTTTGACAGATCTAATATATCATTGATCATCTGTAAGAGGTGTTGGCCACTACCGTGAATGTCCATGGCAAACTCTAATTGTTCATCGTTTAAATCACCACACAACTTATCCCGAAGTACTTCGGAAAAACCGATGATTGCATTTAATGGAGTACGCAGTTCATGCGACATATTGGCAAGAAATTCACTCTTTGCCTTATTGGCGGCCTCTATCTTTTTGTTTTGTATTTCGGTGAGCCGGACTTTTTCCTCGAGTGCTGCGTGGTAACTGTGTATATAGGCATCAATGGCCAATTGCATATCCAGATTCATAATCTTATCAATGACCAGGATATAGTCAGTTATCTTGTCAGGCTGATCTTTGTATGTCGTAATGATAAGGGGAAAGATGAGCCGGTGGTATAAGCAATATGCACCAATATACCAATTAGGGTGCAGGTCTATGTGATCATGAGTCTTGCCGACATTTAACCGATGCTCGAAGTATTTCTCATCATAAATTCCCTCCGTAAGCATTAAAAGATATTCCTTTTGTGTGCGTTTGACTTTTTTAATCGTTTCCTCGTCGGACAAAAAAGACCGGGTTCCCTTAAATCTGAGGAGATGACTATAAAATTTACTTATTATTTCATCGGCATGCTGGTGAATAAGCCCGTTTAATTCTTTGAGCAAGGTTACGTCACGCCCGGTAAAATCCAGATAATCCTTACGTGCCTGCCGTTCCTGTTCGCTGAGGGTTAATTCACCTAAAGGTATGGTGTGTTCTTCCATTACAGATACTTTACTCACAATGAGTTTTTAGATTTTCTTTGGGATTATTTTTTCCTTAACGTTTTTCTGAACGCAAACAAAATTTTACCATAAAATTTTGTAAATGCTAAGAAGAAACTGGCATTAATGCAAGGGGTGGGCAGGATAAATACGCCAATTATCGGAGGGTGTTTGTAAAACTCTTTTGATTCCTCCAAAAGCTCTGTTCGGGCGAGTAGCTGAGATTGGTCTGTTTCAGAAAGATTGGTAAACTGTTGTGCATAAGTTGCATTCTCTTTAAGCTGTTCAATACTGTCCATGCCTGAAACCAAAGTGCTAACGGGCTGATTCCAGGCAAAACATAAGCACTCTTTTATCGTAGCCACGTTATCTTCCAGCAATATTCCGTTTGCTACCGTCTTCATAGCAAGAATCCCAATATCATATTTTACTGCTTCCGGAATGACTTGTCGAACAAAACTCAAATAATGTGGATCAATAAGATTCACGGGTATTTGAACCGTTTCAATGAGCTGATGATATTTTTGAATGGTCTTTACCTGTACTTCCGGGTTCCTATGCCCTGTAAATCCAACGTGAAGTATCTTTCCCGCTTTTTTAGCCAGGAGGGCTGCCTCAATGGCGCCTCCTTTCCTAAAAATGGCATCCACATCCTCAAACGTTTGAACATCATGGAATTGCCATAAATCGATGTGATCTGTTTGCAATCGTCTCAGACTTTCATGCAGTTCATTTGAAGCTGTTGCCATATCCCGTCCGCGACTCTTCGTCATAATAAATGCCTTATCCCGCCGGTCTTTTAATGCCTTTCCAAGACGCCTCTCGCTGTCACCCTTATTGTAACTCCATGCCGAATCGAAAAAATTAACACCCTCGTCAATTGCAGTATGAATCATTCTGACGGCGTAATGTTCGTCGTGCATCCGCCCTATGTGGTAGCCTCCTGCGCTGAGCACGGAAACCATCTTGTCTGTTTTGCCCAAACGACGTTGAGGCATTCCTCCTTTTTTCCCATATGTTGTCCTAAAGGAAACAAGGTCTCCGGGAAAATCACTTTGCGAATTCCTAGAAAAACCAAGACCCAGGACAACAGCAAAGGTACCTTTAAGAAAATCCCTGCGATTGGGAAGTCCATTTTTCTTATGTGTCATTTTAGTAATCCTGGGGAATGATTAATTTCTCAGCTGTCCATTTCCATATACTACGAATTTGTATGAGGTGAGTTCCTCCAAGCCCATAGGGCCTCGGGCGTGGAGTTTGTCTGTGCTGATACCAATCTCTGCACCCATACCAAATTCATAGCCGTCGGTAAAACGGGTAGAGGCATTGACATACACGGCTGCCGAGTCTGTCTCTTTGGTAAATTTCATAGCGTTGTTGATATTGTCTGTGACAATTGCATCGGAATGATTAGAGCCATATTTTGCAATATGATTAATTGCGTCATCAATGATTTTTACAACCTTTATATTTAAGATCAGATCCAGGTACTCATTATAATAATCTTCATCGGTAGCTTGTTTTATATTATGTAAAATAGTGCATGTTGCATTACAACCTCTCATCTCTACGCCATTGTCTTGTAGCTTCTTCGCTATAAGCGGCAAAAAAACAGGCGCAATCTTTTCATGTACCAGCATAGTTTCCATGGCATTGCAGGTTGCAGGGCGTTGTACCTTGGCATTAAAACAAAGCTCCTCAGCCATCTTGAGATTGGCAAATTCGTCAACATAGGTGTGGCATACGCCTTTGTAATGCTTGATGACAGGGATGGTTGATTTCTCTACTACGGTGCGAATAAGCGCCTCGCCACCGCGGGGGATAACAACGTCAACATATTGATCAGCCCTAAGCAGATAGTCGATGGCTTCGCGTTCAATAACCTCTATTAATTGAATGCACCGTGTGTCCAATCCTGCTTTTTCCAGGGCGGACGTGAGCGTCTTATATATGGCAATATTCGAGTGGATGGATTCCTTTCCGCCGCGGAGAATGACCGCATTGCCTGCCTTCAGGCACAATGCTGCGGCATCGGCAGTTACGTTGGGTCTGGATTCGTAAATAATGACAATAACACCAATGGGTACACGTATTTTTTGAATTTGCAAACCATTAGGGCGGGTATACCCCCGTATGACTTCCCCGATTGGATCTGCCAGATGAATGATTTGTCTGACACCCTCAGCCATACCCCTGATGCGACTATCAGTAAGACGGAGACGGTCTATCGTAGGCTCAGGGAGCCCTGTTTTTTGCGCGGCTATAACATCCTTTTCGTTTTCCGCTTTAAGCATTGCAGCAGAGGAGATGATGCTGTCGGTGATATGATGAAGAGCTGTATTTTTTCCTGTCGTACTTGCAGAGGCAATAACTCGTGAAGCCTCCTTTGCATTTTTAACAATTTGATTTACGTAGTTTTCTATATTCATAGTGATATGAAATTAAATAATAGGCAGTTGCCACAAGAATGATTGTAGCGGGAAACTGCCATGGGAATAGTCCATCAAAAAGAAAAATCTTCCATCTGTTTTGTGATACTATCTTGACCGGTTCCTTCTTTGTAATACTTTTGATACGGAAATTATATTTTTTATAAAAAACTTCTTCAGCTCCTGTATATCCCAGAAGTTCCCGTGCTTCTTTTTCTATACGGACGGGGTCGTTCTTTAAAGCAGAATATTCATTTCCGAGTCTAAGATTTTCCGCCTCTAACTGTGATGCATGATTCTCGAGTATTTTTCTTGTTTCCAGCATAAGGATTCTCTCATGCCGGGTTTTGGTAATAATAGAGGAGAATAAAACAACTACACAGGATGTTATAAATACTATTAGGACAAATTTGCCAAAATATTTTTTTCTATCAGAGTACCTTTTATTTTCACCATGACTACATTGTGTTTCAGGAGAATTAAGAAAGGGAGAGGTGCAATTTCCACTATCGTCGTTAACTATTGGGACATTTTGCATAGTTTTCCTCCGTAGATTGCATTGTCAGAAAGGTCTTCCTCAATACGTAAGAGTTGATTGTATTTGCATATTCGGTCAGTTCTGCAAAGAGAACCCGTTTTAATCTGCCCTGCATTCGTAGCCACAGCAATATCGGCAATAGTCGTGTCCTCTGTTTCCCCGGAACGATGTGAAATAACGGTAGAGTATCCATTCATTTTGGCCAGCTCTATGGCATTAAGGGTTTCGGTGAGCGTGCCGATCTGATTAACCTTGATCAGGATGGAATTGGCAACTCCCTGCTCAATCCCTTTTGTCAGGATTTCCGTATTAGTTACAAATATATCGTCGCCGACAAGTTGGATTTTGTCTCCTAAATGGTTTGTTAACTTTTTCCAGCCGCCCCAGTCTTCTTCTGCCAGGCCGTCTTCTATGCTGCAGATAGGATATTTACTCGAAAATTTTGCATAGAGGTCTATCATCTCGTCACTGCTCTTTTTTGTGCCGCCTTCTGCCCGTAACACATATTTACCGTCCTGATAGAATTCACTTGCTGCTGAATCCAGTGCCAGGAAGATATCCTTTCCCGCCGTGTAACCAGCCTTTTTGATTGCTTCGAGAATAAGGTCGAAGGCTTCTTCCATGGTCTTGAGGTTTGGTGCAAAGCCACCTTCATCGCCCACGTTTGTGTTATATCCCTTCGATTTCAATACCGAACGAAGGTTGTGAAATACCTCGGCGCCCATGCGTAATGCCTCAGCAAAGCTGCCGGCATGGACAGGCATTATCATAAATTCCTGGATATCCAGATTGTTATCCGCATGTTTGCCGCCATTTAAGATATTCATCATGGGTACCGGTAGTACCTTGGCATTTGTACCGCCGATGTAACGGTAAAGGGGAAGACATAAGGCGTTTGCCGCCGCCTTGGCAACGGCCAGGGAAACTCCCAATATGGCATTAGCGCCCAGGTTTTCTTTGTTTTTTGTCCCATCCAATGAAAGCAAAAGATTGTCTATCTCGGTCTGCCGGGTAGCGTCTATCCCCTTAAGCTTGTGTGCTATAATTTCATGTATGTTTTTTACAGCAATTTGCACGCCTTTTCCCATATAACGGGATGGCTTATCACTGTCCCGAAGTTCGATCGCCTCGCGTTTCCCCGTTGAAGCACCCGATGGCACAGCGGCCCGACCCATCGATCCGTCCTTTAATATGACGTCAACTTCGACAGTAGGATTTCCCCTGGAATCTAAAATCTCCCGTGATCTGATACAATCTATGGTAGTCACTGGCAGCTCCTATTTAATATGTATGCTCATGATGGAAGGCAGGTTATTAAAATCACAATGTATCGTTTTATAGTAAATATTTGAGGACTTGTCAAACAGATTCTTTAAAAATACTTGACACCATCTTCTAATCTGTTATCTTGTGGGTAAAAGGATGTCTTACCTGGATGAAAAGAATGCTGGAGAAAGTAGAAATGCGAAAGGTTAATCACATGAAAAGGAAAATAATTCTTTGCTTTTTCCCGGTTGTATGTATTCTATTTTTTAGTATGCACAGTGCATCAGCGCAGTTCGACTGGTTTTTTAAGAAAACGAAACCATTCCGGGATACAAAGCTGAGTGATACACAGATTGTTTCGGGACTGAAAGAAGCACTCAAAGTAGGCATTGATAATACCGTGAAATTGACTGGCAAGACTGATGGATACTTTGGCAATGAAGCAATTAAAATCCTGATGCCGGAGAACATGAAAATGATTGATAAGACACTGCGGATGGTTGGATTTGGTGAAAAACTCGATGCGTTTGTATTAAGCATGAACAGGGCTGCTGAGCAAGCTGCTCCATTTGCCGAAGATATCTTTGTAAATGCGATATCTGATATGACATTCGATGACGCAAGGAAAATTCTTGACGGCGCCGATACGGCCATCACTGACTATTTCAAAGAAAAGACTTATCATAATCTCGTAAAGACATATCAGCCGGTAGTAGAGAAAAAAATGGGCGAGAACGATTCTACCCGCAAATACAAAGAACTTGTTGAACGGTACCAATCTATTCCTTTTGCGGGTAAACTTGGAGTTTTTGATCCGGACCAGTATGTCATAACCAAATCGCTCGATGGATTATTTTCCGTTTTAGGTGAGGAGGAACGTAAAATCCGTAAAGACCCTGCAGCGCGGGTAACTGACATCCTTAAGGTCGTATTTAAATGATAGATTGGCAGGGGGGCAAAGTAGCCGCTGGTCAGTTACCCTTACCTATGGTTTACATACCTATATATTTTGCGTAAAGTCCCTTCGCCATCGATGCATCATTTGTGCCCGAAATAATTGATCTCCCATCCGGAAACACTGTTAATTCGTATTTGTCTATCTTAAAGCGTAATAAAAAACTATTAAAGGACACATTTCCCACCTTTTCCAATCGTGCTGCAAGTCTGGCCATGTCTAATTTTGATCCATGAGGATGTGAAATTTGCACTGCATTCCTGCCACACAATGAGGTTGTTGTTACATAGGTGTCCCGTGACAAAAATTCATATTTTTGCTGTTTGCATGTTACGCAATCGGCATTCTCTTTGATATCTTCTACATGCAGTCGCTTCATTTCGTTACGCCAAAGGTCAATCTTTACAAGTCCTTTGCTCAGGGTATCGAAATTATCCGTTAATATTTTTAATGCCTCCGCTATCTGAATAGAGGCGACCACGCTGGCGATGGGTGCAATAATCCCCTCCGTATCGCATGTTTCGGTAGTGCCAATAGGTGGAACGTCTTCGAGTATACATCTGAGGCAAGGGGTCTTTGATGGGACAATGTTCATGGTGAGACCCGTACTCCCGATGCATGCACCGTAAATCCAGGGTATCCTGCTTTTCACACAATAATCATTAATCAGAAATCGAGTTTCAAAGTTATCGGTTCCATCAATGACAATATGTGCGTTGTGCAGGAGAGTCTCGATATTCGATGGATTAAGGTCAACAATGGCAGACTCAATCTGAATATGGGAATTGACTTTTTGAAGTTTTTTTTGTGCAGCAATAGCTTTCGGGAGGTTTTTCCCGATATCTTCTTCGTCAAATAAGGATTGACGTTGCAGGTTGCTTTCTTCGATATAATCACGGTCTATGATCTTCAGGCACTTTATTCCACTCCGGACGAGAAGATTGGATGACGTGCATCCTAATGCACCGCAACCCACAAGCACGGCGGTCTTCTGCATAAGCAATTGTTGGCCTTGTCTGCCTATCCCGTAGAACAATGCCTGCCGTGCGTAACGCTCTGACATGCTAACTTTTTATTTTGAAATTACTCAGACAGGATTTATCTCCTGCTGCAATGGCCTTCTCTCTCTCGTATCCGATTTGAGAATTTATTCCTTCACCAAACCCTGCAATCCATGCATTAATGATATTACACATCGTTAAAAAATCTGCACCACCGTTGCGCCAATAAACCTCGTGAACACAGCTTTCGTGATCCCATGAGGTGCTTTTTTCAGACTCTGCCACCACCTGAGCGCCACGATCGCAAGGCATTCCATCGCTGAGGTAATCTCCCATTACTTCAAAGGCCCTTGCTGTATCGTTGCAATCTGCTGGTGAGAGTCCCTTGTTCCTGATAGCCTCTTTTCCGCACACAACGCCATGTCCATGTGCAGCTTCTGCCGCTACTTTTGCAGCATCGCTGTATTTTGCACAGAATGCAGCAATCGTAGCAGCTTCTCGTGTTTCTGCCTCGATAATGAGACTTTGAATACCCTGATGAATGGATTTATTGGCTAATAATTCTTCAAGGGGTTTGTTAGTATTCGGTTTAGGATATTTTTTATATACCTGTTCAAGGATCTCATCTGCCTCTGCTCCATACTTTGTTTTAAATGCAGAAATAATGGCAGATTCCCTTGCCTCCGAGGTCTTAATCTTACCGTACATCCAATGATGAATCGGTCCTAATACTAAACTCATCCAGAATCTCCTCAGTGTGAAATTTGAATAATTATTACGCCAACTATAAAACCACCAAGATTGCCTTAAATAAAGCTATGCAAGCTCCACGGATTCTACTTCGGGAATTGCTTCTTTGAGACGTTCCTCTACGCCGTATTTTGGTGTCATAAGTGCACTCGGGCGGGATCCGCATGCCCCTTTAAACGTACCTTTACAACACCACCTTGTACATCTACAAGTTCAATATCTCCACCATCTGCCTGCAATGCCGGTCTGATATGTTTCAGGGCTTCTTCTATTTTTTCCTTCATTCAATGCTCCTTTTTTTGAAATGGTTAGTCTTTTTTCTTTTCAATAACAGCGTTCAGTTCCTTAATAATTACTTCAGGGTCAACATTATGCATGGCGGCACCAAAGGCAATGTCCTCTGTCTTCGAACCTGGACATGTAAAGCAACCGGCCCCAAAATATTTTTTTACAACGGGCTCGGCTTCAGGATAGTGTTTAATTACATCGCCTATGCTGGTCTTTTTTGTTATTTTTATTATGCCTTCTGTCATACGTTTATAATTCCTTATAAAAAAACTTATTGAAAGAAGCAACACCTTGTATCAATCATTACCATAAGGGAAATCGTATGGAAAGCCTTTATGATTTCCACAGGTATAGTAATCTGTAATGATTACTATAAAGTTTAGGGTATCGGACAATGGGGTTTTTGTCAATCAAAAAAATATTTAAAGACCGCTCATGCGGAAGAGACGATGTTTTAAAAATTTGATTGATTAATGAATATTTATCTTTTACACTTATTTACCTATGATTACACTACCTCATATCCCTTTCATTATCACGATAGTCTTATATTCTATCTCTTCCATTTGGTCAATTGGCTACATCGCAAAACCTTTTGTCTTCAATAAAAAAGTAGCTACGTGGTCAATGATGATGGGTTTCTTCGTTCACAGCGGGTTTTTGGTATTCCTGGGACTTGAATCCGGTAATATCCCGATAACAAACGTCTATGAGTCTTTCGTATCGTTACTATGGTGCATTCTGTTTGTTTATATCAATCTGGATTATCTTTACAAGTTGCCATCTTTAGATACATTTTTAATGCCAGTCGTTACTATGCTCTCTATCTGGGCTCTTACGTTCGATGGGGGAGATTTGTTTATTACCATAAGTATTCCGAATTTTTGGCTCATAGCGCATATCATCCCTATTTTTGTTGGATATGCTGCCTTTACCATATCCTTTAGCTTGAGTATTATGTACCTTACACAACAAAGACAACTAAAGCACAAACTGTTTGGTTCACTTTTTAATAAGTTACCCTCACTGGAAGGGATTGACAAGCTGATGTGGAAGACGATCTCTTTTGGTTTTCCGCTGCTTACCCTTGGACTTGTATTTGGTGCATTCTGGGTCAGGACTCAAAATATTTTAGGTGAACAGTGGTACCTGGATTATAAGGTTGTTCTCGGTTTGGCCACGTGGCTTATATATGCAGCCCTGTTGCACATGAGGCTTGTGTCATCGTTCCATGGTACGAAGATCGCCTGTCTGACAATTGCGGGTTTTTGCCTCGTGTTTTTTACTTTTATTGGAACCTTCTTTATGGGCTCAAAACATGCCTTTCAGAAGATGAGCGAGCAGACACGCAAAGAGATTTTGAATATACAATAAGCATACAAAGGATCGGATATGAGTATCCTCGTTGTTGGATTAAATCATAAGTCAGCCCCGGTAGAAGTCAGGGAAAAATTAGCCTTTAATGCCAACAATATTTCCGCGGCCTTATCCCTGTTCCTCCATAAATATCAAACGGCTGAGACAGTTATTTTGTCAACCTGTAACCGTGTGGAAATGTATGTGTCCTCCCTGGAAGGCACCCTTACCGTGGAAGATATTCTTTCGTTCCTTGCTGACTTTCACAAGGTTGCGGTAGACGAATTTTCTCCTTATATGTATCACTATAAGGATGATCGCACCGTGAACCATCTTTTCTTTGTTACTGCCAGTCTCGATTCTATGGTGCTGGGTGAATCGCAAATCCTTTCGCAGGTCAAAGAAGCGTATACGACAGCGTCCATGGAAGAGTCCACGGGAAAAGTTATGAACCAATTATTTCAGCAGGCGCTCAATGTGGCAAAGATCGTGCATACGCAGACGTCCATTGGGAAAAGAAAGGTTTCTATAAGCTCTGTGGCCGTAGAATTTGCCGAAAAGATATTCCAGAATTTTACCGGTAAAACGGTACTTGTCGTGGGTGCTGGTGAAATGTGTGAACTTTTACTAAAGCATCTTTATGAAGAAGGCGCTCGTACCATTGTAGTTGCGAACCGTACCTTTGAACGTGCGCAAGAGATTGCCAATGCCTTTCAGGGTCAGGCGATTAAATATGAATTACTGGGCGAATACCTTGCAAACGCCGACATCATCATCAGTTCAACCTCCGCTCCCCATTACGTAATTCATGTTGACCAGGTAAAAGAAGCTATCCGGCACAGAAGGGGCAATCCCATGTTTCTCATAGATATTGCCGTTCCCCGGGATATTGAACCTGAAGTTGCAAATATTGACAATGTCTATCTCTATAATATTGATGACCTGCAGTCCGTCGTAAGCCAGAATATCGATGAACGAACCAGAGAAGTGGAAAAATGCCGCATCATTGTTGATAAAGAGGTGGAACACTTCATGGCAAGGCTTGAGGAAATGAAGATAGAACCTGCAATAACTCTCTTACGCAACCATTTCCATGCTATTGGAAAAGAAGAGTTAGAGCGTCTAAAACCAAAACTAAAAAATATACCCAACGATGACTGGGAGCAAGTTGTCTACGCGGTGGAACGTACCATAAACAAACTTCTCCATCATCCCGCGAAAGTAGCAAAACAAGAAGCAAAAAACGGCGGTGGATACCGGTATGTAGAAATAATAAAAAAACTATTCGGTACATTTCATCACACCGACCATCTCCAGCATTAACTTGCATAATATCCCTTGATTCTCTATCCCAGTTTTATTCACACACGCCTTAAACATCAGATGATCTTACGTAAACGGCAGACTCATATCCACAGACCTTATTCCCGCCTTCTTTTTTTGCTTTATACATGGCCTTATCTGCATGAACAAGGAGTGACTTTGCATCATTATGCCGGGCAAGTTCCGCAATACCAATGCTTATTGTCCTTTGAACCGCCTCGCCTCCTGATGAAATATGGAATTCGATGTTGCCAAAACCTTTGAGTATACGATTGGCAATAGTAATGGCGCTGCAATTTGAAGTTTCTGGCAATATTACGGTAAGTTCTTCACCGCCGTATCGGCATGGCACGTCAATCCCGTTTCGTATATGTTTTTTTATTATATTTCCCAGGCGTTGCAGTACTTTGTCGCCCATAGCGTGTCCATAGTCATCATTGAAGTTTTTGAACTTATCGATGTCGATAAACAACAGGCACAGGTCGTGCCGGAGTCGTCTTGCCCTGAGTACCTCTTTTTCTAAAATATCATCAAAATATCTTCTGTTGTATAGCCCGGTGAGTTTATCGGTAATGGATAATCTTTCAAGTTCGTCCTGAAGGTGCTTCCTTTCGGTGATATCTCTCAGGATTTCCATTTTAGAAATATCCTTGGTACCCATTACAAATGGTACAATAATGGAATCGTAAATCTTCCCGTTCATAGTCCTTTCTATCTGCAATGCATGTCCCTGCAGGATTTTTTCTATACCGTTTTGCTGACAGGGGATTTCCTGGTGACAGATTGCATGGCAACAATATTTTCCTAATGCAAGGCCGTATTCTTTTAACGCGGCTTTATTCATATACTGAATTTTATTCTCTTTATCTATAATAAAAATCATATCCTTTGTGGTTGAAAGGATGGTATCGAAAAAGTCTTTTTGCTCCTCAATGGCCTTATATGATTTTTTTACGCCTCTCGTTGCACAATAGATATAAACAACACTAAAAATGACCGCTATAAGCACACCCGTATAGAGAGAGCCAGCAGTTTTTTGTATTTTCCCGATTTTGGCGAGTGAGAGGGAGATAAAAACCGCCATTCCTGTCAATGATAACAGGACAATGCCGAACCACAGTTCCAAACATTTACTGATGCGCATGTTAGTTCCCTTCCATGGTTGACCTGAAAATGAACCTATCGTTATATATTGAGGATGTTTACGCCTTTATCGTCAAAAAACACCGTGTGAATATCAGTTTTGAATTAGGCTGCCTTCGGCGACTTGCAGCCACAAAGACGTTACGACACAAAGAAAATACTCCGTGTATGCTTGACCCTGTGGTTAAAATTTTGCACACAATCTATGCCCGAAGGGCAGAAAGCATATAGTCAGGGGTGAAGCCCCTGGACGAAGAAAGATAAAAAGAATTAACCCCGAAGGGGTGAAAGAAAAAAGGATAGTATTAATTTCCCCAGAAATATTGCATTGAATACAAATTGTATTTGGAAATGATTGAGCAATAATTTCTTTCACCCTTTCCGGGCTGATTGTTTTTGTACATTTTAGCAGAAGGCTTTTGCCCCCTGCTATATACTGACGGCCTTTCGGGCCTAACATTAAAATTCCCAATATATTCTATAAAAATGACATATGGAGTATCATCTGACAACAGGAATATGAATTGTTGAAAGATGTTTTTAAAAAAGTTAAATTGTTATGGATTTTTTAATTAAGAGTAATGAATGTATGTAATACCCCATCATTTGCAAGAAGAAAGGCGAGGGCAATAAAAAGAACGGGAACAAATATTTGGCGTGGGCGTATGTGAAAGCAGCGAATTTTATGATAAGGTATAGGGAACCTGTTAGGAGTTGGCATCAACGTAAGGCGTAGAAGACAAACAAAATCGTGACAATTAAGGCGTTAAGCAACAAGATAGCGCGGGCGTGTTACTTTATCATAATCATCAAAGTCCACCTATGCTGCGAGCCACAAAGGGTTGGCCATGGAGCCATAAGTATGTGACAAACAATTGGACATAGCATTGTACCAACGATTTTCTGGGGCAGATACTTGCCAGGGGGCGACCTGTCTGCGTGCGGTTACGCACAGGCAGGAGGATTACTCGTATAAGCTTGTCCTCATGTAAATGGGGATAATTCCTAAAAAAGCCACGATCCGGATGGGTGACCCTTTTCCTTCTTCCTTCTCAGAAAATCCTTTCTTAATCAAGATTTTCTTGACAAATGAGCGATAGATATTGGAATGCCATTAAGACAACCTGCTTAGCCTGAAACGTAAGGGGTAAAATTTGGCTTTATTATATGTTCAAATGGCCGTATAATAAACTGGCTACGAGTATATCGTCTCATTAAATCCTTTACACATTATTTGTCATTGCGAGCCTTAGCGAAGCAATCTTAAATCTTCACAGTGTAAGAAGATTGCTTCGTCGCTTCACTCCTCGCAATGACGTTTGTTTACGTATACATTTTGCTGAAACGATACACGAGTATACTTAATTCATGGTCTGTGGATTCGATGGTTGCATATTGGCCACGCCAAGCATAATAAAGGGATAACCCCGTGTGGAGGCTGATGATGCTGAACCTAAAGTTACGAAATGAATTTGTCGGTTCTCAGATGCCGGGCACAGCTATCACCCTGCGCAGGAAGGACAACACCGGAGCAGCTCAGAAAACCCCGGATTTCATCCTTTCAATTACCTACCCAACGGCTGACGTCCAGACGGCCTTGCGTGCGGTCAGTACGGATCGCTCCAGGCGGCCTATTGTCCTGATGGGAGACCGGGGGCGTGGTAAATCACACATCATGGCAGTGATGCACCACGCAGTCGAGTCCGCTTCTCAGGTTCAGCATTGGGCCAACGAATGGGGAAACAGACTTAGCTCGCAGCCCCTGAGTGACTTGGTTCTTGATGGCGGGTTCTTTGCCATTTCTGAACCGGTCCACAACCATGAGTATCCTCTGTTGTGGGACCTCATATTCGAGCGTCACCCCAAGGGAGATTTCTTCAGGGGCAAGTTCAACCAGATGGGTCGGCCATATCCTCCGCGATCCCTGCTGGAGGAGATGTTCGAGGCTCAACCCGTAGCACTGATTCTCGATGAATTCCAGAAGTGGTTCGATGGTCTGAGTGACCAACCAGGGGCGGAAGGAATCAAGTACCGGACCTGGGCAGAGAACTTCATTCAGAATCTCTCTGAGCTTTCCAGGGATCGGCCGGACATCCTGATTCTTGTTGTCTCGGTGTTGAATAACAACACGGACGCCTTTAGACAGGTGCACCGTGACGGCCCCGTCATCGTTGATTTCCGAGGGCCCACTGCAAAGGAAGACCGTAAAAAGCTACTCTTGTATCGTCTCTTTGAGAACCACCAGAACATCCCGACCGACGAGATACGGAGACTTCTCGATTCCTATGCGTCCGAACGCTTTCGGCTTCGTTTTTCTCACCTACCGGACTCAGAAAGGTCCCGGATCATATCAGAGGTCATGGCCTGCTGGCCTTTCTCGCCGGAGCTGATGGAGCTTCTGGAAGACCACATCCTAATGGCTGAGGCCGCTCAGGAAACGCGTGACCTTATTCGTATCCTTGCTGCCTCATACCGAGCGCGTGGAGAGGCAGTACCGATCATTACACCCGCTGATTTCTTCGTGGATGACGATACATGCGGTGTTCAATCGCTGCTCGACTCGATTGCCACAGTAGGGCAGCAGGAGAAGCTGCGAGAAGTAGCCCAGCGGAATCTCGAAACAATCAAGATAATTGGAGCACCCGTACCCCATGCCCGTGAGCTGGTCAGCGCACTCTGGATACGTTCCATGTCGCCAAGAAGAAACGCGGGAGGAACGCGGCAGGAGCTTCAACTCGACATTACACGGGAACAGCCGGTCGACGACAATTCGTTCCAGGGCGAACTCGTTCAGTTGATTGAGGCAAGCATAAACATCCATGGCGAGGAAAGCCCGGATGGTCGCTTGCGATTTGGTTTGGATGAGAACCCGAGGTCGAAAGTCAGGGCCTCAGCCAAAAATGATAAACTTTGGCAGATTGGTGTGTCAGCCACTGAGACTGGCCAGACGGTTTATCCGGGGAAAGACATCGAACACGTTCGCAATACCCTCCGTCATATCCTTGTCCCCGAAACAAGGCAATCCTCCTCTCGCGTAATAGTCCTCGGCCCAAACTGGCAGAACGACCCATGGGCTGATGTAGATGATTTGGACAAGCCCTCGAAATGGGACAGACCGGTGCTTATTGTCATGCCTGAACCACTGCAAACCAGCGAGAGGGAGCGGGTTGATACTCTCGAGAAATGGCTCGCCAGCTATGTCTACAACGCTCCAGGATGATGGATTCTGGAAATTCCTAAACAGGCTCCGGCAGGGAAGAAAACTGGTCATCACGTCCGACCACGGTTATGCAGTGAGCAAGCTGTTTTCGAGCGAGGAAATCGATCCGGATGTTATTGAGAAGCTGCGCGAGACTTTCGGTGCAGCGCGGTACAAAAAGGCAAATGGCTATTGGCAGGAACGGTTCATGCCCCCGATTGTGGTAAGCAACAACGAACACCACATCGTCATGGGCCAGAGGAAATGGAAGGTCCAGGGCGGCTTTCCCCATGTATGTCATGGGGACTTAAGCCTTTTGGAGGTCGCTGTACCCTTCATCGAACTGCCGCCGTTATAAAGTGGAAAGGAGTCAGATTATGGTGAGAAGCGATGAGATTCTCGATTTTCTCAAACAACACAAGAAGTACCTCGAAACACAGTTTTCCGTGAGACGCATCGGCTTGTTCGGTTCTGTCCTTCGCGGTTCAGCCGGCGACAAGAGCGACGTGGACATTTTGGTCGAACTGGTTCAGCCCACCTTCGATCACTATATGGATCTGAAGTTCTTCCTTGAGGATCAGCTTGGACGACCCGTCGACCTCGTGCTGGCAGATTCCTTGAAGCCGCGACTCAAGCCCATTATCACCCGAGAGGTGGCCTATGCCTAGGGATTTCCGGCTCTACCTCGATGACATTTTAGAAGCCATCCATCAAATACGAACATACATGGTGGACATGGACGAAGAGGCTTTTTGCGCGGACAGAAAAACCCAGGACGCCGTTATTCGAAACCTTGAGGTTATCGGCGAGGCGGCGGGCAATCTGCCCGAGCAAATCCAAAAGGCCGCGCCGGAGGTCGATTGGCGTAAAATCAAAGGATTACGCAATATTCTCATCCATGAGTATTTTGGCATCAATCTGCCTATCGTATGGGACGTAATTCAAAATAAACTGGATCCGCTGGAAACAGTTTGTCGAAAACTTGTAGAAATAGCTATCGAAACAGACGACAGGGAGGGTGTTTAGCATGGCGGACGCCAAAATCCTGCAACAGGCTGCAATGTTTGATAAATGGCCAAAGACTCAAGATGAAATGCCGGATGGAAAGAAGGCTCGCAGGAAGAAGAACGGTTACGAGCCGCCTAACCTCGGCAAGGCCATCCGTCTTCCGGTAGCCGATTTCAGTGATCCGGACAGACCACCCGTCTGCCTGGAAGTGGACTTCCCAATTGCGCCCATCAATGCGCTCTCCAATCTCGAAGGCAATGCGGGCAAACCCATCTATCAAATGTCCAGGTGGTGGGCCCGTCGCCGCTCCAGTGTCTTTCGGAGCTTGCTGATCGCGGCCGCGACAGAAGCACCCGGTGACACCTCACAGGCGGCGAAGAGGGTTTGGGACCATTACTACTGAAATCACCAGAAGGCCGGGCATTTTCGCAGGCTTCGGGTGCTCGACATCTTCATGTGAGGCGGTACCACGCTGGTCGAAGGCGCGCGGCTTGGCTTCCAGATGGCGGGCGTTGATTTCAACCCCGTGGCCTGGTTCGTTACGAAAAACGAGCTGGCCTGCAGTGATCCCGGGCAAGTCAAGGCGCTCTTCGAGGATATCGAGGCCAAGGTCAAGCCCCTCGTTCAGCCCTTCTATACTACAACCTGCCCGCGTGGCCACATGGGCCGCTGGGTAGACAGGGAGACCGGAAAGGTTGTGAACATCGATCCTGCCGAGTGTTCTCCTGACCAGCGCGGCCTGTACCGGTGGGAAGGGCCGGGGATCATCTACACCTTCTGGGCCAAGCACGGACCCTGTAATGCGCGGGGCTGCAATCACCGCACACCTATCTTCCGCTCGCCCGTCATCGCCGAAAAGAAGCTGACCTCCTACTGCATCCCCTCGACCTGCCCCTTTTGCAGCCATGAGTTCAATATCGAGCTGGGCGAAACGCGCATGGCTCCGGGAGTCGAGCGAGTCGTACTCGATAACGAGCCAAGCTTCACAGAAACAAGCCAGGAGTTTGCACAACTCATCAAGAACTACAGCAAGGGAAACAAAGACGAAAAGCAGGAACGAATCAATCAAGCCTTGGAGAAGCTGGACACTGAGGCCGGTTTGCGTTGCCCGAAATGCGGTTCGTTTGCCGGGGGAAAGGTCAAAGAGGTGCTTGAAGATCACCGGGGCAGGTCAGCCATGATGAGAAGGTCGTGATCTTCACCACCTACCTCGAAAGCATCAAAAGTCTCCGCGCAGCAATTGACACTGTCTTTCCTGGTAAAGGTGTCGAGGTTTTGAAGGGCGGCGACCACGGGGCCAAGGTGGCGGCCCAGCGACGATTCCGCCGTCCAGATGGACCCAAGGTATTGCTCAGCACGGCAGCAGGACGCGAAGGAATAAACCTTCAGTTCTCACGAGTGCTCTTCAATTACGACCTCCCATGGAACCCTATGGACCTGGAGCAGCGCATCGGACGCATCCACCGTTACGGGCAGAAGGACACAGCTCAGGTCTACAACCTGGTAGCATCGGACACAATCGAGGGCAAGATATTTCTGCTGCTCGAAGAAAAACTGCACGGAATAGCTCAGACCTTGGGCAAGCTGGACGACAATGGACAGATTGTGGAAGACCTGAGAGGTCAGGTTCTGGGCCAGCTTAGCCGTCTCAGTTACGATCGTTTGTACCAGGAGGCGATCCTCGATCCAACCCCTAAAACGGACACGGCAAGAACTCGAGGTCGCGATGACCAATGCCAACCTTGCCCGCGAGGTGGTTTTTGAGCTTTTCCAGGACCTCGATAGATTCAATTTGGGCGACTACAAGCGGTTCGACGACGAGGGCAGGGGTATGCAACGACTTCTTGCCTTCGCCCAGCGGGCTGCCCGTCTCGATGGTGGTGAGTTTCTCCCCAGTGGCAAGAATGTCTTTGTGCTGAACCGCCCGAATAACGAACCTGTCCGATTCACCACGGATCGGGACAAGGCGCTTCTGGATGATGAATTGAACCTCCTGGGCCTCGAGCATCCGGTGGTCAGACAGTGGCTCGATGCCTATACCTCAGTCAAACCACAAGATCGGGCGCTTATCGGCACCATCGATGGCAACGGAGACGAGACCGGCTTGATCACAATTTGGCTTGTGGTGATCTACGGCAAGGGTGGCCAGGTCCAACAGAGGGTCGTGAGGTTGGGTATCTCTGAAGGAGGCGGGCGGTCGCCATATCTGGAACGGCTGTCACAAGTGTTTCTTCGCGCCCGCCCTGCGCTTGCCGATCGGTTTATGGATAAAGCCAGAGTCGCGTCACTTGTCAATGGCACGGCATCTGAGCTTCTTCATCGCGAACTGGTCTATTCGGGATTCCTGCCGGAAGAAGCGTCTTACTCGAGCAGATTGCTGGCGTGTATAGGGGTTGCGTCATGATGTCGAGGAGGACAGGCAGCTATCCATTTCTCAATCATCTGGAGATCACTCCTGCGCAAATAATTGACTTGTGAAATGCAGTGTATGGGCTTAACCCAAGTCCAACAAGTAAAAACTGCCACTCATCTTCACCAGGTTTGAGTGGCAGAATCGATGGTAACGGCCAAGGTGGCCCGCAGCCAACTGAACTTTGTTTTCATGAAATCAAAATCATGTCCGGATGTTATAAAGGTCGCCTTTCCCTTGATCAGGAATCCGGCACCTGCCCCGTGCAAACCCTTAACTTTGCTGCTTCCCAGCGTAATCAGCACATTGGGGTTATAGGCAATGTTAGCCTCTGTCTTATGCATGTAACCTGCAGGAATGAACAATCGTCCGTCTGATGATATTCTTATGTAGCTATTCCAGGTGTTGACCATATGCGGACCATCCTTTCCCAATGTCGCAATGGCAACAACCCCATCTTGTTTCATAATTTCCAGCAGTTTTTCCGGAATCATTGTGACTACCTCCTGTTGTTTGGTTTGTTGTTCTGTCTCACGATCAAACTTACCTGCCGCTATAGCGCGCAACATAAACAATTGCAGCAGCCCTAACCTCCTACTTAGCTCTCGAGATGGAGTACGCCCTTATTCAGCCAAGTTTCTCTAAAAGGGCAAATACGTATCCAGCCAATTCTTGAGTGAGATATTGCTTTGCGAACTCAGTCAGCAGATTATTTATCTCGGCCAATTGCCTTATTTTCTTTTCTTTTTCATCCATTGCCAGTTACCTCCATGCCTTTAACAACCCCCGGTTTTTGCTTTGGTTCATCATCTCTTTCCATATCTCATGAAACCTGCTATATCTACTGCTTATCCCGACTATCCGTATCTCTCCCAGCCCTGGCAAATCACTCTCTGTCGCTTCACTCTCCAGCATCCATCCCTCCGCCTTGCACTCCGGCAGGTGTTCGTCGTCACTCCTTTTGGTTGTGAACCTATCTTTATATTCCTGAATATTCAGAAACATCAGAAATATAATGGCTTCCAATAGATATGTCAACTGAATTTGCAATTTATCCTTGATGCTCACAAAACCTTCTGATATTATCCGGAAACTATTCAATAACTTGATTGTATAGGAATTTTCATTCTTTTTATGCGGGTTTGCGGGGTGGTGTTAGTATAAGTATTCTAATGATAGTGAGATATGGTAATTATAATTTATTTGTGTATGGAATGAGAAACCTAGACCTGCCGGAGATGTGTGAATGTAGCCCCAGAGGGGCGGCCTGTTTGTAGAAATGGAATTAAAACACCCCAAAAGCTCTGTAGGAGCGACCTGTTGTGTGCTTTCAGAAGAACGACGAGGCTGCATATTTGTTTGACAACAAAATAAACAGGTCGCTCTTATGGAGCTAAATACCTTAATTTGCATTCAATACTACAAACAGGCCGCCCCTCCGGGGCTAAAGAAAAACGGGTCTTCAGGCATGTGAGTGGGTAAAAATAAGCCATGAAGTGACTGCAACATAGCATAGAACAAGGGAAAAAGGAGTTTTTATATGAGCAAAAAAACTGTATGATAATTAAATGGAAAAAAAGAGACGACTGCTGGACGAATATCGGTTCCCCGGGTTTGTTCCGAGAGCAGAAATTAAGGGGATATTTGGAGACTCAAATGCCCGCGATATAAGACTTAAGCGGACACAAAAAAAACGGTATGCGGTGTTGTGGAAAGATTCATTGAGCCAATACGACAAGAAGGAGCGTCGGGTACGGGATTTATCCTGTGGAGATGCACGGATTTACCTGAAAGTGGAGGTACGGCGAGTATTATGTCGGAAGTGCGGAAAGGTGAAGGGGAAAACTGAATGGCTTGCGGACAATCCCTTTACACGAAGCGATTTGCCTGTTCTGTGGGACGGAAGTGCAGGACTATGACCGTAAAGGATGTGGCGAAGGATTTCAGGCTGGACTGGATACGGTGAAGACATTAGACAAAGAATACATGAAGAAGCAACTTGGAGGTATCCAGTAGCAGCACCTCGTGTAATTGGTATAGACGAAATATCTATAAGGAAAGGGCATACCTATCGGATAGTGGTAAGCGATTTGGAGCGTGGAAGGCCGATTTGGTTTGGAGGAAAGGATAGGTCAAAAGAGTCTTGATCTATTTTACCAGTGGCTTGGGCAAAGAAGGTAAAAAAAGTACGGTTGGCGGTTATGGATATGTGGAAGGCATTTGAGAAGTCAACGAGTGAGAATGCGTTTCATGCTGCGATTCTTTATGACAAGTTTCATGTAATGAGGCATCTTGGGGAAGCGTTGGACAAAGTGCGGAAGATGGAATATGCACGGCTTTCAGGTAAAGAACGTTCTGTATATCAAAGGTCAGAAATATACGCTTCTATCGAACAGAGAGAACCTCACCCTTGATGGACGCAAGTCGTTAAAGAAGTTTTTACCATGGCAAACAAACGGCTCAACACTGCCTATCTGTTGAGGGAATCCTTTGACAGTTATGGAGCTATAAGACAGAGGGATGGTCAAGGAAGTTTTTCGATAACTGGAAGGAATCGTTGAAGTGGCAACGGTTAAAGCCTTTACGAGAAGTTTGCAGAAATGATAGAGAAACACTGGGATGGCATTGCAGCATACAGCAGACCTGAGAACAAAATTACATGCACCTTTAGGCTTTGTCGAAGGTCTTAATAACAAGATCGGGTGATACAGAGAAGGGCATACGTCTGAGAGATGAGGAATATCTTCGGCTGAAAATCTTACTTGCATGCTACCGGGGATATAAAATGCAAAAATTTACCCACCACTTGCCTGAAGACCCAGAAAACAAACAACCTTGCATTGACAACTTGAACTTGCAAGATGGAGTCCGCTCGAAGAGCGTAAAGTTCTTAGCCATTTGAACAAAACAATATTTCTGCTGTAATTCTCATTACGAATCATAAAAAATATGGGTCAAATATTTATTATGGGCAAATATGTCATCTTAAAAGATTTGAACCCACAAATTTTGCAAAAATCCCTTTATTTTGAAGTGATGATGAAAATGCTGATGGACCGAAATCATTGATGAATTTTGAACTCCATGCAGTCGTCATGCCCAACGGCGCCTTGCAGTTGGAATGGAACGAAGGAGATGAACGGATAACCAAAAGCCAGCAATTGCTGCAAAAAGAGATATACAGCCGTTTCAAGGCAGATTTTAAATCCTTCCTCTTGTTTTTATGCTTTTCAGACCAATCCATACCGCTCTCGCCATCCCTGGATTATTGGCGGTCGTTCACCGGTGAATTTGCCAGGAAACTACGCCAAACGCCGGACCTGGAAGATATTCGGGACAAGGTAACCATTCCCTTAGAAAATGCTGATATTGATGAAATGTTGTCCCGCGCGCCCTTAATGACCGGACAGGAGTACCTGAACGCTGAATTTCTTAAGCTCCTTTGGTCGATGCTCAATGCGCAATTTCAGTACGAAATAGGTATGTACAAGGGAACGGCGGAAGATTTCATCCGTACCTACAGCCCCGACGTACACCTTGTGGGGCGCATCTATTTTCATCTCGTTGAAAACAAAAGGCAGGATTACCCTTTTGCCTTCCTTGCCACGTATTCAACGCACATAGACAAACAGGGCAAGTCAAGGCACCTGCCCTTGAAACACGCATTAACGGAATATGGCAAGGACAGCGACAAGCTGCTGGAGCTTCTTTCCACCGTCCACCTCGCGGCAAAAGAAAGTGAGCATATCTCCCGTCTCCTTGACTCAGGCGAACTGTTTCATCCCCTGGCCTGGAACGAGAAGGATGCGTACCGTTTCCTGAAGGAAATCACCATATACGAAAAATACGGTATCTTGTGCAGGATTCCCAACTGGTGGAAACAAGCATCATCCCCTTTTAAGGTACATATCCAGTTAGGCGGCAGGGGAGAGTCTCTTGTCGGAATGGACGCCGTGCTGGATTTCCACGTAAGCCTGTTTCTGAACGATACACCCATTACCGGGGAGGAGGCAAGGCGGCTGCTGGAGGAAACAGACGGCCTTGCATACATCAAGGGAAAATGGATTGCCGTGGACACCGCGAAGTTGAAGCAAACACTCGATGCCTATGAAAATGCCCGTAAGTTAATGAAAAATAAGGATCTTAGTCTGCGCGACGCCCTGCGGCTTCAATTGTACTCAAACAATATGCTGGGGTTGCCTGAGAATGACGACAGCATCAAGGTATCAAACGGAGCATGGCTGGAACAAGTCATGGAAAAGTTGGCAAACCAGGATTTGATTCCACCGGTAAGTGTGGATACTGACTTTAAGGCACAGCTCAGGCCCTATCAGGAAAAGGGGGTAAATTGGCTTTGCTTCCTGGATTCCTTGCATTTTGGGGCATGTCTGGCGGATGATATGGGGCTTGGCAAGACGATACAACTATTAGCCTTTTTACATATCCTGAAAAATAAAAAACAGAAAAACGCCAGCCTGCTGGTGATTCCCGCCTCTCTTATTTCAAACTGGAGTAGCGAAATAAACCGCTTTACCCCCGATATGAACTATTTTATCGCCCATCCCGAGGCACACACCGACAAAAAGGTCGCCGAAAAGGACGAGGGAGCGTTAAACAAGCTTGACCTTGTAATCACGACGTACACACTCGTTCAAAAATATGAGTGGCTGAAAACGTATACCTGGAATTACGTGATACTGGATGAAGCCCAGGCGATTAAAAATCCTGGCACACAACAGGCCAGGAGCGTAAAAAACCTGAATTCCCAAAACAGGATTATTATGACGGGTACTCCCATGGAAAACAGGTTGTCTGATTTATGGTCGCTTTTGATTTTCTTAATCCGGGACCGCTTGGAACTGCGAAAGAATTTGGGTCATTTGCGAACAACGTGAAAAAGACCCATACGGGTTATTCCCGGCTGAAGAAGATAATCAGCCCCTATATTTTACGAAGATTGAAGACTGACAGATCCGTCATTTCAGATTTGCCGGAGAAGGTCGAAATGCACACGTATGCCGGTTTAAGCAAGAAGCAGATAGTCCTGTACCAAAATGCCGTCCGGGAATTAGCCAAAAGGATTGAAAATCTGGAAGGAGTGCAGCGCAGGGGGATCATATTAGCGTCGTTAATGAAATTCAAGCAGCTTTGCAACCACCCCGACCAGTTTCTCGGATCGGGCGGATATGAGGAGGCCGACAGCGGGAAGTTTTTACGGTTACGCGAAATTTGTGAAACGATTTACGAAAAACGGGAGAGGGTATTGGTCTTCACCCAGTTTAAGGAGATAACCGGGCATTTACACACATTTTTAAAAACGATTTTCGAACGAGAAGGACTGGTACTGCACGGCAGCACCGCCGTCGGAATGAGGAAAAATATTGTGGAACAATTTCAGGGCAGCGAGTATATTCCTTACATGGTGCTATCGCTAAAAGCAGGGGGGGTTGGCCTGAATCTGACTGAGGCAAATCACGTGATTCATTTTGACAGATGGTGGAATCCCGCAGTTGAAAACCAGGCGACGGACAGGGCGTTTCGTATCGGCCAGAAAAAAAACGTTATCGTGCATAAATTCATAACGAAGGGAACCATAGAGGAAAAGATCAATGATATGCTGTGCGAGAAGACAAAACTGACGGCGGATGTTTTACAAGTCACCGGCGAGTCGATGATCACCGAAATGGATAATAAAGAGCTGGCAGACCTTTTCAAATTAACTTTATGACGGAGGGGAGAGGCAATTATGAGTTTCTGGGAATTCCCACGATACGTTCCTGTGGGGGAAAAACAGCAGAGATCGAAAAAGAAATTAGAGCAGTTAATGAAGAAAAACAAGGATATCAAACCCGTGATAATAGAAGGCAGAACCCTTGCAAAAACATGGTGGGGAAAGGCATGGAACAAGAATCTTGAGTCTTATGCAGATTACAGCAATCGCATAGGGCGGGGGAGGAGCTATGTGCGTTGTGGATCCGTGCTTGATCTCCAGATATGTGAAGGAAACATCCAGTCGCTGGTGCAGGGTTCCGGTTCGGACCCCTATTCCATCAAAATAAAAATAAAGCCCCTCGAAAAAACCATGTGGGAAGAGATCAAGGATTTTTGCGCAGGAAAACTCGATTCGCTGCAAGAACTGTTGATGGGGAAATTTCCTGCGGCATTAGACGAAATATTTACCGCTCGCGGAAAGGGATTATTCCCCTCACCGAAAGAGATAGATTTTGACTGTAGCTGCCCCGATTGGGCAAGTATGTGCAAACACGTTGCGGCAACCCTTTATGGCATCGGCGCAAGGCTGGATCACGAGCCGAATTTGTTCTTTCTGCTCAGGAAGATTGAAATTGGAGATTTGATCTCTGAGACTATGAGAGACAAAACGGAAGAATTACTGACGCGGGCAAAGAGAAAGAGTTTGCGAATTATTGAAGACCAGGATTTATCCTCCGTTTTTGGCATCGAACTGGATAGCGCGTCCGGTTTTGAAAAGAAAATCGATGTTAAGGTCGCAAATACATCCACGGCTCAAAAAGAGGGAAAAACTGCCGCTAAAACAGGGAGAAAACCCGCTAAAAAGACGGCACATGAAGCTGAAACCATGGCGGCAAAGAAGGCTGTCAGAAAAACAACAAAGAAGACAAAGAAGGGCGCTACAAAGAAAACTACAAAAGGAAAAGCAACGAAAAAGCCAGCGAAAAAGCCGGCGAAAAAGACCAAAATAACCCCTGAGGATGTCGATAAAAAATGAGGCCAATACCTTATAGACATAGCCCCAAGGGCTTAATGGTAATGTGTTATTCCTTCTTATGCTTATCGAATATATAAATAAAGCAATGAGTAAAGCAGTCTATGAGAAACTGAAAGATGGTAATTTTGTTGGTAAAATTCCCCCGTGTTCAGGTGTTATTGCCTTTGGAGAAACCCTGTATCAGTGTCAGGAAGAATTAAGATCATCCCTTAGGGATGGCTTATTGTAAAAATCAGGCAGGGTGATAAATTGCCCGTGATAGGCCGAGTTGATTTGAACAAATAAATCAGGTTGATTCCCTTCTCTGAAATGCGTAAAATAAAGCCAAAATATTATTAAGACAACTACAAAAAGGAGATGACATTGCGTATAAGCGATATTCCAGAAATTGCCAAATTAAGCGCTCAGGAAAAAATCCTATTGGTTGAAGATATTTGGGACAGCATAGCTTTGGATGAGTCTGTGGTACCCATTCCACGTAGCCATAGAGATGAATTGGATAGAAGGCTCAGAATGCATGAATCTGCTCCTGGAAACCTTTTAACTCCCGAAGAATTTCAGGCAAGAATAGAAGAAAGGAAATGACGCACAACATCCGGTTTCTTCCAGAAGTAGAAGACGATGTTATCCGTGGGTATGCATGGCACGAAGCGAAGTCGTCAGGTCTTGAGAGGAATACCTACGGATGTTTATGCCTGCGTTAGTGAGATTTCTAAGAATCCCTTACTTTATCCAAAGGTTTATAGCGAATTCCGTCGCCGTTTGCTTAGAAGATTTCCATATGCTATTTATTTTATGATAAAAGATGACCAAATTGTTGTATGTGGGCTTTTTCATTGTGCACGTGATCCACGCGCAATCAGAGCGAAACTGCACGATCGGGAAACACCATAACAAACTAGCAAGCAAGTCAAGCAGGTTGGTTGAAGGTAAGCAAAGCCCAACATCAACCGTTCATGGCATTCAAAAATCTGTCGGGTTTTGTGTATCAATCCGGTAGACTAATAAGAACGCCAAGAAAATATGTGGATAAAACTAGATGGATACATGAGAGGTAAATTTGATAATTGACAAAAGCCTTCTAATGGGTGACCATTTCGCTCCTTCCTTCGGAGCGCTTCGTAGTTCGCAATAACGGACGAGAACTGGATGCACAGCTCGAACAGTCGATCGTGCCGACGCGTATCGCCAGCGAGTACCTGATCGAGCGGGATCGACTCCACGGGAAGCGCTTCGAGGAGTTGCCGCAGTTTCTCGGCATCGTGCGCCTTGATTACCTCTCGGACGTTGAGGTCACCCGTCCCGTCGACTTCAGGAGGCAGCTTGACCGAGGCGACAACGCCCGACTGGGAACCGGCAGATCAGCGCTCCGACGGCGCCTCTGTCAAAGGTGCGGTACCACCCACCTTGTTGTCCCTACGACCGAAGATTCTGGTCCAAAAGCTCGTGATCGACTCCTTCGCGCTTATTCCCGTCGCCTGAATCTATTGGTTGGGCGATCTATTTTGATTTCCTATTCGTGCAACTTGATACAAGCGAACATCAAATGGCTGCCCATTCACGCTGTGAAGTTCTACAACATTTGCCGTTATCTCATTGTTTCTAAGCATGGCATGTATTGCTTCTGATATCAACATAGCGTCTATATCACCAAGTTTTTGCCGCATATCATCATAGGTGAGATCTCTTTTTGCTAATTCAGCCAAAAGGGTGCTGCGGACATAACTAAGTTCTTTGTCGTATTTATGCCACCTTAATGCGTGCCAAGCTGTAACTACGCATATGATAGTAGCGAGAGCGATTACAGCAATTTCACGCCTCCGGTCCTTAAGGAGCAGGAGAGGAAAAAAGGCTCCTACGGATAACCCAAATCCAATAATAGATATCGTTGTTTCTATTGACATGTTTCGACGTAATCTCTTTCTTGAAACATTCTTTCCTATTGACTCTTGCAGGGAACAACTTCAACTGATTCAAGAATTGCAGGCCCGTTCGTACCGCCAAGGTCAAAATGCCAAGATTTCGGATTACCATGAACAGAAATTTGTTTCGTATTTGGAAAGCGTCGCGACAACTTGATGATTATTTCGCGTGATTCTGGAACATTATGGATTCCTCCCACAATTCCGACAGGTCGATTTGGATCATCATCTACACGAAGAAATCTTATGAGTACTTTTGATGCGGTACCACCGATTGTGAAACTAAAACATGTTCCCTGTTCAAATGTAGTTGGTTGTCGTATATCTAGCCACCCACTGCCCCATTTGGAGGAAGCGTCATAGTAGCCATCAAGAGACTGGGCTGAAGCGTTCACGCCGAACAGGAAAAGGAATGCTCCTATAGCCAAAATTGAAATACTTTTTTTCATAATTAGCTACCTCCTTCTTTCTAAATATTCTTACTTATTAAAAAAGTTACTTGTAGCCCAACAAGTTATTAGATAGTTATTAAAGACTGTAGCACAAAGTTTTTATTCTTTCAATACTATTAAAAGAAATATTGACATATCTACTGAATATCATTATACCTTTCAAATGACTAATACGCTCTTTCCGATATTAGTCGTCTCTTATTCATAACCCGAACGAGTCGGAAAAGAAAGTCCTTCTGTTTCCTCACACAAAGCCACCAAGACACAAAGATTTATGGTATATCCCCATTAATTATTCTTGATATTCCATCCTTCATAAAGGCTTCCCCAAAATTCAGCAAATATCCGAGCTTATGCCCTGTCAAACGCAAGTAAGTTAAAACCTGTTTCTTGTGAGCTTTATTAACGGATTCCACGGATTTCAACTCGATTATCACCTTGTTCTCAACGAGAATATCAACTCGAAATCCTTCATCAAATTTTATTCCATGATATTCTATTGGTATGGATACCTGACGGTCGACTGATAATCCACGTTTCTTAAGCTCGTAAGCAAGGATGACTTCATAAACACTTTCAAGCAATCCTGGTCCAAGTTCCATATGCACTGCAACTGCAGCATCAACTATAATTTTTCCAATATCATTTTCATTCATCATTGCAACTGATACCAGATGATATTTTGGCTCAATATGAGAACGCCCTTAAGAAGCGGACGATTCCTGTAGCCCGTTACGCGGAATATAGGAAGTGGCTCCGGTATTATCTTGATTCCCGAAGCAAGTATCCGCTTCCTGATTCCAAATCGGAACAGGTACGTTTGTTAGTCGGAAAATTACAAAAAAAGAATCAGTAACTTGAACAGCAAAAGCAGGCAGCGCGTATCGGAAACGGGGACTGCTATACAACAGCAAACGGATGTGTCCCCACTGGTGGATGAAGATCACAAGGCATCAGCTTTGCGAGCATCGTCACTGCCACCCGTTCCTCATTTGTCGGCTGGAAAACGTTACAATGAATGGCTTTACATGGACAAATCCGGCTCTCCAGATTGGAACATTATGCTCGACAATTTGGCGGCAGAGATCAAGACACGGCACTATTCCAGAAAAAAACTCAAAGCCTATGCGGAGTGAGGTCGGAAGGACAGAGTGGGGGTCAGGTCTTTACTCTACACATAAGGTTGTGCATGTGACAAATTATGCAGCATGACAAGACCATTAAGGATAGAATTTGACAGAGCGAAGATTTTGTAAAGTAGAAGAAATTCCAGGACATCAGAGATTCGCTGGAAGACCTTGTCTGGAAACAGTATTCAATAAGAAGACAGGAAGTAAGAGAGGAGATTTAATCATGATTTCTACCATAAATATGATATGGAAATATAAGGGAAATCGTTAGAAATCTCATCGCCTGCTTTTAGCAAATCCTGGGCAGCTGATCACCGGCAAGCATATCCAAAATACGGACAGAACCGATGCTTTTTTTGAGAGTCAATAAACCAGCAGTATCGCCCCGAACCTCGCCAATCACACATGCCCCCAGCCCCAGAGGATGCCTGCGCATAATTTCTATCGTTTTCTTTTCTTCTGATCCCGGCACGAAACATACAAACCGGCCTTCATTGGCCACATACAGCGGATCAAGTCCCAGGATTTCACAGGCTGATGCCACATCTTCCCGTACCGGTATGAGTGTTTCATCGATGCGGACACCTTTCCCGGAAGAAACTGCCAGCTCCTTTAATGACGTGGCCAGGCCGCCCCGTGTCAAATCCCGCATACAATGAATCTCAATACCCTCAGATAAAAGACAGCCGACCAGACCGGCCAGCGGTGCGCAGTCACTTTCTATGGCGCTTTCAAATTCCATGCCTTCCCGTACCGCCATAATGGCCATCCCATGACGGGCAATATCTCCATTGAGAATAATTACATCACCGGTTTGAAGTGCAGAGGGGGCAATGACCCTTTGATGTTCGATAATACCAATGCCGGCCGTATTGATAAATATTCCGTCGCCCTTGCCCTTATCCACCACCTTTGTATCTCCTGTAATAATCCGAACCTGCGCCATGTGAGCGGCCTCACGTACAGACTGCACTACCCGCCAGAGCGTTTCCATCAGCAGTCCTTCCTCCAGAATAAACCCCAGGCTTAAAAAAAGCGGACGCGCACCAGACATGGCCAGATCATTTACCGTACCATTGACCGCAAGCTTCCCAATATCCCCACCCGGAAAGAATAAAGGCCGTACCACGTAAGAATCTGTTGTAAAGGCAATCCTTGATCCCGGCAGATTTACAACCGTTGAGTCATGCAATTCAAACTCAGGCGTTGCGCCAAAGGCTGGCACAAACATCTTCTCAATTAATTCATGCATCAGTTTCCCGCCGCTGCCATGGGCTGAAATGATGTGCGGATAATCCTTAAGAGGAACAGGACAACTTGAAGAAAAGGGAATGGGATTGGACATAAGGTTCGTTATTGATTCATCTAAGAATATTTGTGAGTCCACCCTGACAGGGTTAATTTTGTTCACGAAGTTCAGTCATTGCAAACATCTACCTTCCGATATTGATAATACGCCGCACAGGCTCCCTCAGATGAAACCATCGTGGCCCCCAGGGGATGTTCCGGCGTGCATTTTATACCAAATACAGAACACTCCAGGGGTTTTTTTAGTCCCTGTAAAATCAGACCACTGATGCATTCGGAACTTTCATCTGCCGTGTAATCCTGGAGTCCAAACTTACACTCGGCATCATAATCGCCGTAGGCCAAACGGAGTCCCAGGCCGCTTCCGGGAATCTCTCCAACACCGCGCCACTTACGGAGAATCACCTCAAACACTTCCGTGATAATTTTTTGCGCATGCTCATTTCCCTTTCGGCGCACCGAACGCGTGTATTGGTTCTCCACCTCAAAACGTCCTTCTTCCAATTGTTTGATGACCATGCCCATCCCCTGCAGGATATCCAATGGTTCAAAACCCGTGACCACAATTGGCACTCTGGTATTTTCGGGCAATCGGTTCATACTCGGTATAGCCCATCACGGTACACACATGCCCGGCAGCAAGAAAACCCTGCACCCGATTATGCGGTGAAGACAAGATCGATTCAATAGCTGGCGGCACCAGGACATGCGAAACAAGAAGCGAGTAATTAGTAACCCCCTGCTGTTTGGCCTGATACACGCTCATGGCATTGGCAGGGGCGGTAGTCTCAAACCCGACGGCAAAGAACACAACCTCTTTTTGCGGATGATTCTGAGCAATCTTTAATGCATCCATGGGGGAATAAACAATCCGAACGTCCCCGCCCTGCGCCTTCACGGACAAGAGGTTGGTACTGGAACCAGGCACACGCAGCATATCTCCAAAGGAACAAAAAATCACCTCCTTGCGCCCGGCCAGTGTTATGGCTTTATCAATCAGTTCTAAAGGAGTGACGCAGACAGGGCAGCCAGGACCGTGAATTAGTTCAATAGCTTCAGGAAGCAGATCGTCAATGCCGAACTTGACAATCGAATGTGTTTGTCCGCCGCAGATTTCCATGATGGTATGCGGTTTGGTGGTGATACGGCGGATGTGCTGTGACATCATTTTTGCTAAGTGGGCGTTGCGGTATTCGTCAACATATTTCATGATGGATTCGGTCCTGACTCTTCCAGTTCCCCCATCTGCTCAAGACTTTTAAAGACATCCATGGCCTCTTTTTCATCCACGGTACTGATAGCAAATCCGGCGTGGACAATCACATAATTATTCACTTTGGCATCAGGTACATAGGCGAGGCAAACCTCCTTAACAATGCCTCCAAAGTTGACCTTTCCTTTACGCATCAGGGGATCATCCACGACGATTGTTTCAATCTTTCCAGGAACAGATAAGCACATATTTTTCCTCTATAGGTTCGATGCTTCTTGTCTTTGCGATTTGTGACGGGCAGCCACGGCCTGACCAAGGGCAAGACCACCGTCATTCGGTGGAACAAGCTGATGCCAATACGGGGAGAATCCTTCTTCTGAAAGCCGCCTGATCAGGCGTTCTGTCAGGTATTTGTTCTGAAAACACCCTCCACTTAAAACCACCCGCTTCTCTTCCGTCCTTTTGGCCATAAAAAGGGCCACCTCAACCAGGGTATTATGAAACTTCGCCGCTATCAGACTGAGGGAAACACCACTGCGCACATCACTGATCAGTGTATAAATCATCGGTCCCCAGTCGACAACAGCTGATGGAATCACTATATCAACACTACCTTGAGGAGACAAGGTAAAATTCTTATGCATCGACGGCTGCACATCAAAAGGATAGCTATCCTCAACGGGTTCATCTCCTGCCAAAAACTCCAGGATCATGGCCGCCTGCCCCTCAAAATGAACCGTCTGAGATAATCCCATGAGTGAAGCAACGGCATCAAAGAGCCTGCCAGCGCTGGACGTAACAGGTGAGTTCATGCCATTTCGAACCATCGTCGTGAGAATCGAAAGCTCGTTAGGCCGAAAGGCCTCAAGCGTTGGCAAGTCCTTAAAAAGTGCCAGGGCGTTTTCGCGGTCAAGTTCCAGGAGAAGTCCAAGGGCTGTGCGTCTCGGCTCTTTGATCGCTTTTTCACCTCCGGGAAGACGAAATGTCCTTAAATGACCTGCGCGTACAAAATCCGTTAAACTCGCTTTGAGAAACTCTCCTCCCCAAACCGTCCCATCCGTTCCGTAGCCCGTCCCGTCCCATGCTATTCCCAGTACACTTCCTTCCAGGTGGTTCTCTGCCATGCAGGAAACAATATGAGCGTGGTGGTGCTGTATCTTCATTAAAGGCAGTCCCAGAGTTTCGGCATATTTCGTTGAGCTGTATTCCGGATGCAGATCACAGGTCAGAAGCCTTATCTCAGCGGGGTACAAGTTCTTTATACTCTGTATGGTCTCGCAAAAAGCCTTAAAAGACCGCACCGTGTCAAGGTCACCGATATGCTGGCTGAGAAACACATTCTCTTGAATACCCAAGGCAATCGTATTTTTCAAATGACCTCCCACGGCCAGTACCGAAATGGCATAGCCTTTCAGGAAAACGGGTAGAGGCGCGTATCCTCTGGCACGACGCAAGACTAACAAACGGTGAGCCATGATCCTCACGATCGAATCATCTATCGGACGGACAATCGGACGGTTATGCACCAAATAATAATCCGCGATTCCATGCAATCTCTCTACGGCCTCGTGTTCATCAATACAGATCGGTTCATCCGGGATATTACCGCTGGTGGCAATAACCGGCCGCTGCAAACAGCGCATCATAATATGATGCAACGGCGTGCAGGGGAGCATCACGCCCAGATAAGGATTAGCCGGTGCCACAGCCTCAGATATCTTCAAACCAGACGACGGTGTTTTTTTCCTTCGCAGAAGCACAATCGGAGATTCAAAGGATAATAAAAGATTTCTTTCCTCGTTGGAGACGACACATATTTCCTCAATCATCCCCAGTGACGGGAACATCAGGGCAAAAGGTTTTTCCCCGCGTTGCTTGCGCCTGCGCAATACCTGAACAGCCTTTTCATTCTGCGCATCCGCCATCAGATGAAATCCGCCTAATCCCTTGACAGCCGCAATCCTGCCATTCATGATGACATCCGCCGCCGCAGCCATGGCATTCTGCTGCCCATAAAGCAATTCCCCATCCTGGTCCCATCCTTCTACATGCGGACCGCACAGAGGACAGGCATTGGGTTGGGCGTGAAACCGGCGATCCGAAGGATCATCATATTCCCTCTGACATGCCTGACACATCCGGAACATCTTCATTGACGTGTTGGAACGATCATAGGGAATGGCTTCAATGATTGAATACCGCGGACCGCAATGTGTGCAATTGGTAAAGGGATATAAATAACGGCGGTTACCGGGATCAAATAATTCTTGTAAACACTCAGGACACACGGCAATATCCGGCATGATCAGGGCGGATGCTGTCTCTGAGGCATTACTCTCTCTGATATCAAATGTTTCAAAACCGTGCTGGTCTAAAAAGACATATTGAAAGCTTTGAAAAAAGCTGTGAGCGGGTTTCTCGTTTCGGATACGTTTCAGAAAGGTCTCTAGACTTGAAGGCGCTCCTTCAGCCTCAATGGTTACACCGGCAGAAGAATTATTAACCCATCCTGTTAAGTAGAGCTCCTGAGCCAGACGGTAAATAAAGGGGCGGAATCCTACGCCCTGTACCACGCCGCGGATGATTAAATGAATGCGTTTAACATGGGTAGGGGAACTGAGCACCTCTTTCACGTCTCTATCTCCACGCTGACCAGCACAACCTCTCTGGCGTGAATATCCAGGATGTTGTCAGATGTCTCGACCTCTAATTTTGCCCATTGAGCCGGCGTACCCTCAGCCGCAGCCAGAAAATGCTGTTTAAAATGAGGAGCTGTGAAATGGCATAATGATCCCAGACGTACATGGATATTCATAAACTTTTTGACACCGTGCTCACGGGCAAGGTTTTTCAATTTACTTATGAGATCATTCATTAATGCTGTCTCGTGCATAGGCTATTTCACTCCTGCTTCTTACGTGGATTGAAGGAGTTGGTGTGCCCTGTCTAACCTCTTAACGACTTCTTCTATGACATCTCCGGCAGCCTTTCTGACTTCACCAGAAATGGTTTGTCCCTGGCTAAAGGACTTTCCCTCAATGCCGTAAATTTCAAGTTGTTCAGGTAACTGATGAAGAGAGCATGCCAACCCGATCACTTCAGCCAGGCTGAAGGCATGTGTTGAGCAGTACAAATATTTTGGCAAGGGCTCTTTAAAAGGTTCTATTCGGTGAATCGTTCCTGGTTGTGCACCGGATGAAACCGCGTCAAAAAGAATAACACTTTTATATCCATCCCATAAATCCAGCAGGGCAAAACCTTCGCCCTGATATTCCTGCAGGGCGACCCATGGAAGATGCCTCGCTTTCAGTTCACGGATAATAAATAATCCCACACCGTCATCCTGACGAAATTCGTTGCCGTAACCGATGAGAAGTATTCCTGAATGCCCTCGCTTCATTTTTAATCCAGCTGTTTCATGAGAATCAGGGGGGAGGTATAAGGAATTATGTTCTTTCAACATGAAACTTAAGAAAATGGGTGGAACAGGAGATGCACGGATCGTAATTGCGGATGGCCTGTTCACAATGCCATTGAAGTTTATTGTCCGGCCAGTCGATGTGCCGTTCGATAAATTGCCGCAGGTCGTATTCAATCGTCGGTTGATTAACAGCTGTAGGTGAAACAATCTTGGCATCCTGGATGATTCCCTTTTCATCAATCGTGTAGCGGTGATAACAAATCCCGCGCGGAGCCTCGGTACAGCCGTATCCGGTTCCGGCCCTGGGTTCAACCTTGACCGCAGGACTGTCCGGCTGTTCATACTGTTCAATAATATGGATCGCCTCATCAAAGGCAAAGAGCACCTCCAGGCTCCGGATGATAATGCTCTTAAACGGATTATTGCAGGCCGGACCAACACCCGTCTGATGCGCCAAATCCTGGATAAAGGAAGGTAGTTTATCAAAATTCAGATTAAACCGCGCCATAGGCCCGACAAAAGCGGTGGTTCGTTCCCTGACGCGGGTATGAAGGGCCGTTGAATGCCGGACGTGTTCTTCTGTGAATTGCCCGTCATATTCCCCGGATAGGGATATCCATCCCTTTATTGGAAACCAAACGGCCTTCGATCACGGCATACTCATCCGGATGACGCATCGCCACAAACTCATAGTCCACATTCAAATCTTCATAAGGGAATTGGGCGACCCACGTAACCGTCTCGAGGGCAGCGTCCCGTCCCCATTTTAAATTATCCAGAAGCGTCCTTAATTTCTGTTTCGCAGGAACCTGATAAAACCCACCGATACACAGATTTACCGGATGTATTTCCCGCCCACCGAGCAGGGCCAGGACTTCATTACCAATCTTCTTCATGCGGAGCCCGCGCTTAACCACCTCCGGATAATCTTTCGCCATCAGAATGGCGTCCTGATATCCGAGAAAGTCAGGTGCATGCAGCATGTAAACATGTAGTACGTGGGACTCAATCCACTCGCCGTTATAGATCAGCCGGCGTAGTGCCCGTAACTGGCCTTCCACCTTAATCCCGCAAATATCTTCCATCGCATACGAAGCGCCAAGCTCGTAAGCAATCGGACAGATGCCACATATCCGTGCCGTTATGTCAGGCACCTCACGAAAATCCCGTCCCCGAAGAAACGCCTCAAAGAACCGCGGCGGCTCATAAATTCTCAATTTGACATCTTTCAGTTTCTTGCCCTGAATTTTAATGTCCAGCGCCCCCTCTCCTTCGACGCGGGCCAGATGATTGACTTTGATGGTTTTACTTTTCATACCCCTGATTCCTTAGACACCTGTCGTACTGATCGAACTGTATTTATGCCACGTTAATAGGAACATATTTACCCCATCTCCTGCCTTTCACTCTCCTGACGGAACTCCGGGGCATATCCATTAAACCCACGGAACGTCCGCATCACTTCTTCCTTTTTCATTCCCATCTCCAGAAACCATTTTGCCAGAGACTCGGTATTCGTGGTTTCTTTTGGGCCGAAGCACCCGTAACAGCCCCGGTTATATGCCGGGCAGATGGCTCCGCAGCCATCCTGGGTCACGGGCCCCATGCAGGCCATTTGCTGAGCTACCATCACGCAAACCGTGCCACGGCGTTTACACTCCATACACACACTGGATGTCGGTGTTTGCGGTTTTCGTCCCTGAAGAAAAGCAGAGATAGTTTCAACAAGCTGGCTTTTATTAATGGGGCAACCGCGCAACTCAAAATCCACCGGCACATGTTCCACGATCGGTGTTGACGTGGCCAATGTTGATATATACTGGGGACGGGCATAGACAAGTGATACAAATTCCTTTACATCCTTAAAATTACGTAAGGCCTGAATACCGCCAGCAGTAGCACAGGCGCCGATGGTAACCAGCGTCCTGGAAATCTTACGAACGTCCCTGATGCGTTTAGCGTCATGTGGAGTGGTAATAGAACCTTCCACCAGGGACAAATCATACGGGCCATCCAAAACCCTTCGGGATGCCTCCAGAAAATGGGCAATTTCAATCTCACCGGTCACGGCCAGCAATTCATCCTCGCAATCCAGAAGGCTCAGCTGACATCCGTCGCAAGAAGCGAATTTAAAAACGGCGAGCTTGGGTTTATACTTCTTATGCGGCAATGATTTCTGTTTTTTCTTAATCACCATTCTTTAGATCTCTTCCACTTTCATCAAATCTTCAACCAGGTCGTAGCGAAACACAGGGCCATCCTTGCAGATAAAATATGGGCCATATTGACAATGCCCGCAGAAACCAATCCCGCATTTCATATTGCGCTCCATAGAGACATACATATCCTCATTGTTCAATCCCCGTTGTCTGAATTCCTGAATCGTAAACCGCATCATGACCTCAGGGCCGCAGATCAGGGCCACCGCCTGCGTGGAATCAAAAGCTATTCGGGAAATTAAAGTCGTAACCACGCCGACATTGCCTTTCCACGACTTTCCTGCCTGGTCAACCGTAACGTGGATATCGATATCAAATTGAGATCGCCACTTCATCAGTTCCTGATGATATAGAATATCTTCAGGTGTGCGTGTCCCGTACAGCAGACTTATGCGGTTGTATTTCTTCCGGTTCTTCAGCACAGTGTAAAGGACGGGACGTAACGGTGCCAGTCCAATCCCACCAGCCACTATTATCACATCTCTCCCCTGAGATGCCTTAACAGGCCAGGCGCTTCCAAACGGACCCCTGACCCCAATCCCTTCTCCGGCCTTCAGCTTTTGCAGTAATCTGGTTACATTGCCGACTGAACGGATCGTGTGCGTTAAGCATCGCTTCTCAAACGGGTCACCGCTGATCGAAATCGGCACCTCGCCGGCACCAAGCACATACAGCATAGTAAACTGGCCCGGTTTAAAAGAAAAACCTGTTGTGCCGTTAGAGGGAATTAATTCTATCGTAAAGGTGTCTTCCGTCTCCCGGATAACCCGCTTAACATGAAAAATGGCAGGAGTCATCGGGTCTGTTTTACTTCGTGCCATGCCTTTTTCCTTTTGTCTTTTGAACCGCGGCCTGTCCTTGCTGAACTCCATACACATCGAGAAATTGCAGACGCGCCACTTCAAGACGACGAGCCAGAACACCGGAAAATCTCTTTAAAAGGGCATACCCCAGATCATGATCCTTCTCGCATTTACCACGCAGGCATTTGCCGTCCAAGGCAACCGCATGGGTCGTCTCAACAGCCCTGACATCAAACCGCCAATAATACGGCTCAATAATCCATGACCACCCAACAATTTCACCATCCTGAACGGTCTGAACAATGACTGTGCCTTTTTCTACCGTTACGATATCAATCGCCACCTTTCCCTGACGAATAACATAAAATTGATCCGCAGGGTTACCTTCCCGTGCCAGGTACTCTCCACTCTTAAACACCATATTCTTGCCACAGCCAGCGATCGTCTCAATGTGCTCAGAAGAAAGGTCTTTAAAAAACCGGTGCTCTTTAATCAAATCTTCAATCGTTCTCATCATGCACTCCTTTGGCAGAATCGTTAGGATTCGGAACTGATCCCAGTCTGATATTCCTGACCTCTTCCGTAATATCGATCCCAACCGGACACCAGGTAATGCATCGGCCACAGCCCACACAACCTGACATCCCAAACTGGTCAATCCAGCTGGCTAATTTATGCGTCATCCATTGGCGGTAACGTGCACTGGTCGAATGCCGTACATGCCTGCCGTGTATATACGAAAAATCACTCGTAAAGCAAGAATCCCATGAGCGGACCCGCTGGACATCCTGCGCAGTCAGGTCTGTTCCTTCGGTTACATGAGAACAAAAACACGTCGGACAAACCATCGTGCAGTTCGCACAGGAAAGGCACCGCTGAGCGATCTTTTCCCATTGAGGGTGATCACGGTTTCGATACAGCAGTTCTTTAATCCCCGATGTGTCCATCGTCCGTCCCATGAGGTTCTCCGCCTTGTCCATAATTTGATCGCGGTGTTTCAATTCAGATGCGGATGCCTCACAATGCGGAACTTCTTTTAAAATAACCTCACCGCCAGGACTGCCCGTTTCGGCGACGAAATAATGACGCTTCTCTTCAATAATCTCGGTCAGGCACAGATCAAAGCCAGCCTTCGCGCTGGGCCCGGTATGCATGGAAGTGCAAAAACACGTTCCACCAGGCTCCGAGCAGTTGACCGCTATAATCAAATTATCCTTGCGGCGCTTTTGATAATGAGAGTCGACATAATTCCCCTTTAAAAATACCTGAACCTGAACCATAATGCCCTGTATCTCACACGGCCGTACCCCAAGGAAGGCCATTTTAAACCTTTCCTTTTTTTCCTTTTGAACGTCAAAACCGTCCTTGGTCCGTTTTGCCTGCCATAATTTTTGAGACGGCGGGAAGAGAAATTTTTTGAACGATGCTGGACCAACTACATATCCAAACAGGGCGCCATCCCCACGCTTCCTAAGACTGTATCCACCCGGCCGGTGTTCATCACCACAGCCAACCGGGAGATCTTGAATTGAGTCAATCTTGTCGTAAACTATGGCCTGTCCCTGAACCGTAGGCCCGATGACTGTATAGCCTTTTTCCTGAAGAACCTTCAGAAGTATTGTGAATGATTCTCTGTCATTAATCGCTATCATAAAATACCCGGGGTTCACTATCCGGAGAGTTCATTAAGTTCGCTCTTTTCCTTTAAATAGACGATAGGCAATTGCTTTTTTCATAAAATAACACTAAAAGAATTTAAGATAAATAGCAAGCTTTTTTAAATCATTCAGTAAAATTATAAATCAAAAATACCTTATTTTATAATAATACCATCTTCAACTATGCTGGGGTCTATCTTTAACGCCTTCTTTAACTTTGATTCCTTGTGCCAGGCGTTCAGGCAGGGGATGATGAAGACACTGACCAGTGCCATCGCCATACCGCCAATAGAAGGGATCGCCATGGGTTTTGCTACTTCTGCGCCAGCGCCTGTTGACCATAGGATGGGTACCAGACCGATAAATGTGGTAGCGGCAGTCATGGTGCAGGGACGTATTCTCCGGGTGCCTGCCATGAGGATGGTATCACGGATGTCCTGGACACTTTTCATCTTTCTTACACCGAACAAGTCGTTGATGTAAGTGGTAATGAGAATGGAATCGTCGTCCACGATGCCAAAGATGGATATGAAACCTACCCAGACAGCGACACTGAAGTTATAGCCAAACAGGTATTGAAGCCAGACGCCTCCTGCAATGGCCGTAGGTATCCCGGCAAATAGGATAAATACCGTTTGTGGGAATGATTTGAATGCCATAAAGATCAGGAGAAAACCCACAAACATGGATAAAGGCACAAGGAGTTGTAATCTCTTTCTCGCCCTGACCTGGTTTTCAAACTGACCACTCCACTGGATAAAGTACCCATGAGGCAACATGACTTTTTGTGCTACGACCCTGGACGCCTCTTCTACAAAACCCATCGGGTCTCTGCCACGGACGTTCATAAGGACATAAGCCCTCAGGAGGGCATTTTCACTGCTAATCATAGCGGGTCCCATTACGTAACGTATATCCGCTACTTGTGTAATTGGAATGAGTTGACCTGTGGAACTGGAGACATAAATCCTTTTCAATGCGTCAAAGTTATCACGTAGTTCACGAATGTATCTGACCCGCACGGGGTATCGCTCACGACCTTCCACCGTCGTCGTAATATTTTCCCCGCCAATAGCGGTCTCAATAACATCCTGCACGTCCCGGATATTGACGCCATAGCGTGCGATTTCCTCACGCTTAATCTTGTATTCCATGTAAGGTTTTCCTGTAACCCTTTCAGCATAGAGGTCTGCCACACCGGGTACGTCACGGAGCGCCTTTTCAACGTCAATGGCCAGTTGCTGCAAGACATTCAGGTCTGCTCCAAAAATCTTGACGCCAACCGATGTCCGGATACCGGTGGCCAGCATGTCAACACGATTAATGATGGGTTGTGTCCATATATTTGCCACGCCAGGTATTCTGGTCGCTTCGTCCAGTTCCCTGATAATTTCCTGTTTTGTAATCCTCCGTTCGTCCGGTAGTATCCAATGGAAAAAAGGGTGGAAGAGGGAGGGGATATGGTTCAAAAATTGATACTCGATCTTCTTTTTACGCCATTCCTCTTCTGGTTTTAAATTGACGACGGTCTCAAACATCTCGACAGGCGCCGGGTCTGTGGCGGTATCTGCCCTGCCCAATTTTCCGACAACCATATCCACTTCCGGAAAGGATTTTATGATCATATCCTGTTTCTGCATCATTTTAAGGGCTTCCGTTAATGATACGCTGGGCAGCATCACTGGCATAAAAAGAATAGAACCTTCGTCCAGGGGGGGCATAAATTCCCTTCCCAGCTTTTTTGCAGCAAAGACGGAGGAAATAACGATAACGAGCGGAATTACAAGGAATGTCTTCTTATGATCTAACGCCCACCTGAGTACAGGTTGATAACCTTTCAAGAGCATCCTGGATGCATAATTCTCCTCCATGGGCTTTAGTTTACCCTTTATCAGAAAGGTACAGAGTAAGGGAACCAGGGTAATTGCCATAATAACTGATGCCATAATAGCAATGGTCTTTGTCCAGGCTAGTGGTGTAAATAGCTTCCCTTCCTGGCCTGTAAGTCCAAATACCGGGAGGAACATAAAAATGGTGGTTAAGGCTGCAAAGAATATAGAGCCGCCAACCTCTTTGGATGCGTCAAGGATGATCTGCGGCCTGCTCTTTTTATCCTTTTGTTCGATGAGGTTTCTGAAGATATTCTCTGTCATGACGATGGACATGTCACTTACCTCACCGATGGCGATGGCAATACCCGTGAGCGACATAATGTTGGAATCGATACCCATGAAATACATACACAGGAAGGAGACAAGTATGGATATGGGGAATCCAAGGCAACAGATAATTATGCTCCGCACATGCAACAGAAAGATAGCAACAACAAGAGAGGTGATAATGATTTCTTCTATCAGCGCCTCTCTCAGGGTGTCGATAACCCGATAGATAAGACCCTCTCTATCATAAAAGGGCACAATATTTACCCCAGGAGGCAGTCCGGGCTCAAGCTCTTTGATCTTCTGCTTTATCCTCTTAATTACCTTTAACGGATTTTCTCCCTGGCGCATGATAACGATGCCGCCTGCAACCTCAGCGCCTTCCTTGTCCAGCGCCCCGCGTCTGAAATCTCCACCGACCTGAACAACGCCTATGTTCCTGACAAATACAGGCACACCGTTGTGGCTGCCCACCGTGATGTTTTCAATATCAGCAACGTTCTTGATAAATCCAAGGCCACGGATAATAAACTCCATATTGTTACTTTCCACGACCTTGGCGCCTACGTCGATATTGCTTTTACCAACGGCATCATACACCATCCCTACCGTCATGTTATATGCCAATAGTTTATTGGGATCGACATCGACCTGGTATTGTTTGACAAAACCACCCACGCCAGCTACCTCTGAGACGCCTTCGACGGCATTGAGTTGATAGCGGACGTACCAATCCTGGATAGACCGTAGTTGCCCAAGGTCATATCCTTCACCCTCCACGGTATACCAGAAAATCTGGCCGAGTCCTGTAGCATCGGGGCCCAGTCTGGGGATGACATCTTTTGGCAGCAAGGCTTGTACAAAGTTTAACCTCTCAAGCACGCGGGAACGCGCCCAGTAAAAGTCGATATTATCCTTGAAGATGATAAATACCATGGAAAAACCAAAACCCGATTGTGACCGTATGACCTTTACGCCGGGTACACCGAGTAAATTGACTGTGAGGGGATAGGTGATTTGATCTTCTACGTCCTGTGGACTTCGTCCGGGCCAATCGGTAAAAACGATGCACTGGTTCTCGCCAATATCCGGGATAACGTCCATGTTGACATTCTTCAGTCCAAAGATGCCGCCGAATATCACCAGGAGATAGAAGCAGATGACGAGGAATCTATTTTTGAGGCAGAGTTCAATAAGTTTATTGATCATAAAAATTAAGGCTCGTAACCACAGATTTCACAGATTACACAGATTTTTAATTTTTCTTCAAATCTTTGTAATCTATTTTGATAAAATTTAATTTATAAACACTCCTGATAAACCGCTTCTATAGTAAAGGCAATAAATAAGAGACACCTTTCCTTATATGTCATTCCCGCATGCTTTTAGCGGGAATCCAGTCTTTTGCAATATCATTCCAATCAGGATTGATCCTCTCAATGAGCGCCAACTTCCATTTGCGGTTCCATTTTTTTAATTGCTTTTCTCTTTGAAGAGCCGCATAGATGTCATTTGTCTCTTCATAATACACAAGTTGATGGACACTATATTTTGAAGTAAAACCCTTAACAATGTTGTTTTTATGTTCATACACGCGCCTTTCCAAGTTATTGGTTACTCCAATATACAACGTCCCATTCCGCTTACTTGCCAAAATATATACAAAATATTTATTAAACATAAGCCATTCTCCAGTCAAGTTGAGGACAAGTCCCCGATTGAAGTCGAGGACAAGTCTGGATTCCCGCTAAAAGCATGCGGGAATGACAAGCCTTATATTTTTATGTCTATTTACTTATTGCCTTTACTATATGCACTTCCATTACTGCCCCAATAATAGCATGCGTTCTTATATCTCTATCCATGTATTTATCAACAGACTTTTGTTCCATCTGTTTCTCAGATTTTTATGTTTTTAATCTGTGTAATCTGTGAAATCTGTGGTTTCAGGCTTTTATTTTTCCTCCTTAAATTCCATCGCCCCTCCATACAGGTCACTGGCTCCGCCTGTAAGCTGGCTTTGGGAGTCGATGAGGAAATTTGCCGATGTAACCACTTTGTCGCCTTCATCCAAACCTTCCAGTACCGGATAATAATCACCGGCCTTTGGGCCAAGTATGACTTCTTTCCCAACATATTGACCGTTACCTTTATCAATATAAACGATTTTACGAATACCTGTGTCTAATACGGCAGTAACCGGTATGGCAAGTACTTGAGTAGTTTTTTCCAGTTTCATGCCACACTTCGTACAATTCCCCGGTTTATCAGAAACAACCTCTGGATGCATAGGACAGGCATACAAGGTACGTTTCCTGTGTTCGGTTTTTTTTACCTTCATTCCCAGCCCTTCCCTGACATCCCACTTGCCCATTTGTCTTTTACAATCCGGACATTCACCGGGTTTGTCTGAAGTCATGCATGCCATGGGGCACATGTATACGAATTTATGCTTTATTTTACCGGTAGGCGTGTTTGTGGTTATACTCTTTTTGAGCAACATACCACACATGGGGCATGATTTAGGAGCTGTCTTAATATCCCATTCCTGCGGACAAATACACGTCGACTTTTCACCAGAAACTTCAACAGTTATCTCCTTTTTTTCGAGCCGCATCCCGCACACGGGGCAGTCTCCCGGTTCTTTAGCGGAGTAACATTTCATTGGACATAGGTATTCATACACAATTACTCCTTGCGGTGGAGTCATACGGCCAGCAGCAAACTCAACTGGAGTAGGGGGGGTCTTTATAAAGGGGATATTATCCTCAGGGCAAATACCTGGCCTGCTGGATTTTATTTCCGGGTGATTCGGGCAAACGTAATCCAGCCCGCTTACGTACCGCCTATCCTGGTTTTCAAGCTCTTCAACGGGTATCCGTATGCGTGCATTAACGTACATGGCAGGTTTGAGTTTGAGTTGGTGGTTAGGGATATCACACCGTATCTTTACTGAGCGTGTCTTGTCATCAAGAAAAGGTTCTATAAAGGACACCTTTCCTATAAATGCTTCTCCGGGATATGCAGGGGATGTAACTTCTACTTCCTGTCCGATCTTGATCCAGGCCATTTCATACTCATAAATATTGGCCATCATCCATACATTTGAAAGGTCGGCAACCATGTATATCATCTCGCCCAACATAACATATTGGCCTTCCAGTGCCTTTTTCTCGATGACGATGCCGCTGATAGGGGCATATATAATCGTGTGTTGTTTTATCTTTTTGTCTTTCGTGAGTTCTTCAATCTGTTTTTCTGTAACGCCCCACCATAATAGCCTTCTTTTGGAGGCATTAACCAGTGAATTTGCACCGTCTACTACTTCTTCAAAAGGGCTCTCCTTAACCTTTTCAAGGGTTTCAAGCGCTAACAGATATTCTTCCTGTGTGGATACAAGCTCAGGACTATATATCCAAACCACGGATTCACCTTTTACAACCTCTGAACCAGTAAAGTCGACAAAGAGTTTGTCAATCCTGCCAGGAATCCATGCCGAGACGAAGGCCTTGAGTCTTTCGTCATAGTCAATTAATCCCACTGTGTAAACATCCTTTGTTAGTGACCGATACCCAATAATATCTGTCTTGACCTGTGCCAGTTTACGTGCCCGTTCACTCAGTTCTATAATGGCAGAAGTCCCTTCTTCCTCCATACCTGCACCCTTTTCATATACAGGAATCAGATCCATAGAACAAATAGGGCATTTCCCTGGTTTATCCATCCTGACAGTTGGATGCATACCGCATGTCCAATACAGCACCTTCTTCCCTTCTTCTGCGCCGATTGCTGAAGGGATAAGATTTGATACCTGCAGTGTGGGTCTATTAACTACCAGTACACTTACCAGCATAATAAATGTAATAAGCACAGGTATTACACCATATCTTTTTAAAGGAAACTTTTGTTGAAAGACCATACATTACACCTTTCATAACATAACGAATAAAGCAGAGATTTGGAGTTCTGCCTCAGGATGAAAGAAAAACCTATTTTTGAAACCGCACTTGTTCCTTTTCACAAATGGGACAGGTCAGAAAGTCTATATCGCATGTCTTGCAACGTTGAATGAGCCATTCATGCGACTTCATGTTGTTTGGGTGTTTCTTCTGCAGCATGAACAAGATTATTTCTCAGGACGATTGCGCTAGCCGATATCATAACAAGTACAAACATTTTCACCGGTCTCTTATTCAGCATATCCATTCCCTCATTGTAAAATTAACCTTGGTAGTTTTTCTCACTATTTTTCCTTTTACCGTATTTAATTATCTCCATAATGACAAACGTGAGAGAAGAAAATGCAAAGACGGTAATCCAGTCATTTAACCCCAGCGGTCTTACTCTAAAAATATCTTCAAAGAAAGGGGTGTAGACGATAGCCACCTGTATGGCCAACGATATCCCCGTTGCCAGCAGGAGTTTTTTATTGGTAAAAACACCAATTTCAAATAAAGAACGTCTAGCATTCCTGCAGTTAAAAGAGTGAAATAATTGAGAGACGACCATCACACAGAAGGCGATTGTTCTGGCCGTCTCGATATCACCACGCAACAAGTGGGGAGCCGCTTCATTACGAAACCAGTGGTAAAGATAGTCAGGTATTGCACTGGTTCCATAGTACAGGACATACGTATATGCCAGAAGGGTACTCACGGCAATGAGAAAACCCTGAAATATAATCAGGATACCGAGACGCTTGTCTATGATTTGCTCTGTTGACCTTCTTGCCAGCCTTTTCATGATATCAGGGTCTACCGTGTCGACCCCTAATGCTAATGCCGGCAGACCATCGGTTGCAATATTGATCCATAGTATTTGTATTGGAAATAATGGTATGGGAAGATTGAATATCGAGGCAAAGAGCATTATTAAAATCTCTCCTGCATTACATGAAAGCAGATAGTGGATGGACTTCTTTATATTGTCGTAGATACCTCTGCCCTCTTCAATGGCTGCCTCTATGGAAGCAAAATTGTCATCCGTTATAACCATATCGGATGTCTCTTTTGTGACATCGGTACCGGTAACGCCCATGGCTACGCCGATGCTTGCTTCTTTTACAGCAGGTGCATCATTTACACCGTCACCGGTCATGGCCACAACGTCTCCCTGTTTCTTCCATGCCTTCACAATCCTGAGTTTGTGTTCAGCAGTTACACGTGCATATACGGCTATCTTTGACACTTCTTCTGCTAAATCATCATCGGAAAGCGCATCTAACTCTATTCCGTCAATAGCCTTTGAAGAATTGCTGCTGAGAAATCCCAGTTCTTCCCCAATAGCCCGGGCTGTATTCTTGTGATCACCAGTAATCATGACCGTCTTTATTCCCGCTGTATGACAAACGGCAACGGCCTCTTTGACCTCAGGCCTGGGCGGATCAATTATGGCCAATAGTCCAAGAAAGATCATGTCCTTTTCTACACTAGCTGGGGTAAAGTTGATTGATTTATGATCAAGCAGTTTAAATGCGATGCCAAGTACACGCAGGGCGTCACCAGCCAGTTTGTTATTTTCGTTCAATATCAGGAGGATATCTTCTTCTGTCAGGTCTCTTAGCTCTCTATCCGTGTAAATCTTAGCACAGTCTTTTAATATGATATCTGGCGCACCTTTTTCACAGACAATCCGTGTGTCAAAATGGGTATGCCTGATGGTGGACATTTTTTTACGATCAGAATCAAACGGGATTTCTGAAATAAGTGGGAATCTTTTCTCCTGATGTTCCTTCCAGATACCTGATTTCGCTGCTGCAGTTAAAATAGCGCCCTCTGTAGGATCTCCAATAACCTTCCACGTAGTGTCTTCTTCTTTAAGGTGGGCATTGTTACATAATACACCTATGCCCAGGACAAACGTTACCATTTGTTTATCAGTTTCTGAAAGAGGCACGTTATTGAAAGTGAAATTTCCCGCAGGGGCATAACCCGTTCCCGATATGTCAATATTCTTTCCATTGGCAAATATCTTTCTTACGGTCATCTCGTTTTGTGTTAGGGTGCCAGTTTTATCTGAACAGATAACCGTGGCACATCCCAGGGTTTCTACTGATGGAAGTTTCCGAATCAGTACGTGCCGTTTCACCATGCGTTGCACCCCTAAGGCCAAGGCAATAGTTACTATGGCAGGAAGACCTTCCGGAATGGCAGCCACGGCAAGGCTTACCGATATGAGGAATGCCTCTAATAATGGATCCTTTCTCCACAACTCCAAAAGGAATACGATGGTTACGATCCCCAAACACAAATAAACCAATTTTTTCCCGAACACCTCGAGCTTCCGCTGAAGGGGCGTCTCTTCATTTCCTGCCTTCTGAATGAGACCGGCAATCTTACCCAACTCCGTGTGCATCCCCGTTGTTACAATAACGCACGTCCCTTTACCACTCGTTACCGATGTCCCCATAAATACCATATTTTTCCTATCTGCGATGGGTAAAGAAGGATCGGGGATTGGTTCGGTGGACTTGCCAACCGGTGTTGACTCTCCCGTAAGAGACGCCTCCTGGGTCATAAAACTAAAGGAAGAGCATAGCCTGCCATCAGCAGGGACGTAATCCCCGGCTTCCAGCAATACAACGTCCCCCGGTACAATATCCCGGGAGAGGATGGATTGTATTTCACCGTTCCGTGTTACCCTTGAAAAGGGTGCGGACATTTTTTGTAAGGCCTCAAGTGATTTCTCTGCGCGGTATTCCTGGATAAAACCAATAATCGCATTAATAATAACAATAGCAATAATGGCTAACGCATCGATCCATTCCCCCAAAACTCCGGAGACTATGGCTGCGACAATCAATACCCAGACAATAAGGTTATTAAACTGCCCCAAAAAGAGCATGAAGGGAGATACACCTTCTTTTTCTTCCAGTTGGTTGTATCCGTATTTCTTCAGCCTGTTTTCTGCTTCGCTAAGGCTAAGTCCGGCATCAACCGTGGTATCAAGGCTCTTTATTACTTCGGCGGCCTGCATTGTGTGCCAATGCGTTTCAACCATTTTGTTTATCCTTTCTCAAAACTGTAATCCGCATCCCTTCTGTGACTCATACAAGGGTGATTCCCAAGTGCTTCATAGTCATGGGAGCATTGCCGACTATCTAAATACGAGTTTCTTAAACATATTCCAAGAGATGTTTCCGTCACATTATACTTACTGGATGGCAACAGTGCACACGATTCTATGTATCCTTCCGGATTGATATGAATGAATTCTTTTCCTGCCTCCCGGCAATTATCCATAAGCTCTTCATCAATAGAAAACCCGTAAAGTACCTTGTTCGCCTGAAGGTTATCGAAGGCGCTCATAACACGATTGTATGTACCCACACCGCGCCTTTTGTCAGTAAATGGAAATCGAGTTTGTGTTTCTTCCATACCTTCCTGAAGAAATTCAATGTTAACCACAAATGTATTGGAGAAGATAATGCCCAGGGTAAAAAGGCCCTTCTGAAGATGCGCAGGTTATATTTGAATCTATTGGAAGATTTGTGCATTATAGTAATTATACTCAAGAGGCTCACAATTTGTGATTTATCAACTTGATATGTAGCAACCATTCTGCTGGGGTGGCATGGACAAGCTATGCTTGTCCATGGTTCTGTAATACTGCTTAATGCTTTGTACTTGCAATAGTTACACTTATATTATCTATCCAAATTTCAAAATGGATGATTCATAAACAATGTCGTGCAAGTTCAGCACGGACACACTCCGCTTGCCCATGCCACCCTGTATATCAATTTAAATATTCACTGTTAAGGTTTATTGCACTAATGCTTATGTCACTCACCTTCACCATTCCGAACAATTCTTTGAAATAATAGTTCTTTATTGTGTCAATTGGATACCCACAGCCCTTTCAAGGTTTGCCAGGTTTTGTTCAAAATCGGTCAGTGCCCTGTAATAAAGTAATTTCGAATTTAAAAGAATTCTTTCGCTATCAATCAGGGTTAAAAAATCTACTTTATCGGCTTCGTATCCTATGCGTGCGGATTTTAACGATTGCTCGGCCTGGGGGACTACGCCTGTTTTATAAAGATTTACAGTACTTTCCGAGGATTGGAGCCTGACCAAAAAATCTTTGACCTCAAACAATGTCTTGTTGTTGATAAATCGATAATCTGACTTGGCTGCGCTCAGGTCTTCCTTTGATTCTTTCACTTTTGACCGATTCTTTGGCCAGAGCCAGGGGACGTTTATCGTGAGTGACGATGCCCATGTATCTGGTCTTCCATCTTCTTGCATATATTCCACCATCGGTTCAAAGTCTGCAAAGTAATAATCCTTTTTTGAAAGTTTTAAGTTTGCCTCATTTCGCTTAACGGCGTGATCAAACTTTTTAAGCTCTGGTCGATTTTTCATAGCAAAGTCTTCCAATTCTTTTATCGTTAACTTTAAGGTGTGTTTTTCAAAGGGACGAGGTTTACCTAAAGCGGTTTGTGTGTGTCTATCTAATAAAATATTTAATCGGGCAATAATGGATTCCCTGTCCTTGTTTAAAACAATGATGTTGTTCGTTAGGGTAGATAATTCAACCTGTGCTGCAAGGACATCCCTTTGGGTAGTCTTACCTACGGCATATTTTGTTTCAGCAATCTTGGCAAACTTGAACAGGAGATCCCTGTTTTCCTCTGTGATCTTAATGGCATTATTAATATAATAGAGTTCGTAAAAAGCGGATTTTACAAGGGCAGTTATCTCTTGTACCTTAGACATGAATTCTTTTTCTGCCATTTTAGACTCTTCTGTAGCTACCTCGCCTCTCAATCCTAGTTTCCCGGGAAAGGGTATCTTCTGGGACACGCCATAGCGCTGTTGAAGCATTTCGGTTTGGCCATTAACATTGACCGGGTTATTTGACATATCATAAGAACCGGCACGAATGGTAGGATCGTCTAATGATTTGGCTTGTGAAATCTTTGCCTTTGCGGCATTAAGGCGTTTTTGGGCTGCAATTATTTCAGGATTGTGTTCTATAGCCTCAGGGATTAACCATTTTAAATCCAATAGGGCTTCAGTTTCATTCATTTCAATAATAACGTTTTTACCGTTCGTTTGTTTTTTGGATATACTGTTACCATTTTCCCTTGCTAAAGTGACGGTACCAGGAAATACCACTAGAAGGGGGAGAAGTAAAAATATTATTATGAGTATTCCGTTCATGTGATTATCCGCACTTAGCCATGTTACACGCCCTTGTTTTACATTCGATGGTGTAAGTGTGGTTAAAAGATTTAGAAAACAGGGACAAACAAATTATTGCTGCAATAAAAACTGATGCTATGCACGAAAGATATAAATGCGTCTTGCCCAGGAAGGGGTGTGGCCTCTGTGTTTCCAGCAAACGACTTATTCGGTCTTCGACAATATTCTGTTCTTTGGAAAATGCTGCAGAATGACTCATCGTATCCATTAATTTAAATTTGGATAACTTTACGAGTGCGCTTGCCATATCTAATGGCTCTCTGGAAAAATTTATGGCGCTATCATCTGCGGCTTTTTCTGATGCAGCAGAATACAGATCTATCAGATAACCATTAATGGGAAGGAAAAAATTGAGCGCATACAATATTTGTACAACAAATAGCTTTAATGGATCTTTGCACTTTTTATGATGTGTATCGTGAAGGATTACGGCTAAAAGTTCCTTTCCCGATAAATAAGAACAAATACTGGAGGATACGTATATTTTCGGCTTCCATAGACCCAAAGTAAAAGCACAGTGTAACTTGTTATTGTCTAAGAGTACAAGTTTTCCATAAAGATTCGTAGCCAATAGAATATTTTTTAAATTAAGATGAGTTTCGTAAGATAGGGGGGTGATGTGGCGGATAAATCGGTAATTCCAGGATAGCATGAGGATTGTTTTGCGAGTAGCCATACCTATTCCAATAAAAAGTATTGCAACACAGCCCCAGGGAAGTATCGTAAAAAATGTCCATAGAGTAAAAAAACACTTCAAACAAATACCCTCACAGCAGGTGACAGCTTCATAAGCGAATCTGGTATCAGATATGTATCCTTTGATTCCGAGCCCTATGCCTAAGATTATTACAGACAAGACGGAAAGGTTTATAAATACAATCAGTGAAAAGGAGAGTAGCGCTTTTCCATATTGTGTCTTTATCAAAGTATTCATTGGATTAGCTCCTGGAGTCACCTTTTCTTTTAGATTCAATCAGTTTGGAAAAATATTCTATTTTGTCCGGGTCCATTTGTGACATATAATCCACAAAGTGCACCATTGCCGATTTGAGAGAAAATTCAGAAACTCCTTCCACAATCTTTTTTGTTACGAACTCAAAAAATTGTTCTCTCGTATAGATAGGTTTATAAAAATATGCCTTTCCTAACTTTCTTTTCTCAAGGAGTCCTTTCTTTGTCATTCGATTGGTAACGGTAATTACTGCAGAATATGAAATGTTCTTATCGGTAGGAAAGGTATCTAAGATGTCTTTTACAGAGGACTCTCCCCGATTCCACAATACCTCCATAATATCCTTTTCTAATGTCCCTAAGACATGGCTCAATCCCTCTTTAAAAGGATTAAAATTAAACTTTAATGCTTTACTCATAGGTATCTTTTTTTCCAAGAAAATTGTGTACTCTGCTTTACCCGATATTTTTAGTAGCAATCAAATAAGATCATATCATATTTATTATATTCTACACATTGTAGAATTTGCAAGTGCAATTTATAGATTATACATACGTTTTTTACTATCTAATAGAACAGAATACATTAAAAATATCTTGCAATCTTCTTTGCTTTTGCTAAACTGACCAATCGATATGAGCAAAATATTCCAGTAATCTATCCAGTAGTTTGGCCTCATTTAATGTTTAAATTTCATGAATAATTCCGATACCATTATTGTTACAGGGGGCGCCGGTTACATCGGCTCTCACACCATTATTGAACTTCTTGAACAAACGGATTACCAGGTAATTTCCCTGGATAATTATTCCAACTCCACCGAAGACACCTACAGAAGAATAACTGAAATAACAGGCAAGGGAAACCGCCTGGCGTGGTTCAAAGTTAACCTCTGTAACAAAGAGGAACTGACGTACACCCTCAAACAAACAAATTCAATAAAGGGCATTATTCACTTCGCTGCATTTAAGTCTGTACCTGAAAGCGTGGCCGATCCATTGTTGTACTACCACAATAATATGGAAAGTCTTGTAAACATACTTTACCTGTGCAGGGAGAAAAAAATCAGGAATTTCATCTTTTCTTCCTCCTGTTCTGTGTACGGCAACATTAAAACACTGCCGGTTACAGAAAAAGTTGAACTGCCCGAAGCTGAATCGCCATACGCTCATACCAAACAGATGGGAGAAGAAGTGGTGCAATCATTTACTAAATACACGCTGGAATTCAAATCTGTGTTGCTCCGCTATTTTAATCCTGCCGGCGCTCATCCGAGTGCAAAAATCGGTGAACTGCCGATAGGGCCTCCGACAAGCCTGGTGCCTGTGATTACCCGAACCGCTGCAGGACTTATCCCTAAAATGTACGTCCATGGCAGTGATTATGAAACCAGGGACGGCTCCTGCATCAGGGATTACATACACGTCAGCGACATTGCAGATGCGCACATTAAAGCGCTTGATTTCCTGATAAAGGGTAAAAATAGGGAGGCTTGCAGCTTATTCAACCTTGGTACTGGAAATGGCATTACGGTTTTTGAAGCAATTAAATCCTTTGAGAAAGTATCGGGGAAAAAGCTGAATTACGAGGTTGGGCCAAGAAGAAGCGGGGATATTATGGCAATTTATGCCAATAACGATCTTGCGAAGAAGGAACTAGGCTGGCAGCCTAAGTACGGATTAGACGAAATGATGCTTTCTGCCTGGAAATGGCAGCAAAATATTTCAACAATTACGGCAAAATAATCGGTAGAATAAAAATGGAGAAGAGATTTAAATTTAAAAGCCGTATTGCCCATTTATCGGATGCATGAATAACTAATTTCAGGATACGTTACAGAAAAATTTTTGACAAGGTCGAAACCATGTACATCGTCAAAAACTTTTCTGTTGTTGTGAACTTGCCTTGTCAACATTATTAAGAAATTAATAAAATAATACTTATCGCTTTGTCCATTGGAAGCTCTTCCTTGCGCCTTTTTTACCATATTTTTTCCGCTCTTTCATTCTGCTGTCTCGCGTTAAAAAACCACCTTCACGCAAGCTTTCAATGAAGGATGGGCTGGACTTAAAGAGTGCACGTGCAATTCCCAGGGATATTGCACCCGCCTGGCCAGTTATGCCGCCTCCTTTAACATTGACTACTACATCAAATTCCCCTAATGTATTAGTAGCCTTCATGGGCAATCGTATGATACCTTTATCTCTATCGATGGGAAAATAACTATCTAAATCCTTATCATTAACTACGATCTTCCCATTTCCTTTTTTTATCCTTACCCTTGCTACAGATGATTTCCGTCTTCCTGTGCCTAAAACATATTGTTCTGCCGTCACTTTTATCTCCCTTAATTAATTGCGAATAATCAGTTCTTTTGGTTGTTGTGCTTGATGCGGATGCTCAGCACCCCCATAAATCTTTAATTTTTTTATCATGGCCTTACCCAGCTTTGATCTGGGTAACATTCTTTTTACAGACCGGTTAAATACTTTTTCCGGAGTCTTTTCTAAAGTTTCTCCAACCATTCGTTTTCTTAGACCACTCTGAAAGCCTGTTACGTAATAGTGAATCTTTTCCTGCATCTTTTTTCCCGTAAGTTTTACTTTGCTCGCATTCGTAATGATAACAAAATCTCCCACGTCAACGTGAGGCGTATATTCAGGTTTGTGCTTACCTTGAAGTACCCGGGAAACGGTAGTTAACATTCGTCCCAAAACTTTATCCTTTGCATCTACAATATACCAATTCCTTTTCACATCTTCTTTTTTAGCCATAAAAGTATTCATTAAACGTATCCTTCAACAGTGAAAATCAAAAAGCATCTTCTCTTAATGGTAAGGTGCTTTTTGTATTTACAAAACCATTAAAATAAAAAGCAATAAAGCAAATGTTCGATACCGGGTTATCTCTTACAGTTACAATCCCTGGCTTTCCCCGAGCAATGACTACACGGGCATCCTTCCGGACACTCACATACACCAGCTATTGCAGATCTGACAAATGTTGATACATTTGTTACACCAATTCCAAATATAAGCGTACCAAAGACCATGAATGAAATATATATTTTTCTCATTTATCAGCTATTCCTCACAAAAAAGCAATGGACTAAAATCAGACTTTAACTGCTATCGTTTTTCTTTAAATAAGTAACAAAGTTCGTATAATATAACAAGATAAGTTATCGTTGTCAATCCGATTTTTTTGTAGAGTAGATTTTAATTGACATAGTAGTAACTTATTATTAATATTGTCTACCTTAAACTAGTATCATGAAAGCAGCGATTTAGATTGCTCAATTCTACAAGATAAATATCTTGATTTGTCGTTATGCCACAAGAAATCCTAACTGATTTAAGTAGCTTAGATTTAAATAGGCCAACTATTGATCTCGATGCTGTTCGTACCGTACTACCTCACCGATACGAGATGGAACAATTGAGTGGTATCATAAAATTCGACCCAGAACATAAGGTTATCGTGGGCTATAAAGACGTTTCAAGTGATGAATTTTGGGTACGGGGGCACATCCCTGGTCGCCCTTTGATGCCTGGGGTAATCATGCTCGAAGCTGCTGCGCAGTTGTGCACCTATTATTACAAACAAGCCACTCAGGATGACAGATTCCTTGGATTCGGGGGTATTGATAAAGTTAAATTCCGCGGAAAGGTTATACCAGGAGACAAACTCATTCTCATCGCTAAAAACAAAGAGTTGCGTTCAAGAAGAGCCATCTTTGATACCCAAGGTGTGGTGAAAGGTAATCTCGTATTTGAAGGGACCATCATTGGAATGGTGGTAATGGTGGGTGCGTAAGAATTAGGTAATTTGCGAATAGTTCCCGATCCTTAATTCAAGGATATCTTTAATATGCTTGATAAAATAATCAGGCTTGATGTATATGTGTGGTTCTCTTACATATAACTCATAATGCCTTCCATGTTCAATCATTACCGTAGTCATTCCCAAAGACTTGCTAGCGGTTAATTCGTCATCAATCTTATCTCCTACACATACAATTTCTTCTGGTTTTAAATTATACCTGTGCATAATTTCTTGAAAACAGTCTTTTTTTATCTGCCCATTATTTCTGCCTGCAACGAAAATATCGTCGAAACAACCACGGCTTAAACCAAGCACATGGATCTTTTTGTCTTGTATTTCTTTCTCTCCGGAGGTGACAAGGATTACCTTGTAACCCAGCACCATGAGTTGTATCAGGGTGTCCTTTACGTCCGGAAAGAGGGAAATGCCGGAGACATCTGTGTGGATAAACTCTTCCAATAATTCCTTGATATACGAGTTTGGAAGATTGTAAAGCGATACAATCTTTTCGTAAATATTAACTCTTGTTCCATACTTTTTCTCAATTTCCAACTGCAGGTTATATGCTTCCTCTTCTGAGCAATTAATTATCTTGGCAATATTTTTTGCTGCTTGCCTTCGGCCCTGCAATAAGAGCGTACCACTACAATCATAAAGTGTATCATCCAGGTCAAGGATGATGGCCTTAATATTTTTGAAATCTTTTAGCATATCTTTACACCTTGGAAGCACTGAATAATCAACTTTTCAGCAATAGGGGGGTTGTGGTAACAAACTCAATGAAGCCACATGCAATTAAATGCCCACATCTATCTTATATAGGCTTCAGTGACATATCGGCGCATCATGCTATGGGTATTAAAATAATAGGCAATCTTGCCGATAGAATTTTTCATGATCTTTATCCATTGGCTTCTGTCTTTGTAATACATCGGGATAATAATGTTCTCCAGTTTGTCATATAAATCCTCTGCATCTGTGATATCATTAACGCTTATCAGTGAGGATTCCAGGGGTTTAGGGCCAATAGACCATCCGGTTATTCCCTCCATGTGCCCCTCGATCCACCACCCATCCAAGACACTAAAGTTAATGATACCGTTGTGCGCTGCTTTCATGCCACTAGTACCCGATGCCTCTCTTGGACGCAACGGTGTGTTGAGCCAAACATCAACTCCGGAAACTAACCGCAAGGCCATTTCCATATTATAATTTTTTAAAAATATGATTTTGATTTTATCGTTAATCTTTTTCGTAAGATCAATAATTCTTTTTACGATTTCTTTCCCCGGGGTATCTTTTGGATGCGCCTTTCCTGCATAAATAATCTGAAACGTGCCTTTTTTGCTTATTTTTAAGAACCGCTCAAGGTTTGAGAATATTAAATCTGCCCTCTTGTAAGAAGTAAATCTTCTGGCAAATCCAATGGTTAACACATCCGGGCTTATTTCCACTCCGGCGGTCTTTTTTACGTAATCGACTAAGTCGCATTTAGCGCAAAGATGTGCCTCCCATAACTCTTCGTCCGGGATGTTTTCAGAACGAACAAATAATTCAGGTTCGTTAGCCCATCCAGGGATATATTTGTCGTATAATTGCTTAAAACTCTCACAGACCCACGTGAATGAATGCACACCATTGGTAATGGCATTAATTTCATAACCAGGAAACAAGCTCTTGGATACTTCACCATGTTTTTTAGCAACACCGTTAACATATTTACTCAGATTTAACGCAAGATGTGTCATATTAAGATAATGTTCCCCTCCAAGCCTTTTCAACAGCTCTAAAGGTACAAATTCCCCAAGAACTTTTTTTACGAGATCATAGGAAAATCGGTCATGGCCTGCCTCGATAGGGGTATGGGTAGTGAATACACACAGGCCTTTCACCTTCTCAATATCCCAGATCCATCGCTCGTCCCAGACACTTTCAACGTCTCTCTTGTGCATCAGGAGCAGTTCGAGTGTCAAGAGGCTGGCGTGTCCTTCGTTCATATGGTACTTTTTGATGTGCAATCCAAGGGTATGAAGTATGCGCACCCCACCAATACCAAGTACGATCTCCTGCTTTAGCCGATAATGCATATCACCCCCGTATAAAACAGCGGTAATCTCCCGATCTTCTGTTACATTTTCCTCAACATCAGTATCGAGATAAAACACATCCACTTTTCCGCCGGTAACGCTTTTTACTTTATAGCACCAAGCCTGGATGTAAACATTACGTCCTTCGATTTGAATCACAACCTTTTTAGGAAGACACACCATAAATTTGGATGGATCCCAATCTACAGCATATTCAATTTGTCTTCCGTCGCTGTCAATATCCTGCCGGAAGTAGCCCTTCTTTGATAATAAGGTAACGGCAACAAGTGGTACTTTAAGATCCGCACCTGATTTTATTGTGTCTCCCGCCAGGACACCAAGTCCACCGCTATATGTTGGAATATCGTTTGACAAACCAATTTCCATGGAAAAATAGGCAATCTTCGCTTCGTTATTCATAGGTATTTTACAGATTATTTGTGTTGTATTAAATAAATTCGATTTTTCAAAAACTTCAAACGTACCCTTACATATGTATTGGTTTATCAACCACCGCTTGGGCAGCCCCCAGAATAGCCTCAGAAAGAGTGGGGTGGGGAAAAATAGTATTCAGTAATTCGTGAGCTGTTCCTTCCAAAATAGTAGCAAGCGACATACCCCACATTAATTCACCAACATGAGGCCCAATAGCATGCACTCCCAGTATCTCCCCGTATTTATCATCTGTAACAATCTTCACAAATCCATCTGCATATTCACCATCAATCATTGCCGTACTATTTGCAATAAGGGGGAATTTTCCTACCCGTGTCTTGTGACTTCTCTTTTCCGCCTCCTCTTGGGTAAGTCCCATCCTGGCTACCTGTGGAAGGCAATACGTCACTCCAGGTATGTTTTGATAATTCAGTGGGGTAGTCTCTTTACCGGCGATATGAGAAACAGCTATCAGACCTTCACTCGATGCCTTGTGAGCAAGGAGAGGGGGGCCTGCAATATCACCAATAGCAAAAAGTCCCGTTTTGCTGGTTTCCATAACCTCATTGGTTTGAAGATATTTCCCTTTGAAGCTTAATGATAATTTTTCTATTCCAATATCAGTTAAATTAGGCTTCCTGCCTAAGGCGAGCAGTAAATGGTCGGCTTCTACAAATTCTTTATTTCCGGCTGCGGCAGGGGATTGAGATGCATTGTTTTTCCTTTTTATCTCCACACGAACGCCATTATCTATTATGACCTTTTCCAGAGAGGTATTTGTCCGGACATCGATACCTCTTTTGGTAAATATTTTTCGCAAAGTGGCACTAATTTCTTTATCTTCTCCCGGAAGAACATCCTCCAGGAGTTCAATAATGGTTACCTTCGTTCCCAGGACATTAAAGAGGTGAGCGAATTCAGTCCCAATAGCGCCACCGCCCGCTATAATAAGGGATTTTGGGATTTCTTCCCACAATAATATGTCGTCACTGGTAAGCACATATTTCCCATCATGTGGAATAGTATCGGGAATAAGGGGAACAGAACCTGTAGCACATATAACATTTTTTGCATGTATTTTACCAACGTCTGTTCCATCTTTTTTTATTAAGACATCACCCGATGATATAAGTTCTCCTTCGCCCGAAAAAAGTTCTACACCATTTTTTTTTAGAAGAAATTGTGTTCCCTGAAATAACCGGTCAACTACGGCCTCTTTTCGTCTATGAAACTGGGGATAATTAATTCCTACTTTATCAACCACTATTCCAAATTCTCTTGCCCTGAGGAATCGTAAGTAAAGGTCTGATGAATGAAGAAGCACCTTCGTTGGGATACAACCCCAATGCAGACATGTACCACCCACCTTGTCTTTTTCAATAAGAGCAGTCCTCATTCCTAACTGGGCGGCTTTTATTGCTGCAACATAACCTCCCGGCCCGCCACCAATGATTACAAGAACAAAGCCAGAGATTCTTTCTGGAAATTATCCCTCCTTTTTCCATGTGAACAGGATAACAAATATAAGTGCAATGGCAACAACCATAATTGCCTTTGGGCTAATATCCGGGATAATTGATTTTTCCATAGAAAGAGATAACAATTTGCCTATCATAATATTTCCACCTCCTTTAGAAATAAATAATTAACTTACAAAGATTAAATACCGAAACAATATCTATCACGACAAGATTCCTGCCACACGTGAAATTTATAATATAAAGGCACATCAGAAGCTTTATATTCTGATGTGCCTTTACGGCATCTGTTATCAGGATATAGAATTTATTTGTGTTATGTAGTAGCAGTTTCCATAAGGGGTTTTGAAACCGTCACTGCACTTGATTTGTACCAGTCGTTGTAATAATCACCTGAATCATACAACTCTTTTAAATTCTGTAAGACCTGTTCAAACACTTGTATCCAATCAGAACCTACCCTGAATGCGAACATTGAATTTCTCGGATTTTTCGTTGTCTTAATAGAATTCCTGAAACGAGTCCTTAGATTATCACCTGCATAAATATGATCATAGATATATTGCATACCTTCAATAAAGTCTTCTAATGTCATGTCCACAAGACGGTGAACCACATGTGCCGTATCATAGTATTGCCAATCTTCCGGGTAATTTTTTCTGAATATTCTCTTTTCTGAATCTAATCTTGCATAGAGTTGTGTCTTGGGGAATGGGCAGTTAATACCGAATGTCAGAATATCAATATTATTCTCTAATATAAAATCGGTCATTCTCCTAAAGGAATCTTTATCATCCCCATCAGCCCCAAACACCACTGACCCCCAAACAACCAGGCCGGCATTATGAATCTTTTGAATACAATCAAAATAACTATCAGTACCCAACTTTAGGTTTACCCGCTTATTCATCTTCTGTAAAACAGCTTCATTGGTAGATTCGATGCCGACAAGCATACCAAAATTGCCACTCTTGGCCATATAATCAAGAGTTTCCTGATCCTGAGAAATATTCAACGCTGTGAACCCAAGCCAGTCTTTATGAATCCCGCGTTCCACCATTCCCTTGAACAAATCACGCGCCCGCTCATTCGACTTCTTGCCATGGCCATAGAAATTATCCTCTGCCAACATCAAACCCGTATAATCTGTTGCCGCCATCTCATCAAGTACATCCTCATAAGGCCTTTCCCTGAATTTTCTTCCCTGGAATGTAGGTACGCTGCAGAAATCACAATAATTCGGACATCCTTTGGTTGTGACGATGGAAGAAAATTTATAATTATATTTTTTCTTCATAAGTTCCCGATTGGGATATACCTTTTTCATCAGACTAAGGGGGGGTAATCCACCCTGATAAATCTTTTTTAGTTTCCCTTCTTCGAAATCTTTTATGACCTGCGGCCATACTTCTTCTGCTTCACCTACGAAAACAGAGTCAACATAATTCGCAGCCTCCTCAGGCATTACCGATGCATGTATTCCACCCATGATTACGGTCATACCCTTTTTCCTGCATGCAGCAGCTATCTTATATGCCCTGGGTGATTGGTAGGTAACAGCGGTAATACATACAAGGTCGACAGGCTTAAAGGTAATTTCATCATTATCATCCATTGCTAATTCGAGATTCTCGTCGATAACGTCAAATTCCCAATCGCCTGGCGTAAGGGCAACAACATAAGCAAGATTCAAAGGCATTTGGACAATTACGGTTATACTCTCTTCACCGTGCCTGCCCGGCTTATGTGGATTAATAAGCATCATTTTCCTTTTCATAAATTATTTACCTCCAATTCTCCATAATTAAATTAGCAACACCCCAACCAGAAGAGACCACGGCACAAACTCCAGGACCTGGTCTTGACCAATGGCCGGTCAAATACAGATTGCCAATTGGTGTCTTGGGTGAAAGCCTATTCTCCCATATTTGATCCGCAGTGACCGCCCAACCGTAGGCGGCACCATTTGTGTTCGACGTATAACGCTCCAATGTCTTCGAAGTAGCCGCATCTTTTACTTCAATATGATTTTTTATGTCAGGAACGTACTCTTCTAATCGATTTAGTGTCCTCTGCGTCATACTTTCTTTAAAAGATTTCCTACACGCATCATCGTTATGTTTCCCTTTCTTCGTATAAGCAACAACAGAAATTATCTGTTTATTTGCTGGCGCAAGGGTAGGACATATCTTTGTCGGAACCGATACATACATCCACTCATCTTCCATAGAACTCACATCTGTAGCCGTATGATAAAATCCTCTTTTTAATGTGCTTAAATCAATACCTTCACTCACACCCAGGTATAAAAGGAAAAAGGAACAACTTTCCTTCATCCCTTCAAGTATTTGAAGGAACGGCAAAGGTACTTTCCCCTGTAATAATTCAAAAAAAGTTCTCCGTGCATCAATATTTGAGACAATCAATTTTGATGGTATATCTCTGCCTTCTTCTACTTTTACACCAATAGCGATTTTCCCATCACATAAGATTTGCTTTGCCGCCGATGATAGCATAACATGCCCGCCAAAATCAATGAATTTCTTAAAAATGGCGTTCGCAAACTCTTGAGTACCACCGGCGGGGAAAAAGGCACCGTCTTTGAGATAATTGATCATCATTTGGCACATGCCAATAGCAGAAGCCTGGGCAGGGGGGAGCCCTATGTAACCCCACTGACCGGAAAGTATCATCTTGAGCTCTTCATTTTTAAAAAAGGCATTCAGCATATCGCCATACGTCTGATCCTTATATCTATCTATAATTTGGCTTTTCTCGTTGCTGAATGTAGCACGATAAAGTTTTATAAAATCCTGGAAGAAATCCTTTATTTTATTTCTTTCCAAAGGATAGCGACCCTGTAGCCGGACGATGTAATCGTCCAAATCGGCTGGAATTTCAATAGTAAAATGAGGGAAGATCAGGTGGTCCATGGGGTCGAGAGGATAAAAATCCATTTCTATTCCTAGTGTCTTAAAGCATCGACCGACAATACCCCATTTCCCACAACCCCCAATATGATGAACTGCCGCATCGAAGTTGAAACCTTTTCTCCTGAAAGAGGTGCAATAACCACCGGGAATAGAGTGTTGTTCAAGAATGAGTACCTTTTTCCCACTTTTGGCGAGAAAAGCAGCACAGACCAAACCAGCTATACCTGCACCAATTACAATTACATCATAGCCAGGATACATACTATCCTTGCTTGTGGATTGAATACGGCGGTTGGAAGGCATCATGAATTACTGCTTGTATTTGGAAATAATTAGGGATGAATTGTTTCCCAACCGCGAGAAGGTATTGATCAGGACATTTTTAACAGGTAAGACCCTTGCGATATTGGCAACACAGTCTAAATCACACTCAGGGTCGTACTCCTTATAATTAATTGTGGGGGGAATTGTGTGGGTGTTTATGGACATCGAAGCAGCAATTGTTTGCATCGCACCTGAAGCATCATAGCATTCACCAGTCATGGATTTCATGGCGGTTACGGGAATAAGATTCGCCCTCATACCAAAGACCTCTTTAATAACTCTGGTTTCCCTTGCGTCACCATAGACACCAGAATATGCATTGGCAGATATATAAGAAATATCACTCAGGGTAAGATTAGCATCGTTGATTGCACCCACGATAGCTCTTTTACCACCATCTATCTGATAACCATTGGTTGTGACCATTTTTGGATCAAATGCGGTTCCGTAACCCTTGATCTCTGCATAAATATGGGCATTTCTCCTGATAGCATCCTCCAGGGTTTCGAGGATAACCAGCGCCGCGGCCTCACCAATGACCATCCCGTTACGCCTTTTATCAAACGGCGCGCAAATTTCCAAAGTGCCATCTTTACTTCCTGATAATATTTTGGAATTATGTGCACCCCAAAATATGTCATGCGTTAATCCGTGCACGCCCCCGGCCACAACAGCCTTTACGCGACCCATTCGAAGGAAATCAGAGGCATAAATAATGGCGTCGACACTGCTGGTAACACCATTTGATATCGTAGTATTTAGTCCGGTAGCCTTACAAAAAATGGATGCGCGGCTTGCAGGCGCATTCAACACGGTATTTGGGAAATCCATAGGATTTACATAATTAGCACCTTCACGTAATGACTGAAAATCAAAGGAACTGATACTATCAATGCTTCCATACGTAGAGCCTATAACTATACCTAATTCATCACCACTGTAAGTATTGTTTTCCAGGTTAGCATCTTTGATGGCCAGAACTGTTGCTGAAGATGCGAGGAGAGAGGTTCTATCGATATGGCGGATCCCTTTTTGTCCAAGATAGACCTTTGCGTCAAAATCAGGAATCTCACCGGCATGTTTACTGCTATATTTACTTACATCAAATAAAGTAACAGGCTTAATACCCGATACACCATTAATTAAATTATTCCAAAAAACTTCCTTACTACTTCCAATGGAGGAAATAACCGAAACACCCGTAATGACAATCCGCGTTTTTTCCATCATAAACCTCATCTATAAAATATTAGTTCACTGGCAATTGCCAAACCAGGAAGTTTTAGCGTGTGAACTTTTTTACAACCAGACAGCTGTTGTTACCACCAAAGGCATGCGCATTATTCAATGCAATATTTACCTGCTGTTTTCTCATAACATTCGGTACATAATCCAGATCACATTCCGGATCCGGGGTTTCATAATTAATCGTGGGAGGGATAATATCGTTTTGAACTACTAAGGCGCAGGTAATAGCTTCTATGGCACTGGCAGCACCCATAGTATGGCCAATCATCGATTTTATTGAACTAATTGCAAGGTGCTCTGGTTTATCCCCAAACACCTTTTTCATAGAGATCGTTTCTGCTTTGTCATTAGCGGGGGTGCCTGTTCCGTGAGCGCTGATGTACTGGACATCTTCTGGTTTCAAATTTGCGTTTTTCAGGGCCTTTTTCATCGCGGATACAACACCTTCTCCGTCGGGATGGGGGATGGTAATATGGTAAGCATCACAACTAAGACCGTAGCCAATAATTTCAGCATAGATTTGTGCATTTCTCTCCACTGCGTGATCGAGTGACTCCAAAAGAAGCATGCCCGCACCTTCACCCACCATCATACCTTTCCTGTTTTTATCAAAAGGCTGACATATTTCAGGAGCAATGGCACCGAGCCTTGCAAAACCCGTATAAGCAACTTTTGAGAAAGGATCAGAGCCACCGGCCATCATCATGTCAACTCGCCCGAACTTAATTAAATCATACGCATATCCGATTGCATAATTACCAGCAGCGCAGGCGGTAGGAATAATAGTGTTAGGACCTTTAAAACCAAACTCAATGGCAACATTTGCTGGAATATTATTGCATGGATGCATTAAAAACAAATCGGGGTCTACCTTATCCTCGCCATTTTTATACCGAATATAATTAACTTTTTCCAGGATTTGTATTTCACCTGCAGTCGTCCCAACAGAAACCCCAATCCTCTCTAAATCAACGTTATCCAGAATAAGCCCGGCATCGTTTAAGGCAAGCTTTGTGGCTGCAATGGCAAACTGCGAAGCCTTACCAATCTTTTTAAGGGCGCCGCTTTTTATATAATCCGCATAACTGAAGTTTTTTACCTCACATCCTTTATGAACCTTATATCCGGAAGTATCAATGCACGATACTTCTTCTACGCCAGATACCCCGGCAATGAGCGCATTCCAGAACACATCCTTGCCCGACCCGATAGGGGTGATCATGCCCACTCCTGATATAACTACACGTTTATTCATAGGTATTATTTTATCGGCTAGATACTAACGTACTTTTATCTGCAATTCCAAAAGTCAAGGTTGCCTTAGCAACTGCTTTTTCATCAACCTTTACCAAAGCCTGAACAATTGCTCCCCTCGATACGATCTTATCCACGGTTATTTCAACGAAGAGTTGATCGCCGGGAAAAACGGGTTTTGTAAATCGTGCATTATTAACTGTTGCCAGCAGAAAAACCTCATCCCTTTCTTTTTGGCAGGGAGGCTTTTTTTAAACAGGATGATCGAAGCTTGTGCCATTGCCTCAATAATCAGCACACCAGGCATGATGGCAAAATCGGGGAAATGTCCAACAAATACTGGCTCGTTGCCAGAGACATTTTTTACGCAGACAATTCTTTTTCCCTCTTCAAACTCAACAACTTTATCTATAAACAAAAAAGGATATTTTTGAGGGAGAAGAGATCTGATTTCCTCGAAAAACATCATTTTATATAGTCCGCCATCTTATTAAATACACACGTGTTACTCATTACGATGAAAGTTTTCCGCTTTCTGATAAAACAGACCTTGTTAAGCCAATTGTGGCACTCAGGGATGTAATATCAACGAGTTTTTCTTCGGGAATTTGTACCTTAAATTTCTTTTCAATAAGTGCAAGAATTTCAAGGGCTAAAAGAGAATCTATTTCAAGATCTTTAAAGAAATCTGCATCTCTTTTATCCCAAATTTCTTTTTCATCTAATTCTGTAACCTCAGCAACAATGGCAGTTACACCTTTCTCAATTTCTTCAACGTTCAAAGTTCTCCTCCTCCAAAATAGACTGCGCTAACCATTATCAACAATGACAACCTAAACTTAGCGAAACATGGTAGCAGACATGGTTTATGTTGTCAATAATATTCTTTTGCTAACTATGGTCATTGCAAATATCGATACCCATTTATCGCAATTCTGGAAAAATTATTCTGGAAAACAGATTTGTAGGCAACATTTAGTACGTCTGATAATATATATTATGTTACAATCCAAAGGCACTTCCCTAAAACCTTGTTTATGTTTACGTTTTATCATGACATAACGAACCCCCCTATTTTGCCCTTCTCAATCCCCTTTTTTCTTCTCGTAACTCTTGTCGTCTATAACGGGATAATTCTCTTAACGCCTTATAAAGTTGATTTACCAACATCGTTTCGTATTTAGATAATTCCACAATTCTGTTTTTGTTTTCAATTACTTTTAAGGCCTTTAATTGTGATAGTTCTTTGCTGCTCCTTTTTCTCGTTCTAAAAAACCCTTGATCGTACTCCTGGATACAAGACCTATCATGCTCCATTACCTGGCTTTCAACTTTCAAACATCGTTTCAATCGCCAGACACTTGAAACAATGTGGTCAACGATAAGCAATTCAACCTCATCCGATGGTTTTAGCTGTTTAGTAAGCCGATTTCTAATTTCATCAAGATCAGACTGTCTTTCTCCATCTATTAATATTTCATTGCTAAAAACATGTTGTTTCTCAGCATTTTCCAGAGATTTCGAAGATTCCGATGGTGCCTTACCTTCTGCATTCTCTGTCTTTGGGAAGTTTGCTATCCCGGCTGATTCAACGATGGTTTCCATTATTTTGTCTACTTTATCTTGGGTAGAAGACTCTCTGCCTTTTCCTCGGAAAACATCTCCCTTTAAGATCGTCGACATTGCTCCTCCTTTCAAATCCCTAAAATACTCGATTACCTGCGCAGAATACTATCTCATAATCAATGAGACTATTCAATAAAATATTTTAGATGTTTGTTTAATTGTTGCCTCATAACCGTTCCGTAGGTATGTTAAAACTACTCAATATACCGTAATTATGTTGTATGTAAATATAAATAACGCTTGAGATATAGGTATTATCGAATAAAATTAATGAACAGGTATTTTGTACCGTTTTTAACTTTTGTAAACACGTGAGATGAAGATTAACGAAATATTTAAGAGTATTCAAGGGGAAACGTCTTATGCAGGCTTGCCTTGCACATTTATACGTATAACGGGCTGCAATTTACGGTGCAATTATTGCGATACCATGTATGCCTATGAAGACGGGACGGAAATGACGATCAATGGAATTGCCGAAATTACCGATACCTTCAAATCCAAGGTTGTTTGTATAACGGGCGGGGAACCTCTAACGAATAAAGATACACCATCATTAATCAAAGGTCTGTTGGAAAGAAATTATATTGTATTAGTTGAAACAAATGGTAGCCATGATATCCGCAAGATACCACAAAAAGCGATCAAAATTATGGATATCAAGTGTCCGGACAGTAACATGAGTCATTTGATGCATTGGGAGAATATCAACTATTTGACAAAATCAGACGAAATAAAATTCGTTTTAAGTTCACGAAAAGATTATGACTGGGCAAAAGAGGTTATAAATAAGTATCAGTTGCCTGAGGTTGCCACGATATTGCTAGGTACCGTTTTTGGCACAATCTCTCCGAGATCGGTTGTCCAATGGATTTTGGAGGATAATCTCGATGTGCGCTTTCAACTACAGCTCCACAAATATATCTGGGAACCACAAACTCGGGGTGTTTAATAAAGTGAAGGATATTGCTATTGTACTCGTTAGTGGTGGTATGGACAGTTGCGTAACCGCTGGTATTGCTAACGCACAATACCAGCTTGCGATGTTACACGTTAATTACGGCCAGCGTACAGAAGTAAGGGAGCTTAAAGCATTCCATGATATTGCCACATACTACAATGTTCCTAACGACAGAATACTTATATCTCATATTGACTATCTAAGCAAGATTGGAGGATCAAGTTTAACTGACCAGCGCATAGATGTTCAATGTGCGCAGTTCCACAGCAAAGAGATTCCCACATCGTATGTCCCTTTCAGAAACACACTCTTTTTAACAATTGCCGTTGCATGGGGTGAAGTTATTGGGGCAAAAAAGATATTTATCGGTGCGGTAGAACAAGACAACCCTGGCTATCCTGATTGTAAACCCATATATTATGAAATCTTTAATAAGCTGATCGACATAGGAACAAGGCCTACCACCCATATAGAGGTAGAAACACCGCTTATACGTAAGACGAAATCGGAGATTGTAACAATAGGTGTTTCTTTGAAAGTTCCACTCCATCTCAGCTGGTCTTGCTACAAGAATACTGAAAAGGCCTGCGGACTGTGCCACAGCTGCTTCTTGCGATTAAAAGCCTTTAAAGAATCTGGTATTAAAGATCCGATCCCCTATGCCTAATTCAGAGACAAACCAGGAACTATTTTTGGATTTCCAAAAACATACCCTGCCTGATCAGGCGGGATTACTTGACCAAGATCTGAGATAAACTCTTTCGCCAATCTCAAAGCATCCTCAATACTATCTTCTTGGGTAGGTATAGCAAGTCGGATCATGAGACCTGCCACTTTTTTATTATTCAATGAGAACCATAAGTGTTTTATTTTCTGCCCTGTCCAATCAACGATATTTTTATCAAGACAAATCCAATAAATTATTAAAAAACCTTCGTCGTCCTTTTCAGCATAAAGACTCTCTGCTCGAAAGGTACGATTCAACACATGCACTTCAAGGTCATTTAATTCTTCTACTTTATAGCCAGAACTACTAGCACATACCTTTGGGTGGTGAAAATTGCCCGCATCCAGTACAAGCAAAAAAAGGTTTCTCTCCTCCATGTTGACATATTCACGATCCATAGCCTGGCTAACAAAATTATATGCATCATCTTCTGGAATCCATTCTTGATCCACATCCTTTCCCCGCCATCCGTTAATTTCTAACGGTATTTTTAATTCAGAAAGTATATTCAGGCCTTCATATTTGTTTGCCTTTGAAAAGCCAAAGCAACAAATAATAACGGACAACAACAAGGCAATAACTATACAACCCTTCTTATTGATATTCATCTTACACATCTTTCAAGTGTATATTCCAAACCAATTAATCCTAGAATGATAAACACAAATATTACAATCCCGCTAAAATTATGAAAAAATCCCTGTCCGGCTTCTTCACCAAAATAATACGTAATAAGGCATAAGCTTATAATACGGACAAGATTACCTAACACCGCGAGAGGAATGATAGAAGAGACGAGTATACCCTTTCTGGAAAAACTACCTTTGCTTATATATACATAAACCAAAGACAAGGAAAGCATGGTAACTATAGAGCGAAACCCACTGCACGGTTGTCCCATAAACAATTCGCTCTCGCCGATGGTTAATAAAAGTCCTTCCCTTGTGATCGGATAATGAAAAAGCTTCAGTATTATTTCTGTAGCAATGGAAAGACCATATCGCATAGGCAGTGTAATGTTATCTACAATTCCGATAGGAATGGGGACGAGAAGTATTAGGTAAAGTATAGGAAATAATACTACCTTTGTTACGTTTAACCCATAGAGATAACTTATGAGTCCGTATAAAACGGGAAGCAGTGAAAGTGTAGTAATAAACTGATAAACCTGACGCCAACCAAACGTAAACATAAAAACCCCTAATAGAAGGATAGAAAGACCAAAGAAGTTGTTGCCTGGTCTGACCTTTTGCACAGACACTCTCAAGAGCGTCCGTTTACGCCACACAAGCCAAAAGAACACGGGCAGGATAAAATAGGCATGCGTATAATCGGCATACCTCCAGCCAGAACGATAAAGCTCAAAAAACAGGGGCGTATATAATAAAACCACTAGCATCCAAATTATATAGTAAATCATAATAATGCGACACGAAAAGCTAAGGAAGGGCGTATATTTAATTATTTAGTACCTAAATTCTGCAAATGATTTTCGCTACGCGAAAATCGACCTTTTAAAATAGCTTTATTAGACAAAAATCAATTGATTTTTCGTTTAGCCGCCCGTCGTTCCCGTGCTTCACTTAATTTCCGATCTCGTTCGGCAAAGATTTCTTTTTCGCGTCCGAGCAATTTGTCTTGCGGGGCGATATAACCTATTGCACTATGCAATCGTTTCGTGTTGTAATGAGCGACGAATTCTTTCACAATTCTCCGGGCGTCTTGCAGGTTTACTGGGCAATAGAGGCGAATACTTTCCTGCTTAATTGTTTTGTGAAACCGTTCTGTTTTCCCGTTACTTTGAGGATAGAAAGGCGACGTTTTTACATGCATTATTCCATTTATTCGAATGTACGCCTTGAAATCCTTTGCTATGAACTGTGGGCCATTGTCAGAAATGATCCTTGGTTTTGCCTCTGGATGCTTCTCTTTGGCCCTTTCCAGGATAATTTCCACCTCCGTTTCTTTCATGGACTCCCGAATTTCTCAATGGACTATTTGCCTGCTATAACCGTCTAAAACGGCTTGGGATTATTTCGCACCTATTCCAAATAATACAACGGGTATAGTCTTAAAAAGGATTTTACAATCAAGCAAGAGTGACCAGTTGTCAATATACTCTAAATCAAGCTTCATCCACTCATTGAAATCTTTTATATTATTTCTTCCATATGCCTGCCATTGACAGGTTATGCCAGGTCGCATACTTAGCCTCCTTCTCTGCCATGGTTTGTATTTATCTACTTCAGTTGGTAGGGGTGGCCTTGGACCAACCAAACTCATATCACCTGTTAATACATTCCAAAACTGTGGCAGTTCGTCTATGCTAAACTTTCTTAAGAATTTTCCTGCTTTTGTCACCCTGGGATCATCCTTCATCTTAAAAACAGGTCCATCCATCTCGTTATATATAAGAAGGTCATTAAGTTTAGTTTCGGCATTCTGAATCATTGTCCTAAACTTATAAAGCGTAAACCTTCTACCGTACAAGCTGCATCTTTGTTGTCTGAAGAATATGGGGCCATTTGATGATAGTTTTATAATTATGGCAGTTATTGCAAAAATTGGTGACAATATAACGAGTGTGATTCCGGAAAAGACTATATCAAGTAGGCGCTTTATTAAAAGGTGCAATAATTTGTCAGGTGTGCTCTCAAAGGTGAGTAATGGAAATTCTTCAAAGTGGCTATATTTTGCCTTCGACAACTTAAGTTCATATAAATCTACCGCCACACTTACCTTTAAACCTTCCACTTCGCATAAGGACATAATCTCTTCAATCTTTCCGAGCCATGAGCGCGGGACAATAAATATAACCTCGTCCACTACATTACTATGAATTATTTTCGAGACATCATTAAATGATCCTAGTACTTTATGCCCACGAATTAAGCTGTTTATTTTAGTCGTATCCTCATCCACAAACCCAATAATCTTAAATCCCCACTCAATATGCTTATTGATTATGTCAATAAAACGCTGAGCCCTTTTGCCCGTACCAACTATTAAAATATTTCTGTAGTTAAGACCTTTCTTGCGCTGATATCTAAAATAGTATATGAGGAGAACCTTTTCAATACTAAGAAAACTTGCTGCAAAGAGGAATGTATAAATTACAAGTGCTCTGCTAACCGAGTGCATCTTGGTTATAAAAATGAAGCTTGCGAAAAGAATGGACCCTACTAAAGCAGTTTTAAATATGATAGACAAAGCATCATGTATCTCTTTAAGCCTAAAAGAGCTATACATTCCAAAATAATAAAGAAGTGATCCCCATATAATAAGTAATTTAAGTAAAAGCCAAAAAATATAACTATCTATTTGGTAGATATTGTATATTTTGTAATTTAAGAAAAAACCTAAAAGAAAAGAACAATCTACAATACAAAGGTCGAAGAATATCATCATCCTTTTAAATAAAATGTAGTGTTCTCTTAGCATGGCAAAAACCTGTAATTTTCAAACAAATGTAGAGAAAAACCCTCATGCAATGTCGAAATATTCAACACTATTTCTCTTGAGGAGCAGAAGAAAATAGTATCATTTTTGGAGAAGAATTTAGTGTGCAAAGAAAATTGAGGTATTGGGTATTATCATTCAACTTTTAGCCTATCCAAAAACTAACATTTCCAGGAAACAATGGACTATCCAATCAGATTCTGCGCAAACAATATACCAACAAATCTGGTGTCCTTCAGTTATTACATACATTTAACTATAGGGGGTGTCGATTCTTTCTTTCTAGCAGATCAAAACTCCGCAGTTAATCCCAAAAACAAGGTATTTTTTGAATACTCAGAAGATTCATCATTTGTATCTGATTGCGTATACGTGTAAGTTAAGGTTCCCTTTAAATTCCTGCTGATATCGTATCTTAAAGAGGAACTCAGACCCAACAGGTTTTGTTCAAAACCTGAGGAAACAATCTTACCATCACCATAGAAAATTAATAAGGAGCAACCAAGTCTTTTCAGAATTTGCCTTGTCAGAGAGGCTGAAGTTCGCCAGCTATTCCAGATGTCAGCAAAGTAAGGATTTGTTGTATATTTTTTGTCAAACAAAATGCTTGCTTGCGTTTTTTCTTCTAGTATGTATGTTAACGATGCCAGAAAGAAGGGCTCACTAAGGTTTTCATTATCAAAAGAATCGATTAAATCTATTCCTGTGCCCCCGTTAAAATAAAGTTTTTTAGTTATATACTGTCTTATGCCAGCGCCAATTGTGTTTATTGTGGCATTTGTTTCATTTTCAAATTGTATACTGGTAAAGTCATATGAAAAGGAAAAGATAGTAGCAGTGGGGCTAAATGTATAACTCAGACCAAAGCCTGGTTTATTTAAAAGCGAATTTTCCCTGTCTGTCCCTGAAAATATGTTTATTTCATTAGCATATTTTACAAAGAGAGAACTTTGCTTTGCAATATCATATGAGTATGCTATGTCAAACTTGTTTTTGAAGTATTCGAATCGCCCTGCTGTTCTACCAAATTGTGACGAATAATAACCCTCAGCTGTCGTATCCCCAGATGAAGGCGCTTCGAAATGTTCAAAGACGTTTTTTAGGCTGATTCGATCTCGTTTTGAAAACTCATTTTTGAAATTTAAATTGATGAATTGTGTGACATTGTTTTGATCAGGCTGCTTAGCAAAAATCTGATCGGTTATTTTGCTGGTTAGTGCAAATGTCCTGGTTTTTCCCTCATATCGTGCACCTAGCGTAATTCCAGCTTTTGTTATAAAGTCTCCCTGTTTATCTTTTTTATCAAAGGTGATGTTATCATCAAATGTTTCTCCAATTGAAACATTAGTGACCCCTAAATCGAATCCCTTGTATTTATAAGAAAGAGAATCAAAAAATTTTGTAATAGTGAGGTCTAAGCTATCGTCGTCGAAGGCATAAGTAGTTGAAAGGGTGGCGGTAAAAACAACTACCCAAAGGCATACGCTTGATATTGTTTTTAAATATCTTGCCAGGCGATTCATTATAATCCCTCTCCCCCGGCGCTGCGTGGTTGTATCCCCCAAACCACTCTCTTCGAAAGAAGGTACACAGAGGGGATAAACAAACTAAAAAAAAAGAAGTTTTTACAGGGCAATACTATTTTAATCTTTCTGTCCTCCATATTTGTGTGAATTATACAAAATGAAATGAGATTTACAATTGCAAAATATTTTATTTTTTTTGCTTGACATAGATAATTTGCAGTGTATACTTCTAACACGTTTCATGTTTATTGTTATTGTTGCATGAAGTACATGCATCACGACACACGACAAAGGTAAACCCTGAGTGATCAGGGGCGCAAAAGTAATAGGGTCTTTAAGTCTACAAGGATGTGGAGTAAGATAGCCTTACTTCCGAATATGTTTGAAAAATATCTTCGGTGGTAAGGCTTTTTATTGTTAGGGCAATCTGTTTTTGGGTGTAGTAAAATTATATCAGGTATTGCAGCTATAAAAATGTGAGAAAGGAGGGGAAAATATCAACATTGATTTTATGGTTTAGGTTGTTAATATTGAGAAAGAAGTTTCCTTGGTAATAAAGTTGGATTGGAATAGTAATAATAGTTATTGTGAAATGGGAAAGGGTAAAGAATGAATGTTTTAAGGCAAATAAATGTTTGCTTGCTTTCGTGTTTTTGCTTATGACCGTTTTGGATTGGCACATGTTTCTCTCGCCAGAGATATTAATGGTCTTCCAAAGGGTTCATCGATTGAAGTCCTGCAAAATAACGGGCAAGTTGGACTTGGGCGCATACGTGCTGATCAAGTGGGAAGTAAGGCAACCTTAAAGTCGTTTAAATTAAGGAAGGGTGTAATTCCCAATGTTAATCCAACTGCAATTGTATATGCTGCTTACGAGCTATACAAACGAAAACGACAGTAATACTTACTGGGCGTGGGCGTGTATCCTGACGAGGCGTATCTATTTGTTGCGTTCAGGGTGACGAACAAAACCAAAGTTAAGGTAAATTGGGAAATTGAAGGCCCTGATGGAGTATCTGATTATCAGGAAGAAATTGAAGATTCCGAAGAATCTGGTGGACTGTTAAATCCTGATTACTGGTATTTTGCATGGTGGAAACCAGTGGATTCTTTAAGTGTAGGGATTTACGATTATCTTGCGACGGTAAAACCTTTCCGATTGGGAGAAGAGGAAAAGATTCTTGTCAATTTGAAGTTGTTGGAAATTAATTAAGGAGGAATAGAAATGAGAAAAAGATTAATTACAATTGAGGATGTCTGTTTGCCTTTATACTATCAGCCATAATAGTTGTCGATAGCGCTGACGCCAAATCAGGATCAGGAAGCCGCGGAAAGCCACCTAAACATGCACCGCTATTAGTTGCATTCTTTTTGCAGCCGGAGGTGGTACAATGATGGGTTTGCGATATTTGAGAAACAGGAGGAAATCGAAGGAATCAATTCATCGGCACAATGATAGTAATGCCGAGGTTTCATAAATTAAATTTTCTAGTTAACACTGTTACAACTAGTTGCCATGCCCTCTCTATCAGGGAAGAAGAGGGGGTATTGGTGTCAAAGGTTAGAACTGGCCACAAGACTACTTAAATAAGTAGTTTTTAACAAAACATTATTCTCTCGTAGGTCTCACTGGCTGTTTCATAGGTGGTTTCGCTCGACAACCAGGCTTCCACATCTTGCACATCATATTGTTTCGATGAGTCAGACAATCCAAGCGCCTCATCCAAAGGAAAATATCCTAAGCGGAACGCCCTGCATTAAAAATACGGTCGGGTTAATTCCTGAGCTAAACCACCCGCTATGCGGGTGAGAATAGCAAAAGCTATGCTGCAGCATTTAACAATTTAATACGATAAGTCATCCAAGTAGTTGTATAGTCAAAAGAAGCTATTCGTATGAACCGATTTTGCGAACAAGTATCAAAAAAGTACGAAAATATTTCAAGAGTATGGAATTCTGAAAAATAGGTATTAAAAAAAAGCCAAAATCAGATAAGAACGATGGATAGGTTTCCTTGACTTTGCATACTCTTACCGCATTGGGGACACGCACATTTTTACTGCTCCAATAAATGTCCGAACTTCCTCTCGATCAATTTAAGAAGCAGGTGGCCTAATATCTCCGCTCTTTCCTGAAATACTGCTTTTGAGATTTCTCCTAAATCTCTCATAGGGTACTTTTCCAAAATCTTATCCAATCTTGTGTCTAAAAATTCATAAAATAACGACCGCAGTAAGCTGGGATATCTCAGCATCAGAAAAAACAGTTTGCTTTGTAATTCTTATCCGCTGAAAAGGGAAATAGGGTAATATACTTAACGTGGACATTGCTGGTCTCCTGTAAATAGTTTATATGGTAGTGTCTATCTATCTATAGAAAACACCAAATGTCCACTCTTTTCAATGATTTAATGAAATTTCTCCTCAATTTCTATTGACTAATTTGGAGAAGAACTAAAAAAATGTGTGGGCGGCGTTATGCTGTCTGTGTCCATCGTTTCGCTAAATGTCGCTGTTATTGCGGTATCTACTGATACACCAGGCGCATAATTTACAGAATTCTTCGCACTCACCTTCATCGCTTTCGTGTCGGAACTTGTAGTGTTGTTAAATAAAGACATCACCTCCTGCGCGTTCAACGCCCGATTGAAGATAATGACTTCGTCTATACTTCCACGGAAAAACCCCCAATCGGTATATCTTGTTCCTATAGCCATATAATTCCGGTCCGTTAATGGCACCACCACATTCCCCGATGGATGTGCTTGTGTATTCACCAACTGCCCGTCCACATATAACTTCTGTTCTCCTGTAGCCTTGTTGTAGTACCAACCACATGATACCAACTCCCATTCTGAATTGGTAAACTTTTATTGCCTCTTTTACTGTTGTTGTCCCACTTACGTTCCTTGTGGCCACGGCAAACCGAAGGCTATTGGGTGTACCAGACTGAAAATACAAGTCAAATCCTTCCTGCAATTGCACATTGGCATTATATCTAAAACCACCAAATATAACGTTAGTGCCAGATGTATTTTTATTGAACCATGCAGACACTGAAATCTCATCATAATTCACGCGGGGAATTGTTACATAATCGTTCCCGTCAAAATTCAATCCGCCTCCGATTTTCCCCGTTGTCCACGTGGCTCCAGTAATTGTACCATTCCTGTTATTCCCTGATAAATCAGTTGCAATCGTTCCCGCCCCTTCTTCAAACATATATCGCGCCTGCATACTAACAGTGACCATTTCTGCACTACGATGCAGATCCTGCACCTCCTGATCGCTCAGAGCCAGACTGTAAATCCTAACATCGTCAATATTGCCTTGAAAGTATCTGTCTGCCGGATCAAATGCCCTTGTCCCAATTCGCAGAGGATGGGTGCTCGAATCAATAGAACCTGCCGCTGTTGTAGAAGCAACTTCAACGCCATTTACGTACAATTTTAGTGTTGAACCGTTATAAACTCCAACTAAATGATGCCAGGCATTCAAAGACAAAACCGGGCCATTTATAATCTTAGGCCCCCCCCCAACAATAACCCTGGCTTGTGGTCTATTCGTCGAAGTAAATCCCAAGGAATAATTATCATTGCTTAAGGTTTGATGACGTTTGGAAATAATCTTGGAATCCTGCGATTGACCAGGAGCTATTGGATATATCCATGCGCTCACCGTGACAGCCTTCGATGGGTTGATGCTCTCGCTATTGGGAACTTCCACATAATCATTCACCCCGTCAAAGAAGAGTGCATTGTTAATCTTGCCCTTTGTCCAGACAGTACCATTGAAAAGAATGCCGGTGTTGCCGTTGCCTGAATAATCCTTGGCAGTCGAACCGCTCTTCTCATCAAACAAATACAGGGCATTGAGCCCGGTGACTGTATTTACCGTCGTATCTAAAATGATGGAATCGCTGGCTGCGTTCGATACATTTCCAGCGGCATCCTTATACCACACATAGACCGTTTTTGTCCCATCCCCGCTGCTTAACGTATAGGATACCGTTCCACTGTAATTGGCAGTAGAAACTACGGATGTCCACCCCGGGGCAGATGCCAGAGGCGTCGGGGAACTCGTAGAGAGGTAATACCCAATCACTCCCACATCGTCCGTTGCTGAAAGCGTCAGGGTGGCTGTCCCTGAATTGGTATAGGTATTGCCATTGTTAATATTTATTGAACAATTGGGCGCCAAGGTGTCTGCAGTAGAGGTTGATGATGGTGGAGGTAATTTCCAAGTACCGTGAAAACCTCCTGCGTATACATATCTAGTATATGGATTAACCTGAAGGGTAGTACAATTAAATGCTGAACCTAAATTTCCGCTAATATTAGTCCATGTCAGCCCATAATCAGTTGATCGAAAGACACCGTTGGACAGCCCATAACTACCTGCATAGCTTCCCGCATATACAACATTGGGACTTACAGGGTCTACTGCAACATTTCCTGTATGTACACTACCAAAAGCATTCTTTGCCAATCCATGTGCCTCGTTTCTTATTATCGCACTCCTCCATGAGCAAGTGTATCAGTTATAATATATACCCCATAATTCGAACAACCAAGATATAGCCTGTTTTGATTTGTAGGGTCTACTGCCATAGATTGTATATAGTGCGTGCTCGGAAGTGGTGGATATGGGGTTGTCCATGATGCACCAGCATCGGTAGATTTATAAACAGTGTTGGCACTAAAAGAATATACTATATTTCCATTGCCGGGAAATATCTCCTTGATTGGGTGTGTAAGAGTCACAAATGTATTGTTATTCTGAATATTGGTAAATTTGAATTTTCCAACATAGCATATATTGGAATTTTGCGGATGAAATCTTGCAAAATTATAAGTAAGTGCATTTTTCTCTGCAGTACCAGATACTTCTGTGCCATAAACAAATGTCCATGTTACGCCAGAATCTCTCGATATATCTGTTATGTATGAAAAGTCAAACCAACTACCGATCCCCTTAATAATAATATTGTCTCTCATAGCTATACATGGAGCGCCAGAAGTGTCACTATAAGTATTAACAGCAATACTTTTAAAGGTATCTTCATTATTCGTTGTCATTAAAGCACCAAAATCAAGAAGGGAAAATACAGCCCTGTTTGGGTTAAGAGGGTCCCAGGAAATATGTGATCTGCTATAAACTGCTGGGGCAGCTCCCGTATATCCAGAATTTGAATATTTCCAGGTTACGCCACCATTAGTTGTTTTCTTAACCATTTCACCCCATCCAGCAGTTAAAGCAATCAGCTCGTTTTGCGGGTGAAAAGCTACGACTGGAGAAAGATCACTTGACCCCGCAAAATCAGGACCCCAGCCACCCTGGAATAAACCACCACATACCCACTCGGTACCAATTTTTTCATCCATAGTGTCAGTATTTGTCCAACTTGACCCTTCATTTGCGGAATAATATACATGCTTTGAAGGCCATAATCCATGCAGTGCGACTAATAATCTGTTGGGATTTGCGGGGCTTATGGCAATATTTCTACTTTTCCCACCACTGGAAATAGCTGTAGAAATTCCACTATTTCTTGCGTTAAAACTAGCACCGCTATCCGATGACCTGTAGACTCCGTGATCATAAAGCACTACATACATAACATAAGGAGCCCCAGGCTTAAAAACAACTCTTTGTGGAGCGGAAGGTAATCCACTGCCTATTTTTGTTTGTGTAGCAATACCTCCGCTTATATCAAGCCGATAAAGGCCGGAAGAAGTGCAGGCATATAATATAGAATTGTCGGCTGGATGAAGTTTTATATCATATGGAGCACCAATACCAGTTAATGCAACACCACCACCACTTTTTGAAACATCAGACCATGTGTTTCCATTATTAGTAGATGAGATAAGTCCTCCACTATCGCTCTTGATTGCATAAATGGTACTTCCTGTAAATACAAAGCAATTACCCCGTTGACTCTTTGTATAGTAACCAGCAGAATATACTCTTGTCCAGTTATTACCACCATCTGTTGTTTTATAAATACCGTCCATGGCTTGAAGTGCTCTCTCAAAATTCCCGCCGGCAGCAAGAACAAAATTGGGATCGGTAGGGTGCACTCCTAAAGATGAAGCCCCGAAGGCATAGAATCCATTACCTTTTCTAGTCCAGTTTGTTCCACCATCTGAACTTCTCCATACTTGATTAGTATCAGTAGAAAAATACGCAATTGAGGGGTCTGATGGAGCATAAGTAATATAAAGTATCATCTGCCAGCCTTCACCGGGTAAATATCCCAGTGACTTCTGGGCTGCAGTTCTCTTTGCCACCTGCTGCCACATCTGAGTTGATCCCGATTGTTGAGATATCTTCGCCTTGGCGCTGATTCCTTTCCCATCCCTCACTTTAGAAGAAACGTACTCCACCCACGCCGAACCAGACAAATCACGGCCATTTACTGTTCCATCCGAAGTCTCCGAACCTGACGTCCCGTCTGACTCAGACCCGACCATTACCGTGGACTGATCACCTTTTGCCGACACGGTAAAGATGTATCCCTTCCCAATATCCTTCCTGCTCTTTAAGCGTATTTCATCCCCCGTGATAACAACATCGCCACTCCCATCCCCAGACTCAACAAAGAAGCCGTTAGCGCATTCTACAGAGGTTACCAACTCACCTGTATTGAGCGTTATAGCCCCCGACAGCGTCAAAAACACTGCAAATAATTTCCCTGTCCTCGGATGTCGTGAATACATAATATCTCCATTTGCATAACTCTTTGTACTTTTATAAACACTTCCATCCCATGATCGGTCACCGAGAGGCACAGTATTCAGATTGTCCCAGTTGGGCAAACACCGTATGAGCTTGAGCCGGGGATAAATTTCGGTAATACCCTTGAAATCCGACATGTCTCCTACGCCGCCAGACTGCCCGCACCAATTATACCATGCCCCGTTAACACCCGCTTTAGCGGCAAAGAGACGATTCTTATATTCATCCACTTCACCGGCCTGAGAGTTGCCAACCCTGTCTTTGGTAATATTTACCCCTGAATTGAAATTATTCGCATCATCCACAAAATTCGTATTCAGCCAACTTCCCTGGCTCAGCAGGTCAGGCGTTAACTCGTCTTTGTCTGCGCGGTCCTTTATCTGATATATCCATTCATCATTACCTGATTCACTATAGAGTGCTGTTGGTTGAACAATCCACTTTGGATTCGTAAACTCCCCGGTCAGTCTTGCCCGTAATTTCTTGTAAAATGCCGCCATCCCCTCAGAATACGTTGCATACTCGTGGGTAATCGTGTCATGCACCAATCCCGAATTCACCCCGGTCCAATAAGACAAACCGACCGGTATATTGATCCCCTTTTCATCTAATCGATAAAATTCACCCGCAAGCTTTGGCTCGTTAATTATATATCCACCAAAAGCAAATGACAAACCCTGATTCTCATAACTCTTTGCCAGCAGAATAATCTGCTCTACTACCTCATCAATAACCGCCTGTTGCTGAAAATCCCACATAACAGAAAATTTCGAGGAATCCCCTGTAGAATGGTATCCTGTCGCCAGATTATACGGAAATGGGTCGTTACTCTTCCATACCATCCGCTGATTATAAAATTCCTTTGCCTCATCTGAAACAGGCTTGCTGATGTCTATATTTCTCTTATGTCCAGATAAAATCTGAGGATACCATTGAGGGTCGATGAGATAAAATTTCAGGCCAGTACAATCGGGATTTTTGTGGTACTCTTCAGGGGAAGAGGTCGGATTTAGTGCAATATACTCATAACCCATCTGTCTTGCATACTTGATATCCTCTGATGGTTTGCCACTCCCGGCAATGCCATAAAAATTCCTGTAACCGTTCTCCTCTGCACCAACCTTCTCGTTTATGAAAAATACCTGAACAAATAGTAAAAACAGACATCCTAAAAGATTAATAGTAAACTTCATAAGTACTTCTCCTAACAAAAGGTTACTTAAACAAATACGGCAACCTGGCAGTCTTCATTGAAGACCCATGGCTTTGCGTCCCAACCTCACGATTGGTTTGCCCTTTTCAAATTGGCTATTTCTTTTTATAAACAAAAATGCCTTCAGGCATTTTTTCGCCATTGCGATGGTCTTTTATTGTTACTCAAGATAATTATTTGAAGAAATCTTTCTCTATTTCTAAAAAAACACAATCTGCATCCTTGTACTATTTAAAATATTAGGGGTATTCATTTGACTAAAGTACCCCCTACATATAGTATATTAGTCTGGGAGGAAGAGCGACAAACTACGACATCTTGTAGCAATCGCAGTCAAGTGAATACCCATATAAAATATAATATGATTACTATACTCCGACAACCGCACACAGTATGCCGCTGATTCTTAAAATAATATTATATTATTTTAAATTTGTAACAGTCCATTTTATATAGTGTCGCGAGCCATGGTAAATTTTTAATACTGTAAAACCTATTGATGAAATAGTGTCACGAATAGTGCTATTTTTAATAAATCTCAATTTCCTAAATTCTATGAAATGCCTGAAAACTAGGCACAAAAAGGGTTGCTACTATTTGTATCACAGTTATTATGTAACGATCATACGCAAATTATAAAATACTGTACCCCAAAAACTAGACAGTATGTTAAGATAGAGAAAGCTGCCTGCCGGATGGCAGGATTAGGAGAGAAAAGCCATGGAGTGATGTGAAAGGGGGTATTAAAGAGATGACGAGGAAACACTGTAACGGTGAGTTCAAAGCAAAGGTAGCATATAGAAGCGATAAGAGGAAGAAAACTGCGAACGAGCTAGTGTTTACATGCAAAAATAAGTTAAATATAGTAAACTCCGGTTTATTTCATATAAAGGGGTTTACAATGGCAAGAAAAGCTCGAATACCTTATTGCTCCGAGAATGACCGGCAGACTCTTTCTGAATGGGTCAATAGTCGTAGTATGGAGTGGCGGCTTGTTGAACGCGCTAGAATCATTAACAAGTTACTTGACGGGGAACAGGTGCAGAAGGTAGCCAGAGATATTGAGACATCGCAAAATACTGTTATTGAGTGGCGGGATCGCTTTATCACAAACGGATCAAAGGTTTGTATGATCTGCCACGCTCTGGCAAGCCCCCGAAATATGATAAGGAGTTCCGTAATCTGGTCTTGAAAACATTAGAGCTTCCGCCGCCAAAAGGACAATCAAACTGATGGCCCTCTTTCGCGACACTTGGGAGCATCAGACGACGCGGTCTGGCGCGTTCTTCGCAAGGAAGGCATTTGTCTTGCTCGGCAAAGAAGCTGGTGTGTCAGCACTGACCCTGAGTTTGCGCCCAAAGCGGCTGATATAGTTGGCTTATACCTGGCCTCCAGAAAATGCTCTGGTGATTTCCGTTGACGAAAAGCCAAGCATTCAGGCCTTGGAGCGGACTACGGGTTATGTATGCACAAGTAATAGGAAAATTGTGCATGGCCTTAAAAGTACCTATAAGCGTCATGGAACACTGAACCTGTTTGCAGCACTGAATGTAGCAACAGGGACTATTCATACACAAACAACAGAATTAAAAAGACGAGTGGAATTTTTGACATTTATGGATCAACTACTTTTGGATTTGCCGGATAGCAATAAGAAAGAAATCCATGTCATCCTCGACAACTACTGTATTCACAAACGAAATGATGGGTGGATGGCAGCACACCCGAATGTTAAATTCCACTTTACTCCGACTTCTGCAAGTTGGCTCAATCAGGTGGAGATATGGTTTGGCATTCTTTCCAGAAAAGCTTTGAAGAACGCAAGCTTCAAAAGTGTAGAGCAATTGAAGTCTGCAATAGCGGAATTCATTGAAGTTTATCAGCCTAATGCTAAACCTTTCATATGGCGTAAAAGGGAAGTTCGGGGTTCGCAATTAAGAAATACTATAAGAAATTTATGCAATTAGACACTAGCGGGAGAATACGAGGTACATCCGACGCAGATAGCGCAATGAAAGAAGCAGGTATCGGAAGAGATACCACGGATATTTTCGATGAAGAAGGTACAAGATGCGAGAGAGGAGAAGGAATTGCGGGCATCATTGTATTAGCAGATAGGGCAATTAAAGGTAGAGTTAGATTGGATGAAATAAAGTGGGACTTAACGGTTGAGGAAAGGAGGGGTTGATAGAGGCGGAACACGAGAAGATAAGTGTCCGTCGGCAATGTGAGTTACTAGGGATATCCTGTTCTGGCTTGTATTATAAGGCGAGAGGGAAGAATGGATATAATCTTCAGTTGATGAGGGAGATAGATGAGTATTAAATAGCTGGATAATAAAGGCTGTAAGAGAGTGCATGGACGGGCGGTCGCATGGTGGAGTTTTCCTGCCACTCCAAGCATAAAATAACTCAAAACAACAATACTAATATTCTATCTTATTTTTATTAAATAATTGTCTAGACAGTGGGGTATTTTACTTTATACCCACAATGGCTTACGACTTTTGCATACCCAATTTTGCCCATTTTCCACCCATTTTGTGACGAATTTGTTGAACTTGGGTTGAAGTTGCCGGAGAAGTTTCTGCATCAGGAAGAATGGCGGGCGTGGGAAGGTATGTCGCTGGGTGTAGCACTCGGGTAGAAAGTGATTTTTGTCTTTGATTCGAGGTATTTTGGGTGCTGAAAACACCATGCAGGAGGCGGTATATCTCCATCCCCGGTTTTGTCGCTCCGCATGGTTGAATCGAGGCTATTTTCCAGTTCTTTTGCCCAAAATTGCACTGGGTAACTCAGAAAACTCCAAAAACTGAAGCTTATTATTGGTTTTGTCTCGTAAAGCTATTGTAGAAGGTCGATTTTCGCATAGCGAAAATCATTTGCAGAATTTAGGTAAAAATATTATTAATATCTTTGTTTATCTTTACAAAAAACATCCCTGCATTTTTAGCACCTTCCCCGTCTTTATCATCACGATCACCAACAAAAATACATTTTTTTGGTAAAACTCCCATCCTTTCAGACGCAACAAGAAATCCTTTAGGATTTGGTTTAAAAGCATTAATCTCTTGGTCTGTTGAACAAATTTTCACATCCACTCTAATATCTAAGGCTTTCAACTTTTCTTCCACTGGATAATCTGATACAACGGAAACCTTTAAGTCGGACAAATAAATCTTACTAAATAAATCTGCTATGTATGGATATTTACATCTCTTAATAAATTTAAGAGGTCTTTTATATATCCAAAAAGAAACAACTCTCTGTACTTCCTCTTTTGGAATTTTTAAAATATCTGAAACTATTACATACTGAGACTGTTCTAAATTGTTACAACTATATAACTCATCTCTTTTTTTTCTAAAATAATAAATAACTCTCAAATCATTTAATTTGTGTGGTCTTAAAAAATAATAAGAAAAGAGGTCAAATATCATATAAAATCTCATTTTCTTCTGATTATATAAAGTACCATCAAGATCAAATATAATTCCTTCTATATCCTCTCTTTTATAAGAAAGTTTTTTTTGTATCATGGATTTCTTAATTATTTAGGAAAAATTGGATTTAACAAAACATGAAGAAATGGAATATCTACAAAATATAACACAACGAGTGAGCAAACCAAAAATATACAGTAAAACATGAATAGCTTTTCTTTAAATAATTTTTCTGGTCTTTGAGCAACAGAATTCTCTTTCATCCCTATCTTTAAATACCAAGAAAACAAAATGGCTAACAATGGAAAGGTTAAAAGAAATTCAATTTTATATTTGATCATAAACACACCAAAGAAAAATCCAAAAACCATTGCATAAAAAAATATAGAAATCAATAAACTGTTTTCTGAATAATGCTTAAAAGACTTTCTATATAATTCTGCATTAGAACGGTCAGATATAAGTCTTAGTTCAGAATATCTTTTAACGGCCATAAGAAAAGCTCCGCCCACCCAATAAGCGATAAGTAAACTTGACGGTGGTAAAAAATCATAAATAATAACAAACCATCCCAGCAAAAGACGAAGAGGATTATTAACAGACTCAGACAAAACATCAAGATAAACCCTATCTTTTGTTCTAAAAGGTAAAACATTATACATAAAACCCATAAACAACAAAACAAAAGAAGTTACAAAATAGGCTTTTGACACATTATAAGCAAGAAACAATCCAATAACAGATAGCATTACATACTGCAAAATAACAAACTCGTACTTAATGTGCCCTAATACAGAGGGTCTGTTTTTTTTTAAAGGGTGAAATTTATCAAAATCAGCATCCAGCCATTCATTAATAGTATAATTAGCAGATGTAACAAGACATACAGATATAATAGCAAATATACTTTTCAAAAAAAGATTTTCTGGCGAATGATCAACCACAAGTAAACCGAGAACAAACCCAGGTATGATAAAAATATTTTTAAACCAGTGTGAAGGACGTGCTATCGCTATATAATGTTTCATATAATTTAATTGCTATGATATTTTGGAATCGCTATACTGGCAAGGTGAAGACTTAAACCAATAAAAAACATCTGGAATCACTGATTTTTAGCCTTATCCTGCAATCAGGTTTCGCCCCGATTGCAGGATTCCAGTAATATTATACAATTCAAGCTTGCTGATATACTCATAAATTCTATTCATCTTCTTCTTTTTATCCGTGTGAATTTTTTCTCCCGCTTAACGACCGACTTGTATGCGGAGACGGAATCAGGATTAGATGTATCCAACATGATTGAAGCATGAGAGACACTTGATATATTATCCGACACATCTTTATAAAAAGCATAGAGTGTTTTACTTTCATCTCCCCTGCTTAAGATATACTGGATATCTGCTGCAAAATTGGTGGTGGAGGCCACAGATACCCAGTCTGGAGCAGAGGTCGACGGTGTATCGGAACGGGTAGAAACAACATAACCTGTTATCCCTCTGTTATCAGTTGCAGAAAGATTCAAGATAACTCTTTTAGTGTTGCTATAGGCATCCCCATTGTTAATGCTTATAGAACCATTAGGCTTGCTGGTATCTGAGACCGTGGTAAAACTCCATGTGTAATTTGAGTCCAGCGTAGTACCAGCGTAGTTTGCTGCCCGTATTTTTTGTGTTAACGTTGCGGTATATTTGGTATTATAAGCAAGATTGGCAGAAGGGATAAACGTAACAGTGTCTCCATTTGTGTATACAGAGCCTTTGACTTCACCATCTTTACTCTGCAATTTAAATGTCTCCGTAGTAACCGAAGAAACATTTATATACATTGAAAAGGTAGCAGATACCTTTGCATTAACTGCCACGTTCTTCGCACCAGTGGATGGATTTGTCGCCCTTATCTTCAAAACAGTTTGTGTAGAAGAGTCATCGGTACCGCCTGTGTTTCCTGTACCCCCAGAACCATCTGAAGCACCAGAACCTTCAGAATGTACTTCCGAATGTGCTTTAACAAGACATTTAAGATCAACGTTTGTTGCATCATAATAACTGATATATATAGTATTTGAAATGCTTATCGCTGCAGAGGTATATCGCCCAACATCTTCGTTACTATCCAGGGTAGTTGTTACCCACGTGCCAGAAGCGTTCGTGGCATATTTGAGTTCACCATTATCATAATCATAATAGCTGATGTGCACCGCATCCGATGTGTCAACCGCTATTGAGGTGTACTGTCCTACATTTCCGTCACTATCCAGGGTGCTTGTTACCCATGAACCGGAAGCGTTCGTGGCATACTTAAGGTCATGATTAGTTACATCGTAATAACTGATGTGCGCAGCGTCAGATGTGTCAACTGCTATTGAGGTAAAACTGCCAACATATCCATCAGTATCCAGTGTGGTTGTGGTCCACCCGGCAAAGATGTTGCTAGCAAAAAAACCGAACTTCAAAAAAACAAGAGGGAAAATTATTAAAAATATTTTACGAATCAAATATCCCTGCATAAATAACCTCCTTAAAAAAAGCCATATTACGTAAAAAATGCATTTAAGCATTTCGGCAGTAAGGCTTTCTTTTAATATACCGGCTTCCATGCAGGTTCGAAAAGACCCTGTTACTTTGTGCCCCCTGATCACTCAGGGTTTACCTTTGTCGCTATGCTTTTACCCTATAGAATTAAGACATCGTTAGAAAAAATTAGTACATTATCACCTCCAGAATTACTTGTATAAAAATAAAAAAGCCTTACTGCAAAAAATGTGCATTTAAGCATTTTCGGCAGTAAGGCTTTCTTTTAATATACCGGCTTCCATGCAGGCTCGAAAAGACCCTGTTACTTTGCGCCCCCTGATCACTCAAGGTTTGCCTTTGTCGTAATGTTTTAATTATTTACTTCTATATTTTTTTGTAATATGCAATATTTTGTTAAAAAATTACTAAGACTTGACTGTAAATTGATTGTACAGAATTTCACTTTCTTTAAGTAGTCTTGTGGCCAGCTCCTAACCTTTGACACCAATACCCCCCTCTTCTTCCCTGATAGAGAGGGCATGGCAACTTTAGTTGTAACAGTGTTAACTAGAAAATTTAATTTATGAAACCTCGGCATTACTATCATTGTGCCGATGAATTGATTCCTTCGATTTCCTCCTGTTTCTCAAATATCGCAAACCCATCATTGTACCACCTCCGGCTGCAAAAAGAATGCAACTAATAGGCTCCGGTGCATGTTTAGGTGGCTTTCCGCGGCTTCCTGATCCTGATTTGGCGTCAGCGCTATCGACAACTATTATGGCTGATAGTATAAAGGCAAACAGACATCCTCCAATTGTAATTAATCTTTTTCTCATTTCTATTCCTCCTTAATTAATTTCCAACAACTTCAAATTGACAAGAATCTTTTCCTCTTCTCCCAATCGGGAAAGGTTTTACCGTCGCAAGATAATCGTAAATCCCTACACTTAAAGAATCCACTGGTTTCCACCATGCAAAATACCAGTAATCAGGATTTAACAGTCCACCAGATTCTTCGGAATCTTCAATTTCTTCCTGATAATCAGATACTCCATCAGGGCCTTCAATTTCCCAATTTACCTTAACTTTGGTTTTGTTCGTCACCCTGAACGCAACAAATAGATACGCCTCGTCAGGATACACCCACGCCCAGTAAGTATTACTGTCGTTTTCGTTTGTATAGCTCGTGTAAGCAGCATATACAATTGCAGTTGGATTAACATTGGGAATTACACCCTTCCTTAATTTAAACGACTTTAAGGTTGCCTTACTTCCCACTTGATCAGCACGTATGCGCCCAAGTCCAACTTGCCCGTTATTTTGCAGGACTTCAATCGATGAACCCTTTGGAAGACCATTAATATCTCTGGCGAGAGAAACATGTGCCAATCCAAAAACGGTCATAAGCAAAAACACGAAAGCAAGCAAACATTTATTTGCCCTTAAAACATTCATTCTTTACCCCTTTCCCATTTCACAATAACTATTATTACTATTCCAATCCAACTTTATTACCAAGGAAACTTCTTTCTCAATATTAACAACCTAAACCATAAAATCAATGTTGATATTTTCCCCTCCTTTCTCACATTTTTATAGCTGCAATACCTGATATAATTTTTACTACACCCAAAAACAGATTGCCCTAACAATAAAAAAGCCTTACCACCGAAGATATTTTTTCAAACATATTCGGAAGTAAGGCTATCTTACTCCACATCCTTGTAGACTTAAAGACCCTATTACTTTGCGCCCCCTGATCACTCAGGGTTTACCTTTGTCGTGTGTCGTGATGCATGTACTTCATGCAACAATAACAATAAACATGAAACGTGTTAGAAGTATACACTGCAAATTATCTATGTCAAGCAAAAAAATAAAATATTTTGCAATTGTAAATCTCATTTCATTTTGTATTATTCACACAAATATTGGAGGACAGAAAGATTGGTAGTCTCATCCCATCCGACGAAGAGGTCACGGTCTTTGATTTTCCATGCAGGGCTCGCCCATCCCAGGCATGCAATTACCTGATTGCCAATACGTACGATGTGCCTGATGTGTTCGCCAACAAGGCGGGGATTGTCAAGGTAGCGATAGTGATGGAGGAGATAACCCCAGAGATATCTCTCTTGCGGGTATTTTACCACCTGCGTATTCTTTCTCCTTGCCATTGGGCTGCATCCAGTTCCAGCTTTTGCAGAGTTCACGAGAAATATAACTACGCCCTCTGAGAAAATGACGATCTATGAGCGCTTTGATAAAGGCTATATCGTCTATTTGCAGTTTCCGTGAACGGTATTGGAATAGTATTGGTCGCGCATTAAAATACAAAACGATTACACAGCGCAATAGGTTGTGTTGCCCACCAGGACAAATTGTTCGGACGTGAAAAGGAAATCTTTTTCCGAACGAGACCGAAAATTAAGTGAGGCATGGGAACGGCGGGCTACTAAACGGAAAATCGCTTGACAAAAAAGGATGTGAAGGAGTAGAATCCTGCCGTTCGGTAAAACAGAGGCGGGCTCTACTGGGAAGCAACCCACCAAGGAATAGCCGAACGAGGGACGACGGTTCGTCTTTCCGAGAGATGATAAAAACTATCCTCTCTCTCACAACCATACTATGACGAACTAGAGTTCCTCTTATGCCTAAATAAACCCTGAGGTCTTGGGCAAAGACCCAGATTTAGTAGATTATTTTAAATTTGAAAATTCCAATTCACGGTGAACAAAAAAGTGTAAGATTGAATTTTGTTATGCAAAAATCAAGTGTGGGATTTAGGTGCCAAATTTTTGGGATTAACTACGGGATTTTACTATGCTAAAAGAACACAATCTATTGTCAGGATGGGTAAAAATATTTTACAATCTTAACGGCAAGCTCAACCGTTTTTTTCTTTTAATAACACTGATACTCTCCTTTGTAACGGTAGTGCGTATTGGATATGACTTGCATCCCACATGGATAAGATAAATTTTACGGTGGGAAGCTTACCAAATAGCGCAATCACTTGCGGAGGGCGAGGGTTACAGTTTCCCTTCGAACCACAGGTGGTTGTTTCCGCCAAGCAACGACGGTACTTTTCACCCAACCGCTTGGGTGGACCCTCTATATACCTTTTGCCTAGCTGCTTTGATCTGGTTTTTTGGCCCCTATCATCAACTTGCAGCAGCTATATTCAACCTTTGCTTACTTTTTACCGCGCTCATGTTGACATACAAATTGGGGGAACGGCTATTGAATGCACCGCTCGGATTTCTGGCGGTCATCATTCTCGTCCACAGAACTTATTATTTTGCTTGTAACGTCCCATATATGAATAACACCCTGCTTGCCTCCGTGCTGATTCTATTCTCTGTTTTGGCGTTACTAGGTTACTTTCAGTTGCCTTCCATTTCCCGCTCTGGCGTTCTTGGCATGATATTAGGTTTTACTGTACTAGGATGCCCAGGTACTCAGTTTTTTATTCTTGTCACCCCACTTGCAATTTTACTTGTGAGGTGGAGAGAACGACGTCGGGTAGTATGGCAAGCACTGACCGTTACGGTTGCAGCTGTCGTTATTATTGCACCATGGACGATACGCAACTATCTAATATTCGACGAGTTTGTGCCTGTACGGACTGGCACTGGAATGCTAGCCTTCACCGGTGTTGTTGCCGTAGCTGGCGCTGTGGATCCAAATTTGGTTCAGTCAGTTGTCAAGCCCTCTTGGTCTGAGAAAAATCCACGGTCAGCTGTGATGCTCGCAAACCGGAAAAATGATCGTATTGCGCTGGAGAACTTTCAAATGCTGTATATTGCTGAAGAGGTTAATCCTCACAGGTTAAATATTATGAACGAAGCGCAACGCGATGCTTGGTTTTTGAGGGAAGCAAAAGTTTTTCTCGCAGAACACCCTTTTTTATCCATACAACTCGCTGCTGCAAAGATTGAAGTATTTGTTCGAAAAGTGGGGCGCTTCGGAGTGCTTGTATTCGCATTTGCTATTTTAGGAGGAGCATTATCCATTAGGCATTATCCAATTATGATATTGGCTTTCTGGGTAGGGACTTACATAGCTCCATTTTCCCTGATTATTTGTTACTACATACGATACCGTTCTCCGATAGAGCCGTTGTTAGTTATTATTTCACTGTTCGCAGTTCATCGGCTCTCAACTATATTTTGTAACTGTATAAAATTTCAGTCCAAGTATTTCGCTGCTAAGAGAAATTCCATTTCCGTCTGAAGCAAAACAACAATATTCGTACGTTTTTTAAGCTGGACTTATAAGAAAAGAGTGTGGGTAAAAATGAACCATAAACACGGATATATATGGAGGTGTGGGTGGGTTAATATACTGTCCAGTTTTTAAGGTACATTATAATCTGAAGCAAAACAGTTATGCCTCTGGCTGTACCAGTTATACTTAACAAACGGTGGCGCTATGTTTGACATTGTAGTCATTCATTAAACAAAGACAGGACATCCTGCGCGCTCAATGCACGATTGTATATACGAACATCATCAATGAGTCCGTTGAAAACTATAGAGGTACCGGGAATCATACCTATGTTTAATGGCACATCGTTAAGTATGGAGGCGGAAAGATTGTCATAAACTACAGTTCCATTTGATAAATTACCATCAATATAGATATTAATACCGCTTCCGAGCGATGTTCCACTGTAGGTAAAAGCGACATGATGCCATACATTGTCGTCAACCTGGATGGCACTATCTCTTACGAGTCTGTTATAAGGAGAATTCCATTTATTAATCATGAATACACGCAACGAGCCTGGTTCAACATAAAATGACCAACCTGTATAAGAGGGAGCAATGCCTTCTTTGCTAACTATTGGGTTTTCAAGCGTAGTAGGAGCCAACTTAATCCATGCTGAAACCGAAAAACTGTTTGTGCGTTCAAAGTCAAAGGGGGTATCTGCAGTCATCACATAATCATTTAATCCGTCAAAAAAGAGGGCGTTGTTGATTTTACCAGTTGCCCAGACAGGACCATTGAAAAGAGTGCCGTTGTTGCCGTTGCCAGAAGAATCTGCGGCATTTGTTCCCGATTCCTCGTCAAATCTGTAGTGTGCCAGCAAACCATCTGAAGATGCATCACCTGCCGTAGTAAAATTCCAGATGTAATCAGCTGTCATCGCATTGCCTGCAACATCCATTACCCCCGTAGTTATTGTTGCCGTGTACGTGGTGGAGTATGCCAGAGGAATTGACGGTGTAAACGTGGCTGTCGTACCGCTATAGGTTACCGCACCACCTATATTCGTGCTCTCGTCACTTACCAGGAATGTGGCCGGTGTTATGCTGCCGGCATTCATCGCCTCAACTCAATGTAGCCGTTATTACGCTGTTTACCGATACCCCAGTCGCACCGTTAACCGGACTCGTTGCACTCACTGTCGGCGGCGTCGTGTCAACCATAGCATCCGTAGTAAAATTCAGATGTAATCAGCTGTCATCAGATTGCCTGCAACATCCATTACCCCGTAGTTATTGTTGCCGTGTACGTGGTGGGTATGCCAGAGGAACTGACGGCGTAAACGTGGCTGTCGTACCGCTATAGGTTACCGCACCACCTATATTCGTGCTCCCGTCACTTACCAGGAATGTGGACGGTGTTATGCTGCCGGCATTCATCGCCTCGCTAAATGTAGCCGTTATTACGCTGTTTACCGATACCCCAGTCGCACCGTTAACCGGACTCGTTGCAAGCACTGTCGGCGGCGTCGTGTCAACCATAGCACCCGTAGTAAAAGTCCAGATGTAATCAGTTGTCATCAGATTGCCTGCAACATCCATTACCCCCCGTAGTTATTGTTGCCGTGTACGTGGTGGAGTATGCCAGAGGAACTGACGGCGTAAACGTGGCTGTCGTACCGCTATAGGTTACCGCACCACCTATATTCGTGCTCCCATCACTTACCAGGAATGGCTGGTGTTATGCTGCCGGCATTCATCGCCTCGCTAAATGTAGCCGTTATTACGCTGTTTACCAATACCCCAGTCGCACCGTTAACCGGACTCGTTGCACTCACTGTCGGCGGCGTGTCAACCATAGCACCCGTAGTAAAAATCCAGATGTAATCAGTTGTCATCAGATTGCCTGCAACATCCTTTTACCCCGTAGTTATCTTTGCCGTGTACGTGGTGGAGTATGCCAGAGGAACTGACGGCGTAAACGTGGCTGTCGTACCGCTATAGGTTACCGCACCACCTATATTCGTGCTCCCCATCACTTACCAGGAATGTGGGCGGTGTTATGCTGCCGGCATTCATCGCCTCGCTAAATGTTGCCGTTATTACGCTGTTTACCAATACCCCAGTCGCACCGTTAACCGGACTCGTTGCAAGCACTGTCGGCGGCGTCATGTCAGGACTTATAGTATCGTTAAATAAAGACAATGCCTCCTGCGCGCTCAATGCCCGATTAAAGACACGAACGTCGTCTATACTTCCACGGAAAAACCCCCAATCGGTATATCTTGTTCCTATAGCCATATAATTCCGCTCCGTTAATGGCACCACCACATTCCCTGATGGATGTACTTGTGTATTCACCAACTGCCCGTCCACATATAGCTTCTGTTCTCCTGTAACCTTGTTGTAGGTGCCAACCACATGATACCAAATCCCATTCGAATCGGCAAAATCCTTTATCGCCTCTTTTACTGTTATTGTCCCACTTACGTTCCTTGTGACCACGGCAAACCGAAGTCTATTGGGTGTACCAGACTGAAAATACAAGTCTAATCCTTCCTGCAATTGCACATTAGCATTATATCTAAAACCGCCAAATATAATGTTGGTACCAGATGTGTTTTTATTGAACCATGCAGATACTGAAACCTCATCATAGTTCATGCGAGGAATTGTTACATAATCATTCCCGTCAAAATTCAACCCGCCCCCGATTTTCCCCGTTGTCCACGTGGCTCCAACAATCGTACCATTTCTGTTATTCCCTGATGAATCAGTTGCAATCGCTCCTACCCCTTCATCAAACTTGTAATATGCCTGCTGGCCGCTCATACCCCCATCAGGCGTAGTAGTAAAATTCCAGATGTGATTAGCTGTCATCGCATTGCCTGCAACATCCATTACCCCCGTAGTTATCGTTGCCGTGTACGTGGTGGAGTATGCCAGAGGAACTGACGGCGTAAACGTGGCTGTCGTACCGGTATAGGTTACCGCACCACCTATATTAGCGCTCCCGTTACTCACCAGGAATGTGGACGGTGTTATGCTGCCGGCATTCATCGCCTCGCTAAATGTAGCTGTTATTACGCTGTTTACCAATATCCCAGTCGCACCGTTAACCGGACTCGTTGCACTCACTGTCGGCGGCGTCGTGTCAACCATAGCACCCGTAGTAAAAATCCAGATGTAATCAGTTGTCATCAGATTGCCTGCAACATCCTTTACCCCCGTAGTTATCTTTGCCGTGTACGTGGTGGAGTATGCCAGAGGAACTGACGGCGTAAACGTGGCTGTCGTACCGCTATAGGTTACCGCACCACCTATATTCGTGCTCCCATCACTTACCAGGAATGTGGACGGTGTTATGCTGCCGGCATTCATCGCCTCGCTAAATGTTGCCGTTATTACGCTGCTTACCAATACCCCAGTCGCACCGTTAACCGGACTCGTTGCACTCACTGTCGGCGGCGTCGTGTCAACCATAGCACCCGTAGTAAAAGTCCAGATGTAATCAGTTGTCATCAGATTGCCTGCAACATCCTTTACCCCCGTAGTTATCTTTGCCGTGTACGTGGTGGAGTATGCCAGAGGAACTGACGGCGTAAACGTGGCTGTCGTACCGCTATAGGTTACCGCACCACCTATATTCGTGCCCATCACTTACCAGGAATGGGGCGGTGTTTATGCTGCCGGCATTCATCGCCTCGCTAAATGTTGCCGTTATTACGCTGTTTACCGATATCCCAGTCGCACCGTTAACCGGACTCGTTGCACTCACTGTCGGCGGCGTCATGTCAGGACTTATAGTATCGTTAAATAAAGACAATGCCTCCTGCGCGCTCAATGCCCGATTAAAGATACGAACGTCGTCTATAATTCCACGAAAAAATCCCCAATCGGTATATCTTGTTCCTATAGCCATATATTCCGCTCCGTTAATGGCGCACCACTACACATTCCCGGATGGATGTGTTTGTGTATTCACCAACTGCCCGTCCACATATAGCTTCTGTTCTCCTGTAACCTTTGTTGTAGGTGCCAGCCATGATACCAAATCCATTCAGATCAGCAAAATCCTTTATCGCCTCTTTTACTGTTATTGTCCCACCCCGTTCCTTGTGACCACGGCAAACCGGAATCATGGTAGATTGTACCAGACTGAAAATACAAGTCTAATCCTTCCTGCAATTGCACATTAGCATTATATCTAAAACCGCCAAATATAATGTTGATTACCCAGATGTGTTTTATTGAACCATACCAGGATACTGAAAACCTCATCATGGTTCATGCGAATTGTTACATAATCATTCCCGTCAAATTCAACCCGCCCCCGATTTTCCCGTTGTCCGTGGGCTCCAACAATCGTACCATTTCTGTTATTCCCTGATGAATCAGTTGCAATCGCTCCTACCCCTTCATCAAACTTGTAATATGCCTGCTGGCCGCTCATACCCCCATCAGGCGTAGTAGTAAAATTCCAGATGTGATTGGCTGTCATCGGATTGCCTGCAACATCCATTACCCCGTAGTTATTGTTGCCGTGTACGTGGTGGAGTATGCCAGAGGAATTGACGGTGTAAACGTGGCTGTCGTACCGCTATAGGTTATCGCACCACTTATATTCGTGCTCCCGTTACTCACCAGGAATGTGGACGGTGTTATGCTGCCGGCATTCATCGCCTCGCTAAATGTAGCTGTTATTACGCTGTTTACCAATATCCCAGTCGCACCGTTAACAGGACTCGTTGCAATCACTGTCGGCGGCGTCGTGTCAACCATAGCGCGCCGTAGTAAAACTCCAGATGTAATTACTGGTCATCAGATTGCCTGCAACATCCATTACCCCGTGTTATCGTTGCCGTGTACGTGTAGTGGGTATGCCGAGACCGGCGTAAACGTGGCTGTCAAACCGCTATAGGTTTTGCACCACCTATATTGGCGCTCAAAAAGTTCACCAGGAATGTGACGGTACTGCTGGCATTCATCATATAAATGCAAGCCGTTATTACGCTGTTTGTATCCCAGTCGCAGATTAACCGGACTCGTTGCCACACTGTCAGGCGGCGTCATGTCAACCATGGCGCCCGTAAAACTCAGATGTAATTGGCTGTCATCGCGTTGCCTGCATCCGTTACCCTGTGGTAACCGTCGCTGTATACGTGGTAGAATATGCAGGGGCCACCAAATGGCGTAAACGTGGCGTTCCATTGATATAGTACACCGACTACCGTTCCCGTCATTCTTTGGAAAGACGGTGTTATGCTGCCGGCATTCATCATTCGCCAAATGTAGCCGTTATTTCGTTTACCGATACCCCGCACCGTGGGACTCGTTGCTGTGTCAGCGTCGTAAGTCAGCACCTATGGTATCGTTAAATATAGACAATACCTCCTGCGCGCTCAATGCCCGACTGAAGATACGAACTTCGTCTATGTTCACGGAAAATCCCCAATCAGTATATCTTGTTCCTATAGGCCATAATACCGCGCCGTTAATGGCATCACCATTCCCCGATGGATGTGTTTGTGCATTCACCAACTGCCCGTCCAAACAGTCTTCTCCTGTAGCCTTAGCTACTCACCACATGATGCAATTCCCATTCGAATTGGCAAAATCATTATTGCCTCTTTTTACTGTTGTTGTCCCACTTACGTTCCTTGTAATATAAACCGAAGTCTATTGGGCGCATCAGAATCAAAAACCCGTCAAATCCTTCCTGCCCATGCACTTTTACATTATAGTTAAAACCACCAATATAATCTCAGGTGGTTTGCAGATGTGTTTTTTGTTGAACCATGCAGATACTGGAAATCTCATCATAATTCATGCGTGCATTGTTACATAATCATTCCCGTCAAATTCAACCCCGTGATTTTCCCCGTTGTCCACGTGGCTCCCAGATCGTACCATTTCTGATAATTGATGAATCAGTTGCAATCGCTCCTACCCTTCATCAAACGCCTGTTGGCCGCTCATACCCCATCAGGCGTAGTAGTAAAATTCAGATGTGATTAGCTGCCGTCAATTGCCTGCAACATGTAGTTATTGTTGCCGTGTGACATGCCAGAGGAATTGACGGTGTAAACGTGGCTGTCGTTCGGTTATCAGCTTGTTCGTGCTCCCAGCACTTACCAGGCTGTGGACGGTGTTATGCTGCCTATTCTACGCTTCGCTAAATGTAGCCGCTATTACGCTGTTTACCAATACCCCAGTCGCACCGTTAACAGGACTCGTTGCAATCACAGTCAGCCAATGTTACAGCGATAACACTATTCATTGCATAAAAATATCTATCAAGGTAAAGACCAGAACTGAATCAAAATTGTTTGCATAATTTTCAAAAAGTTCCGAACTCACCCTTGCACGCATAACGCAACGAGCGAGTTTGTGGTTGAGATCCGTTCCGTAAAACACTGTTTCATTGGTATCGATTACGTTGTTATTATTCGTGTCATCCCAGCTCGCCCGGCGTCCGCTAGCACCGTGACTATCTTCTCTTTGGAAGGTTACGTCATTCACATTGCCAATGGTTCGGTAATACTCCTGGCCTTGCTGTCAGATAACCACATTCATGATCAGCAGTTTTCCAAAGTTGTCCATGGCTCATTGCTGGGATCATCTACCCAGTTAGTTACCGTCTGAATAGCATCATAAAGTCTTTAGCTTCACCAATCATCTGATTCATATTGTTTGCATGGGATGCCCAGTCAATAGCACCGCCTTCTACCATCATCACAAACCCGTTCTGGTTTGCCCAACACTTTTATATGAAGAAAGGGTTTTTCAGAACTATACCCTGAATCATTGCATTGTGATATACGTGATCAAATAGACCGGATAATTTCATGGTGGACGAGTTATTCGCAGTTGACATTGAGGCATTTCCGCCGTCATTGCCGCTCAACCACGACATGCTTTCTGCCCGCTTAAAATTGGTTTGACTGGCTGCTTACGTAGCTGAGACTACCTTCGTGTTATGAACATCCAGGAAGCCTTGGGCCATGGAATATCTTGCATCAATACTATCAGTCCCAGTGGTGTTCGGGTTCCCAAAAAACCCCTCATCCGCTATTGCAAAAGTATTTGTCCGAAAATCATTGAAAAGGGGTGGCATGTGACACCGGTGGTAATATTTAATTGTTTCGCTCTCTCCCTATTGTAAACAATCTTGTCGAAGCATCAGAAGAGACAGACATCCGTTCAATAGAAGTTTTTGAACCACTATAAATAGCAGATGCAGTGCACGCGCTATCCTGAGTGCCAGGATTAGTATTTACATAATTAAAATTGGACCACGCTTGTGCCGTGTTATAGCCTCCGCCTTCAGGGAATGTAGATACCATATATTTAATCCATGGTGGCCCTGATTGAAAAGCCGGAATTGTACCGGTGTGTGTTTACCGCCTCGATATGCTTAGCGCCCCATCCGTCCCTATAAATAAAATAATATATTTTGCATTTTCACCGTACGCAAATCCGCTGACGGTCAGATTGAGTAAAACCAAGCCAAACAACAGAATACCTAAGGTTTTTTTGAGGAATTGTCTTACCCACGTATGATTTCCGAGAGAGTGGTTGTTCGTCATCTTATCTGCCAAGCCTTTCCGTTAATTCAAACTCTGGAATAAAAGAAAAACTTTCACTATTTATATCATCATTGCTACCTTCAATAGCCAGTATGTTTTCACCAGGAAAGAGTTCTTCTATATCCGCTTACATCCAACGGTTCACCGTATGAACCAACCGGGTTTGAGGTAATTTGTCTGCCATTAAGGTACGCAATAAAGGGACCGTCACAATTAATGAATAATTTCATATCGGTAACTGCGCGTGTGTCATCGACAATGAAATCCCTGCGTACATAAACAGTTGAATAATTGCCCTGCATATCTTGCAGGTTAGTCTTGTTCCTGTCCCGTCCATATCCAAAACCTGATGACCCTCTTTGCCATCCACTATCGTCAAATCCGCTTTTATACCATCCATCCGGGGGGGATTGCATCCCTGTAAAATAGGGCCATTCATCCCCTTCTCTGATCAGTACTTTTTTGGACAATAATGCCTGCACCTCCTCCGCATCCAATGGCAGGTTGTAGACACGGACATCGTCTATACTACCACGGAAAAAACCCCAGTCGGTATATCTTGTTCCTATGGCCATATAATTCCGCTCTGTTAATGGCACAATCACATTCCCCGATGGATGTGTTTGTGTATCCGCCAACTGCCCGTCTATGTATAACATCTGATCTCCTGTAGTCTTGTTGTATGTACCAACCACATGATACCAAATTCCATTCGAATCAGTAAAATCCTTTATTGCCTCTTTTACTGTCCTTGTCCCACTTGCATTCCTTGTGGCCACGACAAACCGAAGTATATCGGGCGTGCTAGAATGAAAACACAAATCAAATCCTTCCTGACATTGCACATTGGCAGCATATCTAAAACCACCAAATATAACGTTGGTGCCAGATGTACTTTTATTGAACCACGCAGATACTGAAACCTCATTGTAATTCATGCGAGGAATTTCCACATAATCATTCCCATCAAAATTCAATCCGCCCCGATTTTCCCCGTTGTCCACGTGGCTCCCGTAATTGTACCATTCCTGTTATTCCCCGATGAATCAATTGCAATCCTTCCCGTCCCTTCATCAAATGCATAGCAAACCTCAAAACCCCACGGATATTTATCAATGGCCGTAGTAAAGCTCCAGGTGTAATCCACAAGCATTCCAATGCCTGCCACATCCCTTACCTCCGTAGTTATCGTTGCCGTGTACGTTTTAGCAAACGACAAAGGATTTGCTGGTTTAAAAACAGCCGTCATATCGCTAGCCCTGTAATCTACATCACCATCTATAAGTGTACCTCTCTCGTCGCTTACCAAAAAGGTAGACCGCGTTATACTGTCTGCGTTCATTGCCTTTGTAAATGTTGCCGTTATCTCCTTACTATTTACGGACACCTGGTCTCATTCAGGATAGGATTCGTTTTCTGCACCGTCGGGGGCGTTGTATCAAATATATCTTCCGTTGTAAATCCCCAGGTATAATCCTCAGGCATCTCATTGCCTGCAATATATCCTCACCCCCGTAGTTATCGTTGCCGTGTACTTTGTAGCATGTGACAAAGGATTTGCCAGTTTAAACACAGCCGTCATATCGCTAGCCCTGTAGTCTACATCCCCGCCTATAGGTGCACCGCTCTCATCGCTTACCAAAAAGGTAGACTCCGTGACACTGTCTGCATCCATTGCCTTTGCAAATGTCACCGTTACCTCCTTACTATTTACAGATACTCCGGCCGCATTTAGAACAGGACTCGTTGCACTTACCCTCAGTTGATCCATGTTGGATGGCTGAGTGGCCCTCAACATTAGTGCGTTAGCATAGAACTGGCCGGTTGGAGATGAAACGGTAATCAACATATCGCCATCCGCACCAGGGTTAATGTTAGTGAAACGCGCCACGAACCCATTGTCGGTATTATGGCCATTCACTATCGTTACCGTGGGATCGTTGCCCCTGAAAATCAGCACCTGGTGTGCTTGTGTTTGTAAACGACACAACATCTGCTATGGTATTTATCGTCATCCGGCTGTCATAAGAGGTGTTATTGCGGTTCCCGAAGAGGACAAATTCATAATCCAAGTTCGGATCAAGACCAGCGATGGCGAAGGTAAGATTTTGTCCGCTATAACTAATAAGCCCCTCACTATTCACAATATCGCTGAAGACCGTATACGCATCGGTGCCATTAATTGCGTTACTACCTTGGACCTGCGCATTGCAGAAATTTATTTCTCCGCCAGCAATAGTAAGGATAACCGGGATATCCATACCGGTAAAGTAATCCTTTAACGGCCCGTTTTGTCCTGTTGTGTAAAGCGTGATCCTTGTATTCACCTGCCCTGCAATCCATAAAAAGTCATTGTATGCAGTAAATACATGAGTTCCAGAAACGATCGTTATCGTCACGGTTGCCTCATTCGATAATAATCCCTCATTATCCTGCACAGTATAGGTAAAACTATCCGTACCCGCAAACCCCGCATCTGGCGTATAGGTTACTGTACCATCGCCATTTGACACCGCGGAACCATTGGCAGGATTACTTGTAATTACTACCGTGGTGGGATCAATAGTCCCATCAGAATCAGCATCATTGGCAATTATGTTTATATCTACTGAAATCTCCTTACTTGTTACTGCTGTATTATTATTGGCAACAGGTGGTATGTTAATAATGACATCATTCATTCCCGTACCATCGTGCGCCAATCCGCTGCCGGCCAGAATGAGTAAAACCATGACAAATAACATGATACTGAAGGGTTTTTTAGGGAATTGTCTTGCTCGATTCTGTTTTTTACGACGTATATCATGCGTCATTTTAGTTACCCTGCCTTTCCGTTAATTCGAACTCCGGGGTAAAAGAAAAATCATCGCTGTTTATGTCGTCATTACTCCCTTCAACAGTCAACACATTTTCACCGGTAAACATTTCATGTATAAAACCACTTAAGTCTAACGGTTCATCCGGCAAACCCGACACGTTTCGAATAACCTCAATGCCATTAAGATACGCAACGAATGGACCATCGCAGTCAACGAATAGGGTCATATTGGTAGCTGCGTGTGCGTCATCGATAATGAATTTTCTGCGCACATAAACAGTTGAATATTTGCCCCGCATATCCACAAGTTTGGTCTTATTCCTCACGCTTAGATCTTCCCCATCCTTCGTCCTTGCCTTTCCCTGTCCATATCCAAATCCTGATGGCCCCCTTTGCCAATCGCTATCATCAAATCCGCTTTTTTCCCATCTACGTGGGGGTTTTTTGGTTCCTTTAAAATAGCGCCATTCATCCCCTTTTATGATTTTTGTCTTTTTGGTCTTTTCCTTCTCTGTTTCCACTTTGGTTGTTTTGGCATACATATCACCCTCAAACAATCCGGTCATACCTGATATGACGCTAAATGATATGGTTGTATAAAATATGCCGTTCATCAAATAAGACAACCCGCTCTTTCGCGTATAACATTCCGAGTCACTTTTCATCTTATCCTCCAAATTTCAGTTTTTTTATTAAAATTGTTATCTTACGCATCCCTGATTTCCCCACAAAGTAAAGACCAAAAGAAAGCATACACTCTATTTCTGGCTTTATGGGAAACTGTATCTTTACTAATAATAATTGTGTAAATACACCAAAAGAGTATATGCCGCGTTGTAAATAAAATAGCCTTACTGCGAAAATATTTTTAAACATTTTCGGCAGTAAGGCTATCTTATAAAATGTTTAAGCCATTAAAACAGCTTAACAAGACCCTTTACTTTGCGCCCCCCGATCACTCAGGGTTTACCTTTATCGTTTTATTTCAGAAACGCTCTATCTTACAATAGCTTTAACTTTACGCTTTTCCCTTCCATGTTTCTAGCATTTTCCACGAAATCAAGCAAATTATTTAGATCATCTCAGAATACATTATATACTATTTATTATTCTTTGTCAAGTATAAATTATGCAGAACTTCTTTTACGGTTATCATCACTTTGTTTGTCTACCTGTTTGAAGAACAACACCAAGTTTTCCACAGCTGCAAATCCGGATTCAGCCCATCTTGCAGAAAAGGGCTACTGACATCTGGATCAAAACAGCTTTAACACCCTTACCAGAACCATTTGGCAACACATTACCTTTACCATGCCTTCTGAACTCTGGGTCTTTTCGCGGCTTAACCGCTATCTCATGAATCTTGTCCCCTCATCTCTGCAACCATTATTAAATACCTGGAAATGGTATCATCTCCTTTACGTAAAGAATTCAAAAAAAAGCTTCAGGAGGCCCCCCATCTCAAAAACAAACATTACCTCGTATAGCGACTTTCAATTCCTGAACGGCTCAATTCTACAATACCGACTGGTTCGTTCATCTCAAGAAACAGTCAGACAATATGAAGGCCAATGTTGACTACTTGGGCAAGTACCTCAAACGCCCCCTATCGGTGAAAACTTGTATCAAGCACTACGATGGCAGAACCGTTACGTATCTGTACCTCGACCATTATACCAACGCTACTGAAATCATGACTTTGCCGGAACGTTCGCTCCTATGGGCTCTTGTCAAACTCTCACCGAGAGAAGTACGTCTTCTGAAGACAGAAAACGTGGACGATCCTCTCTGCCCTGTCAAAGAAAAGTGCAATATGTGTCATATTGGCTTTATGATCCCTGTAAATTACACCAACAACCATGGGAAAAACGTATCTTTTTTACGAAACAAAACCAAAAACCTTTACTCTTATACCGTTATGTTCCGCATTTTCGATAAGGGTTTTACAACAACTTTGAAATTCCTATACATCGACCCCGATACCGTCATGGAACGTATCTTCGGTCACGGTTTCTATCAACTTTGAAATTCCTTAACATTTCCAGGTACAATTCTTCCAACTTCTTATTCAAGGGGTACATATCAAATTTTTGCTCCACCTGCATCCTGCCCGCCTTACCCATCTCATTACAAATATTAGGATGGTTGATCAGATATGCAAGAGAATCCGCAAGGGAAGCTGCATCTCTCTCCGGTACTAAAAAACCTGACACGCCATCGGTAACGAGTTCTGATATCCCACTGTTAAAAGTACTTATCACCGGTAATCCAGAAGCCATAGCCTCTTTTAAGACATTTGGAATTCCTTCCTGATCGCCACCTTCAGAAGTCACACTTGGAGCAATCAGCACGTGCGATTCCTGTAATAAAATTTTAATTTCTTCCTGGGTCTTCCAACCAAGCAATTTGACCTGCTGTTCAATACCCATTCTTTCTATCATTTGCTTTAAATTTTCATACAGTATTCCATCTCCAATTATCTTATATACTATTTTTTCCCCTCTTGAAATAAGATCTGACACGGCCTCAATAGCAAAAGACACCCCTTTTTTTTCTACCAATCTTGCGATCGTCAGGACATTTATATACTCACCAGGTATCCGCTGCCTTTGAGAATATTCAAATCTTGAACAATCAATACCAGAATGATGAACTACAATTTTCTTTTCGTCACAACCTGCACGAATCAACCGTTCCTTAAGAAACTGGCATACCGGCAAAAATAAATCCCCTTCCCTGAACAATTCTTGATAAATCCCTGGATTTTCTTTCAGAAACACGGTTATATCAAAACCCCGGATGGAGGTAACTATCGTGCAATTAATTGCACCGATATGTTTTAATAATACTGCTTTCTGTCCAAGTGTACCGAACTGACAATGGATTATATCAAAAGGACCTCTTTCTAAAAACGGAATACTCAGGAAAAGGATTTTGAAAGACCACGCCTGTTTTCCATACCTGAAGATATTTAAAGATCTGAATACGACCTTATAATTATTTGGTGCATATTTAATTATAAAGAAAATGCCCTTTAATAATCTGAATATTTTGTTTTTGGGCATGCAATAATAGTAAGTCCTTTCTAATAAGCCATATTTTTTATAACCATCATGGATTTTGATATCGCCACCTGCTTTTTCTGCAAAAACATGGACATCATGCCCAAAAACTTCTAATCCTATGATCTGATTTAATACAAACGTCTGAGATAGAGAAGGAAACTCGTCAACAATTAATGCAATTTTCATAAATATTATTTGGTGAGGAAAAAACCAAAACCAATAAACGTGTTTTGCAACCACAGATTAAACAGAATAAAGATATAAATCGGTATTGCAAATTTGTAAAACCTCGCTTTTATAACATGGTTTTTCGTTGTGAACTTCACGTTAAAGCATCTTGGTTGTGGCTACGCCATGCTGTGAAATTTAGTGCAATTGATTATATCAATTTGTGATTTTTCTTTTCAAAGAGTTCATGATAGGGGAAATATTTCTTAAGAATATAAACCTTAATGGCGAATAACTATAATTAAAAGTCCTGTATACGTTGAGGTAAGCAAGAAATCGTTTCACCGGAGACTTTATTCCTGCAGCATGTCTGTAATTTCTTAAGCAAAAGTATGACATTCCTCTCTCTCTTATTAATGCGGCGTGATCAGGCACTACATCACACATGATATCCAGAAGATAAAGACTGTCTTCGCACCATTCATGATAATGGACAGCGCTTCCCATATTACTGTCATGTCTGCGAAAACTCGCTTTTATATCAAAAACATCGACTCTTCCGTATTTCGTTGCAAGTTGAACATATGCTACGACATCTTCATACATGTTGGTTTTTGAATGTAATCCTCCAAGTTGTTTCAGTCTCTTAGTGTTGAATAGGGTACTGCATAGATATAAAGGTACTTTGCCGTCAAACCAGCCTAATATAAAATCTGTTGTCGAGTATCCGCCTATTGTGTTGTGAGTAGCGGACAGGACGTTCCCTTCAGAATCAATTTCACGCGCTCCGGTCAAAATTACGCCTGGTTCACTGTTATATTTGATGGCATCCATGCAGGTTGAGATAAAATCATTATCGACCAAGTCATCATCGAAAAGCATTAAAAAGTATGTCCCCTGAGATTGTTCCAGGCAGAAATTGGAATTATTGAGTGATCCTATATTTTCTTTCTGCCTGTAGTATCTTATTCGGGGATCATTAAACTCCCTGACAACCGATTCGGTATTATCTGGTGAACAGTTATCGGAAACAATAATCTCTATATTCTTATATGTCTGATTTATCGCACTTCGCAGCGCATGTTTGAGGTAACTGTTTGCCCTGTTATATGTTGGTATGCCTATCGAAACAAGAGGAGTGGCATTATCTGGCATCGTTGTATTCCTTGTTAAAATTGACTATCGATTCATTATTATTAAATTTGTAATATCTATTGACCCATAAAGCCAAACTTAGTAAAGGCCAAAGCCCCCACGCATAGTTACGTTCTCCACTAATATGCTGTTTAAATACTCTGCTCAATGCCCCTCGATTGATTTCAAGCCCCAGGATCTCCGTTCGCTTCAGGACATATTCCTCAAACATTTCTCTCAGAGACGTTCTGAGCCATGTCGCCATCGGGACTTCAAAACCTCGTTTTGTATACGTCTGATGCTTTACATATCTTGCCAATGTATGTCTTAATGGTAGTTTTCCTATCTTCCGATCGATATTCAAACAATCACGCCAGTCGATTCTTGATGCCACCTCTATCACTTCCCGGTCGAGCAAAGGGACTCGAACCTCAAGTGAATTATACATACTGGCCCTGTCTACCTTCATCAATACCATTGTCAGATGATAAACGAACTCATTCCAGCGCGATAACTGGGCAATCCGATCAGGGTTACAGCCATCGTAAGTATACACATCACTTTCTTCAGGCCAGGCTGGCAGTGAAGGAAATATTTCCTTCAGAAGTGCCTCAGGAAGATGGCTATGCATAGAACGATGGCAGTTGCCCAATGAGCCCATAAGCAAAAACCTATTGTTACCTCTTAAAAGAGCCCTGTTTATTCCCCATCGCATCTTTCTCAGCCAGTGTGGCATCCCGAAATCCCCAGCCAGCCGGATAAGCGTTGCGAAACGACCCGTATAACCCCAGAACAATTCATCGCCGCCATCACCGGAAAGCATAACTTTATGATTGCGGCTGGCTAATTTTGAAACCATGAGAGTCGGAAATATCGAATAATCGCCAAATGGCTCTCCGCAGGCATCGATTACATTAGTAATTAAATCGAGTGCCTGATCCGGAGATATATATTCTATCGTATGCTCTACGCCAATTTCTCTTGCATATGCCTGCGCATCCTTTGACTCATCTGTTTCTTTTTCACCTGTTCCAATAGTAAAGGTATTTATAGTATTCGTGCTGACTGACCGCATCTTCGCTACCACTAAAGGGGAATCGATACCTCCGGACAAAAATGCCCCTACGGGAACATCACTGATTAAATGCCGTTTCACGGCCTTTGTTATCGCTTCATCTACTGCTTCTGTGGCTTCTTCTCCTCTCAAAGAAGGTTCAACATACTGAGGAAAAATAAAGAAACGGCCTTGTTTACTCTGTCCGTCTGCACTGATCTCCATCCACATACCTGGTTCGAGTATATACGTGTTCTCTAGCAGGGCATAAGGGGCTGGAATATGCGCCAAACGCAAATAAAGTCCCAGTGCCACTCCGGATACTTTGAGTTCATAACTCCAGGGATGTGCAAGCAATTGATCATACTGCGAACCGAAGACAATGCCATTATGGCTCATCAGATAATACAACGGTTTGATCCCTGCATGGTCGCGTGCCAGAAGCAACCTCTTTTCAACGCCGTCGTAAAAGCCCAGCGCAAACATCCCGTTGAACTTCGCCAGCGCTTCATTGCCCCACTCTATTAATGCATATAATACTACTTCGCTATCACTAGCCGAACAGAATTCAATCCCGCGGTTTTCCAATTGCTTCCTCAAGTCCATAAAATTATAGACCTCGCCGTTAAATACTAATGCATAACGGCCATTACCGGCAGTCATGGGCTGATGTCCCCTGATGCTTAAATCGATTATCGATAATCTTCGAAACACTAGTGTACAATATTTATCGTCCGACCAGGTTCCATTGTCATCCGGTCCTCTGCGGTACATCATGGAGCTTATCATACCCCAGTCGGCTCGTGCCACCTGTCCGTTCCTGAACCTTAATTCACCAGCTATTCCGCACATATGTCTCTATATTTAGAATCTGTAAAAATAACATTCACATTTCATCTCCCAGTTCCGAACAATATTACATTCCACCTTAACTCATAGCGATTATTTATAGTGATTATAAACTATTTTTCCGATATCCCAATATATTGTATTTACGAATCTATAAGTATGCGCTATTTATAGTATGTTCGGTAAAATAGTTTATAATCACTTTGTTTATTGCTCCAATATGCATATAACACAGCATAAGACATTAAATACAAATTTTCTTTTGTGACAATTCTAAAGAGGTGTCTGTTGAGATAATGGATTATATTTAACTATTCCCTGGAATTCCTTTTCATGCAAAAATATATGTCCTCATCTTTCGCTAAACAATATTTTTTAATCATATCATCCCCCAACTCCCTAACATAGGCGTCTACTTTTACAGTAAACCCAGCCTTTTCTAATCTATCTTTATAGTCTCTTCCATATATTCTTACATGGTCTTTTAGACCAAAGATACGTTCTCTTTCTTGAGGTGAAACTATGGTAGTATCTTCATAAGTTTTATCACGCTTTAAGTCAATGGGAGATTGTAAAATCGCCCACCCACCTGGTCTTAAAACTCTAAACAATTCTGTCAGTGCACGGTGGTCGTCTATAATATGTTCAAGAACATGACAACATAAAATAACATCGAAAGAATTATCTTCATATAAAATATTGGTAATATCCATTTTAACCATTGCTGAAGATGAGCTTAAATCGGCACTGATATAGTCAAGATTTGGCATGGATTTGAATATCTTTTGGAAAAAATATTCTGGCGCAAAATGTAAGACTCTAAGATTATCAGTATCAGAAAAGAAATTTGTTTTGTTTTTAAGATAAAGCCATAATAAACGATGCCTCTCCAAAGATTTACACCTTGGACACAAGGCGTTTTCTCTTGCTTTAACCCCGAATGGTAAAAATTTTCGAAAATTCCCACTGCAACAAGGACATGCTACCTGTTTTCCAATATATATCAACGATTTTAATGAAGTCCAATTTTTCATTGTTTCATCCTTTGTATTCTGACTGCGTCTTCGCATAGGCATATAAAAATATATCCTCACAAGCCTGAAAGGCTTTAATATATCGGAAAATATAATCCTTCATGCTCAAATGCTTGTCGGTCAAGTCCCGTTTTACAAGCCTACATAACTGTTCAATATAGAAGAGATTGCGGTATGTTTCTACTGAGGCTAATAAATTATCTGCAATATCAGGAAACACCAAAGATAATTCTGATATAAAATATGACAAAGCTTCATTGATCTCTGAAACCGTCCGAGCTATCGGGAGATTACTCGAAACAGGCCTATGAAAAAAATAACTGTAAAAATCAAATAACAGACTTCGAAACCCTGCTGATTCCCAATCAATAATTTTTAATCCATCTTTTGAAGATAAAAAATTTGCAGGACAAAAATCCCCATGTGAAAAAACAAGGTGAACGGGACAATCCACCACAGCATTCAATCGGTCAACTGTAGTATGTACAAACTTATTGAACATCAAAGCTTCTTCTAAATCTAATTTCTCTCGAGAAAATTCATTTTTCTCCAGGATTCCCATGATTTCCCTGAGATACCCGTTAAGGTTTTTTGTTTGAGGAGGTTTAAATAATATGAGACTATTCAAACATGGGATTGCCTCCCGGTAAAACACTTTCAAGATTATATCGGAATCAGGCGACCTATGTACAGTAGCTCTATTGCCCGAGATATAATCCTCCTGAAGCCACCTTTCATCAATATCCCATTTCCGTAAAGAGGGGACAAAAGAAATCTGGGAAACCGTTTTCAACCGTTCTATTTCTTGCATAATACTTGACCTGCTCACATCAGCATCAAATATCTTTGTTACCGTATTGTTGTAAAGATTAAATATTTTGTATCCTTGATGCACACGAATACCAAAGTGTCCATAAACGGGTAATTGTACCGTCTCAAAATTTCGTAAACCAAGCCGGCATTGTACAAATAAAATACTATTTATTAAGATTCGTTTCAGAATATTATAATAATACTTTGAACAAAACCTTTTCCGCAGGGATGTTTTATTTTGCCAAGTCTGAATAGCGACCAGCTCATTTCTTTTAAAAAAAAGCATCCAAATATGCGCGGCGCTATTTTGACAGAGAGGAAAATAATAGCCATCTATCCTTACCTATCGGCAACGAAAGGATTTGTCTGTTTTCAACATAAAATAATTTACTCCACCTGCCAGCCTATAGCAAGGTTTTTATATTTCTCCCTTAAACAGCAGTCCTTTTTCCTTGAGACTGCCCATGAGGATAGATGCTCTGCTGTGGGAAATCTTTCCATGTCCATGTCTATTTCAGCAAGAATGGAGGCGGCTCCTTTTCCAATACCTTCTAAATCCGGTTCTTCTTCGATGACATCGCCTGTACCAGATTATTCCGATATCTCGTTAAACTCCTTAACACCCGCTTATCTCGTTCGGGTACAAAGCTACCATTGACCAGGCCGTTCCTTAACAGACTTGTACAGCCATTAACTGTCGCATACATCTGTATTCCTGCCAGGGATGTGCAAGTACCATCAGACAACTCTTGTACGTAAGATAATTACACTTGGGCTGAAAATCAAAAAACTCGTTATCATCCCTCAACTCACTGTTCAAAATTAATAAATTATTTTTGCTCAACAAAAAAAACATTCTTTATGATTAAATTTGGCCTTGGGCAAATACTTCATCAAACGGGTCGATAGTAACCCCCCGTTTACAGAGGAAGGAAGTGGCCGTAAGATCATGAGTACACATATCGCTGAGAAATGGAAACCTTGCACGTGTTTCGGCAACTTCCCCGTGATTAATCCTGCATGTGATAAATGCATCTGTATCGCTACCCGAACAAATTTCCATTCCTGAAGGGTTAAAGACTCTGGAGTCACCTGGATAAAGGATTCCGCTGCCATCTGTTCCGGTGCGATTTACTCCGATGATAAAGCACTGGTTTTCAATAGCCCGCGCGTTAAGTAATGTTTCCCAATGTTCTTTTCTTGAAGAAGGCCAGTTAGCAATCACAAATATGGCTTGTACCTTTTTAGCGATACTTCTGAATACTTCGGGAAATCGCAAATCATAACAGATAAAAATACCCGATGACATTCCTTCTATATTGAAAATAACAGTGTTATTGCCGGCAGCATAATGTTGATCTTCACTTGCAAAAGAGAATGGATGTATCTTTACATACCTGGCAACAAGTTCACCTTTTCGATTATATACAACAGCGATATTTCTCCCCTTTTTGCGATCAATGCCTTTGATAGCATACCCTGCTATAATATTTATAGCATACCGCTTTGCCATAGTTGACAATATCGCAGCAGTTTCTCCGTTTTCATCTTCTGCAATCGTTGAGACATTCATAGAAAACCCGGTATTGAACATTTCCGGAAGCACAACAATGTCACAACCTTCATGTGAAGCTTTCTCGACAAAATGCTCTGCCTTATTATAATTGGCTCTTTTAGACTCCCACTCAATATCTAATTGTACCAAAGCTATTTTCATGAAATTATTTCAATAATGATTATCAGTCAATTTTCAAGATTATCAATAAACCAGGTTGAAACGTTCAAATAGAAGAGCAATGATCTGTTTTTATGTTCTTACGGCCGTTGTACTGAATTGTGTCTTCCACTTTAAGAGCGGCCTAACAACTCCTGCAATTTCCCCTGTACAATCTCCACGTGCCGAATTACCTTCGATACTGTCAACAACTTGAAAAGCTACCGCATCAGGCACCTTAAAACAGCGAATTTCTGGTTTTAAAGTTCTTAGACATGGTGTAATATAAAAAATCCCTTCTGTCAAAAAATTCCCGGGAATTTGTGCATGGGTCACATAGCGACCTGACAAGCGAGGACGATTTCGCCACTCAAGATCGTTTTCAAAAGATTCAAACAGTTCAATTCCTTCTTCGTTAATCAGGTGAAAATATGAAAACATAGCAAATCCGTGCTGGAGCACCTCATATTCCATCTCAATCGTGACTGATTGTCGTATGTCAATTGCGTCTGATACGCTGCCACTTTCTGAAGTAACCCGTACAGAACATAAACGTACCAGTTCGTTACCGGGAGCTTCTTTAGACTGCCAGGTTCGCTCTGCCCTCGTTCCTTTTTCATTCCCCATATAATGGCTAATAACCTGATGAGACGACCCGTCGCACACGACACCGCCATTGCTGATTAAAATGGAACGTGGACATATTCTTGCAACAGCAGCCATGTTATGCGAAACAAAAAGGATTGTTCTTCCATGTTTTCCGATATCTTCCATTTTATTTAAGCATTTTTTTTGAAACTGAATATCTCCAACTGCCAGAACTTCATCAATAAGAAGTACTTCAGGTTCAATGTGGGCTGCTACGGCAAAAGCAAGTCTCACCTTCATACCGCTGGAATACCTCTTTATTGGTGTATCAATTAATTTTTCAACACCTGCGAAATCAACGATTTCATCAAACTTGAGGTCCAATTCTTTTTTTCTCATGCCAAGTATCGTACCGTTGAGATAAACATTTTCTCTTCCGGTGAGTTCCGGATGAAATCCAGTTCCAACCTCAAGAAGGCTTGATATTCTGCCACGAATTTCCACTCTGCCACTAGTTGGTTCGGTAATCTTGGAAAGTATTTTTAGTAGTGTCGATTTCCCCGCACCATTTAGTCCTATTATACCAACAATTTCGCCCTGCCTGACTTCAAAAGAAACATTCTTTACCGCCCAAATTATATCAGAACTGTCATTCTTGTGGTTCAGGTCATCAAATCTGTAGAGAGCACGATATTTCCGGTAATTTTCCAGAGGGCTTTTTATAAAACTTAATATGCTCGTTGCAAAACTGTTGTGCATATCCTTTTTTAATCCAATCCGATAACACTTACTGATATTTTCAACTTTTATTACTATGTTTTTGTCTCGCATATTATTCCTCATAAACTGATATATCCGACTTAAATTACATCTACAATAATTCTCTCCATGCGCCTGAAGTAGTATGCACCGCTCAAAAACAGAAAAATGGCAGTGATTATTCCAGGCCATATAAACGACCATGGCAACGGCGTGCCGAGTAGGCTCGCCCTGAAACCTTCGATCACGCCTACTAGAGGGTTAAGAGAATAAATAAGACGATATTTTTCCGGAATAGTGGCGGCTGAATAGACAATAGGTGCCGTATAGATCAGTAGTTGCAGCAGAAAAGGTATTGCATGCTTAATATCACGAAACCTTATAGCAAGTGAAGAAAGCCAAAGTCCTATAGCCGCAGGAATTGATGCCATAAGGAGTATAAATAACGGCACAAAAAGAAGATTGAGGGTAGCCGGAACATTATAATAAAACATAACTGCCATTACAATTACCAGGGATATTGCAAAGTCAATAAGTCTTGACAGTATTGGCACAAGTGGGAATATCAGTCTTGGAATATAAACTTTACCCAGCATTTGCTGCCCCGATACCAGACTCTGACTGGATTCCTGCATTGCTTGTGACATATATGTCCAGGGAATAATTGCCACAGTTGAAAAAAGAAAATATGGTATGCCTTCTGTTGACACGTTAGCGATTTTCCCAAATATGACGGTAAAAACAATAATTTGCATGGCCGGTTTAAGTATGGCCCAGAATAATCCCAGAATTGTCTGAGCATACATAATTTTGATATCTCTAGAGGCAAGAAAATAAAACAGGTCCCTGTATTCAATAAATTCCTTCAGATTCAATATTTGCCAGCCCTTTTTTGGCTTGATAACAGTCAATTTAGTGTTGTCTGCGTTCGACATATTCTGTAATCTCCTTGATGCTCTTGTACTAACTTTAGATCATTATTTTGTTAAAAATCACACGTGAAAAAATATTATTAAGTCGTAAGTAGAGTCGGACACAACTTATGATTTTCCAATGCTTTGCGACTAATATTTACCCTTGATTTATCCCTTTATTCCTGCTAGTAATTGCACTTGTGAACTTTCTGAGCAACCAACAACAGGAGCAAAGGATTTGAGTATTTTTTGGCACAAACATTTCTCTCCTTAATAAACTTTTCAAACACTACTCTGCGTGTTTTAGCAAAAAACAAAAATGGGGTTCTTCTCCAAATTAGTTTGCAAAGCTTGTATATTTTTTAATGAAAAGTACCGTTCGTCATGAAATCCATAAGCTTTTCTTTGATAACCTTGATCTTATTATTAACCCTTCGAGTTTACTCGTATAGATTTTATAGTCACAGTGATTCAGATTCCATAGCTGTGTTTCATAAGCATGTTTACAAACTTATGCACAACAAGAATAGTTTATCGTTTTCGCTAGTTCGTCAATGGCTTTTCTCGCCCACGTCCGTGAGGTATAAGTCCAAATATGTTTGAGTTGTCTTTAAGAATCAGAACGGTGTTTATTGTTTCGTTGAGCGACAAGAGCTGTTTGAGATGTTCCCGGTGTTTTCCTGCGAATATTTCGTTTGTTTTTAACAAAGATATTTTGAACCCTTGAAGACGTCCTTGTCCTCTTTCGATGCTTTTTGGTATTCAGCATTTCGTACCTTGTCAATAACTTTATCAAAACCTGATACTACATGAAACAGGTCAAAGACTATCTTAACATGCGGCACATGCTTTTTACTGCATGAATATAAGGGTCCCACATATCCATGGCAATGGCCTCAAGGAGACTGTCTTTGCTCCTCTGTCATACCGGCAAAGAAGGTTTCAGGGTTTCTTTTGTTCTTTCCTTACCTACCCAGACTACCCGACCACTCAGATAGTCAGAACAACGGTCAAATAGCGCTGTCCCTTCTTAACGATTTCGTCTACTGCCAGTATGCGAAGATGCTGATAGTCAGTCTGCGCGTATTGTCGTTCAGAAAAAACTTATCAATTGCTTTTACTGTTTTCCAGTTCATTCCAAAATATTTTGCAAGCTCGGTAATGGTTAACATTTTACACAGTTCGTGAATATACGCTGCTAAACGATGCGTAACACGACTGTAAGGTTGAAAAAACCTAAGTCTTCGACTACGATTCGATTGCATGGCTCACAGGCTATCTTACGATACGAACAATTTATCCATACGTGAACGGGCCAAGATTCAGATCCCGCAAAGATCGTTTGTCGTGACGATAAATGCGCTGTGCTTTGCTACCACACACATGACATATATTGGGTGAAATCGTTCATCGGGCACTGCAGTAAGCTGGGATATCTCAGCATCAGAAAAAACAGTTTGCTTTGTAATTCTTACCCGCTGAAAAGGAAAATATGGTAATATACTTAACGTGGACATCGCTGGTCTCCTCTAAATAAGTTATATAACAGTATATATCTGTCTACAGGAAACACCAAATGTCCACTCTTTTCAATGCTTTAATGAAATTTTTCCTCAATTTCTATTGACTAATTTGGAGAAGAACCACAAAACAAATGGCCATGTTTGCCCTTGTCATTTATGCCTTGTTCAAAGACTACAGAAGAAACTCCCTTGATGCAATGGCAAAAGCCACTCATACTGATTATTCGCCAGCCGCATTTTCTTCAACAAATAATGTATCACGACTTTCGGCCTTATCTCATTCCCTCCGTTAACGGATCGAAAACCTACAGGATATAATTCCTTGCTGCACGGCAGGGGAGCTATTCGCGATGCCGTTCCCGCAACAGGGATTAAATCGATTACATCCCGGAACGCTTTGCTATTTTGAGCAATATTCACAGCCCCTGCTCCTCTAATAAGCCGGTCTTGAGCAAGGATCGGGATGCTTCATGAATTTTATCAAAGCAAATTTCTGATTTTTTTGCAATGTCAAGCAATGTGTGCCGACCATCTGACAAATTCAGAGTCCACAGCAATGCCATCTGATCGGCAACGGTATGGCTTTTACCACCGGTTGTAGTATACAGCCCTCTTTTTCCCAACTGCGGTTCGCATTTTGGGTTTGTATTGAGATAGCTTTTGTTGTTTTCGAGGATATTGAGAACTGAAAGATACTTCGAGAAAGAATCCGCCAGATACTCAGGCTTCACAAAGTCAAAATTGTCCGCTGAAGTATGATATTCGGGATACTCTCCGTGTGGTGTTCTCTGCAGGCATCCGACCGGAAGGTTAAACCCCGGAGAACAGTATTGCCTTTCGTCATAGCCGTAAGGTGAAAAACCGACTACCTTGTATGAATTGCCGGAATGTTTAAGTACATGTTCAGCTGCTATATCAATCTCCGCATTGCCGATACGGCTTCTCTTGTAAGTAGCCATCCCCGGGTCTCCGACACACGTTACAACAAGACCATGTTTAATATTTGACACAATGGCTTCGTTCAGGGAAAGCCATGTAATAGATCCTATAGTGCCTGGAATGAAGAGTATCCGGTATGAATAACGCAGGGACAGTGCGCTTAAATATTTACCCAATAAAGATGTCAACGCTATACCAGCTACATTGTCGTTACACAGAGACGGGTGACAAGCATGGCAGGACAACAGGATTTCCTGCGTGGTCTGTCCTTTTACAAAATACTCGCCATAAGTTAAATAACCATCTTCAAGCGTAGAATCAATGAATACTTCGTAGGTATCTTCCTTAAGATTTCGAAATTTGTTATGGCTCAGACAAAACCCCCAATCTTCCTTATAGTATGAAGTTCTGTACGGAATCCAGTCTGGATGATCAGGCAAGGTATGGAGGTGCTTTTTCAATTCTGATAAAGACATACGGGACTGAACAGGCACGCTGTAACCCATAACATGTAAATTGGATTCTCTGAAATTAATTTTCCGCTCGCCTTTTGAATCCTTGACGTACGCATCGTTTATATTCCATTCTTTAGGCACTGTCCAGTCAAAAACCCTTGTCCCTGTGGGTATCTCATGCATTGTGAGTGGAATATACTCCCTGACTATTCTGAGTGTTTGCCGGAAACCATTTCCAGTAATGCTTCGGCAGATGGGATATAGTTTATGTATAAGCTTATTCATTTCCTGGCCAGCCATGTTCAGATCAATAGACATTTTGAGCTCGTGTATTTCCATGCTTGTATCAGTTTTCACGACTTAAAGTCATGCCTTAGATCAATAATTACATTATAAACAGATCCCGAATACAGCTGACCAACTTTGCTTCAGCATGGGGATTGGTCTTGTAATACATTCCTCTTAAAGGATGTATTGTATTGCATCAGATTCGAATTCAACCCATGAACTTCGAACTCTCTTTTACACCGGGCGCGTGCGAAGAAACCGTGCCCATCTTCGAATCTTTCGGGTTCGATTACGAACGATCCCTTTAGTTTTGTTTCCATCTACCCGAACACCATTACTTCCGGGATAAGCACGACAAATTGCCCGCCCCATTCACGTATGTGTGACATCTGCTCCATTATCTCATTCTTAATATTCCAAGGAAGAATAACCAGATAATCCGGCTTTGTTTCAATTATCTTATCCGGATGATTAATGGGGATATGGACACCCGGTAAATAATGACCCTGTTTGTGAGGGCTTCGGTCAACAGTATAGTCAATAAAATCCGTTCTTATGCCGCAGTAATTCAAAAGGGTGTTCCCCTTGGCGGGTGCACCATAAGCGACGATTGACTTACCAGCCCTTTTTTCTCTGACCAAAAAATCGAGTATCTTTCTCTTTGCTTCTTTTACATTCTCACTGAATGTAACATAATATTCTAATGTATTAAGTCCTTCTTCAATTTCTTTGCTGATAAGCGCATTGACTTTATTTGTAATATTCCGTGAATTATCTTCTTTGTGGCAAGCGTAAATTCTCAGAGAGCCTCCATGTGTTTCTACCTCATCAACGTCAAATATTGTCAGTGCGTGAAACTCAAACACGTCTTTTACGGTCTTGAATGAAAAATATGAAAAATGTTCATGATAAATTGTATCAAACAAGTTTTGCTCAATTAAGCGCATTATATGAGGAAACTCCATGGTAATGACTCCCTCTGGTTTTAGTGCAACTTTTAATCCTTCAACAAAGTCATTAAGATTCGGAACATGGGCTAATACATTATTCCCAATCAATAGATCTCCTTGAATACCATCTTCAGAGAATTCTTTTGCTGTACTGGTTCCAAAGAACTTGGAAATCGTTTGAATTCCTTTTCCGATCGCGGCTCGTGCAACATTTTCGGCAGGTTCAATCCCTAAAACAGGGACTCCTTTTTCTTTAAAATACTGGAGAAGATATCCATCATTGCTGGCGATCTCAATAACCTGACTGTGAAAGTTAAAACCGAATCTCTCTATCATCATTTGGACATATTCTTTTGCGTGTTGTAGCATTGAATCAGAGAAAGAGGAGAAATACGCATAATCACTAAAGATACTCGCCGGTGATTCAAATTCAATAAGCTGAACCAGAAAACATCTGTCGCAAACATATGTATGAAGCGGGTAAAAAGGTTCCATCTTATTAAGTTGATCTGCTTTTATATAAGAATTAGCAAGAGGCGACATACCTAAATCAACAAACGTGTAATTTAAAGGGGCATCACAAAAACGACATCTGTTAGTTATATCCATTTGAACAAATCCACATTAAAATTTTATGAAAGATTATACTAAATCAAAAGGTTGCGAGGTCCTTTGCCTTACTATACTACGCATTTTAAAAAATATTTTTATCGTAAACTCCAATATTTTCAGCCAATATATCAAAATTAGCTTGATCTTGAAATCTATCTGATCGGAACAAATGTCAACTCTACAAAAGGATGAGAAGAGATACCTCTGACAATTTGAAAATATTGGTTTTGAAGTCTAACCAGGATATCTGATTTTTTATCAAGCGGCAGCCCTTCTATTGATTCAACCAATGTTATTTCAGCAAGGGTACCGCAGAGAGCGATCTCATCTGCTACAAGAAGTTCAGTGCGGTCAATCGGACGACGAACAAACTTAAAGTCCATAGAGTGTGCTATAGCTTCAACTACATCTACTGTAATACTTTCCAGCGCTCCTTCCGTAGCAGGAGGTGTATAAATAACTCCTTCTCGAACAATAAGAACGCAAGATGTTGTTGCTTCAGCGACGCGCCCCCATTGATTAAGAAGTACCATATCCTGACAACCCATCGCTCGACCCTCAATCCTTGCGAGACGGGCAACCTGGTAATTTGTACTCGTCTTAATTCTGGCTGGAAGTGAGACATCAGAACTTCTCTGCCACGTGCTCACACCGAGATTAATAGATTCAGGCATCTGCTTATCCAGATGATAAGCAGTCACAACCAGCTCAGCAACTGTGTTTTCACCCCAATACCCTTCGGTAACAAAGAGGGTTGTGCGAGCCCACATATCACGGTCAGTCCCCAGCAACTCTCCTAATAATTCATAGATCGCTCTACAGTACTCATCATATGTATGTTTAAAGGGAATATGCAGCAATCTGGCGGACCGGCGGAGCCTCTCATAATGATGACAAAGCCGTACGATACCGAAACGGCCGTCAGTCTGCCAGTAACCCTTGATTCCTTCAAATACATTAAGACCGCGATTTACAGCCTCACATCCGATGTGTAACGTAGCCTTATCCCATAACCGAAGCTTTCCTCCCATATAAACAAACTTCGGTTGTTGCAGTTTTACCATTTTCGCCTCCTGATTATTTTAAGATATTCTTCCAACAACCAATATTATAATCGAAAAGCATGATTAGTCATCATATCCTAGCGCGGCTACGCCGCAGCAAAAGTGTCCAAAGTGCAAAATGCCTAAAGTTAATGGCTTACTTTAGAAAATTCTTTATTATCCACAACTTTAGCTCACTTCAAACTTTAGGTACTTTTAACTTTTTATGACACAAAAAAACTTACAAAAAAAAGAAGTTTTTACAGAGTAAACTCTCATGAGCCAATGGCTCACAAAAGGGTATGGAAATGCCTGTTTTTTAGACATTCAAACCTATTTTCGTACCAATACTATAATCACCTGTCCATTCGGTTAGAAATCAATGCTTTCACAATAAGCCCAGCTTCCTTAATCTAATGCGCTCTATTTCAATTATCTATTATGCCCGGTTTATTGTGACAACAATTATATATATTGCCGTCATAATCAATACATACGCTGTCTCACAAGAAATGGCAATATGTATTATTTCGATTGAGCAATAAATTTCTGGCTGTAGTTTTATACAGAGACAATTTTTCTTTTATTCAGCATGTTATTTCTCTACTCTCTTTCATAGGAATAGACAAACATTTACGCCTCAATAGTTTTATTACTACTTTCGGCTGTGTTTCTCCGACTGTTCATGATTTTCCGCCAACAAACCTTGCCCTCTTAATGATATATGCAGCAACCGGGCGGACCTGCAGAGCCGCTCATAATGATGACTAAGTTGAGCATGTTCATTATAAATAATAACTATTGTCAATACCTTAAATAAGTATACATGAATTGTCATTACGAGTGCCAGCGAAGCAATCTATTACAGGGATTGCTTGGTTGCTCTACTTCTCGTAATGACTACTTATTTTTTTCGTTCACTATAATTTCAGAGACCTATTCCCTCATATTTTTCAAAGAGATGCTTATTCAGCATCCTGCGGCCATCTATAATCAAAGGCTGCTTTTCGCATTTTCTGATAATTTTATGGATATCCTTAAATTCATCCCAACGGGTAAGCACCAAGATCGCTTCTGCTCCATGAATTGCCTGATTAAGATCATCACAAAAAACAAAATTCTTATCTTTAAAAAGATTCATAGCTTCTTTCTTCGCAACAGAATCATAAGCCTTAACATTCGCATTCCTTGCTATAAGTTCTTTAACAATGGGGATTGCCGGAGATTCTCTCATGTCGTCAGTTCCTGGTTTAAAAGACATGCCTAGGACTGTGATCCGAACTCCTTCCAAAGATGGAAAGTGCTTTTCAAGCATATGAATAATCTGTCTAGGCTGCTGCTCATTGATCTTCATGACCGCTTCAAGAAGCAACATTGGTTTGTCCAGTTTTTTCCCATAGGCGCTTAACGCATTTACATCTTTCGGGAAACAACTCCCACCGAAACCACAGCCGGCCTGAAGATATGTAGTAAATGCCGGTATAATACGTTCCCCATTGTCCAGGATAGGACTCAGTCGTTTATCCAGATGTAGCCCCCTCATGACATCAACAACATCAGTTCCACCAATTGCCGCGCACAGATTTCCAATTTCATTTGAGAAGGAAATCATGGTCGCCAGGAGGGCGTTTGATGCGTACTTAATCATTTCCGCCGTTTTGTTATTTGTTTTCAGTATGTCAATATTATCGAATACACTATACATTTTTTCTAATACATCAATACTTTTTTTATCCATTCCACCCAGGACTATTCGATCCGGAAACATAAAATCCTCGATCGCTTCTCCCTCTCTAAGAAACTCCGGATTCATTCCAACACCAAAGTCAATACCTGCTTTTTTCCCTGAGGCTTCTTCAAGGATTGGAAGAACAACTTCATCAGTTGTTCCAGGGACAACGGTACTCTTCACTACAACTACATGATATGAGGATTTATCCCTAATGGATATCCCAATCTGACGGGATGCCTCTTTAACGTAACGCAAATCAATTTCTGCCCCGTCAAATGGAGTCCCAACCGCAATGAGTGATATATCTGTTTTCAGTACAGATTGATGAAGGTCAGTAGTTGCCTTAAAATTTACATTGAGATTTTTTTTTAGTAAAGCTTCCAGCCCTTTCTCGTATATTGGAGGAATCGACTTATTAATCTTGTCCACCTTCTTCTGATCCACATCGACGCAAATAACCTGGTTTCCTTTTTCAGCAAGGCATATGCCAGAAACCAATCCGACATATCCAGTACCAATTATGGAAATTTTCATTATGCATCCTCCGCTTTACGATTATCGTTATACCAGATAAAGGTTCTTTTCAGCCCTTCATCTAAAGATACGGCCGGAGCATATCCCAAGTCATTCCTGGCTTTTGTTATTACGGGACAGCGTCGGTTGGGGTTATGAGTCAAGTAGTCCTTATCGGCACTCACATTATAAACAACCTTTCCTTTATAATTAAAAAGTGATTTAGAAAGAGACACGACTTTTTCAGCAATCTCCAATATCGAAATTTCAGGTTCCTCTGTCCCTATATTATAAGCTTCCCCATTCTTTCCCTTTATAAGAACTTTATAGTATCCCGTTATTGCATCAGCAATATAACAAAAAGTTCTGGTTGCTGATCCATCAGAAAGAAGGACAATATCTCTCCCATTAAATACATCTCTTGCAAAATCAGGAAGCACCCTTCTATCAGTAATCTTTAACCCGGGACCATAGTTGTTAAAAGGTCGGGCGATCTTTATAGGAAGATTATATTTCATGGCAAAGTTTACACAAAGCGTTTCAGCGTATCGTTTTGATTCATCATAGCACGCTCTCGGCCCTGTACATGACACATGACCGAAATAAGTTTCAGGCGTAGGAATATTTTCAGGTGTTGGGTCTCCGTATATTTCACTGCTTGAAAAGAACAAAAACCCTTCTATGTTTTTATTTTTTTCTTTTTGCCTAAGACAGTAATCCAGTAAAATGCGCAGTCCATTTACATTAGCGTCCATAGTTTCTATTGGATACATTCTGTAATATGTGGGAGATGCAATGGATGCAGCATGTATTATGAAATGAAAATCATCAATATCGCCCGGGAGTGGGTGTGTGATATCATGCCTAATTAATTTTATATTTTCATTGTTTTTCTCTATAGTCGTAAGCCAGTGAGGTACACCACGGATAAAATTATCATATACTGTTACATTAATCTGCCTGGTTTTATCCACCTTTGTATTCCAATGTAAAAGAACCTGTACCAGGTAATAACCAAGAAAGCCGGCTCCTCCAGTTATTAAGACCTTTCTTCTTGATAAATATTCAAATTCCTTATTTAAGTTGCAGCAGATTAATTCCAGATCTTTATTAATAACGTTCAGAGAATTTCTCATAATAGCTTTCTATAAGTTCATAAGTTCCTGATATCTTCATTCCTTACCAGACCTTCCACGGCGCATTACCAGATTTCCATAATTCCTCAATCTCATACTTGTCACGTAAATTATCCATCGCATGCCAGAAACCGTCATACCTGTAAGCTGAAATAGCACCGTCACGGGCAAGATTCTGCATAGGCGCATGCTCCCAAGCGGTGAGGTCCCCGGCTATATAATCAAAAACACCGGGCTCCATTACAAAGAAACCCGCGTTTATCCATGCGCCGTCACCGTCTGGCTTTTCTTTGAAACTCGAAACCTTCGATTCCTCTTCTATTTTTATGACCCCGAATCTCCCGGGTGGCTGAACAGCGGTAAGAGTTGCAAGTGTCTTCTGGTTCCGGTGAAACTCTATCAGTTTTTTGATATTGATGTCTGAAACTCCGTCACCATAGGTCAGGCAGAATGTTTCTTTGCCCACATAGTCTTTGATCCTTTTTATCCTGCCGCCGGTCATTGTTTTTTCACCTGTATCAACCAGCGTAACCTTCCACGGTTCCACGCTATTATTATGAACCTGCATATTGTTATTTTTCAGGTCATATGTGACATCGGACATATATAAAAAATAATTTGAAAAATATTCCTTGATAACATGCCCCTTATAGCCAAGGCAGATAATGAAATCGTTCAGTCCGTAGGCAGAATAGATTTTCATAATATGCCAGAGAATAGGTTTTCCGCCGATTTCAACCATTGGCTTAGGGCGTATGGTACTCTCTTCGGATATGCGCGTGCCATAGCCTCCGGCAAGTATCACAGTTTTCATAATGATCACTCCTTTTCGATCGTGTCTTATTCGTTAACCTTTATCACGAAAGCAACACACATTTGCACAGTATGGTCACGAGGTGTATTACCGTTAAACTAGGTTGGGTTTTGAAAGTCAAAACCCAACCTAGTTTCAAATTAAATCAAAACAACTGAAGAAAAAATTCGTCGATCAAGTTTTAACAAAACACTGCCATAACTGAATTATAGACTGTTCTATAGAAAAATCAATACTTAATTACCATGATACAAGTCCAGTACTTCCTGTGCACTCAGCATCCGATTGTAGATACGGGCGTCGTCTATACTTCCACGGAAAAATCCCCAATCGGTATATCTTGTTCCTATAGCCATATAATTCCGCTCCGTTAATGGCACCACCACATTCCCCGATGGATGTGCTTGTGTATTCACCAACTGCCCGTCCACATATAACTTCTGTTCTCCTGTAGCCTTGTTGTAGGTACCAACCACATGATACCAACTCCTATTCGAATTGGTAAAATCCTTTATTGCCTCTTTTACTGTTATTGTCCCACTTACGTTCCTTGTGGCCACGGCAAACCGAAGGTTATTGGGTGTACCAGACTGAAAATACAAGTCAAATCCTTCCTGCAATTGCACATCGGCATTATATCTAAAACCACCAAATATAACGTTGGTGCTGATGTATTTTATTGAACCATGCAGACACTGAAATCTCATCATAATTCACGCGGGGAATTGTTACATAATCATTCCCGTCAAAACTCAATCCGCCCCCGATTTTCCCCGTTGTCCACGTGGCTCCAGTTATTGTACCATTCCTGTTATTCCCTGATGAATCAGTTGCATTCGTTCCTGCCCCTTCTTCAAACGTATATCGCGCCTGCATACTAGCAGTAATCATAGTGTCTAAAATAACAGAATCACTGGCGGTATTTGATACATTCCCGGCGGCATCCTTATACCACACATAGACCGTCTTTGTCCCATCCCCGCTGCTTAACGTATGGGATACCGTTCCACTGTAATCGGCAGAAACTACGGATGTCCACCCTGGGGCAGATGCCAGAGGTGCCGAGGAACTCGTAGAGAGGTAATACCCAGTCACCCCCACATCGTCCGTTGCTGAAAGCGATAAGGTAACGGTGGTGGATTTTGTATAGAGATCACCACTGTTAATACTGATGGAACATTCCGGCACTGTTGTGTCTGCAGTGATCATTTCAGCACTACGATACAAGTCCAGTACTTCCTGTGCACTCAGCATCCGATTGTAGATGCGGGCGTCGTCTATACTTCCACGGAAAAACCCCAATCGGTATATCTTGTTCCTATAGCCATATAATTCCGCTCCGTTAATGGCACCCACCATTCCCTGATGGATGTACTTGTGTATTCACCAACTGCCCGTCCACATATAGCTTCTGTTCTCCTGTAGCCTTGTTGTAGGCATTTCAACCACATGATACCAACTCCCATTCAATTGGTAAAATCCTTTATTGCCTCTTTTACTGTTATTGTCCCACTTACGTTCCTTGTGGCCACGGCAAACCGAAGGCTATTGGGTGTACCAGACTGAAAATACAAGTCAAATCCTTCCTGCAATTGCACATTGGCATTATATCTGAAACCACCAAATATAACGTTGGTGCCAGATGTATTTTATTGAACCATGCAGACACTGAAATCTCATCATAATTCACGCGGGGAATTGTTACATAATCATTCCTGTCAAAATTCAATCCGCCTCCGATTTTCCCCGTTGTCCACGTGGCCCAGTTATTGTACCATTCCTGTTATTCCCTGATGAATCAGTTGCAATCGTTCCCACCCCTTCTTCAAACGTATATCGCGCCTGCATACTATTTGAAGTATCTGTTGTCGTCGTACTGCCTGATGTCGTAAAGGACATTTCATTCCCGTAACTTATCCCCGCACTGTTCTGCCCCACCATTCTGCAGCAATACATCTTTCCGCTGACAACCCGCTGATACCCATACTCACCATTGTATCACTCGATCCACTCACGCTCTGTATTGATGATTTACTACTATACGACCCGGTGGCTGTGCCATACTCGAACCATACTGTTGTGGACAACCCGTTGGCGTTCACCGTTCCATTCAATGTGGCAGAATTTGTTGTTACATCGGTTGCTGATCCCGTAGTTACCGTAAAAGCAGTACCGGTACTGTAGACCACCGTAATCGTTGCCGTCCCTATATTGCCTGCTCCATCCTTTGCTGTTACCGTAATTACATTATCTCCACTTGATAGGTTTGTATCAGAAATACTCCAATTGGTTGTGCCACTAGCCGTACCGCTTCCACCCTTGCTATTACTCCATGTTATACTGCTTACACCACTTGAACTGTCTGAGGTTGCCGCCCAGGTTTATCTTGCTGCTGGTAGTTGTGTAGGTGGCGCTTGACGTGGGACTGGTGATGGCTACAAAAGGATTCGCCGTATCCACAATGATGGAATCACTGGCGGTATTTGATACATTCCGGCGGCATCCTTATACCACACATAGACCGTCTTTGTCCCATCCCGCTGCTTAACGTATGGGATACCGTTCCACTGTAATCGGCGGTAGAAACTACGGATGTCCACCCTGGGGCAGATGCCAGAGGTGCCGAGGAACTCGTAGAGAGGTAATACCCAGTCACCCCACATCGTCCGTTGCTGAAAGCGATAAGGTAACGGTGGTGGATTTTGTATAGAGATCACCACTGTTAATACTGATGGAACATTCCGGCACTGTTGTGTCTGCAGTGATCATTTCAGCACTACGATACAAGTCCAGTACTTCCTGTGCACTCAGCATCCGATTGTAGATGCGGGCGTCGTCTATACTTCCACGGAAAAAACCCCAATCGGTATATCTTGTTCCTATAGCCATATAATTCCGCTCCGTTAATGGCACCACCACATTCCCTGATGGATGTACTTGTGTATTCACCAACTGCCCGTCCACATATAGCTTCTGTTCTCCTGTAGCCTTGTTGTAGGTACCAACCACATGATACCAACTCCCATTCGAATTGGTAAAATCCTTTATTGCCTCTTTTACTGTTATTGTCCCACTTACGTTCCTTGTGGCCACGGCAAACCGAAGGCTATTGGGTGTACCAGACTGAAAATACAAGTCAAATCCTTCCTGCAATTGCACATTGGCATTATATCTGAAACCACCAAATATAACGTTGGTGCCAGATGTATTTTTATTGAACCATGCAGACACTGAAATCTCATCATAATTCACGCGGGGAATTGTTACATAATCATTCCCGTCAAAATTCAATCCGCCTCCGATTTTCCCCGTTGTCCACGTGGCTCCAGTTATTGTACCATTCCTGTTATTCCCTGATGAATCAGTTGCAATCGTTCCCACCCCTTCTTCAAACGTATATCGCGCCTGCATACTATTTGAAGTATCTGTTGTCGTCGTACTGCCTGATGTCGTAAGGACATTTCATTCCCGTGCTTATCCCGCACTGTTCTGCCCCACCATTCTGCAGCAATACATCTTTCCCGCTGACAACCCGCTGATACCCATACTCACCATTGTATCACTCGATCCACTCACGCTCTGTATTGATGATTTACTACTATACGACCCGGTGGCTGTGCCATACTCGAACCATACTGTTGTGGACAACCCGTTGGCGTTCACCGTTCCATTCAATGTGGCAGAATTTGTTGTTACATCGGTTGCTGATCCCGTAGTTACCGTAAAAGCAGTACCGGTACTGTAGACCACCGTAATCGTTGCCGTCCCTATATTGCCTGCTCCATCCTTTGCTGTTACCGTAATTACATTATCTCCACTTGATAGGTTTGTATCAGAAATACTCCAATTGGTTGTGCCACTAGCCGTACCGCTTCCACCCTTGCTATTACTCCATGTTATACTGCTTACACCACTTGAACTGTCTGAGGTATTGCCGCCCAGGTTTATCTTGCTGCTGGTAGTTGTGTAGGTGGCACTTGACGTGGGACTGGTGATGGCTACAAAAGGATTCGCCGTATCCACAATGATGGAATCACTGGCGGTATTTGATACATTCCCGGCGGCATCCTTATACCACACATAGACCGTCTTTGTCCCATCCCCGCTGCTTAACGTATAGGATACCGTTCCACTGTAATCGGCAGTAGAAACTACGGATGTCCACCCTGTGGCAGATGCCAGAGGTGCCGAGGAACTCGTAGAGAGGTAATACCCAGTCACCCCCACATCGTCCGTTGCTGAAAGCGTCAGAGTGGCTGTCCCTGAATTGGTATAGGTATTGCTATTGTTAATATTTATTGAACAATTGGGCGCCAAGGTGTCTGCAGTAGAGGTTGATGGTGGTGGGTAATTTCAAGTACCGTGAAAACCTCCTGCGTATACATATCTAGTATATGGATTAACCTGAAGAGTAGGGCAATTAAATGCTGAACCTAAATTTCCGCTAACATTAGTCCATGTCATCCCATAATCAGTTGATCGAAAGACACCATTTGATTGGCCTTTTGCCGCTGCATAACTTCCTGCATATACTACATTTGGACTTACAGGGTCTACCGCAACATTCCCTGTGTTCACACTTCCAAAAGCATCCTTGGCCAATCCATGATTCTCATTTCTTGTATCGCAGTCCTCCATGAGCAATTGTATCAGTTAGGATATATACACCATTACCCTCTCGAACCAAGATATAACCTATCTTCATTTATAGGGTCTACGGCTATAGATAATATATAGTGTCCGCTCGGAAGTGTTGAATATGGAGTCGTCCATGATCCTCCGCCATTGGTAGATTTGTAGACAGTTTCATTATTAAAAGAATATACTATATTTCCATTGCCAGGAAATATCTCCCATGGGCGTGTAAGGGTCACAAAGAATTATTATTCTGAATATTGGTGAATTTGAGCTTTCCAACATAACATATATTAGGATTTTGTGGATGAAATCTTGCAAAATTATAACTACGTTCATTGTCCTCTGTTTGACCGGATACTTCTGTGCCTTCAATAAAATCAAACGTGCTGCCAGAATCTCTTGATATGTCTAATTTAAATTGTATTGGCGACCAGCCACCGACTGCTTTAATAATAATATTGCTCTTATCGCTGCACACGGAGAACCAGGGCCATAACTCTGCTTAGCGATAGAACGAAACGTATCTTCATTATTCGTTGTGTCATTAAAGCACCAAAATCAAGAAGGGAAAATACAGCCCTGTTTGGGTTAAGAGGTCCCAGGAAATATGTGATCTGCTATAAACTGCTGGGGCAGCTCCTGTATATCCAGAATTTGAATATTTCCAGTTACGCCACCATTAGTTGTTTTCTTAACCATTTCACCCCATCCAGCAGTTAAAGCAATCAGCTCGTTTTGCGGGTGAAAGCTACGACTGGAGAAAGATCACTTGACCCCATAAAATCAGGACCCAGCCACCCTGGAATAAACCACCACATACCCACTCAGTACTAATTTTTTCATCCATAGTGTCAGTATTTGTCCAACTTGACCCTTCATTTGCGGAATAATATACGCATGCTTTGAAGGCCATAATCCATGCAGTGCGACTAATAATCTGTTGGGATTTGCGGGGCTTATGGCAATATTTCTACTTTCCCACCACTGGAAATAGCTGTAGAAATTCCACTATTTCTTGCGTTAAAACTAGCACCGCTATCCGATGACCTGTAGACTCCGTGATCATAAAGCACTACATACATAACATAAGGGCCCCAGGCTTAAAACAACTCTTTGTGGAGCGGAAGGTAATCCACTGCCTATTTTTGTTTGTGTAGCAATACACTCCATATATCAAGCCGATAAAGGCCGGAAGAAGTGCAGGCATATAATATAGAATTGTCGGCTGGATGAAGTTTTATATCATATGAGCACCAATACCAGTTAATGCAACACCACCACCACTTTTTGGAAACATCAGACCATGTGTTTCCATTATTAGTAGATGAGATAAGTCCTCCACTATCGCTCTTGATTGCATAAATGGTACTTCCTGTAAATACAAAGCAATTACCCCGTTGACTCTTTGTATAGTAACCAGCAGAATATACTCTTGTCCAGTTATTACCACCATCTGTTGTTTTATAAATACCGTCCATGGCTTGAAGTGCTCTCTCAAAATTCCGCCGGCAGCAAGAACAAAATTGGGATCGGTAGGGTGCACTCCTAAAGATGAAGCCCCGAAGGCATAGAATCCATTACCTTTTCTAGTCCAGTTTGTTCCACCATCTGAACTTCTCATACTTGATTAGTATCAGTAGAAAATACGCAATTGAGGGGTCTGATGGAGCATAAGTATATAAAGTATCATCTGCCAGCCTTCACCGGGTAAATATCCCAGTGACTTCTGCAGCAGTTCTCTTTGCCACCTGCTGCCACATCTGAGTTGATCCCGATTGTTGAGATATCTTCGCCTTGGCGCTGATTCCTTTCCATCCCTCACTTTAAAGAAACGTACCACCCACGCCGAACCAGACAAATCACGGCCATTTACTGTTCCATCCGAAGTCTCTGAACCTGACGTCCCGTCTGACTCAGACCCGACCATTACCGTGGACTGATCACCTTTTGCCGACACGGTAAAGATGTATCCTTCCAATATCCTTCCTGCTCTTTAAGCGTATTTCATCCCCGTGATAACAACATCGCCACTCCCATCCCCAGACTCAACAAAGAAGCCGTTAGCGCATTCTACAGAGGTTACCAACTCACCTGTATTGAGCGTTATAGCTTCCGACAGCGTCAAAACACTGCAAATAATTTCCCTGTCCTCGGATGTCGTGAATACATAATATCTCCTTGCATAACTCTTTGTACTTTTATAAACACTTCCATCCCATGATCGGTCACCGAGGCGCACAGTATTCAGATTGTCCCAGTTGGGCAAACACCGTATGAGCTTGAGCCGGGATAAATTTCGGTAATACCCTTGAAATCCGACATGTCTCCTACGCCGCCAGACTGCCCGCACCAATTATACCATGCCCGTTAACACCCTTTGGCGGCAAAGAGACGATTCTTATATTCATCCACTTCACCGGCCTGAGAGTTGCCAACCCTGTCTTTGGTAATATTTACCCTAGAATTGAAATTATTCGCATCATCCACAAAATTCGTATTCAGCCAACTTCCTGGCTCAGCAGGTCAGGCGTTAACTCGTCTTTGTCTGCGCGGTCCTTTATCTGATATATCCATTCATCATTACCTGATTCACTATAGAGTGCTGTTGGTTGAACAATCCACTTTGGATTCGTAAACTCCCCGGTCAGTCTTGCCCGTAATTTCTTGTAAATGCCGCCATCCCTCAGAATACGTTGCATACTCGTGGGTAATCGTGTCATGCACCAATCCCGAATTCACCCCGGTCCAATAAGACAAACCGACCGGTATATTGATCCCCTTTTCATCTAATCGATAAAATTCACCCGCAAGCTTTGGCTCGTTAATTATATATCCACCAAAAGCAAATGACAAACCCTGATTCTCATAACTCTTGCCAGCAGAATAATCTGCTCTACTACCTCATCAATAACCGCCTGTTGCTGAAAATCCCACATAACAGAAAATTTCGAGGAATCCCTGTAGAATGGTATCCTGTCGCCAGATTATACGGAAATGGGTCGTTACTCTTCCATACCATCCGCTGATTATAAAATTCCTTTGCCTCATCTGAAACAGGCTTGCTGATGTCTATATTTTCTCTTATGTCCAGATAAAATCTGAGGATACCATTGAGGGTCGATGAGATAAAATTTCAGGCCAGTACAATCAGGATTTTTGTGGTACTCTTCAGGGAAGAGGTCGGATTTAGTGCAATATACTCATAACCCATCTGTCTTGCGCCGCCCGATATCCTCTGATGGTTTGCCACTCCCGGCAATTGCCATAAAATTCCTGTAACCGTTCTCCTCTGCACCAACCTTCTCGTTTATGAAAATACCTGAACAAATAGTAAAACAGACATCCTAAAAGATTAATAGTAAACTTCATAAGTACTTCTCTAACAAAAGGTTACTTAAACAAATTGCGGCAAACCTGGCAGTCTTCATTGAAGACCCATGGCTTTGCGTCCCAACCTCACGATTGGTTTGCCCTTTTCAAATTCGTTTCTTACTTTGTCCTTTTAGTACTTATGGCAACCTGGCGGTCTTCATTGAAGACCCATGGCTGCGTCCCAACCTCACGATTGGTTTGCCTTTTCAAAGTTACTATTTTTTCTTTTATCTTGCCTTCGCCTTTTCGTACTCTAGTAGGACCAATCATCCTCCTTTTTTAAAAAGACTAAATTGGAACGAATATCTATTGTTTGTACAACCAGCTACATTCATGGACTATTTTGCAATGACTCAGTACAATCATCGGCACGTAGTTTGAAATGTTTAGCAAAAGTTTAAAAATTACACCAATATTGAGCGTTGTCTGATTGGAACACTTTAGTTCTTTGAAAATTTAACAAGCGATTTTACAAGCTAACCCAGAAGGTGTTTCACGGGATTAGCTCCTTGTAATTTCGCAGAGCGAAGCAACGTCATTATGATAGCCTGGGTATTTGCACCTCCGGGCAGAACGATTTTGTTGAGACCTTTTGGGTCAATACCGACTTTCGCATCTGTTGCTCGGTATGGTTATTTCAGGGGACTGAAACCCTCGTGGTTTAGGAACGTGAAAGGTTCTTGTCTATGGCGATTCAGGCGTTTGGTCAATCTTTGTGCGTCTCTATCCTGGCAGGGTGTCGCCAAAACTGACCATGCCGAGCCAAAACCCATAAATAATACTGAACAAAACAATCCATTTTTGATATGTTGCAGGCATTGAAAACAAAATCAAATAAACAGAACACTATCACAATCGGAAACAATTGAATATGTTTGTAGCATACTATCATCTAACCAAGACACAACAAGGACAGAGCTGGCAAAACAGATCTTCGACAAATTTTGATTTATAGATACTCGTGGAGAGAGACAGAGTGCCGGGTTCATAAAAGCGCTTCGGGAGTTGGTGCACCTTGAAGTATGGAATACCTGAGTGATTGGAAATATCACCTGTGCGAGCCTAATTTTTGTACAGAAGTCTGTATCTATGCACATACTGAGGAGCAATCCGTATGCGTAGAAAGATAGCGTATCCACCGTGAGGTGATATGACGGAGTTACGAGGCACAGATGACCCTTTGGGGTGTATGACTATGGCGTGTTATTCGTGCCAACCTCCCATTTCTGGCGAAGCACAAACAAAGTCCGTGTTAGAGACGTTGAAAGAAATTAGGTAAAACCATCTCCGGATAATGCGTTCGAACATACATCACGAAGGGAAATAAGATAGAATATTAGTATTGTTGTTTTGAATTATTTTATGCTTAGAGTGGCAGGAAAACTCCACCATGCGACCGTCCGTCCAGGCACTCTCTTACAACCTTTATTATCCAGCTATTTAATACTTATTATCACTTCTCCTTTCCACGCCTTTGCATTACTGAAAATGCAGCGTTGCTGGTGTTTTGTATTCAAGCGATTGATGTAATCTTTCGTTATTATAAAACTCCAAATACTTCCTTATGCCTGATTCTGCTTCTCTCACCGTCTTATAGTCCTTTAGATACACCTCCTCGTACTTTACTGATCTCCACAACCGTTCTATGAAGATATTATCAAAGACTCTCCCCTTTCCGTCCATACTGATCCTTATTCCGGCACCGTCTAATTTCTCTGTAAACACATCACTCGTAAATTGTGATCCCTGATCCGTGTTAAATATCTCAGGACATCCCTTTCCTATTGCCTTGTCTAATGCCTCCAAACAATATCCCACGTCTAATGTTATTGACGTTGACCACGATACGACATACCGACTATACCAATCCATTATTGCCATTAAATACATATTTCCCTGATTCAACCGTATGTATGTTATATCCGCACTCCACACCTGATTCGAATACCCTATAACCAATCCTTTCAGTAAATACGGATATTTCTTATGCCCGTCACCTCCTTTACTTAATCCAGGCTTCGGATATATCGCATACAATCCCATCTCCCTCATCAACCTCTTTACCCGCTTGTGGTTTACTTTATACCCTTCATTTTTCAACCACCCGGTCAACCTCCTGACCCCATAAAACGGATATCGGGTATAATACTCATCTATCAACCTCATCAACTGAAGATTATATCCATTCTCCTCTCGCCTTATAATACAAGCCAGAACAGGATATCCCCAGTAACTCACATTGCCGACGGACACTTATCTTCTCGTGTTCCGCCTCTATCAACCCCCTCCTTTCCTCAACCGTTTACCCAAGTTCAACAAATTCGTCACAAAAAGGGGTTGAAAATGGGCAGAAATCGGGTATGCAAAAGTCGTAAGTCGTTGATATTGCTAGATCTCTAATTTCAGGATTTCAATTGTAGTGCCTGAATATAATTATTGCCCTTGCCTTTGCGGTCTTTCCATGGTATACTATCGTTATGTTTATCCGTGAAAAATCTAAAAGGCGAATGGCGGGAAGAGATATCTACAGCACCAACTCATTGAATCCGTTCGTACCCCTTCTGGACCACGACAGCACATCGTGTTGAACCTTGGACAGCTTTCCTGCCGGAAGAAGTGGAAGGAACCTTTGCCAATTGCATAGAAGGATTATTAGCCAATCAAAAGACATTATTCCCGCAAGACCCTGAAATAGAGGCGAAAGCAAGACATTATGCCGATCAGATAAGACGGCAGCGGTTATCCAGGACGCAAGCAGGTATTGCCAGCGGAGAAGCAGCGGCCACTATGAGCAGGTGGATGTTAATTCCCTGATAACCACTGATGCGAAGACCATAGGAGGCCCGAACGTGGCGGCTAGGCCAAATGGATGAATACGGATTGATACGATAGGAAAAGGTCTTGGATTTACCGGGGAACAAATCACGTATGCCAGGATGCTCATCGTGGGAAGAATGGTGCATCCGGCCAGCGAGCGGGAAACCGTGCGATGGCTTTCAGAGACAAGCGGGGTGGGAGGAGAGCTCCTGGGCAACAGAGGTCAAAACCATACGATATGGCGTTGCATCGCACGGCGGTATTGTTGTGGGAGAATCATGAAGCGATAGAGCAGGAGTTATCAAAACGGGCACGCGAGATATTTTCGCTCAAAGAGACGGTGATTTTATATGATCTCACCAACACGTATTTTGAGGGGAGCAAGAGGGGGAGTAAAGTAGCCAGGCATGGCAAATCGAAAGAGGCTCTTCAGGCAAGTGAGTGGGTAAAAATAAGCCATGAAGTGACTGCAACATAGCATAGAACAAGGGGAAAAGGTTTTATATGAGCAAAAAACTGTATGATAATTAAATGGAAAAAAAGAGACGACTGCTGGACGAATATCGGTTCCCCGGGTTTGTTCCGAGAGCAGAAATTAAGGGATATTTGGAGACTCAAATGCCCGCGATATAAGACTTAAGCGGACACAAAAAACGGTATGCGGGTGTTGTGGAAAGATTCATTGGAGTCAATACGACAAGAAGGAGCGTCGGGTACGGGATTTATCCTGTGGAGATGCACGGATTTACCTGGAAGTGGAGGTACGGCGAGTATTATGTCGGAAGTGCGGAAAGGTGAAGCAGGAAAAACTGGAATGGCTTTGCGGACAATCCCTTTTACACGAAGCGATTTGCCTGTTCTGTGGGACGGAAGTGCAGGACTATGACCGTAAAGGATGTGGCGAAGGATTTCAGGCTGGACTGGGATACGGTGAAGACATTGAGACAAAGAATACATGAAGAAGCAACTGGAGGTATCCAGTAGCACACCCTCGTGTAATTGGTATAGACGAAATATCTATAAGGAAAGGCATACCTATCGGATAGTGGTAAGCGATTTGGGCGTGGAAGGCCGATTTGGTTTGGAGGAAAGGATAGGTCAAAGAGAGTCTTGATCTATTTTACCAGTGGCTTGGTGCAAAGAAGGTAAAGAAGCTACGGTTGGCAGTAATGGATATGTGGAAGGCATTTGAGAAGTCAACGAGTGAGAATGCGTTTCATGCGCGATTCTTATGACAAAGTTTCATGTAATGAGGCATCTTGGGGAAGCGTTGGACAAAGTGCGGAAGATGGAATATGCACGGCTTTCAGGTAAAGAACGTTCGTATATCAAAGGTCAGAAATATACGCTTCTATCGAACAGAGAGAACCTCACCCTTGATGGACGCAAGTCGTTAAAGAAGCTACTCATGGCAAACAAACGGCTCTCAACACTGCCTATCTGTTGAGGGAATCCTTTGACAGAGTTATGGAGCTATAAGACAGAGGGATGGTCAAGGAAGTTTTCGATAACTGGAAGGAATCGTTGAAGTGGCAACGGTTAAAGCCTTACGAAAGTTTGCAGAAATGATAGAGAAACACTGGGATGGCATTGCAGCATACAGCAGACCTGAGAACAAAAGTACCTTTAGGCTTTGTCGAAGGTCTTAATAACAAGATTCGGGTGATACAGAGAAGGGCATACGGTCTGAGAGATGAGGAATATCTTCGGCTGAAAATTCTTACTTGCATGCTACCGGGGATATAAAAATGCAAAAATTTACCCACTCACTTGCCTGAAGACCCTCGAAAGAGAGGCGTAATGATTGTCCAATACTTACGCTATCCCTTACCGTAGACGAAGAAGGATTTCCCAAACAGAGCAAGGTTTTTGAGGGCAATGTGTCTGAGCCTGACACCTTGAAAGATATTGTATCGGGATTGAAAAAAGAAGACGGCCTGTTTTCAAGTGAGAGAACGATTGTTATGGATGCCGGGATTGCAACAGAAGACAACATTGCATTGATAAAAAGAGTGGTTACACCTATGTGGCCGTCTCTGCACGCAAGAGATCGTATGAAGACGCTTTTTGGTCAAAAGCAGATGAGGAGAAGATTGCTTTATCAGACGGAAAAACAACGTTGAGTATGAAATTCGTGCGAACAGAAGAAGAGGCATTTCTTTTATGCCACAGCGAGGCAAAAGAGGCAAAAGGGAAGGCCATCCCTTCCCGGAAAGAGCAGAGATTTGAACAGGGACTCCTGGCAATAAAAGAAGGATTAGCGAAGGTGAAAAGGCAAAAAAAGTACGACAAGACTATCGAACGCATAGGACGGCTAAAAGAACGTTATAAGGTGGGCAATTTATATACGGTCAAAGTGGAACAGGCTGATGGAAAAGCGACCGGTATCCAGTTTGAAAAAAATGATCAGGCACAAGCAAAGGAGGATGCGACAGGCACGTATGTATTACGGACAAACCGGCTTGATCTTGGCGGGGAAGAGATATCAAAGCTCCATAGGTCGCTGACTACCATAGAGGAAAGTTTTGAAACGATGAAAGGTGACTTGGGTTTACGGCCAAACTTCATCACACGGATATCCCAACCATTGCCCACGTGCATATAACGGTATTGGCCTATCACATGCTTGCCGGGATATTAAAAAAGCTAAGAACCGCGGGGATTCATCATACGTGGAATACGATCCGTAATATCCTTACTTGCTACCTATAAAGGGTAACAACTACCATGAACACAGAGGATGGCCACGTTATTGATGTCAGAACCTGCACAACGCCCACGAAAGAGCAACGCGTGATTTATAACAATCTTCATATGAAACATACACCGCTCGGCAGAAAATATATAAAATCACCTATTAAAACTCAAAGATGTAGTGCCGAAAAATGAAGTGCTAAAATTGTAACTTATTGATGTTACAAGAGATATGATTTTTACTTGTTGAACTTGGGTTAACTGGTTTCTGGCAAAAAAGCAGTTTTCGTCTGGTGTCGATGAAGGATTAAACACCAAAGTGAAATTGTCTATCAGAAAATCTTATGGCTTTAGGACTTTCAAAGCTGCTGAAATTGCCCTCTATCATACACTTGGGAAATTACCGGAACCGCAACTTACCCATAGATTTTACTGAAGAGCCCTTTTTTTTAGTTAAGAGTTTACTATATATCTGCAGAGTCTTCTCTGCTATCTTTTCCCAATCATATCTTTCAGATATTATACGTATTTGTCTTTTTCTATCTTCCTCACTTAAAGGTTTATCAATAAATTCTTTTATTTTTATAGCAAGCGCCTTAACGTCCCCAGCTTTAAAAAACCTATCTTCACTTAATTCAACATTTCTATTAGCCGGTATATCACTCGCGATACAGGATAGACCATAACTCATCGCCTCAAGTAAAACTATAGGCAAGCCTTCATAATAGGAAGGAAGTGCAAAAAGCCCTGCATAACTATATAATTCATGCAGTGGTTCTCCAGTTAGAAATCCTGTTAAAATAACGTTACTATTTTTCCTTGCCTTTTCTTTTAAACCCAGGCTATATCTATCCTCATGATCTGCACGGCCAACGATAACGAGTTTCCAATAAACAGTGGACAGTGGACAGTTGTCAGTGGTCAGCGGTCGGTGATGTGTTACGAATTCGGAGTTGGGAGTTTGGAGTTCGGAGGTTCGAGGTTCGAGGTTCGAGGTTGAAATTTGGATTAAGGAGTTTGGGTTCTGGATTTGATTAAAAGCGTCTATCAAATCATGGAAACCCTTTTCCGGAACAAAGCGTCCAACCGCTAAAACATATTTTCCTCTTTCTAAACTATATTTCTTTAGAATATTATCGGTTTTTAAGATAGACGGAATTGTTACCCCGTTAGGTATGACAGCCACAACTCGGTTATAATTTTTCTTAATCTCATCCGCAATATTCTGAGAAATAGCTATTACTTCACTCGCATAGAATACTCCTATCAATTCACCGAATCTTAGAATAAGTTTTGCAAATCTTCCCCATTTAAGATGCTTATAATTTGAACCATGTGAAGTCATTACTACTTTCATGCCAAAAATTCTTGCTAACGGAGCAAAAAGAGACGGCCCAATACCATGAATATGTAAAATATCTGGACTATATCTTAAGGCAGCAAAAACTCCAATTAATGTATGTAAGAAAGCTTCAATTGATTTGTGTCTTATGATGGGAAGAGAAATTAATTTCACCCCTTTGTACTCTTTGATATTGCTATTTACATACGGTCTCCTTGTAAAAACTACAATCTCACAACCTAATTTTGCAAGGACATGATAAAGATTTTGACAATGGATCTCGACACCACCTTGAACATCATGAAAACCTATAGTTCATAACAAAATGATTCTCATTAAACATTCAACGATATGAAACCTTAATTCTGCAAACGATTTTCGCACTACGAAAATCGACTTTCAATAATATTCATAAAGAAGCACTAACCAAATAAATAACTTCTATCAATAGCAAATTTCGGAGCCGTATAGAACGATAAAAACCAGAATACAAACATAGTCCCTTTTTTTGTATTCTCAGCACCAAAAATCATTCAAATATTAGTCACATGCTATTGATTATGAGAAATTAGTGTAGCCTTTGGTAAATATAACTTAAAAATGAAGTCCAGCAGAAACCACAATATCTTTATTAGTCTTTAACCTAATTTTGTTCTTTAAAATCCAAGAAATTGGTTTCAGAGGATGTCTTTTCATATCAAATCTTGCAGTACCAATAAAAGCACAATCTCGTCCACATTTGCTCACTCGGCTCCGTATTTCATTTGCTCGTTCGCTATTCCAAATTTCATTCCAAGATTGTTTCTTAAGATTACCCATTATCCATTGTTCATCTGTTCCGTTACAAGGCAATAGGTTACTAAAAGGATCAACAAAAAACAAGTCAGTTCCTGCACAACAAGATTCAAGTATATTACCAGTCTCTTCCAAGTGGCTTAAAATATTAAGATTAAAATATGCACGAAGCCAATCTTTGACTCTCATTATTAAATTTTTTCTCCGCGACTGCAGCAAAGCCTTAATAAATTCTCTTTCCGTTCTTATAGCTAATTCCTTATCTTCTAATTTGTTATCATACTTATGGAAATACCAGGAATTATGCATGGTAGAATTACCAAACTCAATACCCATCCGACTACAAAGTTCGTATACAGACAACAAATCAGCAGCATTTTTATCACATATTACAATACTAAAACCATAATCTTTAACTTTTGTTTTACCAATTCCAAAACGGTTCTGAGTGCATGATCAAAACCGTCTTTCATTCCCCTCAACTCATCGTTTAATTTTGGCAAACCTTCAATACTAATTCTAAACATCACTTTAGTAGGGTATTTTTCTGCTATTTTAATAATTTTATCCGTAAAATACCCATTTGTGCTAATTTCGACTAATTCAGCCTTTTCGCGTAAAATCTTAACAAAGTCCTCAATATCATCCCTAAGCATAGGCTCTCCGCCCGTCAAATTGACTCGACCAAGTCCACTAGGTAATTTTGCAACAATATCCGGCGTTATCTCATCTTCTTTTCGTGTAGGATGCTGCCAAATATCACACATGTGACATTTTGCATTGCATCTATATGTAGTAATCACACAAGCATTCATAATATTGTTTCCCCTATATTTTTTAATATCTAACTAATAGTTCCCAACGCTTTAATATTCTAAAAGGCATAATGGGTTTCCCATGCTTCTCCTCTTCTTAACTATTTTGTGAAACCATAGCGGTGTCAGTTTTCGCCAATATGAATTCAGGAGCAGTGGGGTTTGGAACAGAAGTAACATATATCCCTCTGTTTTTCAAAATGCGATAAATTTCTGAAGCAACCTTATTCAAATCTCGAACATGTTCCAACAGATAGTTAGAAAATGCTGCATTATATTCCCTAGATTTTATAGGGTGCATAGACTCGACCGAACATAGATGACAATTACCCATATAATCATTGCTTATTTGAAAATTATCTATATCGGCACGGTCACATACAAAAGTGCATCCACTATTAACTAATTGATTTTCAATGACAACGTTTCTGCCTGCTCCGATATTCAATATTATGGGTAGTTCACTATCTTTTTTGTAATGTTCACATAAATAAGACTTAAGTGTTTCTATGATATATTTTTCAGCTGGAGTTTGCACAATTTATCCCCTTATCCAATTTGTCTACTTGTAACCTGTTTATATATTTCCATCAACCGCCGATAATGCTCATCAGCATTCAGCTCATTTTCTATAAACAATCTCGCATTCTTTCCCATCTCTTCAGCTTTGTCAGGGTTATACGTATAGTATTCAATTTTTGAACGCAAATCCACTGAATTACCAGGTTCAAAGGTTAACCCTGTTTCTCTATCTTTTACCAGTTCAGGAATGCCCCCAATCCTTGAACCGATAACAGCTTTTCCACAAGCAAAAGCTTCTAATATTGAATATGGGAAGTTTTCATACCACTCTGAAGGCACAACCACAAATTTACAACCTTTCATAAATTCAATCACTTCATTATGGCTTTTATGTCCTAAAAAATCTATCGTCCTGTTTTTATCTTTCGACTTTGCATAGAAAATCATTTCTTCTCTCAGCGGACCATCTCCCACAATTTTAAGTGAGATTTTGTTATCGGTAATTGCTGCATCAATAAGAGTTCGTATGCCCTTTTCTTCTGATATTCTCCCTACATACAAATAATAATCATCTATATTTTTGTTATCCCTTTTTTTATCATTCAAATCAACGTCAATAAAATTGTTAAGGCATAATATCTTTTCTTTTTTAAATCCGTATTCTATTAATTTATCCCTTAAATAATTACTTGGCGTAATAAGTATATCAACGAGATTATAAACCCCCATGATCCTGTGCGCGGTATTTTCAATTGCAGCCATTGCACTTGCCGCAAAGGAATTTTTCTTACATTTAACCAAGAGTGGCCAGAAATATCTTGTTTTTTTGCATCTCTCACAAACTTTCCCCTGGCACAAAAAAGAGGTGTTTGGACAAATAAGCGTATAATCGTGAAGTGTCCAGACAATAGGGATCTTATGTTTTTTTAGTACATAAAAAATAGATGGGGTAATATGGTGGTGAATATTTTGTATATGTGCTATATCTGGTCTTTCTTTTTCAATAAGTCGCTCTAAATTATTTCTGGATTCGAAAGAATATATTGTACGGAATAACACCTTGAGTCCCGAAAATAGATTTTTGCTTTTTATCTCCTCGGCATAATTTACATAACTCACAAAATATCCAGAATACTCTGATTCAAAATTTTGTGGATGATGCATCGAGAAGACTACGACCTTGTGTTTGTTTTCTTCTAAAAGCCTTTTTACTGAAAATAGATACGTGCAATCTCCACCACGATTATAGTAAAAATTATTTACCAATAATACTTTCATCATTTTTTCTTGCATTTGCCCCATTTAATGAATTTTACTATGGATAATACTATAAATGCTTTTTAAATTCTCTATATCTAGCTTCCCAAGAATTTTCATTTATAAAGTGTTCAAACTGACTCTCTGTAACCTTGTTTAATTTGTTCTCTCCCTTAAATAAAGAATTTTGAACATACGCAATGAATTCTTCACTTGTACGGGCAACGTATAAATATTTTTCATATTCCAGGATATCAGGTAATGCGGTAGCAACTACGGGTTTCTTAAAATACAGATATTCAAAAAGTTTTGTTGGGAATACCCCCTTTCCGTGTTCACTCAACACATATGGAATGATAAATAAATCCATATATCTCATGTATACCGGAAGTAATTTGTAATGTTTCCAACCGAGAAAAACAACATTCTTGCAATCGAGTTTTTCCTTTGCTTCGGATGTTTCACTTCCAATTAATATCACCGTAGCATAAGGTATATCTATTGCAAGTTTTCGAACTAGATTAAAATCGAAGGTCTGGTGGAAGCTGCCAACATAACAAACTCTATTCTTGCCGATATTCGTCAAATCACCAGGAATACTAATATCTTTTATTCTGTTAATATTAAAGTTCTTGATATCTATTCCTTGCGGTATGCGTATTACATTTTTATTCAATTCACTTTTTTCATTAAAAATAGTTATTGAATCTGCAATAACTAAATCAACTTTTCTTGCTATGCTTTTATCATTAACAACCACTTCAGGTGGAAAGAGTTTATTAAACTCAAATCTTTGAACACAATCATATATCCTTTTTATACTGGGAATTTTATCAAAAATATCATTCACATAATTCGCAGGATGGGTGATAATAATATCATCAAAATGATTTATTTTATATTTCTTCATTATCTTCCTTATCTGGAAAAGGGCTAACTCAGCATTCAGTAATCGGAAGACCCCTTTTTGAAAAGGAAATATCTTTAATTGTATAAAATGTAAATGCTTTGCAAGAAGCCAACTGTTTCCATCGACGTTTCTATATAACATAATTCGCTTGATAAGTGCTTTAAGAACAGTAATAATTCCAACACTTTTCGGATTTATTCTTTCTATATAAAACACATCAAAATCTTCTGCGAAAAAATCGACTAATGACTGCTGTCTTTGTCTTAACAACTCCCAGTCCCGAACAGAAAACGAACCAAAAACCAGAATATTCTTCATACATTTTTCCCAATATCAAGATGCTTAATTTCGATAATAAAGTTGTCATTAAGCGATGAATAACAGTTTGAGACTTTACAATGATTACTATATTTAGTGGATAGGTTTTCATAAATCAACAGAATTTACTGGCAATTAATTGTAACGATGTACATATCACGTATCTCCGATATGCTCAATTTCAGAAATAGACAAACTCAATTCAGTAAAAATCATAACTAATATATTTTATCAGACTCCATCTTTATACTGGCAACAACGTGTCTTTCAACTTCACGTCTACTTTACCGCGGGATATTTTTGTCTTTAACCGTATCTTTTCTCTTACAATTACTCCGTTATAGATTCCAAGTAATCCCCAGAATATGTGGCAATATCCCCAAGCATTATCAGTTATACCAAATATCAAGAAGCCCATTATCATAAGAAACGAAACTTTTGCAAAATCATTTTCTTTAAAATTTTTTATTGCAAAAATAATCATCATAGATAATAACATCAAACTGCCAATGCCACCAAATGCTCCCGTTTCAGCAAACATTCGAATATAATCCCCATGCGCAGCAATATTCTCACCGAATCTGGAGGTTGATAACTCGAAAAACGTCTCAAGACCACACCCAAATACAGGATGTGCTTTGAAGAGTTCCAATCCAAATTGAAGAAATTCAAACCTTTGCAAAGCAGAGCCATCAACTGTAGTTGCACGTGCTATAATCTGTCCCGACAACAATATAACAGCTATTCCTAACGGCAAAGCAAATCTCATTATCTTTTTAGGCTTAAACAGTATCAGAAAAAGAAGTAATTGGATAAAAAGAGCTATCCATGTTATTCTTGTAAAAGTTAAAAGTATATTGATCAGGAATAAAAGGACAATTAGGCCGTAGAAGTACTTTTTTTCTTTCTTTTTTACAAAATAAAAAAGATACAGCGGTAACAATATTAAGAGAGCAAACGAATATTGAGACGGATGGTAAAAGGTGGTTCGTATTCTGCTGAAAGTTTGGATAACCTCATAACCTAGATAAATTTTAGAGGAAATTAGCCGATTATAAAAAATATTATACCCAGTAACGTATTCAATAATTCCGTATACTGATAAAAAAACAAAAACGATAGTAATGAATTTAAATATTTTCTTTTCCACATGGCTATTCTTAACAACGACAAAATAAGCTAATAAATAGAAAGAAAATGCCGATAGCAGTCTGGTTAAACCCCTGATAGATGTCAATAAACTTATTGAAAATGGTACTGTCAACAGTAAATAGAGTGAAAAGAGAATTACCGGATAGATGATATGTTTATTCCAATACCACGTTTCTAGCTGAAGGAAATCTTTTACCTTAAAATAAAAAAACAATATCATTATTATATTCAGAATTCCAAGCAAATTAATACTCTGAGCTCCTGATAGCGAAAAGCTCATTCTCCCCACAAAACCCGCCAAAACAAAATAAACAAAAAAATAGATACAGATAAAAACCAGTTCGCTTCGTGAAATAAGAATTACACTCGTAATCATTAGGATAATGGCAATCGCTAGTTTGAGGTCATATACTAGAGAAACTGCAAACAGAAGCGATAGAAGCACTACCGAGAAAATGTTTTTTCCCATATTTTTAAACTTTCCACACCATTTTTCTAAAAATAAGCAATATCCCTTTTAAATATTTTATTCTTAATGTAAAACAAAATGCCGTAAAAAAATTGAAAAACGCATATCGCTTATCGTCTATATCATATAAAAATATTAAACCCCGGTAATAATAATGGTTAGCCCTTATTCCTTTTGGTAATTTGTTTATCTTGTATTTATCTAATACTTTATTGTGCCCTGCGATTACAGCCCATTTTTTATTTGAGATGCTTTCCAAATTTTTAGACCTCGAGTACTTAACTAAGGGTTCCACGTTAAATTCAAACGTACATATCTCGCTCAATCTCAGATATAAATCCCAGTCCTGGCAACTCGGCAAAGTCTCATCAAAACCCTCTATTCTTCTCAAATAGCAAGTTTTTGCAAGAATTATGGAAGTTGTTCCAACGCAATTTCCTACAAGCAGTTTAGAGAACAGGCTCCCCCGCTCATTAGGAATCATTTGATTATGAATCTCTCCATATTCATTTACAACGTAAAAACCAGTGTAAACAACACCTACGGTATCGTCTGATTTGAAAAATATATTTAATTGTTTCTCAATTTTTTCTGGCAACCATTCATCGTCGCTATCCAAAAAGGCTATATACTCACCCTTCGCAATCCTTATTCCTGAATTTCTGGCAGCGCTTCCTCCCATATTACAGGTGTGTCTTAAATATTTCATTCTGTCGTCTTTAAATCCCTGTATTACTTTCTCTGTATTGTCTGTAGAGTTATCATCGATTATCAGGATTTCTAAAGTTTTGTATGTCTGATTTAATACGCTCTGTATTGCCCGCACAATTGTATGTTCCCTATTATATGTGGGAATGACTACAGAAACTAATTTTTCCATATTTCAATCGACCCATTAACATTACTTTGTTTAAAATTAAGCGGCTTTTTGCAGTTTTTCGCACTGCTTCCGTGCCTTTTCCCGAAGCACGTTTCTCAGCTTGTGCAAATTTGCAGCGAACACGCCCAATGCACAATATCTCTTAAAGGACTTCAACCCTTTGTCCAGACACCTATCCGGGCCGTGATGTTCCAAACGATTGATATCCGATTCTACCGCTGAGTGCTTGTGCTTTAGCTTCTTAAACATCTTACTTGACTCCTCTTCCTGTTTCACCTTATTCTTCCCTTTTTTAGGCATGATTACCGCAGGTATATACAAACTCAGCAACTCTTTATTCTCTTTCTTGTAAAAACTTTTATCAAAACTTATGCTCTCTATTACTCCCTCTCTGTAGCGATTCAATAACCTATCTGCCAAGGGAATTGACAACGATACATCTGCCTGTTTTTCTCCTACTACATGGTCTATCTGTTTGTTCAACATCCCGTGAAAATACTCCAATGCCTCTATTTTCTTTCATATACCTCTACCTGGTTCGTCGTTAGCACCCTTTCGTAGATGGCTAACAGACTTGCTCCTATCTTTACTCTTAAACCCCTCGACAATTCCAAGTAACTCTTCACAGGCCTTTTTTTGTTTCTTCCTTATTTTTCCCTCCGCCACTTGAAGCCGTTGCGCTGATTCTCATCAGCTTTTTTAACTCTCTCCTCCAATCCGCATCAATTTACCAGAGTCCCTTTGTTCAAACCGTATCTTACCCTATCCCGCGAAAATATTCAACACTATTCATAACCTATTTCCACCTGCTTTACCTTATTTTGTTTGGCTTTTTAGTGTTTCCGTTCAAACACTATGGAAATGATAACGTTGCTCTGTCCTGGAGTTTATTGAACGGATCATCTGCCACATCCCCAATAAAATTCAAGAAATATTCGCTACTGTGGGTTCTTGGCAAGCAGACACAGAGGAGAATTCTTACCCTTGGTTTACAAACTCCTTGATATTAAAAATATTGTTATCGCAAAAATCTACATCTCGTGGAGAACTCTGATACAGGCTGCCTACAAATACGACTCCCTGAAATGCCCTTTGTGTATGTCAATTATGCTACTAAAGGCCGTTGTACTGCCTTCTTATTTGTTCCCTTGTCTCGAAACACGAGGAGATTACCCGTGACAATTTCCCCCTTCTTCCCCAAAAATAAACAACCTGTACTTGTTCGTTGTACGTACCGCTAAGACGAGTTCTATCCCTCACCGAGAGAGGTGCGTCTTCTGAAGACAAAAAACGCTGGCGATCCTGTCTGTCTTGTCAAAGAAGAATGCAATGTGTGTCATATTGGTTTTATGCTCCCAGTAAATTAGACCAACAAGCATGGAAAAACGTATTTTTTCTATGAAGTGAAACCAAAAATCAAAAACCTTGTCACTAATAACGTTATGAAACGTTTATTTGGTCAGGTTTCTAAAAGTTTGAAATTCCTGAACAATGTGCTAAGTCCCAGAATAAATACCCCAAAAATTCCCTCTTAGTCTCAGAATATTTGAGTTTCATATCCAGCCATTACCCAGCTACCCCATCTGAGAATCTCAGGATCATTTATTGTGGGTCTTAGCACATTGAACATAAATATATTCTATATACCTCTTCAATCCCCTTATGTAACTCAATATTAGCTTTCCATCCTAAATTATTCATCTTCCCAGTATCCAATAACTTCCTGGGTGTTCCATCCGGTTTCGATGTGTCCCATTGTATCTCACTCTTATATCCCACGATATCCTTAACTAGATAGGCCAAGTCTTCGATTTTAATTTCTTTCCCGGTTCCAATATTTACAAACTCACCTATATCTTTTGCATTACATTTTTGCAGTAATAATATGCAGGCATCGGCCAAATCATCTCCGTGAAGAAATTCACGATAAGGAGAACCGCTTCCCCAGAGTTCGATAGTAGTTAAAAGCTGAGAGTTAAGAGTTGAGAGTTGAGAGTTAGTGGAATAATTACTTTTTATTCCATATTTAGAAAGGAGGTTTACGATTTCTTCATCCGATATCATAGTTACATCATGATTAGGTATCGGATGTTTTTGTAAATCAATTCTAATCGACCGAAAATCTCCATTTTCCAAACACTTTCCCAGATGCATTTTCCTTACCAGTGCCGGCAATACATGCGATTTCTTTAAATCAAAATTGTCATTTTGGCCATAGAGGTTCGCAGGCATTACGGAGATGAAGTTTGTTCCGTATTGTTCATTATAATATCTGCAAAGTTTGATTGCAGATATTTTTGCTATAGCATAAGGCTCATTGGTAGGCTCAAGACTGCCCGTAAGCAAGTGCTCCTCCATCAGTGGTTGAGGAGCAAATTTTGGGTATATACATGACGAACCAAGATTTAACAATTTTTTAACACCGTATTTATAGCTTGCATGAATCACGTTTGCTGCGATCATAATGTTCTGATAGATAAACTCAGCCTTGTACGTGCTATTAACCAATATTCCACCAACCTTAGCTGCGGCCAAAAAAACGAATTCTGGTTTTTCCTCTTCAAAAAATACCTCTACCTCAGACTGCCTTGTTAAGTCCAATGCCTTATGGGTTCTTATAATAAGATTTTTATACCCTGAATCCTGAAGTTTACGTACAATAGCTGAACCCACCAAACCTTTGTGTCCGGCCACGTAAATTTTAGAGCTGTGGTTCATGGCTATTTGATTATTTATTGTCATTCGTTATTTATGACTTTGTTGATTAACTCTCTTTTCGAGATCGCAGCATACCATATATAGTATATATATCTTGTTAATTTACAACTAATAGTATGTATATTGAGTTGACTGGGACTTAATCAACAGAGTCATATATATCAAAATGACAGAAATTGGAAACAAGCTTTGGAGCATTTGAATTTGTAATTTTATAATTGTTTCTTCCTGAACTTGATTCAGAGTCATACTTCGGATTTAGCAGTTTTAAATAAACAAAAAATTACAAAAAAAGATGTTTTTACACAGTACTACAACAACTAACATTCCTCTCTTATCTTTTCATAGAGTGAAAAGTCATGGTTTGTATATCCGAATCCTTTTTTCTTTGAGATTTCCATTCCTTCTCCAATGGGATCGAGTCCCATAAGTTGCATATCATAATCAATCATGATCTTGATTAGCTCACCAAAAGTAGTTCTTGGATGCCAGCTAAGTTTTAGTTTTGCTTTTGTTATATCAGACCGAAGATGCTCCACTTCGGCAGGTCGAAAATATTTAGGATCGACTTCTATCAATATAACTCCCTGTTTAAGGCTACTTTTCCATCTTTTATTGACACTTTTAATAATCCCTTTTTCTTGTATTCCATGATCTTTCCATTCGATCTCTATACCCGCATATTTGCATGCTTTTTCTGCAAATTCTCTTACAGAGTAACTCTCTCCAGTACCTATCACATAATCATCTGGTTCATCTTGTTGTGTCATAAGCCACATCGCCTCTACATACTCAGGAGCAAAACCCCAGTCCCTTTTTGCATTTAAGTTTCCGAGAAAAATTTTTTTCTGCTTGCCAGTAAGGATGTTGGCAATTGCTCTTGTAATTTTTCTTGTCACAAATGTCTCTCCTCTCCGGGGACTTTCGTGATTAAAAAGTATTCCATTACAAGCAAAAAGTCCATATCCCTCTCTATGATTCACTGTCATCCAGTAGGCATAAAGTTTTGCTATAGCGTAAGGACTTCTGGGGTAAAAAGGAGTTTCCTCATTTTGAGGAGGCAAAGACGCTCCAAACATTTCCGAAGATGATGCCTGATAGAATTTTGATTTTATCCCACTTCTTCTTATGGCTTCCAAAATACGTGTTGTCCCTAAACCAGTTATGTTTCCGGTAAATTCTGGCATGTCAAAAGAAACCCTTACATGGGATTGTGCGCCCAGATGATATATCTCATCAGGTTTTATGTTCCATATGATTTCGGTTATAAGACCAGGATCTGAAAGGTCGCCATAGTGAAGAAAAAGTTTTGTCTTAGGGGTATGCGGGTCAATATAAATATGGTCTATTCGATGGGTATTAAATGTCGATGCCCTTCTTATAATCCCATGCACTTCGTAACCTTTAGAAAGTAAGAACTCTGCCAGGTACGAACCATCCTGCCCGGTAATCCCGGTTACTAACGCCTTTTTCACGATTTGTTTTTTCCTATTAAATATTTTATTAGCATAACGTTTCTTTAAAATGTATATACCAACAATTATCATTGCGAGGAGTAAAGTGCCGCAGCAATCTCTTGTTCGCAAAAGACTTAAAATTGCTTCGCTGTCGCTCGCAATGACAGATAATATGTCACGTGTTTAATGAAACGTTATACCAGTGCACAATTTCAAGGAACACGATACTCGTTCCCACACTCTGTTTGAAAACGAGCAAAAAACATACCTCTATGTTCAACCTGAAGCTTCACATAGCAAGTTTAGGTTAAACACGGACAAACAAGTTTGTCCGTGCCACCCTATAATCAGCTTAAATAAACTGAAAATTCCTATACTTTTATTCTATCATACATATCTTCACATCTTACAATATCATCCTCGCCCAGGTACTCTCCATTCTGTACCTCGATTATCTCTAAGGGCACTTTACCAGGGTTTTCAAGTCTGTGCAAAGTTGATTTCGGAACATATGCAGATTCGTTTTCATGGATAAACATCTCCTTATCGCCTATGGTCACCTTTGCACTTCCTTTTACTACCACCCAGTGTTCAGACCGGTGATAATGCATTTGGAGACTTAATTTTTCATTCGGATTCACCACTATCCGTTTTATTTTGTACCGTGGCCCTTTCTCAAGAATTGTATAGCTTCCCCATGGTCTGTAAGTGACAACATGTTCCTCTGCTTCAATTCTCTCATCTTCCTTCAGCTTACTTACGATATCTTTTACCCTTTGCGCCTCTCCCTTTTTTGCAATCAATATGGCATCATCAGTTTCAACGATCAGACAATTCTCTAACCCTATGGTTGCTATGTACCTTTTATTACCAAGGATAAGTGACCCCCTTGTGTCTATTGTCAGGACATCGCCTTTTTTGACATTACCGTTTTCATCCTTATCCAGAATATCGTATAAAGAATCCCATGACCCTATGTCATTCCAGTACAAATCAAACGGTAGCACTACCACCCTATCTGATTTTTCCATAACTGCATAATCAATGGAGATGGTTGGCATCTGCTTGAAACCAGACAACATATCTTCAAAACTCAAATCCATCATTCCCCGTATTTCAGGTGTATAGCGGTTCATCTCTTCAAGCATCGTGCCTATGCAAAAAGCAAACATACCGGAGTTCCAGAAATAAGTCCCCTCGTTTATATATTGTTCTGCAGTTTCACTATTAGGTTTTTCTGTAAATTCCTCTGCCTTAAAATAATTCTTACCGCCGTCTGTTGAGTGCGGGCTACCGAATCTGATGTATCCATAGCCGGTTTCAGGTTTATCAGGTTTTACACCAAAGGTTACGATATAGCCTTTCATGGCTATTTCATCTGCAAGTTTCACGTATTCTGCAAATCTATCAGCCGGTCTTATTATATGGTCTGAAGGCGATAAGAATATAACCTCGTCTTTTTTGCAGTCAAGCTTTTCCATACAATATTTAACTCCAAGCGCTATAGCCGGCCCTGTATTTCTACATGCAGGCTCAAGAATTACATGAGCGCTTGATACTTGCTGATTGAACAGAGGTAAAGAATTTAGATCTGATAAGACGTGAAATTTGTAGGCATTATTTGTTAATATAAGAACATCTTTTGCAGAGACAACACTCAAAAGTCTCTCTGCTGTCTGTTGTAAAAGAGATTTGTCTCCATTTAGTTTTAGGAATTGTTTGGGATAGTTCTTTCTGGACAATGGCCAGAGCCTTTCCCCGCCACCCCCTGCAAGAATTATTGCCTTCACACAAATGCACTCCGACTCTTTTAAACAAAAACATACTATCTGAAAACTAAATAGTTTTTAGTAACCAATAAACTGTAATATTACAATCTCTCATAAATCATCTTTGGAATCACATATGTACGATTTTTCAAAATAACACCCAACAGGTTGGCTTTTTTATGTTTCAAAGGTGCAAGTAACGGCTTTATTGTATGGTGTCTGGTCTTTCCTTCGCTCACGACCAGGATAATTCCATCTATATGCGGAGAAAGGACACAGGCGTCTTTAAAACTCCTTAAGTTTGCATAATCAATAAAAACCATCTCGTACTTTTCTTTTGCAGCTTTGATTACATTGGCCATACGAGTAGAATCTAAAAGGGGTGTTGGATTAAGTGAGGTATTGCCTGCTGATAATACTGTCAAATTAGGGCCTAAATCACAAGCCGCCTTTTCTGATGAAATTTTACCTTCAAGTACATTTGCAAGACCTGTATTATCCGGGACATTAAAGATATTGTGTATTACTGGTGCCTTTAAATTAGCGTCAATAATCATCACCTTATGGCCTGCCTTATTTGCCAGGAAATTAACGAGGTTGGCAGTGATGGTAGTAGAACCCTCAAAAGGTGAGGCGGCAGTTATCATAATAGACTTCAGATTTTTATCTTTCATCAAGAGATATATCTGATCGGAAAGATTCTGGTAGGGCGGAATGAAAGCGCTCATTCTTTTTGAATCAGCAATTAATGTATTATTTCTAAATCCTTTTCTTGGAATAGAGCCTAAGAGTGGTAAATTGAGAAATGTTTCTACATCCTGTGGCGATTTAAATGTTTGGTCAACATATTCAAATCCAAAGGCAAGCATAACCCCTAAAAACAAACTCATAACAGTGGCAAGCAGAAGAACGAGGCCTTTGCTTATTCCAGCCGGGCTAATGGGTACCAATGCCTGCTCAATAATCTTGACACTCGCCGGACCAATAGCCTCAATAGCGGGAAGTGTCACACCCGTGAGATTTTTGGTTATCTTATCTATACCACTTCCTAATTGCACTACGATCGGATGTTTTTCTCCATATTGCAATTGAAATTCGGCCATCTGTTGCTCAAGATCAAAAATAATATACGAGCGACTCACTACATTTGCAATCATTGCAGCCGCGACAGGACTAAAGTCCTTAACTTCTATCGTAAATAAATCAGTGCCTCCTATTGGCTCCACCTTTATCCTGCTTTTTAAACCTTCTACTGCCCATCGAAAAGCATCAGGCTGCCACAGTACTTCTTTTGCAACGGATGCGTCCTGATTTTCGACTTGAGAAAGAGCACCCTCCTGTTCAGGTAAAAAATGCTTTATCTCTGATACCTTTCTTAACATCTCATGCATCTTTTGTCTTATATCTATTGCCCATGCCCTAAGCGGAGAGCAAAAATTCTTCTCATAATCAAATGGACGTTCGTCGAGTTTAAGTACCTTTACTGCGCGCTCAATGACAGGGTTTGAAATTACAATCTCGCTCTGCGTAGTAGATATTCCACCCCCTTCTCCTCCACCCAGACCCCTATAATAAGGCGATTCAACCTGTTTTTGTGCGGTGACAAGCAACTTAACCTTAGACTCATATGTTGGCGTCTTAAGCTCCAAACCAACGATGGCACTCACTGTCACTGTTATGAATGAAGTTATAATAACAGCCTTATGTCTGAATATAACTCTTATATAATCACGCAAGTTACTTCCAGAAAAATTTAAATCCATATCCCCCCCTTAAAGAATTCCTTCCAACACTGTTACTATGTCTCCTGATTGTAAACGAATATCTTTACCAATCTCTCCCTTTACAGCACTTTTAATATCCACTTTAATATTTTCATATCCCACTTTACCTGGAACTGTTCTGAGTATCCTGACCCTGTCGGGAGAACCAAATTTCGCGAAGCCTCCCGCAATGGATATTGCCTTCAAGACAGTCGTATTGTCCTCAAGGGTATATTTCCCCGGTTTGGCAACTTCGCCATACACAAAGAAATCTTTACTACGTTCAACAACAACAATGTCCTCGTCCTCGATAAGCATGTCACAGTTCTTATTACTTTCTACTGTGTTTTTAAGATCAACATTTATTTCCTTGTATTCGTGTCCACCTTTCTGCTTGCGACGGAGTTTTACTTCACCATAAAGACCATCCGGCGTAATTCCCCCAGCCGCTGAGATGGCTTTTAATACAGTCATACTACTCTCAAGCACAAATCTCCCTGGATTTTTAACCTCGCCATAAACATAAAATTTCACAGCTTCATAACTCGTCAAGGTCACAGATACGACTGGATACTTTATATAACTACTGGAAAGCCTTTTTGTTATTTCTTTTTCAATATCCGTCAAACCCAAACCCTTAACATTGATACTACCAATATAAGGAAAAGATATTGAACCATCAGAGGTTACGGGTGCTTTAGTCTTAAGTTCGGCATGATCAAGAACGTTTATGTCAAGTACGTCTCCCAAACCAACCGTGTATTGCTTGTCCTTAGGTTCATCAGCGTAGTATGGTAATGACGATGTAATAAAGATACCGCATGATATAAGTAAAACCACAATTATATTCCTGACCATCTTTGCCACCTTTTTTCAATTTAAAAAATTAAAAAAATGTAAAATTTCTATATATATTTAAATTCGTTAGTTTTATTATCGGCAATTTTAAAAATTATTGTACTCTTAAACTTTAGCAGATTATAAAATTATGTTTGAGAAAACTTACAAAATTCTTCTCGTAAATTTCCATTCTTGCTTTAAATAAGTGTCCTTAATAATTATAATTCAATTTGCAAATAAAGGATTACCTGTTTCAGCTATACCGACGGAGTTATTATAACATCTCTGGCCAACGGAGTATATAAACATCATAAGCTAAACACAAGCATTTTCTTGCGTCGTTATAACTGATACCCCCGTCTTGTAATCATATAATCATGGTATTGAAAGGTAGTTGAATTCCCAATAATAACAACGGTCGTCATATCAATAGAAAAGGAGGTCATTTTGTCAAGTGTCGTAATAATAACCGATTCATCCTCCCGGGATGCGCCTTTCACGATACCCACGGGGGTAGATGAGGATTTATATTGGAGGATGATATGTGCAGTTTTCTCAATCTGCCAATCCCTTTGAGAACTCTTGGGATTGTATAGCACAATGACAAAATCTGCTTCAGCGGCACATTTCACGCGCCTTTCTATGGTCACCCACGGTGTGAGCAAGTCGCTGAGGCTAATAACGGCATAGTCGTGCATAAGCGGTGCACCCAATACAGCAGCAGCAGCATTTGCGGCAGGAATACCTGTAATAATTTCTATAGGTAAATCTATATTTCCCCGAGAAACCACCTCCAGTACAAGTCCTGCCATACCATAAACACCCGGGTCTCCACTGCTAATAACAGACACGATCTTTCCCGACAGGGCTTCCTGAATTGCCTGTTCCACCCGTTCAATCTCTTTGCGCATGGCAGTGGCGATGACCTGTTTGCCTCCTATAATATCTTTTATCAGATCGACATACAATTTATAGCCAACGATCGTTTCAGACCTCTTTAATGCATCTAATGCCCTCTGGCTAATCTCGTTCCTCGCACCGGGGCCTATGCCTACCACATAAAGTTTTCCTGTGCGATGGCCACTGTCACCCCCGGATATTTCTGCTTTATTAGTAATAATTGAGTCTTCCTTCCCGAAAGAAGGGCTGCTGGTTCACACACCCCCCACACCCCTATTTTTTCTTTTACAAAATTCGATTTGCCGTGCTCTTTGGCACATGCTGCAATTTCCTGGCAGGAAACAATCCTTAACGGGATACCCAATTCTGCCGCTGCCTGTAATAAACCCGGCTCTTCAGACTTGATCTCGATGGTCGAGAGTAGTCTGACCCGTTCTAACATAAGATTTACCCTTTGCAGGGCATCAATAACGGATTGTTTCACGACCTCTGAACCAATTCCCTTTTTACAACCAATGCCAACGATTATATCCTTCTTTGCCTCAGTGCCAGTGGTAATCACGGCATCTGTATGCATGATGGCGGCTATACGATGGGCTAACAGATTAGCACCTCCATCATGACCAGAAAGCACGCTGATAACAAAGCGCCCCACATCATCAACTACCACAACTGCAGGATCAGTGTATTTATCCTGTATGTTTTGGGCAATCACCCTTACGACAATCCCCATGGCCATAATAAAGACAAGTCCATCATATTGTTTGAAGATTCGATTAATCAATTGGTGAAGTGGTTCAGAAAAAAATATCATGTGTGGCGATATCTTATCCTCAACAATACTATTATTTCCTGCTCCTCTCTTTTTAATAACATAAATCGAAGGTAAAGGGCTAAAATCTGTTCCAATTCTTCGTGCAGTTTTTAGCCCTTCTTCCGTTAAAGTAATAATAGCTATATTCAAGCTAATCCTTCTCAGTCTCCCTTAAATAAGTGCGACTCCGGGAGTTGTGTTTTCTTTTCTGGTTATCGACAACCCCACCTTTGTTAATTTACAGTTTGGCAAGATCAGTTATACTTATAATTTGTGTATTACCGACAATGTCGTACAAGTTCAACACGGACAAACAAAGTTTGTCCGTGCCCCCCTATTATCAACGCAAAATTCACATTTCTTGTCGAATGTCTTTCGCATGTTTGATTAATGAATTGAATATGTAACCATTTCACCCAGACTCCCTGTTCGCCACCATAGTATACCATTTATCGCGAAAATATTCAATGCAATTCACTAACTATTTCCACCCTCTTTGCCCTATTTTGCTAGGCTTTTAAGTGTTCCTGCTCAGACACTACCCGTGATACCTTTTTAAGATTTTGGTGCGCTTCCTGGTAATTCATATCTATTGATAATGCATTTTTAAAGCAAATCCTGGCATCGTTGTGTCTATTTTTTTTGAAATATAATACCCCTAAATTGTTATATACCGAGGCATCATTGTTGTTTAATTCAGCTGCTTTTTTAAACGCAGAAATGGCATCGTCTGTATGGTTAATGCTTTCATATACAAAGGCAAGACTGTAATACTCATGAAATGATGAGGGATTAGCCTTTAGTGCCTTTTTATATGCATCAATGGCTTCTTCGGTTTTCCCATTCAACTGATGAGCAAGTCCCATTCCGTACAGAGCATTGCCGTCAATGGGATTGGTTTTCAGTACCTTTGAAAATAGTTCAATGGCTTCCCCGATATTTCCCAAGTCTAATGACTGTTGACCCTGCATAAGCAAGATAGTGTTCAGATCGACTAAACTATTATGCAACTCAAGTAATCCTTCATAATCGACATCAGGCCATTTTTCTCTGAACCTGGATTCATTGACAGAGAGACTGTTTCGATAATCAATTTTATTTTCGATGAAGGTCTGGCTTTTATAGTGATGTATGAACACACTTTCGTCAACCATAATAGCATAGCCCTTTCTCCGGATTTTTAAACATAAGTCATCGTCTTCATAATTTCCTGTACCAAAGGATTCATCTAGTCCACCAACCTCATTATAAAGTGATTTTCTCAGTAATACCGCAAAACCGGCAATACGGTATCTAGGTGTCAGCCGTCCGTTATATGTTTTTCTTACCCGTCGGGAAAAATCATGAAATCCATTTTCGTTGGTATAGGGAACCGCTCTTACCATCTGTCTACCACTGATAGAGTTTGTTATTGGTCCTACCATGCCAATTTTGTCATCCCTTTCAAGACTTTCCACAAGACCTTCCAACCAACCATCCGAAACCAGAACATCATTATTCAGGAGCATAACGAACTCACTACTGGCTAAGGCTACTCCCCGATTATTTCCAGCTGCAAAGCCTTTGTTTTCATGGTTTTCTACAAGTTTATACCATGGATATTCTCTAGCCAGGTTACGGAGGTATTCTACGGTACCATCCGTTGAAGCGTTGTCAACGAAGATGACCTCGTGTGGATAGTGTGTGTGGGCTTGGAGTGAAAGAATGCACTTTTGAGTATATTCCAAAGCATTCCAGGTCAAGATAACAATGGAAACGGCCTTTCGCGGGAGGGTAAGGAAAATTGATTTGGCCGAAGTTTGTTGTGTCATAAATAATTCTTGAAATTTTTTATTATATCTTTTGTAAATCAATTCTCGAACTCTCGCAAACTCTTCCTGTTTGCTACTGGTAGTCGATGTTCCATCTGTTCTCCAACTGAATTCACACGTAACTTTCTTTATATGATAAAAATCATATCTCTCAGCCATCCTAATCCATAAATCCCAATCTTCAAGGACAGGCAGTGATTCATCAAATATCCCGACTTCGTTAAGGCAGTTTTTGTCATGAACCACACAGAGGATCGGTGTAATGTTCGTCGTGTAAAAAACGCCTCTGGTATAATCAACAGAGTATGGGACATCTTTGTTGATTGTTTGGTAGGTATCTCCAAATTTCAGCTGCTGTGTCCTGCAAGCATCCGTATAGACTACTTTATGATTTGTAGTAGTTAATACCTGCAATGCTGTTTCGATATGCTCAGGATAGAAAATGTCATCATCATCGAGATAGGCAATATACTGACCCGATGCATGTTTGATGGCCGTATTTCGTGCAGCTGAACGATCTTTGTTCACATCAAGAACGAGATATTTGATGAGTAGTTTATTTCGAAATGCATAAACAATACCTGATACATCCTCTCCTGCATCATTAACCACGATTGCTTCAATATGCTTGTAGGTTTGCGCTGCAATGCTTTCAAGGGTACTTTTCAGGGAATCTGGCCTGTTGTAAGTGGGAATAATAACAGAAACTAAGCAGTTACCGGTTTGCGTGAAGTTGTCATCTGAATTAATATTATGTGTTTTCGTTGGTGTCATTTTTGTAATGTATCAACAATCCCTTTTATCCTGTTTAGTTTCTCATGAAGAATTATACTCCGCATATTACAAGTCTGTTGAAGAATTTCGTAAATATCAGTAACCTGAGAAACGTTTGTACTATCTATTGTTTCGTTGTTACCGCAGGTTGAAATATAATCCTCTACTATTTTAAATATCTTATCTGTCCGACCGAGCTCACTCCATATTTCAACGATTCTTGATATTACATTTAAATTATGAGGATCCTTTCTCAGGTAGTTGTAGAGTAATTTTATAGAGCTGTTCAGTAATTTTTCCTTACAGAGGTTGTAGGAGTAGTGAGAAGCCGAATAGTTTTCTGCTAACATATTCAGCGCAGACATATATCCTTTTAGTGAAGGAATCGCCCTGGCAATCTTTAATGCATTCTTTATTTCACGCATTGCTTTATCATGCATGCGATATGAATACAAATGCATGATAAATTCAATTCTAAGATCAATATGGAGAGGGTATAAGCCAATTGCCTTCTGATACATGCTGAGGCTTTCTTCATTATAGCCGAAAAGGTATAATCTTTTGGCTGAATTCATTGCAAACAAACCGGATTCAGGACAAAGATTGCTGGCTTCAAGAAGGGCTTCGTGTACTTTAAAAATATGTCCATTTTCTTCTTCGATTAGCGAAATAAAGAAGTGTGTTGCAGACTGATACAACTTTCTCGTATTTTCAATTGCTTTAGCCTCTTCACCTTTACAAAGCAGGAGAAGGTTCAGATTAAGAGGTCTGCGGAGTAGTTTATTGAATAAATCAAGATCTCGATTATGTAAACACCACGGGTCAATATAATTATTACCGTCCTCTAACAATTTAAGAGTAGTGACAAAAACGGTTAATGCTTTGCTGTAGTTACGTACACGCATATGTAATAACCCTAAATTGAAATGTGCCATTACGTACGTTGGATGGGTCGAAATAATTTCTTCAAATATGCCGATAACATCCCGTATCATGTCATTTATGTTCTCTTCCCTGGTATCCAAAAAACCATAAGCCATTTTAGCAACTGCCAGGTTCGTCATAGCTCTTGGAGAAGGTTCAATGTTAACGGCTTTCCTAAATTCGTTGATGCTTAACGCTAACAACTTGATGTTGTCATTAGGGATATAATTCTTTGTTCTGTAGTGCGCATAAAAATATATTTCACCCCTTCGAATACATCGTTCATTTTCAGAAAGGGTTTGTAATTTTCTCGTAAAGGTCTTGCATCTGAGTTGTTCTTCGATAAATTCCAACATGCCCAAAAACCGATTTCTGGCTTCGAAATTATTTGTCACTTTGGCATAGGCTCTATCTGACATGTCCTGTAGAGTTTGCTCGTCATGCAAATATTTCGTTACTTGTTCTTTAAAATTGTTCGGTGTAACGGGGATATATTCGTAATCCGGTGAAAAGTATTTCTTAACTTCAATGCCCGTTTCTACAACAACAGTTCCCTGTGACCCAGCCTCCAATACGCGTCCTGACATTGAACCATATCTATGATGTGATAATACAAGTTTTGAATCTGCTAATAATGCGTTGTAATCAGCATAGTCCAGACTTGGATTGGCTATGCATACATTAAAGTTATCAGAGAGTTCGCACAGATTAAGTATCCATTGAGAACGATCGGGGTAGTTGGCTTCATCAATCCACGTCGTATAAAGAATATCATACTTTCTATCCTTTATTTTTCTGGGGTTTGAAGAAAAGTACTCTTTCATAACGCCGATTATATAAAATACTTCTACGTTAGCGGCGCCTATAGCGCGTATTGCATCCTTTTCAAAGTCTGCTAAAGCTATGGTAAAATCAGTAGATTCAAAAATTCCCTTTGCAAAGGGGATGTCATAATCCCAATCCCAGGCAATAGCAACAATAGGAAATGGGGCGTTTTCTACACCCTTTGGTAGCAAATTCCAGTCTACCTCCCATAAAACACAGACATCCGGTATCCATGCGTGAGGCAATTTATCTATAACTTTTCCAAAATCATCATCAACTTGAATTTGTACGTCAACTCCTTCGTTATAACCAAAAGTCATTATTTCATGACCTTCCATGTTCCTGCTAATCCAGTTTTCACAATTAATTGAAACAAGACTAAATCTTTCTGGAATATTACCTTTCCCCAGAAGAAGAACTTTCATGTGTTAGTATCCTTTTACCGGTTATCGAAATATTAAGTCCGAGGTGTCGCAGCAAAACAATTTTTCAATTCTGAGAGTTTTTCTACGAATATTTTACTATCTGTGTCTACTCTTTTCGTAAGATTATCGTAAATATCAGCAAGACGTGCCTGAACTGCATGATCTAGATCATATTTATTGAAGTAATTAGCCGTATAATTATCCATCAGTTCGACAACCTTATCGGTTTTTCCGAGCTCATTCCATATTTCAACAATTCTCAAAACAAGATTTATGTCTTTTGGATTTGCTCTCAGGCAGAAAAAAAGCGTTTCCACCCAGGAATCAAGGAGTAATTCTTTGGTGTCATACTGAGAGTAACAGGAATCGGAATTAAATCGTTTAAAACTTGCAAACAGTGTTTTCAATTCCTTTGCTTTTTCCCTCAGAGCGATAACAGTTTTCGTTATTTTAAAGGCGTCTTTTAATTCCTGTACGAGTTCATTGTCCTTTTCATACGCATACAATAATTTTATGTATACAATTCTCAGATCAACACTAAGGGGCAATAGATTTATTGCCCTCTTATACAATAAAATGCTTTCATCTTTAAAAGAAAGATTGGCTAATAGTCCAGCGGCTTTCCAGGCAATTACACCGGACTCAGAATACAAATTGTAAGATTCAAGGCATGCCTTAAGTCCTTTATGGATGCTCCTGTTTTCTTCTTCAATTGTAGCAATTAAGTACAATATAATTGACTGATATAATTTACGTATATTCATCTCCGCGTTTTCGTCTTGTCCTCCGCAAAGCGATATTAAATTTGCATTGAGTGGGCTTCTTAGCAATGAATTAAATAAATTATATTCACGGCTCTGTAAGCACCACGAATCAAAATCACTGCATTCATTCTTAATGATTCTCAGTGCTTCACTAAATGTATGCAATGCTTCCTGATAATTCCCAACCCTAAAATGTACAATTCCCATATGGAAATATGCCATGGCATAGGATGGGTACAATGATATTATTTTTTCAAATAAAGGTATTATCTCTTTGGCTTTGTTTTTCAGTATCTCTTCTTTATGAAATAAAAAATCAAAGGCGCTTTTAACCATGGCAAGATTCATCAGACACCTGGGCGCTGATTTGATAGCAAGTGCCTTTTTAAACTCTTCAGCGCTCAGTTTTAATAATCTACTTCCAGGATTGCTGAAAAAAACGCCTGGTGCCCCGGAAAAGTATGCATAATAATAATTTTCACCTCTCCGCATACATTTATCGCCTTCGGTATATAAGTTAAATCTTCTTTCTGATATTTTATTTTTCAGACACTTCTCTGCAAATCTTAACATCTCTATAAAGCGTTTCCCCGCCTCATAGTTTTCAGTTACTTTTTTATAAAACTTGTCTGCCATTTTTTGCAAGGTCTTTTCATTCTTTAGATACCGCTCAATCTGTTCTGCAAAATCATTCACTGTTATTGGGATATATTCTTCATTTGGAGTAAAATATTGTTTAATTTCTTCTCCAGGGTCAAGAACAACAGCACCCTGTGCACCTGCATCTGCAACGCGAACTGCTATTGATCCATGTCTGTTGTAAGATAAAACAAGTTTTGAATCACGCAGAAGGGCAATATATTCAGGGTAATTAAGGTTTTTGTCTATATGTACAGTATATCTATCAGAAAGGGAACAAAGTTTGCGAATCCATGCAGATCGTCCCGGTTGGATTGCATCATCAATCCACGTAGTGTAAAGGACATCAAACTTCCGATTCTTAATTTTTTTGGGTGTAACGGCAAAATATTCTTGCATTACTCCAACGGCATGAAATGCTACTGCATTGTTTATACCAGTAAAGGTGCGGATAGCTTTGCTGTCTGGTTCTCCATGACTTATTATCAGATCGACCGACTCTGCACAAGTCTTAGTATATGGAACATTGTAATCCCAGTCTGGTAGCCACGCAACTGTTGGAAAGGGAGCACATTCAATCCCTCTTGGTAATAAATTCCACTCTGCCAACCACAACAGACAATAATCGGGCATCCATCCTTGAGGGAGTTGTTCAAGTACTGTTTTAAAGTCATCTTCCGGGTGAATAATGACATCCACACCTTCGTTATAACCAAAAGTTATAATTTCGTATTCTCCCATATTACGACTTATAAAATTTTCGCAATGGGTCGAGGGTGGGTTAAACCTGCCCGTAGCATTCCCGAACCCTAATACAAGGACTTTCATTTTTGGTTCTCCCCTGCGAACGAAGTGGTTTGGATTCTTTTCTGCTTGAGATACTGTAATTTTTGAAGATTCTCCCTTACTGCATCAATGTTAGAGCCTTCGTTTATAAGGGCATTGAAAATTTGCTCTGCATTATCAAAATTTCCATTATTTATATGAAATATTGCCATATTATTCATAAGAACGCTTTTTATATTGTTAACTCCCTGAAGCATCTTAGAAAAAAGTGTATAGGCTTCATTTTGTTTGCCTTGAGCAAAAAGGTCTACACCATTGTTTACCATTTCGTCCAGGAGTTGAAATGCATTGAGACCTTCACATTTTGATTTAAGGCCCTCATAATTTACTTTGAGATCTTCGTATGACTTTTTTTGTCTCCTATAAGACATGACAGAATTGTTGTGGGGTATATCTTCGTCAAGACCGTTTGCTAAATTATCAAAGATATTTTTATCATTATCAATGGGTTCGAAGAAATTAAAGTTTCTTCCTCCATCTCTGAACTTTTGAAGTGAAGTAAATAAATGATTCGATAGCCATTCAGGGTCATGAAAGTATTCTCCGGTTATTGTGTATCTCGTAAGTAACCAATATAGGATACTATCTTTATTTACAAATTCTTTTTGCAAGACGCCGGAAATATCTTCTAGATTGTTCGAATCAGCAATAATATTGAGGTTGCCAAGATTGATAAACTTCTTATCCCATAAAAGAGATTGCCAGCAAAGGCTGGAAAATACACCAATGACAACATCTACATAAGATAAGAGATACTGCGACGGTGCATAATATTTTTCAAATTCTTCATGATAAATAAAATTCGGATACTTTAGTTTTAAATATTCAATTACTTCTCTCGCTAAAGAATTAACAAAATCCGTATGGGTAGTAACAATCAATCCTATGTTTTGGGGTATATTTTCTAGGACATATACCAGATATTGATATTGATTTTTGAATTTATCCTTAAATTTGCCATAAAAACAATACGTATCTATGGTTGTTAAAGGGAAAAGAGCTAAATAGTCGAATCTCTTCATTTGCGGTTTTATGATCGCATCAAAAGGAGATCTTGCTTTTAGAAGTATTTGACACTTTTGTTTAAAATTATTAAGCAACCTCTGCTGGAAATTATTTAAACCCATCCTTTTGATTTCTTTTTCAAATCTTTTGAGTGAGGAAAAGTTACTAAACATCATTCCATGAGGGTCTAAATACCATGTCATAGGGTAAGGTGCTCTGGAAAAAAAACTTACTTCGTGATGAAGGACCAATGCGTCTGGAAATATATTTCTTAAATATGGGGCAGGAGAAAAGGTTATAATGACGTCTGGAATGAAGTCATAAAATTTTTCGTTCATAAGGTTTTTGTAATAAGACATTTGCTCTTCCGAATAGTCCTCGTTATACCAGGATGCAGAAATAACAAGTGCATCTCCTATCAAAGAGGGAAGCAATTCCTCCTGGGTGAAAAATATTTTCGTTATACCTTCAATGGATTCATATTTTATCTTTAACGGTTCGTTCAAGGTGATACAGAATTCAAATTCCTTTGAATGTGATGACTTTCGTAAGGTGTCGATAATATTTATGCTAAATGGATTTACCCATGGCTCTCTTAAATAGGGCATTCCCATATCAATACGTGGTTCAACAAAAAACAATATCTTCAGTTTAGAATCCCCATTAATTTTTTCTTAAGTTTGGCGAAAACCTCTAAAGTCGCTATCTCGCTCTATATACAGTTTTCTTGCGTTTTCAACGGTGGCATCTATTTGCTTTCGATAGTAATTGTTGATCAATTTTGTATTTGCTTCAAATAAACATCTGTGGAATTCTTCATCGCTCATATTGGTAAAATTGACCGCCAATAAATCTGAATTGTTGTGTTTGTTTTCGTAAAAATCTTCACAATCCTTTAACAACCCATTGTTGATAGCATAATAGTACAAAGGTGAACCAGGATACGGTGTTACCGGCCGTATGGTACGGAACTGTGTGCCATCATCGTATTTCAATAAAAATTCAACCCCTTTCCCAAGAGTTTCTTTTGTCTCTCCAATATTGCCAAAAATAATGTTGTATCCAGGACTGATTCCTGCTTCTAAAGTGGCTTCAATTCCTGCAATAATCTGTTTCGTTGTTAATGCCTTGTTCATATTCTTAAGAATTTGATCATCCATTGCTTCAATTCCATAATTAATAAATACACATCCTGCTTGTCTCATCAACCTTAGAAGGTCTCGTTTGGCATAATTCAGGCGACCATTACAAAACCATTTTATATTCAAATTTGCTTTGATAAAATCACGACACAACGATTCCGTTCTTGCCACGGAGGACATCAGAAGTTCGTCAGCAAAAAAAACATAGGTAATTCCGAATTTTTTCTTCAGGTACGTAATTTCCTCCATGATTGCTTCGTTCCTTCGTGGTCGGAAGCCGTCATCCATACGATAACAGAAGTTACAATGGAATGGGCAACCCCGTCCCGACAATATCCACAAAACAAAATCTGTCTTTGAGGTGTGTGGCATACGGAGTAATCTGTAGTATTCCATTGGAAAAAGGCTATAGGCTGGCCATGGGATTGTATCTATATCTGCGATTAACGTTCTGCGTTCATTAACGAAAACCTTTTGTGCATCACGAAAGGCGATACCTTGTACTGTTGATAACGGTTGGTGTTTGCTCAATGCTCGTACTAAATCTAAAATAGTTATTTCACCTTCGCCAATGACAATTGCATCTGCTTGAGTTTTATTTAAAAAATATTCTGGTTCCGGAGAGGGGCCGTGTCCACCGATAACATAAAATGGTCTGTTTCTTGATTTATTTATTGCTTCAGAAATCCGGAGTATTTTTCGGTACTGGTAGTAACCACCCGTGATACTTACACCCACGACATCAAATCTATTCTTATCCAGATATTCTCGTAGATGCTCATCGGGATAGTGATGGACATCCTGATTGTATATCTCCACGTCTACCCCTTCCCGAATTAACACAGCGGCAATATAGCCAAGACCCATTGGGAAACTGTGAATATATGATTCGTTATCGTACACAACCAACAAAACTCTCATAGATTATTCTGCTTAAATCCTTAAATAGTCCATATATCTCTTTTTTATTGTTGTATATTAAAGGTATTTTCCAAACATTGACGACAGACAGGGAACTTATTCCATGTCCTGTGTTTCATCATCATCCTTAGTTTTGATTCTGTCTCCCTATGCCAAATTTCATATAAAGAAGAGTCGTGGACGTTACCAAGAAGAATTTCCGTTCCAATTGGTGAACAACACGGGTAGACTTTTCCATCGACACTGATAGCCAATCGCTCAAATGGCTGTGAACAGGTAACGTTCGTCATACTACTCTTGTCGTTTGGGTGTAACTCCAATGCCCACTCCTTCGGGGTGTGTGGAATATAACTTTGAATGGAGCTATAGTCAGCCTTTCCATCCCAGAATTTGATGAATGCAGCCAACTCGTCTTCGTTTTCACGTATACGTACAAACGTACACCTCAATAAAGGAAGTTTTGCCCCTTTCCGATTGCGGATATCCAGAAAATTTGTTAGATTTGAGACTACTTTATTGTAATCACCACCAATGCGAATTTTAGCATAGGCTTCTGCCGTTACAGCATCAATGCTCGCGGATAGTCGTGTAAGACCGGCATCAATTAACTGTTCTGCCTTCTCCGGGGATAGAAGGTTTGCATTTGTATTAATCCTGATATCGAAGAAGCCATACTTCTTTGCCATCGATATCCGCTCAGGGAGATAAGGGTCTAATAGTGGTTCATTATTCCAGTTTAAAGACAGGGATGGGCAATTGTAGTTAAAAGCCTCTGAAAGTATCCTTTCATACAATTCCATAGACATGACACTGGTTTTTTGCTTTGGCATTTCGTGTCTGAAACACATGATACATTTAAGGTTGCATGTATTAACGGTTTCTATTACGAGAAACAGGGGAAAGTCAAAGATGTGCAATTGTTTTTCAGCAAGTTCCCACCGTTTCCTGTACTCACGAAAGTCTTCACCGAACATCTCAATCAGACACTCATTGACATCAGGATGTAAGGTGCTGAAATTGGAAATTTTATTGAGTTCTGTATTCATTGGTATCTGTTACAATGATCTTTACGATAGTTTGTAATAATATCTCTTGTCAGGGAGATGATGTGACTCACGAATAGTCCCATCACACTGCCGGTAACATGGGTACGCTACACTTCGAGCAAAGTGCTATGTACTTAATACGTCCGGAGAGATGTAGTTTCCTATAAAGTCGCATTGTTTCATCCTTCCATGCATCTTCAATTGTCGTTTCGTCGAGTGAACCCAGAGTTACTTCATTCATGTCGTCAAGATGACAGAATTTGATCTTACCGTCATGCGCTATACCTAATCTTTGCCAGGGTTTCTCGCAAATAAAATCTTCCTTATATTTCATCGTGTGGATATATCGGTCTGTCTCGTCCCACTGGAAATAGTTTATATACTCCAGGAAACCGATACCATCTACCTTGTGACTCCACATCTTTATCATCTGATCACGTTCGTTGAAGTTTTCTTTCATAAGTACCATATTGATACGTATGAAAGGATTTACTGAACCGCATTTATTTTTAATTTCTACTGCCTGATTGATATTTTTAACAACTGTATCATACGATGCATTTACACGAAGTTGTTCATAATGCTCTTTTACCGGAGAATCAAAGGAGATAATGAGTTTGGTCAGGCCATTCTCAATCAGAGAAGCCATTAAATCTTTTGTGAGATACACTGCGCTTGTGTGGAGCATGATGTCTAATATTCCATGCTCTCGGGCCAGCTTGACCATGCGTGTTAAGTCTTTATGAAGAAGCGGTTCTCCACTCGCATTTAAATTAACTGACATGAGACCTTTTTGTGAACCTTCAAGCAGACTTTTTTTGAATATTTTAAAGGGCATGTAGTATGTTCCGGGATACTGGCCTCTCCTGATTAGTTGTGTTCTTGGACAGAAGGCACATGCCAATGTACAAGCATTTGTAAGATCAAAGTCAAGGTGCATAGGAAACCTTGTTACAATGTGTTTCCGAGTAACTTCTGCCCACTTTTTACGGTATTCCAAAAATCTGGGTCCCATGTCATTCTCCCATGTATTGTTGAAGTTTAAAAATTCACATAGGATGTTGACATCTCTTTGGTTTTTACTCGATATTATCATTGTTGCTCAAATTGTATTTTATTATTTATGAATCCAGTATTTCAGAAAAAGGCCGATATAGAATGTCGGTTTGGCAAATATTTTTACCTGTTAAAGGTTTAACTTTCCAACCACTTTACTACTTCAAAAACTTCAGCAAAATTTACGCCAATTTTCTGGCCTGCATTTTCTGCCTCGTTTCTAAAGAAATTCAACCACTTATAACCCGTTCTTTCGAGTTCTGAAGCGTGTGCTTTAACCGCATCTTCTTTGATTTGCCAGTAATTGGTAACGTTGATATAAAAATTTCCACGGAAGTCAAGATTCGACTGGTACCAATTGCTACGGTACATTAACATCCTGGGGACATGCCGGCAACTATGTAAAGACGCCCTTGCTAATGCCTGATGGTCATGATGAATATCTCCCACCCAATGGGCATATACTTTGTCTATTTTTTTTTCTTCAACAACTCTCCCAATTTCTATATTTAATTCGTCAGAAAATTCCACTTCGAATGTATCGAATCGACCACAAATTAACTGAACCCCAAGAATTGACATCGATTTTTCACCTTCTCTTAAAGCAATCTCGTTGGTTCTGATTATTTGTTTATTGTAACCAGTAAAACCAGAAACAGTCGCAACATACGCATAAACCTTGTCCCCTTCTCTTGCGTGTTTCGCCAAAGCTCCACCGCACCCTAACTCAACATCATCAAAATGGGCACCAATCGCTAAAATATTCAAGATATCTCCCGTTCCAGTGAAGTTATATATATGTTATGGTTTCTATATTCAAGCCATTCGGCAGAACAGGCCAGAATTAAAATTATAGCCTGCGTAAAATTCTGCGAGATTCTTCGACTCCACAGTTAAATAATATGTCAATGCTGCTTAAAAACGGTATGAAATCACCAAATATTTGTGAATAAACCGGATGGTGAAAATCCTGCCAGAGCACTTTAATGCCAGCCTTATTAAAAGGCAGGGGGTCATAATAATCTTTAGCTCCAACGCCAGATAAATAGTGTGTCGCCCCTACCTTTTGCAGTATATCTACAAGTAATTCATTGCTTTTCCCCTTAGGATTGAGTTCACTGGCAAACGTCGTTTCAATCTTCAAATCGAATAAAGACATCAATATTTGAATGGACTTTATGTTAAAATCAATCATTTTGTGACATCTGAAATAATATAACTCCTCAATGCGGGGAAATATTTCGTTAAAATACGGCGCTTTCCTGTAGTTTTGGATGATGAGATTCAGGTTTCTTTCTCTCCAATTCACATCAACGGCAAGAATTATTTCATTGATTATGGTCCCCCTTGGTGCTTTTATGACGCTTACAGTAAGCCATTTTGCGCCCTGAGGAGTTTTGATTTTGTCCCTGTGGTGCCAGCTTTTGCTGTTATTAAGGAACTGGACATTATCTAATGTAACATATAAATCAGCGCTTAAAAACCGGTGGAAAAACCCCAAATATGGCAAAAAATCAGGTTGATGAATCACAACGATTTTAGAAGTCATACTTAATTTGCCGATAAACTCTTTCAACACCGTTTGTGGGGATACTCCTCAATCCTTGACGGCTCATGGATTCAATATCAATTCTTTTGCTCTTTAAAATATCAGTGAAGATCGAGATGTTTAAATCCCGATGATAACATACAAATGAAGAGGATCCATTCAAATCAAGAAATCTACCATTAGAAATTTCAAAGGGTTCATTGGCAATCACAAAGCAAGGTAAACCAGATGCATTCGCTTCAAAAGGGGTTATACCTCCCCCGGTAACGGCAAGGTCATAGCGTGAAAACAGTTGAATTAATGAGGGCACCCGTTCAATAACTTGAAAATTTTCATCTATAAGTTTTTCCAATTCTTCTCTATGCTCGAATGAGGGACCTATATGAACCGTTGCACCTTGACCAATTTCTTTTAATATTTGAACTACTTTTAGAGTAACACCATGTGTATCACTACCACCGAGAGACACAATTATATTATTCACTCCGCTTCTTAGACGTTTATAATATTCGATTTCTGTATTGAGGATGAGATAATCGATACCAGTGAATACCTTGCGACCTTTAAGTTGTGTGGTCTTTTTGAAATGCAACGGAGCAAAATGTAAATCACTAAGTCCGGCTCCACTCCCTCTATCGTCGAAAGTAACAAGTAGGATATTATTCTTTTTTACATTAATAGCATGTTGAATGTTTGTTTCCAATCTATCATTTAGCCAAATATCGACTTGATATTCCTTGATCAATTTTGATTCCCAATCGCTTTCTCTATCGGTGATATCAACAATTATGAATATTATTCTTTTTTCTGTTAGAATGTTTACAGAGGGTTCATGGTTATTAATTAATACCAGATATGGTTCATGTATTAATTTCAAATACTCCAATAAATTCAGACACCTGAATAAATGTCCCATGCCTTTTTGGTGGGAAGATTCAACACAAATAACAAACATAGATGTTTTCAGTCGTTAACGGTTTCCGCCTGCTTAAAACCCTTCAAATCTTGAACATAAATCGATAGCTTCTTCTGTTGTGATATAATCACTTTTACTGTGTTTCACAATGAAACATGCTTTTTGATAATCTTTTTCAGTATCTACCGTTAGACGAATATCCTTTCTGTTTTTAGAGGGGATTGCCTGTAAGGTCTCAATGTGAAACAACGCCGGATTTTCCTGAATATATTCGTTTACATGTTCTCGATGATTGGGTTTTATTCCATCGGTAAAACTTCGTTTCAATGTCTCAAAAGTAAATATTTCCGCTCCTGAACCAACAGGTAAAACATTGAACGAGTGAGAGTAATCAGCATCTCTCTTAAAATGCAAATCGATCAAGCGATCAAGTTCTTCAATATCTACAAAGGGATTGTCGCTGGTAAGCCGAATCACGTGATCAAATTCATACTGTTGTGCACACTGATAATAACGTTCCAGGACATCATGCTCATTGCCTCTGAAACAATTTACAAAATGCGATTGACAAAATGAGGCTAACACATCGTCTCTGGATAAAATACTGGTTGCCAAAACCAATTGCACCAAATGTCGTATAAAAGAAACACGATAAATAATATGTTCCAACATTAGCTTACTGCCTAGAGGTTTTAAGATCTTTCCCGGTAGTCGACTTGAACCAATTCTTGCCTGTAAGATAATACCAGTCCTCATTAATTGAAATCTCCCCACATTAATACATCGTCTTTATTCAGGTCTTTATTGGCCCTTTTCCCAATGATCTGTTCATAATATTTAGGTGGAATTCCATTGCCCGGTCGTTTTATTGCGATGTGTTCTTTCTTAATCAGTACACCTTGATTGATCGCCTTTACCATCACGATACTTTTTCTGTTATTGATTCTTGTTGTTTTTTCACTATCAGCGGGTCTTTTAATACCCGATCCCCTCATGATTTCATATTCACGAATTATATCCACGATTTCCTTCATTTCCTTGGTATCAGCCGAAAGCATATGATCAGGTCCCTCTGCATTTTTGTCATAGGTGAAATGTTTCTCAATCACCTTTGCCCCCATAGCTACTGCACAAATACAGGCAGTTATCCCAATCGTGTGATCTGAATAACCTACATCAAATTCAGTAAATTCTCTCATCATTGCTTGCATTGCCGTAAGGTTGACATACTCTGGATGTGTTGGATAACTTGTGATAGCATGTAACAACATAATCTTTTCGTTACCTTCCTCTAAAATTGTACTCACAGAACCCCTGATTTCTTCCATAGTACACATGCCTGTGGACAAAAGAATAGGTTTTCCTAATTTCGCTATATACTTTAGGAAATGTGTATTTACTGCATCGTCCGACCCTATTTTGTAAGCTCCCGTACCTAATTTTTCTAACAAATCCACATCACTTTCATGGGAAGGTGTTGAAAACCAGTCTAACCCTTTCCTTTCCACGTAATTAAATATCTCTTTATGCAGTGCTTCAGAAACTTCATATTTTTTAAATAATTTGTACTGAGAAACGATACCCGTATTCTCCATATTAAACACGGCTTTTTTACTTGTAATAGTATCTGCTTTATATGTTTGTAATTTGATAGCATCTACACCACAGATATGGGCTTCATCAATTAGTTTTTTTGCTTGTTCAAACGTGGTAAAGTTTCCTCCAATTTCGGCAATGATGTAGCACCTGGTTTTACTATAGTTTTTAAACACTTTTGTCTCCCGGATAATCTTGCGGATATAAATTCAAATCAAACGATAATCACAAGACAATCTACCGCTATCAATGGAGATATTGTTCTCTTTTTTAAGATAGGTTAGCTCATATTCAACAATTTGTTTTAATCCATCACGAAATGAATGCCTGGGATACCAATTTAATTCTTTATTGGCTTTGGTAATGTCAGCTATAATATTAAAAATCTCATTCTTTCTGGGCATTTCTTTGGAAATAACAGGTTTATCTGTACCCAATATCTTCTGAACAGTACTTACGATGTCTTTAACGCTGATTGAATTTCCTGAACCAATATTGTATACAGAAGCATTTTGTATATAAGTCATAGAGAGAATTAATGCATCTATTAAGTCACTTAAGTAAATATAATCTCTTTTGGGAGATAAATCGTGAAGTATAATTGCATTATCATGTAATGCCTGATTGATAATAGATGGGATCAAGAATCTTTTGTCCTGTCCAATACCATACGCATTGAAGGGTCTTATAATATTGACCTTTAAATTAAATTCTTGAGCATAAAATCTGCAGAGATGCTCGGCTAAATATTTAGATTGGGCATATGGGTTGTTTGGACGAATGGTACAATTTTCTGCAATAGGTAATGTTTCTGGTTTACCATAAACATATGCACTAACAAAAGTTAAGCTGATTTTATATTTCCTGCAAAACTCTAAGACATTTTGAGTACCGAAAACATTAGTTGTAAAATATGTATCTGGTATTTTCCAGCTATCGGGAACAAATGTTTTTCCTGCTAAATGAAAAACATGGGTAATGTCTTGAGATAATAAACCTTCAAATGTTTTTGGATTATTTATCCCACCCTTTTGTGAATTAACTTCGATAATATCAAAATGCAAATTTATGAGTTTTGCCTTTAGAGCACTACCAATAAACCCACGTGAACCCGTTATTAAAATCATTTCAAAAACCTATCCTTTAACACTTGAAATTCATCAATAGCCTGGGTGTAATCATCCGGTCGTCCGATGTCAAGCCAGTAACCGTCAAAATTCTTTATGCGGGGTGGGATTTTAGCCTTAATTAAATCCAGCATCAAATGATCAAATCCGTAAGGTTGACCTTCGGGAATATATTTTAAAATTTTATTACTTACCATATAAATACCCATGCTTACATCATATTTAAAGGTGGGTTTCTCTCGAAAACCATATAACCTGTTAGCAGTGTCGATTTCTAATACTCCATAATCTGCACGTTGTTTCCGTTGACAGGAAGAAATAGTAAACAGATGCCTGTGACTGACATGGTGTTCATAAAATGTGTTAAAATCTAAATCAGTGAGAATATCTCCATTCATGACCAAAAAATCAGACGGAAGGTTTCTGATTAACTTGAGTGGTCCCATAGTACTTAAAGGCCGATCTTCAAAAGAATAATCAATAGTAATATTCCACTTTTCCCCGTTACCAAAAAAGGCTTTAATTATCTCAACCTGATGGTTTACACCCATGGTCAGATGGGTAAACCCATAATATGCTAATTGTCTCACAATAACTTCTAAGATAGGATAATCTCCTATTGGCATGAGGGGTTTTGGCAGGACAACCGTATACGGCCGCAGTCTTGTACCTTTACCGCCAGCAAGAATGACTGCTCTTTTAGACATAATAGATATCCACTTTGTACCAATCAAACATTATAAATATGCCATTTGTACCTACTAAGATATTCTTTGTTTTTGAACCACTCTACTGTCTTAAAAAGTCCTTCTTCTAGAGAGGTTTCTGACTCCCATCCGGTGAGCCTTTGTATTAAACTGTTATCACATACCAGTCGACCTACCTCGCTTTTGTCAGGCCTTTTCCTTATGTTTTCAGAAGAAATTCTTACTCCTGGTTTTATTAATTTTACCAGTAAAGCCGCAATGTCGCCGATAGATATTTCCTGCCCTGACCCGATATTAATCGTTTTTCCAACAGTCTCATCGCATTTTGCCAGTGATATAAAGCCATTACAGATATCGACAACGTAGTTTAAATCCCTTGTAGGATAAAGAGAACCAAGCTTTATTTCATTGCAGCCTTGTAAAAGTTGAATGATGATCGTTGGAATAACCGCCCTAGCAGACTGACGCGGGCCATACGTATTAAAAGGTCTTACTATTGTTACCGGCAAATCAAAAGACCTATAAAAACTCTCTGCCAGGTTATCAGCGCCAATCTTTGAGGCAGAATAGGGCGATTGTGGTTGAAGCGGATGCCTTTCATCAATAGGGACATACTGTGCTGTTCCATACACTTCAGATGTAGAGGTAATAAATACTCTTTTAACATCGCAATCCCGGCATGCCTGTAAGATGTTTAAAGTGCCCTTTATATTCGTATCGATATATGAATCTGGTGAATGATAGGAGTAAGGAATACCAATTAAAGCCGCCAAATGAAAGACAATTTCTACCCCTTTCATCGCGTTTCTGACGTTATTCGGATCCCGAATATCACCAGCAAAAACTTCGACACCTTTTAGTATTTTATTTGGAAAAGTATCCAGCCAGCCCAACGAATTAAAGGAATTGTAAAGAACAAATGCCCTGATTTTCCCCTGTTCTTTCAGTAGTCGCTCCACAAGATGACTTCCGATAAAACCTTCAGAACCGGTAACGAGGATTTTTTTATTTCTTAATACCATTACTCTTTCTTTTCGATAATCACAAACTGCCCTATTTTAGCTCTAAATATTTCAATAGAAAAATCCTGTAATATAATCAAAAGCAATCCTGATACCAAATATCCAAGTGAATCATTTTTCATAGATGAGAAAATGAGGCGGTAGAAAGTATGATGAGTTATTGATAAGTGGACGTTGATGTTTAATAGGGATGGACAGGTATTGACAGGATAAAATCCTGCAGTCTTGCACAGTAAATATGTTACCTAATGTATCTTGCAATATCTCGTGTCGAAACACTTTCGTTATGGAGGAGATAAAAAACAATGTAACCCCGTTAGGGGCGGTCTGTTTGTAGCACAATAAAATTCAATAGGGTAAATAGCTCCGTAGGAGCGGCCTGTATACTTAAAATATTTGGAAAATTTTATAAGGAGGGAGGAATTATTATAAGGGCAAGGAGGAAATGTTTAAAAAATAGACATAGTGTTTAAAAAATGGTAGTTTAGATAAGAGTTAATTTATAATTTCAATGTATCAAGCAATCTTTTTGGTTCATTATTTAGATTTATATAGTCGTACGGCACTCCAATATCGACAAAGAATCCATTGACAATTATCCCATATAACCCCTGATTAACAAGAAAAGGCAGGATTTCCTTCTCCAGGGAAACATTTCCGGAAGGAATACTCGTAAAAACTTCGCGACGAAAAATATATACCCCCCCGTTAATCAAAACATCTTTTTCCGTACTCTTTTCCACAAATCTTACAACCTCCCCTTTTTCATTCCGTTCTACCCCGCCATAACGGCTTGTACCCTGCGTCTGTACCAGACTTATTGTAGCCTTTGCTTGCCGGGCATAGTGGGAAGAAACCAATTCATGGAAATCTACGTTTAGAAAAGTATCCCCATTCATCACCATGAACTCTTTACCATCAATACAGGTGAGTGATTGCCTTATGGCACCACCTGTTCCAAGGAGTTCTTTTTCTTCGGAATATCTGATATTAACCCCGAAATTTCTACCATTACCAAAATGCGCCTTAATCACGTCACCCTTATAACCAATGGAAATAATTATTTCTTTCATTTTCCATCTAGCAAGCTGTAATACTAAATACTCCAAAAATGGCCTGCCTGCTATTGTGGCCATGGGTTTTGGTACATTTTTGATAACCTCTCTTAATCGTGTCCCCAAACCCCCGGCTAAAATGATGGCCTTCAATTGCCTAAGCATGATTTTGTAAAAACTTCTCTATCGTGTTCAGTATAAAGTCGCATTCTTTCCTGCCCAGGTCCTGATGCACTCCTATGTGTATTCCGTTTTCACCAATATATTCTGCATTGGGAAAATCGCCAATTTTATGTCCTAAATAACCAAACCCGTGACACTGGGTAGGCATGGAGGAAAACAGGTTTCTCGTATCAATTCCGCTTTTCTCCAAATAATTCACGAGTTGTGTCCTGGTAAATTTGGCCTTCTCCTGAATGATAATCGGGAGGGCATGAGGGCCTATCTCCTCATAGGTTTCTTTTCCGATGGTTACCAGGCAAGGTGCAAACCGTCCAAAATTTTCAATAAGATAATACATGTTCTCTCTTCTTTTGTTAAGGATGTCGTCATAAACTTCAAGATTTCCCAGGCCAACAGCCGCCTCCAGTTCATTCATCTTCGATGAAAAGCCGATTCTCTCAAAAATAAACCGTATGTCTTCATTTTCCCCATACCGGAACCTCTTTGCACAATAGGCAGAAGCGGTATTAAGAACGCAACTCTCACACTTGCACGCTCTTCCATGACTTCTCAAAGACCTCAATACCTCTGCAAAATCAGGGTTATTCGTAGTTACGATCCCACCCTCTACCGTGGATATTATATGCGCTACATAAAGACTAAATGCCGCCATGTCTCCCAGCGCTCCTGCACTTTTACCCTTATATAAAGCCCCATGGGCCTCGGCTGCATCTTCTATCACGATTAAATTATGCTTTTTTGCAATGTCGTTAATGGTATCCATTTCTGCGGGTTTGCCCATGAGATGTACGGGCATTATGGCTCGTGTATTTGTTGTGATAACATCTTCTATCTTCACGGGGTCAATGTTCAGGGTCTTTCTGTCAACATCAACAAATATTGGCGTGAGGCCAGCCTGTAAAACCGCATTTCCGGTCGCTACAAAAGAAAGGGCTGGGATGACAACTTCATCTCCCCGTTTAGCGCCGTAATCGAGTAATACTGCTAGCGCCAAAGCGTCGGCATCAGTTCCAGAACCAAGCGCAACTGCTTCTTTTACGCCTACAAGCTCAGCAAACCTTTTTTCAAACTCTCTTACATACCTCCCGCTGGATAGCCTGTTTGACTGAAGGGCATGTTCTATTAATTCTTTGGACTTTTTTGTTACCGTTATCGTGCCAAATGGTATCTTCACTTATACCTCATCTCTTAATTCTTCGCTATAATACACGATCCGACTTCCCGATGCCTCAAATCCGAAGGGGACATCCAGCAAGAAGCCCAACGTTTCCTTTAAACTCTCCCTGTCTTCGGGTTTAACAAAAACAAAACAAAACCACCACCACCAGCCCCAGGATCTTGCCGCCAATAGCTCCTGCCTTGCAGGCCATATCATAGACATGATCAATATGAGTATTTGACACCTTATTCGACAAATTCTTTTTCAGCTGCCAGCTCTCATGAAGTAGTTTTCCAAAATCAGTAAGGTCACCATTGCCATTTAAGATAGTAATTGCTTCTTCGACCATGCTGCGCATGGTTTGAAGTTCGCTGACATTATTCTTTATCTTGGAAACTTGATCTTGAGCTATCTTTGAGGCAATCCGCGTAAAACCGGAAAAAAACAACATTAAATGGTTTTCCAAATTTTGCAATCTGTCCTGACTGATGGTTACCGGACTAATCTCGAAATGGTGCTCATTTGAAAATTCGATCTTATTCAAACCACCAAATGCGGCAATAATTTGATCCTGTGAACCTACATTTTCCTTTATCATCTCCTGCTCTATATGAATTGCATCGATCGCCAACTTTCTCTTTGATACCATTCTCCCTTCCTGGGCATACAATGCATGGAGTAACCCCACGGTGAACGACGAGCTCGAACCTATCCCTGATCTGGCTGGAAGATCCCCGTCATGGTGGATTTCCAGGCCCTCAGAAACATTCATAAATTTAAATGCTTCCCTAACAGATGGATGAATAATTTCATTCGTTTCATTGACCTGTTCAAATTTTGAATATGCAATCCTGTGTTTATATTCAAAAAGGTGGGAGTTTTCTGCAACTTATGTAACAATATTTATCAATAGTAGTCGACAAAACAGCGCCGCCATTTTCATGAAACCATGCCGGATAATCAGTTCCGCCACCAAAAAAAGAGATACGAAAGGGTGTCCTGCTGATAATCATCCTGGGGCCTCCATAAAATCAGGTAGTAACATTTGCCCTGTACCATGCTATAGTTTTTTTTGTATTCCTTCGTCCAAAGAAACTTGTGGATACCATCCCAGAGTATTCCTGGCCTTTGTTATATCAAGACAAAGCCTGGTCTTGATCGTTGGTTTAAATGCATCATATTCAATAGTTATTTTCCTGCCAGAATGAGCGATTATCTTTTTAACAAGTTCATTTACCGATATTGAGCTACCGTAGCCAACGTTAAAGATAGCGATATTTGTTTTCTGTTTATCAATCGCAAGCCTTACAAAATTCACAAGATCTGAGACATATAAAAGATCTCGCTCCTCTTCTCCATTGCCCCACACCGCGACTTTCTTATTTTTTTTTGCAGTCATAACCTTTGTTACCGTTGCACCTAAGACGTGGGATTTTTCTAAGTCATATTTGTCATACGGACCATAAATATTTGAATGTCGAATGACGGTATATTTGGTATTACCTATCCTGGAATAAAACTCACACATCTTTTCGATATAAACTTTTGTCCATCCCACACCAAAATAGCTTGGGTACATCTCCTTATTTGGATCAAAGTCCGTTTCTTTTACCGGAATATCGCTTGATTGATACATCACAGTACAGCTAAAGAATATGACATGTGATACCATATTTTCGTGTGCAGCCCTGAAGATAAGGGAGTTCATAACAGCGTTATCGGTAACGTGATAATATGGCTTTGTAAGTATCTCCTTCGCTCCTGATGTTGTAGCCGCAGCCTGGATTATCATATCCATTCCCTTTATTACCCTGGTTACATCTTCTTTACAAGTAAGGTCGGCATGTAGCATCGTAATTTTGGGATACGGTAGCATCTTTGAATCAAAATATGTGCCGTAGACATCAAAGTCATCTCTTTTTATAAAGGTCTCAGCGATGTTTCTTCCGATGAATCCGGTGGCCCCGCATATCAAAACTTTTCTCTTACGCACTTTTCCAAACCTCAATAAACTGATTAAGAATTTCTTTTGATGTTTTTTTAAACGTTGGAAATAATGCTGTTATCTTGTCATTTGATATAGTTCCAACATCATACAAATATTTCCCGAACAGAACTTTTTTTTTGAGTAATTTAGCTACTTCAGCAAGAAGGAGATTGTCTGTTGATGCCACATTGAATATACCCTTCGTGTCACTGTCTATTGAAAACGTAACGAATGCTAAGATGTCTGAATGCAGCACATAGTTAAATTGTGAATTGTCAGAAAGAAATAATGGTTCTGTTACTTCTTCAATAATTTTCGTGAGTGTATTTCTTCTCGCATACTTGCCCAGAAGTGTTGTTGGCCTTAAGATGAGGAAATTGCGTCCTTTTCCTTTCACAATAGATTCTGATATAAGTTTGGTAATTGCATACATTCCCTTACTGGCATCTATATGAATCAATTCATCTTCCCGATGAACCTCTGAATTCTTTGCGTATATGTCTACTGTTGAAAAATATATAAACTTCTTGTGAGGAATTGTCACTAATTCATGTGTAAACAATACGTTGTCGTTAAAATATTTATGAAGCGAATCAGAAGTAACCTCCTTTTCAGAATTAAAAGCACAATGGATAATGACATCCACACCGTCCCTTTTTATCTTCTCAAGTTCTTCTTCCGAAGTTGATCTGGTAATACCTGTTCCACCAAGATTCTCGTGAATGTATTTTCCTATACCGCTGACTACCCCTGTAGTAAGTACTCTCACATCAATTCTCTGTTATCAACTGTCCATGCTGATTCAATCGCTCTCACTTGAACATAAATATTTGGCATCGTTAAAATCCCTGACGTTGATTCAAGCCAATAACCTGATTTAAACAGTTTGAAATTCCTGATATGGAATGAGTTGCTTGCTACGGTAAAGATAAGCCCCTTTTTTGTTTCCATACCAAATCACTTCTCTACACCAATCTTCCCAGGACGACCATGTAAATAATGAACGGTCAATGAGATAATTATATTTTCCCTTTTTAAGTGAGACTGATTTTTCTTTTAGTGATGCCTGGTACATATCCCGGATGTTATATGATAATTCGACGGATATATCCTCTTTCTGGAACGGCAATTTCATCAAATTTTTATTATAAAAGACTGCCTCATGCAATAGACGCTGAGGCAGGGACAAACCTTTTTTTCTAAGAAACCATTCAAGCTCTTTTTCTGCTTCTGCATAGAAAAGATCCAGCTTGTTTTTCGTACACAATTTAATTAATAGTAATTCATCGGCAGGCCACCAAATATTGAGCCATTCTTTGGATTCACAATACTCTGCCCCTCCATGTTGAATGTCGAAGGCTTTATCAATAAAATATTTGTTTATCTCAGAAATAATCGGTAACGTCGCCTCTTTTGTAAAAATCTCGATTAAATCCTTAAATCGGATCGATAATATGGCGTGCAGAATAGTTAAGGGTATTTGCAAGACCTTGTTAAAGTACAGGAAAGAAGTCATCCAGCTGAAAACCCTGGCTTTGACCCAATCTTCTGTGGGCATGGTATTCGTTCCGACAACGAGCTGTTGAGTTTCATATATTTCGTCAGTATCATCGAGGCTTCCATGAATGTTAATGATCTTCGTTTCACGGATAACAAAATCATATTTTTTTTGATATTCAGGGTTACCCATCTCTGCATTTGGAAGCAGGGACAGGTTATTAAACTGTATCCTGTTATGCTGACCTTTTTCAATTACCGAGGATACACCATCGGTAAAGGTCTTGTATGTCTCTTCAGGCAAGGCTAAAATAATATCAGTATAAGTTTCCACATTGTCGGTAGTAAATTTATGCTGAAGTTTTTGAAAGACATTGGTAGATATATTGTGACGGTTTATACTCTTTAAGGTATCGTTATTCATAGATTGAAGGGAAAGCGTTACCCCTTTATTCAGGCCAGCATCAGACAGTATCTTTTGTATCTTATACGAACGTTCTGTGGAATTTTTTGTGTTTTGCACTGATAACGCCTTTGGATAGCCATACTTCTTTTTGTTCTCAGCTACGTATTTAACAATCTCAATGTCCCTTTTCAGTATCCCAAAGTTGGCATCGCAACAATAAATATACTCAATTTTGCGCTCACTAAACCAATCGATTTCTTCAAATATTCTTTCGAGATCATAGGTGTAGACTTTGGCACGAGTAGCTGCTCCCCAGTCACAATACGAGCAGGAAAATGGGCAACCCCTGTTTGTTTCCCACAGTGCAATCCATTGTTCTTCAGGATGCATCTCCATCAGGCGATCAAATATTCCTGCAAGATAGGGAGAAGGAATTGTGTGCAGGTTTGAAATCCTCTCACATCTGGAATTTTGAATAAGTTTATCATTTTTGTTGATATAACTTATGGAGGGTACTTTTTCCCAATCCCCAGTATTGCAATTTTCCAAAATATTCAAAAAGGGAATTTCCCCTTCGCCGTGGCAGACAATATCTACAAAAGGATGATTTCGTAAAAACGGTTCCACGCTATTCGGAACCTGCATACCACCAAAAACAATAATCGTATCGGGTCTCCTTTGCTTTACCTGCCTTGCTATTTCGAGAGATATCCTTATATTCCAAACATACGTACTGAAGAATACCATATCTGCATGGAGCAGCCTTTCTACCGCTGCTTTAACTGGAATACGCTTGTAAATCGGCAACAAGAACTCAAATTTATTTATATCTTTATGATATCTTTGCGAATATACCTGGAGAAAACCAAGTGCGTAGGGAAGATAGTTCTGTCCGGAAAAGCTATTGTTTATCTGAACCATTCCCAGCTTTATTGTGTCGTGTGAATATTTGCCAACATTCCTCATGTCATGTGTAATGTTTTCTGTGAGACAAACCGTTTTCATTTTAGTATACCATCAGGAGATGAGTGCTTTTTCATGAAATACATTATGATGTTGAGATAATTTATCCCTGTTTTCCTGATACCATTCAATGGTTTTGCCAATTCCTTCCTTCAGAGATATCCTGGGATTGTATCCTATTTTCCCCCTGGCCCTTGTTATATCAAGCACCCTCATGTCCTCACCGACCGGTTTTTCTTTATCCCACCGGACATTTAATCCCGGAATATAGGATGTTATAATATCTATAAGTTCCTTAATGGTGGTCCCCATGCCGGAACCGAGGTTTATTGGAATACAATCGGCAGCCTTTTCAAATGCCAATAGCACCCCCTCAGCCACATCATCGACAAAAACAAAATCCCGGACTGCAGAGCCATCTCCCCATACAGTAAAAGGGTCTTCCTTTTTTACCGCACGACCGATTAAGGCGGGAATAACCATTGCGGATGAGGGATCAAAGTAATCAAAAGGGCCATACACGTTGGCTGGTCTAACAATTGCAATCTTACTCCATCCGAATTCAATTTTGTAACTCTCTGCCTGAAGTTCTCCCATCCTTTTAGCCCAGCCTGCGAACAGGTTCGTGTGGTGGGGGGGACCATTCCATGCAATGTCTTCTTTCTTAGGTTCATTTGCAGAAGGATAGATACCAATAGTGCTCGTATAGAGATACCTTTCAACGTCCCATACTCTTGAGGCCTCCATCAGAAATGTGTTAAAAATGAGATGAGGGACAAAAAAGCTGGCCGCCTTGGCTTTTCCGGTAGAAACAGCCCCTTTTGTCCCGGCGAGGTTAAAGACGTAATCCATTCCCTTTACTACTCTATTACAAAACTGCCAGTTCGTTAAATTACCACTGATAAATTCTGCTTCAGGATGTGCCAACGCAGCATCATCTAAAGAGACGACCCGAACCTTCGCTCCGCGCTCAATGAGCATTTTCACAACGGGTATGCCAATCAGGCCTGTTCCGCCGGCTACCAGTACCTTTTTCCCCTTATACATCAATTCTTCCTTTATTATTTTTCAACCGTAAGTGCCTTCCACGGGCAACGGGAAAGTTCATCTCTCCAGTAATCCAGTATGTCATTGAGAGTTTTTGCCAGCTGTATCTCGGGCTTCCATCCGGTTTCTTTGCTGAATTTTTCAGTAGAGGGAATCTGAAGTGTTACATCCGAAGGCCTCAAAAGATTGGGATCAACCTTTACTTCACATTTTATTTTCGAAAATGAAAGCATTTTTTCCAATGCCTCCCCAATAGTCAGTGTCGTATCACCGCCAATATTATATACCTCCCCGGGCCTGCACTTGTTCACTAAAAGCCAGTAGGCCTTTACGGCATCTCTGACATCACAGAATGTCCTGATAGATTTCAAGTTACCCACATGTATAACAGGTTCTTTGATACCCAGTTCAGCGGCGGCAATTTGTTTCCCAAAAAACGACATTGCAAAGACATCGCCTCTCCTGGGGCCTGTATGGGTAAACATCCTTGTCCGAATTGTTTTAATTCTGTAAGAAACCCAGTATTGATAAGCAACCATATCCTCGCCTACCTTACTCACGGCATAGGGAGAGGCAGGTCTAAAGGGGCAGGATTCCTTGATGGGGACTTCTTCCTCTGAAACCTGTCCATAGACCTCAGAGGAAGAACAAATATGGATGACAGGATTGATCTCGGAAAGTCGAACAGCCTCAAGCAGATTTGTTGTGCCAATAACGTTTGTCCAGAGGGTCTGTACAGGGGTATTAAAGCTGGTCAAAACGTAACTTTGCGCTGCCAGGTGAAAGATGATGTCAGGCCTGATCATCTTAAAATGCCGTAACAACCCGCTCAGGTCACAAAGGTCAGCCTCAACCATTTTTATTTTGTTATAAATTGTAGCCAGATTATCTTTCGGGCTTCTCCACCTGCACAGACCGAAGATTTCGTGTCCCTCTTTCAGGTTAAGGAGGTATTCTGCAAGGTGACTGCCTACAAAGCCCGTTATGCCAGTAATCATAATTTTCATACTATGATATCTCCATCAAGTTGTATTACTTCGTAAAGATTCCTTTTTCTGAAAGTCTTACCATCTCTTCTTTTATCCCCTTCTTCGCAAGGAGAGATTTGTCTTTGTGAACATCTTAGCAGTGTGAAGGTTAATCAAAATGGCCCCTTGAACTCTACTTCCTCGGCTTGTAATTCGGTGATAGGTTGCCATGCCTTTTTGTCTGAAAATATCATTTGGTATGCATTGAGTGCGATTTCTTTTGCATCAGGATAAAAATGTTGTTCAAGTGCGGAAGTTGTTGGACATGGAACAGATGCAAATCCCATTCTTTTTATTACCACGTCTCTGGGTATATTTCTTTCAATAAGTTGGGCTACTATCTCAGCGCCTGCCCCACACGTCATCCATGCATAATCTATTACTATAAGCATCTTTGTCTTTACTACCGAATCCAGAATTGTATTGATATCCAAAGGGCTAAGGGATAACGGGTCTATGACCTCTGCATCTATATGAATTTCTTTCAAGTATTGCCGCGCTCTTAAACACTCAATAGCCATTTGTGAAATCCCAACCAGGGTAATGTCTTTCCCTTTTGCGAGAATTCTCGCCTTCCCTAAAGGTACGGTATAGCCCTCGGTTGGCACATGACCCCGTTGATAATAAAGGAGTCTGTGTTCTATGAACAGCACAGGGTTATTGTCGCGAATGCCCTGTATCAAACATCCTTTAGCATCATATGGTGTCGAAGGAGCACATATTTTGAGACCGGGAATATTCATAAACAACGGATAAATACTTTGTGAATGTTGAGCCCCTTGTCCCCAACTCTTACCAATGATAGAGCGAACAACTATGGGAATGGAAACTTCTCCTCCAAACATATACCGCATTTTTGCTGCCATATTGATAAGCTGGTTCATGGCTAGCAACACGAAATCCATTCTTATATGCGTATGTACCGGCCTTAAACCAGCAAGTGCAGCGCCTATTGCAACTCCTGTCATACCGTCTTCTGCCAGCGGAGTATCAAATACTCTTTCACTGCCAAATTTATCTACAAGTCCTTTTGTAGTTCCTAAAATACCCTTAGGGTCATCTACACCTTGGCCCAAGACTATTACTGACGGATTTTGGGTCATTTCTTGCACAATAGCTTCCCTTATTGCTTCTGAATAACTTAAAATCCGCTGCATCTGTTAGTCCTTAAAGAGATCAGTATACAGTTCCTTTACCTCAGGGAAATCGCTTTTCTCTGCAAATTCAAAGGCGTTTTTAGTCTCCAGATCAACTGCAGATTCGATTTTGCTTGAAATATCAGCACCTAAGAGAGATTTCAATTTTTTTAGCTGATCATTTTGTATCCAATATTCAGCTTCGTCCTTGGTTCGGTATCCTAAATGGAAATCATCGTTAGGGCCAACATGTTCTTTCCATCGGTATGTAATGCATTCGAGAAATACAGGCGCTATGTGTCCCATCATAATCCGCTTGATATAGTTATTAGTAAAATCGTATATCCTGAATATATCTCCGTCATCTATGCATTCTGCCTGCATGCCATAAGTCTGTACCCGCTCACAGATATTATCAGAATTACGACGGCTTACATGGTGAGAATGTATTGCATAGTGGTTATTTTCACAAACAAACAAGATTGGCAATCTTTTCAAAGCAGCGAAATTCACACCTTCATGAAATGCCCCTTCATCAACTGCGCCGTCACCAATAAAGCACACGACGATGGAGTTAGATTTTCTGTACTTTAGTGCATAGGAATAACCAACAGAAACGGGAATTGTTGTCCCAACGATTGCGGAAGTACCCATGACTCCCTTTGCGACATCGATGAGGTGCATTGATCCACCCTTACCTTTTGAGCACCCGGTTGATTTCCCATAGAGTTCTGCAATCATCTTTTCTAGATTTCCCCCCTTTGCAAGGTACGTTGCGTGACCTCTATAAGTCCCAAATACTATATCATCTGGTCTTAGTGCTTCGCAGACACCCACAGAAATTGCTTCCTGGCCAATTGACAAGTGAACAGGACTTTTAATTTTATCGGTATGATAAATTCTTGCTATTTCCTCTTCAATCCTGCGAATACGGTATAGTGATCTGTAAAATTTCTCTGCTAACATATGAAACTGAATTCTAATCAATTATAAGACTAACCCGTTTAGGTAAACGAGACAATTGGGGCAGCCTGGATAGTTCATCCTTTATGTCTTTTTGTTGAGGTTGTATATCTAAAGATTTTTCCCAAATGCTCCGTGCCTTCGTTAGGTTTTTCTCCATTTTATAACAGTGTCCCAGCATATTATAAAGCAATACCAGGGTGTCATTATTCGTTTGAGTATTATCTGACCATAGTGCGTTGATCGTATCGGAAGCTTCTTTGGTTTTCATAAATTCTTCCAGAGCATAAATGGCATTCGCATATTTTTTTTGTTTATAGTAAAGATAACCAAGATTATAAAATGCCTCTATGTACGAACTATCGAGTTTGGCAGCCATGGAAAAGAAAGTTTCTGCCTGCTTATCCATACCTGATTCGATACAACATTCACCCAACAGGTTGTAAGCATCTGTATTATTTTTATCTTTGAGCACTGTTTCCCTCAGATAAAACATTGCCCTGATATACTTCTTTTGCATTTTATATATAATTCCAAGAAGAAAATTGACTTCGGAAATAGAGGGATCCCCCATGTGTATATACAAAAGTATATTTTTAGCCTTTGTATAATCGTTTTTTTTGATTAATAGTTTACAAAGGTATATGGCTGAAGATATATATTCGGGTTTTAACCGATGTGACTCTGAAAAAAACGATTCGGCTTCTTTTTCCATATTACTATGGATGCAGCATATTCCCATGAGATAATAAGTTTCATAGTCGTCAGGATTTGCTATGACAACCTCTTTAAGGTGTGGAAGTGCCGTGGTGTATTCCTTCCGTTCCATATATAAGAAAGCGAGATTATAATGTGCTTCTGTCAAACCAAAATCTTTTTGCAATGCCTTCTTAAAGTTATCAATCGCCTCTGCATACTTTTCCATTCTGGTGTAATAAATTCCAAGATGATTGTACCCTTGTGCATAATCGGGATTCATCTCAACAGCAGCCTTTAAATATTGATACGCACCATCCCAGTTACCTTTTTCAATCGCGGTGTTTGCAAGGGCTATTTCAGTTTCATAATCATTATGATCACGAATAAGACCATCATATAGTGAAACTGCATTTAATGAATTATTATTCGTTATCTTGAGCATGGTTATTTTCCTTTATTGAAATTTTACAAAAAAGAAATCATTTCTCTTTCTTTTAAATCCGTTTTTCCCCCGGTTTTTTGCATAGTTTTGACAACTTCCAGCAGGGCATTTTTCGATACCGTTACCGCTTTTTTATTTTCTTCCTGAATCTTTTCAAAAATCTCTTCCCTATGCACCTTAACATGCCTTGGTGCAATGATACCCAGTTTGACCTGTTTGCCCTGACATTCTAAAACGGTAATTTTTATTTCTTCGCCAATGGTAATACTTTCTCCTAACTTCCGTGTCAGTATAAGCACGATATCTCACCTTTCTGAAAATTCTGAAAATATTGTATACTATGCCCTAACAAGAGGATGATGTAAGTTATAATAGTCTTCGGTTAATACGAATTGTTTTCCTGTCTTATTTTTCATATTGATAAGTATGGGACCTTTAAGATTTATAGTAACGTCTGTCGGACTATTGCCCAGGGTAACCGTACAAAACACTTCGACATTTTTCGCATCCTTGATCCCTAGTGATAATAAGTCGCCTATTGACTCCGCCGGATTATAGTCAGTAAAGAAAGGCATGGGGTTAAGAATAGGAAAAGCCACAGAAGGGTCTTTTACAGAAACCAGCCATTCGAAAGGAAGACACTCATCAATATCAATTATGACAAATTGTTTTAAATCCTCGAAGCCTAACATGCCATTTTCAAAGGTTAAGATATTTTCTTTTGCGATACGCAAATTACCAAATTTCTCTGTTGACAAATTCACTGTATTGCCTTTTTCTTTTTGTTGTTTTTCCATTTTTATCATATGCTTGCTCCTTTTTTAAAAGATTTATCTGGTATAGTCTTGCTAATATTTCTAGCAAGCACCATACCATGAACACATGCAATGCTGAACTTTAAAACAACAAAATCCTATAATATTTCAAAGTTGATAGTTAACGATATTTTCTGTTTCATGAATATTCCTTAAAATAAATCTTTAGAAAGGCATGTGAGGAAATTTTCTCCCAGGCAGGTATTTATCGTGGAATTGTTGGATACAATTTCTTAACAAATAATGATTAATATTTATACATTATTATCGTAAGAAATCGAGCAGGCTGGGCTGGATAATCCGAGCACCTGTTTCTAGTGAAGATTGTAAGACGTTTTCCTGATTCTTTAAATCCATAATCAACGATGCTATATCGGCGTCTTCTGTATATGAGATTAATTCTTTCAAGGCCACCAGGGAACTATTAAGACTATTCGCAGTCAATTCTAGCCTATTTGCCTTTGCGCCCAAAGTGGTAACCTCTGTCAGTAGAGTGTTTGTTGCTGTATCTAAATTATTCCTTAAACCTAAAAAAGTAGAAGAATCATATGTACTTGATTCAAGCTCGTCTCTCAGCGATGTTAGTGTCGAAAAGATTGCATTATTTTGAAATAATGCTCCACCTGGTGTGTTTACTTGCATATACGTATCTGATCCTGTCTGATATTTAATTTCTTCATTATTGCCGTTATAAGACACCGAGGATATTTTGCCATTACTATCTCTTGTGGCAGTAAATGGCGATGTAGATGTTTTTGTACCTGAAAATAGATACCGTCCATTATTATTTGTATTAACATTTTGCAGTATTGATTCCATTAATTCATTTAACTCGGCAGCAATAATATTTCGTTCTTGCTGTCCAAGGGTATCATTGCTTGCCTGCATGGTTAATGACTTAATCTGAAAAATAATATCCTGAATACCATCAAGAGTATTGTATGTAAAATCTATTTGCTCTTTAGCAGCCATTGCATTATCTAAATATTGCTGAACCTGAGATTCCTCTCCCTTTAATCCAAGGACTTTTCTTGTACCTGATGGATCATCAGACGGACGGTTTATTTGCTTTCCGGTAGATAATTTTTCTTGTATTTCCATCATTTTTTTCAAGTTTATGTTTATATTGGAAAGAGTAGTGCGTTTTATACTTTCCTGAGTTATTCTGAATGACATAGTTTAATCCTCCATAATTCATTATGTAGCCGCGGAAACGTATTCAGACATCAGCAATCAGCTGAATATTGTATAATTGTTAATGGCTGATGGCTATACGCCTGATGAATACATTAACCAAATGAGCTTAATAATTTTTCTACAAGCCCATCAATGATGGAGATGTATTTCGCAGAAGCCTGATACGCCTGCTGAAACCTTATGAGATTGACCATCTCTTCATCCGTAGAAACGCCAGATATTTCGTCCCTGCGATTCTCCAGGCTTGTTTCTATGACATGAAAACTTTCCTCCGATTTATAAGCATTACGGGCTTCCTCTCCCAACGATGCCGTAATCCGGTGCAGATAATCGGCAAAAGTCGTATTATCAATCACCCCGTTTTCATCCTGCAACGCAGTGAGTCGCAATGCGTTCGTAGTATTTCCTACTTCCCCGGTAGAAGCAGCGATTCGCGAAACATCCTTAGCAATAGCCGTATTAACAACAATGTTTGACGCATCGGTTCCGTCAAAGAATGAATTTATTCCTAATGCAGCCAGTAAATCAGTTGTATCTGAATCGTTTATAACATCTAACGAAAACGTATCGCCAGCTGTAATCGTGCCATCAGAAAGAGTAACTGAAACTCCATTTGCAACATTAATAGTGTTTCCCGGCGTGTAATCACTTCCTGCGTCAAGCGTAGCGATAACTGTCCCGCTGCTATTTTTTACCTCTATCTGAAGTCCACCAGTACTTCCAATTGTGCCCGTGCCTAGTGCAGTAAAAGTATATACATCATTCGACTGTCCCGAGTAAATACCGGATATTGAAGCCGTAGATGTCCCCAGCGCTCCGGGATTAGGATCTAATGCATAAGAAAAATTTACCTTGTAACCTGAGTTTGCTTTGATAAGGAGTTTATTATCAACAATTGATGCCGCAATGTTAGCAATACCATTAAGGGAAGTTTGTAAGTCAGTAAGAGAATCCGTAGAAACATCAACAGATATTTTACTCTTTGTAACTTCGCCTGTACTTTCATGTATCGTAGTGATATAAATATCACCGCTATTGGGTGAAAATTCCAGTCCGGCAGTATCCAGCGCTACCGTGGCACTTGATACAGCGTTGGTCGCAAATATACTGGTAAATCCGCCCGATAGCCCGACCCCTTCACTATGAATTTTATTAACTTCTTTTATAAGACATGCTGCTAATGCATCGAGGTTATCATCGTACTTAGTGATCGTTTTGTTATAAACATCTTGCAATCCTTTTATTTCCCCAGTGTTAAAGGTATATTTGGAATTTTTATTTCTATAATTTACTATATTGATGCCACCGGATGGATCAATTTCAGAAGTAAGCCTCGTAGCACTCGTACCAGATACTAAGTTACCGCTGGATGTTGTGACGTTTACCATCCCATTACTTTGAGTATTTATTGTAATATTAACTAGCTGGCTAAGATCGCGTAATAATGCCTCCTGCTTATCTAACAGATCGTTTGATTCAATGCCTGTAACGTGAAGGGCAGATATTTCTTCATTTATACTTGCAATATTTTCTGTCAGGTTATTAATATCTGATATTTTATCTCCTATGGTTTGTTGAATAAATGTCTTCATTTGTTCCAACTCATTCATTATCCGATGGAAGCTATCGGTCAAAGTATTAGCTTTCTCCAGAAGAGTCGCGCGAGAACTCATGTTTTCTGTGTTTTGAGAAAGGTCGTTTATTCCTTTAAAAAAGGAGGCTAACGCATTATTCAGACTGGCATCTGAAGTTTCGTTAAATACGGTTTCTAACTCTCCTCAGATTTTGACTTTTTACAGACGCACTGCCAAGTGATGATGAAATATCTCTCAAACGGCTGTTGATATAATCATCTTTATGCCTTCTGATTTTTACAATTTCTACGCCTTGTCCCATAGTGCCTGCATTTGTATATGCAGGCCTCTTTGCTGCCATGATGGTCGATTGCCGTGAGTATCCTTTTGTATTTGTATTTGAAATGTTATGGGCACTGACCAATAAGGCACGTTGGGCAGCTAATATTCCGCTTAAACCTATTTGCAAATCAGAAGACATGTGTACCCCTCCTTATATTTCAGTATCTATTAAGACCATCGGAATCTCATTTTCTTGCATTTTTCCTGTATGCCGGTAGATAGAATATTGAAGCGCAGTGGGACAAAATATTTTTATCATATCTTCGGTAATCTCGAGTGAATATTGGATGAGGGTAGTATTAATTTGGTTTACCTCTTCTAATTGTTTTACTGATTGTATTAATTTATCAGACAGATTGCAGAATATTTTGCTGTGTGAACTATCAATTTCATTTATCAAAGATTTCATGGTAATATTTTCCCCTTGTACATTACGCTTTTTACAATATCTGACAACAATATTCTGTCTTTTTTCTTCAAGAAGTTGTGCTATTTCAGCCTGATTTTTTTCCTGATAGATAAGCGTTTCCAGTTCCTCAATATTTCCGGACATCAGACAGCGTTGTTTTGATTGTGCTGTCACAAGGAGTTCGTCGCAGACAACAGACAACCGGTCAATTGTTTCTATCAATTCGTCTAACAATATATTCATGATTGAATAACTCCTTTTACAACCTGCTCACTTATCGTATGAACAGACTTTTCATGTTCCGGAAAATCAAAGATAGGTTTACCGTTTTTTTCTAAATTAGGTCTATGCGGATTTTCTGCCTGCTCCTTTTCATGCATCAATTGTTTGTAAATTACCTGCGCAACTCCAAATCCCCCTTTTGTAGCAATATCCTGCGCGAGCAATGTGTGCATTATTTCAGTGTAGGTTTCCATTCCATTGTCAGTTCCCTCAAATAATTCAGACTTTGGTATCGTTTTCCACATGGCATTAACAACAAAATTAATGAGAATCGATTCGAAATCCTGCGATGCCTTTTTCAAGGCATGTGCATCCATAATTGTATCTTTTTGCTTGTTTAGGCTTTCGATTATTTCAGTACCGGCAGGTTGTAAAGACAGCAGAGGATTTACTGATGCGTAATTCTCCATACACAAAACTCCTAAAATATTATGTTTCTCCTGAGTTGAACGTCCTTTACTCCGTATCTTCTAACGTGTATTTCTCTGCTTTTACATGATAATAAGTTCAGCATGAAGGGCACCCGCTCTTTTAATTGCCTGGAATATAGAGATAAGATCCCGCGGTGTTACCCCTAGTACATTGAGAGCCCGTGCAACATCAGAGATTGTTACTCCTGCCTGAATTACATTTAATTTCTTTTCCTCTTCGATTACTTCAATATCCGTTCGTGGTACTACTGCAGTTTGACCGGACGACAAAGGCCCTGGTTGTGAGACCTCGGGTTTTTCACTGATAGTAATACTTAAATTCCCGTGTGAAATTGCAACCGTAGAAATCCGAACATTTTCTCCGGCAACAATTGTTCCGGTGCGTTCATTGATAATGATTCTGGCTACACTGTCAGGTATAATGTACAATTCTTCAATGTTAGCAACAAACCGGACAATGGTATCTTCAGATTGAAAATCTGCCGGAGGTATAATAGTAACGACGGCAGCATCTATTGACTTTGCCGTATTTGGATAAAGATTATTCATTGCTTCTACCAGACGATTTGCTGTTGTAAAATCAGGGTCACGCAGGATAACACTTAAAGATTTGCCGTATAAAAAGGAAGAGTGTATCTCTTTCTCAACAATAGCGCCATTTGAAATATATGCGGTCGTAGATATATTTTTACGCATAGATTGAGCCTGGCCTTCTACATTATACCCGCCTATGGATAAAGGTCCCTGTGCTACTGCATATACTTCATTGTCAGCACCCTGCAAGGCAGTCTGCAGCAAAACACCACCTTCAAGGCTTTTCGAATCACCAATAGAAGATACTACCACGTCAAGTTTGTCTCCTGGTCTGGAAAAGGCAGGAATGTTTACCGTAATCATGACCGATGCAACGTTTTTTGACAGAAAGTCTGCTTCTGATATTAACACACCCAGCTTTTCAAAAATATTTACGGCCATCTGTCGTGTAACCCTGAATATCTGACTATCGCCACTTCCCTGAAGACCAACAACAAGAACATATCCATACAGCTGGTTATCACGAACACCCTGTACATAGGCAATATCCTTAACACGAACAGCAGCATACGCAGACTTAAAATACGTGGCCGTTACGAAAATAATTACAAGAATACCTGCAACCTTCACGTATTTATAAATAAAGCATGCGGTACATTTTTTGCATTTCATAACATCTTTGCCTTATATGTTTGAAGATTTAAAAAACTGAAAGGCGTATCTCCCTCACAATGAAGAGAACAATTTGAGCTTTCTTATCATACGCTTAAAATGGCCAAATAATTTCTTGAATGCGATTCCACCATCCGCGTTTACCAGCACGCGTCAGAAATCCCTTGCCTTCCAGTATGATATTAGCATTTGCAATTGAAGATGATTGAATCACGTTGTCCGTGCTGATATCAATAGGACGTACAATACCAGACACCTTAATATTGTATTTTTCTCCATTAATATTGACATCCCGATTTCCTTCAATGATGAGATTACCATTAGCAAGTATTTCTGTCACAACGGCTGTGAGTTCTAAATTAATATTACGGTTGCTTTCGTATGCGCCCTTACCACTAAAACTATGGCTTGTATCCGCTTTATAATTTGGTAAATAGCCGCTCGTATCTCCCAACGGTTTTGTTAAAAAATCCGTGGTATCAATATTAACACTATGGCTGTTCTTACTGTCAGCACTGGAGTCTTCTTTTCCTGTAATTTCTGTCGATTCGCTAATTCGTACCGTCACAATGTCTCCTATCACCCTGGCCCTGTTGTCAGTAAACAGATTCGTGTTGAGGGTAACCCTTTTTTTCCAGATTGAATCTGCCCGGGCGTCGTTGTTCAGCATCAATAGTGACATGCTTATACAGATAAACATTATCGCAACCCTTTGCAGGGATATGCTTTTATTTACAAACTTTTTTATCTTCATTTGTAAAACGAGAGATACAGTCTGAGTAATACGGCTATACAGCTTCAGGAGTTTAATTTTCAACGGTATCCCTCATAAAATGATCTTAACCGAGGACGAATCCTCTACCTTGCCGTATAATTCTTTGTTTGAATCAATATTTTTTATCCTGATGATTTTTCCCAAATAGCCATCCTCTTTTGCCACTCCCTTTGTTACAACATGAAGATTTCCTGTCTGAACAAATATCTTAATAAAATCCCCTTTTTTAATAACAGGAGGATTATCCACGATTTCTAAAGTAATCGGCGTATTTGGTAAGATTGGTCGTATGGCACGCTTTCCCAGGAGGTCTTCTTTATTGACAAACGTTAGTCCAGCAAGTTTAGTAGTTTCCACTCTGTTGATTGCCATGTTGTCTAAAGTCAGGATGCCGTTTCTTTCAATTTTCCTGTTTGAGGTAACAATGTCTTCGTATACCCGTATATAAAAAAAAACAGGCACTTTCAGGTACAATTTCTCGTCAAGTAATATACGAACAACAAGTTGAACATTACCTCTGTCTTTATGAGTATCGGTTTGTGATACCTCCAAACAGATAATTCCTTCGTTAGCAGGTAATAATTTATCTTTGGGAGGCCTGTCAGATTCAATGATTATTTCACGTTCAGGCTGGAATAATTTAGGCAGAAGATACTCTCTTGCTTTCCTTAGGATATATTCTCCTGGAATGGTTATTGATTCAACCGAGACCAATGCAGAAGTTGTACTGCCGTAAGAAATATCTTTTAAATCAATACCTTCGTCCACAAGGCGTGCAATAAGGATGTCTCGTTCTATTTTTCTGACATTACCAGGCCAGGGGGTGTTTCCTATAAGAATATTGTTTATTCTTTCCAAAAGAGATGGATCATTGCATGAAACATATGCAATATCACCCAGGATAATTTGCTTTTCAGGCAGGGTTACTTTATCCTTAATTTCGATGTTGACCTTTTCACCGGTTGCTGTATGCACAACAAGGAATAGCGCTGCAGGTAAAAGTATCAGGAAGTTTAACTTCATACTACATCCTCACCGTGTATTAAATATATTTTGCCAGTCAGGCACGGACAAACAAAGTTTGTCCGTGCCACCCAAAAACCCGCATAAATAAAATGAAAATTCCTAACCCGAACGAGTCGGAAAAGACAATATCCGATGCACGAAAATCGTGAGTCAACCCTGTCATGGTTTTAAACCCTGACAGGGTCAATTTTATATCTTTGCTAAAAATGTCAAAATTATCGTTGAAAGACACTATGCAATCTACGTTAGATTATTAATCGTGGACAACATCTCGTCGCTTGCCTTTATTGCCCTGGAATTGATTTCATATGCACGTTGGGCTGTGATAAGGTTAACAAGCTCAGTGACCGTTTCTACATTCGAATTTTCAAGGGCTCCCTGGTAAACCTCACCTGTCCCTTGTTCGCCCGGCACTGAGACCACAGGTGAGCCTGATGCGATAGTTTCTGCAAACATATTTCTCCCAAGGCTATCTAAACCTGACGGGTTGGGAAAATTTGCCAGCATAATTTGTCCCACATTCTGAAGGGTGCTATCGGAGCCTTTTATGAATACTATTCCATCGGTCCCAATTGAAATTTCTTTGGCATCCTGAATGGTGATACTTGGTGTCAATGGCAAACCCTCAGCAGTTACAATCTCACCCTTGCTATTTAACTCAAATGCACCATCCCTCGTATACGCAATAGTGCCGTCTGGCCGGCTGATTTGAAAGAAACCGTTGCCCTCAATAGCAATGTCCAGAGATCGATTGGTAGTTTGTGGATTCCCTGGGGTAAATACCTTCGTAGTGGAAATTGGCCTTACACCGCTACCAAGTTGAATACCTGAAGGTATCTCGAAGCCCTGTGCAGATTCAGCGCCTGCGATATATTTTTTATCGTAGAGAAGATCCTGGAAGTTGACCTGGCTTCTCTTAAAACCCGTAGTATTTACGTTTGCCAGATTATTGGAAACATTATCTAAGAATAGCTGCTGTGCCTTCATACCGGTAGCGGCAGTATATAACGCCCTTATCATAAAAACCTCCTTTTCACACGTTTATGTTACAAGCTTAATAAGTTTTTTTAGTGTTTCGTCGATGGAATCAGTTACCTTGTAACCATATTGATAACCCCTCATATTGGCAATCATATTGACTAACTCGTCTATTGCATTTACATTAGATCTTTCCAGATAACGATGAGCTATTGTCACATCAGGCGCATCTTCCGGCATCTTTACATTATTTGATACTTTGTAGGCACAACCTCCGATTGGTTCGAGAGTGGTCAGATCAGAAACGTTGACCACTTTTATCTTTCCGATTTCCTTACCATCGGCAGAAATACTTCCGTTTTCTTTAACCGTGATATTTTTTGTATTTTGGGGCAGCTGAATCTCACCCCCATTGCCTAACAGAGACCATCCTTCAGGGGTAATTATCTTCATGTCCCGCGCTAACATAAATTGTCCTTTTCTTGTATAGCATAGCCCGTCGTTTGTTTTTATAACAAAAAATCCATCTCCCTTTATAGAAATGTCAAGTTCATTACCGGTGTATTCCAATGCCCCTTGTGAAAAATCTGTAGCAATAGTGCCTAAACTGCTTCCAATACCTTGGGTAGTATTAGCCGTATCCTGCGACTGAGAAATATACGACTGAAAAACAGCCACATTTTTCTTGTACCCAACGGTATTTATATTCGCTAAGTTCCGAGCTATAACTGACTGATAATCACCTTGACTCATCATACTCGACGCCCCTGTATAAAGTCCTACAATCATATATATCCTCCGTGTATGAATAGAAAGTTTAAACACTTTCCTTATAGCGCAATCTTGATACCAAATACCTGAACAAAACATCACAATACATTCATTTCTTATAAGACATCTTAACACAAGACGTTCTGTCGTTTATTGAGTACATGCTCAGCAACGTTATTCACGAATATACTCACATGATTGAGTAAATATTTCATGATTGGCTGAAGAAATTTTCCTAGTTATAAACAGGTACTGTTTAAAAAATTTACATCGTGTTTAAAAATGGAACCATAGATATACAAAGCTGTAGTTATCAGGCTGCTTTGCAAAGTAAGCCATTAACTTTGGGCACTTTGGTTGCGGCTACGCCGCGCCAGGACATGCAACGTAACAGTTGCATGAGTTACTCATGCGAACTGTTACTATTCTATTTTATTATCTCTTGAGATTAACAACCTCAGCCAATATTTCATCGGCAGTTGTTATTACCTTTGTATTAAGCTGAAAGCCCCTCTGCGCTGTAATGAGCGAGGTCAATTCTGTTGCCATATCAACATTAGATCCCTCTAAAGCACCACTTCTGATTGAACCAGCACGACCTGAATTAGCACTTGCATAAATGGCTTCACCAGAGGAGGCAGTTTGTTCATACAAATTATTTCCTACCTTATTCAAACCATTAAGGTTGTTGAATAAGGCAAGCTTCAATGTCGTTAGTTCTTCTATGATACCGTTTGTGTACTTTATTTTTATGGTACCAGCTGAGTCTATAGACAAAGAATCATATTTACCAAACCCATAACCATCCTGACTTGTATCGATACTTGATCCATATGAGCCATTTTGTATAATGCCATCCTTTTTTCCGGATGTGCCAGGATCAAAAATTACTGACTGTGTGGTACTTATGCCATTAAACTTAAATTGCAGTGTCGTATCACCACTTGCGCTGAACGTACCATCATTATTAAAAGTGATGCCTGTTATCGTATTATCACTACTCGCAAATGTGCCATCTTTACTATCCATGGATGCGGTTAGATCCCATTTGTTGTCCATTTGTTTCGTGAACCTCAGGGAAACCGTATGTTGAGTGCCCTGGGTATCGAAGATGTTCACAGATGAAGTATACGTGGAACCACCAAAGGTGTGTTCAGTCCATGTAGTTTTACCTGTATTAGAACCATTGTCAGTAAGGTCGAGTGTTAACTTGTCATTCCCGGATGTATCTGCTTTGAGGATAATCTTTCCTGAAGCATCTAAACTGGCGGTTGCGTCACCAGAGTATGCAGTATTTATTGCAGCTATAAGTTCTGCAACTGTATCACCGGCCGCATACGTATAAGTTGCAGAAACGGTAGTCCCATCGGACTGTGTCCCGCTAATACGAATAATGTCTCCGGCAACGTAATCCGTCGTATTGGTATCAAGGTCATTTAATTCTGTTGCGGTAGTTGCTGCTGTCCCACCTTCCGCAAGGATATTATCCATTATCAAAACCTCTGCTTCTTCTTTTATGTCTTTTGCATTTAAATTGCCTTTAAGGTCAATCTTAGATGTGGCCTTACCTGAAACAGTTGAGTCTTTAGGAATAATAATATTGTTACTGTTTACGTCTAAAACATTGTATTGTGTGGTTGAATCAATAAGATAATTGTTTGAATCAATATCAAATGCCCCTACTCTGGTAAAAAAGTCCTGACTGCCCCCATTAACGACAAAAAATCCTTCCCCATCGATAGCAACGTCAAGGGGATTCGTGGTAGTTTCCATATCTCCTGTTCTAAAGTCCGATGAAATGCTCGCAAATTTTACCCCCTTTCCTACCTGCATCGTGTTACCGTTCGCTCCAATTGCCATGGTCTGGCTTAACATATCTGAAAACAGCAATCTGGACGATTTAAACCCATAGGTATTGATATTTGCCAGATTATTTCCTATGATGTCCAACATTCTTTGATGGGCACGAATACCTGAAACGCCTGAATATAAAGCACCGCCGAAACCCATGATCGCCTCCTTTTAAAAAATTTCTGAAAAATCCAATAAATCTGTTCTGAAAATCTTTTTGTTATTTCTTTTCGCTTGCTTTAGAAAGAGTCTTTGTTGACGCTAATGTCGTAGTATTGGTAATCGACGTATCTTCAACTTCTATGAGATACGAGATGGGGACAGATTTACCATCAATGAGAAAAGATACTGTTCCGTCTTTTTCGAGTTTTACCCCTTCCACAAGACCGGTAAGGGTTTCATTACCCTGACCCTGAGCACTATCATTGCTACTGTATTTAATGGTCTTGCCAATAAAAGAACTGGCCATAGTTATTTGGTCTAATTGCAATGAGGCCGTATCAACACTATTTATGCTTGCAAGATATTTTGTCTGCTGCTGTTCCTGTTCCAACGTGCTGAACTGTGCCAGTTGTGACATAAATTCCGTATTATCCGTAGGGTCTAAGGGATTTTGATTTTTCAACTGTGTCACAAAAAGTGTTAAAAAACTATCCATACTGATTTCTGAACTTATACCCGAAGCACTTGAAGTAGCCATGTCTTATCTCCTTATATAATATAATCAACCATTACGTTCGATGTTTTTACACTAGAAGTTTTTTGCACATCAATCACTATAGTATCTTCACCCATGGAATGGTCTCCATTCATCCGATCCTGGCCTCTTGTTTGATGTTGTTGGTTGTTTTCTTCAGAGTTATTGAAAGATTTTTCTTTCGATGCATTGTCATTTTGTATGTACACCTCTACCTTGTGGATTTCAAAACCGCTGGCTGCAACAGATTCTTTCAGCCGATGCACATTATCTTCTATCGCAGCCTTGACTTCCGCATTTTCTACAAATATTTTTGCCTTGATTTCGTCATTCTCTTCTGTAAAGTGGATTTCTACACTGCCCAATTCCGGTGGGGTAAGGTTGAGTTTGATTTCTGACCTGCCACCATGATTCACCAAACTGATCTTATCACCGTGATTCACCAAGCGGATATCTTTAAAGAATTGCTCAATACTGCTGCTGTATGTATGTGCTATATCTGCAGGGGAACTTTCGTGAAACGTGTGACTGACCTTGTTGCTAAGTCCATCGAGAGAAGACAACGCTGTTACGTCACCACCTGGAAATGTCTCTGTTTTCTGCTGAAAAGTGAATGAATTTGCCTGCGTATTGTCTTTGGCCGTTTGATTATCCTGAGCAAAAGGAACCTTGCTATTCGTTTTTTGTGTATCTGTGCCTTGATGCGCAAGGTCAAAGGTGTTTTGTTTCGAACCAGATCTGTCAAATAAATCCGACTCCTCGTTAGTTTGAGGTGTATTTAAGATGTCATTTTGAGACGACACCTTACTCATTGCTTTTGACAGGTCATTTTCTGCGTATATTTCAGCTGTATCAGCCGGATTCTCTGTTCCCGTTATAAGGACGTTATGCATGTTCTCTGCGGAAAGGTTTTGAGCTAATGTTTTAAATGCAGTGGGAAGCCTCATCATGTCGATCGCTTTCCTATCAGTATCTGTAATTATTGATTCCGGTATCGTACTGAAAGCGGACATATCCAGTGTCTGCAATCTTTCAATTTTTTGCGTTGGGTTTGGCCCACCAACATCTGACCGGGCGGGGGATGTTTCACCATTGTATAAAATACCTGAGGTATTTGCGTCGCCGAATAATCTATCTTGCATTGTATCATCCGCCCCTGTTTGTCCTCTCGTTTGTGAAAACAGTGAAGAATCTTTGCCTTTGGCATTTAGGATGAAAGGCATATAAATACCGAAACGGACATTTACCCCTGCATCACCCTGTTGCAACGGTAAATTTTGTTCTGTATTTTGAATGTCTGTTTGTGAATATGCTACAAGCGTTTCAGGTAAAATTGCTAATGAAAGGATAGTGCCTGATGTTTGACTCCCTGAAACATCCTGTTCTAATCCTTCGTCGTTTTTTTTTGTATAAGTAGAGGGTGTATTGAAATTCTTTTCATTGCTTTGTGATCGCTCACCCATCAATATTTTTTGTAATTCAGAGGTATCCATTTCTTCACTGTTCCCTGATAATAGTTCCGCAGTACTCAATCCTGGCACGATGTGGTTAGCTTTTTCAGAGTTGTGCATATCTAGCACCCTGAGTTTGGTTATCTTTTGTCCAAGTATTTCATGAAATGGCAAGGGATCTCCATTACCAGCAGCATCACCGGTTCCAGATTGAACCGTATGTGTATCCTCGATCTGAGCACCAGGATTGTTTGTTGTCAGACAAGTGCTTGCCATCAATATTCCCAATAGATCATTTTTGTTGGATAGCTTCATTGATGATTCTAGCATAGGTGTTTCCTTTTCAGATAAAATGGAATGACCAGGTTGTAATTTTGATTTTTTAATTTAGCAACATACATACCATGCTTATGTAAGGCGATAAAATGAAATGGAAATGACTATACGGAAATTTATAAGTGCCATTGATATAAGTATTTAATGGAAGTGATATGCACGAATAGATTTTTGTTTTAATATTTTGCTTGAGGAATGAGGCAATCAACTCCAGATACTTTTTTCCTGATAACGCGTAATGTTTTCCGTATCCTGGGCTGTTGCTGATTAGTATTGGAGTGTTTCTGTAATTTGATTTGCCACAAATTGGGAGTAGCGCCTCATAGAAAGCAAAATAAGTTTCCAGCCATATAAGGCGCTTTTTTGATGTGTACTTTCAAAGTAGTGCTTTACAAGTTCTGCTACCTCATTTTCATTGCTGTCAAAAATTCCGTCTGCACTCCAGACGACGATACCCGTATCAGTAGAGATCATACCTACTTTTACACCAAGTAACATCGGTTCATAAGGACGGTAATGAGTTATACTGCCAAATACGATTGCGTCAGCATCATACAGCTTCTTTAAGGTCAAAATAGTGTTTAAATCAATAGTACCCTTTACCCATATGTCACGTTCAGGAGTAAGTGTTGTTTTCTTTTCAGTGAATACTACGACCTCAAAACTTCCTGTCTTTCTCAATTCTACGGCAAACGCCTCTGTTACCTCTTCTATGATGGCCTCCCTGTCTACATCATATTCAAATGGCAGGAGTAATACACGTCGTATCAGTGCTTTTTTGAATTCGTCTGTTTTGTTATAATTAAGGCCTTTAGAATAATGGAGTGGTGTACTTGAACAGCCCACGACCACGCATAAATATATACCTAAGATACGAAGTGTATACTTCATCTAATACTCTGTACCTCGAAAATAATCAGTGGGGGGTTTCTGGTATTTGTTCATTTTTACCCACGAGTTGTTCTATCTTCATGCCAACAAGCGCTTGTTTTGCCCTGGTTTCCTCAATCTGTGCATTTGTTAATTCTACAGTCAATTCCTTAATTTTTCTTTCGTAAGGTGCGAGACTTTGCTCAAGCCGTTTACACAATTTTTCATTTTCAATAATAACCTGTTGTGTGGCTTCTAGTTGGCTCTTGATTTCTTCCAGTTCTGATTCTAATGCTATTTTTGCTACTTTTTCGCTTTCCAGCTCTCTTTCAAGCGATGAGTTTTTTCCCTGCGAGGCTGCCAAATCCTTTCTGAGGCGATCAAATTGCTCGAGCAAGGATGTTCTTTTGTTTTCTTCTCCGGTATCAAGAATTACCGTCGACCCATTCATTAAATACCCACTACTCTTTGATGACGATATAGCTTCTTCTGAAGAACCCTGCGCGGTACAAGGCCTTTTGCCTTCCATCTTCATAAAGGACCCGCAGCCTACAGCCATCAAAATGAATAAACATAAAGGAATTAAAGGTACAATTTTCCCCATATGCCCAACCCTTTCCCATAAATGTTTAAAATTGCAACTTTTGATGCGAGGATTATTCTGATGTTCCTAATAAATACCGTGAATATTTCTACCTTAATACCTTGCCTAATTGTTACTTATATTTATTTTCAATTGATTTATAGTATTTGTTATCAAAAGATATTGATAACGATAGCAAACAAAATACCACATCCATCGGCTAAGATAGAAACTCTGTATGTGCGTTAAGCAGGTTTTTAAAAGACCGGGTTGCTTCTATAACGTTATCACGAGAAATAATTGCGGAACAAATTGCAACACGCTTCCCGCCGGCATGGAATACATCATGAATATTTTCAAGATTAATAGCGCCTATAGCAACAAGAGGTATCGCTATTTCCCTGTTTACCCGTGCTAAACAATCCAGACCGACAGGAGGTTCATAGTCTTTTGTTGCAGTGTAAAAAACAGGGCCAATGCCAATATAGTCCGCACCCCCTTGTTGTGCCTTTCGTGCCTGCAGGATATTATGGGTTGAAATCCCAATTATCTTAGAATAACCAAGCATCTTGCGTGCGGTATGGATGTCTATATCAGATTGTCCGATGTGTAACCCATCAGCATCTACTTCTTTGGCAATTTCGGCGCGATCGTTTACAATAAAAATCGTTTCTGACCGGCTAGTTATTTCTTTAAATTCACGGGCCATAGCAAGGAATTCTCTATCCGGCATCGTTTTTTCTCGCAATTGTACCGCGTCAGCGCCACCCCGGATAACATCCTGCAGTATTTCCAATACAGGTTTTTTCGTAACATGAGTACTTATAATTACATACAACTTTACATCCGAGAAACTTTTTAAAAAATTATGTTTCCTTGTTTTCGTCATGAGTCATCTGTCCGCCGATAAATGTATTGACACCCATTCAATGTTTGATATAATTTCACCATTTAGGTGTTTTCCTGCCTCTATCGTATTGCTGTGTAAAAAATTGTTTTCCCCATTTCCATGAGGATACGTTTTGGCAAGGTTACCTGGAAACCTCTTCACCCTGTTTTTACGAGGAACTTGGTTGCATCCTCACCAGGCCAGGTGTTATTCAGCAAACCTATTATGAATCCTCAAATCACAAAAGGTCAACAAAAATATAAGACATACTTCATATTCTGTATGATAAAACAAATTGGAGATAGGCCATAGAAAAATGTCCTGCGCAAAAGAATATTGTGGGTTATTTGGGATTTATGGATGCGAAGACGCGGCAGAGAAGACATACTATGGCCTGTATTCTTTGCAACATCGCGGAGAAGAGAGTGCTGGCATTGCTTCAACGGATGGTAAAGACATCATCTGTTACAAAGGAATGGGACTCGTAAGCGAAGCTATAAAGCCACACATGCTCAAATTGTTAAAAAACTCTGCTGCGATTGGACATGTTCGGTATTCTACCACTGGTTCAAGCAGCATTGGAAATGCTCAGCCATTAGTGGTGGACTATTACAAGGGCAAAGTCGCCGTAGCCCATAATGGACAGCTGACTAATGCAAAAAGGTTGCGTAAAGAATTTGAGGCCAATGGTTCTATCTTTCATACCACCTCAGATACTGAAGTAATTCTCCATCTCATGGCAAAGCCTTTACATATGATGCAAGATACGTTGTCTCTTGTACTGCAACAATTACACGGCTCCTTTTCGCTCTTATTTTTGACTCCGGAAGAGCTGATTGGCGTACGCGATCCCTATGGTTTCAGGCCATTGGCACTGGGAAGATTAAACAGTGGTTATGTTCTGGCCTCTGAAACCTGCGCCATGGATCAGGTGGGTGCAGAGTATATTCGGGACGTTAATCCCGGCGAGGCGGTTTACATCGGGAAAAATGGGATTCGAAGCGAGTATTATTGTCCCCAGAAACATATCAAACCTGCCTTTTGCGTATTTGAACTCGTGTACTTTTCAAGACCTGATAGCAAGATCTATGGAGAAAGCGTTCATGTATTCCGCAAGAGATTGGGGGCAAAACTTTCAGAAGAAGCACCTGTAGATGCTGATGTAGTTATTTCAGTTCCTGAGGGAGGGAATTCTGCAGCAATCGGATATTCTCACGCATCAGGGATACCTTTCGATCGCGGATTTATTCGTAACCATTATGTGGGCAGGACTTTCATCCTGCCTGAACAGGACAGACGGCACCGTACCGTTGAGCTTAAGCTGAACGCATTAAAAGAAACTGTGAAAGGGAAACGGGTTATTGTTATTGACGATTCCATTGTAAGAGGGACTACGTCAAAGTCGCGGTTCGGGCAGTTGAGGAAGGCCGGAGCAAAGGAGATTCATGTTCGGATTACGTGCCCTCCCCATCGGTATCCCTGTTATTACGGAATCGATTTTCAAAAAAAAGGGGAACTTCTTGCGACGAATCGCACATTAGATGAAATCCGGCAATTTCTCGATGTCGAGAGTCTCTGCTATCTCAGCGTGGAAGGGATGATGAGTTGTACAACACAACCTCAGCACCATTTCTGTGATGCCTGCTTTACCAGTAATTATCCAACCGCCCTTGAAGATGAAACAAGGAAACTTACTGAGAAGAAACCGTAAAAGTGTTTTGATGAAATTAGACACATGGTAATTTATTCCTTGCGTTAAAAAAAATACATGCTTGCAAACCCCATCTATCTCATAAAAGGTATTGTAGGCAGGACCTTTTATATTATTCCTCAACGACCAGAACGTGTCCAGATAGAGATTACGAACCGCTGCAACTACACCTGTGGTATGTGTCCCAGGGAATCCTTTAATCTGCCAGAAAATGATATTCCTTTTGACCTTTTCCAGAAAATCATCGGCAGGATTGAATCCCGCTTTAACATTACCCTTACCGGATGGGGAGAACCTTTATTACATCCAAAACTATTGGATATGATTGTATTTACAAAGAGTAAGGGTCACTCTGTTGGTATAACAACCAACGGTCTGTTATTGGCTCCATTTATCGAAAAGTTTATTAATACGTTAGACAAACTGACCGTTTCATTAGACAGCATTGAAGGAAATACTGTGATTGTCGATGGCCACCCTTCCAATAACGTTGTGCAACGGCATATTGAATCCCTCATAAAATGCCGGGGCGATAAGACAAAACCGGTCGTTACCATTCAAATAACCATGCATGACAAACAGCAATGCCTGGACACCTTAAGATTTGCCGGAGAAGTAGGGGCTGACCGCGCCTATCTCGTGCGATTGAATAACCCTTTTGGCAACAGCAGTTTTAAGAGGCCCTGCTTGGAAGAAGAACTGGAAATTTATAAAGAATCTGAGAAAATAGGCAGGAAATATGGACTACAGGTCGATAACAACTATACGGCCTTTGACAATGGCCTGCTTCGATTATTGTACAAACGACTACGCCCCATGATGTATCGGTTTGATACGTACTGCCCGAAACCTTACGATTATTTGTATATCAACATCGACGGCAAGGCCACCCCGTGCTGCGATCTTCCCCGATATGAAGTCGGTAACATATTAAAGCAAAGCATTGATGAAATCTGGAATGGGGAGAACATGCACTATTTTCGGGAACATCAGAATGATGTGTGCGGCAATTGTGATACCTTAAGACTAAAACAGTTACAATAATATAGGCTAACAAAGTTAGTTTATAGGTAACACTTTATATTTTTGAAAAATCCAGAAGGACACAAAAAACAATGTAGGTAGCTCCGTTAGGGACGATCTGTTTGTAACACAATAAAATTCAATAGGGTAATAGCTCCGTAGAAGCGACCTGTATATGATTGGCAGGGAGACAGGTTGCTCCTATGGAGCTTATAGGTAATACCTTTTTCAAAAGACTAAAGTGTTACGAAATTACTAAACATCAAGTTTGTCCCTGCCACCCTTGTAATTTTGAAATTCCTGTACAATAAATTTGGCTCACAGACTATGGCTGTGGCAAATTGCAATTGCAAGCGCATCCGAGGCGTCTCTGGATGCCGGGATTTCGGTCAAGTCGAGAATGATCTTTACCATCTCCTGTACTTGTTCCTTTTGCGCATTACCGTTACCTACAACCGCCTTCTTGATAACGGTGGCAGCGTATTCAGTAATAGGAATATTTGCCGATGCCGCGCACAAAAAGACAATCCCCCTGCCTTCTCCAATCCGTATCGCCGACTTGACGTTTTTACTGTAAAAGACCTCCTCGATGGCCATCTCATCAGGATGATGATTTGAAATGATATCCATGATTTTACTGTGGATTGTGTGAAGTCGCTGAGAAAAGGTTAGGTTTTTCCCGGCCTTGATAGCACCATATTCAATGGTTATTATTTTTGAACCTATCTTCTCTATCACACCATAACCAGCGACTTGTGTACCTGGATCAATTCCAAGAATTTTCATACGGATTTTTATAGTATTCCTGTGTAAAATTTCTATTCCCCATTTTCGTGAGGACATGTTCAGAAACCTGATTTATTCCTACAGGCATGTAAATACTATAACAGTTCTTTTAATTGTCAATGAGAATTTTTGTATCTGTATTTGGATTTATATTTTTACACTTTGAATTTCATCTTTTATCTTTATAATAATACTTTAATCTTCGTCTGAATAAACCCAATTTCAATAATTACCATGCCGCATATAGACTTATCCATTAATTTATGTAGTATACCACTAGCCAATCCTACTATCCTTGCTTCGGGTATTTTAGGCACTACCAAGGCATTCCTGAAAAGAGTGGCCGGGAATGGTGCGGGTGCTGTAACGATTAAATCAATCAGTACCGAACCGCGGGAAGGACACAAAAATCCTACCGTTATTACCTTTGAGGCAGGCATGCTGAATGCCGTAGGCTATTCAAATCCTGGTGTTGATGCTGCCGCCAGGGAATTTTCAAATCTTCAGGATATAAACGCACCCGTGATCGCAAGCGTCATTGGTACGCAAAAAGAGGATTTTGTGCGGGTGGTCGAAGGCCTGTCGGGTTCACAATTTTCAGCAATTGAGATACCCCTGTCCTGTCCCCATACCCCAGGATTTGGTCTCCTCGCAGGGCAGGGAACTCCGGAGGCTACGTTTGCCATAACTTCCGAAGTGAGAAAGATCACCAGGTTACCAATATTTGTCAAACTGTCGCCTAACATCCCGGAGATTTGCACGATTGCAAAGGCTGCTGAGGATGCTGGCGCCGATGCTATTACGGCAGTAAACTCCATGGGGCCAGGCATGATCATCAACATAGAGGCACAAAGGCCTGTCCTGAGCTTTAAGGTGGGCGGTATAACCGGCGATGCCTTACGACCCATTGCCGTACGATGTGTATACGATTTATACAAGGCCATAAAAATTCCCATCATTGGAGTTGGCGGTATTTCTACCGGGCGGCACGCCATCGAAATGATGATGGCAGGCGCATCTGCCGTAGGAATCGGAACGGGTGTCTATTATCGGGGTATCGATGTTTTTAAGAAGATATGTGACGAAATGACTCAATGGATGGCAGAGAATGATTTTGACCACGTGGATAAAATTATAGGTATTGCACATGCTTGAACAGCCAACGATGGTAAAGATTTACGCTATTGCAGAAGAATCTCCGGGCGTAAAGACATTCTTCTTCAAATGGAACCTCCTTTTTGATCCCGGGCAGTTTGTCATGGTTTGGATACCGGCCCTCGATGAAAAACCCTTTACCATATCTTATATGCAAAAAGACATTATGGGCATCTCCGTTTTAAAAAGGGGCGCTTTTACCAATGCGTTGCATGCGAAAAAAACGGGTGATATCATTGGGATACGTGGCCCTTATGGCAAGGGATTTCGTTTGCACACGAACTCCAATGCATGCGTTGTGGGGGGTGGAATTGGAATGGCCTCTCTGGCAACTGTGGTTGACAGATCCAGTGATGTGATTGTCATACAAGGGGCAAGAACCGCTTCAGAGATAATTTATCAAAAACGTTTTCAAGGGATGAAGTTGTGTACCGAAGATGGTACTGCCGGTTTTAAGGGCACATCGGTCGATTTACTCAGGGAATTATTAAAAACACATAATCTCAACAAGGTCTATACTTGTGGTCCGGAGAAGATGCTATATAAAGTTTTTGAGTTGTGCAAAAACCACGGTATCGATTGCGAAGTATCTTTGGACAGATACATGAAATGTGGTTTTGGCATCTGTGGACAATGTGACTGCAGTGGCCAACGGGTATGTGTAGATGGACCCGTTTTTACTACCCTGGAGTTAAACACATTGGAAGACTTTGGCAAGACCACCATATTAAAAACCGGTGAAAGGGTTAAGCTACGAATTTAGCATGTATGGATGATTCACACCCTTAGTAGCTTAACAGACAGATAATTTGGAACGTGCCGTGTTTGTCCTCTATTATCGTAATCCACTGGTAATCAACCACCAGGCGGCTATGCTGCAAAAATATCCCAGGGCAATAACCGCAGTCCATTTCAAATGTGAAAGAAAGGTATAATGTTCTTTACCAATGCCCATTACCGCAACGCCCGCTGCTGAATCTATGGAGAGCAAACTACCACCAACCCCCGTAGTTAGTGTAACAAGCAACCACTGATCGGTCCCCATCGCCTTATCCATTTTGAGCACAGCATACATAAGGGGGATATTGTCAAGCAATGAGGAGACACCGCCAAGGATAGTATTAGCCATGGTTGGCGCCATATTTCCATATAACGTATCCCCTATTTTGCGAAGATATCCTATATATTGCAAAGCACCAACGGCAGCCAACACACCAAAGAAAAAAAGAAGTGTGTCATATTCTATCGCTTCCACGCTCTTAAAAAAATCTAAACGCTTAGATTTACGTCTATCTTCGGTTAGCCCTGGTTTTTTAAGGAATTTTTTTTCTCCCCAGTGCTGCATATAGTAAGAAACGAACATAAGTAATGCGGTGGTCATATTATCTGCAAAAGGTGAAATAATGAATGACAGACAACCCGTTGTCCAGAACAATTGCCGGTAACCAAACCCCCTGGACAGCAATTTAACGCGCAGTGATTGAAAAACGTTAAGGGTTGAGAGTGCGTTGATATACGTCATGGCAACAAACAGAATGTGCCTTTGTTTGGCTGGTGATATGATGTCAAATGCTATGCCAGTATAACCGTGAAGACATCAAGGACATGTCTTCTTGCAGTTCTGGTTTGCTTTGTATAAGGAGAGTTTACAGCCTGGTGGGCTCGAGAGGGGCAGTGAGGGAAAATTCAATATTCCCTTTTAGGCGAGACAAACCGTATTACGCAACCTTCACAAAATGATAAAAAATAACCCACCCCATTTGTTTTAATTTTCAACTGACGATACCATGGTATGATTAATTATTTTACGCGTTGCTCATAAAATATGAATTTGAAATTAACAAAAGGGTGGCACGGACAAACTTTGTTTGTCCGTGTTGAACTTGTAAGACATTGCCTGAAACCCCGTTAAAAAATCAGGAAGATGCCTTGCCATCAGGGACTAATACTTCTTTCTCACGGGGTAAATCACAAATTGTGAATCAATTGAGTATATGTCTCTGTCTTCTGCATTTACTTACAGATTACCTGGGTTGGGATATTTCTGTTTGACGTAGAACCATCTCCCAATTGACCGTTCTTATTTAATCCCCACCCCCATAGGGTACCATCAGATTTTAGGGTAAGACTGTGCTGTTCACCACAAGAAACGAAACTCATGTACTCAAGGTTTTTCACACGGGTGGGTAGTCCTCTATCTGTGGTAGTTCCATCACCCAACTGGCCAGAATTATTACTCCCCCACGCCCATACAGTTCCATCCGATTTCAGGACAACATTATGATCTCCACCGCTGGCAATTGCAGTGACGTTTTTAAGCCCATCCACAGGATATGGGGTACTTCTGCTGACGGTTGAACCGTCTCCCAACTGGCTACTCTGGTTAAATCCCCACGTCATAACGGTGCCATTATTCTTCAGGGCAATGCTGTGATCTCCTCCACAATTGATACTGATACCGTTATCAAGTCCATTTACTGAAACGGGTATTGCCCTGTCGGTGGTGGAACCGTCTCCCACCTGGCCATACGTGTTTAGCCCCCAAGACCAGATCGTACCATCTGCCTTACGTGCAAGGCCATGATACCCTCCTCCGGCGATAGAGACAATGTTGGTAAGCACTCTTGCCTGTACTGGCGTGCGCCTATCGGTTGTAGTCCCGTCTCCTAATTGACCGTATGCGTTTCGCCCCCAGGCCCAGACCGTTCCATCTGACTTCAGGACGACACTATGTTGCCCCATTGTGGCAATTGCCGTAATACCACGAAGATCATTCACCTGCACAGGCGTATTCCTGCTTTTTGTTGTACCATCCCCCAGTTGTCCTGCCCAGTTGCCTCCCCATGTCCAGACCGTGCCGTCCGTCTTCAAGGCAATACTGTGCCACACACCTCCTGCAATTGCAGCGACATTGCCCAATTCCTTTACCTGTACCGGTGTTTTTCTGTCGGTATTTGTTCCATCGCCAAGCTGACCGTGGATATTTAATCCCCACGCCCACACGGTACCGTCTGATTTCAAAACCAGGCTATGAAAACCACCGCATGATATCTGCACGATTGTCGATGCGGAGGCAACCATGCCAGGAAGCAGACACAGGATAAGCGAGATTACAAGACCGTATATAACGTTAAGTCTGGTGTGCATAAAGTATTACTCCCCCCCTTCCCAATTGGAGCCTATGGTGTAATCATAAAGGAATTTTTAGTAAAAATACAAAAACAGTAAGAAATAAAAAATAGGAATCCTCATTTAATTTATGCGGGTTTCCGGGTAGCATGGACAAACCCTGTCCCCGTATGCTTTGAGCAGGGATTGTTTGTCCGTCCTTCACTGGAAATCAAAAGCAACTATTGCAAAATATGCATCACAAAAAAAGATCCGTCCGTTCTTTTCAAAATGAACTGCGAAGTCTTAAGCCTTTTTGTAAATGGGTAAATGTTCAAATTGTGCCATTGAACCTCCATATTCCAGTTACTATGTATCAATCCCTATGAACAAAGGGTTAGCATGAATTTTCATTTCTACCTTGTTACAACCCCCTTCGCCCCCTTTTCTAAGGGGGACTTGGTTTTGGTTGCGGCTCTGCTGCTTTGTGAATATTAATTGGTAGATGCACTTCGCTTTATCCACCCAGCACAGAATTTATTATATATCGCACGGCTTATTTCCTTGAACGTTACGAATCCATGAGTCGATCAATCGTTTTTGATCTTCAGATGAAATATCCTTAATATCTATCTTATTGCCATTTATCTCCAGACTTATACTGCGTTGATTATGGCGGGTAAGCCAGGATTGTACTACACCAATGAGTGTTGTCAATACGCCGCCTGATGGAACTAACAGCAGAATCAACTTACCTCACGTAATCAGGTCGCCCGCCTTGGCTTTTGCAGGTGCTTTCCCTGATTTGACAAAATCAACACCATCCACGTCCAAACCCATAAGTTCTTCCCGTAATTGGCGGGTAATGCGCTCCTTTTCCTCGGCAACCAGTTCTGACCCAGCGTCGAGGTTAAGTAATACCCGAACCTTTTTTTCTGCCATGGCGACACCTCTTTAATTTGTATGAAAATCCCCCGAAACTTATCTTTTTTAACACACTATATCAAGGTATGTTTGTGTATCATGGGTAAAGCGGAGTAAAATTTATTGTTTAAGAATAATTTGCCCGATCAGATCCTTAAATTACGGTATCAGGTTTTTTATAACATCCCACACTATTTCCCAATTTACTCCAAAATAATGGTGTATGAGTTTGTCTCTCAAACCTGCAACTTCTTTCCATTGAATCTTTGAATATTTCTCTCTAAAAGTAACTGAAGTATTTTTTGTCACCTCTCCTATTATTCCCAGGCTTCTCACGAAGTTCGGTTATAATTTTTTTAATGTCTTCTTTGGTCATCGTTACCCCATCATCGAATCCTTTATCCATCTCCCTATTATCAAAACACACTCCATAAAAATTTTACTACTTTTTATACTTGCTTATCACCAGGCATGAATTATTTCCATCGTAATCCATGGTGTTTATCAACGCATTCTGTATTTCTTTTTTAGAGGGTTTTTCTAGGATAAGATTTAAGTTGATTTCTGGATCTTTGTTGCTGTGATTGATGATGTGGGGTATTTGACCTGTGTTTATTGACATAACCGTTGAAATGACCTGCGCAGCACCGGCGGTACCGTATGACTCCCCCACATTCGATTTGATTGCGGATATTGGTATTTGACTGCTCTCCGTGCCAAAATAAGTCTGGATTGCCTTTGCCTCAACTACATCCTGCATCTTGCATCCATGTGCGTTTGCATTGACGAAATCAACCTCTTCTTTCTTTATACCAGCGTCTTCCAGTGCATCATGCATGGCCTTTTCGGCACGACGCACCCTTACATCTGCTGGATGTTTTTTACCGCCTACAAAGGTATTACCAAAACCTTTTACCTCTGCATAGATATGGGCGCCTCTATCCAGGGCGTGCTGGAGTTCTTCCAGGATTACCACGTAACTGCCCTCTGACATGACAAAACCATTTCGTGCCTTATCAAAGGGTAAACTCACCTCCCTTGTACCATCAAGGCCTGATAACAAACCACGCAGATAAAATATGAGATACAGATCAATGGATATCTGCTCCACACCACCAGCCACAATTACCTTCGCCATATCCCGCTGAATCATCTGAGACGCATCCCCTATGGCATCGGTACTGGACGTAAAACCTGCAGATATGGTACGTGCGAGTCCCTTCATCCTGAAGATGACAGATACGTAATTGATGGAAGAATTTAATGCGACATCATAGCTGAGCATAGGCGACAACTCTGACGGATTGTTCCTGATAATCTCGTAGAAATAATCCGTTGTCTCAGAAAAGTTGCCCAGGGACGAGCCAATGACAATGCCCATCTGATCCGAGAAGGAACCGTCCTGCGGTATCTTTGCGTCATCCAGCGCCATCTTGGCGGCAGACCCCAGGAAGCGTGTGCCTTTGTTCAGGTATTTTAAACCTTTACTGCCAAGATATATTTCGGGTTTGAGGTACCTTACTTCTCCACCGAGTTTGCATTTGTATGGAGATACGTCGAGAGAAGACATGGGTGCAATGCCCGATTCCCCTGCAAGAAGATTATTCCAGAATGCTTCTTTACCGCATCCAAGAGGCGATACAACACCCAACCCGGTAATAACGACTCTTTTTTTCATATATTTTTCTTATACTTTATCCACAAAGACTCAAAGTGATGAAGGGAATGATGGGTTCGCTTTACCCTTCGCACAGTCAGGACAGGCCTAATCCATCCTGCTAAATATTGTCGTAGCATTATTACCACCAAAGGCAAAGGAATTATTTACTACGTGATCCACTTTTAACTCTCGTGCCTCATTAGGTGCATAATCGAGGTCACATTCAGGGTCGGGGGTTTCATAATTGATTGTCGGAGGCACCACTCCGTGCCTGAGTACCAGGCAGCAAACAACCGATTCTACGGCGCTCGCAGCGCCCATGAGATGACCAATCATCGATTTGGTAGAACTGCAGGGTATTTTGTATGCACCTTCGTTGAATACACGCTTTATGGCAATGGTTTCGATCTTATCGTTATGTGGCGTGCCTGTGCCGTGGGCATTGATGTAACCAATGTCTGTTTGAGAAAGCCTTGCCATTTTTAGCGCATCAGTCATGCATTTGACTGCTCCCTCGCCTTCGGGATGCGGCGCCGTCATGTGGAATCCGTCACAACTCAGACCATAGCCCGTCATTTCTGCAATAATTGTTGCACCACGCTTTTTTGCAAATTCATAGCGTTCCATAATCAAAATACCTGCCCCTTCGCCGATCATGAGCCCCTGACGATTTTTATCAAAAGGCTGACAACGATGAGGAGTCAGCGCTTTGAGGTTATGAAAGTGGGTAAATTCCGTTTGAGGGATCATGTCACCACCGCCAACCATTACCACATCAACCTTATTAGCCACAAGGCGGTCATACGCCCAGGCGATGGCGTGATTGCCCGACGAGCAGGCGTTCAGAGAGATCATGGCCGGGCCTTCAAAATCAAAATAGTGAGCAAGGATATTCGTAATCGAGTTTGGCGGGTAAACTGCGGCAACGATTTTATCGAAACCGTTATCTTTTTTTGTGGTGTCTAATCGCAAACGCCTTTCAAATGGGGTTAATTCGGCTGCCAACGTCCCGATGGCGATACCAAACCGTTCCCGATCGGATTTCTTGTCATGCAACAAACCACTTTCCCTGAGCGCCTCTCTGGCTGCGTAGTAGACATATTTATGGATGGTATTTTCCCTGATCTGATTCTCTAATTCAACGTCTAAGTGAAAATCCTTTACCTCGCAGGAACGATGTACCTTGTATTTCGAGGTATCAAAGGACTTCATCTCGTTTGCCCCGTTTCTGCCAAGAATCAATGATTCCCAGCTTTGCTTTACACCAGTCCCGATGGGTGTAACCAATCCTAAACCTGTAATTACAACCCTGGCCATAGTGTTCAACCTTTAAATAAGAGAGGTCAACTATTCACTCACATCATGCGAATACGTTGACCTGTAATAACGAATAAATACGTCAGCTTTTCTTTTTTTCTATGAAATACTTTTGATAAGAGAATTATTGGAACTCATGATGATACTTCAACCGCTGTCAATTTCGCCTTTTTCCCATCCCTTTTCGATTGATTATACCGTTTTAATGCCTCATCGTAGAACCCCGATGTCTGCAATTCTTTTAAATTCTGGATCAGGTGCTGGTAAACGGACTGCCAATCCAAATTGACCCTGAAGGCAAACATGGCGGCATTCATATTATCTTTCAGTACCTCTTTTGCATTCTGAAATCTCTGTCTCAGCACATCAGTAGCATAAATCCTGTCATACAAATATTGGAAACCATCGATGAGTTCCTGAAGGGACATACTTTTCAGGACATAGGTTAGGTGATGAGACGTATAATACTTCCAATCCTCAGGAAAGTTGGTCCTGAAAAGCCTTTCGTCTCCATTCAATCTGTGATAAAGCGGCGTATTAATAAATGGGCATAAAATACCGCAGGTCATAATGTCGACTTGGGAATCCAGGACAAAATCAGCAACTTGTTCAAAGGTCTCCGTGGTATCGGCATCATTTCCAAAGACCATTGTCCCCCACACGGCAAGACCGTGTTTGCGGATGTTGGCTATCGCCTCAAAGTAATTTTCAATAGAGATACGCAAATTTACGTTCTTGTTCATTGTTTTCAAGGCTTCTTCGTTGATAGATTCAATCCCAATTAACATCCCAACACAGCCGCTCTTCCTCATATATTCAAGGGTTTCATCGTCCTGATAAATATTGAGTGAGGTAAAACCGAACCAGTTTTGGTAAATACCTCTTTCCACCATTCCCTTGAAAAGGTCACGAACACGCTCGTTTGACTTTTTGCTGTGTCCATAAAAATTTTCATCCGTCAGGATCAAGCCACGATATTGACCTTTTATAGATTCAAATTCGTCGAGCACGTCTTCGATGGGTCTTTCGCGATATTTTCTGCCCTGAAATTGAGGCACAGAGCAGAATTCACAGCTAAACGGACATCCGGCGGTAGTTATGATACCTGAATACCGGTATTTATATTTATCCTTCAGATATTTTCTATCGGGCCGTAAGCCCCGATACAACTCCATGGGAGTCAGCACACCATCGTATCTTTTTTGGAGACAACCATTTTCGAAATCATTTATGATCTTTTCCCATGTCGTTACTGCTTCTCTGGTTACAACGCAATTCACATACTTTGCCGCCTCTTCCGGATAACTCGTTGCGTGAATACCACCCATAATCACCGGTATGCCCCGTTTCCTGCATGCAGTAGCTATCTGATAAGCGCGATGGGCCTGATAACTAACCGATGTAATACCAACCAGGTCTGCTCCACCAAAGGTAATATCCCCGTATTTTCGTCAACTGTAGCTCCTGGGTTTCATCCAGGATATCAACCTGCCAGGGTTTTGGCGTTAATACCTTGAGATAACCGAGATTTACCGGCATTTGGTTTAACACAGAGACATTCTCCTCTCCGACATTTCCAATCGGATGAGGGTTAATTAATACAAGTCTTTTCATGAACATTCCTCTTTTTTTGGTACCAATAATACCTGGGCAATGGCATATTCCTTACAGTGCGATAATGACACAGAAATGTTGCCTATCTGTTTCTTGTTTGCCATTTCCTTTACACCTCCATAGAGATTCAAATAGGGCCTGCCCATTTCATCATTTAATAGCTCAATATCTGTCCATTTCATATTACCAACCCAGCCAGTCCCCAAGGCCTTGAACATTGCCTCCTTTGAAGCAAAACGTGCTGCAAAATGTTGATATTTATTCTTCTTTTGCTTGCAGTACTCTACTTCTTTTTCCGTATAAATCCTTCTTAAAAAATCCTCATTGGCCGAAAACAATCTTTCGATGCGTTTTATTTCTATAATGTCAATACCAACGTACATAAAAATTTTACATACTTTATAATTATATTGTAACTGCTTGTAATGCAAGCATCTATTAAATAAGCGAAAGGCATTTTACAAGGTTATAAAATTAATGTCAATGACTATTTACCCTGCAATAAAGCAGGAGAGGAGGGGTTAAGGCTAGAATCTACGGATGCACATACCCTGAATTGTATGATAAATTATATTTTTCGACGCGTTGAGACTCTTCCACATATTTTTTGCCAATAGCTACTGCCATGTCGTAGTCTGATTTTTTCAAACATGCCTGGCACTCAACATAGGTGTCGTTTAGTCGTAAACTTGGTAAAACACCGCTTTCACCTATACGCACTCCTGTTTCGGGAGATTGTTCAACAACTTGAAAGTTACTCGTAAATATTTTAAATTTCCTAACGTTCCCACAGCTTGGACATACAAAAAATGTGTTTTTTGCCATTTTTGTCATTGTTCCTTTCACAGTGCTTTAACAAATTTACCAAATAACATGATCCCGTAAAAAATTGCATGCATTGCATCAATTTTGGATACATGGTATCCGGCTATCTTTTATTTTTTGATAGATAGAAGACCATGATCTTTTTGCATAGATTATTGGTATTCCCCGACTCCCGGCCAATTTCTTCACTTTGTATGCCAGATTATGATTCACAAAATCGTATAAGAGGATAATTAAATCCGCTTTCTCCGGAAGTTTACCCCGCATCTTTTGCCCTGTCCTGCCGGTCAAGTGCTGAATATCTGTGATCCCTATTTTATCAAGCTCTTTTGGAATACTGCCCAAATGATCCCCACCCACGATTATGACTGACATTCTATACCTCATTTCTTTTTCCCAAAGATTCGTTATGCGCCTTTAACCGGTCTTCATCTTGTCTGCGGGTGGTGATATCTCTGGCTACGCCCATTACCCCAACAAGCCCCCCTTTTTCATCCCGTACCGGAAAATTCCTATATTCACATAATACCTTTGTATCTTTAAAATAAAGCTCGTATTGCGGACTTTCTCCTTTCAATGTCCTTGTAAAGGCATCCATCGCTTTTTCGCAGTTGACCTTATCAAAAAGGGTTGCGAATGGTTTTCCATAAAACTCCTCAGGCCTATGTCCCGCAAATTTTTCAAATACCTTATTTACAAATAAAATATTTCCTTCCGTATCGTAGATGTAGGTGAGATCTGTCACTCCGGAAAATAATAATCTCATCAGTTCATTTTCCATCAATTTATAAACAATTTTTGCCATCTCCATTGCAGCATTCCTCCAAAGAAACATGCTCGCGAAAAATTGTTATCAAGTTTACCGAGCGTACTAAAAGCTATACAAAAAACCCCTTTTCCATTTCCACAGTATAAAATCCTTAATAGTCTTCGTCTTATCAATCTTTATGCCAAAAACACTAAAAATAGATTTTCAGCCTTTCTGGTTGATACGATAGGTCTTTCGTTGAGGGAAAAGGTGCGAAAATAGCAAGGGAATGTTAAATTATTTTGGTTTTATTGGTATTTTGACTACGAGAAGCATGGAAAGATGGTGACCAACAACGGTGAATTTGTTGAAGGCCGTAAAAAAAAGTGTGTCATGGCACAAAAGTGTGACGTCACACTTTTGTGCCATGACACACTTTTTCATAACGAAAAGAGGCATAAGGTATAGGGTGACATGGACAAACTTTGCGTGGCAAACATGATAATTGTTGGAATCTTTCAAAAAAACTAAATTGTTACGAAAAAAGATACCAGGCATCTTATATTTTATAATTATTTTCTTGCGTTCCTATTTTGTAGTCTTTCATCTTCCGGTAGAGAGTCCTGCGACTCATGCCTAACAGTCGTGCCGCCCCAGTCTTGTTCCACGCAGACTGTTCAAGCGCACGAATGATTACACGGGATTTTTCTTCTCTTAAGTCTTTAATGGAAGACGTCTTAGTTCCGGTTGATTCTTTAAATGTGGGTGGCAGATCGTCTATCGTAATGACGTTTTGATGGCACAGGATACAGGAATGCTCCAGGGCATGCTCCAGTTCCCGGACATTTCCAGGCCAGCTATAGTTCATAAATATTTTCTGAACGTCCATAGATAAAGCAGCAATCTCCTTGTTTAACTTTTTATTCAATATTTTCAAAAAATGATTTATCAGGAGCAATATGTCTTCCCGTCTTTCTCGTAATGGCGGCAGGCTCATTCCACTACCTTAAGACGGTAATAGCGGTCCCCACGGAACTCACCCTTGACTTTTTCATGAAGGTTTTGGTTCGTTGCAGTAATAACCCGAACATCTGCCTTTATGGGATTCGAGTCACCGACACGCTCAAATTCCTTCTCCTGCAGTACCCTCAGGAGCTGGAGTTGTATCCGGGGGGAAATATCACCAATTTCATCCAAAAAAATAGTGCCCCCTTCTGCCTTCTGAAATCTACCGATCCTCTCCTGAAGAGCACCGGTAAAGGCTCCTTTAACGTGCCCAAAGAGTTCGCTCTCAAGCAAATTTTCCGATAAGGCCGAACAGTTCACCTTGACCATGGGTTTCTGACTGCGTGCCCCGCTGTAATGGATTGCCTCGGCAACCAGTTCTTTCCCTGTTCCACTTTCACCGAGTAATAAGACCGTAGTCTGATAATCTGCTAAATCCTCTACAAGGCTGTATATCGCCTGCATCTTCTCGCTTTTCCCAATGATGTTATGGAATTTACGCCGTTCTTTCATGTCTCGTTCCAGACCAATCAGACGAGTATCATCTCTTACTACCAAAACAGCACCCGAATATATATCTTTATCCCTTAGGAGAGGGTAGGTAGAAATACTCACAACCTGATGAGGTTTATAGATGTGCTTGCATTCAAGATTGGATATTTCAAGAGGTTGTCTTTTTAGAATGGTTTCCTTAAGGGCATCGAAACACCTTTTAGCACAATATTGCCGAACGGTACCAGGCACCTTTCCGGCAGAGGTACGAAATAAATTGCAGATTTGGCGGGAGGCTTCGTTCATCTCAACTACGTTTAAATCCTTATCTACCGTGATAATTGCATCTTTTACACTCCTAAATATCGCCTCCAGATTTGTCCGATATTTTTCCTTTTCATCTATCACAACTTTGTGCCGTAATGCCACCTTTGTCACACGTAATAAAGTATTTTGCAGTACAGGCTTAGGAATGTAGTCAAAGGCACCCAACCGAAGCGCCTCTGAGGCAGTTTCAACATCCGGAGAGCCCGTAATCACGACAACAGGACAAGTGAGATTCTTTCCCTTAATATATCTCAAGATTTCAATGCCGCTCTTACCATCCAACAGGATATCTACAAATATCAAATCAAAATTTGATTCATCAATTGCCAACAAAGCCGCACTATGGTCTTTGGCAGTTGACACCTCATATCCCTCGTCAAAAAGGAAGCTTTCAAAAGTAAATCTGATATTCTCTTCGTCGTCAATTACAAGAATTTTCTTCTTCATCTTTTACCTCCTCATGACAGACTAAGAGCAAAAAGTATTCCATTGCCTTGTAAAGGAACAAGGTTTTCGGAAAAACTTCATTATCGGGCTCTCAAAACAAAGAAATCTTTTAAACCCCGTCATAGTTTCTATACTGCCGGCAGGACAACTTCAACCATGGTAAATTCCCCTTCGATCGAATGAATCAAAAGTTTACCGTCGTGATCACGCATGATGCTTTGGCTGATGCTCAAACCAAGTCCGGTTCCCTTCCCCCTTGGCTTCGTGGTAAAAAATGGATTCATTATTTTTTCTAAAATATCAGCGGGTATACCAGTACCCCGGTCACAAAAACTCATCTTTACATAGGGATCATTATCAGACATTATTGCCTCACCCCGAATCTCAAGGATTTTATTTTCATGCATTCCCGGGTATTTCTCGTTCAAGGCATATCGTGCATTGCTGATCATATTCAAAAAAACCTGCTGAACTTGCTGCGTGTGCGCCAGTATTTTTGGGAGTTTTTGGGGAATATGCAGCACTAATTTAATATGTTCCTTTTTTAACTGGGTAGCCACGAGGACAAGGGTATCAGACAATATTTCGGCAATATGAACAGCACCCTTTTGTTCATTCTTATCATGAGGTCTGGCAAAATCGAGAAGAATCTTTACGATAGTTGCTATACGGTTACCCTCCTTTATAATTCGATTGGCAATATCCTGTTCATTGCTTCCCTTTTTACTTCTGTTAATCAAGATCTGGGCGCAGTTAATAATACCCGTTATGGGGTTATTGATCTCGTGAGCGACACCTGCCGCCAGTTCACCCACAGACGCCAGGTGCCGAGAGCGTATGTTCTCCATTTGCAAGGCTACTTTCTCGGTAATGTCCCAGAATACACCTAACACACCAATGATATGACCGTTGTCATCTTTCATGGGAGTTTTCACCGTGTGGACCATTAATTCCTGTCCCTCTTTGATATATTTCTCTTCTATATCCATAGTTTTTTCCATGCTCATAATTCTTTTATCATCTGTCCGGTATTTTTCGGCAAGCGCCTGGGGGAAAAAATCAAAATCCGTCTTTCCGATGATTTCATCCGGATGAATTTTCAAATCCCTTGCATACTTTTCATTACAAGACACATAGGTTGAATCCTTATTCTTGAAAAAAATCCTTTGCGGAAGATTTTCAATCAGTATTCGGTATTTATTTTCGCTCAAACGGAGCTCTTCCTCCGATTGCTTACGATCAATACCGAGTGCAATGATATCCGATGCGGCGGCTAAAGCCTTGCTGATAAATTCCGTAAGCGGCTTACGGGCAAACATCGCAATCACCCCTACCAGATGTTCCTCAACAATCAAGGGATATCCGGCAAAGGAGACCATTCCGTCTCGCCTGGCCCAATCCTTGTCGCTGATTTGTTCATCAGCAACGAGGGAATCTGTCAGATATGGCTTACTTTCCCTGGCAATACGGCCAATCTCGAATTTGCCAACAGGAATTCGACTATACGTACCATCAATATGCGTATAGATGCCGGCGCTTGCCTGCAATTCCAGCATATTTTCCTTTTCATTGAGTGTCCAGATACGGGCAAATGCCGCATCAAGATAATCAACTACAGCCTTAGCACACTGATCCAGTATTTCACGCAAAGTTACGCCTTCGGCAAGGGAAATGCTTATGTCTCTAATAAATGACGTCAGGCGTATCCGCTCGACCAATGCCTTTCTTTGCTTTTGCTCGGTAATATCTATCCCAAAGGAAATCATTCCTACGATCTTTCCGCGCTCTCGTACATCACTGTTCTGCCATGAAATGTATTTCATCCTCCCGGACTTCGTAATAATAGGATTCTCATGGGTTTTTGGCATCTGCTCACCCGCCTGCCATCCGGCAAACATTTGCCAGGTAAAGGACTGCCTATCTTTAGACACTAGTAATTCAAACATATTTCTACCAATAATCTCGGTTTTTATACCCTGTAATTTCTTCTGCAGTCTTGTTAAATATTTGAATAGTGCCCATCACATCAAGTCCAACAACCATCACATTCGCTGTCTCAATAAGATTCTCAGCGTAATCTTTTGCCTGTCGTAAGGCATCCATCATGCTTTGACGTTCAGTGTTATCTGCAATTATTCCCAGGACACCTTCAATGTTACCATGAGAATCGTACAGCGGGGCGGCTGACAGGTTAATATAAATCGGAGAACCATCTCTCCTCCGCCGCCATACCTCCGCCTTAATCGATTCTCCATTCAATACCCGATTACGCAGGGTATGGAATTCGTCCAGTTTATCTTCCGGCACAAAGGGAAGGATGCGGCCAAGCGCCTCTCGTTCTGTCCAGCCAAATATGCGCTCTGCGGATGGATTCCACATCTTGACATGCCCATATACATCAAGAACATTAATGGCCAGCGGAGATGCATGAATAATAGTCTGAAGGGTTTGGTTTGTTTCCCGCAGTATATTCTCCATTCGTTTTCTCTCGCTCATATCCCTGGCAATACCAATAACTCCAATAATTTTTCCCAGATCATCTCTTAGTGGAAGATTTTTATATTCGCATAATATTCCCGTATCCTTAAAATAGACCTCAAACCTTGGACTTTCCCCTCCCAGTGTCTTTGTGAAGTATTCCATCCCTATTTTCAAGTTCTCTTCGTCAAAGAGCGGCGCAAATGGTTTCCCTTTAAATTCTTCAGGTTTGTGATTGGTAAGTTTTTCAAAGCTGGGATTTACAAACAATATGTTTCCCTGTATATCGCAGATATATGCTAAATCAGTCATTTGCGAAATGAGAATTTCATACTTTCTCAATTCTTCTTTCGCCCTTTTATGTTTAAGAATCTCTTCTTCCAAAAGTTTGTTAGTCTTTAAAAGTGTTAACGTGCGATCCTTAACACGCGTTTCCAGTTCGTTGTTTAACGATTGCAATGCCTCATCCTTGCGTCTGTGTTCTAAGGCACTGACAAAAATTTCACCTGCTATTTTGAGCAAATTAATATCTTGTATCGTCCATGTTTTTTCTACTTGTATCGAATCAAATCCCAAAAACCCAACAAGTGCTCCGCCATAACCTATTGGAACAACTATGCATGACTGAACTGCCTGTGATTGTAACAGCTCTCTTTCCGGTTGCGCACAATCGGGCATATCACTTAGCCGGGGGATATGGATAGCTTCAAAACGCTTCAGTTTTTCTATCCCCCAGGGAAAAGAGTCAACGGGAACACCTTTAAGATTTTGAATCAGGGGCACAATTCCTTCAGCACACCACTCGTGAGTATTATCCATCTTTCCTTTGTCATCCGAGTACAGAAAGAGATACGTCCGGTCAACATTCCCAAACTCTCCCATCAATTGCAGCGAACAGTTTATCCCCTTGTCAACTTCGTCCGATGTCAGGCTGATAAAGTTCGTTGATATAGCCGATATAAGTTTCTCCATTTTGACCCGATACTCTAATAATTCCTCTGCCTTCTTACGTTCAGAGATTTCTTTCCTAAGATCATCGTATGATATCTTCAGGGATCGGGTCATCGTGTTAAAATTCACGGAAAGTTGTCCAATCTCATCTCTGGAATGGACTTCTACCGTTTGAGAGAGGTCGCCTTTACTAATATCAAGAGTCATTTTTGCTATTTGTTGTAATGGTGAAACAAGGTATCTTGTAAGGAATATGGTAATCCCTGCACCACCGGCAATTATAAGTAATCCAATGGGAAAAAGACTTCGCAAAACGATCGCATGTATCCTCCTTTTTAATTTCTGGGAAGAGATACCTATCTGGATAAAACCCAGAGTTTTTTGTTCCGTGTTTGCCTTGATTTCATCTAATACCTGTGCTGCAAATGCCTCCTCGGAGAAAACTTGTTTCTCTAAAACAGGTATAGAAAAATCATAAAACACATCCTTTAAGGCGGGAAGTATGCACGTAGTTGTTAGTATTTCATGATTTCCTAAGCCCTTTTTGACAGGAATTTCTTCCATATCAACAGGAAACCAGGGGACATTTTCTGCAACCAAAACCGATTGGATATCTGATATACGCCAGTAAGCTATTTCCCGTTCCCTGTCAAGCGTTTGAACCATTTTGAGCGGGGTATCAAGAAACGCTTTTTGATTATGGTTCAAGGCGTATCTGACTTCATTGTCCTGAGCAAGCAGTATAACAAGGGTCTCTCCAAATTTTTTTAACGCATTCTCTTGTTGTCTTTTTGTATGTAATAAAAAAAATATACCACTAAGGGTGGCAATGACAATTGTCAGGGTACTCGTAAAAGTAATAATTTTTGTGCGGATGCCCATCATAAGAATCTCTCAATTATGGATAGAATATTATATCGGGAAAGGACTCAAAAGCTGATAATTTTATACCAATCATCTTAGCTGTTTGGGTGTTTAAGGTTATTTGCAACTTCTCTGGTCGTTTAACACCTAACGAAGTTGTCTTTGGATCATGTAACAACGTTTGTGCCATTTGGGCTGCCTGTCGTCCCGTATATACATAATCCGGCGAAATGGAAATCAATGCCCCTGCTTTAACGATTGCGCTTGAGGTGCAAAATGTAGGGATGCGATTTTTTGAAGTTGTTGTAAAGATATCCCCGATTGAATCCTTTGTAATTACTGTGCCATCAGGCACTATCCACAAAGCATCAATCTTGCCGATATTGTTTTTTAGTGCGGGTGAGACCTCGTGTTGAGACAACACCTTTATTTGAAAAAGATTAATTTTAAATTTTCCAGCTACTTGTGTTGCCTCAGAGATAATTTCTCCCGTTTTTGTTGGATCATATACAACTCCTACATTTTTCTGTAAACCGAGAATCTCTTTGAGGATGACAAATTGATCTTCCAGTGAAGCCTCAGCAGAAATACCGGTAATATTCGTTCCGTGTAAATTGAAGCGTTCATGATTAATTACCATACAAAATATAATGGGGATATCCGGAAGCTGATCTTTCGCAAGGGTTGCAGCAAGCACACCAACGGCTAAGATAAGACTTGGTTTGAGTTTATCGCCTTTGATGGCCTGAACAATCTTTTTGGCTTCATCTGTATCGCCTTTTAAGTCATAAATTGCCTTAATGGGAATGTTTTTTTCTTTGCATCCTTCTTCGAACCCCTTAATCGCTTCATTGTAGGCTGCAATTTGTTGACTTCTGATTATAATGGCCGTATTTTCACTACCGTCTGTTGCTTTGGAGGTCTCAATTCTTTCGGTTGCGACTACCACAGACACCTTTAAAAACAGAGAAAATATTATTATTATTAAACAAACTAAACCATTCATTGCTGTCTGCCGTTCATGATTTTAATTCGATAAGGTGTACCCCGTTGTCTTGACAATTATTTAATAAAAATAAGATAGAATATTGTTATTGTTTGTTTTGAAATATTTTACAGAGGCGTGACCCCATTTTGAAACGATGAGCAATGATTCATCGTTGAAAACGTGTATGAATCCTCACGTAATCACGATTTAGAAGCAGGTGCATGATTCGGCAAAACTATATTTTTTTCCCTTTCCAACATCTCTTTCGCTAAATTCGTGTAGTCAACGGCACCAGGGCTATCCGGCGCATACAGAGTAATTGGCTTTCCGGAGATAGGGCATTCTGCCAGGCGTGTATTTTCTCTAATGATTGAATTAAAAACCTTTTCTTTAAAACGCTCTTTAATCTGATTATACACCTCATTACTAAGGTTTGTACGACCATCGAACCGGCAGGCAATGATCCCTGTCACCTCCAGGCTGTGATTCAACCTTTCTTTTACCACTTGTACTGTATTCATAAGAGTTACGAGACCATTTAACGCCAACACCTTTGTTTCTAAAGGAACAAATACCTCTTTGACAAAGGTTAATGCATTGATGGTAATTAGTCCCAGCGAAGGGGGACAATCCAGCATTATATAGTCGTATTTGTTTACAACAGGCGCCAAACGTTTACGCAGAATAAGGTCTCTCCCCTTTTCGTGGGCAAGTATCCTTTCAACACCTGCCAATGCTACATTGGCAGGCGCCAGGGTCAGATTCTCAACGCATGTCTTCGTAAGAATTTCTTCAAAATAGACCTCTTCCAGAAATACGTTGAACATAGACCGTTCGAGATTATGAATGTCCAGGCCTAACCAGGAGCTGAGATTTCCCTGAGGATCCAAATCGACCAAAAGGACCTTTTTGCCGAGGTGGGCAAGGCAGGCGCCCAGATTTACGGTGGTCGTTGTTTTTGCCACACCCCCTTTTTGATTTGTCAGTGCAATACTTCGCATATATTTATTTTTATTAACACCCAAGCCGAACAAGCCGGAAAAGACGTCTTTTTTAGACGAGAGACGAAATGACGAGGGACATCTGACGTTAATTTTTGCTAAAAACGTCAAAATATTTTTATTAAGTGCCTAATAATTCAGATCACCACAAAGAACGCCGAAATCATAAAGATTGTTATTTAAAACGACAGATACATTTTTCTGGACCATTTTTATCTCTCTGCTTCCTCAGCGGCGGATTATTCCATCAAAGTTATTTCTTACTTCATATGCTTTTCAAAGGATTCGATGTCCTTGCTGTTACCAACAACAACGAGAACATCTCCTTCTTGAATCTTATAGTCAGACGTGGGTAAAACTTTCATCTCCTTCTTCATTGTTTCTTCCAACTTTTCACCCGCTTCAAAGACTTTTCTTTTTACAATCAGGACGTTGACCCCGTATTTAGCCCTCAAGTCCAATTCATCGATGGTACGATCAATGCTTTCACTTTTCGCCTCGATCTCTGCAAGGGTATAATCAGCGCCCAATTCAATATATTCCAGCACACCTGGTGAAAGGATACTGTTGGCTACGCGAATACCCATATCTTCTTCGGGGAATACAACACGGGTAGCCCCTACCATTTTTAATATCTGTGCGTGAAGTGGGGTGGATGCCCGCGCAACAATTTCTTTAATATTCAGATTTTTCAGGAGCGCCGTGGTGAGGATACTTGACTCAACATCTTCGCCCATACCTACCACAGCCACATCGACATCCTTGACACCGCTAGCCACGAGCGCATCCTCGTCTGTACTATCAATTTGAACCGCTTTGGTCACGAAATTGCTCACATTCCCAACCAATTCCGGTTTACTGTCAATAGCAATAACAGGAGCTCCTTTTTTTGCCAGGGTCTCAGCTACCTTGCGGCCAAATCTTCCTAACCCAATTACAACAAACTGTCTCATACCTCAAGCCTCAGGTTTTCTATCCTTTAACAAAACACTTCTTTTTTCGTAAGTTTTTGCACATTTCAAATCGTTAAATCCGAAACACGAAGTCCGAAACTCACAACAATGTGAAAATTAAAATAACAAAATAGCCCGAACTAAGCAAAACAAAAAAGATACCCAGGATAATATTATCCAACCAATACTACACCTTCCGGGTATCTAATCGGAACGAGTTTGCACTTACCCCTGATGGAATATCCGATTGCGAGCGGCCCAACCCTGCCAATGAGCATGGTAGCAGAAAGAACAATCTTTCCCGTTAAACTTAACGCTGAAGTAATACCCGCTGAGAGCCCTACCGTCCCAAATGCGGATACAGTTTCAAATACTACCTCCATAAAAGACGCATTTTCTGCTACAGACAGGATTAAAACATCCAGCATGATAAGCAAAATGGCAATAATACAGATGACAAATGCCTTGTCCTTTGTTTTGGATGAGATATGCCTGCCAAACAATACTAATTCATCGTTCAGAGATATGACAGTAAAAATCGATGAAATCGATAATCCGAAGGTCGTGGTCTTGACTCCGCCTCCAGTACCGCCTGGCGAAGCGCCTATGTACATCAATATAATCATCGTAGTTAATCCCATAGTTTTCATTGCTCCCGTATCCAACGTATTGAAACCCGTTGTGGTTGAAGCTGATATGGCCTGGAATGCAGAGGTCAAAAGTCTGTCTTTCCATGACGGCAACGGAGTAGACCATTCCGAGGCGCATACCAGTACTATTCCAAAAATCAGAAGAATTGGAAGCATGATCAGGACAAGCTTGGTATGAGCCAAAAGCCGCTTTGGTGGCTCACCTTCCTTTGGTTTCCCGAAAATCGTATAATAAACATCGTAAATTACAATAAATCCAATACTGCCTCCGGTACAAAGGACACCTATTGTCACGTTTACAACAATGCTGTCACGGTATGCACAGAGATTGTCGGGAAACAGACTGAAACCTGCGGTACAAAAGGCAGAGACGGAATGAAATATCCCTACATAGATGGCATGTTTTACAGAAAACTCCTTCATCCAATAAAGGCTCAAAACCACTGCACCAACAAATTCGAATGTAAACGTAAAAAAGATAACCATCTTGCTAAACCGGAGAACTTCCTCATATGGAGGACTGTTCAATGATTCTTGCAAGATTAATTTTCCACTCATGGACAACCGGATGCCAAGCCCCGAAATGACTAAAACGATAAAAATCATGTACCCTAATCCTCCGATCTGGATGAGGGTAAGAATGACGATTTGACCAAAAAGGGAATAAAAACTACCCAAATCTACTATAGTCAATCCCGTAGTAGAGATGGCTGAAGTGGCTGTAAACAAGGCATCAAAAAATGGTTGTGAATTGCCGGATGCAGAAGCAACAGGTAACGTCAGGAGAAGAGAACTTACTGCGGTAATAGAAATAAAACCAAAGAGAAGTAGCCGGTGAGGGGATAATGCAGAATAAAACATGATTTCAGGAGAATTCTCTTGTGATTAGTTCGCAAAATGTCTGCTTCATAGAAAGTCATTGACACATCTTTATACGTCTGATATATTATTTTTCAACAATTGTTTCGTATTATCACGCTATGCTGAAGAAATTACAAGATGTTTTCTGTAATGTCACTGTGCAAGGCGTGCGATCGTTTTACGAGAAACGTTAAGGAACCACGGCTTATGGAAAGGATACGGCAAGAAAATACCGTTAAGGAAGTAATTGAGAAATTTCCCATAACCCGCCGTATTTTTGAGACCTACGGTATCATGTGCGGTGGTAACATCCTCCCCGACAAACCCCTTTCCTTCTTCGCCAAGATGCATAATATCAATCCTGCAAAATTGATTGAAGACCTTCAAAAACTTATTGATGGAGAAGTCGATTCAAACAGTGACGTTGTAATCACAAGACCACAAACCGAACATGTCTATGAGATATTCGTAAAGACAGCCATTCTCATCGTACTTTCAACAGGCTGTCTTTATGGTGCTTCTCTGTTGGCTTACATGGCATTCCGGAATTCAATGACTTCTGTATCCTGGATGCTTATCGAAACACACGGTGATACCCAGGTGTACGGCTGGGTTGGTCTGTTCATCATGGGCTTATCATATTTTGCCTTGCCTAAATTCTGGAATTCCATGCTATATAGTACGCCTTTGGCCTATAAATCATTTTTTTTGATGGTAGCAGGCATCTTTCTCTCCTTTGTCTTTAAGGCGATTGCATATTACTCTGGTTTGTTTTTCTTTAAGATCCCTGCCTTGATTGGATGTGCATTTCAGACGATATCAATAGCTATCTTTATCTACGTTATTTGCATGACATATTTTTCCTCAGAAAAAAAGAAATTTGAAATCTATGAAGGGTTTCTCCTGTCCAGCTATCTCTGGTTCGCCCTCCAGGCCATTGCCTTCGTTGCTTTATACTTCCATTTTAATATTGTCGGAAACACTGAAATTCCTGAGGCCTTTAAGAATCCTATTCGGCACATACAGATCGTAGGCTTTGCCTGTATGGTTATTATCGGGATATTCACAAAGACCTTGCCTATTTTCCTCGGTATACAGGAACCAAACAGAAAAATCAATCTATACGTATTATATCTATTGAATATCTCTATTGCACTAAAAACGATATCCGGATTTTACCGGGAATATACTGCGAATCTCCACGGTTTTTTTACGGTAATTTTCTGTCTGGCGGGAATTCTGGAGACGGTTGGGATGTTTTTGTTTATCTATAATTTAAATTTATTCGACAGCAGAAAGACAGTTAAAAACCCAACCAATTTACCGACTGGATTCAGAAAATATATCAGGGCTGCACTCATCTGGCTGTTTGTATCAGAAGGGGCATTATTGACTTTTACGGTTTACGAGGCCTTATCGGGTGAGCAGGTGCCTCATGCCTTGTTTGGAGCATACCGACACGCCATCTTCGTAGGGTTCATTAGCATGATGATACTGGGCTGCGCATCAAAGATGATTCCTTTGAGTAAAGGGGTAAAATTGTGCAGTACGAAACTCCTTAATGCAACATTTATCCTCATAAATATTGGGTGTGTGTTCAGGGTTACCGCCCAACCAATTGCCACGCTGCTTTATCCTCAGGTCTATGCCTTTATGGGAATAAGCGGCTTTCTTGAATATGCAGCCATGTTCTGCTTTGGCATCAATGCTTGGCAGACCATGCAACTTGATGCGGAAGAAGAATCTTCCGATCAAATTAAGATCGCAACTGCCAGCACCAATGTGTACCAACTCATCAAGCAGTATCCTCAAACCCTGGATATCTTGGTTGGATTCGGGTTTAAACAGTTAAAAAATCCCGTTCTCAGAAATACCCTCGCCAGAACAATCAGCTTAGGACAAGCGGTACAAATCAATCCCATTAACCTCGAGGATTTATTGAAAGAATTAAACGGTGCAATAAAGAAGTATGTTGGGGCAAAAGTTGCCTAAAGGAATCAGTACCACCCGCATAGCGGGTGGTACTGACTGATAAGAATTTTTCTTTACGCATTTTCCTATTTTCGATATACTTTCATTTCATACACAACAAAGACAGGCAGGGAAGTAGATCATCTTTTAAGAGAGAAGGAGGTGAGACTGGCGTTTATACATAGTTTTGCATGGCAGAAGCATCTTTGACCAACATTTCTAATGACACGACGACTGGCGGAAAGATGCTTGTGAAATACGAATATCCTTTAACAACACCAGGATTTTGGTCGATTGTTGCTTAATGGTATAGTGGTATTCCCAAGTGTCTGAAGATGGTTACCATCGGGGAGTCCTCGTTAACGGAAAGGCCGTCCGCCTGGGCCTTATAAATAAAGGAGAATACCTCATGGATATAACCAAAAGAACAAGCATAACCATTACACTCAACGGTGCAAGTGTTGAGATACATCCCGATGAAACCATCCTTCAGGTTGCATACCGAAACGGCATTATTATACCGATACTCTGTTACGACCCCCGACTGAGCTGTACTGGACACTGCAAGGTCTGTCTCGTGGAAGTTGACGGCAAGCTCAAGACTTCGTGCGTCGAAAAGGCACGGGAAGGGATGGTGGTAATAACCCATTCCACAAAGGCTATTGAGGCGCGCAAAAAGAGAGTACAGGCGGTACTCAAGCGCCATAAAGGTAACTGCAATACTTGCCATCAGTTTGAATTTTGCGGACTTCTCGATCTTTCTGAATCAGTAGGCCTCGGCAGACCCCACTTCACTAACCAGGAAAAACAGGTTACCGAAGTCTTCCAGAACAAGATCCAAATCGACATGGATAAGTGCATAAGCTGTGGTAAGTGCGTACGCGTATGTCATGACGTGAGAAAGGTAGGCGCACTCCGCCACCCTTCACTCTCCCCTGATGTAGATACGCTGATCTACAGCAAGAACTGCGAGGAGTGTGGCCAGTGTGCCGTCATCTGCCCTACCGGTGCCATTGTCGAGAAATACCGGCACCGGAGCCAGCGTCGGTTGCAGACTACGTGTAATTTCTGCGCCACCGGCTGTAGTTTTTACCTGGACGTGCAGGACGACAAGGTTGTGGGCGTCACCACCGACGACGTTGACCCGGTGGGTCGGGGTAATCTCTGTGTCAAAGGTAGGTTTGGTTTCGAGTTCATCCACCATCCTGACCGACTCAAAGTTCCGCTTGTACGTAATAGCACCGGTTTCACAGAGGTTACGTGGGATGAAGCGTTGTCGCTTATTGCCAAAAGGTTTATGGAAATAAAGGAGAAGTTTGGGCCTCAGACTATTGGTGGCATCGGCTCAGCCCGGGCAACCAATGAAGAAAACTACATGTTCCAAAAACTCATGCGTACGGCGCTACAGACCAACAATGTGGACAACTGCGCGCGGCTGTGTCACTCCCCTGCAGCCGCTGCCCTCGGGATGGCCTTGGGCATGGGCGCATCCACTACGTCTCTGGCCGATATGGAGTATACCGACGTAATAGTGGTCATTGGCTCTAACACTACCGAGGCCCACCCCATCAGCGCATTGCACATAAAGTGGGCACATGCCAGGGGTGCCAAGCTCATCGTCGTTGACCCGCGCCGTATCCCTCTTGTCAACGAAGCGGATTTGCACCTTCAGCTTCGACCAGGCACTAATATTGCTCTCTTCAACGGCCTGCTGCGGGTGTTGATCGAAGAGGGACTCATCTATGAAGAGTTCATCGAAAAAAACACCACCGGCTGGAAGAAGACTGCCGAGAAAGCGATGGATCTTTCGCTCGAGGAGGTAGAGGCCATCACCGGTGTGCCCGTCGCCTTTATCAGAAAGGCGGCTATGATTTATGGGAGCAGCCGCAGGAGTATGCTCGTAAGCGGGCTCGGCGTGGACGAGCATCAGTACGGCACCCAGGGAATGCTCGCGCTGATCAACTTGGCATTGGCCACAGGAAACATCGGAAAGCCAGGGACGGGTATTCTCTGCCTGAGGGGACAAAACAACGTTCAGGGGGCATGCGACATGGGGTGTCTGCCCGCCGTATTGCCCGGCTATCAGTCTATATCCGACGAGGGTATTCGTAAAAAGTTTTCAAATAAATGGGGTACACCTGTCCCTGACTGGGTTGGTAAGAATTCCGCGCAAATGTGGGACACCCTTAAGGACGGTGGTGAAGGCAGTATAAGGGCAATGTATATCTGGGGTGAGGATCCGGTACAGACCCACGGGGATGCAAACCGTATCATCAAGGGCATGGAGAAACTGGATTTTGTCGTCTATCAGGACATCTTCCACACCATGACATCGAAATACGCTCACGTAGTACTGCCAGCGGCCTCATTCGCCGAGAAGACTGGTACATATACCAGCACTGAACGGCGCGTACGGCTTATACGCCAGGCCATCTCTCAGGTGGGATTCTCCCGACCAGACTGGTCGATCTTTCAAGATCTGTCTAACCGTATGGGGGTTCCATCGGAGTTCCATCATTCAGAGGAAATTTATGACGAGATGGCCTCGCTTTCACCTTGGTTCCAAGGCATATCCCACAAGAGACTCGGCACAAACGGTATTCAGTGGCCGTGTCATGATGAGAATGACCCCGGCACGCAACGTCTTTACGCCAAAGGTTTCCCCAAAGGGCAAGCGAAGTTCTTTGCCATATCTTACCACCAGCCGTCGGAAGAAGTAAACGACGAGTTCCCACTTATCCTGACTACGGGAAGGAGGCTGTATCACTTCAATAACTCGGCGCAAACCATGCGAACTGAAACTGCCGCGGGCAAGCATGAGACGCTGGACATGAACCCAGAAGACCTGAAGCTTCTGAACCTTCAGGATGGCCAGATGTTGAATGTCCGCTCCCGCAGAGGTGCGATGGCCATACCGCTTCGCTCCGACCCTGGCATCGTGAAGGGGACAGTTTTCACCTCTTTTCACTTGCCCCAGTTTCCTGTCAACAAGCTCATCGGCGGCGAGAGGGACACCCACACCGACACGTACAGCTTTAAGTTCTGTGCCGTGGCGGTGGAGGCAATAAGCTGACCAGAGCCGGAGGCAGGGCGTGCTTAGAAATATGGATACCTGAGTGGTTGGAAATACAACATCTGCGTACTTAATTCATGGGAAGAAATTTGCGCCTGGCCTGAGTTTCGTAATTCGAGCCGAAAAATAGACTATTTTTCGGCATGAACCGCCCTGCAGCCCTTGATTTTGAAGGGGTGAGTTTTCAAAATGGGCTGCAGTGCGGGCATTTTTAGGTAACCCCTTGTATTTGCTGAATTAGCAGATTACACACCCTTCGAATTGCAAAGGTCGTGTTAGACGAGCACGGACAAACAGAGTTTGTCCGTGCCACCCATAAAACCTGCTCAAATAAAATGAAATACTTATCCCTATAATGCCGAAATAGAGGATAGGCGATGCCTATCCTACCCGGCTGATAATGTTTTCAATATCCTTTTTCTTCCTCTCATCAGTACTGTCTGCAAATAATTCAAAAATCATAATGCTCGAAACAGATTAATCAAAGAAGCAGGAAATTCATAAAATCATAAATTTCTTTTCTCGCGATATAAGATAAATCGGCCAGTTTTAACGTTATTAAAGTGTACCCCCCTGTCATCAATCCGGATAAATACCAAATAACAAACAAACCCCACAAATGCAATCAGCTACTTTGCCAGGATTGCAGGACCCGCTTTAACCATATATTTGATCCCCGAAACCAGGGTAATAATTACCGTGAGCCAGAGCATAATAACAATCCCCTGTTTCATGGCTATCAGATGTTCGAGATATGCGAAGAACAACAAGATGAGACTAATGGTGAACGATTGAACGAACATCTTCGCCTTCCCCCATATGGTTGCTCCGAATTCAATCCCCCTTGATTCTGAATAACTTCTGAGACTGTTAACCAAAAATTCTCTCGCTACAATCACTACCACCATCCACGACGGTATGATATCCGGGCCATGCTGTATGAGTAAGATAAATCCGCCACAGACAATAATCTTATCCACAAACGGGTCGGCGATACGCCCAAAATCTGTGAGGAGACCTTTTTTACGCGCCAGATAACCATCTAGCCAATCGGTAAACCAAGCCAGTAAAAATGAAGCAAGTGCAATATTGTAATACCGATATGACAGGAATATGAAAAACACAATGGCCAGCAAAAGCCTCATTAAGGTTAATCGATTAGGTAGATTGAATGCCGTACATCTTGAGAAATCGAACGATCCCATTTAATCCTCTTTTCTACTTTTATAATAGTTTATATCTTCAAAGGCGCACGGAGCACAGGACTTTAAATCTTCTTTTGCCCCTTTGTTCCTTTGTGCCTTTGTGGTAAGCGTATAGGTGTGCCTAACAGGTCGTATCCTGCAGTACCTGTAATCATCATATTTGTAATATCACCAAATTCCAAATGATTTTCCTGAATAACAACTTTACTATCCACCTCGGGTGCATCCCCGTATGTTCTCCCAAACCATTGTCCCTTCTTTTCGCTCTTCTCATCTACCATAGCAGAAATTGTTGTCCCTACGAGTTTTTCGTGTTTTTTCAAAATAATCTTTTGTTGTGCAAGCATGATTTCCTTTAACCGATGTTCCTTTATCTCTCTGGGTACCTGTTTTTTAAGGGATGCAGCAGGGGTGCCTTCCTCTTTGGAATACGTAAATACCCCTAATCTTTCAAATTGGATACTTTTCACAAATTCTAAAAGCTCAGTAAACTGTTCCATTGTTTCTCCAGGAAATCCTACAATAACAGAGGTTCTCAAAAATAGTTGGGGTATGTGGTTGCGCAAATCACTAATCAGACTCTCTATACGTGCGCGTGTTACTCCCCGTCCCATCTCCTTGAGAATCGCGTCATTACAATGTTGAATAGGGAGATCGATATATTTGCAGATATTATCATATCTCCCTATAACATGAATAAGCTCTGGATAAAAATGTCTTGGATGGGTATAGAGTGTCCGTATCCATTTAACACCTTCTACCCCGGAAAGTTTCTCCAATAAGAGATGCAACTGCTGCTTGCCATACAAGTCAACACCGTACGATGTGGTATCCTGTGAAATAACATTAATTTCCTTTACCCCCTCGCAGGCCATCTGATGCGCCTCTTCCAGGATATTCTCTATCGTACGGCTGTGAAACCTTCCCCGTATACCAGGGATGGCACAGTAAGTACATCGATTATCACATCCATCAGAAATCCTGAGATAGGCATAATGCTTCGGGGTCAATCTGATACGATTACGCCAATCGTCGCTGCACTGCGCCGGGGAGGCTAATTTCTTTTTATGATCAGAACCAGACAAATCGGTGAGTTTTTCAAAATCCTTTAACCCCACCACGTGATCAATTTCAGGGATTTCTTTCTGCAACTCCTGTGGATATCGTTGAGCCAGACAACCTGTCACAATGATTTTTTTGCAACGTGCGTCTTTTTTTAGTTTTGCCATCTTAAAGATCGTATCAATGGATTCCTTCTTGGAATCATCAATAAAACCGCAGGTATTTATAATTAATACCTCCGCATCCTCGGGATGTTGACATATCGTACTTCCAGCCCCTGCCACCCTGCCGAGAATCTCTTCTGCATCCACCAGATTCTTTGGACATCCCAAATTGATCAAAGCAACCTTTTTCGATTTCACTAAAAACCGCTCCTAACCTTTTCACTTAAAAAAAACTGCAAGTCAAACATACATAAACAAGCTTGTCCGTACCACCCTTTCGTATTGTAATTTTTTACACATTATCCATTTCTTCCTGATTCATTCGTGACATTTGGGCATCCCATTCATCTAATGTTAAGAATACCTCTCTGGCCTGACTCCCCTTATATTCTCCAACAATCCCATCTTCGGCCATCAAGTCTATCAATTTGGCAGCCCTTGAGTATCCAATCTCCAGTCTCCGCTGTAAGAGTGAAACAGACCCTCTTTGTGTTTCAAGGATAATCCTTACCGCCTCGTTATAAAGGCTGTCTTTCGTGCTATTGTCTTTATCTGAAGCGCCTTTCCAGCACTTCAATTCCTGACTAAACTGTGGCGCTGCACATTTTCTGAGATGTTCAACCACATTCTTTACCTCTTCGTCACTTACATAAGCCCCCTGGACACGCACTAACTTTGAGGTACCTGGTGGCAAGAACAGCATGTCTCCGCTTCCCAGGAGTTTCTCTGCCCCGTTTTGGTCAAGGATCGTTCTCGAATCTACCTTTGAAGCAACATAAAACGATATCCTGGAAGGTAAATTTGATTTAATGAGTCCGGTAATCACGTCGACCGAAGGCCGTTGTGTTGCCAATATGAGATGGATACCTACAGCACGTGATTTTTGTGAAAGACGGATTACCGAAGATTCAACCTCTTTGGAAGCCACCATCATCAGGTCGGCTAATTCATCCACTACGATAACAATATGAGGGAGATGAAAGGGCACTCCTTCGAGATTGGCATCCCCTTCCGGGTTTAAGCGTTTTCGGATTTCTGACATCCCCAGTCTATTATAGCCGTTAATGTGCTTTACCCCTACACTGGCGAGTAATGCGTATCGTTCTTCCATCTTATTTACCGCCCATTCCAAAACGGCCGCTGCTTTTTTCATGTCTGTCACTACGGGACTTATTAAATGAGGAATTTCCCGAAATAATGAAAACTCAACCATCTTAGGGTCTACCAGCAGGAGCTGAACATCTGTGGGATGCCGTAAGAAGAGGATACTCAGTATAACTGAATTCAGGCAAACCGATTTTCCTGAACCCGTTGTTCCCGCAATGAGTAAGTGAGGCATGGAAGCCAAATCCGATATAACGGGGTTTCCCGCAACGTCTTTACCAATCAAAAGTGGTATTGCCATCTTTTTTCGAATCTCTTCAGAAGCATCCAGTAACTCCCGCAACATCACCATTTTTCTCTGGATATTCGGAACTTCAATGCCGATTGAAGACTTTCCCATCAGGGGCGCAACAACCCTTACGCTTTGCGCCTTTAACGCAATGGCCAAATCGTCAGAAAGACCCACAACCTTGCCAACCTTGGTCCCTGGCGCCAATTCTAATTCATACATGGTTATAACAGGGCCTCTTTCAATTTCTACGACCTCTGATTTTACATTAAACTGTTCAAGGGCATTCTTTAAAACCTGAGCACGTTGTGTGATCTGATCCCAATCATCTGCATGTTCTTTGAAGGCAGGTTTCTCCAGTAAATCCCGTGGCGGCAGGTTATAAGCACATTCTTTTTTCTTAACGGGCAGCGTATCGTAAATATTCGTCTCTTCATCAATCTCTATCTCTTTATGTTCTTCTTCCAGGCATTGTTTACCGTTATCCGGTTCACGCCTTTCTTCAAACACACTTCCTGATCTGCCTGGCTCATCCCTCACTTTTATAGGAGCATCCAGAGAGCAGCGATCGGTATGATTTTTTACAAGGCTATCAACCAGGGTGTCTGGATTACTACGCACGGCTGCTTTTGAGAGACGAAAAGAATGAGCCTTCTCCGTTTCAAAATCACGGCGTGGAGATGATCCGCCTTCTTTTAATTTTGTTTTTGATTCTGTGATAAAAGGTGAAATGGGGGTGGAATTAAGTAAGAGCATAATCGATATAAAGAACCCTAATCCCAGGACAATGAGGGTGCCTGTTACACTGAAATACTCGTATAACCTTGAAACAATTACAATCCCAAAAATCCCTCCAACGTTGGCAGACAGAAAGTCCTTTTTCAGGAAATAACACCCCAGGGTAAGCAAGGATGCCATTGAAAACAATACTAAAACAGCCCCTATCACTCTCACCCAAAGACATTCGATGCGCTCTTTATAAAGATATTGTACCCCCAACCAGCCGATAAGGATAACAATCAGGTAAGAAGTTCTTCCCATACCCGCTATGACATAGCCAGCAACCTGTGCCCCCGCCATCCCACAAAAATTATGTACAGGATTATTGACGGGATAATCTGCAAAAGGGGGATCGTTGGGGGAATAGCTGAGGAAACTTAAAAAAATAAATAATGCGAAGGCTATAAGGATAACCGCGGTAGTACAACGCACGAAACGTTTAATCCCCATATTATCCCTTCTGAGAATTTAGAAGAATTCAATTCCAACTTAATGTCCGGTATGCCCAAAACCACCCACCCCGCGTGGAGATTCTTCCAGATTCCCAACTTCAATCAATTCAGCCCTGGTGACCGGTTGGACTACCATTTGCGCAATCCGCATCCCCCGTTCTACCGTAAATGGATCTTTCCCAAGATTGCATAAAATAATCCCAATCTCTCCACGATAGTCACTGTCAATCGTACCCGGAGTGTTTACAAGCGTCAGACCATATTTCAGCGCCAAACCACTTCTCGGTCTTACTTGTGCCTCATATCCCCAAGGTAATTCGATGTGGATGCCGGTAGGAATCAACTTAATTTCATTAGATTGAAGCATAATAGCTTTATTTACTGCCGCATACAAATCCATACCGCTTGCAGCTTCACTCATGTATTGGGGTAAAGGTAAATCCTCGCATCCCTGCTTTCTCATTACCTTAACTTTTATCGTATTCACTTATTTGTTTCCCTTCTTGTTAAGCTCTTCTTCAATTACACCGACGATTTTCTCAACTGCGGCTAATCTCCCCATCCCAATGCGACCCGTACATAACCGTCCCTGTTCGGGTTCGATAATTCTGTACCCAAGTTTTGCTAATTTCTTTATATTTTCCTGCACAATGGGATTCAAATACATACTGTCATTCATTGCCGGAGCAATAATTACTGGGGACCGTGCTGCCATAACGGTACATGTTAACGCATCATCTGCTATTCCGGATACGACCTTACCAATGAAATTTGCCGTAGCTGGCGCAACCACCAGTAAATCAGAATTTTCTGCCAGTGACACATGATTAGGGTCGTAATTCTCATTCTCGATAAAAAGATCCGTTACTACCCGGTTTTGAGAAATGGAACGGAAGGTCACGGGATTAACAAAGCGTTGGGCAGCCGATGTCATGATCACGGTAACACGTTTTCCCTGTTTAATCAGGCACGACACAACTTCAACAGCCTTGTAAGCTGCAATACTTCCGGTAACTCCTAAAACGATATGGCAGGGCATGATCACGTCAGGCCTAGTATTTCACGAATAGTATTTACTGTTACTTCCAAATCATCGTTCACGACAGAATATTTATACCGATCCGTGTATTCAAATTCTTTGTCCGCAACTTTTAAACGGAGTTCGACATCCTGCTTCTTGTTTGTATTTCTTTCCATTAACCGTTGTCCCAAAGTTTTTTTATCTGGAGGCAGTAAAAATATCGATATCACTTCCGGAAACTTTTCCATAATTAGCAAGGAACCTTGCACCTCGATTTCGAGCAAGTAAATAATATCCTTCGCAAGGGCCTCTCTCAATGCATTCATGGGGGTACCGTAGTAGCTTCCGCAATACTCTGCATATTCGGCCAGTTCACCATTCCGAATCATTTCTTCGAATTCTTTCGTTGATACAAAATGGTAAGCTTTTCCGTTTTTCTCGTTATGTCTGGGCAAACGGGTGGTCACCGATATGGATTTTTTCACCTGCGGGTCTTTTTCAAGCAGTTTGCATATCGTTGTCTTGCCAGACCCGGACGGCCCTGAAATAATTACCAACTTACCCATGTCTCTTGTTACTTGACGATGTAAGAGATTTACCAATTCTATTCAATATTAAATATCTGCTCACGGATTTTTTCGATCTCTGTCTTTACATCCACCAAATCCTTCACCATCACGCTATCATTTGCCTTTGCACACATGGTATTGGTTTCACGGAACATCTCCTGAACAATAAAATCGAGCTTTCTGCCCATAGGTTCATCCAGGTGTATCGTTTCCTGCAGTTGATGTAAATGGCTTTTGAGACGACTGATTTCCTCTGTAATATCACATCGTTCTGCAAAGACGGCAATTTCACGACAAAGGTTACTATCAGTTAATTCAACAGGAGTCCCGGCTAATAACGAGGCAACCCTGTTCTGTAAACGCTTGCTATATTCCCGGACTATCATAGGTGCCCTTGTTTCTATTTTATCAAGTATCGAAAGAATAAATTCTTTTCGCTGTTCAATATCTCTTCCAAGATGCCTGCCTTCAACGGTTCTCATTTCTATCATCTTTTTTAAGGCTTTGCCTATAAGTGAAAGACATATGGACAAAAGGGCCTCTACATCCTCCTGATCGTTTTTTCCCTTTTGCAGTAACCCGGGAAGCATCATCAGAGAATTAACGGATATTCTTTCCTTTGAACCAATCTCTTTTTTAATATCGTTTAATAAACGATAATACTCCTTTAATCTGCCACTATTCAAGATGTACTCGGGTTCTTGACGGAGAGTCTGATAATTTATATTCACAAGGATAGTACCCCGATTGATCTTTTCCCTGATTGATCGTTCAATTTCACTCTCAAAGGCTTGCAATATCTCCGGCACCCTCGAGTCTATTTTCAGGAATCGATTATTGACCGAGCGCAATTCTACACGAATCGTACGCTCGGTATCGGTATGTTCAGCAATACCAAATCCCGTCATACTCTTGAGCATCAAAGTCTCCACAATATCTGTGTTCATGAGCTATTTATTTGAACCTTTATCTGCTTTACTATGCCCTTCATTCTCAGATTTTTCCGGGACATTCAATGCCTGATCTTCTTTCGTAACAGGATTCATGCCTGCTGATTGGCCATGCAGTTCCCCACCCTTCATTCCTGTTTGTTGTTGCGAACTTTCTTGTACCGGCTTGTTGACAGATTCTTCTATAACATCCTGCATACCCATGCCGGAGGGGCTACCCGTCCTTCCTTCTGTATAAGGAGCATCATCGTGTGGATGGTGTCCTTCATGCCCAGGATGTTCTTGCGCATGCTGCGCTTCAGGAACTTCGTTTGTAATCATCGTATCCATCATATGCAGGGACGGATAACTTAAACATAAAAACCGTGGTTACAATAAATGCAGCACCTATAAGGTAGGTTACTTTCGTTAAAAATGTACTTGTTCTCGTGCCAAAGGCAGACTGATCCCCCAGTCCACCAATAGCAGCCAATCCTCCCCCCTTACCCGATTGCAATAAGATAGACCCGATCATGAGCACGCATAATATAGGCAACGCGATTTTTAGTGCAACGACTAAATTCAAAAAATAGAATGCATTTAATATTCCAAAAATAACAATGATTGCAATTACCCACTTAAATGCCTTTTCAGCCTTTACCATGTGACTCTCCAATTATAAAAAAACCAACTATTAAAAATTTAATACTTTGCAGCAGTTTCGATAATTTTAAAAAAAGATTCAAATTTAATACTCGCACCGCCTACCAGAAGGCCATCAATCTCTGGCTGAGTCATCAATTCTTTTGCATTCTCTGGTTTAACACTTCCGCCATACTGAATATATACGCTATCTGCAATCTCTTTACCGTACCCATCCGTTATCACACCTCTAATAAACGAATGGACTTCGTTCGCCTGCTCAGGTAAAGCAGTTTTCCCTGTACCGATAGCCCATACAGGTTCGTAAGCAATCACCAGTTCATTTATCTGACCGGCACTAATCCCGTGCAAACCTTCTTTTAATTGATTTCTGATCACATATTTTGTTCTTTCGTCCTCCCTATCATCTAACGTTTCTCCAACACAAAAAACCGGCTTTAAATTGACTGATAATGCCGTCTTTATTTTGGCATTGATAAAAGAATCGGTCTCATGAAAGATATGACGCCGTTCGGAATGCCCAATTAATACATAGGCACAACCAACCTCTTTCACCATTGTAGCTGAAATCTCACCGGTATAAGCACCGTTTTTTTCACTATGAATATTCTGTGCCGCCACGAAAATTCCACAACCTTCTAATACCAGGCAAATATCTTTCAAAAAAACAAAAGGTGGACAAATTCCACAAATTATCCCACTTTCATCGCATACAGCACTTCTCAGTGATTTGGCAAATTCAACCCCTTCCACAAGGGTAAGATTCATCTTCCAATTTCCCAGGATAAAAGGTTTTTTTTTCATTGTCATGGAATTATATCCTTATTAATCACACCTTGGAAATGATCCCAAAATCTTCATGTCTGAACACTTTTTGAAAACTTCTTCAAGCGCTTTTTGTACCGATTCATTCACCACATGTCCGTCAAAATCAAGGTAAAAACAATATTCCCACGCCTTTTTTCTGGTGGGTAACGATTCAATATTGGTAAGATTTATATTATAGGTTCTAAAAGGCTCGAGTATTTCCAATAATGCCCCGGGACGATTTTTGGTATAGCACATCACCGCCGTCCTGTCCTTTTCGCCCGGTGCACCGTATTCTTTGCTTAAAACAAAAAACCTTGTTACATTATTTGGATTGTCTTCAATATTTCTAAATAGGATATTTAATCCGTACTCTTGTGCTATTTCGGCGTTAGCAATTATTGCACAATATTCCCCTTTTTTTTCAGAATTTACGGTCTTTTCAAAAATACGAGCAGCCTCGGCACTGCTACTAACTTCTATCAACTCTGCATGGGGAAGATTGCTTGCCAGCCAATTTCTGCATTGAGATAAGATCTGCAATTTAGAGTAAACCTTTTTAATCTCTTCTTTTGCACAATTTGCCATTAAATTGTGATGAATTGGAAAACAATCTCAGCACATACCTTGACATCAAACTCCACAAACATGTTTAACGTTTCCCGAATGCCACCCTCTGTGGAATTCTCAACCGGTACAATACCATAGTCACTTCTCCCTGCCGCCACATCTCGAAAAACATCATCGATACCCCGTACCGGAACGTACTCAACCGATGAACCAAACTTTTGCTTAGCAGCGAAATAACTAAAAGTACCCTTTGGGCCCAGATACGATACCTTGATAGCTTTTTCCAATATTAAGGAACCAGCCATTAACTCACGATATATCGCCATTAAACTATCATTCGTTAAAGGACCTTTATTTTGCGATGTGATCCGCGAGTAAACTTCTCGTTCCCTGTTTGGAACATATACTTGAGCACGGCTCTGTTTTTTTATTTCACCTATCTTTAAAACTACTTTGGCTCGCTCATTTAGCAAATCTACAATTTTTGAATCCAACCCATCAATTTCATTCCTTAATTGGGCTATATCCATAGCGAATTTCAGTTAATTCCCGATCCCTCTTAATATTATGTTTAGTTATTGTCAACAAAGCATTTAGATTTATCTACTTCTTGGTAAATTTATCAGAATTCTCAATACGTGTCAATAAAATTAAGTTATTTAATTTTTTTTATTGACTGTCAATAAAAGGTTGTTAAAATGACGAAGGAAATTATTTGCTAATTGCTCTAATATTTTGCAAAGCGGTATGTTACGACGATGTTTGTCATAACTATCTTATGTTCTTTGAATTTAATTATAGTATCTTATTTAACCTACCTATTTTTTTTCTTATTTTTTATATGTAAATTTTTAGGTACTTATATGTAATCTTCGTTGTTTTATGTCTTTATTAGAAAGGAAGATATACATGGTAGGTGGACGAATTAAAGGATCTCAGCAAAGGATTGGTATATTTGTTGATGTCCAAAATATGTTCTATTCAGCAAAGGCGTTACACCAATCAAAAATCGATTATAGTAAACTTTTATTAGAAATTGTCGGTGACAGAAATCTCATTCGTGCAATTGCATATGTTGTACAAAAACCCGATGTGGACCAATCCAGCTTTACCGATGCGCTAAGCCGTTTAGGATATGAGATCAAATCGAAAGAACTTCGGCTAAGACCTGACGGGACGGCAAAAGGGGATTGGGATATGGGTATTGCTATTGATTCTATCGCAATTGCGCCAAAGCTGGATACCGTGGTACTGGTAAGTGGCGATGGAGATTTTGCTCCTCTCGTAGAAATGTTAAAAGCGCATGGTTGCCGGGTGGAGGTTGTTTCTTTCAGGCGTAGCACAGCTATTGAGCTTATTGATGCTGCCACACAATACACCGCAATAGAAGAATCCATGTTGTTTAAAGAAAAGAAGTTTCAAAAGAATGATACTTCGAACGAATAGCCACATCAATCCAGAAAAACTGAGTGATTGCCAGCTTGCAATAGGTTATTTTTTTAATAACACAGAAGTACTTGAGAAGGCATTAACCCATACTTCCTGCAAGTTAGAAAATAATTTTTCTAATGAACGTTTGGAATTCTTGGGGGATGCAATTTTGGGGATGATTATTTCCGATTATCTCTTTAAAACATTATCCGAATGCAACGAGGGTGAGTTAACCAAGATAAAATCGGTGGTAGTAAGTCAATCAACCCTTGCAAAGGTTAGCGTGGAAGCGCAGTTAAAAGATTTTCTTATCGTGGGAAGAGGCTTACATGACAGAAACTTTTTCCCAAAATCTTTACTTGCAAATGTATTTGAAGCCGTTATCGCTGCAATATACATAGATGGTGGCCTTGTACCAGCTTATAATTTTACGGTAAGGTATTTAAAGAAAGAAGTCGATATCGTTTGCAAAGACCAACACGAAAAGAATTACAAATCTATCCTTCAGCAATACAGTCAGAGAGAGTATGGTGTTACACCTTGCTATCAGGTCTTGCAGCAAATTGGACCAGATCATGGAAAGTCATTTGAGATAAGGGTAGTAATAAAAAATAATGAATATGGCAAAGGGTGGGGGAAAAGTAAGAAGGAGGCTGAGCAATACGCTGCAAAAGAGACTTTAAAGATGATTCTCCCCGGATTAATTCAAGAAAACGAAGATAAATCACGTATTTAACAAGAAAGGTGTTTTCATTATGGCAAAAAAAGTAAACAAAAAGAAAATAGTAAGTATTTGTCCTGTTGGTATAATAAAAACAAGATGTCCAAGTATCAGAAGGACAAGGCAAATCCGCGTCAAATTATTAACGTTACAAAGAGAAAGTAATATAGACGGAGAACAAATAACACAACTTCGGTCTGCATTAAAAGCCAAGAAAAAGAGGGGAATTGCTTTGGATTGCGAAACGTGTACCTTTAATACAGCAGAACGCGCATCGGCGGGTGTATCTTAAGAATTGCAAAGAGAGAAGGTATTAACGCCCAACCAAATTTGAAAACGCCAATTTAGATGCTCACGTGGTATTGACGGGAACTTCATGGTCAAAGTATGGATAATTTAAGAGTTGACACATCTCTGCCGTAATGGCTTCAACTTCTTCTTCTTTTAAATTTAGATCCACCACAGTGAACTCTCTGTCTTCCTTCGGATAATAAAGAATAATACTCTCTTCTTTGTCCTGCTTTTTCAGAGATTTTAATTTAAATACCTTTTTTCTGATGAGATAAAGTGCGAGCACATATCGGAGATTTCTCTGGTGGGTTTCGTTATTTCCCTCCAATCTCATAAATACATCCAATAAGACGTCCATGTTTATAACCGGTTGAGCGGATTTATCCTTTTTTGGCACTTTCGTTTTCCAAAATGAAAATGGCCACCCATCTTTATCTTTATCCCAGCATGAGGTGCAAAAATCTTTGCGAATAAAGATATTGCCTTCCTCGAAAAGGGCAGAACAATATTCCTCGTCTCCGGAAAACGGCCTATTACAAAGGATACACCCGTTCGAACTCCTTTTTATTTCCCACTCCATAACAATTATTCCATCCTAAGAAATGAGATTTGGATTACCACTGTCTACTAAAGCCCGCGTCTGTTCTAATACATACAGACAACACATTGTTGCTTGTAATGGAACTGTCATTGCCATGATGGTTGCTTTTTGTATAGCGTCAGCCGTCTATTTTTTTCAGCTTCATCGGTACACGCATTACCTTTGAATGACAATTTCCGTATTCAATGTTACAAAATCATATAGTTCTTCTACGTCACTGTTAAGCATTCTAATACAACCATTCGATGACTCCGTGCCTATTGTTTCTGGTTGCGTCGTGCCATGAATTCCATATCCGCGCAAATCTGGTTTATCCTTAAAACCAATCCATCTCGTTCCAAGAATATTCTCTTTGTGTCCATAAGGAAACACGCCCCCATCCGGCGAATACCACGCAGGCTCCTTCATTTTATTTTTTACTTCAAACGTACCAACCGGTGTTTTGTTGTTTTTCCCGGTCGCAATGCGATACTGCTTTACATAATACTCGTTCAGCAACAATGTCAGCGTATAGTCGCTCTTACTGATTAATATCTTTGTCTTTCCAGTCAATATCTTTAGCTGATCACCGATATTCAAGCGGTTGGGATCCTTGCCATTCATTTTCATAATCAGCTCATAGTTTGTATTATACCGTTTCGCAATTCGCGCAAGGACATCACCTGGTTGAACAGTATAGATCGTGGCATCAGGAGAAGGTAAAGGTGAGAAGATGAGTTCTTCATTCAACTTATCCAACTGCTCCTTTATCTCTTTTTGCTTTTCTGGTATTTTTTTATTGAGAAATAAATCTGACAAGATATTTCTTGCCTCGTATTTTTTCCCTTCTTTTAAATACTTATCAACAACATCCTGTGTTGGTATTTCTTGTTTTTTTGGCACTAATCTTCCAACGGGCCTGGATTCTTCAGTATCGTTTTTTGGCCCCCCTTTAAGCTGTTCCGAATGAACAATGATATCCTTTTTATACACAACGATCTCTTCCTCTTTTTTTACGGGCAAAAGGGGTGAGTTCTGATTGTTTTCAGCAAATACCTCATCGTCGTATATCCCCGTATGGGTATTTTTGTCGATGTTGGGTACAAAGAGCAAAAAACCCACGGTGAATGTCATTATCAAAAGATTTCGCATTATCTTCATGGAAGGGAATTAATATCACACCTGCATAGGATTGTCAAGTTCAAAAGGAAAACAGCTATTTTAATATATTGATGGTTATAGTTACCCGATCGTTATACTGGTCACCCCTGATGTCTTTTGCCAGGGGCTTATTATTCCCGTATCCGATAGTAATCAATCTTTTAAAGGAAATACCACCTTTGTCGTGAAGATATTTAGCAACTATTTCTGCACGATTCAAGGAAAGTTTCCAGCTGTTATTGTATGCTTTTGAAGGTATAAAATTTTTTCTCGTATGCCCCTCTATAATCAGAGAACATGGCCTTTCTCCAATTAAATTAATTAAATTATTCAAAGAGTACATTCCTTCTCTGGAGATAACCACATCATTCTCATCAAAAGGAACAACAATAGCTGCTGGTATATGATCTTCTTCCCGGTTGATTTCTTCTACGCCTTTATTATCACTGCTTTCTATTGGCTCATTCTTACTGGTAGGATAAATATATTTCATTTTACGGATGGCTTCACTTTCCTCGTTATCACCATCCGATAGTATTCCCCCTATTCCAAAAGTGATCTCTCTTCTTTTCATTGATTTTTGAAATCCTTCAAGAAACTCCTTTTTCTTTTCCTCAGTAAAGGTATTAAGAACTATGAAAAAAGCCAACAATAACGTCGCAAGCGACGCGTAAGAGAGCATGAACATGTCGGGTAATTTGGAATCAAAAACTTTTTTTTTCTTTTGATTCAATAACGCCATTTTTTCATAATCTCCACGCAAGGACGTTTTTTTTCATTTTTTAAGTATAATTAAATCAATTGTACCTTCATCATTTTGAGAATTGAGACCATTACTTGATATTGCTATTCTCTGAGGTTCAATCTCTTCATTAGTTTTAAGGAAATTGCATATATCAGCCACTCTTTCTATATTAAAATCAGCCTCTTTGCTATCTTTTGGACACATTTCTTTATTTGTGTTGACAATAATCTTTCCATTTGTTTTTCGTAATGCGGTACCCAATTTACTTAAAATTGCATAAGCCTCCTTTTTTAAAGTCGGCTCACCTTTTTCAAAACACAAATCTTTAGGAATTTTTATCTTGCATCCTATTTTCATATCTTCAATAGCGACATGCTTATCCAATTCACTTTCTGAAATATAACTGGATAAATATTTGTATGCGTCTTCAGAATTATTAAAACTTTCCCTCTTGTTTTCTATTTCAAAACTTTCCTGCATATCTAATTCATCTTCCAATGGGTCTTCTATGGGGCGGGTACTACCATGCAGCAAAGACATTCCACCACTTTTATCAAAAGACTTTTTTACCTTCCACACTTGCTTTTTATACTTATCAACGTTTATTGTTGAAAGACTAATAAGCATTACAAAAAAAGTAACCAGCAATGTAACCATATCACCATAGGTAAGTAACCATCCTGGCGGTTCGTATCCCTTTTCTTCATCACTCATCTATTTTTCCTCTTTTTTAGGATTAGCGGATACTTTGTTAGCGTCCTTTGCTTGCAAGAATGATTTTAGCTTATCCTCGGTTATCATGGGTGAATCCCCTTTTTGGATGGAAATTACTCCTTCTACAATGATTTCTTTCAGATTTAGTTCTTTTTTACTCAGGGTATCAAGTCTTCCGGCGAGCGGCAAACAGAGGAGATTTGATATGATAACCCCATAAAAAGTAGTAATAAGCGCCACAGCCATACCCCCACCAATTTTTGAAGGATCATCAAGTTTTTTCAACATATCAACAAGCCCAATCAAGGTACCTATCATACCAAAAGCAGGAGCCATCAAACCTGCAAATTCAAGAATACCTTTACCCGCTGAATGCCGTTGGCGTATATTATCGATTTCGATACCCAGAATACCTCTCAAGGTATCAGAATCAGAGCCATCCACTAACAGTCGTATCGCCTTTATCAAAAATCCGTCATCAATCTTTTCGATTTCTTTCTCTAGTCCCAAAAGACCTTCACGGCGGCTAATCTTACAATATTCAACTAACTGTTTAATCACTCCGTCTGCAGCACCAATTTTTACAAAGACGGTTTTTTTGGCTACAGCAACTGCACCGATTACATTAGGAATAGGAAATCTCACAAGGGTTGCCGCCAGTGTTCCGCCCAAAACGATCAAAATCGATGGAATATCAATGTATCCCACTACAGCAGAAAAACCACCACTCATTACAATGCCTAACATGATTAATCCAGCGCCAATTATTAAGCCAATTAGTGAACCGGGATCCATAATCGTAAAGCTCCTTATTAATTATAATTGTTTATAACTATCATATTTGTAACAGTGAAACGCAAATAACATACCTTGATATTTCAAGTTGCTTCATAAAGTATTCATAATTTCCTACCCAAGAGAGAAGTATATATAGTTTAAGAAATAACCAGTTACAAACATTTTAACTATTCATTACATACTTAATTATTTCATGTTTTCTGTTTTTAAATGTAATGAGGAAGAAATACGTTTCGTATAGTATTTGTACTTTTGTGGAGATATTAAACAAGCCACCTAAGGTTCAAAAATTATTTGACGGTATTACAGATTACTATAGAAACAAGATATTTGTGTGCCCTGGTCAATCATAATGGGGCAGGAAATGTCTTACAAACAGACAGGTATGGGGGAAAGAAAGTAGATTGAAGGATGTTGATCTCTGTTGAAATTTACACGGTTCACTTGAACGTATACAAAAATTAAAATGATGTGATTTTTTTGAGGAAAATCAGATAAGACGTACATAGATATCCCGCGCAATAGCAGTATCGAGGGCAATTTGTGTCTCGCCCATCTGGATAACGTATGTTGGTTGTCGTTGATGAAGGTGAATTTGAACGCCGGGTAATAAACCCATGGACGAGAGTCTATCGAGTCGCCCATGATATTTTGTTACAATATAAGCTATTTTCGCCTCATCCCCAGATTTCAAATCTGACAGGGGCATCACAACAGGCCTTATCTCCTTATTTGCGTTTTCACAACACGCCCCCGGCGGGATAACCTTTCCATGAGGACAACTTGTCGGATGTCCTAATAAAGTGCATATACTAGTCGTGACTTCTTCATTCAGGATATGCTCAAACTCACACGCACTGGAATCCATGATATCTTCTTTAACATCCAAAACATCACTCAACAGTCTTTCAGCAAGTCGGTGCCTTCTGATGACTAATCGTGCTTCCGCCCTGCCTTTTTTGGTAAGCTCTACTCTATTATCCACTTCTATAACATAATTCTCGTCAACAAGGGTATTCAATTTCTCTTTTGCTGAGGGAAGACTGATCTTTTTTATTAATAAATCTTTTTCAACCTTCTTGCTTTCCTCTTCGATTGTCCATATTAATTCTAGAATTTCTTCCTGGTTTGGTTCGGCCATAATTAAGTCTTTCCTTCTCTCAATTCTACCCTAAAAGATATTTTGGCCTCTTGACCCACAATACAACCAACATAATCATCATTGCCAAACAACCACCAATCAAGTCAAGTTCTTTGTGATAGGGAACACTGAATGACACACTCTTTGATAGGAGTTCTGCCACTATGGTTCCTAACACAAAGGCAAGCAATACAATGAGAATCCTATTCCTGGTAAACCAATTTTTTGTATCACGGAGTATAACCTCCTGCCCAACCTGCATCCCATGTATCGCAACAACTTTCATAACATCCTGTATGCCCATCTTCTTCGGGCAGGTATCACAACTCCCACACAGTGTATCTTCTTTGATAATACATACCTCTGCAACGTTGTTTGAAATAGCTATTATTTTTCCTCTTATTTGCATCCATTAAAACTGTTGTAAAATGATCTTTAAAATACCACCAATAAGTATAGAATATGGCAGGATAAATGCAAACATGAAAAACGCATTTTTTACCCCCTGCTCTTTGATCATTACAAAAAAATTGGCAAGGCATGGAATAAATAACGTGATCACAACCAACGAGACTAATAATTGCTTGGGGTCGATACCCGCGCTCCCCCCTTTTTCTTCTAATGTCTTAAAGATACTTACGGCACCATAATCCCTTCGTAAGAATCCTAAGATAAAACCGTGTGTTGTTTCTACGGGCAGGCCTAAAAAATTTCCGATAACCGGAGCACCCATCCTTTCCACAAAAGACAGCACCCCGAGTTTTGTTGTTACAAATAATGCAAGGGTACCAAGCATAAACAAAGGTACCGCCTCTTTTAAAAACCAATGAACCCTATAAAATGTCTTGATAAAGATATTCGATACCTTTGGCATACGAAATGGTGGTATCTCCATTAAAAAATCTGAAGGTGACCCTGGCAAAACCTTGGAAGATAAATAGCCAACAAAGAGAAGCTGGGTGCAAATAATAAACACGTATATGGCAAAATATATTCCTGAAACCCTGCCCAGTACGCTTGAAATTACCCCCAATTGTGCTGAGCACGGGATGGCTAATGCCAGCAGCAATGTAGCAATAATCCGCTCTTTTTTGGTATTTAGGATACGGGTTGTCAAGGTCGCCATGGTATCACAACCCAGACCCAGCACCATTGGGAGGACGGCCTTTCCATTCAATCCAATGCGCTTAAATACCTTATCAACCATAACAGCAAGACGCGGGAGATACCCACTATCCTCCATAATGCCAAATGCCAGAAAGAAAAATCCCACAATGGGGAAAACGATGGCAATTGCATACGTAAGCCCCACCTGTACCAACCCCGACTGCTCATTCAAAAACAACTCAAAAATAATATTATCCCTACTGATCACTTTTTGTGCAAGCAGACCAAAATAATAATTTAATCCCTGGAAATTCACATGCGTAATAACATATGTCTTTTGAATGAACGGAATATATATGCTGAAATCAAAGCCACCTGAAGGTATTAATGATCGCCCAAAGACCTTTTCTTCAAAGAAATTCACACACGTTCCTGCCCCAAACTCTCCCACCAGTTTATAAACAATCCATAAAATAATAATTAAGAGGGGAAAGGCTGCTACAGGATGCATGGTGATACGCCCTAATACCTCCGCAATAGTACTCCTTGTTTTGTATTCTCTTACATAGAGATACCGTGAAAACACACATGATGAGATACCACCAATGGCAAGTGGTACAAAAAGGGTTAAACTATTGCCTGAAGGAAGTCCAAATGAGACGAGATACATAAGTAACGCCGCAAGCTTATGTCCCACGAAAAAAGACACTAAGGGTACGAGAAAATAAAAAAATAAGCCCCTCATGAATGGGTGAGTTTTTTTTTCGTTCTTACAGGTTGTTATCACTCTCCCAACCAACGCATCAACAAAATTTGCCCGTTTGATATTAATCACATAACTCAACGGATTGCTAAAATGGCTTTGGATACTATCCCGGATGCGTTGAATATCAGCAAGTGAACCGTCTGCAAGTTGATGTCGCAATTTTTCTTCGAGGGCATCGTCACTCGATAAAAGCATGATGGCCAGGGCCCGTTTACTTATCGTGTTGCCATTTAATATTTTCTCTATCTTTGAAATGCCTTCTTCAATCAAGCCTCCGTAATCAACACAAAGATTGGGTACCTTTGCAACTGGTATAGAATCAAATAACGTACTTATACCTACCCTATGGGTAGCAATAGTTTTTACGACAGGCAGATTCAATATTTCCTGTAAGATGTTCACATCAATATTCATACCCCTATCCAGGAGTTCATCCCACATATTTAAGGTGAGTACAACAGGCAGTCCCATCTCTGCAAGCTGGGTGGTAATCAGCAAACCGCGACGAAGATTCTTTGCATCTACAACCTGGACAACGTGCTTCTTATACTTCTCTAAAAGCATGTCCCTTGCAACACATTCATCCTCAGAAAGAGGAATTAAACTATTTGCCCCCGGTGTATCTACTACCTCAACCCCTCCATCCAGGCCTTTGCAAACCCCACGGGAAATCTCTACTGTTGTCCCCGGATAGTTCGACACAGTCACGTATTTTCCGGTTAGCAAACCAAATATCACACTTTTTCCTACATTTGGATTTCCCACCAAAGCAACTTTATACGTATTAATATTCACTTTAGACATTCATGTAATCCTATCATCATTCAGTACACAACAATTCATTCAGCAATGGGCATGAACAGGCGATACTGAGTCTCAGTTAAATATTCAAGTATAATCTTTTTCCAATTCATGTCAAACATATTCCCTCCCGCTCATTTTAAAAACAACGACACGTTAAATATTTAAATTTTTTATCAATATTTCCTTTTAATCTTCCGATAATTGCTTGCAGACTTATCAATACGTACGCCTTCTGTGCAAGATTATTTCCCTCTCTGAGCAACAACTATCCGTTATAAACCTGAAAATATTTCCAGTATGTTAAGTCGCTGAAATGTTTATCAATATGCCAATCACGATAAAAATATATACAATAGTAATATTCATTGGCATTAATTTGAAATTTGCCACTGAAAACCTAATTAATGCACTCATTTTCTCTAATATTCTCCAATCGGGAAATCCATATCTACGATATGATATTCATACACCGAGCATCCCTGATATGTATGGAGATGCAATACTGGTGGTAATCTTCGCCATTGCATATTTGCTTATTACATCAATCCCCTTGAAAAAAACGGTTACTAATATTGCATATAATTCAAATGACCTGCGGTGTAGTGGGTATTTAGACGTCATGAAATTATTGAACAGCCATAGCTTCACGGCAGGCTCTGCGTCCATCCATCCGGATATACACCAAATATTAATAGTACGGCTAAAAAATCATATCAGATGGATAAAGGCTGTTTTTTATGTTAGTATCACGGGGATTGGCTTATATCTTTTCTCAAAATATATTTTATCGATTTGTCTGGAGGTATTGTTTTTTGAAAATAACGCTGTACCGTTTATTTTAAATTCTCTAAATGATATCACAAAATTGTGTTCCAGTATTATTTTTACCTATGCTTATTGCAGTTATTTTTCCACAAATAAAATTATTAACTTCTTGCTTTACGCATTCTTTTTTATAAGGAATTTTTTTACAATTAATTCAATAGGATTAATCACCGACTACGACCTGCACGTAATTGTGCCCTTCCTAGATTTCTTAACACCTATCATTATCGTTTATTCTCTATACTGCATTGCCATAAATTACAAGAAAACGCCCCATTTAAAATGATTGGATTCAAAACAACTATCTTCATAATAAACAATCATTAGTTTTTCCAAAACATACCTCATGAAGGCAAATTGGGCACGACCTATTAAAACTACCGGCACATAACACTTCCCGAAGATGAATTAAGCCATTCCCTCGCTCATGATATTGATTTCCAGCAAGCCATGTGATCAAGAAAAGGCAAATACCTCCATTGGACGTTATACTTGAAGCTCAATTCTTTAATCATGTGATAATATTTTTCATACATTTCACATAACACTTCTTTATAAAGAGGATTACAATAAAAAATGCGGCATCCAAGCGTTCGAAACTCCCTGATGCTGCATTGATTATCCTTCAGAAAAGGGCAAACATTGTCTTCCACGTTAAAATCCGGCACTGCCGTGTTCTTTGTAATAAAATTGATTTCGATACTACTAGCATAAAGAACATGATCAAATGTACTAAAATTACAACACGTTCCACACCGATTACAACCTGGATTGAGTTGCGTTACCTCTTTCTCCAACAGATGATAGATATTTCCTAGTTCTGCATAGAGGTTTACGTCTGATCGTTCTTCCATCGTTCTATTAGCCAAAACGTTGTTCATGTAGCTTTACATTGTCTTCTATATCCTGAAAATTATGCAATTTCCCTTTATCTATACCAGGACATGTCTTTTTCACCTTTTCCCATGCAGACCGGTTTTCAAGATTCGATTTCCAGAATGGAAATGACCTGCACTGGCATGGTCTTTTATTATAAATCTTACAACCATTGTCGTACATAATACAATCACCGTTGCCATATTCCAGGAGGCTGAATCGGTCGTTAATGCCCCTTAAATATTTTTTAGCGAATGCGTTCTTTGAAATACCCAGAAATCCTGATATTTCTTCAATCTCCCTTTGATTAACCCATACCACGCCAGGTTCGCCGCGGCAGCACCTGCCGCATCGCTGACATTCAAATCTCAAGCCATCTTTGAACCAGGACTGAAGATGTGCCTGAATATCCTTATTTTTTGTTATTGCCACGTTATCCATCTGATCTACACTATCACCTTTCTTGTTAAAGTAACTTTGAAGAAACTCTAAAATATTGCTATTTATGGTTCTTAGAGAAAATTTATGGATAGAAATTCAGGGCGAGAACCTTCCAACGACATGTCATTGCCTTGCAAGCTATAATACTCTTTGGGTACTGCATGAATTGCTGACGGCGTAATACCCGTTATCCCCGATACTTTGAAAATTCACACCGTGCCCAATAGAGACATCTTTTGCAACCAACAAAATCACTTTTTGCCGCTCATTGAGGCCTGGTAAGATTTTTGTAAGTTTGATTTTTATTTCTTCGTCACTCGTTCACATAACATATCATATTTTCTGAAAAAAATAAACAAACTTATAAAAGTTAATTCCCTGATAACAAATGATGCGAAGACCGCAGGTGGTAATTTGAGTATTTATTTAGAAGAAACTTATGTCTGTAACACCTCATGAATGTTTGTTGCTTCCTTGAAGTTGACACCCAGCGCTTTAAAATGGGCTTTTCCGCAATCAACCTTTTTGTTTATGGTATATCTCCATTTGCAGCGCAGGTCATTCGACTGAGAGCTCACGACGAAGTCACTTGTGATCGGTTTTGGGTGGGGGATAAACTTTCCGGGCTACATGTTCCAACTCGTTCGGGTCAGGTATTAAAAATTTAATCCGACACCTAAAGATACTACGTTTTTATTAAGGTCACCTAAATCAATGTTATCATCAAAGAGCGTGTAAGTATAATCAAACTCTGCAAACCACCAATTTTGAGGAGTATATTTTACATTTACATGGGTATTAATTCCATCAACTTCTTCCGTAAAACCCAGTGATTCAGTAACATCGCGAAATTTTGTGTGCGAATAATACGCATCAATGGACGTATTGAATCGGTTGTATTTAAGGAAGTATTTTAATCCGAATATGGTATATTAATACGAATTATTATCAACACTGCGCTGCTCTTTTATACTTCTCCCTGCATAAAATCAACTGTAGAAACCGGGATAATATAATACCGGCCACCTAACATAATCTCCCACCCATCGAAATCTTCGACAGGGCTATTGCTTTCATAATTCGATGTTTTATAATGAGTTTTTACGTAGAAATCATGCTTTGGATTAATTTTCCACTCTATATCAAAGGGAATATCCTTTTTTGTGTTATCGAAATCATTGTCAGAATAATACTGCTGAAAATAAAAAAGAAAACCAGAGGCAATCTTTACAGGTAGAAAAGGATGTGCGTATAAGATGTTTGCGCTAATGGTGTCAGCATTATACTCAGAGCCTTCAAATTCTTCTTCTTCTTCATATCTCACGTCATGGTTTAGGTAACTAACGAAGAAATCAAAATCAGGAATGAAATTAGGAAAATCCAGAACAAAGGTTGCAATATTCATGGTAATTTTTGCCTCAGGATTAAAAACATTGGGGTCCAAACGGGTGCATTTCCATTTTTTTGTAAATTATTTAACAAGCCGAAGATTTTGTTTAAATTTTTTGTTTTTAATTCTTTCCTGATCCTCTTTTTTGTATTTTTCTACGATTTTATCGTAAGTTCCGTTATATTTCGCGCATCTGATCTTGAGCATGTTATTAGCGTATTTGATATACCACCAAGCACCTGATCGTTTAAGCCTTGTGTGGCTAATGAATTTATTAGCACTTTCAATAGCACCGCTGCCAATGTGATCTCCTCCACCGGCAGAACCGTAATTCATTTTTTTGCCATGATTTGACAGGTATTTGTAAAATGTGTCAATTTTATCTTGAACTTCCTGGTTTTGCGCTTTCATCCTTCTCAGACTATCAAGCACGTCTTCATGACAATCGTAGTATATCCGAGTCAACGTCGCTTCGCACCACTGCCTCGCCTCTGTTGTTTCTTTTCCGTAATGGGCGTTGGCGACATCGTGTACATATTCCGAGCAATGGAAATAGTCAAGAATCTCTTTGCCGAGGGAAAGATTTCTTGGTTCTACAGGAATAAGGGTGCTAAAATAAGCGGGATAAATTAGAATGGCGGTATGAAAGATACGACATTATATGACGAGCTGTTGGATTGAAGCAACCGTGGTATGTAGCGGGAGTAAGATTAGAGTAGTCAAGCAGGAGGGAGAGGTAGAAGTCCGTAGTAAGGATACAACGTGGGCATGTCCGGAATGCCAGGGGACGAATGCATATTCATGAATATACAGAGAGGCGATGGCGACATCTTGACAGCTGCCAGTTTAAGACCATAATAGTATGTCAAGTTCCCCGCGTGCAGTGTGGCGAACACGGAACGCAGATGGTACAAAGCACCCTGGGCGGAGAAGCAGGGTCGATTCACAAAACTTTTCGAGCGGTTTGCGATAGCAGTATTACAGGGTGTTCAACATCAGCAGGCAGTGGGTTGTTGAAAATCAGTTGGGACGAGGCAGACGGGATAAAGCAGCGAGCAGTAAAGAGAGGGCTGGAGAGGAAAGAAGAAAAGGGGTTCTACAGGAATAAGGGTGCTAAAATAAGCGGGATAAATTAGAATGGCGGTATGAAAGATACGACATTATATGACGAGCTGTTGGGATTGAAGCAACCGTGGTATGTAGCGGGAGTAAGATTAGAGGTAGTCAAGCAGGAGGTAGAGGTAGAAGTCCGTAGTAAGGATACAACGTGGGCATGTCCGGAATGCCAGGGACGAATGCATATTCATGAATATACAGAGAGGCGATGGCGACATCTTGACAGTTGCCAGTTTAAGACCATAATAGTATGTCAAGTTCCCCGCGTGCAGTGTAGCGAACACGGAACGCAGATGGTACAAGTACCCTGGGCGGAGAAGCAGGGTCGATTCACAAAACTTTTCGAGCGGTTTGCGATAGCAGTATTACAGGAGTGTTCAACATCAGCAGGCAGTGGGTTGTTGAAAATCAGTTGGGACGAGGCAGACGGGATAAAGCAGCGAGCAGTAAAGAGAGGGCTGGAGAGGAAAGAAGAAAAGGTTTGTCCCCGGATTGGAATAGATGAGAAATCGTATGGAAAAGGCAATAAGTTTGTGACGATAGTGGCAAGCATACAAGAGGAAGCTACGATAGTAGAACATGTTGGAGACGGTAAGGGCAAGGATGGTCTGAGAGATTATTGGAGTAAGTTTGACAAAATAGAGCTACAGGCCGTAGAGACGATTAGTATGGATATGTCGGCAGCCTACCGGCAATCGGTTATTGATAATGTACCTGATGCACCAGAGAAAGTGGTGTTTGACCGGTTTCACATAATGCAGCATGTAAACGAATCCTTAAACGAGGTAAGGAGAGAAGAGCAGAAAGAATTAAACAGTATGGGTAACACGATATTGGCAGGAACTCGGATAATATGGCTGTATGGAGAGGAGAATGTGCCTGAGCGATACAACAATATATTAGGGGAGCTCAAGGGTAAAAAGCTGAAAACTGCCAGGGGGTGGGCGCTCAAGGAGGCGATCCGTGGCCTGTGGAAGTGTAGTACCGAAAAAGAGGGCCAGGTGTTTTTTGAAGAGTGGTACAGTTGGGCAATTAGAAGCCGATTGGAACCCGTAAAGAAAGTAGCGCGTATGATGAAAAGACATTTACCTAATATCGTGAGTTACTTCAGACATCGGATTACAAACGCTGCCCTTGAGGGCATCAACAACAAGATACAGTCACTGATAAAGAAAGCCTACGGTTATCGCAACACAGACCGTTTTAAAAACGATATACTCTTCCACTGCGGCGGGTTAAACTTGTATCCAGAAATATGCTAATGAAAAATCACACCCTTATTCCTGTAGAACCGAGTTTTCTCCCAAAAGGTCATGACGTCTGAGGCATTGAAGTTCACTAAGGCATGTTCTACCAGTTCTGGATAGATTTCCTCAAGCTTTGCCGATCTTTGAACATTACATCGGTCGCATACTCCCCTTGATCCAGCACCCAATAATATCCCTTAGAAAATACCTTTTTTATTCGGGGCAAATGGGATTTATCTGCCGGGAAGTGCATCAAATGCCTTCACAAAATTGACATCAACAAACCCTCCGCTATCTCCTGCGCCTCTTTACATCATCAACCTGAATAATGCTATTATCGTATCTCCGATAACCAATGCCCTTACTATCCAGCCGTTTACACAACCATTCGCGTCCGTTGATATAAATTTGTATCTGAAAGGGGAACCATGTCTGAATCCGGACATGCATAAATCCAAATTCCTTTATGCTGGTAATAAAATACAAAACAAACATCTGCGTTCCTGAATTACCACCTCTAATTTTCCCTGTCTCTCTTTCCCTCGTGTATCAAATGACACACACGGTTCTACAATCGTTATGACACAAATAAGCCCTTCTTTTATTCCCTCTTCTTCTTGTATTTTCCGTGCAACGTCCTCCTTGCTGATTCTGCTTGAATCCAGCGGTATTAACGGACGTCCCTCTTTGTCCGATAGCTCTCTTGCTTTCTCCTTAATTTCACCTGACACTTTCTTCGCATACTTCCCAAAATCCTTAAACAACACCTTCTCTTGAAATAAATAATGATGCCTATTACTCTTTTGAAAAAAGGACAATATATGCCCTTTAAATATCATCCGATCAAAGGTTGAAATTACTCCACTGATTTTGCTATCATATCTCTCCTGAAACTTCTCCATTGCCGTCCTCCTCTTCTGTGTATAAACCAGTGGTTAGGATTCCACTTTAAAAAAATCAAATATACACTATTGGAGGACGGTTTTACAGCTTCGGTTGCGGCAGAGCCGCTCTAGGAATATAAAGATGTGTTTGATAGGAAATTGAAAGAAAATAACTTATTCCTCGTGCACATAAAAAAAACAATATCCTTCAAAGTTGAAAATGGTCTTAAATGAAGATTTATGCTGATGAGAATATAGAACGTTCTATCATTGATGGGTTGCGCAGGCGTAAAATTGAAATAGTCTCAGCAAGAGAGCTCGGTTACATTGGTAAAACCGATGAATTTCAATTAAAAAAAGCTTCTCAAATGAATGCCGTGATTCTTACTCATGATAGGGATTTTTTAAGGATGACAATTAAGCAAAAGATTTATCCTAAGGGGGTAATATTTTCACACGCAAAGGATGTTTCTATTGGCCAATGTATTAGGGGCGTAGAATTAATAGTGAGTATCTTAACCGATAAAGATATGGACAATCATATTGAATTTCTACAATCCTGAGGGCTGAAAACTTCCTTTTGGAAATGATTTCTTTGATATAGTTATGCTGTTTCCGTTGTTCACATCAATCCTCGATATTCATATGAAGCGGAGTATCTCAAGGGAAATGCTCCGTGTGCTTAAACCCGATGGCGTCATCCTCCGGTATGACTACCACATGAACAACTCAAAAAATCCAGATGTTACGGGAGTAAAAAAAGAGAAGTCAGTACCACCCGCATAGCGGGTGGCTTGATTAGCCCTACAAGGGCATTGTTACAGGTATCCCTTAAGGGACTACTTACAAACTTATTTAGGGAATGCTTTAAGTCCGCTTTGTTAATAATGTAAATTACGATTTACAATGATTACTACCATCTACACTTGCCCCCCCTAAAAGGGATTACTTAAGTCTGAGTCGTATTTATCTTCAATCGACTCGCTCTCTTCTTGTTCCTGGATATATTTGCGTACCTTCGCCTCATCCAGCCCCACCGTATTCACATAATACCCTTTTGCCCAAAATTGATGACCGCGAAAATTCTGCTTCAGACGACTGTACTTCTCAAACACTATCATCGCACTTTTACCCTTTAAATATAGCCAAAAGCATCTAGCGTGAGTTTATTACAAAAACGGAGTTGAGGCAAAGGTGGCAAGTCGTAATCCATTGATTTGCGGTGGATTGCGACTTTTTTTGTGTAAAAAATCATGTATACACTGAATAATATTAAATATATATTGCATAAATCACTTGTGTGTGCTATAATTATTCGCAGTATAAACTGATATGTATACACCAACAACTGATGCCCATGGCCACTATTCAATCGAAAAACTCCAGAGGTTATAAATATTGGTATATTGTCGAATCGCGGCGCGTTAACGGCAAGCCCAGACCCATTGTCCTGTCCTATCTTGGCAAGGCAGACGATTTATTAAAACGACTGCAAGGTCTTACCGAAAAATTGCGACTCAAATCCTATTCGCATGGCGCGGTAGCCGCATTACTCAGTGTGGCTAATGCCCTGGACGTCCCTTCCATAATCAATAAGCAAATAAAGTCGTCACGTCCGTATTGTGCAGAAAAACCTGTTCGAAATAACCTGACTGCCGGAATCACCCTTTTGTTGGGCGCTGTGGGAAGGGTTTGTATGCCTACCAGCAAAAGAGGATGGTGGGATTGGTCAAAGACGACTACTGCTGAATATTTACTCAGACACAGCTTGAGTAAAATAGACAGCCAGCATTTCTGGGATTTGATGGATGCGCTTCCCGAAGAATCCATTGCAGAAATTGAGCGTGAGTTGATTGAAAAGACGTTGAAAACATATCACCTTCAAAGCGACACCCTCTTTTTTGATACAACCAATTTCTTCACATATATCGACACAACCAACCTGCGATGCACGGTTGCCCGGCGAGGGAAAAACAAACAAAAACGATATGATCTCAGACAGGTCGGGTTGGCGATGGTTGTCACCCGTAACGACATGATACCGTTATTTCACCATACCTATCAGGGAAACCTGGCGGACGCGAAGGTTTTCAGCACGGTTCTTGAGACGATAAGAGACAGGATGAACGGATTAGGCTTCGACAGCAGCACACACACCATGGTTTTTGATCGTGGAAACAATTCCAGGGACAATATGGCTATGGTAGAGCGATTGTCATTGCATTACGTTGGAGCGCTTACACCGTATCACCACAAGCAGTTGGTAGAGAATGCCGTGTGTAATTTCAGAGAACATGACGTTGACGGCTGTAAAATGCAGCTATACCGGGACAAACGGGTTATTTGGGGGCAGGAAAGAACCGTTGTTGTCTTTGTTTCCGAGAAATTAAAGGCCGGGCAAGTAAGGGGAATGTATCAGTCTCTGGAAAAGGCAGAACATCAGTTAAAGCTCTTACAACAGCATCTGGGTAATCCAAAGGGAAAGACGAGGGACAAAGGGGGTCTGGAGAATACGATAAGAAGTGTCGTGAAAGGCCAATTTATAAAAGATATTATCGATTGGTCGCTGCATGAGGTATCTGCAGGCAAGTTTCAATTGAACTTTTCCGTCAATCAGAAAAAACTCGAAGAAATAGAAGGGGAGCTGGGGTTCAGGATTCTTATGACAGACCGTCACGACTGGGATACCGGTGACATTATAAAAGCCTACTATGGGCAATCAAAGATTGAACACGCCTTTCGAAATCTCAAGAACCCCTATCACCTTGCTTTGAAACCGCAATTTCACTGGACAGATCAGAAAATCAGGGTGCATTTTTTTATTTGTGTCATCGGATACCTCCTGGCATCGATCGTGTGGCATCAGGCAAAAGCGCACGCACAATTTAGAGGAACCTTAGATACCCTGTTAGACACCCTAAACAATATAAGACTTTCCACGTTGCTCGAAGAGACAAAGTCCAGGGGGAGGGTCAAAGCTACCTACCAATTGGAAGAAATGTCCGATGAAGAATCCCTGTTGATGAATGCATTAGGTATTATGGATTTTCACAAATATCGACTGAAACTTCAAGGGCTCAGTGTATACAATTGATAGCATGCCTAACACATTGATTGCATTTACGTTACAATACTTTCGACCTTCTTTTGTAATAAACTCACGCTAGTTTCTTCTGTTGCTCAAATCTCTTTCTCATTTCTTGTCGAATATCCTTTGCCTTTTTTGTTCATGAATCGAATATTTGGACTCTTTCACACCAGAATCCCTTTGTTTTCGCTATATTTTACCCTATCTCACGCAAATATTCAACGCTCTTCATTAACTATTTTCATCTGCTTTGCCTTATTCTACTTGGCTTTGGTGTGTTTCCGTTCAAACACTATTTATTGCCTTCCTGCTTTTCAATAGCCACAGCCTGTCGTAAATAGAGCGGTAATAATTTGTCTATCTCGCATCGATACCCGGACTCATACATCTTTTCGCCTAATAAAGCTACATACTCAATCTTTGGTATTGCCCACTCCTTCTCATCAATAATAATACCTTTTTGTTGAAATATGTCATTATAGGGCGAAACACCGTCTCCAAAAATAATTACCGGCCGTGGAAGGGTCGATAAAAGTCTTTCAGGCTGAATGAGCAGAAATTCAGTTAGTTTTTTCTTTCGGGCGCCCTTCGGCCCCTGTTCACTATTTGCTGGGGTAAGCGTGTAAATACATGCGTAAACGCGATTCCGTCTGGCATCAAGGACAGGGCAAATATAGTACGTATCCGGGGAATTATTTTTTTGAAATAGGTCTTGTATCCTTCCTGTATCCTCCAATTGCGAAGTAAGGGAAATAGGGGGGGTATGGGTATAGTTTTCAGCGATGATGTCAAATATGGGTACGTCAATGACGGGTTTGTGTAATGCGTAGCTCAGTGTCTTTGCACAAGTCACACCTACCCGTAGCCCTGTATATGAACCAGGCCCGACATCGACCGCGATAAGATCAATATCCTTCGGTGTCCAGCCGATTTCATTAAGGGCACTCATGATGGTAGGAACCAATTCTTTGCCATGTTGCATGCCGCCAAAATCCTTTGTAATGACAATGTGTTTATCCTCACAAATGGCAACTCCTCCGCTTTTTCCTGATGTTTCTATTCCGAGCACTTTCATTAGCATTAGAATAGCAAAAACAATGGGGAAAATAAATAAACAATTGGAAGAAATCCTCATAAAATATAAAAAATTTCATGAGTGCTGATGATTGGGAAGTAAACCCAAGTTCAACAAGTAAAAATCATATCTCTTGTAACATAAATAAGTTGCAATTTTAGCACTTCATTTTTCGGCACTACATCTTTGAGTTTTAATAGGTGATTTTATATATTTTCTGCCGGGCGGTGTATGTTTCATATGATGAATCCCTCGCAGTTCTTAGCTTTTTAATCCCGGCAAGCATGATAGGCTAATAATCCTTCTCTGCAATTGGTAACCTCCTTCCACTTCTCTTCCGGCAGAGAAAGCTGTCCAAGATTCAACACTATGTGCTGTCGTGGCCCTGAAGGGGTACAAACGTATTCAATGAGTTGGTGCTGTAGATATCTCTTCCCGCCATTCGCCTTTTAGATTTTTCACGGATAAACATATAAGACCTAATTCTGCAATTGATTTTCGCATAGCGAAAATCGACCTTCTGTAATACCGCAATACCGCTGCCAGACAAAAACAATAATAAACTTCAACTTTTTAGGATTTCTGAGTTATCCGGTGCCATTTTAGGCAAAAAGAACAGGAAAATAGTTCTGACGAACCCATCCGGAGTGACAAAAGCCAGGATGGAGACATATTATCTCCCTTCACTGTATTTTCAGTGCCCAAAATACCCGGAATTAAAGACGAAAATCACTTTCACCCGAACTCTACACTCAACGACATACCTTCCCACGCCAGCCATTCTTCCTGATGAAGAAACTTCCGGTAACTTTAATGTCAACTGCCTGCTTCCTTTGTCAGTTTCCCGGCAACACGGATTAACCATAGCCTCATTGTCTTTACTTCCCACTGTTGTGCCGCTCCTCCGGTAAGCAGTGCCATCCACTTCAAGAGGTTATACGCTAACACAGCGCACTGGAATAACGCCGCATTGGCCAAAAACTCACTGGTGCGTAAATGCCCCGCATTCATCTGACTCTTACACTCTTCTATCCACGTCTCACAGGTCGCCCTCTTCCGTACGAACGATGCGCTTCTATCGGCTTAACCGTTCTGTCGTAACATAACAGAAATACTCATACACGGGGAGAGTAAACAATCCCCTCTCTATTTTGATCAATTTCCTTACTGCCACAAACCGTCTTGCACGATTCCATGTGGCACATTGATACATAAAATCGGATTCCTCCCATCCGGCACTCCCTTCCACTGCCTTCCATTTCTGGCCTTCGAGCAACCCAATCAGGTTCTTCAACTTCACCTTGATAAGGTATCCCGCTGATACGGACTCCAGGTAATCCAACAACCCTCCTGAGAAAACCACTGTCTCCCCGAAAGATTACTCGTACCCGCCTCTTCGTGTACGCCATACACTCCTTCATGAACTCTACAATCCCATTGCTCGTGTATGCACTCCCGCAGCGAAACCAACTATGCAATATCTCTTTCGTCTCTGCCACGAATGCTATCACGGGATGATACGACTTCTGTCCCTTCTTGTGTGGATTGTACCCTACTCGCTCCTTCCTGATTCCCATATATCCATCCACGGTTGAATCAACGTCTATCCACATATCGCTGAGCGCACTTCTCAATTTATACCCTGAACGCACTGCCCGTTTCCAGACCTGTCCCCTGAATCGATGGACTATCCCTGTCAGTTCCACAAACATCTCCCTGGCTTATCAGCTTCATAATACGTCCTATCGTAGTGTTTGAACGGAAACACACCAAAGCCAAGTAGAATAAGGCAAAGCAGATGAAAATAGTTAATGAAGAGCGTTGAATATTTGCGTGAGATAGGGTAAAATATAGCGAAAACAAAGGGATTCTGGTGTGAAAGAGTCCAAATATTCGATTCATGAACAAAAAGGCAAAGGATATTCGACAAGAAATGAGAAAGAGATTTGAGCAACAGAAGAAACTAGGAGTTATATCCATTTCGGAAGTGAAACTGCCATTGAAGAGTCGAGATGAGCTTCCACCGATACTGAGGGCATTGCAATACATCTATGACACACCGGAGTTGAACGAGGAAGTATTCCGGATATTAGAGACGAAGGTAACGAAGGGGAAGAAAAAGACGGGGAGATATGGGATGGATTTGTGGCATATCCTGGTATTATCGGTAGTGAGATTGGGACTGGATGCCAACTACGATAGGCTGGAGGATTTTGCCAACCATCATAAACTTATCAGACAGATACTGGGAGTAGAGACAGAATTTGGAGAAGGCAAGGTCTTTTCGATACAGAGCATCAAGGACAATATAAGTTTATTGGATGAGGAGACCATCATGCAGATAAATGAAGTGGTGGTATCATCTGGCCATCAATTGGTTAAAAAAAAAGGCGAAGGAGTGCATATTAAGGTGGATACGTATGTGTTAGAGACGAACGTACACTTTCCGACAGATATGAATTTGTTGTGGGATGCGGGACGCAAGAGCCTGGATATGATAGAGGGGGCAATAGAGGAAGGCATTCTGGATTGGAAGGGATGGCGCAAGGGGAAATATTGGAGGAGAGAGTTGAAAAAGCTGATGAGGATGAGCGCAAAGGCGTCAAGGAGTGGAGTGAAAAATAAGAAGGAAATAGAGAAAGAGCATGTTAGGAGTTACTTGGAATTATCGAGGAGTTTGAGTGGAAAGATAGGTGCGAGTCTGTTGGTCATCTATGAAAGGGTGCTAACGACGAACCAGGTGGAGATGCATGCAAAGAAAATAGAGACACTGGAGTATTTTCACGGGATGTTGAATAAACAGATAGACCTTAGAAACGGCGAAAAGAACCGTATTTTAGCAAAAACCCAATCTCAAATTTTAAAATGATCTCTTGGTAAGGAGAAAATCGCCCTCGCACTTTTGCAAAAAGTGCGTTTTCGTTCAGACACTAAATAGCTGTTTCGGCCGGAAATTACTCAAATGCGCATGAATAGTCACAATAACTATACAACTTGTTTCAACGATTTATACCCTTTTCAAAGGATGGCGGTGATAAATCCATGGAAAAAGTCTCCTCTTTCCGATGCATACCGTGTCTACCCTTCAACAATATAATATCAAGAGCTGTCTTCATTGTCGACTTAGACCTCTCATACGTTATCAATATCTTACTGACAAAGTACAACTTTAGCACAATTATCATCAGTAAAGGAGATGTGAAGAGCATCGCCTTCGTCCTTGACATCTCTGCGGCAAGATAGGGTGTTACAGTTCCCAGAAAAAATGCCATTGTAACAAATGTGGCAAGGAGAATGAGTCCGATCTTTACCGACATGAATATCATGGCACATTTCATAAAAAGAGATTTGTGCTTCTCCTTAAAATTGCGAACAGAAGCCAGCAACTGCCGTGCTTTTTTCTCCAAATACATATCCCGTCTTGTGTCTTTAAAAATTATCGTATGTAACATAACACATGCCTTTCTCTGCAAATGTGCTTCTAACGATTTCGATGCAAACCTGTATCTGCAAACCGGTGACCGTATTGCTTGTCATAATACTCTACGAATTCACCGTTTTTTATCCGCTTCCACCATGCCTGGTTATTTGTATACCAGTGTATCGTGTCTTTAAGGCCGTTTTCAAAATTTATCTGTGGTTTCCAACCCAAAGACATCAGCTTGGTACAATCTAAGGCGTAACGCCTGTCGTGCCCTTCCCTGTCTTTCACATGTTCTATTAATGATCGAGGTTTTTTGAGTTCATCCAAAATAAGATGCGCTGTATCAATATTATACCGCTCATTCCCTCCTCCAATATTATATACCTCACCCTCCTTCCCGTGCCCCATAAGAAAATCAATAGCAGCACAGTGGTCTTCAACATGAACCCAATCCCTCACCTGCTTGCCGTCGCCATACAGTGGGAGCTCTTTATCATCCAATGCATTCGTGATAAAGAGCGGGATGAATTTCTCGGGATGCTGATTAGGGCCGTAGTTGTTGGATGCCCTGGTGATAATAATTGGCAATCGATATGTTACCCAATAGGCATAAGCCAGCCTATCCCCCCCTGCCTTACTGGCAGAATAGGGATTGCTGGGGTTTAAGGCATCCGTTTCCTTAAAAGCACCCTGATAGGCCGTCCCGTAAACTTCGTCTGTAGATATCTGAATAAACTTTTTTACACTGAAACTTCTCGATGCTTCAAGCAGGACAAAGACACCCTTCATATCAGTATCAATGAAATTTCCTGCACTACTAATACTCCGGTCTACGTGTGATTCAGCGGCAAAGTTAATGAGTGCGTCGATGTTTTCCTCTGAAAAGATGTGTTCTACCAACTCCTGGTTACAGATGTCCCCCTTATAAAACTTGAATAATTTAGACTTTTTTGAGTCTTCTGTAACGTCCTTCAGATTTTCAAGATTGCCTGCATAGGTCAGCTTATCGAGCACCACCACCCTTCTGCCTTGATTAACCATAAGGCGGGTAAAGTGGCTTCCGATAAATCCCGCACCCCCTGTTATGAGTATTGGCATAAATAATACCCCTCTACCTCTCCGCATTTTAACTAGACAAATATTTCCTTCACTTCGATACTCAGATCATTAATCGCACTGGAACACAGAAAGTCTTGTACGCCGTACCGTTTACTTTCGAATTCCCGGCCTTGCAGCCTAAACACATCCAGCATTTCACGTGCAGGATCAACAATCCAGTATTCCCGCACACCATGTCTTGCATACAATTTCTTCTTAATCCCTGTATCTCGCATGGATGTGGAAGGAGACAGTATTTCAACAAGCAGGTCTCCATCGATAATTTCGTATTGTTTACCCTCTGGAAGTTGCAGATAGTCCTGATAATTGTATCTTGTCCTTGTTTGCATATAAGCACCATACTTCTTCAAACTTATACCGTGGGAAACCAAGGGGATTGGGCATTCCACAGAACAATTATTATTTATTGGCCAGTTTTAACCATGTGTCCGCTCGTTTGAGCGCAGCCTGAGCCTTTTCTTTCTCACCAATATTTCCTGCCTTTTGCAGGGCTTTTTCTGCAGTGTCCTTTTCTGATCTCACTTTTTCAACGTCCACTTCACCTTCCATAACGCATTTATCGGTCAGCAGAACGACATTGTTTGCCACAACCTCCATAAAACCACCATCGAGGGCAAACAGGACTTTTTTGTTATGTGCATCAGTCACCGTTAGTATACTCGTCTGAAGTTCTGTAATCAGAGGTGCATGGTCTGCAAGCACACCCAAGCCACCCTCTGTCCCATCGGCAGAAACACAGATCACAGAATCGCTATAAACCACCTTTTCGGGTGTGACAATCTCAAATTTAAATGTTTTCGCCATATTATCCACCCATCTGCTTTGCTTTTTCCACTACTTCTTCAATCCCGCCAACCATGTAGAAGGCCTGTTCCGGCAAGCTGTCGTGTTTACCTTCGACCACCTCTTTAAATGCCCTAATCGTCTCTTTCAAAGGTACGTACTTTCCCTTTGTGCCGGTAAACTGTTCCGCAACAAAGAATGGCTGCGATAAGAATCTCTGTAATCTCCGTGCCCTCCCTACCAGTACCTTATCCTCTTCTGAAAGTTCCTCCATACCGAGAATTGCAATAAAATCCTGAAGCTCCTTATACCGCTGCAATATCCTCTGAACCTCACGGGCAACCTCGTAATGCTCTTGTCCTACAATCCTTGGATCAAGAATTCTGGAGGTAGACCGCAACGGATCAACCGCAGGATAGATACCCAATTCAGCAATCTGACGTGACAAGGCTATCGTAGCATCTAAGTGAGGAAAGGTAGTTACCGGTGCCGGATCCGTAAAATCGTCAGCAGGTACATACACAGCCTGCAATGATGTAATCGAACCCTTCTTTGTCGTTGTGATACGTTCCTGCAAGTCACCCATCTCTGTTGCCAGTGTGGGCTGATAACCTACAGCAGAAGGCATGCGACCTAAAAGAGCTGACACCTCTGAACCCGCCTGCACAAACCTGAAGATGTTGTCAATAAACAAGAGCACGTCCTGCCCTTCCGTATCTCTGAAATACTCTGCCATCGTCAAACCCGTTAAAGCAATCCTCAGCCTGGCTCCCGGTGGTTCATTCATCTGGCCGAAGACCAGCACGGTTTTATCAATAACACCAGATTCCTTCATTTCAAGCCAGAGGTCATTCCCCTCGCGGGTTCTTTCGCCAACCCCGGCAAATGCTGAATAACCACCATGCTCGGTAGCAATGCTTCTGATAAGTTCCATAATCAAGACGGTTTTTCCCACCCCCGCGCCCCCAAACAACCCAATCTTGCCGCCACGTGCAAAAGGTGCAAGGAGATCAATAACCTTCAAACCCGTTTCTAACACCGTGGTAACAGTCTCCCGCTCTTCAAATGACGGTGACGGGCGATGAATTGGAAGTCGGTTTGCTGCCATTACTTCACCGAGCTTGTCAATAGGTTCGCCAAGCAAATTAAAAACCCTTCCCAATACCTCTTTTCCCACCGGCACGGTAATTGGTGCGCCTGTATCAAAGGCATCCGTTCCCCTCATAAGCCCGTCCGTTGAAGACATTGCAATGCAACGGGCAGTTTCGTTTCCCAAGTGTTGAGCGACTTCAGCGACAACGGAAATATTCCTTTTTGTATCTTTTATATGAACTGCATTCTTTATAGCAGGAAGAGCGCCAGACGAAAACCGTGCGTCAACAACTGGCCCTATTATCTGCACAATGGTTCCTTTGTTTTCTCTACTTTCTTTAACTTTTTTAGCCAAGTTTCATACTCCTTCCTTCTTGTTATACAATCAAAACATAACCACAGGACATAAGAAAACACGCCTTCTTTTCACTGCAAGACCTCTTCCTGCGTGCCTGTGATATTATAATATTTTTTATTGAATAAGGGCCTCGGCACCAGAAACAACTTCCAGCAATTCCTTAGTAATTGTCGACTGCCGGGCCTTATTATACGAACTGGTTAATTCTTCAATCATTTCGCCGGCATTTTCTGTTGCGGCAATCATAGCAACACGTCTGGCAGCGTACTCAGATGTTAAAGATTCCAGGATACACTGATAAAGCCGGGTTTCAACAAACTTCGGAAAAAGATTGCCAATGATCTGTTCTGCTGACGGTTCGAAAATATATTCGCCACCACTCTTTTTTTCTTTCGATTCAAACGTGCCCTTATCTATCGGCAGCAACCTCATACTCGTAGAAAAAGACTGCATTACGGTATGAAATTTTGTAAAGAAGATGTGCAATTCTCCAAACTCATTTCTCTCATACTCTTTGATTAACTGTCCTGCCAACGCTTGCACATGATCGTATCCGAGTCTCTCTGTACTTTCAGGGATGTACTTTTCCACGAGAGACGCCTGTCTCCCTTTAGAAAAATACAAATACCCTTTCTTTCCAATAAGGGTAAGTTTAATCTCCTTGCCTGTATTTTCCCTGATAAATTTTACCACTTTCTGGATTATATTATTATTATAAGCACCACAAAGCCCTTTATCCGCTGTGATCAAGATTATTTTTATAACAGGGACCGCCTGTTCTTTCTCTGCAAACCATGGATGTGTACTTTCCAATGAAGAGACCAGATGGTTTAAAACGGAGTGCATCTTTTCTGTAAATGCACGTGAGGCGAGAACCCTTGACTCAACCTTTTTGAGTCTGCTTGCCGCTACCATTTCCATGGCACGGGTAATTTGCTTGATGCTCGTAATACTTCTGATACGTTGTTTAATTTCTCTCGTACTCAGCATTCCCTAGCCCTTTTTTGCAAAGATTTGTTTGAATTCTTTGATAGCATTCTCTAATTTATTCGTTATTTCCTGATCGAGTTTTTTCTTTTCTCGTATCTCGATACCAACGGCAGCATACTTCTCCTTCATAAACTTCAGGAATTCCTTTTCAAAAATCCTCACTTTATCCACAGCAACATCATCCAGATATCCATTAATACCGGCAAAGATTGCCATGATCTGGTCTTCTACCGGCACGGGTGCATACTGTGACTGTTTCAATAACTCTACAAGCCTGCTCCCTTTGGACAACTGAGCCTGGGTAAACTTATCCAGTTCTGAACCAAACTGTGCAAAAGAGGCCAATTCTCTGTATTGAGCCAAGGTCAATCGCAAGGTACCAGCAACCTTTTTCATTGCAGGAATCTGGGCATTTCCACCGACCCTGGATACCGAAAGACCTACCGAAATTGCAGGACGTATACCGGCATTAAACAAATCACTTTCCAGGTAAATCTGACCATCGGTAATAGAAATAACGTTCGTAGGAATGTAGGCTGAATAATCACCACCCTGCGTTTCTACAACAGGAAGCGCTGTTAAAGAACCTCCGCCAAGCTCGTTGTTCAGTTTAGCTGCCCTTTCGAGAAGACGGGAATGGATGTTAAATATATCTCCCGGAAACGCTTCACGACCGGGCGGACGACGCAAGAGTAACGAAATCTGACGATATGCAATAGCATGTTTATACAGATCATCATACATAATGACGGCATGCATTCCGTTATCCCTGAAATATTCACCCATAGCACAACCTGCATAAGGCGCAATGTATTGAAGAGGGGCAGGGTCAGATGCAGATGCTACAACAACAATACTGATATCCATCACCTTGTTATCTTCCAGCGTCTTAACAACGTCAGCAACCGTGGACATCTTTTGACCAATCGCCACATAAATGCAATAGACGCCTGATTCACGCTGGTTAAGGATTGTATCGACAAGAATTGCAGTCTTACCCGTTTGCCTGTCACCAATAATAAGCTCACGCTGTCCCCTACCGATCGGAATCATGGCATCGATTGCCTTGATACCAGTTTGTAATGGTTCCTTCACCGGCTGTCTCTCAACCACGTTAGGGGAAGAACCTTCAATTGGCCTATATTGATCTGCAGCAACAGGCCCTTTCCCGTCAATAGGTATGCCCAGGGCATTCACCACGCGGCCTAGTAACGCCTTTCCCACAGGCACCTGAACAATCTTCCCTGTCGTCTTTACGATATCACCTTCTTTAATTTTTTTCATCAGAACCAAGGAGAATAGCACCTACATTATCTTCCTCAAGGTTCATGGCAATACCGTAAACGTTGTCGGAAATTCCAACAATTCATTGGACATACAATTGTCCAGACCATAAATACGTGCAACACCGTCGCCAACCTGCATGACGTGTCCCACGTTTTCTAATTTTAACTTTTCTTCATACCCTTCAATCTCTTTTTATGATTGAAGCAATATCAGTGGACGCTAATGCCATATCACCTACTCCTAAATGTAAATAAGATTCTTCATTCTGACCAGAATGATATTATGCTTTTCCATATATCCTTCTGAAACATTATGCCGCAGAAGAAATTTAGTTATCAAAATTCATAATCATTTAAACGTGTGGCAGGAGATAAACTCCTGCCACTAATTTCATTCATTTCATTAAACTTGAAATTCATTACAACAATAGATGTGCAAATCAAGCCTCATGAGTAATTCTCTAATTAAGAAGACACAAAACCTATGCTGTCCGTAATGACAACAATCTGGTTTTTAGATTTTTCAACCTATTTGCAACGCTTCCATCTATCATCTTGTTGCCGATCTGTATTACCATCCCGCCGAGAATGTTTGGATTCTGGACAACCTCCAACTCGATGGTTTTGCCCGTGACCTTTTTCAGTTGCTTTCTGAAATTGTCCAATCGATCCCCTGTCAAAGAGACAACCGTCTGTACCCTAATTTTTACGACACCCTTCTGCTTGTCGGCGACCGTTCTATATACATCAGGAATAAATTCCAATATCTTTTCTTTGCGGCGGTCAACCAGCAGACACAAAAAGTTCATCATAAGGTCAGAAATCGATTTACCAAATACACCCTTAATCAAATCTTTCTTATCATTTCGCGGAATCGACGGATGAAACAAGACCTTCTTTAAATTATCGTGTTTTGTAATTACGCCACACACCAGATCCAAATCTTTTTCAATCTGTTCAAATTGCCCCTTTTTTGAAGCTACTTCCAGGAGGGCATCGATAAATGTAATTGCGACACTTTTATCTAACACTCAATTCCCCTATTTCTTCAATAAAGTCATCAACGAGCCTTTCTGCCGTTTTTTGACTTATAGATTGTTGAATGATCTTTGAAGAAGCTAAAATAGAAAGAGTTACCACCTGATTCCTGATTTCAGTCAGGGCCTTCTTCCGTTCCTGTTCAATACTCTCTTGTGCCTTAGCCCTGATCTGCTCTACCTCTTCCTTAGCATGTTTAACAATATTTTCACTAATCCGATTCCCTTCATTGACGGCATCCTGAACCCTTCTGGCAGCCTCTTCTTCAGCATCAGCAAGTTTTTTTTGATATTCCAGCATCAGCCGTTCAGCCGCCGCCCTGTCCTTTTCCGTTTTTTCGTAGGTATTTTTCACCTCATCAGTTCTGGCCGTTATCATGGCAGAAATCTTACCGAAAAGAAATTTCTTGAGGACAAAAAGCAGTATTAAGAAGCCCACACCCTGAATTATTATGGATTTGAAATCAATTCCAAGGGTATTTAAAATATCCAATCCACTTTCCTCCTACGCTTATTTAGCAGCGTGCTGAATTAACTCAAGAACTGCTTCTGTTTTCGGTAATTTGCCCATCAATATGAAAGACATCATCAGTGAGTAAATTGTTAATGATTCGATGAATGCCAGACCGACAAACATAACAAGCTGTATCTTTCCGGCCATCTCAGGCTGTCTGGCCATACTATTCGCTGCACCATAAACCGCAATACCCTGTCCCAGACCACAACCAAACGCCGCAACTGCAATCAAAGCTACTGCTATCGCCAATAACGCAAAATAAATCACGCCATAACCTCCTTCTCAAAAAGTTTAATGTTGTTCTTCCTCATGGATGCCAATTGCACCCGCAATATAAAAACTCGCCAAAAGAGAAAATATCATTGCCTGTATGGTGCTTCCTAATAAAGCAAGAAAAACCATCGGCAAATGCATTGGTACCGGTATAAGACCAAAAAGAAACGGTGAAAGGCCTATAAATATTGCAATAATCGTATCTTCCCCCATAATATTTCCGAAGAGACGCATGGAAAGCGACAAAGGCCGGGAGAGAAGTTCCTGCATCAAGTGGAGAGGAAATACCAAGGGAGCAAGCCAGATTGGCTTACCAGCCATATGTTTCAGATACCCGGTAACACCATTGTTTTTAACCCCCTGATAATGGGTAACAAAGAAAACAATTAACGTTAAAGCAATGGTCGTATTAAAATTGCTCGTGGGTGAATGAAAGAGCGGTACCTGACCCAGCATATTCATTGCAAAGATATAGATAAACAAAGTACCCACAAACGGGATAAACGGTCCTGCGGCACGTCCCATCTGTGATTTGGTAAAGTTTGCAAGCCCTTCCACAATAATTTCCAGTAAGGACTGAAGCCTTCCAGGTACTTTTTGCAATCTTCTGGTCGCAACCATTGAGAACAGGCCAAGAAATATAATTATTGTGGCAGACATGATTATTGGAACCCACTCATGCTTGGTAAGACCAAAAAACTGACTATGAGCCTCTATAGGCGCAAAGTCTAAAAACGATGGTAATTCAGTTGTTAATTCTCCTCCACCGCCAGACACGTAACTCACACCCCTTTCTTACTGCTATCAACGGAAACACCGCCAATATGCCGGGAAGACCCGTTAATAGATTTATTCATATAATTTACCAATAATTTACTTACAATTTTCATAACAAGCACAATCAATACTATGCCCAAACCCAACGCCAGAGCAACGGCATTCACTTCAAAGAAGAGGCAGAACGAAAGCAGCATTGCCCCAACAATCCCATACTTTACTAAACTGACCTTGAGAAAAAACCCCTTGATTTCAGACCTCTTATGCCGTACTGCATACTGAACCATCCACCACAACGTTTTATACAAAGTAAGGCTGATAAAACAACCCACGGCAACGCTCACCGTCCCCACGAAAGATACATACGAAAGGGAACAGACAATTATCATGAGCGACAAATACAACGACGTCCTCAGCACCCTGTCGGGGAAACCATCATCAAGAGACAAAGAAAATTTATCTTTTTCGTCTGTAATCATTGTTTGCTTTTATTTTCATCCGACAACGTCTTTACTACCCTAAAAAACTCTATAAAACTTCCAATAATCCCTGCCAGAATAAAGAGCAGCATAAGCCAAGGGTATGTATTGAGTTTTTTGTCAAGATAAGTACCTAAAAAATATCCGCCAGCAATAGCACCTGCCGTTGTGAAACCAAAACTTCCAACCACACCCAAGATTCGATATGTTTCACTATCTTTGTCTTTCCTGATGAGAGGCAAACTACCACCTGCTTAGAAAAAACCTTTCCATAGCTAGTTTCATATGCCAAACCACCTTCACAAGTGAGTCAACTATATTCAAATATAACGAAGAACTTTTAGGCTGACACACCCCTTTAATCAATCGAACTTCATGCTCATCAGAATAGGCATCAACGATTTGGGTAATACTTGTATATTTATCAATAACATGTTTTTTAAGGACCTCGTTTTTCGTCATAATGGCATCGCCAGCCGTTTTCACCACATCGAGGGTTTCCCTGAAAATATGGGATATTTCACTTACGCCTTTATCACTGAATAGTACCCCTTCATTCACCTTAATCTTTACATGCTGCATAATAGCGTCCAAACCATTCGTTGCCATTTCAAGATGACCTATAACCGCCATGATGGATTTTACCAACTCACCATCCATATTTGACTTTTCGGCCTTATTACTAAGCAGACTTATCAATTCGTTCTCTTCTTCGTGAATGGCCTGACTCACCTTTTTTGCCTCATCGACCAACTGAATCTTATGCTTCATAAAGCCATCCATGCATAAGCTTACAATCGACTCTACCTTGAAGCACATACCACGAATACGCTCAAACACACTTTTTAGATCGTTGTCCAAATTTATCGAACTCATAATAACCCGTCCTCCTTTTCCCTCCCTGTACTGAGGAGAAAACAGAATAGTTTTTATGCCCTTTTTTTGCAAAGGGCAACGAATATCTGTTATTTATTCAAAGAACAACGAGCCGCTAAAAACCTGCTATTACTTCCCTAAAGGCATCAACGGTCGCATCAATTTCTGTTTCTCCGTGCGCGGCAGAAACGAATACTGCCTCAAATTGCGACGGTGCAAAATAGAATCCCCTCTCCAGCATGCCGTGAAAAAAACTGGCATATCGCTTCGTATCGCATTTTTTTGCGGTGGCATAGTCCGTAACTGGCTGATTGGTAAAAAAGGTGCATAACATCGATCCCAACCGTGCATGATACGCAGGTATCCCGCCATCCTTGCATGCCCTTTCCATACCGGCGGCCAACCGCTTCGATTTTTCTTCCAGGGTTTTATAAATATTGCTATCCCTGAGTATTTCCAATGTGGCGATACCGGCGGTCATAGCCACAGGATTGCCTGATAATGTACCCGCCTGGTACACAGGGCCAACGGGAGATATACTATCCATTATCTCTTGCTTCCCACCATACGCCCCAACCGGGAGACCACCACCAATAATCTTCCCCAACGTGGTTAAGTCGGGTGTGATATTGTAAAGCGACTGCACGCCGCCATGTGCAACTCTAAAACCCGTCATCACCTCGTCAAGTATCAACACAATGCCATGTTTTTTGGTTATTTCTCGCAATCCTTCCAGGTAACCTTTTTTAGGTAGCACAACCCCCATATTCCCGGCAACTGCCTCAACAATAATACAGGCAATGTCCTTTCCCCGTTTTGAGCAAACCTCGTTTACCGCATCGATATTATTGTACGGAAGGGATATGGTGTGCTTAACAAAATCTTGAGGTATGCCGGGACTGGTAGGCGTCCCTAACGTTGTGGCTCCAGAACCTGCCTGGATGAGCAAGCTATCCACATGTCCGTGGTAACAACCCTCAAACTTGATTACCGCATCCCGTTTTGTAAATCCCCTGGCCAAACGGATGGCGCTCATCGTCGCTTCTGTGCCAGAGTTAACCATCCTCACCCTCTCCAGAGACGGCATAGCATCTTTTATAAGTTGAGCCAGTTTTATTTCCAACTCCGTTGGCGCACCATAACTCGTCCCATTAGCAACAGCCTCGTTAATCCTTTTTACAATTCGCGGCTCAGCATGCCCTAAAATAAGCGGGCCCCATGAGCCTACATAATCAACATATGTATTACCATCAACGTCCGTCATATGACAACCAGACCCTGACTTAATAAAGATTGGGGTGCCACCTACCGCACCAAAAGCCCTGACGGGACTGTTAACACCACCCGGTATAAAACTCTGCGCCTCAGCAAAGGCTTTTTTTGATTTTTCAGTATTTAGCTTTGACATGCGAAACCTATTTTTATATCTTATATAAACTTTATAAAACTTCTTTACAAAACTACAAAGACGAGCATGATAGCAAATCATAAATTCATTGTCAATATGTTTGCTTATTTTTTATGACAAAAAAAATAAACCTGGGGGTATTAATTTCGGGTAGCGGTAATACACTTCAAAATTTTATAGACCACATTGAAAAGGGAAATTACCTGCCACGATTCAAATTGTAATAAGTAGCAAACCGAACGTCATTGGCCTGGACCGTGCCAGAAAACACAATATCCCGACCGCAGTTATTCCTTATTCAGATTATAATAATATAGATACGTTTAGTTATGCCATTACGGCAAAATTAGATATGTACCCTATTGATCTTATTGCTCTTTCGGGGTTTGTGCATTTTTATAAAATCCCTGAAAAGTATAAGGGGAAGGTCATGAATATTCATCCTGGACTTATCCCCGCCTTTTGCGGACACCATTATTACGGCAAAAAGGTACACGAGGCAGCTATTAATTACGGCGTAAAAATTTCTGGCTGCACGGTACATTTTGCTGATAATGTGTATGATAACGGCCCGATTATTATCCAGAGGGCTGTCCCCGTCCTTGATAACGACACTCCCGACACCCTTGCTGAGCGGATTTTTAAAGAAGAATGCGAGGCATACCCAGAGGCAATACGTCTCTTTGCCGGGGGCAGATTAAAGATTGAAGGCAGAAAGGTAAGAATACTCAACCATACTCATGACACATGTATACCTACAGCAAAGAAGTATTAACGAATGGATTGCGCGTAATTTATATAGAAATGCCCCATATCCACTCCGTGGTCATGTCCGCTTACATCGGTGTGGGCTCCCGATACGAAGAAGAAAAGAAACCCGGTATCTCCCATTTTCTCGAACACATGCTCTTTCGTGGGACAAACCGTTTCAAAAATTCATTGGAATTGTTTCAAGCCATCGATGATATAGGCGGAGATATTGATGCTTATACGTCACCAGAATATTCCGCTGCGATTATCCAGATACACAACAAACATATTGAAAGTGGCATACGCATCCTTGGCGACATCGTCCTTGGGGGAAATTTCAGATCAGATGATATCGAAATAGAAAGACGTATCATTCAGGAAGAGATGAAACAATTTGTGGATGTAAAAGGGGATTATGTGTGCATTGACGACATGTCATTTTCTTTGATGTGGAAAGACGGTTCAACAGAGATACCGCTATTCGGGGACGAAAAAACTATTGCAGCCTTACGTGCAGAGGATTTGAATACCCATTACAAAAAATTCTTCGTGCCGGGAAATATGGTACTCTGCGTCAGCGGAAACTTCAAAAAAGACATGGTCTCTCACTACGTAAACGAAATATTCGGAAATTTACAGGGGAAGTTTTCCGGCCTGAAACCACCCCTGAAGACTACGCAAACGGAACCAAGATATATATTTAAAAAATCCCCGTCACAAACCATCGGTTTTAAACTCTGCCACAAGGCATATCCCTATAAACACGAAAAAGTTATTCTTATGCTTCTCCTGGCCGATATCCTGGGAGGAGGGATTAGTTCCAGGTTATCGTTAACCGTGCGTGAGAAACTGGGTCTGGTCTACGATATTACCTGTTATCCCACCATGTTTTCTGATGTGGGTTCTATTGATATCTACACATCAACGAAAAAGGATAATTTTGTAAAAACTACAAAGGCCGTTATGGACGAGGTACATAAACTTTTCCACGAAGGAATAACAGAACAGGAACTCAACAGGACAGAGGAACGGGTATTCAGCCAAACGCAGCTCGTCATGGACAGCCCACTCGCCATGGCAAGCTGGTTCGGCATTGAGGAACTTTTAATTGCCCCAAAAATACCCGATACCCCGGAAAAACAGGCACAGAAGATCCATGACATTACATTGGAAGCAGTACAGAATGCCATTTCAGAAATTTTTGTGCCAGAAAAGCGTAATTTTATAGCTGTGGGCACTTATAGTTGGTTAAGCAAAAAGCATACGATTTCGCTTCTCAAATAAGACGAGGCGAAGTCGCAGACCGATAAAACATTGAAGCCTCAGATTCTAGTAGATTACACAGAAAAAGATCCCGGCTTATCTGACAAGCTTACCTAACCCAATATGCTTGCGAATCACATCATCGATATCCTCAAGATATTTCCCTTCCGGAGGATAACATTTGGTGCCATGGATGTTAACGTCCAGTCCGTCAAGTTCCTCTGTTCTGGATACCCTTATGCCAATGGTATGTTTCAATCCGAAGAATATGGCAAAGCCGAGTCCACCTGCCCATACAATGACAGTAAGAAAGGCAATAAACTGGGCAAGGAATTGCTGGCCTGAACCCGTAATCAATCCACGTACATTACCGTATGAACCATCAGCAAATATGCCTACAGCAAGGAGCCCCCATAGGCCATTGGCTGCGTGAACAGATACAGCCCCAAGTGGGTCGTCTACTCTAAATTTGTGCTCAACCACCCAGGTAGACCCACACATCAATAAGCCGCCAATGATTCCAATGACAACAGCGGCCCAGGGAGCAACATATGCGCATGATCCTGAAATTGCCACAAAACCTCCCAGGGCGCCGTTACAGGCCTCGGCCACATTGGCCTTTTTTGTCTTTATATATAAATATAAGATGACAATAACAGCGCCTGCAACACCGGCAAGAAGCGTATTGGCTGCGATGATTGAAGATCTTAAGTCAGATATGGCAAGCGTGCTCCCAGCATCATAAGCAAGCCATCCAAATGCAAGGATAATCGTTCCAAGGATTACATAGGCGATATTATGACCTGGTATGGTATTAGCAGAGCCATCCAAATTAAATCTGCCGATTCTTGGACCTAATGCCCATGCACCCATAAATGCACATATCCCACCTGCTGCATGAACTACCCCGGAGCCTGCAAAATCTTTAACTCCAGCCCCCAATGGTAACTTTGCCAGCCAGCCTTCACCCCATATCCAATGGCCATAAAATGAATAAACAAGGGTATACACCAGAAAGCATGCCAATAAATAGGCGGAAAATTTGATTCTTTCTGCCACAGCACCGGCTATAATACTGCCAATAAAGGTTGCAACAACTGCCATGAAGATAAAGAGTAAAATGGTCTTCACGTCGTAGGTTTCTCCAAGGAGCATGAAGCCGCTATAACCAATGAATGAATTACCTTTATCGAGTCCCGGTCCAAGTTCTGAACCCCCAAACATAAGTGCAAAACCAAAAAGCCAAAAGATAAAGGCACCTGCCGTTGTTGCCATAAAACAATGTGTCATGTAGCTGAGCATATTCTTGGAACTTACAAGGCCGCCCAATAATACAAATCCTGCCTGCATAAACAGGATAAGAAAAGCCGCCATGAGTATCCAGGCAAAATTCCCGGAGATATTCAATCCTTCGAGGCTGTGAGAGAACGTCAGTGCACCATTAGGGTCGCCTGCCTGCGCACTCCATGTCCAAAATAAAATGATAAGAGTACCATAGACTATAAGCCGTCCGAGAGATTTTAGTTTTATTACTGATGTATTGAGCATGATCAACTCCTTTTATGGTCGAACGTAGTTATTAGCACGTTGACTATCTTTTTGTAATTTTAAATAAGCCTGGTTTGCACTTCCAACACCTTTGTCAACAACCTCAACGACCTCATTGTTTTCTGTTTCCTCTTTGGGAGATAGTTTAACAACCCTTCCATTCGTGATAGCACGATCTCCCACTTCACCGGTACGGATACGAATAGCCGACTCTACATGCGATACAAATATTCTGCCATCTCCGTGTGCACCTGTTTGCGCCCCGTCAATAATCATATTAACCACGTGGTCCACATCTGCATCCTGAACCACGATCTCAAGTTTTAGTTTTTGATGCAAATTCACCTTATATTGCCTGCCACGCCACACCTGGACAGCACAAATCTCGCTGCCATGCCCTCTGACCTCACTAACAGTCATTCCATTTCTTTCTGTTTCTTGCAATGCCGCACTTATTGCCGGAAAACGCTCGGGACGAATAATTGCTTCTATTTTCTTCATGTTCGCTTCCTCCACAGTATTTTCGAAAAAATAAATAAACTTATGCATAGACCTCAGTAACTTCCAGGAATTTTTCTTCAGGTTTTTCTACAATTTGCAACTCTTTTTTTGGTTGCATCTTTACCCATCTACCTTTTTCTGCTGCAGCACCTTCTTGAATTAACTCCGATTTTAGACTCAGTGCATATTCATATTCTCCCCTGTTTCCATTCTTTCCATACAAAAAATCATCGATGGAGTCAACTACCTCATCGACATCATCGTCTGCCAAAATAACCTCGACCTTTGCGTGTGATATTAAGTCCACGATATACTCTTCACCACGCCAGAAAACAGTTCGATCTACACTTTGCCGGCCATCTCTTATTTGCGTAATTTTCAATACAGGATATCCCATTGCTCTAAAATAATCTTTTAAGGCATCTACTGCCCTGGGCTTAACCAATGCAGTTACTCTTTTCATTGTTTTTACCTTTTCTTAAAAAGATTTTGTAATTTCTGATTCACACGAATCATTATTAAATAGGCAAGGGCAATTTAAAGACCATTGAAAATAGAAAATAAAAAAGCCACTTAATATTGTCCTAAGTGGCTTCAAATTAAGGGTTTATTAGTTTAGTAATTATATATTAACAACTCATATTAAAAAATTTACAGAAAAGGCATAAATACCCTGAAAATTGCACTATTTAAGATTGATGTGATATAAGTCTGTGAAATGAGACACCTTACAAAGATTCGGGCACGAAAGGAATTTTCGGGAATTTCCGCACTAAATAAGCAGTGATTAATCTTTAAAAATATCTTTATTTATATTGTACTTCTTCATTTTTCTATACAGGGTCTTAACGTCGATTCCTGAAATTTTTGCAGAGGAGTCAATTCGCCCTTTACACCGTTTTAACAAATTGGTTATGTATATGTTTTCATAGTGCGCCAGGAAATCATCCAGGCTACTATCGGTAATTTGGTCGTCATCAATATCCTCAAGCCTTTCTCTTGCTTGTTTTTGGTTAGGCGTTGATAGTTCTATCTCAGTAATAACAGCGTCCTTTGCCATTATTACGGCGCGTTCCACAAAGTTCTCAAGTTCCCTTACATTCCCAGGCCAACAGTAAGACATCAGCATATTAAGGACATGCTGTGAGATAGATTTAATCTCCTTTTTAAAAACCTTGTTATACTTTTCGATAAAATGTGTTACAAGCAAGGGAATATCCTCTCGCCTTTCTTTTAACGATGGCAGTTGTATTGGAATAACGTTTAGGCGGTAATATAAATCTTTCCTAAAACATCCTTCTCCTGATAGCTTATTAAGATCTTTATTGGTAGCGGCGAGAACCCTTACATTAACCTTTATTGTCTGGTTTCCACCAATCCTTTCAAAAGATTTCTCCTGTAGTAATCTTAAGAGCTTCGTTTGCATGGAAAGCGGCAGATTGCCCATCTCATCAAAAAAGACTGTTCCGGTATCTGCATATTCAAACTTACCAATCCTTTGTTTTGTTGCGCCGGTAAAGGCGCCTTCCTCATGTCCGAAGAGTTCACTTTCCAGCAAAGTTTCTGGTAAGGCACTGCAATTAATGACTACAAAAGGGCAATTTTTTCTATTACTATTGTGGTGAATAGCGTGTGCTACGAGTTCCTTCCCAGTGCCTGTTTCGCCTGTAATTAAAACCGTAGCATCGGTATTTGCCACCTGAAGGATCGAGTCATAAACATGCTGCATTGTATTTGATTTTCCTATGATGTTATCAAGACCAAATCTCTCTTCAAGCTCTTTTCGTAAGGTTAGAATTTCGATGATCAGGTCTTGTCTTTCAAAGGTGCGTTGAATAACCAACCTTATTTCTTCTGCAGAAACAGGTTTGGCAACATAATCGTAAGCACCTATCTTCATTGCATCAACGGCAGTTTTAATACTCCCGAATGCCGTCATCATAATAAAGGATACATCCGGGAATTCGAGCTTTAACTGCTTTAATAATTCAAACCCATCCATTCTGGGCATTTTAAGATCTGCGATAACCAGGTCATAAGAATTATTTCGGTATAAACTTAGTGCTTCCAATCCATCCAAGGCTGTATTTACCTCGTATCCTTCTTTATTTAAAAGGATCTTAATACTGCCAAGCACATACTCATCATCCTCCACTACTAATATCTTCTTCTTTCTGATCATTAGCCAACTCCGTCGTTTTAAATAAAGCAAAAGGGTTGATTCCAGCCATTTTTCTAAAATTATAATATGCTGCACATAAATTGTTAAGTTACTACTATGTAATTAGTTACAAAATAATAAAACTATTGGAATGATTGTTGCTTAATTACTTCCAATAGAGATTTATATGGTAGTTTATCTTTTCGTTTGTATTCGTAATCCGAAAGGGGTATATCATGCAAAACATAAAGGTCGCAGACAATGAACAACTGTTTTATTCAGAGCCTGATGTTACAACAGACAAAATTGTCGATAATAAACGATACCAATACTGCAGATTCTCTGCCCAGGATACTCTCTATAAGGAAATAAGTAGTATTGCAAAGCAGTGGAAAGATGGTGAAATATCTCAAAAAACTGCTTATGAACTTTTAGAAATTGCGTCGCTTCCATACGAGCGCTGGCTTTTTGACATTATTGTTGATCTGGCTAAAGAGACAAAACATCTTGAGTATATTGCCTATGATGATGAACATCAGCAGGTAAAAGCAATTGCGTTTTTACAACACGGCAACGAAAGATCGTATAATATCCAGTATAAGTAAAAATCTAGTTAAAGAAAACAGGAATGACAGGACTACAGGTTAAAAAAATTAACCTTTTGTCTCCTTTTCCTGTTTTCTTTAGCTGTTTTTGCTAAAAAGGTAAAGTAATTTGAATCGTTGTCCCCACGTTAAGCTTACTTTTAACACCGATCCTTCCTCCATGTTCAGTAATAATATTATAGCATATCCATAAACCCAATCCTGATCCGGTTCCTTTTTTCGTACTAAAAAAGGGTTCGAAAATTTTAGCTAAATCTTTATCTGCTATTCCATTGCCATTGTCCGTAAAACTAATCAATAGGTGCTCGTTTTCCATCTGTGTGACGATATTAATGGCACCCCATTCGGCATTGCATCCGTGGAATTAAGTATAAGGTTAGTAAATACCTGTTCCAATTGATTAGGATGACACCGTATCCTGGGAAGATTATTGTCCAAAATTTGATTTACTGTTATATTATTTTGAGCAAACTTTTTTTGTAATAAACTTATAATATTTTGAATATGTTGGTTAATATCATGATCTCCCTTTTCTTCCATGATATTCAGATTAGATTCTAATAAACGCCTTACAATTCCTGCTATTCTGTGCATGCCTTCCATCACGAGTTCCACATACTTCCTTTTTTCATCATCTTCAGACATATTCTCCAGGAGTAACTGTAAGTAATTCGTAATACCTTCCAGGGGATTATTGATTTCGTGGGCAACACTTGCAACAACTCTTCCCGTTGAGGCCAGCTTTTCCGCCTCTACAAGTTGCGCCTCCAACTTTTTTTTGGCAGTTATATCTCTATAGACAGATCTGATGGCAATAATTTTACCGCTATTATTCCAAATATGATTATCGTTTAAGCTCACATCTATAATACTTCCATCCTTTTTTACAAGCTGCAATTCTAACCCTTTTGCGAGCTGTCCACTGAACCGCTTTGGCAGTAGCTCCTCCATGATTGTTCGTGTTTTTTCTGTTTGAAACTCGAGGATACGCCTTCCAATAAGTTCTTCCTTTTTATACCCAAGAATCTCTGCCCCTGTTTGATTACAGTTAATAATGGTACCATTTTCGTCATTTGTTATATAAATATCCGGGGCATTATCATAAAGGTCTCTATATCTTCCCTCTGATTCTTTTGTTTTTGCAAATAATCGCGTATTTTCTACTGCGATAGCTAGTTGCATGGAAATCTGTTCTAAGATGGTGAAATGTTTCTCAGAAAAGTTATTTACTCTCCTGCTTCCAAAATTAATCGTTCCGACAACGGCGTCTTTATATTCAAGGGGGAAGCTGAGCCTGGATTTTATTCCCTCTTTGAGTAACATCTGATCCGACCAAAAGGCGCTTTTTGAAGTATCTCTCACAATAAATGGTTTGCCGATAAAGGTCACCTGTTCTAATAAACTACCCTCCTTTGGAAACCAATCACCTTCGTCGATTGCCGTATAATCATCTGACTTATCTACTGCCAGAACCTCCAGCCTTTGTGTTTTCTCATCAAGCAGGGCAATGCTAATCCTATCAAAGGCAACAATACGCTTAAGCTCGTTACTTATGGCTTTAAACATTTCAGGCATAAGACCCGATGTAATAATTTTATTAATATTGTAGATAATCTCTTTCTGTTGCTCCATTTGCCATATCCTGGTAATGTCCTGTATCAATTCGAGCACCTGTATTATATTTCCCTGACTGTCTTTTATTGGTGAACCGATAAAATGGTAGTGTCTCTTCTCGTTGTTTTTGCCAATCACTAGCCTTTTTGTTTCTTCTATTTTGCCAGTTTTGAATACACGGCTTGCTGTACAGTCCTCCGAGGGCGTTTCGCCGCAACCGAGGATGCTATGACAACTAGGCACTATAAAACTGTTTATCTTGCCAAACCGGTCCTCAAAGGGTTTATTAGCCCACGTTATCCTCATATTGCTATCTATGAGGCAGAGATAAGCGCCAATCTCGGTTACGATCAACTCCAGTTTCTTCTCTTCCCTTTCTAATTCAAAACGCGTTTTTTCAAGATCGTTCAGCATATAGAGAGTGGCCTCTCTGAAGTCAGATAATTCACCGATAAGTTTTTTTGTCTGCCTCATATCCCTGGCAACGCCGACAATCCCCAATACTTCTCCTTTGCTATTCCGCATGATACGCCCGCAAAAATGCATAGGGATGTCTTCTGCGTTACAATTACGATAGGTAATATCGTAATCCTTTAACACATCATCGCTTGGAATAGTGCTCCATCTCCTGTTTGCGACAAGATTGCCTTTATCATGCAATATGATACTTACATCCATGCCGATCAAATCTTTTTCCTCATAGCCTAAGAGATTTAACGTTGATTTGTTAACGGTTTTTATCTTATTATTTTTATCTATAACAATTAATGTATCGATCATACTTTCGATTATATTGTCTACGTAGGCTTTCGATACGGTCGTCTTCTGCAGGTCTTCGGTCATTTTATTTATGGAGTCAGCAAGTATTCCAATCTCGTCCCTTGAATTCATAGGTATCCTTTTATCGAGATCGCCGCTGGCAATGACGTTCATTGTATGGGATATGTTAGATATTGGATTTGTGATTAACCTTCTGATCAACCAGTATATAATAAAAATAACGGTTCCAACAGAACACACTGCAATACTGATAAGCATTATGATATTTGTCCTTAAGCTGGCATAAAGAGGTTCCAAAGAGGCACTAACACTTATCGCACCCCTCAAATCCCCTATTTTGTAGCCCTCCTTCTTATATCCCGAGATATCCAATTCTCCCAGGGGTGCACCGTGACACTGGAGGCATTCTTCTTCGATATAAAGGGGGGCGATATAACGGAATATCTTCTTCCTGTTCGCATCTAATGATTCGCTGAAAAATGCATCCTGTGGTTTTTGTTTTTCCATGTTTTCCAGGACTGCCGCTTCAAAATCGTCCGGTGCATTGCTGGGATTTCTGTATTTCAAACTTATTTGCCGAATAGTAAATGGAGTGCTCTTGCTCATGCGTCGAGAAAGTTCCCCCCAACCCTTGCAGGATTCAATCCTTTAAAATCCTGTTTCCACTTACAGGGTCGGTATTGATAATATCCTGAATACCTGCTAAATAGCCACGGGTAATTTCGATCTCCTTCACCAGGATTTCCGCTTGTTTTTTAATCTCCTCTTTTAATAAATAGCGTTGCCTTTGGATAATCCACGTGAAACTGATTCCCAATATGAATGTCAGGGTAAGGCCGATGGATAAGATACATTTCGTGCCTAGTTTCATAATACGCTATCGCTATGAACGCTCTTTCTGCTTCAAATTTTTCAGCTCTTCTTCCATCCTTTTCATCTTGAGTTCTCTTCCGATAGCGACTTTAGCAAAATTTTCCAACTGTTCTACTTTTTCTTCAAATCGTCCCGCGATGCCTCTAATTCACCTGTCCGGTTCTTTACATCCTCTTCGAGATGTTCTTTTATATGTTCAAGTTCTATGGTTCTTTCTTTTATTTTGTCCTGTAATGCAACATTCATGTCCTGTACCTTCGAGATTTTTACAAAATCAAGCCATGAAGTGACATCTGCATACTCACTGATATTCAGCCCCTTTACCTCTTCTTCATTACTGATTCGAATGCCAATAAATTTTTTTAGCACCAGAAAAAAAATAAAGACCCGTCGAAAATGCCCAGGCAAATCCTACAATAATCCCCAGACATTGAACACCCACTTGCAGAAGCCGATTAGAATTTGTTATAGAGAATGCAGATGCGGAGTAAACAGGCTCACGGCCAATGTGCCCCAGGCGCCGCAAAAACCGTGGATAGAAACAGCGCCTACAGGGTCATCCACCTTTAATACCTTTTCAACAAAATCCTTTGCTAATATTGCAATAATCCCTGCACAGAATCCCACAACGCATGCATAGAGAGAGCTCACCCTGCTGGATCCGGCGCCAATGGCAACTAATCCACTCATAATCCCTAACAGTATCTCTGCTGCATCCAACCTCTTGTTTTTCAGTCTTCCAAAGACAACGGCGCAGACACCTGCAACTGCGCCCGCAAGGGTTGTGTTGATAATTATTAACCCAATACTTGTATCTACATGCAAAACAGCTCCACCATTAAATCCAAACCAGCCAAACCACAGGAAGAACGTGCCTATTGTAGCCAGGGGCAGATTGTGCCCGGACATCCTGTTTGCGGTACCATCCGGATTAAATTTTCCCATCCTTGGCCCCAGCATAATGGCTCCGGACAATGCGACCCATCCACTTATAGAGTGAACAACCGTAGAGCCTGCAAAGTCAATGAATCCCAACCTCCCAAGCCAGCCAAATTGACCGTGATGAAATAAATGTCCCCATGCCCAGTGGCCAAAAACAGGATAAACAAAGCCTACTACAAAAATGGTTGTACAGATATGCGTCGAAAGTTTTGCCCTTTCTGAGAATGCTCCGGATGTAATGATAGCTGCCGTGCTTGCAAAGACCAGTTGGAAGAACACAAAGGCATACCCCAGAGAAGTCAGGTGGGTATCAATGCCGAAAAACAAAAAATTACTTGTACCTGAATAACCTTCATAACTTGCACCAAACATTATACCAAAACCGAGAAGGAAGTATATTATAGCGCTTACAAGAAAACCCAGTATGTTCTTTACCGCAACACTTATTGCATTTTTTGCCTGTACGGAGCCTGCCTCGAAGGCAGTAAACCCTACTTGCATGAAAAAGACCATGCACGCGGAAACAATGAGCCAGACAAAATTAAGTTTTTTCTGAAATAATTGCAATGGCGTTTCTGCATATACAGCATAACAGGGATAAAAGATTATTGTTAGCGCGCAGAGGCATATAATAACAGAAATTCCCTTGTTATATCTGTGGCAGGTTTGTCTGCTGGGCATTTTTTACTCCTTGTGAACGTTGAAAGGAGCTATGATGTCTTTTACTGTATCGTTAATCATGGCAAAATTATACCATATTTCCTCGTTTCTTTACAGCAACAATCTACCGGCAAAATATATTGCATATCTTATTTTTCTTGCAAAATTCAGGTAATTCTTTTACCCTGATAATAGTAAGACTTGAATATATTCTGTACTTTTAGAAAGGTTTTTTACTATGAAAAATTATGTTGTGATTCTTCTTGGCTTTCTCCTTATAACACCCATTCTGGGTTGCAGCAAGGATGATACTACGTCCCCCAAAGTAGGGATCATTTATAAATCCGGAGATAACGATGAAGAAAATCATACAGCAGGGGAGAACGGCCGTTCTCCCGTACTCACCCCCCAACAGATCGCTGATAAATTAAAATCTATGAGCAATGACGACCTGTTTCAATTTGCCCTGGATTGCGGAAACCGAGGCAATTGTTCAGAGGCACTCGCGGCCTATGATAAAATATTGGAAACGGATAAAAACTATCCCGATCTTTATTATTATAAGGGCTTGTTATACCGTGACATGGGCATGATGGATGAGGCCATCTGTGCCTTTCAAACGGCCATTACCCAGAACCCCGATTTACCGGAGGCGCATTATAATCTTGGTTATGCCTATCGAACCAAGGGGCTGCATAATGAGGCAATTCCTGAATACCAAAAATCGTTGGAACTCATCCCTGATAATAAGACGAAACAAAAGGCCTACATTCATTACAATCTCGGGTTTTCATATTTTTCGAATGGAATGATTGACGGTGCTATCGATGAATTCAAAAAGGCACTGGCATATAAACCCAAAGATAAGGAAATACACCAGAAGCTTGGCATTGCCTATACAGCAAAGGGCTGGACGGATAAGGCAAAGGCTGAGTTTTCACTTTATCAAGAGCAAGATAAACCAGTAAGGAAAATCCCATAATTAAATTAGGGCACAGATTTCCGCAGATATATTTTGCCATGCAGTGCTCATCCGTGTCCAAAATAGAAATTTCTTACTCGTAATGGAGAAAAACGTGAAAGACCTCAAAAACAGACTCGATTTGCTGGAAATGGATTTAAAAAAATTAGAAAAAAATATCAAGGAAGGCGGTACCTGCGGCACTCCTGAAGAATGGCATCATGTCTTACAAAAGGTAAGAAAGATTGAGGAGTTTGCTATTTCACAATTAGCGGTTAGGAAATATGTAGATGAACATAAGTGACCGTTGTAAAAATGCCTCAATAAGGTTACTGAAATTTTAATTGCTTATCCGTAATAAAACAAAATAGCAATCGTACCTCTCAAAGAGAGGTATTGAAAACCTTTAAAACCCTATTTTAACGTCACAAAACCTTTGTTCTTTACAAATATGCTTACCGGTCTGTTTGTTTCTATGAACTCGTCCATAAGCGTCATAAACTCTAAAACAGAACTGACCTCTTTTGTGCCAACTTTAGTGATCAAATCGCCGGGCAGTATACCAGCACGGTCTGCCGGACTATCTATTTCAACATCGACGACCAAAACACCGCGCTCACCTTCAAACCCCAGTGATTTTGCGATTTCAGGACTTAAATCATTAACCACCAATCCGGAAGAAAATTTCGCAGATTCGTCGAGTTTCCGAATGGCAACATACGTTTTACCGGCGAGGTCTTGTGGCTGCCGCTCCACCATAACCTCACAAACGCTTTCCACGCCGTTTCGCAAGACCTTCACGATGACTTTTGCATCTACCTTTGCACGACGAATAGCGTGCTGAAGGTCTATGGTGTTTTCGATTCTTTTTCCACCTATCTCAGAAATAATATCACCCGGTGAGATGCCTGCCTTTGATGCGGGTGTATCACTCCACACCTCCAAAACAAATGCCCCCTTCTCTGCTGTTAAGCCGAAACGGCGAACAATTTCTTTTTTGTCTTTTAGGCCCAACACACCAGCTAATTCGTCATTAACATCATGTGTTCCCACACCCAAATACCCTCGCACCACAACCCCTGTGGCCATGATGTTTTCAACGGTTTCTTTTGCAATGCTGGCAGAAATTGCAAATCCTACACCTTGAAACCCTCCCGATCGAGTTGCTATGGCAGTATTTATACCTATTAACTCACCCCTCAGATTAACGAGTGGCCCCCCGCTATTGCCAGGGTTAATGGCAGCATCCGTTTGGAAAAAATCTTCATAAATAAAAGGCAGTTCGAACGGGATGACATGGGTTCTTCCCTTGGCGCTGATAATACCCGTGGAAACTGTTTGCTGATACCCAAAGGGACTTCCTATGGCAATAACCCACTCCCCTACCTGCACCTCTTCAGAATCTCCAAATTCGACTGGTAGGAAATCCTCCCCTTCTATTTTAATAACTGCAATGTCTGTATTCGGGTCTGCACCAACGAGCTTAATATGCTTGTATTGCTCCCCATTGTATGTAACTACGGTAATTTCCTCTTCAGAAAAACCACTAATAACATGGTTGTTTGTTAAAATATAGCCTCGTTCGTCTATAATAATTCCCGAACCAAGCCCTTTCTTAGGCACGTTTTCAGCGTGGGAGTCACGATTTGGTGGAAAATTTTGAGATGGTGGCGATGGTTCCGCATCCGTACTACTACTCTTCGAAGACTCCTTTTTCTCAGTGCTTAAACTAACAACTGACGGACTGACCAGTTGTGAAACCTTTCGAAAGGTTTGAATAAGTGGTTTTGTGGCCTTTTCAAGTTCCAGGAGTTCTTGTCTTAATCTATCGATCTCGACATTTCTGGTTGCAGAAACAAGGCGACACCGGAGGAAAAACAGGGAAGAAATTACTATCCACCACAAAATTAATATTTTCACACATTTCATTTTTTATCCATGGGATATTTCAGTTTATAAACTAAAAATCCACCACCGGCAAATAGACAAACATCTACAAAAAAAGTCAGAATAACTACCTTTTTGGCAAATACAGGATTGTTTGTTCTCTGTACCTTTGCGACCGCATAAAAGGTCAAATATACAATTGAAATATATACCAACCATATACCAGCAATCAAGAGCATTTTGTTTAATATCTTCATTTTCGACTCAGCAAAATTGAACCACTTCTATCCTTAATTAGGGAACAGTAGTGTACTCATTCTTTACCTTTCAACCCATTTTCTCTCTAATTTCAGTAATCTCCAATATTTCTATCTCTTCAATCATCTTTATATTATAAATTAGTTATATACAAACACAAAAATAAATTTTTAGTATATCGGAACTTTTTTTGAATTATATATGTTTAAAATGACATAATTGTTCTCCTTAGCAAGCTGATTTTTCGCTTTCCTCCTTTTCTTCGAAAATCAGCTTGCTACTCCTTTCTCTTACACGTAAATATCTAAAAAAGATCCTATCGGTTCCTTGCGTTGATTATTTTTTGTATTTATAACCTTGGGCCACTCTGAATTTTGAACATTGTACCTTGGGGTTGGATTTTTAACATTTTCTGATATCTGAATAGACACCTCATTCTTTTTCTGTATCTTTTCTATATTATCCAACAAATTAGATCTTTTAAGTGCAGTTACATTATTCGAACGATTATTCATTACATCGTTTTTAAAATCAATATGATTAACTTCCTTTTTCGTAGTATGAACAGATAATCTTTTTATCTGCTCAAGAAGCCTCGATGCCGAGGGATTTACATTATTTACCATATATCCTCTCCTTGAATGATTCCATAAAACTAACAATTGGTATAGTACTTTTCCTAGCGATTCTTGTACCTAAAACAGTTGCACTTATTTTACAAGTATATCTTTAGTTAACTACCATTATTGTGCTATTTTAGTCATAGCTTAAGTTTGCAAAACCATTCGTTTATACAATGAATCTTCTTTCTTTAACTAGTTAATAATATGAACGTTACGCTATGTGAACTCATTTTCTAAACATCTTTTATTCATGTATCTTCATGTTATGACAAGGCTAATTTACCCGCCTGTTTTTCAGCTATAGATGCAAAAAATAAAATTTCTTTGTCATATTTCATCATAATTCATAGAGACGTGTTGTTAAATTCAACTAAAATGTATATAATAACTTTGTTGAATTGCTTTTTTATCTTTTACATTGTATAATCAGTAAAAATGAGATTGGCATAAAACAAACAAGTATTCGGTGTAAAATTGCCAATTACCACCATAACACTGAAGGAACAACTGAAGGAACAAAGGCACGAAAGAATAGAAGGCTTAAAATATTTTAAATTTAAATTCTTGCAATAAGGGGGCGAAAGGATTCGACCGGATAAGTTGAGGTATAGGTAGCGTATTGAGGTTGTCAGGCGGCCTCATTAAAAACCTGGCAAAAATGATTTAAATGCCGAATATCCAATGGCACTGGCTGCTTAATTAACAGCCACGTTTCATTAGCCTTACCTGCGTGGTTAATGAAACGACGATCAGCAGGTTAGTTCAGGCCTTTTGGTAGGTGGGGACTGAATGAACCCTTAAGCCTAGCTGGTTATCGGAAACCCTGTCTGTTGGGGTTCTGGATGACGAGATGCAAAAAACAGACTATGTACGTAGAAACCTATGCTGAAACGTCTAGGGACGCGGGTTCAATTCCCGCCGCCTCCACCAATTAAGTTACTTGCAATTAAGAACTTACGAAGTCTGAATTAACAAAAATAGCGTCCCCAATGTGTCCCCAGATTAGGACTATAGTAGGATTTTTATTGAAATGAAAATGGTGGTAGTTAGAAAAGGATAATAGAGAGATGATCTATTTTAAAGGGCAACATCTTAGGTGATGTTGCCCTTTATTTTTGGTGAGTATAAGAAGTAGGATATTTTAGAATGGCTAAAAAAATGATGGGGGAATTGAACCCGCCGATATAAATTTACAAGTATTTGATTTATAACAACTTGTAAATTTTGATACCCTAAAAATACTGTCACCAATGTGTCACCAAAACCATTAACTTTTGTTTATATCAATTTGTTCTGTCGGGTCAATTATATCCAGTCTCGATGATTTGGCAGCTTCTTTCAACTCGTGATCAGAAGTAACCATAAACAATTGCTCGCCCTTTTTTACAAAATGTCTTTGTAGCAATAAAGCAGACGATAAATGAACAGCGTCATATCCTCGAAGTGATAACTTCTTTGTTAACTCTTTAGCGATATGCACAATTTCATCGGTCATTTGTATCTGGATAAAATGTTTCCAATCACCCTCAAGTTCCTGTGCCTTCAATTTAAATTGAGAAAGGCTAATCTCCAGTGCCTTACGTTTTCGGGATAAAGTTGCCATAACTTCGATCATACCAAGCGATGAGCAAACTAATACTTGTTTGTGGGTAAACAGATTCTGAACCCAACTTGTACCATCTTCTTGGTAGTAACGCTTAACCCAGGCACTGGCATCAAGATAATAGAGTATCACCGCCTGTCCTTTATTAAAAGTTCTGAAGCTGGAATACCTTTACCCTGAATCGGTTTAACAACACGAAAGGCTTTAGTTTTTATTACTGGTTTTTAAATGCCTCCTTAGATTCACTTTTCTTGTCTTTAAAGGCCTTTATATCAGACAAATCCTCAATAATTTCCTTTAGCCGTTTAAGTTCTCCAATCTCAATTATAGCAGCTACTTTATGCCCATTTTTATCTGTTATAAATTGGTTAATTTTAATAGTGTCGTTTTCCTGTTTTAAGGCTGTAGTCATATCCTTCTCCTTATTTTGGCATTAAACAGTTGATCTTATTAAATGGCGTTAACTAATGCGTCTTTTAAAATTATACTCTTTTTAATGTTTATGACAATAAATTTTGCATTTAAATATTTTATGGATATTTTCGGGATATTATTTCCTTTGAAACCTTGTTATAAATATGCTTATGATATAGCAGTTAAATAATAGGCTGCTCGATATTGGCTAAATCAAAAAATTAATGGAAAAATATAAGATTAAGACAGAATTACTTAGTATTCAGGGGTTAAGAGTTCACTTTGATCTGAAGAGACAAGGTATACTACGTGCAATCGATGGTGTAGATATGTATATTCGTCAGGGTGAAGTTTTAGGACTTGTAGGGGAATCAGGGTGTGGGAAAACGGTACTTTCTTTATCGCTTTTACGTTTAATTTCACCGCCTGGATATATCAGTAGTGGACAGATTGTTTGGGAAGGAACGAATTTATTGAATCTCAGTAATAAAGAAATGCGTCACGTACGCGGCAAAGAAATTGCCATGATCTTCCAAAATCCACAATCCTCGCTAAACCCACTTTATTCTATAGGTACACAGTTGATGTCAGTGATTCGACTACATCAAAAAATGTCGAAAGAACAGGCGAAAACTGAGGCATTACGTCTATTGCGTCTTGTTGAGATTCCAGATCATGAAAGGCGAATGAACGAGTATCCGCATCAATTTAGTGGTGGAATGGCCCAACGGATTATGATAGCAATGGCATTGTCATGTCAGCCTAAATTATTAATTTGTGATGAGCCAACATCGTCCCTTGATGTAACAATTCAGAACCAGATATTAGATTTGTTACTTGAAATTCGCGAGAAATTTCACATGGCTATTTTATTAGTATCACATGACCTGGGTGTTATTGCCAAGATGTGCGATAGAGTAGCCGTAATGTATCTTGGCCGAATCGTTGAAATTGCCCCTGCTAAGAAACTGTACGAGTCACCGTTGCATCCTTACACTCAGGCACTTCTTAAATCTATACCATTACCTGATCCTAAGCATAATGGAAAAATCACAAAGCTAGAGGGTGAGGTGCCCAGTCCTTTAAATATTCCGTCTGGCTGTCGTTTTCGTACTCGTTGCCCAAAGGCATTTGATCTTTGTCCTCAGATTGATCCGATGTTATTTTTTTCGTTTAACGGTAACGATCATCTTGTGGCCTGTCTCCTATACCATTCAACTAATACGGATGAATAATTTAATAAGACTCAAATAAGTGAGGTGAAATTATGGGATTTATAATTGGTGGGTCAAGAAATGGATCCATGATAAAAGAAATTAATTGTCTACAAGTTGTGAGCTTGGCTATTAATGATACATGTAACTTGCGATGCAGACACTGCTACTTACAAACAGCACAAACACAGATATCAATTTTGAGTGATCATGAATGGCTGTATCTTGCAGATTCATTATTTACTTATATCAGTCCCTCCGTACTTGCTTTTGTGGGAAAAGAACCTCTGTTAAACTTTCAATCTGTTAAATTAATATCTGCTGTTATTCAACTGAGAGATACAATTCAAACAAGCAAACATAACAGAACTGATATTGGGTTATTGACCAATGGCATGTCACTCCTTCGTTTTTCGGATATTTTATTAGCAAATCCACCAGATTATTTGGACATCAGTGTTGATGGGCTAGTGTTTACTTGCAAAAATAAGTTAAATATAGTAAACTTCGGTTTATTTCATATAAAGGGGGTTTACAATGGCAAGAAAAGCTCGAATACCTTATTGCTCCGAGAATGACCGGCAGACTCTTTCTGAATGGGTCAATAGTCGTAGTATGGAGTGGCGGCTTGTTGAACGCGCTAGAATCATTAACAAAGCTTATTTGACGGGGAACAGGTGCAGAAGGTAGCCAGAGATATTGAGACATCGCAAAATACTGTTATTGAGTGGCGGGATCGCTTTATCACAAACGGGATCAAAGGTTTGTATGATCTGCCACGCCTGGCAAGCCCCGAAATATGATAAGGAGTTCCGTAATCTGGTCTTGAAAACATTAGAGCCTTCCGCCAAAAGGACAATCAAACTGATGGCCCTCTCTTCGCGACACTTGGGAGCATCAGACGACGCGGTCTGGCGCGTTCTTCGCAAGGAAGGCATTTGTCTTGCTCGGCAAAGAAGCTGGTGTGTCAGCACTGACCCTGAGTTTGCGCCCAAAGCGGCTGATATAGTTGGTTTATACCTACCCCTCCAGAAAATGCTCTGGTGATTTCCGCGACGAAAAAGCCAAGCATTCAGGCCTTGAGCGGACTACGGGTTATGTATGCACAAGTAATAGGAAAATTGTGCATGGCCTTAAAAGTACCTATAAGCGTCATGGAACACTGAACCTGTTTGCAGCACTGAATGTAGCAACAGGGACTATTCATACACAAACAACAGAATTAAAAGACGAGTGGAATTTTGACATTTATGGATCAACTACTTTTGGATTTGCCGGATAGCAATAAGAAAGAAATCCATGTCATCCTCGACAACTACTGTATTCACAAGCGAAATGATGGGTGGCTGGCAGCACACCCGAATGTTAAATTCCACTTTACTCCGACTTCGCAAGTTGGCTCAATCAGGTGGAGATATGGTTTGGCATTCTTTCCAGAAAAGCTTTGAAGAACGCAGTTTCAAAAGTGTAGAGCAATTGAAGTCTGCAATAGCGGAATTCATTGAAGTTTATCAGCCTAATGCTAAACCTTTCATATGGCGTAAAAGGGAAGTTCGGGGTTCGCAATTAAGAAATACTATAAGAAATTTATGCAATTAGACACTAGCGGTAGAACATGATTTACTTCGGGGCGAGGGAGCATTTTCCTGATTAGAACCGAATTTACAATGGGCAACTAAATATTTTCCTGGTCCATTATGGTTAACTCCTACTTTAAACAGAATGAACATTGATTCATTTTAACCATGATAAAGTATTACAATTCTCAATTTGATATTCGGCGGTTTGCTTTTGGATTTTACATACCTGAAGATGAAGCAAATAATGAATTATCTTTACTTCCTGAACAAATCGAAAGTTTAGTAAATAAATATCTTTATGAATTAGAAAAATTAGAAATTAATAATCCTGTGGAAATCCTCTTTGACTTATATACCTTGCACCTGATGTCCTTCAATATTTTGCTGACGCCGGATGGGTACCCGCAAGTGAAGGGATAGAAGCTTTGTTTATCGTTTTCAAATGGAATAACAATGAGAATCCATGTTACAACGGGTACTGTGGGATTACGCTATAATGTCAGGATAACCCCTGAAGGTTATGGCTTGTTGCCAGAGGATGTATTTCGTACAAATGAATACGAAAAATCAGCCATAGCAAATGTAAAGGATTTTCACTATGACGCTATTAGACTTTATGAAGCAGGTTTACAAAAGTCTCGCTTGTATAAACTACACAGCCAACCCATATTGAAATCACAGGGATCTCCAGAATTTATGAGAGGAAGAGATGTTGCGCTGGTATAAAAGTGTAATTATTACGCTTGTTCTTTGGATAGGTATTTTTGCAAGTTTGCAATGCACAAACAAATCTGCTGATATCTCACAAAAATCCGTATTAAAAATTGCACTAGAAAATGATATTCAAACCCTGGACCCTGTACAATTAACTGATCCATATACAAGTCGTATTATCTGGCAAATCTATGAGGGCTTGATAAATCTCGATGCAAAGGGGAACTTAGTACCATTAATTGCAGAATCCTGGGAAAGCTATTGATGATTTCAAAACCTGGCGTTTTAAGATTCGTGATGGTATTAATTTCCATAAAGCAGAATGTTTTCCTGTACCAAATAACACTCGAAATGTAACTGCCTATGATGTGGTATACAGCTATACACGGTTTGCAGGAGCGCTAGGCTCTTTTATATTTACTGGACTTGTTGAGGGATTTGATACTTACATTGCAAAAAAATCAAAAGAGATTTCGGGTTTTCGTGCCCTTAATGAACATACGTTTGAAATTCGGCTTACAAAATCAGAACCTGCCTTTTTGTATCGTTTGACTAGTCCATTCCTTTCTATTATGCCTAAGGAAGCAGTGGATTTAGGTATCGAGAGGTTCGGAAAGGATGTAGCTATTGGTACAGGTCCCTTTTGCTTGGTGAATCGGACAGATACAGAAGTAGAACTCAAAAGAAATCCTGATTACTGGCGCCCATTGGCAGGTAACATTGAAAAAGTTTTTTTTAGAGTTATCAAAAATCCTCAGTTTTGTATAGCCGAATTCGAAAAAGGAAATTTAGATATTATTTTATTACCTACCAATATGATTCCGTACTTTATTGCCGCCGGAACTCAATTGAAAGATAAATATGCAGAAAAATATGCTATTACATTTCAGCCAACGTATAACGTCCATTTTATTGGAATCAATAATAAACTTGTGAATGATGTTCATTTACGAAAGGCTATTGCACTGGCTATTGATCCTGATCCGATCATTGATACTATCCTTAACGGAGCTGCCATCCATGCAAATAGTATTGTTTATCCTGGTATGCTTGGATATCAATCACCATTATTCTTAACGGGCGATCCCAAAAGGGCTCAGGAAGAATTAAAAAAATCGAACTATTCGGGAAAAAACATGAAACTGCTCATTCATGATGCCAGTAATAGTGAGACAATAGGCCAGGTTATTCAAAGTCAATTAACCAAGATTGGTATCAATGTAACTCTGGAAAAAGTAGATTTTAATACCGCAATGAGTCAGGTGTTTACCGGAAATACCCCGGAACTTTTTTCTATGTTCTTTGAGTGTATTTATGGTGCTCCGGAGTTGCTTTTTGATGTTTATCGTTCAGAAAAGATACCGAGTCCTAATGTTGTTGCATATAAAATACGAGAGTTGATAGTTTGATTAAGCAAGCATTAAATGAGAGTCAGCGCGAAAAAGATAAATCATACCCTTTTTCAAGCAGAAGAAATTGTGCTGGAAGATGCTCCGTATGTCTGGTTATACCATGCTGAAAATGTATTGTTATATAAAAAGATACTATCCAATGTTGCCATTAATTTTCATAATCACTGGATGTTATCTGAAATAAAAATAGATAGATAATATTTTATGAATCAAACAGGTAGGGTATTTTGTTATTATGTCTCTTTGTTATTTGGCTTACTATTTCTGAACTTTCTGTTATTCAACGTTATTCCTTCCGATCCTTCAAGAATTATGTTAGGGCCAAACGCTGACAATGCTGCTGTAGAGCATTTAAGACAAGAGTTTGGCCTAAATGATCCATTAATAAAACAATTTACTCACTATATCCAAGGGCTCTTATCCTTTGACCTTGGTATTTCATATACTACCCGACGTGCAGTATGGCCGGATGTCGCATCTAGTTTCAAAGTAACTCTCTTAAGTTCTTTTAGTGCCTTATTACTAGCTACTATTTATAGCATTATTTCTGCATACATTTCTTTTGTTTCTAAGTCAGGTTTTCGCAAGTTTTTTACAGCTCTAAATAGCAATTTAATGAGCGTGCCGAGTTTAGTCATCGCCATAGTTTTTGGCTTGTTTTGTATTCGTTGGGATTTATTAAGCTTTGCTGGCACAGGTGATGTACGAAATATCCTCATGTCAGCACTGGTTTTAACCATTTATCCCTCCGCCTCTCTTTCTCAAATTCTTCTCGAACAAACATTTACTCTTGACAAACAACCTTATATTATCGAAGCCCGGAGCTTTGGCTTTACAAATAGTTTTATCTTCTGGAAAAGACTTCTTAAGAATGCACTCTTGCCCTGGATATCACAGATTTCTAATGTTGTAGCTATTTTAATAGGTGGTGCTGCGGTCGTAGAAGTTGTTTTTTCTGTACCTGGCATAGGCCGACTGCTTTTCCAGGCAGTTTTACGTCGAGACTTGCCTATTTTACAAGGTATTTTAGCTACGGTTACCAGTTGCTTCATTATAATTAATATCCTTACAGAGTTCGTTTATTGGTTTCTGAACCCTCGTAAAGGAGAGATTCATGTTGTATAAATACAGACGACTGATTATTGCGTCCGGCATCATTGCTGGACTTTGGTTACTATTTGAGGTTTGGGCTTTAATTGTTTCAGCTTCACCTACTGAAGTTGTTTTGAGTGAAAGATTACTTAATCCTTCTATCGAGCATTGGTTTGGAACTGATGATTTGGGTCGTGATATATTATCGCGCACTGCGTATGGGGCTCGGCTTTCTTTTCGTGTTTCCATCTTAGCCTGGTTTGCTTCTTTATCTTTTGGGTTGTTTCTGGGAGGTATAGCAGGTTATTGGGAAGGTTCTTGGTTAGATAGAACAATTAGCTGGTGTACAGGAGCCCTTTTTATAATTCCGTATATGATCATAATAATAGCTGCACTGAGTGTATTAGGTCCGGGATTAGAAAACGCATATCTTGTCCTGACTTTTATTGCCTGGGCTGCCCCTGCACGAATGACACGTATCAACGTTATTAAGATAAAAACTCAGGATTATATTCGCGCAGCACATGCTATGGGATTCTCTCCATTGTCGATTATTCTAAAAGCTATACTTCCCGCTGTTATTCCTACTGTTTTAATTGCCTCGGTGGGTATTTTGCCTGAATTGATAGCACTAGATGCCGGATTATCATTTTTTGGTCTGGGAGTACGACCCCCTGCTCCCTCATTGGGAAAGATGATAGTGGATGGTCTTAGTAACCTTTCTCTTGCATGGTGGATAGCACTAGCGCCAACGTTTGCTTTGGGATTAATTTGTATTAGTGTTAATATAGCTGCAAGAATATTGAGGAATGCCACATGAATGTTAGTAAATACATTTCTTATTACCATTCGTTACCCTGGCCCTCATCTCAATTATCAAAGATAATTACCGGTTACGCTGATAAATTGAACAACTATCTTTTATCTAATAGAACCTTCAATAATAGCTCAGTTCCTGTCAATTTGGTTTTTTTTATGTTTGATTCAGAAAAACGTAAATTCCATTTCCTTTCCTCTCTTCATACGAATATCCTGATAAATTTTACTATTCCTTTTTTAGAGGATAGAAACTTTTTCCTGCGCAGTCTCAATCCGATACTAGACCGTATTCCACAAACTAAGGAAGTAAACGAATCGTATGAATTCCTGCGAAGAGAACAATCTCTTACTCCTGCAACTGTGGCGAATTTTCTCAATGTCTCATTTTATTTTCCTCTGCCAGTTGAATTTATTGATGGGTTCCTATTCGAGCTTTGGAGCAACAATAACGTAAATGCTGATGAATCTTTTGAAGTACTTATTTCCTCTAAGCCCGATCCTTCTGGTTTGCCAAGATTCGCTATTAAACAGTTACATTCCAAGGATTGGATTAAGAATAACAATGACAGTATATGGCATGGCCAGGCGAAAAGAGAAGACATACAACCTGTAACATTTTATAAAGATTGGATTGGTGCAATAACAGGGGTAACAAAGGCTATCCATTCAGGATCAAAACACGGCTTTTGGATACCTGTGGTCAATGAATGTGAAACTAAAAGACTTCTAGGATTCCTTCATGCACGAGCGAAAGATCGCGAGATCTTGCAAGTATATGAGTTGTTCTGGAAAAATAATCTCCATGGTTTTGTGGGGGAAATAAAAAATGTTGGAATTAAACCCTAAAAGAAGCTCACGCCTGATTACTGTAATAAAGGAATGGAGAGATAAGTTAGAAACAATAATTGACGATAAAGATGCAAAATTTATCTTTTCTTTTATGCTACGAGACCCTTTTGATGGTAGCTTACATATGTGCGTAGATTTGAAAACAATTTATAAATCATGGGAAGAGTTAAGAATAATTTATGAAAATAATAAGGAATCGTTAACAAACTACATAAGAGAAAAACTGGGGAGTAATAGTTATTATGAAATACTGGATAAAGAGCTTATGGATTCCAAGGTTGTTGGTAATGATTATATCATTGCATTTTTATCTCTGTGGCATGTTTTCCCTTTCCCTTTAACGCCGATTGATAATAACCAAGATAATTTAAACGAACCAAATGAATTTACATGTATAGATGATAGTCTTTATTTTTATGAAGAAAGTAGAAATGTAATATTTGAAAATATTGTCGATGTTAGTACTAAAAATTTGGAGTTTAAATTTGAAATCACTGGGAAAGAAATAACTTGCACTCAAAAACCATCAAAACATACAACTACACAAGAAAAAATGGTTGTTTTAGACAATTATTTACAAAATACCAAATTTATAACAAATACAGAGACCTTTGAGCAGGGATTTGGCATTTGGCTACCAATAAGGAATGGAAAAGGAGTCAAAAAAGGAAGAATATTAGGGTTTGTTAATTTCATTTGTAAAAATGAAGAGTTAAAAAATTATGTAAAGGAATATTTGCAAAATAATTTTGAACTAATTCACTTTCAATTAAATACAGCTTTTTTTGAGGGTACGCTATTTGAAATTGAAGAAGAGGTGAAAGAGATAGCGGATACTAACCTCTTGGAAAAGACTGATGAGTTAATAAAAAGAATCTTGTTTATACCAGAAGGCGATAGATGTAAAAAAGATATAAATGTTTGTTATGCGGATATTCCTTATGAATACAAGAAAAAGCAAAACTCATCCATTCTTGAATTTAAAAATGGATTACCCGTTGACTGCAATTGTAATTATATAAGTAAAAATAATTGTACGGAAGATTGCAAAATATATCAAAAGAGCAAAATATTAGAGCTGATCATAAAGTTAGTACAAAAAAAAGACCGAGAAAAAGAAATTCTAAAACACGGGACCAAAACTGCCAGGGCAACTATTATAAGCGGGAGTGTTTCGCATAACATAGGGTCTCATGTATTGTCTAGCATCGATGAGAAAGTAATTGAAACCAGACGCCCTGATGTTGAAAGGCTGATATCTTATGTACAACAAAGGATGGACTATATTGCCGGTGTTACCTCTGATTATCCTCTATGGTCGGAACCGACTTTCTTCTTTTTCGATCTCCTTGAAGGATTTTTTCAGCAAGGTTTATTGCTGGACTATATCACAAATGATGATGGTGTGCCGGGGGAAAAAATCAAGTTTCATGTGAAGTATAAAAATAGCCAGCGCGTTTATAGGCGAGCAAGAATTATACAATTAGCGAACGGTAATAACGTAGATGAAACTGAAAAACCATGTTGGGGAAGTGACGAAGTAATAGAGAAGAAAATAAATTTTTTGAGTAAAAAAGGGTATAAAGTTAAAGATAAAAAGGAATGTGAATTTAAAACATTTAGTGAAAATGAGGAAGATTTTCTTGTTAGTATTCCAGGTGGTGTAATTGGCCGACATGCCTTTTACGCCCTGCTGGAAAACTTTATGCGTAATGGAGCAAAATACGGTAATGAAGAACTTAAGAAAAGCGCAATATATTATCATGTGTCTCTAGAGATAGAAGAAAAGAATGAATATTTTGAAGTCAAGCTTTACGATAATTGGTCAAAAAAAGAAGGATTAGTTAACGATATTCAAGAAAAGATTAAAAAACCTATTGTGCAGAATGATGGTAGCCCCACGCCAGGAGATTGGGGTATTCAGGAGATGAAGATAAGCGCCGACTACCTTGCTTCACCTCATATTACTGAACGCGTTGAAGACGGCACTATACCTGAAGACAAAGAATTCTCTGTTAATACAGAAAATAATAAAAAGTATAGAATATGGGCAGAAAAACAAGATTGTAATAAAATTGAAGTATTATCTTATAAATTCATACTTCAAAAATCAACACTCGTAGCCGTGGCTAACTTCAACGGAGAGTTACAACAAGAAGGTGACTTATCAAAAGGAGTGGTGATAAAGTCTGTCAGTTCTGAAGAAAACCTGTTAAAGCTCGTAAAAGAGTTTTCTCCTCAACTTTTGATTATCAGGCCACCCGAAAATCAAGACAAATTAAGTAGTTTATTGAAATACTTGAAGGAAAATCACGTTAGCTTTCCATCGAGAGTATTACTCTGCGTGGATAATGATGCTAAAATTGATGGAAGAAACGGGAAAATTAATAATATTCAAGGTATTGCACCAAGACGATACCTAGCAGGCAAGTGGCCAAAACTAGACGATTCTGATTGGGAAAAATTTATTATAAATGTTTATAAAGAATGGATTATAAGATTGAGAAAACTTGAAAATGGGAAAAAATTGAACCTTGTAGTCTATTTTAAGCGAGTTAAAACTCATAAAACTATAACACAGTGGCAAGAAATAATAAAAGAAGTTCAAAATTCGATACTGCAAGAAATAGTAGATATTACCTTAATCCATGTAGAATATAAAGATGAAGAAATAAAGACTTTGTTAAAAGATGGTTCTTCTCCAAATTAGTCAATAGAAATTGAGGAGAAATTTCATTAAATCATTGAAAAGAGTGGACATTTGGTGTTTCCTATATACCGATATATAACTTATTTACAGGAGGCCAGCAATGTCCACGTTAAGTATATTACCATATTTTCCTTTTCAGCGGGTAAGAATTACAAAGCAAACTGTTTTTTCTGATGCTGAGATATCCCAGCTTACTGCAGTGCCCGATGAACGATTTCACCCAATATGTCATGTGTGTGGCAGCAAAGCACAGCGCATTTATCGTCACGACAAACGAGCTTTGCGGGATATGAATCTTGGTTCCGTTCGCGTATGGATAAATTGTTCGTATCGTAAGATAGCCTGTGAGTCATGCAATCGAATCGTAGTTGAAGACTTAGGTTTTTCAACCTTACAGTCGTGTTACGCATCGTTTAGCAGCGTATATTCACGAACTGTAAAATGTTAACCATTACCGAAGCAAAAACATTTTGGAATGAACTGGAAAACAGTAAAAGCAATCGATAAGTTTTTTCTGGAACGACAATACGCGCAGACTGACTATCAGCATCTTCGCATACTGGCAGTAGACGAAATCTCTGTTAAGAAGGGACAGCGCTATTTGACCGTTGTTCTGGACTATCTGAGTGGTCGGGTAGTCTGGGTGGGTAAGGAAAGAACAAAAGAAACCCTGGAAACCTTCTTTGCCGGTATGACAGAGGAGGAGGAGACAGTCTCTTGAGGCCTTGCCATGGATATGTGGGACCCTTATATTCTTGCAGTAAAAAGCATGTGCCGCATGTCAAGATAGTCTTTGACCTGTTTCATGTAGTATCAGGTTTTGGTAAGTTATTGACAAGGTACGAAATGCTGAATACCAAAAAGCGTCGAAAGAGGACAAGGGGCGTCTTCAAGGGTTCAAAATATCTTTGTTAAAAACAAACGAAATATTCGCAGGAAAAACACCGAACATCCTCAAACAGCTCTTGTCACTCAATGAAACAATAAATACCGTTCTGATTCTTAAAGACAAACTCAAACATATTTGGACTTATACCTCTCACGGACGTGGCGAGAAAAGCCATTGACGAATGCGCCTTTTAGCGAAAACGATAAACCATTCTGTTGTGCATAGGTTTGCAAACATGCTTATGAAACATAGCTATGGAATCTTGAATCACTGTGACTATAAAATTCATACGAGTAAACCTCGAAGGGGTTAATAATAAGATCAAGGTTATCAAAGAAAAGCTTATGGATTTCATGACGAACGGTACTTTTCATTAAAAATTATACAAGCTTTTGCAAACTAATTTGGAGAAGAACCTAAAAGATAAATGTAATATTTGTTTGTTTGATAATCATAACAGAATATACAAAACACTCGAAGAGTATGAAAATATTAAAAACTCTTTCCGACATCCAACTGGAACTGAGGAAGATTTTAAATGTAAAAGTATTTTTGATCTTTTGCAGAATTTTCCTCGGAATTTTACAGGAATGTATACTCTTCTTCTTTTATTGGAATCTGCAATTACAAAGTGTTTAATTATTGACGAAAGAGTTATACATACGGTTGTGGGAAATTCAGTAAAAGATAATGAAGAAATTCGCATAAAGGATAAATGTAGGCACTTAAAACAAGCAGGATGCTATATTCCCGCCCATCTTATAACCAACAATGGAAAATATTTATGTTTACTCAAAGATGAAAAATATATTAATTCAATTCCACGAAAAAAATACTACAATAGAAAAGAAGATACCAATATAATTAATGTAAATGAGGAAGTTTACATTGTGTAAGAGACTATGATGGTAATTTACCAGGACAGTTTGACTATATTATAATCCATAAAAGTATGTTAGATACTTTAGAAAAAGATATAAATTTGGATAAAACAAAATTTATACGGTCCCTCTATAATTTTGGCCCTGAGGGTAATCTTAACTTCCGAAAAGGAAAAGGCAAACGAATAAAACAACGGACAAAAATAGACCCAGTAACTTCAGGTTTTAGAATATTCAATATTAAAACAATTTACTATAACAGAACTTTCAAAATATCATTTGAATCGAATCATTTTCTCAATTAATAAGTGAGATAATCTTTATATCGGATATCATTTTTGTGTGCCAAAGAAGATGAATTAAAGGGTGCGTGGAACGATAATAAAAAAGTTATTATAATTAACGCGTCTGATAAGAAAATGACGTAAAAGATGTTTTTGATTGTTTTGACAAAAATGCAAAGATTTTGAAAAGGAGTTTGGAAAAAAATATACGGAATATAAAAATTCTAGAAACATTTATGTGGTATTTCACGGTGGACAAGAGGATTGGAGAATTTTATCAGTAATCTAAATCCTGATCCTGCAAGTGCAATTAATAAGGCCAACCACTTTTTCTATTGTTTACATGGAGGACCAGCCGAAGAAAAGTTGAGAGGTGAAAAAGTATTGACGCCACTTGCAAATGCTGTATGTGATGACAAAAGTGAATTATTTAATGATAGATTCGGGTGGTTGCTGAAATTATGCAAACAAGAAACAACGATTGATAAAGTTCCTTGGTCATGGGTAACTACGACAAATAAGGTACTTCGTTCATTTTTACCTTTGGACATAGATATGCAGGCGTTAGCAGATAAAACAGTTGATGTTAATAAGGAAAAATATTTACAGGAGATGGCTAAAGACCTTGAGGAGCTTTACTCTTCAATAGAAAAGAAGAATATCCATTATCGCCGAAAAATATATGACCTCTGGTATCTGCTTAGAAAAAAAGAATGGCTTAAAGAAAAGAACTTAGAATATTCTCCCGAATTAGAGAAATTTACTCCAATAGGAAAACCAACGTCAAAACTTTACGAATTGGCTGGTATCAAGGATGAAAAACCAGATTTAGCATTCCAAATCCACAATTTCCTTATGATGCTTGATACAAATACAGATATACTTGAAAACAAAGCGAAAGAAATTTGCAAACCACTTCATATTACAGTTCCAGATAAAGAAAATAATACAACTGAAGAAATTAACACCTTTCATGAAGGGTATTGCAAACTTTATGAATACTTGAAAAAACACGAGGTTTAGCTAAACAAAATAAAGAGTAGGTTACTATTCGGTTCTCAACCTTATTTTGAGTATGTGAAATAATAAAAGATTGCTCATTAACTATGGAAAGACCCGTCCTCTATATCTTCTCAAAAAAACAAGAAATACTTCTGAGTATTTCGAGGTATGTCAGGCACATTGGGTTTGAATGCAAGAAACTGAAACACCGGTTTGATCCTAAAGAGCATACCAGTACATATTTCTTCCTAGAAGAAATAACATCAATCCTCGGTAAGGAAACTCCTGAAATACTTTTAAATGCTGTAGCAATTATAGATGTTACTGATGTTGATAATGATATATCATCATCTCTAAATCCCATTGAAGATTCAAATGAAACAGGACAAATTGTATCATCGTTAATATTAGCCTATCCGGAGGTCAATTGGATATTTTTAGGCGCTACATACAACAAACCCAAAAAAAGCCTGCCGTGGGAAAAAGAGTACTTTGTGGATGTAACTGAAATGAATCGTATTATTGAATTACTAAAACGCCATCAGGATGGTTACAGACCTCTATTTGATCCTTCCGGATTACGAACATATATCAAAGAACTGGTTATTAAAACAGAAGATGCATTAGAAAGAGATAACAAATCAGAAGTTGAAAATGATCAAATGTTACCAATTGTTCGTGATCGTCTCAAAAAAAGAAAAACTCAAAGTGCTGTCGTCATTGACGAAGAACTCCCCTTTACATTTCTTAATGGTTACATTGCTTATCGCACAGGTTATCGATGTTTTATGATTACTTCAAAGTCAGAAATGGAAAAGGTGCTGAAAGAACCAAATGAAGCCTTACAATTATCCATAGAGGATTTAGATATAAAACTAAGTGATATGGATGACGGTGAAACAAAAATTTTGAGAGACCTTGACGTACGTGCAAATGAAGAATATTACAAGGTCCTTAATATAAAAAACCGCCTTATTGTAACTGGGGTTGCTACAAATGAAGAGAGGGAAAAATATAAGGGAAGATTTGAAATTATTGGTAAGCCCTACGCGGGTATTTACGATTTAAAAAAATATATTGATGAACTATCCAATCAGGAACATCCAGTTAGTAATGACCGTGTCGGTTTAGAGAATCAGAGTAGAAGCACTAATAATAGTGAAAGTGATCAGCCAGATGATGAAAAGAAATCAAATGATTTTCCTTTATCACACAGTGCTTTAAATAAGATTTTGCTTATTGCAAACTCCTTAATTAGCAAGGCTAAAAAGATTTTAGGTGATGCAAAAAGCTGTCAAGAGTACGTTTTTGGAGCTATTCTCTCCTTTGAGGCAAAGGAATTACTTCATGGAAAATCAATGACCACAGCATTGGAGGCAATTGCTCTCCAACATCAGATGGAAGCAAGGGCAGAATGTTGTTTCCTTGGCGTGGCACATGAAATTGAGACAGACCTAAGGTTTAAAGATATATCAAAGGAAGTTAATACTATTATAAAAATAAATGACAAACCTGAGCAAAAAAAATCAGCCCAATCATCTAATGCCCAGATCGAAATTGTTAATAATATTCGCCTGATATTTAAGGAATATGAACAATTTGATGAAGAAGAGCTCTGCCTCATTGAGGTTCGTAAATTACGACAAAAACTACATTGGCATTCATCGAATAAGTTTTGTAGTTCAATAGAATGGTGCTTTAATTGGCTGATTGCAACACGCTCTTACGTCCCATGGAGAATCTTATGTTCCGCAGCAGGTTTTGTATTTTTATGGATGCTATTTTATTCCTTCCTTACAAATCCTCAGCAATTAGAGGTGGGATCTCCGGATTTTTGTGTGAGTGAATTCAAATCTCCGATAACGATTAGAAGTCTTTGCAAAGAAATTAATAAAGACAACTATAACATACCGTTGACTATGAAAAAAAATACAATCATTTGGCTCAATGAACTATTAAAAATGCCTGATTTTTATGATGTTTTATGTATGGAAAAACACAAAATAAGTTTCTGTAAGAATATAATGGTTTTAGTTGAAGAAACTAATGGTTATCGTAAAAAGATAAATTTCCCGAGTTTAAGTATCGATGAACAAAATAGTATAAAAAGACTTAACCGTCTTCTTTTAGAAGAAATTTATCCAAACGTATCTCCAAAAACATACAGATATAATGGTAAATTACCCCTTTGGCAGCGTTTCTGCCAATCTGCATTTCAATCTTCACTAACTTTTCTAGAAATGCAAGATGCTGGAATTATGAAATGCCAAAGAGATAAGGTTTTTCATACTATACTGTTTTTTGAACTTTTTTTTGCATACGCCCATTTAGGTATCTTTATTACGTATCTTTATCAAAAACTAGCTAGGCGATAAGGTGTTTCTGTAAAACAAAATGTCTAATTCTGTAATCATTATTTCAGACGATACAGAAGTTTATAAATCTTTAAAAAGAGCCTTTCGGCTCTTCAATATTGTAGCACAGGAATGGGAAGATTATGTACGAAACAAACAAATACTAAAAAGTCACTCTATTTTAATATTTACAGAAAACCGCGATTCGCTATATGAGTGGATATGGAATGACATTAGAGGGCAGAATAAGCTTCTTAATCCAATCATTGCTATTAGTTTCCATCGACTTGATCCCGCCAGTGATTTGAGGGACTTGGTATTTGAAAAAAATTATGAAACATATCAGTATTTTAAAATTCCCTTTTTACTAAAAGAAATATTTCATGCATTCAAAGAGTTAAAACCTTTAAGAAATGAAAAAAAAAGAAAGTATGATATTAAATCCTTTTCGCAGCCTAGTGGGCTTTTGAATAAAGTCGAGCACGAATTAATGAATTTGTTGGGCAGTGAGGAAGAAGCAGAAATGAAAAAAGAACGTGCGATGAGTTTTTATACGCGAGTAAAGGAAATGTTGCAAGATTTGGATTCCAGGAATGAATTAATGGCAGAGGTTGAAGATGTCATATTTAAAATGGAAGCGTCTATTTTGTCTGACGAAGTATGCCGAAATTTCAAATTAATCACAGATAGATTATTTTTAAAGATACGCAACGAACTATAAGGAATATTTTGATGGATAAAGTTATCGTAATAGACGATCAAATAACTGTAAATAGTACCGATGGGAAAAGAATAATTGAGCTTCTTGGAAATAATTATGATGTAGGTTTTATAAATACACGTGATGCGCTTGAATGCCTGCTGAATGATGTTCCAAAAGATATAAAACTTGTTCTTCTTGACCTCGACTTATCAGGAAAACAAATGAAAGTAAAGGCTGAAGATGTTCTTGAAAGCCTTGTAAAAAACAAAATTAAGGTAATTATTTTAACAAAGGTGCCAAGCACTAAAGGAAGCAGAAAGGAAATGAATGAAAAGTGGACTGAACTTGCATACCCATTAAAATTGTTAAACAGAGGCGCATTGGGATATCTCTCTAAAATAGAATATGACGGAAGACCTATCTTTTTCAAGAATTGTATTGATTCAATAATACATGACTCACATAAAACGTACAAGTTACGTTTAGATTGCAAATTATGTAAAATACAAATACTCAATTTGAACGGGGATATTATAATAAGCAAGGATATTTCTTTTTTTAAAAGTATTTGGAGAACCGAGGAGTATCCGGCAAGTAAACAGGATGCTTTGTTAAGGATTTTCTATGATATGGGCGTACAGAAAAAAACTTCTATAAAACTTCCTAAAAATTACTATAACGGATTGAAAGCAGAAACAGATAGAGAAGACGGATTAAGGTTTGGTGATTATTTAAACTCATTTAATAATTCTATTAAAGAAGAATCTGAAGGATTGTTTGCGAGAAGACTTCTTGAAGGCCCTGGACCAGGTAAACATACAGGTATATATACTGCCAACATAGGTTCAGTCGAACTAGTTAATGATGAACAAGAAGAAATGCCTATATCATGGAAGGATTCCGTTGATAATCGCTTTACAGAAGTACAAAAACGCTTAACGGACATTGAAAAATGTCTCAAACAACTCCTCCAGCAATCCAAGAAAGAATGACCATTATTTCCCATTCAGGAATGCTACGCCCATTTTCAAAGATCGTTTTAAAAGCAATAGTACACCTTAAACCTCTGCGAATTAGTTTGATTGTTTAGAAAAATTCCCCTCGTTTTGTGATTCATTAATTTTCTGCCAATTCAATCGCTTCCCTAATCATACTTATCAGCGATTTCTGTCAATACAAGCCATTGCCATTGAAAATATCTGCCGAAGAGCCATTTGGGTTATACGGTGGATATTTCATGGATACCTATGGAATTCCACACGTCATTAAAATCAATTAGACTTTAGCCTAACAAACGTGGCAAGCAAATCTAAAACATTAATTGTGCATTATCGAAATTAATTTGCGCTTTATGAAGAAAGGAAGGTGGTCACTATGATTGTATAAAGTTGGATGAAAGTTTTTTTGCATTGGTTTTCGTTAACTTTAATAGGAGATTAAAAAATGTTGAAAGATAAAATGTTTAATTTCTACGATAGGATGAAAATAATTGCATCGAATGAACGACCTGCTTTGGCTTGTGTCCTGGCACAGATGGAATCTGTCAACGACAATTCAAAAACTGCATGGAACAATAAGTATCCTGATTACCACAATTGCATTTGGAGTAGCTAATAACGTCCTGTTTAATAAACGCGTATGCAGTTTTCTTCGGCAGGCCATTAGCAAGGTATGATTTTAATCGGAAAATTATAAACCCCTGACTGGTGAAAACCAGTCAGGGAGAAAGGAACACAATGAAAAGTTTGAATAAATTTCCTGTAATTGCAATCGTTAAACCAACTAAACGGTGCAACCTCTACTGTTCTTTCTGCTATGAATCACATGAAACATCCGTTATGGATATGGAAACGTTAGAACACGTTAACAAAAAAGTTATAGAATATAACGTAAAAGTTTCGATTGAAAATTCATTCGATCCTTCGATCTCGGATTTTATCTGGCATGGAGGCGAACCTTTAAGTATGGGAATAGATTTTTTCAAAAAAATTATTGAATTACAAAATCACTATACAACATCGTATAAAGACCATGTCATTCGCAATGAGATACAGTCAAACCTGACTTTGCTCACACCGGAGCTTTGGGGGTTTTTGAAGGAAAACAAATTTAAAATTGGTTCTTCTCTCGATGGCAATAAAGAACTGCACGATAGCACCCGAAGACACAAAGACGGCAGTGGTAGTTTCGATAGGGTAATGGAAGCGATACATACCATGAAAAATGACCATGCATCTCCATCACCAGTCGGTTGTATTGCAGTCCTTACACGGAACAAATTGGGTAAAATCAAGGAAATGTATAATTTCTTCAAGAGGAATAAAATAAGCTTCGAATTAAATTACCCTGCGATTGCCGGTAATGCAAAAACAAATCGAGATTCTATAGAAGTAACTCCAGAAGAATGGGCAGCGTGCATGATAGAACTCTTTGATCTCTGGTTTTTTGATAAGTCAGGACCTTTCATAGAAATACCAAGCTTAGCAAAATATGCAGCAGGAATTTTAATGGGTAAAATGAATTCCTGTACGTTTAGTGGCACTTGCCGCAACCGGTATATTGCTATTAATCCCAATGGAGACGTTCACCCCTGCGGCAAGTTTGGTTCTGGTGAGGACTTTAAACTTGGTAATATCAAAATACACTCTATAGACGAAATAATGGAATCAGAGGTTAACAAATATCTCTTGAGACGAAATGTGAACGATATCAAGGAGTGCCGTGTGTGTGAATTCAAGGAAATGTGCAAGGGTGGTTGTTTCTACAACGCCTATTTAGCTACAGGGAGCCCATTTGAAAAAGATTCAATGTGCTCAGGGTATAAAATTATTTTTAGCCATATCAAGAAAGTGCTTGAAGAAGAATTGGGTGATACAACCAATAGCACATCCCAAATACACAATTGTGTGACGACCTAACGGACTATTTACTACAGTAAACGATCAAATAAGAGGAGATAAGGGGTAACATTGAGAAAGATGTTACCCCTTAAAAAGAATAGGGTTTAAGAGGTTTTCCTGTAGCACAAATATTAAAGTTACTATATTCATTTCATTCATCATTCTATAAAATTTGAAAATATTGTGATATGCGAAATTTATCCTGTATTTCTACAATTATTGCAGAATTATTTCTATATACTTAACTGATAAATAGCTAAAAAATAGAAGCAGGCGAGACCTTTTTAATTTATGGAAGTTCTACAAAAAATTTTAGATAACGTTATTCATGAGACCTTTAATACCAAGAAAATCTTTATCCGGATAATAACAAAAAAATATCAAAACGGATATTACAATCGCAACTTGTATTACAATTACTAAAGATATTTTTTTCATGTCGCGTATGGATACATTGTGCGTGTCGTAAGATCGCCTGTACGCCATACAACCGAATAGCAGTTGAAGATCATTACTTTGTTAAAAAAAGGATTTGAGTATTTTCGGTGCAAATATCTCTCTGTTAAACAAATTCCTGAAAACACTTTTCCTCTCGCTTCGCAACTCATTTCCTTGAACACATTCACACACGAAAGAACATCTTCTTTTCTGAAATAAAGTCCAACACAAATATCTTCATTACCATCCGACCCAAAAACCATAGTGGTGTGTAAAATCAAATGGTCTCAGTATACATTTCTGCCTTTGGATGGCTTTTTTAGTTTATGCGTAGGCTCTATACATTAAAAATCAAACCTATTATTTATATACCCACTGAAAAGCCAACTATCTTTGTAGCAATCGCGGTCTCCCACATAAATTTTAAAGTAGTTTGTACCGGTACCTATTGGTGCATTCCGTCCATAGGCCTTTCCAACACAGCCGCTACAAACCAAGGTCCCCGAACTCTTGATATCCCAGAGTCCTGTGATACTTTCAGCATCACTATTACCTATTGCACACAGAATAAACTCGTATGTCTTCCCTGGAGAGACCTCTGCCCAAGCACGAAAATAGCCATCCCGGCTCTTCTCTGTCCATGCGGCGGCAGCTTACCCCTTTTGGAATGATTTATAAGTAGTTTGGGTATCTCCATCTTTAACCGGAAACGTTTTTTGCGACCAAACGCTGTGTGTTTGAGCCAGGGCAGTAACAGAGAAAAGAATAAAGAATTTGAATACGAATAGAAGACGGACTGATAACCTAATCATAATTTATTCTCCTCCATTCAGGTAGATATGTTATGCAAAATCTATATGTACTTGTAAAACCTTGATTACAATTATTTTGTCGATTATTTTCCCTACGTCTGCCAATTCTCCATTCTGCAAAATATTTTTAAAATTTACACAAAACAAAAAAGCCTTACTACAAAAATGTTTATTTGAAACATCTTCGGCAGTAAGGCTGTCTTTTTACGACTCAATATAAGGATAGAGTTATCTTCTTTTAAACCACATCCTTGTATTAAGAAGACCCTATTACTTTGCGTCCCCTGATCACTCAGGGTTTGCCCTTATCGAAATGTATTTTTATTTAGACTGTTAGTTTCTGCGTTAGTGCGAGAAAAATATAGTATAATCACATCTATGTCAAGCAGAAAATAAAAACGATTTTTAACGAGTATTCATTTCCATTAACTTTTTTTCTCCACTAAAATACAAAGGCACAGAGAAATATCTTTGTGTCTTATCGACTTTGTGGCAACTTTGAATTTCCTTAACATCAAGAAAGCATTCAGAAAAATACAGAAAAGCCAAAAAGTCTCCAAAGATAAAATTTATTGCCTTAAACATCAAATACAGTATAATTTTAAAAGACTTATTGGTTGATGCCTTTTAATTAATTCAAGTATTTAAAGCAATTTCAACAAATTTAAATTTTTTTAAAAAGGAAAACAACCTATGTTAACGGCTTATATTCATGCTGCTATGCAAAAAGCGCATTATGAAATCTTGCCTGACAATGAGGGTTATTTTGGCAAGATTGTATGTCTTCAAGGAGTCTGGGCTAATGCAAGTACCCTTGAAGCCTGCCGTGAAGAATTAAGAGAAGTCCTGGAAGAATGGATTTTATTAGGTATCAAAATGGGGCATACCATTCCAGTAATTGATGGAATAGACGTCAACATTAAGGAAATAGTTTGATGCCAAAATTTGGCCCTATTAAACGCAAAGACTTGAACTTGCGTCCGTTTGAGTGTGATTACTGATGAAAATAATGAGGTAACAAAATATGAAATTTGCGCGTATTACAGTTGATCCCAATGTTTGCACGGGTAAGCCATGTATCCGTGGTCTTCGTTTTCCTGTTTCACGTCTCCTGGGACTTCTTGCATCTGGAGAAACAAAAGAAACCATTCTTAAAGCATATCCCTACTTAGAAGCCGAAGATATTGATGAAACTTTACGTTTCGCTGCATTTCTTGCAGAAGAGGAGACGGTAGAATTTTCACGATGAAGTTTCTTGTTGATATGCCACTATCTCCAGAATTAGCAGTTTGGCTTTCACAACAAGGCTACAACGCCGTTCACGCCCTCGAATTGGGTTTAGGGCGCGCTTCAGATATGACAATTTTAGAGCGTGCTCGAATTGAAAAACGTATAGTAATTACCGCTGACTTAGATTATTCACGTCTTTTAGCATCGACAAAATACGAAGAGCCAGGATTGATACTTTTCAGAGGTGGCAATTATAGCGACCAAGAAGCAATAGCACGCCTAAAACGAGTATTTGAGACTGTGCCAACTAAAGATTTATCAAATTCCATAGTCGTCATTGAAAAGGGTAGAATTCGTCGTCGGCATCTTCCAATTTAATCATAGTAGCAACAATTTATGCTTCGCATTAAATTTACTTTAAAGCCATTCGCTAGCAATCTTCGACAAACTTAAATTAGCATGTTGGTGACACATTGGTGACGGTATTTTTATTGTTATTAAAATGTAATGTACGTCTGCATTTCTTTGCGGAAGCCGCTTTTGTTGCATACTTTTGTGAGATGTTGGTCAATCTCCATTACCTCTTCTGAGACTCGCGATTCTATATCCAGGCTTACCTCACAAAGATATCTAATAACGTCACACCCATAAGTCCGACACTAATAATTCCATTCACAGTAAAAAAGGCCGTGTTGATTTTGGATAGGTCTTTGGGCTTTACGAGGGAATGTTCGTAAATGAGCAATGCGGCAACGATACATACCCCAATTATATACATACTACCCAAGTTAGTATATCGTGATACCCCCAGGAGTACCAATACCATAAAAAGATGCAGTACACCGGAAAGTATTAATGCCCCTCCGATACCTAGTTTCTTGGGAATGGAATGTAATCCTGATTTCACGTCGTGTTCCAGGTCCTGACATGCATAGATAATATCGAATCCCGCCGTCCATAATACTACGGCAAAGGCTAACAAAAGGGGTGTAGCAGTCAATGCCCCCTGAATCCCTACCCATGCCCCTATGGGTGACAGCCCTAGCGCAAGACCAAGGACGAAGTGAGAGAAATGGGTAAACCGTTTTGTGTATGAATATCCAAAAATAACAAGAATGGCCAGGGGGGCCATAAAGAAGGCTAATCGATTGAGTAACCATGCACAGGTAATAAAAAGCACGACGCACAGAATGGTAAATACCCACACAGAGCTTCTGCCTATTTTGTTCTGGAGCTCTACACGATACGCTGTGCGCGGGTTGCGTACGTCGTAAGATGTATCCACTAACCGATTAAAAGACATAGCTGCGCTCCGCGCGGTCACGAGTGCCGCAAGGATAAGCAATAATTGTTTCATGCCAGGCATGCCTCCTGCCGCAAGAAATGCGCTCATTACGGCAAAAGGAAATGAAAATATGGTATGACTGAATTTAATCAGATCAAGTATCGAAGTAATTTTTTTTAGCAGGGATGAAAAACGCATATTAGTTTTCACATTTTGTTTATACCATCAATACCGCGATAGCGGCACGACAAAATATCACAGGAGCCGACCATGTTTTTGTATAGCATCATCAAAACCCGGCTTAGATTATCCGAAGAAATTATAGTAGCAGATGGCTTATGAATCAAGGACGTAATCAGGAACAGGAATACGTTAAGGCAGGTGTATCTGCCATAGTGACAGCAATAAAAATTTATGTACACAAAAAATGTCAAAATGACAAAGATAAAAACGTGTTGATAGATAAAACGAAAAATTGTAAAATAAGCTTTGGCTCGAAATTTTACAAAGCCATAAGTAATTACATTGCAATGCTATATGGAAGTTTTGCCATACGATATATTCTCATTATTTCATCGACGACCTGATGTTTATCTCTTAAAGATGCGGATTTACTTTATTGGTATGTAATTTGCTTTATTTTTATTCATTATTCTTAATAATGGTTCATAGAGGACGCAATTATGATGGCATTGTTAGACCCCCGCGCTGGGCATTACTCACTTCTTATAACCGATGACGATGCGTCATGCAGGGATAGTATAAAAAAGGTATTTGAACCAAAGGGTTATACCACCTATCTTGCCAGTTGCGGGAGAGAGGCTGTAAAGATAGCCAGGAACGAAGAGGTGCATCTCTTAATTTTAGATGTACACCTTCCGGATTATAGCGGTCTGGAAACATTTAAGATTATAAAAAAAGAGATCAGGATATCCATACCGTGTATCTTTATGTCAGGTGAAATAACAAAAGAACTTCAAATAGATCTTATTAGTGCAAATGCCTATACTCTGATACCAAAACCGATAAACATCAACATATTACGGGATTCAGTCGAACAAGTCATCGAAAAGTACTATTGGAAATAGCATGTCAGGTTCATGCATAACATAAATAGTAGTAGTACGTATGAATATGAATATTGAGTATTAACTAATGTTTTAAGGACATTAAAGAAAGGAGTAAATTGAGGTATGAATGTAAGGCCACTAGGAGAAAAGATATTGATAAAGAGGATTGAAGCAGAAGGAAAGACGGCAGGCGGTATTGTATTACCTGATACAGCTAAGGAAAAACCCAAGGAAGGCAAGGTTATTGCCATAGGGGATGGAAAATTATTGAAGAATGGAGAACGGGCAAAGTTTCAGGTGAAAAAAGGAGAAAGGGTGCTATTTAGTTCATACGGCGGCACGGAAGTAAAGGTTGATGGCGAAGAATATCTGCTGATGTCTGAAGACGATATCTTGGCTATAATTGAATAATATTTTTAGGAGGTGGTAATGGCTGCAAAAAAGATTATCTATGGACACGATGCCAGCGAGGCTATAAAAAGAGGCGTTAAGAAACTAGCACAGGCCGTTAAGGTTACTTTAGGGCCGAAGGGCAGGAATGTTGTTATTGAAAAGAGTTTTGGCTCTCCCATGGTTGTTAATGATGGTGTTACTGTTGCAAAGGAAATTGAGCTCGAAGACCCATTTGAAAATATGGGAGCAAAGATGGTCAAAGAGGCCGCCTCCAAGACAAACGACATGGTGGGTGATGGCACCTCTACCGCTACACTTTTGGCAGAAGCTATCTTTGAGGAAGGTCTTAAAAATATTACCGCAGGGGCAAATCCGGTAGACATCAAACATGGCATTGAAAAGGCCGTAGATGCCCTGGTACAAGAACTAACAAGAATGAGCATTAAAATATCAGGCAAAAAGGAGATTGCACAAATTGCTACGATTGCCGGTAACAATGACGAAGAGATTGGCAACCAAATAGCAGATGCTATGGACAAGGTGGGCAAAGAAGGTGTTATTACCGTGGAAGAAGGGAAAAGCCTTACAACCACGGTTGATGTCGTGGAAGGAATGCAGTTCGATAAAGGATATCTATCTCCCTATTTTGTGACCTCGCCTGAAACCATGGAAGCAATATTTGAAAATCCTTATATTCTCATATACGAAAAAAAATTGTCTGCCATCAAAGACCTCGTTCCTCTCTTAGAAAAGATTGCCAAATCAGGCAAGGCATTAATTGTTATTGCTGAAGACGTAGAAGGGGAAGCACTCACTACCCTCGTAGTTAATAAACTCCGTGGCACTCTACAATGCGCCGCAATTAAGGCACCAGGGTTCGGTGACAAAAGGAAGGCAATGCTGGGCGATATTGCCGCTCTCACAGGAGCAAAAGCCCTGTTTGAAGATTTGGGTGTACAACTTTCCAGTGTACAACTCAATGACCTTGGCAGGGCCAAGAAGGTTGTAATCAACAAGGACACAACAACAATCGCTTAGGGAACTGGTGTTAAAAATGAGATTCAAGGAAGAATTTCCCAGATTAAAGCAGAGATAGAAACAACTACCTCTGATTATGATCGTGAGAAATTGCAGGAACGGCTTGCAAAACTTTCCGGAGGAATTGCACGGATTAACGTCGGAGCGGCAACAGAGGTGGAAATGAAGGAAAAGAAGTACCGTGTTGAAGACGCCGTTCAAGCTACCAGGGCAGCCGTTGAAGAAGGTATCTTACCGGGGGGAGGAGTTGCCCTGATAAGGGCATCGAAGGTATTAACTACCTTGTCTGCCAAGGGGGATGAAAAGATTGGAATTAATATTGTCAGGGTAGCCATAGAAAAACCAATTCAGCTGATAACTGAAAACGCAGGCCTGGAAGGCGCCGTCATTCTGCAAAACGTAAAAGATGGGACGGGTAATTATGGTTATGATGCTTTTGGTGAGAGATATACCGACATGGTCAAATCCGGTATCATCGATGCTGCAAAGGTTGTAAAGGTAGCATTACAAAATGGCGCAAGCATTGCCGCTCTGCTTCTTACAACCAATGCCGTGATTGGTGAAATACCAGAAGAGAAAGAAACTTCCGGGGCAGCTTCATGTGGACACAGACGTTAATTGTAACAAGGCCACGGTTTTCCCGCAGAGATACGTAGGGACGCCTTTGCATATTCATTACAATTCACATACTCTGTTTTTGAAAACAGGGATTTCCATAAAAAAGGTGTTGTTCTTAAACAGGCAACACCTTTTTTCTTTTAGATTGATTTTTATACGGTTATGATTAGAATACGAGCAAATTATTATAAGGGAGAATTTCAGGTTAAGCGCAAACATGGACAAACAAAGTTTGTCCATGTCACCCTGTAATGTCAATATTTCTTACCATAGCTTTAGATACGTTATGCCATCAACCAACCAATACAACACATATCAGTCGCCTCTTTCTGAACGATATGCCAGCAAAGAAATGGGCACTCTATTTTCTGATCAATATAAATTCAGCACATGGCGCCGGCTTTGGATTGCACTTGCTGAGGCAGAGCAGGAGCTTGGGTTACACACGATTACAAATGACCAGATCGATGAAATGCGTCGCTTTCAGGATACGGTCAACTTTGATGTTGCACGAGCATATGAGAAGAAACTCAGGCACGATGTCATGTCGCACATCCACGCCTATGGTGAACAGTGTCCAAAGGCACGGCCGATTATTCATCTCGGCGCAACCAGCGCCTACGTGCAGGACAATACCGATCTCATTCAGATGAGGGAAGGATTACACATCATCCTTGCAAAGCTTATAAATATTGTGAGCGTACTTTCAAATCAAGCGATAAAATATAAAGACCTTGCAACCTTAAGTTTCACTCATTTTCAGCCGGCACAACCAACCACGCTTGGGAAACGGATCTGTTTATGGATTCAGGATTATCTTCTCGATATCGAGGAAGTGGAAACAAGAATCAAGGGCTTACGGTTTCACGGTGTGAAGGGTACAACCGGTACACAAGCCAGCTTTATGTCACTCTTTCATAACGATGCGGAAAAGGTAAAAATGCTGGATAAACTTGTTACAAAAAAGATGGGGTTTGATGATTATTATCCCATAACTGGTCAAACTTACACTCGAAAGATCGATAGTCAGATTGGGTTTAGCCTGGCAGGCATAGCGCAATCTTCACATAAATTTTCCAATGATATGCGACTGCTTCAACATCTGAAAGAACTAGAAGAGCCCTTTGAAGAAGAACAGGTCGGTTCATCAGCCATGGCATACAAAAGAAACCCCATGCGTTGTGAACGCATAGCAGCTCTTGCACGATACGTGCTTTGTAATTGCTTAAACCCCGCATTTACTGCCGCCTCCCAGTGGTTTGAAAGGACACTGGATGATTCTGCGAACAAAAGAATCGCTGTCCCTGAGGGATTCCTTGCTATCGATGGCATATTAAATATTGTGTTAAACGTTGCTGCAGGATTAAGCGTTTATCCTTCTGTTATCCATCGCCATCTCGCCGATGAATTACCTCTGATGATAACGGAGAACATCCTCATGGAAGCTGTGAATGCCGGTGGCGACCGGCAGGAACTCCACGAAAGGATTCGCCGGCATGCAATGGATGCCACTCACAAGATGAAGGAAGAAGGAAACAAAAATGACCTTTTGGAACGAATCGCACAAGACCCTTCATTCTCCAGGATTATATCAAAATTGAAAGACATTTCTGATCCGATGAAATTAGTTGGCAGGGCACCACAACAAGTAGAAGAATTTATACGTCAGTCAATAAACCCACTATTGAAGAGATTTAACCATCTTCTTGATAAAAAGTTAATACCTGCCATTCACGTATAACATCCATAATTTGCTAAGAAACTTAAAATCTGTATTTACGATGAACAAAGAACCGATAAATAATCTTTCCCTTATGCTGATTACAGATAGAAACCTCTGTAAGCAATCATTTCTGGATACCATAAAACTGGCGTTAAGAGGCGGGGTTAAGACTATACAATTAAGAGAAAAGGGCATTTCTACCCACGAACTTTATTCTCTGGCATCCGAGCTGAGAAAAATAACTCTGGATTTCCATGCAAATTTAATCATCAACGACAGGGTAGACATTGCCATGTCAGTAGAGGCAGACGGGGTACATTTGGGCTGGCAGTCCCTTCCTTTTCACGCAGCAAGGAAATTGTTGGGTTTTGAAAGACTTATTGGCATATCCACCCATAATCGTCAAGAGGCATTGCAAGCCCAGGACTACGGTGCTGATTATATTACGTTCGGGCCCGTCTTTGATACACCTTCAAAGGCAGGGATTCTTGAGCCCAGGGGAACGGAGGAGATTCAACATCTGAAAACTGTGGTTGAGATACCCGTGATTGCGCTGGGTGGGATTCGTGAAAATAACGTAAAAGATGTTTTGGATAACGGGGCAGATGGTATTGCTGTCATTTCGGGCATTATGCATGCTACTAATCCGGAAGACGCAGCCAGAGGCTTATACAAAAAAATAATCCTGCTTAAGTCAGAGATGTCCCCTATAACAAATTTCCAGGCCACAAAATAAATCCTGTTTTTTTCTCTTTTAGCTTGAAACAATACCATATGTAAGGAGATGATTATGCAGCTGTTAGACAAGTTACACTTCAATGAAAAAGGACTCATCCCATCGGTCATTGTCGATGCTGTGGATGGAAAGGTGCTCACTCTCTGCTACATGAATAAAGACGCCGTTGAAAAGACCATTGAAACAGGTAAGGTACATGTGTTTCGCCGCTCTCAAAACCGGTTGATGATTAAAGGTGAAACTTCAGGCCATATTCAGGTGGTAAAAAGGGTATTTTTCGATTGCGAAGGAAATTCACTCGTTTTCGCCGTAGAACAGCATGTTGCCGCATGCCATGCGGGATATAAAACATGCTATTACCGGGAATATATCCCAAAAACAGACATCATTCGTATTACCGGGAGCAAGGTATTCGACCCGGACAAAATTTATAAATAATCAAGGTGCCCCGCATTATCCATTCCAGAAAAAACTGAAAATATAACGCTTTGAGGGAATTTCTCACCTGATAATTTGATAAAATGCGTCCATCAATTATTTTTTTGTTTGAATTATGTTATTATATATTGTTAAATATGTTCAAAATTGTGTTTCAGATGACAAAAAAGACTAAAATTTAAGAATATTGGTCACAGTCAGGTATCATAAATTATATCAATGTAAAAAACTATCTATCATAATCCTTAACTATCCCTAGCCAAGAATTATACATGTATAATCCAACATGTTAATTGCTTACAACAAAAAGAAAATCAATTTCTTTTCAAAGGTAAATGGACAATTTCAGATATTCTTCAGTATACCCTTCCTTAGTTTTTGCCTCTTATATTCTTTGTGCCAGGCAGAATCAGAATTATCCATAGAATCGCCTCCAATAAGCGAAGAATCGATTCTTTTTCAGGAGATTCCCTCAGTCTATAGCGCCTCAAAATACGAACAAAAGGTAACAGAAGCCCCTTCTTCCGTGAGTATTATAACGGCTGATGAAATCAAAAAATATGGGTACCAAAATTTTGCAGAGATTCTGCGGAGCGTGCGAGGTTTCTCTGTTACCTATGATAGAAACTATAATTATCTGGGAACAAGAGGTTTTGGGCTGCCTGGGGATTATAATACCCGTATCCTGCTTCTTATCGATGGACATCGAGTAAATGACGCTGTCTATAATCAGGCGCCGATAGGTACCGATTTTCCTGTCGATATAGATCTTATTGAACGTATCGAAATCATCCGGGGCCCTGGTTCTTCGTTGTACGGCACAAATGCATTTTTTGCCATTATCAACGTAATTACCAGGATTGGCAGAAATTTTAGAGGTGTCGAGACTTCGGCAGCAGCAGGCAGCCTTGAGACATACAAGGGACGTATGAGTTACGGTGAGAAATTTCAAAGTGGACTGGAGATGGTATTTTCAGGTTCTTATTACAGCAGTGATGGGGAGGATCGTTTGTTTTTCAGAGAATTCGACAAGCCGGAAAACAACAATGGCATTGCAAACGGCCTCGACGATGATCGTTTTGAAAATATCTTTGCCGGGTTGTCGTATCGCGATTTATCTTTTCAGGTAAATTATCATAAAAGGGAAAAAGACGTTCCAACGGCTCCATATAGTACGATATTTAACGAGCTATTTTCTACTGAGGATGAGCGTGGTTGGGCTGATCTGAAATATGAACGAATAATTGGCGACCAATTCAATCTTCTTGCCCGGTTTAACTACAATTTTTATCATTATAGTGACGATTATTATTCAAATGATTATCCCAGGTCAGTAAAAACTTCTGATGACGTTGATAGCCAATGGTTCCAGGGAGAGGTTCAGTTAACCAAAACATTCCTGGAAGCACATAAATGCACCTTTGGTCTGGATTCCCGATATAGCATACAACAAGACCAGCGTATTTTTAATCACATCCAGGAGGGGACAATCCCTGGTATCGAACATGAAATTCTTGACGACCATCGTTCTTCTCAATATTTGGCAGTTTATTCTCAGGATGAATTTACCATCACGGATTATTTGACCTTGCATGCGGGCATTCGTTTTGATTATTTCGAGACCTTTGGGGGCATCGTTAACCCGCGTGCTGCGCTGATTTACAACCCGTTTGAGAAGACGACGTTTAAATTTGTTTATGGTCGCGCATTTCGTGAGCCAAACGCTTACGAACTTTACTACAGAGATGGGACTTCCCAAAAGAGCAATCCCGATCTTGACCCTGAAACTATTGATACCTACGAGATTATTTATGAACAGTACATAGGAAAACACCTTCGTGGGACAATTGTAGGTTTTTACAACTCAATCGACAATCTCATTGTCTCAAGAAAGGACACTACCGACGGGCTCAATGTGTTTGATAATCTGGATAAGGTTCATGCAAAAGGCCTTGAATTTGAGCTGGAAGAAAAATTGGAAAGTGGACTTGAGGGTAGGACTAGCTATACCATTCAGGAAACCGAAAATACCACTACCGGGGAAGATATGGTAAATTCTCCTCTACACCTGGCTAAGTTCAACATTATTATCCCGATTATAAAGCGCAAACTCTTTTTCAGCGGCGAGGAACAGTACAAAAGCAAAAGAAAAACACTTGATGGAAAATTTGCAGAAGATTTTTTTATCACGAATATGACACTTTACAGTCATAATATTTTTAAAACACTAGAAGTTTCGGGAGGAGTTTTTAATCTGTTTAATAAAAAATACGCAGACCCAGTAGGCGAAGAACTCGTACAGGACACAATCGAACAGAATGGCAGGACGTTTCGCATTAAGTTTACGTATGCGTTTTAATGTAATAGGTATAATGTCTCATGCACAAATACAAAATGCCTGTTATTTTCAAAATGTTCGCCATCATCTTTGTGTTATGGACAACTGCCTCCGCTGTTTTAGCTTTAGATATGCACATTGCCGTGCTTGTTAGTCACGAGGAATCACCTTATAAAGATGTACTTGCCGGTTTTCAGAATTATCTTACGGAACATAAAATACCGGCGATATGTGATATCTATATCCTTGAAAGTAATATAGTACAGATGTCACAAGCATTTCAAGAAATCAAAAAAAATAAAACGAGGTTGATATTTGCTGTTGGAACTACCCCAACGGTAGGAGCTCTTAAGATGTTTGTTGATGTACCAGTTGTTGCCACCCTTATTCTCGATGGAAATATAATAAAACATGCACGGAATGCTACAGGGGTAATACTTGACTTTCCGGTAGAAACACAGTTTTATTGGCTGAAGAGCCTCCTTCCGGAAACAAAAACGATCGGTGTCCTTTACAACCCGGTGGAAAATGAAGAAAAGATTCAATTTGCTGAAGCAATAGCAAGAAAGATGGGACTCAACTTTAATCCGGTTGCGGTTTATACACCAAAAGATATTCCCAACGCACTAAAAGTTTTAGCAACGAATGCGGATATTTTGTGGGGAATAAATGACACCCTTGTGTTCAATCCGTTAACGGCCAAACAAATTCTGCTGTTTTCATTCAGGAATCAGATACCGTTCTGCGGTCCTTCTTCCACGTGGGCAAAGGCAGGAGCCCTTTGCTCCCTGGAATATGATTATCATGATATCGGAGCGCAATGTGGAGAGAAGGCTATTGAAATAATACGAGGCGCAAAGGTGACTTCTGTACCTTTATCTTTCCCCCGAAAGTTTCTTTATACCCTGAATCTGAGAACAGCCAGACACATGAAGATAACTTTTCAGGAAAAACATATTCGTACTGCACATCAAGTCTTCGATGAATGAATTATGTCTATCACAAAAACAAAACGGCGAATAACCATCGCAACAAAATTTAATCTTTTGACCATTTTAATCATCCTGGTGACTTCAGGAGGGATCAGCTTTTTTCTCATACAAAACGCAACTTCTCACATATATCGTAATCTTGTAAATCATGGCTTAATTATTACCGGCATGGCATCTCAAACAAGCGAATACAGCATCTATACAGGGGATAAAGAATCTATGGCGCAGATTGTTGAGAGCCTGGAAGTGGATGACGACATTGCTTATGTTTGCCTTCTTGATAAGGACAAAAAATTACTAATGTCTAAAAGCTTTACATCAGGATTAAAAATTCCTCCGGCACCGGCAGTGAGTATGGCAAATTCAAGCTCCTCCCCAGCAACGACCTACGAAGAACTTGTCAATCAAGAAGACGGGAAACGGTACATTAGTTTCCTGTCTCCCATAGTTGGCGTTACTGGTAACAATCCAAAAGAGGTATCGTTAAACGATAAAGGAGGTGCAAACCAGGAGATCATAGGGTATGTTTATCTTGGATTGTCTCTTGAAAATCTTCACAAAAGAATAAAAGAATTCCAGGTGTCGACTTTGGCTTTTACCTTTCTTTTTGTATTTATAGGTGTTATGTTAACCCTGTTTCTTACGAAAAGAATTACCGCTCCCATCAAAAAATTGAGTTTAGCGACAAAAAATGTTTCTGCGGGATTATTAGAACAGCATATTCATGTTCAAACGAATGATGAAATTTCAGATCTTGCAGGCACTTTCAACCATATGATCGGACGCTTGCAGTCATATCGCAAGGATATCGAATCACACAACGAAGAACTTCTCCGTACCAACACGCAAATGCTACAGGAAATTAACTACCGTAAACGGATAGAAAACTCTCTTAAAGAAAAAACCTTGGAACTCATACGTTCCAATAAAGATTTGGAGCAGTTCGCCTACGTGGTTTCCCATGACCTGCAGGAACCTTTGCGAAAGGTAATGGTATTTGGCGATCGATTGATTACGAAACATGGAAAGACTTTAAATGATGAAGGGAGAGATTACATAGAACGCATGAAAAATGCATCAAGACGCATGCAGACACTCATAAAAAATCTTCTCATGTACTCAAGAGTCATCACAAATGCCAAACCATTTTCACCGGTTGACCTTGCAATAACAATTCGTGATGTGGTCAATGATTTGGAAATCCAGATCGAGAAAACAGGAGGGAATATAAGCATGGGAAATTTACCAGTCATTGATGCCGACCCTCATCAAATGTATCAATTGTTTCAGAATCTTATTGGTAACGCACTGAAATATCATCGCAAAGATGTACATCCGGTTGTAGATATCCAGGCACAACGTCTTAACGGTATAAAACAGGAAAGCAATCTGACCGCTCACGGTAATGAATTTTACCAGATCACCGTAACAGACAATGGAATTGGTTTTAACGAAAAACATGCCGAGTTCATTTTCGGAATGTTTCATCGCTTGCACAGACGCAACGAATATGAAGGGACGGGGGTTGGACTATCGATATGTCGAAAGATTGCAGAGCGCCATAGTGGTAGTATTGTCGCAAAGAGCACTCCAGGGGAAGGTACGAAATTTATTCTCGTGTTGCCGGTACATCAGGTAAAAAGAAACGATGATGAATAAAACGGAAAAAACAATTACAATTTTAATAGCAGAAGATGACCCCGATGACCGGCTCATAGTAAAAGATGCTTTTGAAGAAGCTCGTGTATACAATATTATCCATTACGTTGAGGATGGCGAAGAATTAATGGACTATCTGTACTCTCGGGGATAATACTCCTGGCCAAACACTATGTTACGACCAGATCTTATTCTCCTGGATCTGAATCTGCCAAAAATGAGTGGGCAAGATGCATTAAGGGAAATCAAATCAAATCTAAATCTGAGACAAATCCCAATAATAATACTGTCAACCTCAGAAAGAGAAGAAGACATCCGGTTGATGTATGATATGGGCGTTAATTCATACATAAGCAAACCCAATGATTTTGCACTATTAGTTGAGATTGTAAAATCGCTATCAAAATATTGGCTTGAAATTGTTTCACTTCCATCGTAAGGAACAAGAATAGCATGGATAATGTCAGGATAAAAATACTTCTCGCAGATGACGACGAAGATGATTATTTTATAACTCGTGAATTACTTTCTGAAATCCTGATCTGGAAATCCGAACTGGATTGGGTGAAAACGTACGATGAGGCACTGAATGCTATTCATACCAAACAGTACGACGTATATCTTTTTGACTATCGCTTCGGGTCCGATAAAAATACAGGACTTGATCTCTTGCATGAAGTGATAGCCCGTGATTGCAAGTCCCCTGTTATCATACTCACCGGTCAGGGCGATTATCGCGTAGATACGGAGGCAATAAGAACAGGGGCATCGGATTATCTGATTAAGGAGCAGATTACCTCTTATTTGCTGGAGAAATCTATCCGTCACGCTATTGAGCGGAAGCGCGCAGAAGAAGCGACCACATCAGCAAAAAATTACACAGAATATCTCGTTACCTGCTCGCTTGATATGATTGTGGCAGCCAACTTGAACCTGGAAATTACAGAATTTAATCCGGCTGCGGAAAAAGTGTTTGGGTATACCAAATCGGAAATATTAGGAAAATCCATTCATATATTATTTGCCAGCTCTATCGAATCCCAAAAGGTTATTGAAAAAATATTAAAGGGAAAGACCTTTTCTGGAGAAATAAATAAAAAGAAAAAAGATGGACAAATTTTTTCCTCATTTCTGTCGGCATCTATCCTTCAGGACATCCATAAAAAAGAGATAGGAATAGTGGGTATATTGCGCGATATTACTGAGCGTAATCATCTTATAGATCAACTACGATACAATGCATTTCACGACCCGTTAACAAGCCTTCCGAACAGGAATCTTTTCATGGAACGATTAGAACGATTGATTGAACATGCAAAACGAAATAAAAACAGTTTATTTTCAGTGCTATTTCTCGATCTGGATCGTTTCAAGACCATAAATGACAGCCTTGGTCACTTGTCAGGCGATAAATTACTTATATTGATTGCAAAAAAACTGAAAGAGTGCTTGCGAAAGGCAGATACGGTTTCTCGTTTTGGAGGAGATGAGTTTGCAATCCTTCTTGACGGTGTCGATGACGCTTTTAATGCAAAATTTGTTGCCGAAAGAATCCTGGAAGACCTGAAGAACCCTTTTCTTGTTAATGGCCATAGAATAGTTATCTCGGCTAGTATTGGAATTGTTTTAAAAGGTGAATTGTATCATAGCCCTGAGGATATCCTGAGAGATGCTGATACCGTAATGTATCAGGCCAAGACACTTGGTAAAGCACGTTATGCAATATTTAACAGGGAAATGCATGACACGGCAATGAATTTTTTACAGTTAGAGAACGACCTCCGGCATGCCATTGAGCGCTCGGAATTAGAACTTTATTATCAACCAATTGTTTCACTTACAAACACAGAGATTGTTGCTGTAGAAGCACTTGCTCGTTGGCAACATCCACAGCGTGGCTTACTTTTACCAGATCAGTTCATCCCGCTGGCAGAAGAAACCAGAGTTATCGACAATATTGGTTATTGGGTAATACAAAATGCATGTACTCAAAATAAGTTGTGGCATGATATGGGATTTTCAAATATAACTGTCACTGTCAACATATCCGTAATACAGTTTGAGCACAAAGAATTACCGAAACAGATCGGGACAATAATCAAAAACACCGGTTTACCAGCCGACGCCTTTGAATTGGAAATTACGGAAAGTTCCGTGATGGAGAACAAAGGGGTCATACTCGAAATATTTAAAGAACTAAATAAAATGAAAATACATCTCATGATGGATGATTTCGGCATCGGTTTTTCTTCCATAAATAGCCTGAAACATCTTCCGTTCAGTACATTAAAAATTGACCGGTCTTTAATCCTGGACATTGACACCAATTCAGATGCCACAGCAATTGTCAAATCTATTATAGATATGGCACACTCTCTTAAAATAAAGGTAGTTGCAGAAGGGGTTGAAACTCAGGGACAATTGGAATTGTTACGTTCATACCGATGTGACTATATACAAGGTTATCTGCTGTATAGTCCTATGAAGGCCGAAGAAATTACAAACTTATTAAGACAGAAAAATAAGCAGAGATCAGATATTAAAAACAGTATCACGTCTGAGTTTACTCCATTACGGGGAGAAAAGGGGCATACAAGAGGTCACGACTTTTGTAATAAGTAATAGATTATTCAGAGGGTAATCCTCTCGTAAAAATATTATTGAATGGAGGTGAAAAATATGAGAACTAAAAATGTGTTGATGGTAATGGTGCTTTTGATAATCTTTCATTTCGCTGATCGGGCTTATAGTGCAGATGGAACTACATCGTTACCAAATTCACATCTTATTTCCGATGTTCCTTATCATGAGCAAATAACAGCCTTTTTCTGCGGTCCCGCAGCCCTTGAGATACTCTACGATTTTTGGGGAGAAGACATTGATCAAAAGGCCATTGCGGATGTTGCCCGCTCATCTTCTATCGGTACGCATACATGGGATATGGTGCGAGCAGGTTTTTTTAGTCATCATAGCAGCTCCATGGGAAGATTCTTTCCCCGTAATGCTCCTAAAGCAGGCTATCCCGAAAGACCCCTGGGTTATGTCTCTTTTGATTATTCATCAGACACCTTTTGGTGGTCAACCCTTAAAGGACTCATTGCTCAGGACATTCCTGTTATTTTACTTATGAAATTTGCACCGAACGATGATACGGCGCATTACAGGGTAATTGTAGGATATAATGAAGCGGAGGGAGTTGTTTACTTTGTAGATCCGTGGGGTCGTGACCTAAATAGAAAGACAAACCTTGATGGGACTATTACATGGAGCATAGCTGACTTTGCAAATGCATGGAATTATACCGGATACGTAACCACCCGCCATTATTGGGGAACCGTAATTATGCCCTGGACGGTTACCATTCAAAAATGCGGAGAAACGACCGCAGGTTCTGTACTCAAGGTAACTGCAGAAATTACTTACCCCTGTCCCCAACCGTTCGATTGTTCAGCCTATTCTGCCTCCAATATCGATGCAGAAATCACCCTCCCACCAAGTATGTATTTATTGAGTGGTTCACTCAGGATCGATATTGGTTATCTACAGGCAGGAGAAACTGTTACAGTTACATGGAATGTCAAACTCGATACGGATGGGTCTGATTCCATAATTACCGTAAAGGCAACAGGGCTTGTATCTGGCACTGTTCCGGAGGTAGGTAAGAATAGTAAAAAAGATAAAAAGGCGGACAAAGGTAAAGATACAGAGGATAATACGAATTTGTATCATGCCTACACGTATACAGATGAAATCGGTATTGAGGAAAGCATAGAACTATAAAACGTCGCTCCGTTAGCATCTTCCTCTTATGTTATAACGAAGGCTTGTATTTATCATGCGGCCCAACAGGATATACGCTATGGTACGGATGGTATTCTGTAACCAAATTGAAGATGAAGTATCTTTGTTATCATATTCTCCAACAACAGAGTGATATTGGCATTACGATCAAGATACTCAAGTGATGTCTTGATTACATGTATGATGCTGAACAGCGTATCTTCAGACAACGACTGACTTTTAGATACCAATGCATCCCGCCAACCCGTACAATAAATAGGTAACTCCCCTTCAATCTTGCAAACAAGCAAGTCACGGTAATACAAAAGAAAAGAAAGGATAAGTTCTTTTACATATGTTCGTTTCTCCTCTAATACATCCAAATCCTGGATATGCCATTCGTCGAATAACTCCTTTGAAAAAGTTAAATTATCATGCACTTCTAATTTCAAGATCCGGTTAATAAGCCAGTCTTTCTTTTCGAGAGCATGAGTACCGGAAAGTAACACAGCCCTCTCCATACTACCGCTGGATATGAATGCCAATCGTTCCGCTTGTTTATCATCCAGGTGAAAACGGTTTACGAGGATGCCTTTTACCGCCGGCATCGATAAAGGGGAAAACCTCACTATCTGACACCTGGACCGAACCGTTTCTCTAACCAATTCTAAAGAGGTTACGATCAATATAATAATAGCATACGAAGGGGGTTCTTCTAAGGTTTTCAATAAACAGTTAGAGGCCTCTTCGTTCATCTTATCTGCTGCATGGATAATTATCATTTTGTACTTCGATTCCAAAGGTTTCACATTCAGGACATCCTGGAGGTATTTTAATTGCTCTATTTTAATTACCCGACTATTTTTTTCAGGAACTATCAAAAATAGATCAGAAAAATTGTCATTGGCAATTCTCTGACAGGGACCACAGGTATCACAAGCATCAACACCCGGATGTTGGCAAAAAATTGCCTTTGCCAGTTCTTTAGAAAATAATGTTTTGCCTATACCATCTTGACCAGCAAAAATATAAGCGTGTGCCAGATGGTCACGTATAATAGCATTTTGAAATAATTTTACAACACGGTCCTGGCAAGAAATGATTTTAAAAGACATGAATTATATCATTTTAAGTCAATCGTTACTATTGGATTGCTCAGTAAATTTCCGGAAAAAGCTTTTTACCTCCCCCATCTAACTCTGCGGAGATGGATGGAGGGAGATAATGAGTTACACTTATTGCATACTATGGGTAAATATAATTTTAAGAAAGGTTCGCCTGTACATTTGAAACGCTAATCTTCTTCCTCTTCTTCCTCCTCCTCCTCTTCCTCCTCTTCCTCCTCTTCCTCCTCTTCCTCCTCTTCCTCGGTTTCAAGTATTGCCATAATATCACCTACTTTTACCACGTCACCTTCTTGCGCAATGATTTCCAGTAATCTTCCAGATACCGGGGCAGTGACATTAAAAGTTGTTTTCTCCGTGATCATCTCTACAAGATCCTCACCTTCTTCAACCTCCTCATCCTCTTCAGCATACCAAAAGGAAACCGTCGCTTCGTCTCCGTTGTTTGCTTCCACATCAGGTAATTCAACCTCCACTCTCATATAGCTCCTCCTTAAATTATCAAAGCAATAACCCAGGTAAAAAATATACCCTTGTAAACATACTTTTAGTAGATTTAAAGGAAAGCATTATACTGAGCGATATTTTTCTTGTCAAGCATCTAAGGAATAAATAAAACGACCAAAAAACTTTTATGATTTATAATTCCTTAACCCTTTCAACAATATAGATATAAAATCGCTTGACTTGGATAAAAAGATTGTTTAAAATCGCTACTTTGGTAAGATAATGAAAATTTTAGATTGTGTATTTAGATTGTGTATTATGTTATACAAAATGACCGCTAAACTTTTGTAATGTAGCTTGTCAGTATTGCAATTTTAGCGTAGTCTGGAAGCTAATAAAAGTTCGAAATATCTGATCCGGGAGATGTCGCTGATAGTTTCGAATCTTCAAAGAGAAAGACAGGGAGAAATGAATAAAAACGGCCTATCAAAACGTTACAGAATGCGTATGTTTTCATAAACAGGCGATTATTTTTCTGGATGTCCGATAAACTGTTTGCGTCTGGTGATTATCACTTAACGATAGCATTTGTGGTTCTTGAAGAAAAATATCTAATAAGTACGATTTTGCCAATCTTAGAAAAGCACAGTAATATAGATGAAAATATCTCTCTTAATACATGCAGCGTTTTGCATAAGTACTTTATTTATAAGTGCTGACGACCTATTCCAAGATTGAAAACTTATTTTATAAGAAGTATTTTTCTAAAAGAGTCTTTATTCATTTCCCATGCTGTTTCTGCTCAAACCGACATTTCACTAACGCAGTATTTCTTCCAGAAGTCTCATTTTTTTCGACCTTCGTTTCTCACTTTTATCTCTTAATTAAACGCAAAATTGTCTTTTTGTTTTTGGAGGATGAGCCTGAAAAAACGGCTTATACGATAGAATGCAGCTATTTCAAACACTGGCATACCTCCTTCTTCCGGCAGGTATCGCTATTGGTTACTTTATTTGTATTCTTGTATACAGGAAGAAGCAAGCGGCCAGCGAAAAGAAGATAAAACATCTCATTGAAGAATCACGCCAAGATGCGGAAAGAATTAAAAAAGAAGCAGAATTAGCAACAAAAACCGAATTGTACCAACGGAGAGAGGCTTTTGAAAAAGAAACGCAAGAAACCAAGATGGAATTGAGGTTACAAGAAAAGAGGTTAAGTAAAAGAGAAGATAACCTTGAACGAAAGATGGAATTACTCACAAAAAAAGAAAGGTATATAGATACGCTTTCTGCCAATTTTGCCCTGAAAGAAAAGAAATTAGACGAGAAAAGGCTGGAACTCGAAAAAACCATAGAAGAAGAGAATAAGACACTCCTGAAAATCTCCAATTTATCCAGAGAAGATGCCGAAAGACTTTTACTCAGTAGATTAGAAAAAGAACTCGACATTAAATGTGCCGAATTGATTTCGAAAAAAACAGCGGAAGCAAAGGAAAACGCAGAACAGACTGCTATATCATTGATAAGTGCTTCAATTCAGCGATGCGCAGCAACGCATACGGCTGAAAATATTGTAAGCTCAATTGAACTCCCCAATAATGAAATGAAAGGCCGTATCATAGGGCGTGAAGGAAGGAATATTCGTGCCTTTGAGAAGGCAACGGGAATTGACGTTATTGTGGATGATACCCCCGGTGTAATTGTTCTTTCTGGGTTTGACAGCGTTCGTCGTGAAATAGCAAGGCAATCAATGGAAAAATTGATCCTTGATGGAAGAATTCATCCCGCGCACATTGAAGAAATTGTTAAAAAGACAGAAACGGAAATTGAACAAGTTATCCAGGAAACGGGGAAACAAACTTGCTTTGAATTAGGGGTTCACAATATTCACCCGGAACTGATAAAACTTATTGGCAGGCTCAAATATAGAACGAGTTATGGGCAAAATCAACTGCAGCATTCTATCGAAGTCAGTAATCTTATGGGCATCATTGCAGGTGAATTAAAACTGGATGTTCCCCTGGCGAAAAGATGCGGTCTTTTGCACGACATTGGCAAGGCTATTGGTCCAGAAATGGAAGGTACACATGCCGTCGCCGGCGCGGATCTTGCGAAACGTTATGACGAAAGACCTGAAGTGGTTAATGCTATTGGTGGCCATCATGAAGAAACACCTGTAGAGTCTGTATACACCGTTCTGGTGAGTGCAACCGATGCTATTTCTGCCGGAAGACCTGGTGCAAGGAGAGAAACGTTAGAGAAGTACATTAAACGACTGGAGAGACTTGAAAGTATTGCAACTTCTTTCAGTGGAGTCGAAAGCGCTTACGCCATTCAGGCAGGGAGGGAAGTCCGCGTAATGGTGTGTCCCGATAAGACCAATGATAAGGCAGCCTCCAAGATGTGTTACGATATTGCCAGAGAAATTGAAGGACAGCTGGAATATCCGGGGGAGGTTGTCGTTACTGTAATTCGGGAAACACGTTTTGTTGAGCATGCAAAGTAGTATATGCACACCGAGTTTGATGTAATTGTGGTCGGAGCCGGCCATGCAGGATGCGAAGCGGCACTCGCATCCGCACGTATGGGTATGAGTACGGCGTTGCTCACAATAAATCTGGACACGATTGCTCAGATGTCATGCAATCCCGCGATTGGCGGCCTCGCAAAAGGTCAGTTGGTTCGGGAGATCGATGCCCTTGGCGGTGAAATGGCCAGGGTAATTGACGAAACGGGTATCCAATTCCGCATGCTCAATACCAAAAAAGGGCCCGCAGTCCATTCTCCCCGTGCCCAAGCCGATAAAAAATCCTATCAGCTGTCCATGAAAAAAAGAGTGGAAAGCCAGAGTAATCTTTTTTTGAGACAGGAAGTCGTCGACGATCTCATTATTGACAAGAAAACAATAGCTGGGATCATTGGTCAAAGTGGCTTAAAATATAAAGCAAGGGCTGTCATCCTTACCACAGGAACGTTTTTAAAAGGTCTGATTCACATCGGTGAGTTTACAACCTCTGGCGGCAGGATTGGGGAGCTATCATCTGAAAAATTGTCTGATTCTTTACGAATGAGCGGGTTTGAGGTTGGGCGCCTCAAGACTGGCACTCCTCCCAGACTTAATGGCCGTACCATTAATTATAAGGTACTCACACCACAGTACGGAGATGAAAATCCCAAACCGTTCTCAGTCTCAACAGAAACGCTTACCTGTTCGCAAGTTCCTTGCTATGTTACGGATACAAATCCCAAGACACACAAAATTATTATGGCAAACTTGTCCCGTGCACCACTCTATACGGGACAGATTAAGTCTGTTGGACCCAGATACTGCCCATCCATTGAGGACAAGGTTGTACGCTTCGCTGGAAAAGATCAACATCAGGTATTTCTGGAACCCGAAGGATTAAATACCCTTGAGGTTTATTGCAATGGGATTTCGACCAGTATGCCCCATGACGTTCAGGAAGCGATCGTTCATTCTATTGCCGGCCGGGAATCAGCAGAAATTGTTCGATACGGTTATGCCATCGAATATGATTTTGTACCGCCGACGCAACTCCAGCCATCACTGGAAACCAAACTCATAGAAAATCTTTTTCATGCCGGACAAATTAATGGGACATCTGGTTACGAAGAAGCCGCCGCTCAGGGCATTATGGCGGGCACGAATGCGGCGCTTAAGATACAGGGGGAAAAACCTTTTATCCTGGGCAGATCTGAGGCATATATCGGTGTCCTGATTGACGACCTTGTTACAAAAGGAACGCAAGAACCATATCGTATGTTTACATCCCGTGCGGAGTACCGGCTCATCCTAAGGCACGACAATGCCGACAGAAGGTTAATGAAATACGGATACCGTTACGGACTCATTTCAGAACGGCAGTGGTGTAAATTACGTGAAAAAGAAGCGGCCATTGCGGAGACTTTGGCGTATATGGGCAAAAAAATGGCAGGGCCGGATTCTCTGTCTAAAATATTGAGTCGTCCCGACAGAACTTTTGATCATGTGCTAGCTATGGACACCGGACTAAGCCAAAGACATCTATCAAAAGAAGTAAAAGAACAAGCCGAAATTGAGATAAAATATAAGGGGTACATCGAACGTCAGCAAATCCAGATAGAAAAGTTCAAAAAGATGGAAGATTATAAAATTCCGCCCTGGGTTGACTACCAGAATATTTCGGAACTCAGAAAAGAAGCGCGTCAAAAGCTTTTCCAAATCCGTCCTGTTTCCCTTGCGCAGGCATCTCGTATTTCAGGAGTCTCTCCCGCAGATATTTCCATTCTCATGATCTATCTTACAGGAAAAATAAAAAAAATAGGCATACTCTCCGAGTAATACGATGTAATACTATTTCTCTTTTATCCAATCATCCTCTCATCTCCCCCCAGAGATAGGATAAAAAATTCCAACAAATGGATCTAAAACAATAGGTATTCACGAAATCCAAATAATGAGTAATAAATCCCCAGAGGATCGTATCTACGGTGATCCACATGAAAATGTTCACAAGCCGAATCTTATTATTGTGAAGTCCAAAGCACTCCTGCTCCGTTTGATGAAACATAATTCCTGATTTTTTGCCGGACTGTTTGAGCAGTATTTGGATCAAGTGCGGCAGTGGGTTCGTCAAGGAGAAGAAGTTGCGGAGAGTTGATCAGTGCCTTTGCAAGGTTGAGACGCGTCTGTTCGCCTGAAGAAAGAAAACCTGATTTTGTATGGGCAAGGTATTTTAAACGAAGATCTTCAAGGAGGAAATTAATCCTGTGCTTAAGCCCTTTTACTCCATACAGAAGCCCAAAAATATAAAGATTTTGCCAGACGGTAAGATTCCCAGGTAATTGGGCATATCCAGCGGAAAAGCCAACTTGCTTCATAATACTTTTTCTCTGATGTTTTAGATCTTTTCCCAAAACAGAGATAACTCCGGAATCAGATTCAAGTACACCGAGAATTATTATGAATGGTAGTTGTTTTGCCAGCTCCATTCGGTCCAAGAAGACCAACAATCTCACCTTTCTTTACAGAAAACGAGAGGCCAGAAATGCCCTCCATCTGGCCAAACTTTTTTACGAGATTCTCTACTTTAAGAATCAACTCACCTCCACATTCCTATGAAAAGAACTCCGTAAAGGCACATGGCCGGAGAAATCTTTTTCCTATAAGCAGGTTTTCGATTTGATAAAGCAAGAGCGCGGGAAGTCTGGCACAATTAATTTTGTTTGGCGATAATCATTTTGCATTTTCAAAAAATATTTTTTTGTGAATAAGAATAAAAGGTGTTGTGCTCGAAAATCTAATGCCTGTCAATTTGGCACATAATTAATAATTGCTTAAACGCAAATGCTGTCATAATGACATACCGGGATTGCAGAATATTTCTCAATATTTTCCATCTTCAGCATATTTGCACCTATTTAATTGATACATAATAAGTTAACTCTATGAAAACAATGCACACAAATGCAAGCAGGGACAAAGAGATCGGCATCTGTTTTGCTTGTTTACTGTATGGTAAGCAACAGTCTTTAATTAGGGGATGGAAAATTTTGGAGGATACTTCGATATGTCGGCAAAAAAGATTATTTTTGATCACGATGCACTGGAAACCATTAAACTTGGCGTAAGGCAATTGTCGGACGCTGTAAAGGTTACTCTAGGACCACGAGGGCGCAATGTTATTATACAAAAAAGCTTTGGTTCGCCAACCATCACGAAAGATGGAGTTACCGTTGCAAAGGAGATTGAGCTTTCTGACCATATGCAAAACATTGGCGCACAAATGGTAAAATCTGTCGCATCGAAAACTAGCGATGTTGCCGGTGACGGCACAACAACTGCTACCGTGCTTGCGGAAGCAATATTTTTTGAAGGATTAAAAAATGTAACAGCCGGTGCAAATGCAATGGCGCTCAAGCGTGGTGTTGATAAAGCGGTTGAAGCGGTAGTAAAAAAGTTGAAGGAAATGAGTATTCCTGCGAAGGGGCGAAAGGAAATTGAACAGGTCGCTACCGTTGCTTCAAATTATGATAATGAAATCGGAAAGATCATCGCCGATGCCATGGAGAAGGTTGGAAAAGACGGGGTTATAACGGTGGAAGAAGGCAAAAGCCTGCAAACCGATGCGAAATGGATTGAAGGCCTGCAGTTTGATAAAGGGTATCTGTCACCCTATTTTGTTACGAACCCAAATACCATGCAATGCGTATTGGATGATCCATATATTTTAATTCATGAGAAAAAAATTACTACAGCAAAGGTATTGGTCCCTATATTAGAAAAGGTGTCTCAAACAGGAAGTCCTCTTTTGATTATCGCGGAAGAAATAGAAGGCGAGGCATTGACCCTCCTGGTCGTAAATAAGCTGCGCGGGGCTTTAAAATGCACTGCTGTAAAGGCGCCTGGATTTGGAGACAAGCGCAAGGCTATGCTGGAAGATATTGCTATCCTTACCGGTGGACAGGCGGTCTTTGAGGATCTTGGCATTAATATGGAATCTATCCAACTGAAAGACCTTGGTCGTGCGAAGAAAGTTGAAATTGATAAAGAAAACACAATCATCATTGAAGGGGCAGGTGACAGTAAAAAGATTAAGGCCCGCATTGAACAGATCAAAAAGGAGATTTCAATAACCACCTCAGATTATGACCGGGAAAAGCTCCAGGAAAGACTGGCGAAGATGGCTGGCGGCGTGGTACAGATTAATGTAGGAGCCGCAACCGAGAGCGAGATGAAGGAAAAGAAGGCACGCGTGGAAGACGCCCTCCACGCAACACGTGCCGCTGTTGAAGAAGGTACTCTTCCCGGCGGCGGTGTATCACTTTTAAGATGTCTTCCGACTTTGGATGCACTTAAACTTAAAGGAGACGAGGCCGTAGGTGCTGATATTGTCCGCAGGGCATTAAGGGCACCTTTAAGGCAGATCGCTATTAATGCGGGAGTAAATGCCGCTATTGTTTTACAAAAAGTGGAAAGCGCAAAAGGAAATGAAGGTTATGATGCCAGTGCAGACCGATATTGTGATATGGTCAGTGAAGGAGTTATTGACCCAACGAAGGTAGTTAGAACGGCATTGCAAAATGCTGCCAGCATATCTACGTTACTCCTCACAACAAATGCCCTTGTAGGAAAGATACCAGAAAAGAAGAAGATGCCTCCCATGCCACCAGGCGGTGGATACGGTGGATACGGAGATATGTATTAAACTCAAACTGGAAGCCCCTCTAAAAAAAGACCCCGCTCATGAGCGGGGTCTTTTTTTGCTGTTTTGTTTCATAGAAAGAGCCTGCAACACAGGTAAGACGTTTTCATAGTAATGAGTATGCAAAAGATCATATTATCTGTAAACCTCTTGCACTTGAAAATAAAAGTTGTTATATTGTCTTTGTTTTCATACTAAACACTTAGGCGAACATTTATAAAATGACGATGAACTATAATAGCATTCATTACAAAACTGATGCAGAGCAGAATAAACTAGAGAAACTCTTTGCAGAATTTTTTACCTTTAACAAAAATATTCCTACCCATTCATCAACTCCATGGCAACCGCCCACCGACGTCTATGAGACTCCTGATGATGTGGTAGTAAAGATGTCTATACCGGGTACGAAATCAGAGGATATTCGTGTTTCCTTTTCAGGAGAAGTCCTTACCATCAGTGGATTCACAACCGATGCCTCACCACATGAGAAGATATGCTTTTATCAAGTAGAAATCCGTTATGGATACTTTGAAAGGAGCATCTTTATCCCCAAATCCATTGACAAGGGAAATATACAAGCCACTTACAAAGATGGATTTCTCCAGATTATTTTACCTAAGGCACAGCAACAGTCATCTCAAAAACTTTCAATAAAAATTAACTTTCATCAATAAGGTCATAGGAATCAATTCTTGAAGGGTGTGAGATTATATGGCAAACAAGGAAGGCAATGACCCATCAGAAGCTAAAATCACGTTACACCAGAAACCTGATACAGAAGACAGGGATAAGGCCGAAAAACTCAAGGTGCCAAAGGGGATGCCTGTCCTTCCTGTTAAAGATACTGTAGTTTTTCCCAATATGATGGCTGCCTTAAGCGTGGTTACTGAAAGAGACATTAATCTCTTAAACCATGTTTTGGCAGCGAACCGCTTCCTGGCACTCGTGGCACAGAAAGACAAAGATCTCAAAGCTGTAAAACAATCGGATATGTATGATTATGGCACAGCCGCCGTTGTGCTTCAGATGCTTCGCATGCCGGATAATTCTGCAAAAATGCTGGTACAAGGCGTTAGCAGGATCAGGATAGATGAATACATCCATACTGAGCCGTATTTTAAGGCCAAGGTGACTGTCCTCGAAGATATTGTTGAGAATGATGTTGAAACCGAGGCCTTGTCAAGAAATGCTGCAGATCAGTTTATTCGTATGATATCCATGGCGCCATCCTTACCTGAAGAATTAAAAATCGCGATTGTCAACATTGATGGCCCAAGCCGTTTGGCGGATATGATTGCATCTCACCTGAATATCGGTATACCGGAAAAACAAAAAGTGCTCGAGGCTATTAATGTTAAGGATCGGTTACAGAAGGTGACTACATTTATTAATAGTGAAATGGAAGTATTGGAAATGGCAACAAAGATACAGTCGCAGGTAAAGAACGAGATGGAAAAGGGGCAAAGGGAATATTATCTGCGACAACAGCTTAAGGCGATCCAGGAAGAATTGGGCGAGGGAGATGAGCGTGCCATTGAAACTAAAGAACTGACCACGAAGATCGAAGAGGCAAAAATGCCTCAGGAAGCAAAAAAAGAGGCTGAGCGGGAATTAGTCCGACTTGCCAAAATGCCTCCCTCATCCGCAGAATATACCGTTTCCAGAACGTACCTTGATTTACTGGTCGCCCTTCCATGGTCGGTTACCACAACAGATAATCTGGACATTTCGGCGGCCCGTAAAGTGCTGGATGAAGACCATTATGACCTGGAAAAGGTCAAAGAAAGGATTTTGGAATACCTCGCAGTTCGAAAATTAAAACAGGACATGAAAGGTCCTATTCTGTGTTTTGTAGGCCCACCCGGCACGGGAAAGACTTCGGTGGGAATGTCAATTGCGCGTGCCATTGGCAGGAAATTCTTCCGTATGTCACTCGGTGGAGTGCGGGACGAAGCAGAGATTAGAGGTCATCGGCGTACCTATATTGGTGCATTACCAGGACGCATTATTCAAGGCCTGCGAAAGGCAGGCTCCAACAATCCTGTATTTATGTTGGATGAGATTGATAAACTGGGCGCTGATTTCCGCGGAGACCCTTCGGCAGCGCTGCTCGAGGTTTTAGATCCGGAACAAAACCATGCATTTTCAGATCATTATCTGGATGTCTCTTTCGACCTGTCGAATGTCATGTTTATTACAACAGCAAATCTATTAGATCCTATTCCACCAGCACTTAAAGACCGGATGGAAGTGCTGGAACTTCCCGGATATACAGCTGAAGAAAAGGTATTCATCGCGAAACAGTTTACGATACCGAAGCAATTAAAGGAACACGGATTGACGGTAGAACAACTTCCCATCACGGATGATGTCATCAAGGCCATCATCCACGACTATACCCGTGAGGCAGGGATCAGAAATTTGAAGCGTGAAATTGCTACTCTTTGCAGAAAGGCCGCCAAAGACATTGCCTCCGGCGAAAAAAAATCTATCCTTGTAACAGCCGATATGCTGCACCTTTTGTTAGGCCCCGTCAAGTTTTTCTCAGAAGTTGCAGATCGTACCTCCGAGGCAGGCGTAGCAACGGGTCTTGCCTGGACACAGGCCGGCGGAGACATCCTCTTTATTGAAGCTACTTCTATGCCTGGTACGGGAAAACTCTTGCTGACGGGACAGCTGGGTGACGTCATGAAAGAATCGGCCCAGGCTGCGATGAGTTATATTCGCACCAAATTAAAAAAACTAGGCATTACCTTCAAGGATTTTAATAAATACGATTTTCATATCCACATTCCCGCAGGCGCTATCCCCAAGGATGGACCTTCTGCGGGTGTAACGATGGCTATGGCATTAATATCCCTTTTAAAAGAAACACCCATTCTTTCTTACGTTGCCATGACGGGAGAGATTACCCTGCGCGGGCGTGTTCTACCGGTAGGTGGCATAAAAGAAAAGATACTTGCAGCCAAGCGGTCAGGGATCACTACCGTTATCCTGCCAAAACGAAATGAAAAAGACCTGGTCGAAGTACCTGAAAATGCCAAGAAAGAAATGAACTTCGTGTTTGTCGAGAAGGTAGATGAGATGTTGCCGGTTGTCTTCGGGACAAAAGAGCCACCAGTGAAAAAGAAAAGGGTTTTTAGCAAGGCCTAGCATGATAGTTCATACCACCAGGCACAAAATAGTTGCTGTAAAACTTGGTTTTTTAATCTATCTGGATTGGGATTGGGAGACACACCTGTGTTAAAAATAGGAATCATTGGCGCAACAGCCTATACCAGTCTTGAGCTCATAAAAATCCTCCTCCATCATCCAGAGGTAAAGATTACCTATCTCGGTGTGCGACGAACTGATCGTCCCAAAATATCAGACATATTTCCTGCCTTAAAGAACCTGTTCGATTTGACATGTGAGACCATTGAACAGAAAGAAGTCCCTCAAAATATTGACCTTGCTTTTATTACCTTACCGCCAACCATCTCCATGCACTATGTCCCTCTGTTTACACAAAAAGGCATCAAGGTTATAGACTTTAGCGCCGATTACCGTTTTCGCGACAAATCACTTTATGAAAAATGGTACAAGGCACAACACACGGACAGTAGGGGAATAGAAACAGCCGTGTATGGCCTTCCGGAGCTTTTCAGAGAGGAAATCAAAAAGACTGATCTGGTGGCTAATCCAGGCTGTTATACCACTGCAACGATATTGGCCTTAGCCCCTTTACTCATGAAAGGGATCGTCTTTGCAGAAGATATTATTGTAGATGCAAAATCGGGTGTATCAGGACGTGGGCGTGAGCCAAAAGAAGACACCCACTATTGCGAATGCAATGAGAACATCGAGGCGTATAGTGTTGGAGGACACCGCCACAGCCCGGAGATCGAACATATCCTGTCCATGAAGACCAACCAGAAGGTATCGATCCAATTTGTTCCTCATCTTGTTCCCATGAATCGAGGCATCCTGTGTACCATCTATATTAAGCCGAAGCGTGGGATTAACGTAGGGTCGAATGGCCATTCGACAGTAAGTGATCACGAGGTAAACAAACTCTACAAAGAATTTTATTGTAACGAACCATTTATTCGCATCAAAGAGGGTAGCGAAACACCAAAGACAAAGGACGTAATCTACACCAACTTTTGCGATATATTTACGAAGGTCAACGAAAATCGCATCGTCATCCTCTCCGCCATCGACAATCTCATCAAAGGCGCCTCTGGCCAGGCAGTACAAAACATGAACGTAATGTGTGGATTTAATGAAGGAATGGGGTTGTTATAAGCAAAGCTCTTTCTTCCCACTTTCACAGAGAAGGTCACATGCCGACCGCTATCGTTTGCAACTCTCTCTTTAAACACTCGGCCCTTTCCTTAGCCTGTTCTATTCTGACCGAAACCAACCCGCGTATAGAACCAAATAATTTTGCTGATTGCTGCTCATCTATGATGCGTGTATAGGCATCTACAGCTTTTTTGTAATATTCCCCCAGCTCTTTCTCATAGAGTAAGGCTAATTCTTCATAGAGATTGCCAATACGATATTGGGCATTAACCGGTGTTATTCCCTCAAACTTCTCTATGATCTCATGAAATTTCGTAAAAGCCTTTTCATAATAGATCTCTACACCTTCGTCGTCACCGACATCATAAAGCGCCAGACCCACATAATGATATGCCTCTGCCATTGCGTAAGAATGTTCTTGTGCCTCTCTCAGGGATCCTTCCTTAAGTTCTTCCAGCATATTTTTATATCTTTTTTCCATTACCTCACCAAGGCTAATACTTAGCGGGATATCAGCATCTTCCAATTCATTTTGACTTTCTACGATAACCGACGGGAGAAGTAATTTTGCCAGACCTTCCAAACACAATCCCTTTACACGATAGAGTTCACTCACAGAATCAAATTTTTTATATTCTCTCTTGTAACTGAGAATACAACCTATTTCATCTTTCATCATTTTGAATTCATTATGTAAGAAGAAAGAGAGTTCTTCGTCATTTGCGTTGTTCAACTTCTTATGTAATCGTAATAATTTAACGAGAATGGCTAATTTGTACGAAGGCTTTTTCCCGTGTAATACAGTTCTTCTTAAGAAGATAAGCCATGGTTCTCTACATGAGGATTTTACCTGTCCCTCATTACCACAAAATACTTCTAATGCGATTCCTAATTTATATTTTTCCAAATTTCCTGACTCTTGATAATTAAGTTCTTTGTATATGTTGTCAATCAGATTAAAATATTCTTCCAGCATATCTTTCATCTGAATAGAATTCACTTTACGGTAGAGGCTTAACTGCGGGCTGTAATGCAATGCATCCCTATAGTATGCAAGAGCTGTTTCGTAGTTTCGGACATGGCAATGCCTATCCCCAAGGTACTCAAAAAACCGCTTAATCATTATCTTGGATTTAAGCCAAACATCGTCTTTCCGCCCTAAATGGCATACCTTTTTAAAATGTTCTATTAAAATTTCTGGTATTTGGACAGGTTTATTCGTAAGGGCATCCAACCCCTCAATATATTCGTACAGGGCATCACACTTCTGCAGAAAATCCTCATGAAGGTTTTCGCACGTCCTTGCTTTTTGTATGCATTCTTTTGCCTTTTGAAACATGCCAAATTCTGCATACGCCTCCCCCAATTGGACGATCAGATCCCTATCTTCCCTGCCAGAAGATGCTGCCAGCTCTTTATATCGCTCTATACATTTACTAATAGCTGTCGTATATATAACAGGAACAACTTCAAGGTTATTGCCAGTGACACGAACTACATGTACTGTTACTTCTCCTGTTTCAGGTTCTAATTTTACGCCTGGAACTTCTCTCCCATCCGAGAACTTTATCCAAGGAGTCTTTATAATGACGCTGGCCGTGAAAACTATATCTGTGCCTTCGGCCAAATCCTTTGAAGTCCAGACGGTATCCCATGCCCTTTCACCTTCCTTCTCTGTGCCTGGCCTTACAATTTTAAAATTCTTTAAAATATCTATTTCGTTCTTCTTAAAGAGATTCCAATTCTGTAATTTCCCCAACAACTTTTCATTCTGCACTACGTCAGCGGGTAATATTTTCAAGCTCATTTCTCCGCCTAAGCTTTCGATAATAATGGCGCTTAATATTGCTTCGGGAACCCCACCTACACCGGTGATGAGGTCGACTTCGTTTCCCGCAACTGCAAGGGTTGGCGTAAGATCGTCATCCGTAACAGAAATTAGTTTGGCTCCAAGCTCTTTTACCGTCTTCATGAGTTTCTCATGCCGTGGCCTGTTTAGGACAACAATTTTCATCTTCCCGATTTCATCATGAATATTCGATGGAGAAATCTCCTTGCCTTTGGCTTTTAAAGTATGTTCTGCCATAAATCTTAAATTTTTTGTAATACCATGGATCACATTAACACCGGCGCCTTTATACTTGTTGCCAACAATTGTCTTTACTCCATACATATCGGGAGAATTAAATAACCCCCCTCTTTCACTGTATCCAACAGCAAAGATTGCCCCTCCCCCGCACTCCTTGTTGACAATACACCGGTCGTTTTCAAATGCGCTCGGCACAATATCCGCTTCGCCTTCAATTCCTGTTGGAGTGCCAAATTTTTCCCCTATATACAACATGGGCATATATTTTCGTTCACCCTCTGCATTTACCACATAGGCATTCCACCAGTTGAAACTGTTATAGATATGCCTAAGCCGCCAGACAACCATATCTCGTATGCGGAATATGTTAAAACTTTCTCCATTTGTACTAAAGTAACGCAAAGACCGTGCTGCAACAACCCCAACAGGGTGTCTTAATTCGTTTCTGCTTACCAATTGAAGGCCTTCTCCGGAAACCTTCAAGTTGTACTCTTCGGGAATATATGCCTCGATAAGATAATGGTCATCCATCCTTTTGGAGTCAAAACTCGTATCATGTATAAACATAGTCATATTGTTAATGTCTTTATATTAAACTACTTTATAAGAGAGCACACCAAAACAACAAAAAATACAGATCCGGACGTTTTCCATTTTCACCGCCAGAGAACATTGCAACCTATCTTTTTATTACTATCCGCGCAAATCTGCGTTTTCCTACCTTGAGGACCATGTCATTTTTTAGCTCGATATTCAGAGTGGGATCGGTCACGGAATTATTATTTATGCTTACCCCACCCTGTTGTACCAATCGTCGCGCCTCACCGTTGGTAGCGGCAAATCCGCACAGCACGATAAGTCTGACAACCCATATCTTGCCATCGGTTAGCTCTCCATCCGATATTTCAACATCAGGAATTTTATCGGGAAGTTCATGTTCCTTAAAAATGCGATCGAACTCCGCAGCGGCCGCCTCTGCATCCTTCTTGTCGTGATAGCGTTGAACAATTGACTTGGCCAGAGATACCTTTGATGCACGCGGATGGATGTGAACATTAAGGAGATGGTTAATTTCTTTGATACTCAAGTCTGTTGCAAGTTCGAAATACTTGTGCATCAGATTGTCAGGGATAGACATAGCCTTCCCAAACATTTCAGTGGGAGTTTCAGTAACACCGATATAATTCCCCAGACTCTTGCTCATCTTCTTATTTCCATCAATTCCTTCAAGGAGTGGTGTAGTCAAAGCAACCTGTGGCTCAACACCTGCATCCCGCTGCATATCCCTTCCCACAAGCAGGCTGAATAACTGGTCGGTTCCGCCTAACTCTACATCACTTTTTACCATAATGGAATCGTAGCCCTGCATGAGGGGATAGATGAATTCGTGGACGCTAATGGGAATACCGGCACTGTAGCGCTTAGTAAAATCATCTCGTTCCATCATTCTGGCGACAGTCATCTTTGCGGCAAGTTGGATGACATCATGAAAGGTCATCTTTTTAAACCATTCGCTATTATACACAACCTCTGTCTTCTTCAAATCGAGAATTTTTCCCGCCTGCAAAAGATATGTCCCGGCATTTTCCCGTACTTTTTCGTACGTAATCATGGGGCGCGTTTTGTTGGCCCCCGAAGGATCTCCTACGGTAGCTGTATAATCTCCAATAATGAGAATTGCGGTATGGCCAAGTGATTGGAAAGCAGCAATTTGTGGATAGGAATGGCATTTCCTATATGAATGTCTGGAGCTGTTGGATCAAGCCCTAATTTTACACGGAGTGGTTTATTCTCTTCGTATGATCTTTTCAGTTTCTTTGTCAATTCTTCTTTTGTAACAATGTCTACTGTTCCGCGCAGTATGACCTCTAGTTGTTCATCGACATCTTTAAACATAGTTCCTCCAGAAGTTCGTTTATTGTAACAATTTAGTTTTTTGAAGACCTATTTTATTGAAATTTTTCAAAAAGCTACATTGTTACCGTTTCTCAGTTAGAATATCGGAACCTTTCCTTTCAAATAATATTTAAAGTAGAGTAAAAAAACCAGGGTTAATGAATTGTGTAAGATATGTACAACGATAGATGCAATAAGAGTTTGCGTCTTCTCATATAAATAACCCAGGAGCATTCCGAGGATAAATATCTGTAAGAATGCAAACATGTCCATGTGTACTGCAGCAAAAAGGGCTGCTGTTACCGCAATGGCATATCGTCCACCAAAGGAATTTTTCAAAGCCGGCTGCAAAAATCCACGAAACATAATTTCTTCAATAATTGGGGCAACAATAACCCCGAAAAAAATCAAACTCGCCAGGATAAAGAGCGATTTTTCTTCCAGTACCCACCGAACGACATCTTGCATTTCCGGAGCTTGTCCGTAACAGCTGGAGATGAGATTAATGACAAAACCTGCAAGCATTATGAGGGGGAGTATGATTGCATATTGTTTGATGCCTTGTTTTATATTTCCCCGTAGATTTGCCAGAGACAAACCTAAGGCAGTAATTGACTGCCGATATTCAACGCAGACAATGTAAAACACATAGGAGCAGATCAAAACATTTGTAAAAAGGGAAACAAATAAAATCATGCTCCGCTGTCCAATATTGTTTAGGATATTGAAACCGAGTATTATGGTAAGGAGTCGTACAATTACCGGCATCCCAACAAACATGAGGATCATGTATGCGAGGAAAACCTTTATCGTGTCCTTTATACTCCAGCGACAGTCCAGTGCAAATTTTGGCTTGATGTGAGCGCTATTCACTTTTAATCATTTGTACAAAAACTTCTCTGCGTCTGGGCCCATCAAATTCACAAAAATAGATCCCCTGCCATGTCCCAAGGGCTAGTTTGCCTCCGGAGATAGGCACAGATATTGAGGAACCTACTAACACGGCTTTGATGTGCGCAGCGGCATTCCCTTCCATATGGGTAAAATGACCATTCCAGGGCACCATTTTATTGAGTTCATTTAAAATATCTTTCCGAACCGAAGGGTCTGCATTTTCATTGATCGTGACAGCAGCCGTGGTATGGGGTACGTACACATAACATATCCCTTCTTTGGTCGCTTTCCTTTCCAGAAGTCTATTCAATTCCGGTGTAATATCGATAAACTCTGCGTGAGAATGTGACGTTATCTGAATCTTGTCCATGGTAGCGGGCAAACCTAACGGCATAAATTGTAACAAATCATTCAAATAAAAAGCAAAATCTCATCGTAATGATTGAGAAATATTCTGTCAAATCTATCCAGGCTTTTCGGGTGTTTTTGCGTATTATTACCTTTTTTGATTTCTTTGATTTTACCAGTAATTTTAAAGCATTCAAGAAAATTTAATTCTTGTCTATCTTTGTCCGTTTCGGAATGTCATTATTGTGAGAAAGACGTGGGTACGACATAAAATGGGAGGTGAAAAACAACAGATTTGAAATGGTGTAAGCTGTAGCTGTTTCTGGAGAAATTCAGAAAATGAGTTTTTAGAAAATATCAACCAAAGTAAGCATTGTTTGAAAGGAATATGCCATTCGCTTCCCCATTATTGAAGCGCGGTAAAGCACCTGGCACAGATGGCAGGATGTTCTTTGTTTAATCCTACGCTCTCTCTGAAATTCCAACATCTTTCGCATTTCTTGTGCTGCGATACGTTGCATTCTATCCAGAGATTTTCAATTAATTCCCCCTTCACCGCTTTGGATGAGATATTTCTCTCTAGTTTTACCTCAGACACGATAAGTATCATAGAAAGGTCTTTTTCGTAACTCTTCAAGAACTGCCAAAGTTCTTCATTTTCAGTATAAAGACAGACAGACGCTTCCAATGAATTGCCTACCAACTTGACCGCACGCATCTTTTCCAGTTCCCGCGCCACATCGGTTCTCATATTGATCAACTTCTCCCACCTTTCATCCAGGGAGTCGTCTATCCAGTCAGAGGTGCATTTCGGAAATATTGACAAATGGATACTGGAAACATCTTCGTCTTTATACATGATCGCAGACCATACTTCTTCAGCCGTATGTACAATAACCGGCGCAGATAATTTAACCAGGTTGAGCAGGATATACTGCATAACAGTCTGTGCGGCACGCCGTTCCTTTGAATTCTTTGCAAAGGTGTATAACCGGTCTTTCAGGATATCCAAATAAAAAGCGCTCATTTCCACCGTACAAAAATTGTAAATATTGTGAAAAACCCGGTGCAATTGGAGTGATTCGTAGCTTGATGTAACATCCTTTATTAATTCTTGTGTTTTATGCAATGCCCAGCGGTCTATTTCCAATAATTCTTTATAAGATATCGTGTTCACATTCGGGTCAAAATCATAGAGGTTGCTCAGCAAATATCTGAACGTGTTACGAACACGCCTGTAGGCATCGGAACACCTGATGATTAAATTACGGGACACGCTCATATCATTTTGATAGTCCAAAGAAGAAGTCCATAATCTGAGCACATCAGCACCGAATTCCTTTACGGCATCTTCAACAGAAATAAAATTCCCTCGGGATTTGGACATCTTTTTGCCGTGTTCATCTACAACAAAACCGTGTGTTAAGACAGATTTGAAAGGCGCCTTATCCCATGCACCAACAGATGGAAGTAATGAAAGCTGAAACCATCCACGGTGCTGATCTGTCCCTTCCAGGTAAAGATCGGCAGGAAACGACAATTCACTACGCTTGTGTAAGACTGCATGGTGGCTCGATCCAGATTCAAACCAGACATCGAAGATGTCCATTTCTTGACGAAACTGATCACCCCCACATTGAGAACATTTCGTGTCAGGCGGTAAAAAATAGGATACATCCTTATAAAACCAGATGTCCGCGCCTTCCTTCTCAAACTTGTCTCGCACATAATCTATCGTCTTCGGATTTATAAGTACTTGCCGGCAATGCATGCAGTGAAATGCAGGGATTGGTACACCCCACGAACGCTGTCGGGAGATACACCAATCAGGTCGTTCTGAAACCATTTTTGCCATTCTGTTCTCACCCCAGGAAGGTACCCATTTTGTCCGTTTTATCTCATCCAGCACCCTTTGACGCAGGCTGTTATAATCAAGACTGACAAACCACTGTTCCGTTGCCCTGAAAATAACAGGGTCATCACAGCGCCAACAATGAGGATATGAGTGTGCAATTTCTCTTTTATCAAGCAATGCCCCTACCATTTCCAGTTTTTTTATAATGGCATTGTTTCCATCTTCTAATATCCTGAGCCCGGCAAACTCACCTGCCTCGTTAGTAAAATTGCCCTTTTCATCTACAGGGCTCAACAGAGGAAGATGATATTTGATGCCGGTAAGATAATCGTCCTGCCCATGTCCAGGCGCCGTGTGGACACAACCCGTCCCATCAGATAAGGTTACGTAGTCTGCCAACACGACAGAACCGATTCTATCCACAAAAGGATGTTTGTATTTTTTACCTTCCAACGAACGCCCCGGTACCTTTCCAAGGCATTCATACTCCTTGACCCCTACCAGGGACATAACTAATTCTACCCGCTTGTCAGCAAGGACGGAGATTTCTTCCTTTTGCGTCTTTGGATTTCTGTAGCGGACGGCGGTATATTCGTGTTCAGGATGGACGGCAATTGCAACGTTTGCCGGGAGCGTCCAGGGGGTAGTTGTCCATATCATGATATAAAGATTTCTACTATCCAGGCCCTTGAAAACATTGGCAATATCGTCAGCGAGTTTAAAGTTTACATAGATGGATGGGCTCTTTGTGTCTTCTCTATAATCGAGTTCTGCCTCAGCAAGGGTCGTCTGTCCGAGTTCATTGGGACACCAATGGACGGGTTTTTTGCTTCGATATACATATCCCCTTTCTACCAGTTTCCCAAATACCTCAATGATACCTGCTTCATATCGAGGGTCAAAGGTCAGGTATGGATATTCCCAATCCCCCAGTACTCCCAGGGCCTTAAATTGAGTTTTTTGAAGTTTTACAAATTTTTCTGCATACTTTTTACATTTTTTCCGGATCTCTGATTTAGTTAAATTTTTTCTTTCTTCACCCACTTCCTGCATTACGCGGTGTTCAATCGGCAAACCATGGCAGTCCCAGCCAGGGACATACGGTGCATCATATCCCTGCATCGTGTAAAAACGCACAATAAAGTCTTTTAATATTTTATTTAATCCTGTACCAATGTGCAATTCACCGGTTGGATACGGCGGTCCGTCATGTAATATATATTTTTCTCTGCCAGCCCGTGCCCTGCGTACCTGCTCATAGAGCTTTTCCTTTTCCCATCTCTTTTGGATTTCCGGCTCTTTTTTGAGCAAATCCGCCTTCATAGAAAAGTGGGTACTGGGTAGGTTTAGAGTTTTTTTATATTCCATACAAATGGATAATTTTCTTAGGTTTCCAGGTTTAATAATGAGCTTATATCTTCAGGGACTAACCCTTCAATCAATAATCTTTTGTCCCGGGAGGTTTCACCTGAAATGATATGAATAGAGGATTCATGAATACGGAGTGTATCGGCCAGCAATTCAATTATGGCCTTATTTGCCTTCCCTTTTTCCGGGGCTGCAGTAACGGCTAATTTTAAACGGCCTCCATACTCTCCTATAATGCGATTTTTACTTGAACCTGGCTGTGTTCGGATGGATAGAATAACACCTGCGATTGTAGTAGCAATATCAAGCATATTAATAAACTACCGAAAATTCTTCGAAATATCCGCTGTATTCTTCCAAACATACATCCACGTCTTCGACAAAAGCACCGGGCGGTCCTTCACTACACCATTGTACTATCGCGTCAATAGCGTCTTTTTCACCTTCACAGACAGCCTCAACACTCCCATCCAAACAATTTTTTACCCATCCATTAACGTCAAGGGATCGTGCTTTATCTCTTGTGGAAGTTCGGAAGAACACACCCTGAACTCTGCCTCGAATATAAACATGTGCCCTTGTCATAGGCATATGCTTATTTTTCATTGACTATTTGGCACCATAGATGTGTTCGCTATCAGCCGCAGAAGGCAAGTAGTTTAGACCCACAAAAGTAAAGTTTACTATCCCGAAAGCAAAGAGTAACCAGAATGCTAAAATAACAGAGGCCTTTGATTTACTAATGTTCATCTTAGGTAAAACAAGAGGGGAATGTAAATAAACTAAATATGCAAGCCACGTAATCAAAGACCACGTTTCCTTGGGATCCCACGACCAATAATCACCCCACGCCTTCTTTGCCCAAACTGCACCGGTAACCATACCCAGGGTGAGAAAAGGAAATCCAAAGGCAACTATTTTATAACTTAATTTATCAAAATTCTTCGGCAATATCTCTCTTCCATCTTCATCCTCTTTGCTATCTTTGCTATTTTTGGCAAAAGGCTTGACTACTAAATATATAATACTTGTGACAAAAGAAATACCAAAAGCAGCATATCCAAGCATATAGGTAACGACATGTACAAGCATCCAGTTACTCTTCAATGCCGGCATAATAGGTCTTATGGTGTCATCCTGCAGCGTAGCGTAAAGCAATATCAACATCGTCAGTACGGATGCCATCGCGCCCACAACCCTAAAATTATAAACAAATTCGAATATAATATAGACAAAAGCCGTGCAGCAGGCATAAAAAATGAGCGATTCGTATAAGTTAGAAAAGGGTGGGTGTCCTGCCTCTATAGAACGTTTGGCTACCATCGTCAGATTCAGACAGAATGCCAAAATGAGCAATCCAAGGGAGACCCGTCTTGTGGCCTTGGATCCCCAAATCTCTCTTACTATATAACTAATGGACGCTACTACGTATACAATCAAAGTAATATTAATTAAACTCATTTTAATGTCCCTCCGCCGCTTTTTTTTGTTTTTTACGCAGAAATGGCTTTATGTAAAATATAAAGACAACTCCAAAACACAATGCCCCAAAACCTGAATAGACAACTGGGATACCAGGATCCTTAACAATTTGCAAACCAGAAAAATTTCCAGCCTCTGGATCGTAACTTGATTGATAAATAGCGTATCCTTTATATTTCAAAGGATCATTTACCCTAATGATTTTTTCTACAATAGTTTGTCCATTTTCCTCAATGCGCAATTTACTCGTATAATGTTTAACCGATTCACCGGTAGATTCATAAACAAGCGCAAGATTGTTGTCGGTATACCAGGTGGCGTACTGATTATTGGAGAACAACCAATCCCCGACTTTCCCGGCAGGCCCTTCAGCTTCAACATAAATCGCGGGTATTCCTACAGTATCTGATTTCTTTATAACTTCTTTTTTGAAATCAAAGGATGGGAAATAATCAGACACCATAATCTGATTACCGGTATCCGCAATAGTATACTTTTTCCCTAATTCCCATGGTATAGTTTCTGCAACACGTTTATCCTTTATATAGACAATTATCTGTTTTCCCTCAGGCGACTGAAATAGTCTTACGGTATTTTTCGCCATATAAGTACTGGCAATTCCACTACAGGTTACTTTTACATTTTTATATTTCGCCGGGTGCATTTTATCCCAGTCAGGAAATTTTTCAAATACCCAACGGATTTCAGTGCCTTCCGGACCATTGATTTCTACCTGAACAGCAGGATTATCTTGCGGCTGCTCACTCACGGGTCGTCTATCCCCATAGTTGAGCACATATTCTAACATCTTTATGGTATAATCTGTTCCTTCTAATTTAAAAACTTTATTTAAATCCAAAGGATAATCCCGATACTCACCAGATATTGTAACAGATACTTTTGCACTGGTAACTTCGGTAGAATTTACAGTATTATCCAGCTCTTGCTGTGAAGACACCCAGATATATTCCAGACGTAAATCTTGTTTTTTATCCTCATAATAGTTACGTTCATGGGCTAACAACCATCCCTCGGCAGTGGCCTTCTCAGAACCAAACAATTTCACATAAATGGCAGGGTTGTCAGGTTTGTCCGATGTATTTACAGGTTCTTGTATTAATTCTGCATCTGGGATATAGTCCTTTATAGTCACCTTATAATCCGAACCAGGGATACGTTGTTTTTTCCCAACCTTCACGTCGAGCATTTTCTGCCGGTCTTTACTCTTCACATACGTTACAAGTTGAAATTTTGGTTCGTTCTTTTCTAATATAAAGTCATCTAAGGCAATTGAAAATGGTAAATCTTTCTTGACGTAATCTAATTTCCCTTGTCGATCGATTAATTGTGTAAGAAAATAATTTACCGATTTCCCTTCATAAACATTTACCCCACCTTTTACGCCCAGCTGAAATTTTATAACACCCCTGCCAATATGAGAATAAGACTAAGATGGGTAAGAATAAAACCCGTTTGCAGGAATGAATTTTTCCATCGTTTAATGGTACAGCATATAAGATTGGCACAAAGTAGAATTAAAAGAAATGAAAACCAATGAGAGTAAAAGACATTATTTAATTGTGTAAACCTGAAAAAAGTCGCCAACCCGTGCCCATACCTTGCAACATATTCATCCAAAGTTCTTTCTTGCAAGATCACTGTTCCCAGGATACATGCCACAACCATGAGCAGAATAATGACTACCGCCAGTTTGACCGAGCAAAAGAATTCCCAGACCTTGTTTGAATCCCTCCGCTCACATCTGTCTGCTTTTTCCGGACTGATTCGTTTATTCGTGTCATTACTTTTTTTCCCCACTGTTGCGCTTGGTTGATTTTGCTTTACATTTTTCATAAATTATCAAAACTTAATTGAAACAAAAATAGTCAATACACCAGAAAATAATATCCTTACTAGAATGCCGGAGGTTGTGCTTAAGCATTATATACAACGAATCCGTTTAGAATCCATGAAGTGGCAAAATTCTTTTAAAACAGGGTTGTTTTGAAACTTGGTTTGCGAATTGCGGATAACGCAGGTTTGTTGTGTCTGGTTATTTTCATTACTACAATTTCCCAACCAACGTTTCTTCCGATAGCTTAAGCTATCGGAAGAAACTACTTCCTCAAACAACTTATTTTCCCTCATCCTCCTGTTCCACCAGTTCTACTTCTTGCTCGGTGCTTAGCGAAGACGCCTTAGGAGGTAACGAAGTAACGTTCGTTACTATTAAAAATTCCACTCTTCTGTTTTCCCTTTTCCCGGTAGTCGTGTTATTAGACGCGATTGGTCGATTTGGGCCGAAACCAGCAATGTGTATGCGCCCTTCAGTAATATTTTCATTCTTAGTCAAAAAATGAAATACACTTAATGCACGTGCTGCAGACAAATGATGATTTGAATCCCACAGGTTCCTTGTTCGTATAATGGGGTCTGAGTCGGTATGACCATCAACCCTGACAGAGATTTGGGGATTTTCTTTTAAGAATTCCGCCACCTTCTTCAATGCCCCTTCTCCATGAGGCTTTATAGCAGCCCTACCCGAATCAAACAGTATTATTTCAGGAAAAAGAAGTACTGGCCCTTCTACCGTATCTCTGACGGAAACACCTTCACCAATAGAACTTGCAAGCTTTCTGAGGCTTATTCATTTCCTCTTCGGTTGCCCTTAGCTTGTCTGATACGGAAGAATACTGTTGATTAAGCCTCGCGATCTCTTCGGATTGGTCTCGTATCGTAACTGCCTGTCTTCTGTTTAAATTTCGCAGCTCGTTCAGCTCGGCACAACCAGACATTCCAACAAAGGCTATCAAAAGGAAATACTTCACATATTTACCGTACTTCGACATTTTTTTTCCTCCAACGTGTGAGGCGGGGTAAAGGTTCTATTTCATCACGAAATAACTAAGAATACTAACAATGAATTCAAACTATAACATGTGATATGTCTGTTTTCAAGCGTTTTTTCAATGAATTTTATTTTTTATATTTGTTGGTACTCATCAGTGTTGTGTGGTTAAGGAATTGCGTATGAATGCCATTATTGCTCCTTGATGTTGCGTACGATGATGATGTATTTAAGAAGACAGAGCAGATAGAAGGAACAGAAGGCATAACAGGTAACATCTCACCTGTTTTTTTGTCGAAAGATGAAACAAGGAAACGTAGCCGAATTTAAACAAGAGACATACCGTGAAAAATTTGTTTGTAATTGTGAGTGGTTTCTTATTATGCTTTTACACAGGCTACGTGTAATATACAACATCCACATCGCTCGTCTGGGAGTCTTCATATACAAAACTTCACCAAGGATGCAGGATAGATGAATCTGGAATGCCGAGAAGAAAGATCACGAAATTAAGAGGAAGGAGGACATTGGGTATTCAAATTAAAGAGACATATTAAGTATCAATTTCAATTTACCTATATTTTTAAAGAGAGGTTACCTTTATGAAAAAATTGTTTTTGGCAGGTGTAGTTTGCTTAATGAGTACTTCAATTTCAAGTAATAGTCATGCACAGCAGGGACAAAAGATTACGACATCAGAAATCCTTGGTGAAAGAAGGGAATATTATTTTGATGACAATAAAGTCGACGAATTACCAGCTGGGTTTCAAAGTGCCTTTACCGGAAAAGGGGAATCAGGACGTTGGATAGTTAAGAATATCGAACATGCCCCTTCAGCTGATAATATAGTTGTGCAAACCAAATTGGATGATACAAACTATCGTTTCCCACTCTTGATATTGGACAACGTGTCATATAAAGACTTTATGGTTTTTGTGAAGTTTAGGGCAATGGCTGGAAAGGCCGACCAGGCTGGCGGGTTGATTTTTCGATACAAGGACAGCAATAACTATTATGTATTCAGAGCTAATGCTTTAGAGAATAATGTCCGATTATATGCGGTAATTAATGGGAATCAAAGACAGATTGGGGGTAAAAACGCCAGCGTAACATCAAATGAGTGGCACTTGTTAAAGGTCATTTGTAAGGCAGATAAGATTCAATGTTTTTTTGAGAATACAAAGGTATTTGAGGTATCGGATGATACCTTCGATAGCGGGAGTGTAGGTCTTTGGACAAAGTCAGATTCTTACACATTCTTTGATGACCTGGTGATGCAGGAAATGAAGTAGTACGTTGCGTAGAGCCGTCCCGACGGGAAAGTCTCTTATGAATAGTTCGAGACTAAGACACGCACAAACAAGTGCCGGTGCATTGGGTATTGGGTATCAAAGGAGAAGCAATTTGCCAATACCGCAGGCTTTTATAGCTGAGTATTACATTTATTATCGGTAAAACTACAAATGGAGGTGCATTATGAAGTTTATTGCTATTGCATGCACAATTTTACTCATATTAACAAAAGTGTGTTTTGCAGGGAATGAGGTGATTGTTTATACATCGGAAGATAAGATATTTTCAGAACCTGTTCTTCTGCAATTCGAAAAGAAGACGGGAATAAAGATTAGAGTTATCTATGACACGGAAGGTACCAAAAGCACAGGATTGGTCAACCGTTTGATTGCAGAGAAGGATAAGCCACAGGCCGATGTATTCTGGAGTGGCGAGCCAGTGCGCCCTGTCTTGCTTAAGATTAAGGGATTAACTACACCCTATGTTTCGAGCGCCGCAGCCGACATCCCAAAGACATACAAGGACCCCGATGGACATTGGACTGGTTTTTCTGCACGGGCCCGTGTCATTCTTTATAATTCAAGCTTAGTAAGTATGGACGAAAGACCGTTATCTATACTCGATCTTGTTAAACCCAAATGGAGGGGTCAAGTAGCCATAGCAAACCCATTGTTTGGTACCACCGCGATACATATGACGGCCTTATTTGTCGTTTTGGGTGATGGAAAGGCCCGGAAATTTATGGATGATTTGAAAGCCAACGGGGTGAAGATCGTTTCCTCTAATAGTGAGGTAAGACGACTCGTAGCAAGGGGAGAGGTTAAGGTAGGTATTACCGATACGGACGATGCTAATGTAGCCGTTAGGGATGGGAGTGCAGTAAAAATCGTATATCCGGATGAATCAGGTATGGGTACCCTTATTATGCCGAATATGGTTTGTCTCATAAAAAACAGTCCTAATCAGGAAAACGGGAAGAAATTGATTGATTACCTGGTCAGCAGTGAGGTTGAAAAAAGTCTTGCGTTTGCGATGTGTGCACAGATGCCGCTGAGACACGATGTACAGACGCCTGCGGACGTGCTAACCATAGCGGCAATAAAAGGTATGGACATTAATTACCACGATGTTGCCGTAAGGCTGGACGAGATCAGTGAATTTCTTAAGCAGTGGGCAGGATATTAAATGCAAAGAAATTTCAAACCGGTCATGATAGGAGCAGGAAAGGCTTTCGCCTCTCCCCCACTCCAAACCGTACAGGCGTATCTCCCGCATACGGCTCCCCAGTCAGTGTTTATCCTTTTGAAATTGACAGAACAGTTTATGGATCGCAGTATTGGTGGAAAATCCTTCAAATATGTGATACATTAAAATTATATGGTCTTAAAGATAGCCAACTATCTGTTTTGCAGGAAGGGTTGTTTATGGCGGGGAAAAACATCCGTTGATAATTTGATGAAAAGCCTCATGGAAGGTTTTGAAAGGAGCAGAGAAATGAAGTACAAGAATATATTCGTTGTTGCGGTTATCTTTTTTTTCTGTTGTAGCGTGCCAGCCGTATTGGATTGCAGTAGTATTTATGGAGATCATAGCCAAGACGATCATGGTGACCATGGCGATATGCATGGTAAGGGTAAAACCGAAATACGTGGCGTGGTAAGCTCGATTTCCGGGTCAACCATCTCAGTCCTCGGGATGGATATAGATGTAAACGCCGCAGAAATAGTATTGAAGGATTGCGATGCCTCACTCAGCATTGATGACATTGCCGAAGGCGATATGATTGAGGCAAAAGGGAATACGAAGGACGGTTCATTTGTTGCCAGTATTATTAAAATAGAGGGGGCCGGAAAACTGGAGGGAACGGTGGAGGCTGTAAACGACGACTCAATAACACTTTTGGGCAACGAGATAGACATCACTTCCGTCAGATGTATCAGGGGGAACCCTACCGTAGGGAAAAAAGCCAGGGTTTATGTAAGAAATTCTGTCTCAGGGTTAACCGCACTTGTTGTTCAATCTACCGGAAGAATGGGACACTAATTTAATGGCTTTATTGTCTGGATATTAATCGCAGCAGCTATTTTCTCCAATATAATAGGGAGACACTCATCAGCTGGCATCAAAAAGAATTAAAGGAAGTTGTTGAAGACATGAGAACGTCTCTTCAGGGTCTTTCTGCCGAAGAGGCAAGGAGACGTCTCGATGAATACGGCCCTAATGAGCTGGAAGAGGGTAAGAAAAGGACACTCTTTGGGATGTTCCTTGACCAGTTCAAGGACTTCATGATCATCGTCCTCATGGTGGCAGCCGTTGTTTCCGGCATCATGGGAGATGCGGCCGATACTATAGCCATTATCGTAATCGTGGTGGTAAATGCCGCAATTGGCTTTGTCCAGGAATACAGAGCAGAAAAGGCCATGGAGGCACTGAAGCTTATGGCTGAGCCTTCAGCTACCGTCCTGAGGAACGGAAATCACTCTTCAATTCCAGCATCTGATGTCGTCCCCGGTGATATTGTACTTCTTGAAGCTGGGAGAGTAATCCCTGCCGACCTGAGGCTCCTTGAATTATCCCAGTTGAAGGTTGAGGAGGCGGCCCTCACAGGGGAGTCGATCCCCGTAGAAAAGACAACAAGGCCGCTCCATGATGGAGTGATACCCTTGGGAGACAGGCTGAACATGGCCTACAAGGGGACAGTTGTAAGCTACGGCCGTGGCAAAGGTATTGTTGTGGGCACAGGTATGGAGACGGAACTTGGCCGCATCGCCTCAATGCTTCAGACGGAGAAAGAGGTAAAGACACCCTTACAGAAGAGGCTCGCCAGATTCGGTCAGAGGCTTACCATTGCCGTCATTGCCATGTGCGCCATCGTCTTTTCGGTTGGGATCATGAAGGGAGAGCCGCCAATCCTAATGCTGCTTACAGCCATTTCTCTGGCGGTCGCGGCGATACCGGAAGCTCTTCCGGCCGTTGTTACGATATCATTGGCCCTTGGCGCAAGGAAGATGGTCAGTCAGAACGCCCTCATAAGGAAGCTTCCGGCGGTAGAAACACTGGGATCTGTTACTTACATCTGCACCGATAAGACAGGAACTCTTACCCTGAATAAGATGATGGCTGAGGAGTTATATGCTGACGGTAAGGTTGTTCAGACAAATATTCTTCCACCCCTCCAGGCTAAAGGGGAGCAGGAAGGGATTAACCAGATTACCGGTACCGCCCCGTTTACCGCCCTGCTCAAGGCAATAGCCCTGAACAACGATGCAGCCCCTGATACCAATGGCAAGGTTATCGGAGACCCCACAGAGGTGGCCCTTTACCTGGTAGCCGATAATGCCGGTTTTAAAAAGACGATAGTGGAAAAGGACAATCCACGGGTCTCGGAAATACCGTTCGACTCTGACAGAAAGTGCATGACCACCATGCACACGTATCGAAAAGGCGGGTACCGCTCCTTTACAAAAGGTGGTGTAGAGATCATCCTGGCTAAATCCATAAATACCTTGACGTCAGAGGGAATTAAGGGTTTAGACAGCGGAGAAATAGCCAGGGAAAGCGAAAGGATGGCTGCCGATGGCCTGAGGGTCATTGCCGTGGGAACAAGGGAGTGGAATGCCGTTCCGGAAAAGATGAAACATGAGGAAGTGGAGAATGGTCTTACCTTTCTGGGATTGGTTGGTATTATGGATCCGCCAAGGGAAGAGGCAAAAGAGGCAGTTTCTCTTTGTAAGTCTGCCGGGATAAAACCCGTTATGATAACGGGCGATCACCCTGCAACTGCCAGGGCTATAGCGAGAAGTCTCGGAATAATAGATGACGGTGGAGAGGTTATCACAGGAACTCATCTCGAAAGGCTTTCCATTGATGAGCTCGGAGAAAAAGTGGAAGAGATAAGGGTATATGCCAGGGTTGCCCCTGAGCAGAAGCTAAAGATCGTGAAGGCCCTTCAGGACAAGGGACAGTTTGTCGCTATGACCGGAGATGGCGTAAACGATGCGCCGGCGCTAAAGAGGGCAGATATAGGTATTGCTATGGGTATTACCGGGACCGATGTCTCAAAAGAGGCGGCGCACATGATCCTCCTCGATGACAACTTTGCCACTATAGTAAAGGCGGTTAAGGAGGGAAGGAGGATATTCGACAATATAAGAAATTTCATAAAGTACACCATGACAAGCAATTCAGGAGAGATATGGTCTATATTCCTCGCTCCGTTCCTGGGCCTTCCCATACCGTTTTTGCCCATCCATATCCTCTGGATTAATCTTGTAACCGACGGGCTTCCAGGGCTTGCCCTTGCTGCGGAAAAGGCCGGCAAGGACACTATGAAGAGACCTCCGCGGCATCCCCAGGAAAGCATATTCTCCCATGGACTTGGCATATCTATCGTCTGGGTAGGCCTCTTGATGGGAGGGGTTACTCTGTTTACCCAGGCATGGGCAATAACAACCGGCCATTCTCACTGGCAGACAATGGCATTTACGGTCCTCTGCCTCTCTCAGATGGGGAATATCCTTGCAATCCGCTCCGAGAAGGAGTCGCTTTTCAGTCTGGGGATATTCTCCAACAGGCCACTGATTGGGGCTGTTATTTTGACCTTTGCCTTACAAATGGCGACGATATACGTCCCGTTCCTGCAGCCGATATTCAAGACGGAGGCCCTTACCTTCGGCGAATTAACATTTACCCTCGCTATATCACCTGTCGTCTTTATAGCGGTGGAGATCGAGAAGTATTTCAAGCGGAGGAGTTTTTGATGAAGCAACAGTTTATATTTGCTATTTGTTTAGTTTCACTGTTTGTGTATCCCAGAGTAACGCCTGCCGATCAGGAAAGTCCAGTGTACATTCAATCCGTTTTTGAAGAACACTCTCATATAAATTTGTTACGTTACCTTGACTATGCGACCGTGACCTCTGATGATCGGCTTAGCAGCAGACATGTAAAAACAACTCCTGAAATGACTTCCATAAGAGCGGTCATGGATAGGCCGGTTTCTGGAGATACCGTTCCGGAAACCTTGCATTCCGTTTTGAGTGAACAAACCCAGGTATGTCTGCTTTGTCATAAGAACACCACCCCCGGTATCGTAGAGGACTGGCTTACCAGCAGACATGCAAAAACAACCCCGGATATGGCCATCTCAAAACCTGTCCTGGAGAGGCGGGTTTCAAGCAATACCATTCCGGAAAACTTCAGGTCTGTTGTCGTTGGCTGCTATGAGTGCCATAGCCAGAATGCTTCAGCACATAAGGACAACTTTGAACACTTTGGATTCAGGATCAATGTGATTGTTTCTCCAAATGACTGCCGGACATGTCACCCTGTTGAGGCGGATCAATTTGCCATGAGCAAAAAAGCACACGCACTGGACAACCTTCAGAAGAACCCGCTGTATCACACCATGGTTGAAACCGGCCTCAGTTCAAAAGCAGGCAAAGATGATTCCATGCTTTCTATTACGGCATCAGAAAATTCAAAGGCTGAAAGTTGTTATGGCTGCCATGGTACAGAGGTCACGGTAAGAGGCATGAAAAAAGTGTCTACCGATTTGGGAGAGATCGAAGTCCCCGACCTTGCCAACTGGCCCAATCAGGGGGTAGGAAGGATTAATCCCGACGGCAGTTCCGGGGCATGTACTGCATGCCATCCAAGGCATAGCTTTTCCATAGAGATAGCCAGAAAACCGTATACGTGTTCCCAATGCCATCTCGAACCGGATACCCCTGCATTTGAAGTTTACGAAGAAAGCAAGCACGGGAATATTTTTAATTCGAAACAGCATGAATGGAACTGGAACAACGTCCCCTGGAGAATCGGCAAGGATTTTCAAGCCCCTACCTGTGCTACCTGCCATAATAGCCTCATTACCACGGCTGATGGCAGGGTTGTTGCATCAAGAACCCACGATTTCGGATCGAGGATGTGGGTCAGGTTATTTGGACTTCCCTACTCCCATCCACAACCAAAGAGTGGTCAGACCTATAGAATTAAAAACAAGGATGGTTTACCTCTACCAACAACTTTTACGGGAGAATTGGCCTCTGAATATCTCATCAGTAAAGAGGAACAACTACGGCGTCAAAACGAAATGAAAACAATATGCCGGTGCTGCCATAATACTGATTGGATCAACCAACACTTTGCCAAGCTGGACATTACCATTGCTGAAACAGATAAGGCGGTCTTAGCGGCTACGCAATTGCTTCAAAAGGCATGGAGCACGGGATTGGCAGACCCTTCGAATCCTTTTGATGAAATGATTGAACACGATTGGATAAAGCAGTGGCTTTACTATGCCAACTCGGTACGATTTGGTTCGGCTATGGGGGGGCCTGACTATGCAACCTTTAAAAATGGCTGGCTGGAGTTGACAGCAAACTTGTGTAAGATACGGGATTATATCGAAACCAAAAAATGAGTATTGCTTAATAATTTACTTGAAATAAATTAATTGACAATTTCGATAGAAAAGGCTACCCTTATGTTTTACGTATGCTAAAAGTTTCTATTGCCTGGGGAATTCAGGTTCTCTATTTAAGGTTTTGAAAGGAGGATAAGAAAGTATGTTGGACAAGAAAATTTTTGGAATGGTTGCATCTGTAATTATGGCTGTTAGCGTAATAAACTGGATTGGTAATCTGGCTTATGCCGAAGAAGTACACAAACATAGTGAAAAGGCAATGGCCCCCACACATCAAACAGTAGAGGAGTTCGTTTGTCCTTCTTGTAAAGAAGTACGTGTGAGCCCGGAAAAAGGGAAGACACTTGCAGCAATGCGTATGGTCTGCCCGGATTGCAAAAATGAGATAGGAGAGTTTTCTGTTCATCATTGTGATCACTGCGGAACCGATGTCTTGGTATGCCCGAAATGTATAGCTGCCGCAGCTGAGTTAAAAGCTGCAACGATGGAGGGAAAATGTCCCAAATGTAAGCAAGTGCGGAGGAGACCTATCAAAGGAAAGGCATTAGCGGGATGGGAAATGAAATGCCCTGATTGTAAGAAAAAGTCAAAGGAAATGCTCATTGAACATTGTGATGAATGTGGCGCAGATTTTCTGGCCTGCCCAATTTGCCTGAAGGAACAGGTAAAGGGAGCAAGATAGATTTTATCTGTTTTTATTTACACGTCATGAAAGATAAAGGCTTACGCAATTAAAAAAAATTGCGTAAGCCTTTTTTTGGGGGTAGATTTCTTTAAAGCCACTTTTTCTTCTGTTTAAAAATAAGTGCATTTTTATTTGTAAAATTTTAATGGGAAAAAGCTGCCCCATGTGACGGATACATTTTTTTCTCAGCCTCATATTTTTTGAATTGATTGAATTCTTCCTCTGCCTCGGCGCTCATTCCTTTTAGCAAATAAACAACACCGAGATAATTATGTGCAGTTCCCAGCTTTGCATCTAACTCCAGGGCTTTTTTGTGGGCATCTACGGCCTCGTCTAATTTTTTCTGTTTACAATACGTTAACCCGAGTTCGTTATATGCTGGAGCAAGATTAGGGTTGAGTGATAAGGCTTTTTTCTGCATCTTAACTGCATCTTCAAATTGTTCATTCATACGATAGACAACACCCAAACTATGATATATCAGAGGGTCATCAGGCTTCAACTCCAACTCTTTTCGATATATCGCACCAGCCTTATCAAATCTGGCTAGTGTATAATACGCCTTTCCAAGTTTTTCGTATACATTAACCATGGTTGGTTCAAGTTCCAGGGCTTTCTCCCATGCTGCAATCGCATCGTCGAATCCACCCTTTTTGATCTTTTCCAGTCCGTAGCTGTAATACTCTGCTGCCGTCATTTTTTCCGGGAGCACAACTTCTTTCCTGGTCTCATGGGTATCAGAACCTTCTTCGGTTACTGCCTCCCTATTTGCAACCTCAACACTTTCAGATACCTCCTTTTTACTACAACCATAGAGAGACAAAAACACAAAGGTACTGGCAATTGCAATGAACGGTAATTTTTTTCCTGTCATTCCCATCTTCTTTTATTCTCCAATATAACTTATGATTATTGCGCAAGAATGCACGTACAATATAACCTGCGAACGTTTAAAAAATCTAAAACTTCCTTATCAGGACATCCGTTGTGCCATGAAAGATGCAATCTCTTTAAATATTGCTTTATTTTCTAACGGAATCTCGTCAATCGTCTTGTAAGCCTGCCTTACCAAATCTTCCGCAAATTCCTGGGCATGTTGTATTGCGCCGTACTTATTATATACATCCAGCACCCATTGTATATCGGTATCTGTTGTTTCATCCCTGGGTTTTAACATGATTTCGCGCAAATGTTTCTTGTCTTCCGCGCAAGCGACCTGCAATGCATATGAGTATAAAAAGCTTGCCTTGCCTTCCTTTACATCGGAACCGATAACCCCTCCTCGTCCCTTGCCGTGTGTGAGATCAATGAGATCATCCCTGATCTGAAAAGCAGGACCCATCGTCTTGCCAAGCATCCATATCTTCTCTAAAACTTTTTCCGAAACTCCGGAGACAACAGCCCCGCCAACCATACCACACGCGAGATAGTAACCCGTCTTGAGTTCTACCATTTCCATATATTTAGCGACTGAAAAATCTTCTGCAGCCCTTGCATTGATATCAAGCGCCTGACCTTCCACGGTTTTTTCATAGGTCGTTGTAAGTACCTGCAATAATTTTATCTTTTTTTCTACTGAAATGGGACTTGCCAGTGTAGTTTTGTAGGCACACGCGAGAAGATAATCTCCTGCATTAATCGCATTGGCAACACCATATTTTACCCATACCGTAGGCTGATCACGCCTTACCGTGTCGCCGTCCTCAATATCGTCATGGATGAGAAACATGTTGTGCATAGTCTCTATGGCAAGTGCGAAATTGACCGCCTCAAGATGATTCCCCCCCAATGCCTCACAGGTAATCAAACAGAGTGCAGGCCTCACCCTTTTCCCCCCTGTTCTCATGTGGTGCCATATAGGCTCACACAAATAATCGTTCCGGTCTGGCGGGATGAGGTCTTTTAACAATTCATTTATCTTTGCACCGTAAAACCTGATAGATTCCTCTATGAGCATATCTAAGCCTGATCCTTTACATAACGCCACTGATAGCTATTCCCTACCAAGGAACTCGCCGGTTCTTGTATCCACCTTAATCATTTCGCCATTATTGATGAATAAAGGAACCTTTACCACAAGCCCTGTCTCCATTTTTGCGGGCTTATACACATTCACTACAGTATCTCCTTTCATGCCTGGGTCTGTTTCAACGATTTTTAAAACAACCGACGTCGGTAATTCTACCGAAATCGCCTTACCCTCATAAAAGGCAATTTTTGCCTTATTATTTAAGGTCATGTAAGGCATGGCATCTTCAACCGCCTCTTTCGGTAACAATATTTGCTCATAATTTTCCGTATCCATGAAGCAATAATTCTCTCCATCCTTATACAGATACTCCATCTCCCGATGCTCCAGAAACACATCCTCTATTTTATCCGTAGACCGGAACCGTTTTTGAACCACGCTTCCCTGCTTCAGGCTTTTTAGTTTTGCCTGCACCATACCACGCCAGTTTCCCGGGGTTACGTGTTGGTAATCAACCACCAAATATAATTCACCGTCCATTTTTATTACGGTACCCCTTTTAATTTCTGTAGCGCTTACCAATGTAATAACTCCCCAATAAAATTTAAAAAACCCTAAAGAAACTCTGTCATCACGGTATCTGCAACAAACAAGCCTTTTTCCGTGAGTTTCAGCCATTCATCGTCATAACTAATCAATCCATAGTTGATTAACTTATTTATTTGATCACCAAATTGCTCTTCAATTTTACAACCAAAACGTTCGTAAAAATCGGTATTTGATATGCCTTGACGCAACCGCAAAGACATAATGATGGTTTCGGATGCAAATTTGTCATCCGGTAAACACTCGCCAAATGATTTTATATCTCTATTTTCAGCTATTCCATTGATATAGGTAAACACATTTTTCTCGTTCGAGGTCCTTACACCACGAAGAAAGGAATATGCCCCAGCCCTGTGCACGATATAACCCGTGTTATTGCAGTAAACATGATTGTGGGCACACTCACAACCACCCTTTGCAAAATTTGAAATCTCATAGTGATAATAACCATTGTTTGTTAAACAGTCTATGGCTGTTTTATACATCTCTAGTTCTGCAGATTCATTCAGTCTGTGGATAAGATTATTCTTCATATCCATGGTGATTGGTGTCCCTTCTTCATACGTGAGGGCGTATGTTGATATGTGTTCAGGATTCAATTCAACAACCGTTCTCAAGTCTTCTTTCCAGGTATCAAGCGACTGTTCCGGGCAACCAAATATTAAATCAATATTAATATTCTTAAACCCTTTTGTTCTGAGCAAAGCGAAGGCGTCCCTTGCATCATCACTCGAATGTATACGGCCAAGAGCCTTCAATTGGTCATCCTGAAACGATTGAACACCCAAGCTGATACGATTCACACCATATTCTTTCAACAATGCGGCCTTGCTTTCAGACAGTGTGCCTGGATTTATTTCGACTGTGTACTCCTGTACTTCCAAAACCGGAATATGGCGACTCATGCTAAAGAGTAGTTTTTCGAGCTGAGTTTCGGTTAAAACGCTTGGTGTCCCTCCGCCCACATAAATCGTTTTAAATAGATACTGCCCTTGCAAAGAATGTAACTCCTTTTCAAGGGAATGAAGATACCGGTCAATAATCCCTTGTTCTGGGACAATCGAATTGAAGTCGCAATAACTACACTTTCTTGCACAAAATGGGATATGTACATAAAGGGCGTTGGGGAGTGTGTCTTTTTTTTCTGTCATCCTGCAATGGTAAAAATATAAAAAGCATCAGTATTTTAGGGTTTTATTGGTTCTGCACAGAGTTATGTTACTATGCTCAGCATCACCAAGTTCTTTTCTTATGATACTTTTGTAATATCGCAATCTTGTATCCGGATCTTCCAAAGCACCTTCAAAATGTTTTGCAAGATTTTTATAAATAAGCTTAACAGGTATTTCTCTTACCCGCAATCCCATTCTCCATGCCTGCATCCATACTTGTAACGGCATACCGTATCCATACTCAGTCAGACGTAACAGCTTCAGCTGTTCGACCTTATACATATTAAAACCGCAGAAAGAATCCGTCAAACCAAAACCCGTTATCTGATTTACGATGCGGGTAATTTTTCTATTAATACGATATCGGTCCTCCGGCACGTCTTCGCCTGGTTTAAAAGGGAATAAAAAACGGGAGCCAGATAGAATGTCATAGTCATAAAATGGAATACTATTCAAAAACAACGGAATCTCCTCGGGTTCGTGTTGTCCATCACCGTCAATGGTTAATAAATAATCGTATCTCTTTTTGATTGCATACCGATAAGCATCTATGATCGTTTTGCCGTATCCAAGATTTCTTGGATGTACAAGCATATGCACATTTTCAACGTTTAGTAATTCCTCACGAAGGCTATAGGTTGAACCATCATCTATTACCAACACATCGAGAGAGAAATTCTTAACTCCGCGAACGATATTGGAGACATTGGTTTCATTGAATACAGGAATAGCAACAAGGATTTTTTTTCTATACATACCGCTTACGTGTTCGTGTAGTAGGAGTTAAAACAAAAGAAATTACCAGCCAAAAAGTTGGTTCTCTGCATGATACAAATCAAGAGAAATTAAAAATTTATCCGTTACGCTTCCGACTCGTTCGGGTTAAGGTTTTCGCATGCATGAAAATACGGACTCTTCGTTCCCCTTCGAAAAGCCATATTATAGAAAAACTGGTAATTATATAGCAAGGAAAAACCCCGTCAGCTGAGTAGTTTCCTTGATATTAAAACATTGACATCCCTTATTTTAGCTGATAGAATTACCCACCATAATTTTGGATTATCCTTCCTTTTTCCTGGGAGAGATGAATAGTGAGAGTAAAAGTTGCTAAGACTGCGGGATTTTGTATGGGTGTTCGGAGGGCAATGGATATCCTTTTGGACGCCGCAAATGAGAACAACGATGGTGGCAACGTGTACACGGATGGACCGCTGATTCATAATCCTCAGGTGCTTGAATATTTAGAAAAGCGTGGTATTCATGTCGTTAAAGGACAGACAGACCTTTCGAAGAGTACGGTCGTTATACGGGCGCATGGCGTTACCCCTACCCGGAGAAAAGAAATTGAAGACACGGGCGCAAAGGTCTGTGATGCCACGTGTCCTCATGTAATGAGGGTTCAGTCCATCATTAAAAAATATGCAGCACAGGGATACTCAAGCGTAATTGTAGGTGATAAAGGACATGCAGAGGTTATCGGTTTATTGGGATATGCCGAGGGCAAAGGATACGTCGTGCAGGAGTTAGAGGAGATCGAACATCTTCCGCCGATGGATAAAGTGTGTGTCGTGGCACAAACAACACAAGATAGACGTATGTTTAAAGAGGCTATCGAGAGGCTCAAAAAACGCTATTCAAACTGTGAATCATTTGAAACCATCTGTAGCTCGACTTACAAACGCCAGGACGAAGTTATCAGCCTCAGCAAATCGGTAGATGCCATGATTGTTGTTGGCGGAAGAGGTAGCGCGAATACCACCAGACTTGTTACGATTTGCGAGTCTCAGGGAACACCAACATTTCACGTCGAAACGGATGCCGAGCTGGATCTTAACAACCTTAAAGATTATGATACGGTTGGTGTAACCGCCGGCGCTTCCACCCCGAACTGGATGATCAAAAGGGTTGTAGAGAAGGTTCATTCCTATAAACTGAGTAAATTCGCGAAACTTTTGTCTGGACTAAAACATGTTGCGAGTTTTTTCATCAGAAGTTGTACGTACGCAGGGCTGGGTGCAGCGAGTTTAAGCTATGCAAGCGCTGCATTACTCGGCATTCAACCTCGGTTCAGTTTTTGTTTGATAGCTGCACTATTCATTTTTTCTATGCAAGTCCTCAATCATTTCGCCAATAAGGAAGCTGTGGCACTTAACGAACCAGCAAGTGCGAAATTCTATGAGAGGAAGCAGGCCCTTTTTATTTGTCTTGGTATCATCGGAGCGGTGGCATCTTTTGTTCTCGGACTTGTTCTCAGTAAATCCATTTTTTTCTGTATCTTCCTTGCCAGTCTTTTTGGTATTTTTTATCGGTTAGAAATAATACCAAAAAGCATGTCCCGCATTACCCGATATAGAAGCCTTGAACAGATCCCTGGCTCAAAAGAGATTTTTTACAGCATTGCGTGGGCAGTCAGTACGGCGCTGATACCTTTTCTTGGAGTAAAAAAAAGTTTCATGCCGTCGCTTGCCGTCACGATTACTTTTGCCTTCAGCCTTGCCTTTATCAGATCGGTAGTACTTGGAATACGAGATATACAGGGTGACCGTATCCTGGGAAAAGAAACGATTCCCATTGCAATTGGAAAGGAACGCACGAAGACGATCCTCATTATCATAACAGCATTAATCGCCGTTTTGTTATCAGCAAGTTCGCTTCTGGGATGGACAACTTCCCTGGGGTATTATTTACTCCCCTGCGTTGCCTATGCCTGTGGCTATCAATATCTATTTCAGAAACGGATTGTATCTGAAGGTCTATTACCAGAAACTATCGCTGATTTTAATTTTGTATTGGCTGGTATATTGGCCTTTGTTTGGAAATCAAACCTCTTTTAAATTATCGACAGCTTATGGAAAAAAACAAAAACGGCACATTTTCTAGTTTTAAAAAAGACGTTAGGAAAAGGATACTGACGGGCTTATTGCTGATACTTCCTATATATGTAACTTATTTTGTTGTAAAATTTCTCTTTGGCTTTATTGGCGGGACGCTTGCTCCCGTTATCAAAAAAGTTTTACAATTTTACAGCGTTGCCCCGCCAAAAAGTTCTCTTGATGAATTTATTATTACTTTTTTTGGGCTCATCCTTACATTCGTTGCATTGTATTTTATCGGTATCTTTGCAGCCAATTTTGTAGGCAGGGCTATCATCAGTTATTTTGAAAACCTTTTAACGAAAACCCCCATTATTAAAAATATCTATTCATCGGTAAAACAAATCATTCATGCAGTAAGCTTACCCGGTAGACAGGCCTTTAAACGTGTAGTCTTAGTAGACTTTCCGAAAGAAGGTGCAAAATCTATTGGGTTTGTAACAAGTGATACCCAATATAACAAGGAACAAAAATATATAACGGTGTTTATTCCAACTACACCAAATCCAACAACAGGATTTTTAATATTTGTCCCCGAAGATGCTGTTATTGATACGACCCTCACGGTGGAAGATGCCTTCAAAACACTCTTTTCCGGTGGTGTTCTGACACCTAAGGATATCACTGCACCATGGAAAACAACGCATTCTTAAAAGTTCCAATGATGATCATTTAATTTCCCGGATTCTTTTGACTTTCTAATTACAAGAAACGCTACAAGCGCTCGTCTGACGATATTTGGATAATGGTATCTGCTCTCTAAAACCTTCACTTACCCATAGATTTTGCTGAAGAGCCTTTTTTCTTTTTGTGAGTCTGATAACAGTACTATCAAATAGTATCAACAATTAATACGCTCATAGATTGAAAACGTGTAAGGAAATACATCTTCAATGCATACCGATGTTACCTTCCGGAATTGAGCTAAAGAAAATTCAGGGAAATATATATCGCCACATATTTCTTTGTGGATAACGGATAAATAGAGGCGGTCTGTTATGGGCAGCGCCTCTTCATACAATTGTCCCCCTCCACAGAGAAACACTTCGTTTTCCCCTTCCGGGCATACTTCGATTGCCGACATTAAATCTCTCGCAATGATACATCCGGATGCACGATAATCTCTCTGGCGAGTAAGAATAATATTTGTCCTTTGAGGAAGAGAATGCCCGATGGATTCATACGTCTTCCGTCCCATGATCACAGTATGGCCAATCGTAATGTTCCTAAACCTGCTCAGTTCACCAGGGATTTTCCATGGCATATATCCCCCCTTTCCAATGACACGGTTTGATGCCATTGCCGCTATTATTGATATCACCATATTCTGTCTTTTTTTATTGGCTATCATAGCTGCAAAACATATTTATTCCCCAGGAAGCGCATTACAATACTCTTACTATTTTTCCTGTAAGGTATCATACCTAATCACAAACTATACAAATATACAGCAAAGATGACAATATCAAAGTGTATCGAATCGTTTGGCAGAAGAATAGAAATCAAGAAATAAAAAGACCAACAAGACAAGACATAGACCAGTTTTAGGGCAGAATGAAAATTAGTTTGCATATTCTGAATTGTTCTTATACCATTCAGAGTTTCAAAAAAACTATTTCTATCATTCATTTGTTCAATCTATTTTCCAGTTTTAGAATTATTCATTTTACATTTTGATACTTCAAAAAGGAGATGACATGACAGTACAAAAAGCTACCAATATTACCTGGCATCATGGTAAGATTACCAAAGATGATAGAATAAAACTTCTGAGACAAAAGGGAGTAACTATATGGTTAACGGGTCTTTCAGGTTCTGGAAAATCAACCATTGCCGTTGAGCTTGAGCATGCACTCATTGAGAACAAACATCAGGCATATATTCTTGATGGTGACAACATACGTCATGGTCTGAATAAGAATCTTGGTTTTTCGCCCGAAGACCGTTCGGAGAATATTCGCCGCATTGGTGAGGTCGCAAAGCTATTTACCGATGCAAATATGATTACCATAACGGCTTTTATATCGCCATACAGACAGGACAGGGACAATGCCAGGAAACTTTTAAAAGATGGGGAATTTATCGAAGTCTATATAAAATGTCCTATTGATGTCTGTGAACAGCGTGACACAAAAGGGCTTTACAAAAAGGCACGTGCGGGTGAAGTTAAGGAATTTACCGGCATTTCAGCGCCATATGAGGAGCCTTTAAATCCTGAACTGACGATCGATACATCAACGATGACTGTTGATGAGTCAACGATGGCAATATTACAACATCTTGAACAAAAAGGATATGTGAAGTTTTGAATAGTTGTGATTGAATGTGGCATGAAGGTCCATCTGCCCGTTATCCGTGATTATCGCAATAAAAGAAATAAGTCAGCGCCGCCGGTACCGTGGTGACGCTGACTTCTCATATTTTCTGATTTAATCAATCTACCTTATTCCCTTCTCCCTAATCCATCTATATCATCATTATATCCTTCCCCGTGTATTTCGGAATCCATTGTCTGGCAGATTGAAGTCTCCCCGTCCTGTTCATACGCTTACGACGTGGAGTCAATGATTTCTTTTTTTTCTTCCTGGCCATCATTCTTCGGCGTAGTAACCGCTTAACTGTTCAATTTCCTTTTCTATTATTTTAAATTTACTGACATCTGCTTTTTCTTCAGTCATTATTCCCTGAATCTCTCGAATAACAATCTACTCCCCCTTTTCCTGCAGTACCATATGAGTACCACTGCATTTCCTGCAACGAATTTCACCTGGTTCAATCTCTCCGCGTTCATACATGGTCGCTAACTCCATGGCATGCTCTTCCGTATGGGCATAAGCAACAATTGAATCCAAATCAGTATAATTCTTGTAACAATCGAAAGGATGTATCTCTCCCTCCACAATTATATATAAATTTTTGCTCATAAATCCTCCTTTTCTGTATTGTCAGAAAAACTTTTATAATACGATACCCTTGTGTCTTTACTATATACCAATATTTCAAAACAAACAACTCTTAAATTCACTTGAATTATGCTGATTCCCATAGCGAATATCGAACAAGGAATAATGAATGTCGAAGGATAATAGGATAAGTGATCTTGAAGAACACTTAATAAATTTTGCCGTCAGAATTATTTGTACATCTGAATGAAATTGTAAATCCACAAAAATATGGTATTGTAATTTAAAGAATATACATTCTGGCAAAAATGATGTAAGGGCATTGCGTAAGATGCTTCGTTACGCCTCTCTCTGGTGCGAATTCCGATTTGCGGAATAGCAAAAAAACCGTTTGAAGGGTTTCAATGTATGACACAAGCTGAGCAGTTGGCTGAATTCGTTGTGCAGACATCATATGACGACATCACTGCGGACGCTCGTCAAATGCTTAAAATGTGCGCCTTGGATGCCCTTGGTTGTGCCATAGGTGCACTGGATGGGGGGCCCATCCGGATGATCAGGGCGCAGATCGAAGATTTTGGGGGTGCCGAGCGATGTACCATGATTGGCGGCTTACAGACGACGCCAGACCGGGCGGCATTTTACAATAGTGCATTGGTGCGTTATCTGGACTTTAACGACAGTTATCTTACAAAGGGTGAAACCTGCCACCCAAGCGACAATCTTGGGGCAATACTAGCTGCTGCCGAGTACGCAAACCGAAGCGGCAGAGAATTTTTGGCTGCCCTTGCGCTAGCCTATCAGGTACAATGTCGTTTGAGTGACGTTGCTCCTGTAAGGGCTAAAGGGTTTGACCATACCACTCAGGGGGCATATGCATTAGCATCGGGTGTATCAAAGGCATTGGGTTTAGACCAGGCTAAAACTGCCCATGCAATTGCGATCAGCGGAACGGCCTTTCATGCGCTGCGGGTGACCAGAACTGGTGCGCTGTCAAACTGGAAAGGGCTGGCCTATCCAAATACCGCGTTCGGCTGCACACATGCGGTCTTTCTGGCTATGCGGGGTATTACAGGCCCACTGGAAGTCTTTGAGGGAAACAAGGGTTTTATGGATGCTATTGCCGGACGATTCGAGATTGATTGGTCTCGAGAGGATTTGGGGCGGGTAACGGGCACGATACTGAAGAAGTACAATGCCGAGATTCATTCCCAGTCTGCCATCGAAGGCATCCTGGAGTTGAAGCGGGAACATGGGTTTACGGCTGCTGAGGTAGCAAGGGTCGAAATAGAGATTTTTGATGTGGCATATCATATTATCGGCGGTGGTGAGGAAGGAGATAAGACCTTCATCAGAACAAAGGAGGAGGCAGATCACAGCCTGCAGTATATGATTGCTGTTGCAATGCTGGACGACAGGGTAATGCCTGAGCAATACAAACATGAACGCATCCAGCGCCATGATGTTCAGGCACTGCTCAAAAAAATATTGGTGCGTCCGTCAGAAGCTTACAGCCAAAGGTTTCCAAACGAGATGCCGTGCAAGATCAAAGTCTCTCTTCATGATAACCGGGTGCTCGTCAAAGAAAAACAGGACTATGAGGGCTTTCATACGAATCCGATGCGATGGGAAACCGTAGTGCAGAAGTTTGAGCGTCTGAGCGGACCGTACACAGATGCGGCTTTACGCCTTAAAATCATAGATGCAGTTGCAGATATTGATTCTCTTCAGATTGCATATGTAATGAGATTACTGGCAAAGGTCAAAGTTCCGGCACTATAAAAGGCTGGCACAGATACGCTTTGAAACGAGCTTTGGAACAATTGCATTTGGTAACACCAGTCTTTTGAAAAACGTATTACCTATAAGCTCCATAGGAGCAACCTGTTTGTAGCAAGGTAAGATGCCATAACAGATATTAGCTCCGTCAGGAGCGACCTGTCTCCCTGCCAATCATATACAGGTCGCTTCTACGGAGCTACTTACCCTATTGAATTTTATTGTGCGACAAACAGATCGTCCCTAACGGGGCTACATAGTTTTTTATGTCCCTCTGGATTTTTCAAAGAACTAAAGTGTTACTAATTCTTTAAGGAGGATTCAAAATGACTAAACCTGCTACTAACAACACCGAACGGGCATTTGCATTCCTGAAAGTTAATAAGCGCCAGACAAAGCCTCGAACACAGGGTGTAACAGAGATCCGTGGCCCTTACTATACACCAATGGGCAGGCATTATCTGCAAGACGTCCTGGAAACTATGGGTGTATATGTGGATACACTCAAGTTTGCTGGCGGGTCCTTCAGCCTCATGCCGCGGCAGGTAGTAAAGGAACTCATTGATATCTGTCATGCGCATACCGTTCGTGTCTCTACCGGCGGCTTTATAGAATACGTACTTACCCAAGGAATTGATGCAGTGAACCGCTACATACAAGAATGCAAGGAACTCGGCTTTGATATCGTAGAGATTTCAAGCGGCTTTATCACCGTGCCAACAGAAGACCTCGTGCGCCTCGTTGAGAAGGTACAAAAGGCTGGATTGAGCGCAAAGCCAGAAGTCGGAATTCAATTTGGATCTGGCGGTGCAAGTGCAGTAGCTGAGCTGGAAGCCGAGGGAACGCGCGATCCGGAATGGGCAATATTGCAAGCAAAGCGATTTTTAGAGGCCGGGGCGCATATGATTATGATAGAATCTGAAGGAATGACTGAGACTGTATAGGTGTGGCGGACTGATGTTGTGGCCAGGATCATCAATGCGTTGGGGCTGGAAAAAGTGATGTTTGAAGCGTCGGACCCTGACGTCTTTTCATGGTATATTAAGAATTACGGGCCGGAGGTTAATCTCTTTGTTGACCACAGCCAGATTGTGCAGCTTGAATCACTGAGGTCAGGCATCTGGGGAACAAAAAGCCTCTGGGGCCGTGTTCTGACATACAAGAGTTAAAATATCTGGAAATTCGACATGGAAGATGTTTAGGCAAAGATGCAGAGATCATTGGAGAGGTCGTAAGTGAATCAAAAGTAAGGTATGCCTAAAGGTAGTAATTGACGGAACGAAGATCGTTTATATACCTGGCAATGACCAACTACCGAGAATTTGTTAATTTTATTCTAAAAAAAGAAAGGTAAATCTATGAAAGTAGCTGTATACGATACCTATGTCGTAAAGAAAAACGGGATGACAATGCATTTTGATATTATCGTCCCAAAGGATCAGCCCCACGAAAAAGCCCTTCAATTTGGCCTTGAATATCTAAAGAGAATTGGACAGGAGGGACAACCACTCACAACCAAAGAATGTCGTTTCTGTCACACGGAAGAGGCGTCAGAGGATGTTGAAAAGGCCATTAAAGAAAGCGGTTATTACATTTACGAAATGGAAGAATGTAATTGAGAAATACCCTGTCCGATGCCTCTTTAGCTTATTTGGTTAAATATCATGCGGCCAATTTTCTTATGGCAATTGAGTTTGATCTAAAAGCGATATTTTTTTAAGACATTTCTTAACACGGGGCTAACATGGAATTCAAAAAGTTGACAGATACTATTACAATACCTGTTATAGGTCTTGGGACATGGACTATTGGCGGAGGAGATGAGGCAGACACTACGTATGACGATGAAGATATTTCTGCAATTAGGGCTGCGATCAAACTTGGAATAACACACATTGATACCGCAGAATCGTATGCCCATGGTCATACGGAAGAGCTGGTTGGAAGGGCAATCGGTGGTTTTGATAGAAAAGCCTGTTTATCACTTCGAAGGTTTCACCGGAGCATTTAGGCTACGATGATCTCCTTGCTTCTGCAAAAGTCTGCAAAGATTAAATACGGATTATATTGATTTATATCTGATTCATGCGCTAATCCTGACATCCCAGTACAGGAAACCATGAAGGCAATGGATTTTTTGGCTGAGCAGAAACTGATCAGATGTATGGGGGTAAGTAATTTTCGGTTGAACAAATAAAAGAAGCCCAGAAATATACCAAAAACAAAATAGTTGCTAATCAAATTGAATACAACCTGCTCGTAAGAGACAAAGGCAGAGTTACGGAGAATATGGAATCAAAATAATTCCCTTATTGTCAGGAAAACAATATCCTCATTATCGCGTGGAGGCCACTTGCAAGGGGTGTTTGCAAAACCCGGTTTCAAAATCTTAGATGAATTAGCTGATAAATATCATAAGACACAGGCCCAAATTGCGATACATTGGTTAATTTCTAAAAGGGATTGCTGTTTGAAATCAACAAAAGTTGAACATCTTGAAAAACCTGGGTGCGCTTGGTTGGAAATTAAGGCAAGAAGATATTGATAGATTGAATAACGATTTTATTGATTCAAGGACGTAAACAATTTTACAAAATATGATTATTTTCGAAATGAAGGTTTAAATTTGCCATGTTTGAAATAAAACGGGTTTATGAAAACCGGATGAAGGTGATGGAATAAGGGTGTTGATTGATCGTCTATGGCCGCGGGGTCTCAAAAAAAGAAGAGGCTAAAATTGACCATTGGATGAAAGATCGCTCCCCAGTGATACGCTTCGTAAATGGTTTGCTCATAAAGAGGAACACTGGCAGGAGTTTAAAAGTCGTTATATGAAAGAGTTGAAAGATAAAAACGAACTTCTGAAACAATTGATAGATTTAGGGAAAACAAAAAGCATTTCCATTATATGCCGCCAGAAATGAAGAAATAAATAATGCACAAAGTGCTTTTGGAGTTATTAAAAACAAAATGAGTTGGACCTGTCCGTATCAGATAAATAATGAATGTGTTAGGGTTGAGAAAACCCTGTCAATCATTGCAGAAAGGTTGTGTGCTGGATGAGAAAGTTACATTTATTGATAATCAATTAGATAATGAATTTAAATGAATTTAAAAAAGGAGGGTGAACAAGATGGTAAAGTTAGATCCCATTGCGGAATTCAGAGAAGACCACAGAAAGGTAAGAGACGGATTACTTGAATTAATGGAGCCTTGCAATCAAAGGACATTGCTACGGCAAGAAAAATACTTGGCAAAATAAACGTGGTTGTCGGTCCACATTTTCGATATGAGGAAGAAACTCTTTATCCTGCACTGCGGGTATTATTAGGTGAGTATGTAGACCAGTTACTCAAGGAGCATGATGGTGTAATAGCAACCGCTCGTTCTTGTGCCGATCTATTAAAGAAGGATAGTCTAACAGATGGAGAGGCAAAGCAGGCTGCCACGGCAAAGGACGCTCTTAATCCATGTCTCAAATTGTGACGGTTTGTCCATACTTTCCGAAAGATTGAGTAAAAGGAAATTGATAATTTAAGCGAAAACTTGCTGCCGCAAGAAAGGAAGGCGTACCTTTACTAGATTGGGCAGAAACCATAAGAGGCAAAATGAAATAAACCATGGAAACAGATAAGAAAGGTTTGTCGATCATATTTCATAGTGGCTCGTACGATCGCGTTTATCACGGTTTTTCCATTGTCCTTGTAGCCCTGGCATTAGGGCAGAGAGACAAGGTGTTTTTCACTTATTGGGCATTACAATATCTGGTGAAAGGAAAGGCTGTGTTCCAACTGAATGAAGAGGGCCAAACTCACAGGAAACTGTTAGAAGAGCATATGAAAAAGGCCACATACAAAATATATCAGAACTTAACGCAAGCCAAATCATTGACGCAAAGTTTTATGTCTGCACCAATTCTATGGGCCTGTTAAATAATATATCCCGGACGAACTCTGTAAATGAGGTTGATAAGAGTATGGGGCTAACTACATTTCTTGCAGAAACTGGCCAGGATCAAATCCTGTTTATTTAATTAATGATAAAGAAAAATAATCAGAATTAAAACCGGTCATCAACCGCACGAAATAAAATTTGATATCCTGCGAAAAGTTGAAGAACGCCTGGTTGCGCGTTCTGTCGATAAATTCGCACCACGAACTATCGACCTCGACCTCATTCTGTACGGAACATCAGTAATTAATGGCCTGACCTTCGCCTGCCAGATCCGTCATTTTACACCTATTCGTTTGTGGCCGTTCCGTTTTAGAGCTTGCACCTGATATTGTCATGCCGGATACCGGCAAACAACTTTCAACCGAACCTGTAACAAAACTTAAAATCGCCAAAGTCGTTAGGCGTCTTATGGAAGAATTGCTAAAGTAACTTTATGGAAAATAAAGATACATAAATACACTATGAAGAAACCTGTAATCTTTACCATCGGCCACTCTACTCATCCTATCGGTGAATTTGTGGGCTATTACAAGCGCATGGTATTAAAGAGATTGTTGACGTAAGGTCAATACCAAAGTCGCGCCATAACCCTCAGTTCAATTCAGAGACGCTCAAAGAATCATTACAACGGGCGCACATACGGTATAAGCATACAAAACTCGAGGGCTACGCCACACAACGAAAGATTCGTTAACTCGGTTGGCGCAACGCCTCATTTAGAGGATTCGCCGATTACATGGCAACGCCTGAATTCTCAGAAGGTTTGGAAGCCCTTATAAAGATCGCTAGTTTGAGAGAAACAACTATCATGTGCGCCGAAGCCGTGCCGTGGCGATACCGCTCGCTCATTGCCGACGCGCGTCACGAAAAGAGGGTGGGCAGTGAAGGACATCATGAGTCGCACCTCCGCCACAAAGCACCGCCTGACGCCTTTGAAAGTAAAGAAAGGGCAACCATATCGGACCTAAAACATGATTCGCTATAGATACAAGAAACCGGGAATTTTCGTGGTATTAATCCTCATCCCGGATCGTTCAATCGTCGCGCCCGTTTTCCAACAATAAGCTCTTTAGTACCTCCTCCTCGAAGCCGGTCTCATTAAGGAGAAAAGAGACGAATTGCGCGACGACAAGACACTGGAGCGTGTCTACAAAGAAAAATTTAATACGGTATATGAGCTTGGATTCGTGAACATTATTGATAGACCGACGCGAGATATAACAGGGATTAAGAAGCACGAGGAGTTGCCCGGCCGTAAAAAGATTTCTCGTATTATAAAATCCGAGATGCCGAAGGTGGTCTGCTTCATCGGCAAAGTCACGTATGAAAAGTACGCCGGATCAAAGGATTTCTCTTTTGGCTGGCAAGAAAATATAGGCGAATCAAAAGTCTTTGTCATGCATTTCCCTTTACGCGGCAAAGCCCTTATTAGAGTCCGAGAATTGCAAGAGATTAAGCGAACTATCCAAAGTCTATGATACTAATTGAAGGCATCGGGTTCATCGGAAAGAATCCGTTTTGATAGATGGAATTTTTGAAGCCAGCCACAAACTACGTTTACAAAAGACCGCTGAAGTGGTACAACAAAATGCATATGAAACTAAACCTTATTCGTAGAAAACGGAAGCTCCGGACATCGAGTCGTTTATCTTCAGTTCCACAGAACCTCTCACCTGAAAGCCGGACAGTTTCTCCACTATGTCTTCATCGCGGGCGGTATCGGCATCACGCCATTCCACTCCATACTTAAAGAAACGGATCGCGCAGAGATAAAACAACACGCAACGTTATTGTATGCTAACCATGACCACAACATCCCGCTATAAGAGGAGCTGGAAAAATTCGCAAAAATAATTCGAACCTTATCATGCATTATGTCATCGCTCCCGAGCGCATAGACGAAAACACATTTAAAAATTGGTGCCGGATATGCAAACACTAATCTTTATGTTTCTGGTCCAGAGCCGATGGTGGAGAGCTTTAGGTGGCATCTTAAAAAAAATGGGTATTGCGGTGAATCATATAAAGCAAGATTATTTCCAGCGTCCCACTCAATAATTTGCTAAATATTGGAATGAAATATCTGAGCATTCCTGTATTGATTAAAGAAGGGATTAAACCGGATCACGTTGATCGATTTTGTGAAGAAATAGAGCTTCTCGTCACCAGTTTTAGTACACTGCCATACGGAGAAGCGCGCTTGGGCGTTTACTATGATGTTGGAATATATCTGGATAAAAAGGTTGTCTTTGAAACTATTTTCTCTCGGTAAGATCGTACTCTGGCTCAATCGCCAGCAATTCTCCGAATCAGTTGTTCTTGCTGTATTAGCGATACTCATTGGTCTCACGAGCGGTATAGGGTAGTATGGCTCTTCAAGCAACCTGTATAACGTGATATTTCAATACGCATTCGAGGGGATAGATACGCCTCTGGGTTTTGCATCACAAGAAAATTATCCTTCAAGTGATTAATGATCTGGTACATTGGGCCGAATTCGACAGGATGGGTTCGATCTTGGGTCTTATAGGAAATTGGATGATATACCTTGTGCCTGTCATCGGTGGTCTCGTTGTCGGATTGATTTCTCACTTCTTCATCGGTAAAGAACGATATCAGGGCATAGCAGGTATAATGGAGTCCGTAGCGTTAGGGAATGGACGCGGCTGCCTTATAGAAAATACCGGTCAAAACAGTTGCTTCCTGCATTATCCATCGGGTTCCGGCGCTTCAGTTGGTCCTGGACCCCTCGTTGCAAATTGGCGCATATTTAGGATCGATGTTTGGGCAACCTCTTGCGCCTTTCTGATGAGCAAATTCGTGCACTCGTTGCATCGGGTGTTGCGGGTGGAATTGCCGCCGCCTTCAATGCGCCTATTACCGGCATATTTTCGCGTTGGAGATTATTATAGGAGACCTGCGCGTAAACGCCTTTGGCATCGTTGCATTGGCAGCCGTGGCCGCGTCTGTGTTTACTCAGGCCGTATCAGGGGCCCATCCTGCGTTTCCATCCCGCATATACATTTAACTCAGTATGGGAACTGCCGCTCTATTTTGGGTTAGGTGTGCTCTCCGGGCTTAGTGCTGCATTCTATATTCGCCTGCATCATTTCACGCGGGATATCTTTGATACATGGAATGCCCGCGCTGGTTTAAACCAGTTGCTGCCGGTCTCGCCGTCAGCCTCGTTGAATTTATCTACCGCAGGTGCTTGGCACAGGTTATGCAACAATTGGAAATATCTTAGACGGCAAACCGCTTTCGGTGACTCTCCTGCTTTCACTGGCATTATCCAGGCTGGTGCTAACGCCGATTTGCATCAGTGGCGGTTTCCACGGCGGTGTGTTTGCGCCTGCCCTTTTTTCCGGTGCTTCACTTGGGGGTGCTTATGGACTCGTTGCTAAACAGGTTTTTCCTTCTCTCAACATTTCACCACCTGCCTTTGCGATGGTCGGGATGGCAGCCGTCCTTGCAGGCACCATACATGCACCGATTACCTCGTTCATGCTGCTATTTGAAATGACTCATGACTATCGGATCATTCTGCCGCTGATAGCTGCGGTAAACGTCAGCCTGTTCCTCTCATGGCATTTACAACACGATTCAGTGTATACCTTGGGACTGGCGCGCAAGGGTATACGTCTGCAACGAGGACGTGATGTTGGCGTGCTGGAAACAATTACGGTTGACAAGGTCATGGAAACGGAGATCGACACTTTGCGAGAATCTGATTCGTTGACAGTGGCAATCGATTTACTTATGCAGAAACGGTATCACGGCTTACCAGTGCTCAATGACGATGGTGAATTGACTGGTATTATCACCGTGCAAGATATTGATCGCATACAGGGTGACGGTAGTGATATGATGCACACCGTTGGTGAAGTTTGTACACGCGAGTTGCTTTTGGCATATCCCGATGAGACGATTCGGGCGGCGTTGCGGCGTATCGGGGTGAGAAACGTGAGTCAATTGCCAGTCGTTGCCCGTGACAATTCGCGTCGTTTAGTAGGTTTGCTGCGCAATACCGATATTGCACGCGCCTACGATCTGGCAGTGACCCGCCGTGCGGCAATTCGGCATCGTGCTTATTAAGTGCAACTAAGGGCGCTTGACGATGCAAAAATTTTTAACTCGAATCAATAATATACAATCGTCGTTTTGATTACTTTACGCAGGAAACATAAGGAGGATGTAAAACAATGGAAAGATACAAATGTATAATTTGTGGATATATCTACGACCCGAAATTTGGTGATCCTGACCATGGAATTAATCCCGGCACCAGCTTTCAGGATTTACCTGATGATTGGGTCTGTCCTCAGTGTGGCGCTCCAAAGGAACAGTTTGAACAAATTTGAAAATTTTGATTGAATGAATAAAAAAGGAATTTCTTTTGTTTTTCTCAAAGCAAGGTTTTAGCGTATTTACCAGTTACTATGATAACGGATTCATAAGGAAACAGACGGATGGATCAGAATAAGAAACATGCTCATATCACAACACTTGGATCTCAACCTGCACGATTAATTGATTTGGTAAATTACCAGGATTGCTCAGTGGTGAGCCGGGAGATCATGAATAAAAAGACAGGAACTATAACGGTGTTTGCCTTTGATGAAGGGCAAGGGCTGAGTGAACATACAGCGCCATTCGATGCCTTAGTTTATCTTCTTGAGGGTGAAGTGGAAATTGTTATATCGGGAAGTCCCCTTCGCCTGAAAGAGGGAGAAGTTGTTATCATGCCAGCCAACCAACCACATGCGCTGAAAGCAATAAATAAATTCAAGATGATGTTGACGATGATAAGGTCTTAATTTCGCTACCCAGTGATATTGTGTAACAGGTATGGAAGATTAAGGCTGATAATAGGCCGAATCTGCCAGAATCGTTTTGATTTATCTGAAAGTATCAATCATGGAAGCCAAAAAGAATATCGTTGTCATAGAGGCGGGCTACGGAGGAATTACGTCTGCATTGCGATTAGCAAGGTTGTTCCGTAAACACCCTGAATATCAGATACATCTGATAGATAGAAATCCTTATCACACGCTCAAGACACAATTACACGAGGCAGCCGTCCGAAAAAGAGAGGTATCTATTTCTATCGATCGCATTATAAAAAAAAGAAACATTATCTTTCACCTTGGAGAAGTAACCAGGATTGATACGAAAGAACATATCGTTCACATAGAATTCGGGTCTTTAGCTTTTCATTACTTAGTGATTGCACTTGGAAGTCAGGTAATTTTTATAATATCCCTGCAAGAGAAAGTGGGATGAATACAGGACAATTAGGACGTATTATCGTCGATGAGTTTCTTAGAGCGGAGAATCATCCTTTTATTTACGCCATTGGTGACAATGCCCTTGCAATAAATCCCTCCACAAAAGAACCTGTTCCCGCTGCGGCCCAGTTTGCATTACAGCAAGGACGATTGGTAGCATACAATGTCTACGCGGATATTTTTAGGGGTATGAGAAAACCGTATCATCCAAAAGTTCTAGGTGAATTCGTCAGCCTGGGAAGGCATTTTGCCGTTGGATGGTTAGCGCTCCCCTTCCTGAAGAAAATTACCTTTGTTGGTTTTTTGGGAAGTCTTCTTAAAACAGCCGTTCAGGAAAAACACATATTCCTCCTGAGAAAAGAAAGTGGAAAGTGGATAACGTCATAATAATTTTCTACGATGCAAAATTACGTGAAAGGTCATCGAAAGTCAGGCGATGATCACGAACAATTGATATCCTGACACAAACGTGTGTGACGGGGTCTCCTGTTGCAGAAAAGGAGTTAGTATGATGTTCAAGAGGGTCGACCATGTGGAAATTGTACCAGGGAATGCGGAAAGACCATTGACTTCTATGTAGACGTTCTTGGCTTTAGAATTAGGAGTCGTAAGGAAATGAAAATACTGCCCATGAAAGAGATTGTTTATATTGAACTTGGCGATACGGTACTTGAAATCATCTCCGTGGACGAGCCCAAAGCGAAATCCAACAACCCCTGGGAGGTAGGATACAGAGGCATTGCCCTTGAGGTGGACAATATGGCCACGGCAGTGAATTATCTGAAGGACAAAGGGATAGCTATGGCCCAGGAGCCCATAGACCTGGGCAATTCGTTCCGTGGAGAGATAAGAGACCCGGATGGCTTATTATAGAACTCCGGCAGTGGAAGTAGCAAACTACGCCCATGAACGACCGGCCGGTTTCAGCGGACAGGATGCCGTTGTTTGGCGGGAGCGTTGGGCGTAAGGAAATGTGGTTGCGATACGATAACAGAAGTAGAAAGAGGTAACAGATGATCCCAGACAAAATGATGCAGGTTCTCAAATGCGAAGGTGTCGTTGCGGTAGTGACCATGGGTGGCGACGGTCCGCATGTGGTTAACACCTGGAACAACTACATACACATCACCCAAGATGAACATCTGTTAATCCCGGTTGGCGGCATGGTACGCACTGAGGCAAATCTGGAGACAAACAACAACATTCTTTTAACCCTTGGAAGCCAGGAGGTAGAGGGGAACCATGGCCCCGGTACCGGGTTCCTGGTCAAAGGCACGGCAACCTTCGTGAAAACCGGTGAGCGGTTTGACATCGTAAAGAAGCGCTTTCCTTGGGCAAGAGCGGCAATGGAGATAACGATCCTCCCGTTACGCAGACATTGTAAACATAAGGAGCAACAAATTAAATGCAGCTCGAAAAGCCTTCCGCAACCGTAGGGCACTCCGCTCGAATGGTGTTCCCAATTCTGATTGCCATCGGTTTTTCCCATTTGTTGAACGATACGATTCAATCGTTGATTCCGGCCATTTACCCCATCGTCAAGGAATCGTTTCATTTGACTTTCGCACAAGTCGGATTGATTACACTCACTTTCAAATGACCGCTTCGTTGTTACAGCCCGTGGTCGGGTTTTACACAGATCGGAATCCGAAACCCTTCTCACTGGCGATAGGAATGTCATTCACGTTGTTTGGATTGATCTGCCTTGCGTTCGCCTCTAGTTTTCCCTGGTTGCTCTTTTCAGTCGGACTGGTTGGTTTGGGTTCGTCGATCTTCCATCCAGAATCTTCGCGCATCGCTTACATGGCATCGGGTGGCCGACACGGATTTGCCCAATCACTTTTTCAAGTCGGAGGAAATGCAGGAAGTTCGATCGGCCCGTTATGCGCCGCATTGATTATTGCAGGACGTGGACAGCGCAACATACTTTGGTTTTCACTCGCGGCAATCGTGGGAATCGCGGTCCTGTACAAAGTCGGACAATGGTATCAAACTCATCATCACAGGATCGTCGGCGCAACAAAGCACTCGCTTCAAAATGCTTCGTTGAGTTCAACGAAAGTCGTGACGTCTCTGTTTATCTTAATCGCTCTGATTTTTTCAAAATATTTTTATTTGACCAGCCTCACGAGCTATTACACGTTTTATCTGATCCACACATTTCATGTCTCAGTGGCCAGCGCGCAGGTTCATCTGTTCTTGTTTCTGTTTGCAGTCGCGGCGGGGACATTGATCGGCGGGCCGTTGGGTGATCGGTTCGGGCGCAAATACGTGATCTGGATTTCCATTCTTGGCGTGGCTCCGTTCACGATTGCCCTGCCTTACGCGAATCTGATGTGGACTTCAGTTCTCACCGTGCCAATCGGCGTCATTTTGGCGTCGGCGTTTTCTGCTATCCTGGTTTATGCACAGAATTTGCTGCCGGGAAAAGTCGGAATGATTGCGGGACTGTTTTTCGGTCTGGCCTTCGGCATGGCGGGCATCGGCTCAGCAGTTTTGGGGAAGTTGGCCGATTTAACCAGTATTTTTTACGTCTTTCACGTTTGTTCCTATTTACCGTTGATCGGTCTGTTGACCGGCCTTTTGCCTAATATTGAGCTGAACGGTAATATTTCACAGGAAGAATAATGATGACTATTTTAGCAAAGATTGATGCACGCAAGGTGTTTGAGTTGTTGGCGGATCCGGAAACACTGCTCGTTTGCGCTTACGAAGGTGACGAAGAATTCCGGCAGCACCACCTGGAGGGTGCGATCTCGCTGCACGATTTTTTGTCCCGAAAGGAGGCGTTGCGAAAAGGCCAGCCGATCATCTTTTACTGAGCCTGCCCGCATGACGAAACTGCAAATGGCCAAGCGAGGAAGTACCAGAACGAAGGCTTCACGAATGTGAATGTCCTCGAAGGTGGAGTACACGTCTGGAAGGAGGCGGGCTGTACGGTTGCGATGTCTATGCCTCCAACCGAAATCGATCTCGACGCTTATTTCGCCCGCATCCGCTACGCCGGGCCGCGAAAGCCGACGCTCGCCTTGCTTCACGCCATCGTTGCTCATCACGTCACCGCGATCCCGTTCGAGAACCTCGACGTGCTGCTGAGCCGGCCCATCCTGCTGGAACCCGCTTCGCCCCAATAAAAATTGATCCGCGACCGCCGCGGTGGATACTGCTTCGAACAAAACGGGCTATTTCTGCTGGTGTTGGCGGCACTCGGCTTTCAGGCCGCGCCGCTCTCCGCCCGCGCGCGGATACAGTGGCCTCGCGATTTTACGCCTCCGCGCACGCACTTGTTCGCCCGCGTCGAGATCGCCGGTGAGACGTGGCTCGCGGACACTGGCGTGGGCGGACTGTCGCCGACCGCGGCACTCCGATTTCAGCGAACGCGAACGTGCCGCATTGGCATGGACGGAAGCGGTCACGCGCGTCGCCGACACTCACGTTCCCGATGACGTGTACGAGGTGCTCAGCAAACAGTTCACCGAAAAAGAACGGGTTAATCTCACCTTTGCCATTGTAGCGATCAACGGTTGGAATCGGTTGAACATCGCTTTTCAAACGGTTCCCGGTTCTTGACACCCCTCAAGACAGAAGGAGGCAGTACGATGTTCAAGAGAAAAGGGATAGCTATAGCCCAGGGCCAACAGACCTTGGCAATTCATTCCATGGAGAGACAAGAGACCCGGATGGGCTTATTATAGAATTCCGGCAGTGGAAATAGCAGAATGGTGCCCATAGGCGAACGACCGGCTCCAGCGGACAGAATACCGTCGCTGAGCCGGAGCGTCAGGCACAAGAAAACCGGTGAGCGATTTGACATCGTAAAGAAACGGTTTTCTTGGGCAAGGGCGACTATGGAGATAACAATCCTCTCTGCCACGCAGACATTGTAAAAACAGAGTTTGACGTGTGAGATAAAAAGGCACTATCTTTATTACAAATGATGCAAAAATTCTCTTAAAGGCCTACCGATAAATTATGTCTCAACGAGTGCGGGCTTTAAACAATATCCGTTAAGCCGTTAGCAGACCTCCTTTGTCAGCCCTCGCGGGCAGGAAAATTGTCAGTACACATGCCGATGTGAATCTTATTCCACTTTTACACCCCGGTTTTTTCTGGATTCCGTGATCTTCATGATCACGATGTAGAACACAGGGGTTAAAAACAGGCCGAAGAACGTGACCCCGAACATGCCACTGAATACCGAGGTTCCCAGCGCCTGACGCATCTCGGCGCCGGCACCGGTGGCAATCAAGAGGGGGACTACGCCCAGTATGAAAGCGAACGAGGTCATCAATATCGGGCGGAGCCTGACGCGCGAGGCCTCGATCACGGCCTCCTCGCATCCCTTACCCGTATCCTGATAGTCCTTGGCGAATTCCACTATTAAAATCGCGTTCTTACACGCGAGTCCCACGAGCACGACGAACCCTATCTGCGTGAGGATGTTGTTGTCCATGTCCCGGAGCCATATGCCCAATATCGCCGAAAGGAGGCACATGGGCACGATCAGTATGATCGTCAGAGGGAGTGACCAGCTCTCATAGAGGGCGGACAATACGAGGAATACTAACAACACACATACCGGAAATATATACAGCGACGTGTTTCCCTGAGTGACCTCTTGATATGCAAGCTCCGTCCATTCGTAGCTCACGCCCGCGGGGAGTATCCGGTCTGCTAACCTCTCCATCGCTTCAATCGCCTGGCCCGAGCTGAATCCTGGCAGCGTTTCGCCACTCACTTCGATCGCGGGAAAGAGGTTGTAGCGCACGACACGGTCAGGTCCCGTTTCGTTCTTTATATCGACAAACGAACCAAGAGGGATGGAATCTCCGTTTAGGCTCCGTGTCCTCAGCTTCGCGATGCCTTCGGCCTCCTGACGGAAGCCTCCTTCCGCCTGCGCCGTGACTCTGTAAACCCGCCCAAAGAGGTTGATGTCGTTCACGTACATCGAGCCCAGATAAACCTGAAGCGTGTCGAAGATATTCGTCAGCGGGACGTCTAACTTCTTTGCCTTTGTCCTGTCGACCTCGACGTATATTTGCGGGGTCTTCGTGCTAAACGTGGTGTACACCCCAGTCAGGCCTGCATCCTGATTCGCTGCCTCGATCAAGGCGTAGGCCGCCTTCCCGAGCTCCTTTATGCCCACGCCGGCGCGGTCTTCGACCATCATCTTGAACCCGCCTGACGTACCCAATCCTCTGACCGGCGGGGGAGAAATAACCAGGAGCCTGGCTTCCTGTATAACGGAGAGCCTCTTGCTCAGGTCGGCTATTATCTGATCGAGCGCGGGGCCGTTTCTGGCACGTTCGTCGAATGGTGTGAGCGGGGTGAATATGACGCCCGCGTCCGGGCTGTTCGAGAATGTCGCCCCCGAGAACCCCGCAAGCCCAACAGCATAGGCAATGCCCGGCGTACCAAGGATGATATTCGTCGCGCGGGCGATGACTGCGTCAGTCCTCTCAAGAGAGGCGCCGTCCGGAAGCGCAACGTCCACGATGAGATACCCCTGGTCTTGAGCGGGTATGAACCCGGTGGGCACCCGAGTGAATCCGATATACGTCAGTCCGATGAGTCCGCAATAGACAATTACGGCAATGGTGCTGAAGCGTAAAATCCTGCTGATAGTGCCCTCGTAAAAGTTTGTCGCGCGGTTGAAGGAGCGGTTGAAAGCACCGAACACCTTCCTGAGAGCCAGATTGAGGTAAGGCCCCGCGAACCATCCGGCGCTGCATCCTGCGGCGAGAAGCCCTATGCGGATTGCCCAAAGGGCAACCGGTGCCGGGTGGTCGTAAGCTTGTCCGGCAATATTAACGCCCAGGATAGATGCGAGAGTGCCCGTCAGTAACGAGTAGGCGGTAAAGCCGACAATTACGGCTATGCCCACACGTGGCAGCGGCTCCTGCTTTTCGGCCTCGCTATACGGCTTGATTAGCTGTGCCGCCCTCGCGGGTGCGAGAGTAAGCGCGTTTATGGCGGACAGGATAGTAGATACCGCGATAGTAAGCGCGAACTGCTTATAGAACTGGCCGCTTATCCCGGGGAGAAACGCAGTGGGTATAAACACCGAACTAAGTACGAGGGTGATCGCAAGCACGGGGCCGGTAATTTCTGCCATTGCTTTTAAGGTGGCCTCCCTGGGCTCGAGTCCCTTCGACATCCACCGCTTTATGTTCTCAACAACGACGATAGAGTCGTCCACCACGATGCCTATCGCGAGCACGAGGCCGAACAGCGTGAGGTTGTTGAGCGAAAATCCGAAAGCCGACATGACGGCGAACGTGCCGACGAGCGACACTACTGCATCTATCATGGGCAGCAGCGCAGACTTCCAGTCCTGAAGGAATATTACGACGACTATAAAAACGAGAATAAATGCAACGAAGAGAGTGTGGTACACCTCGTTTATAGATTGCTGCACGAATTTCGTCGGGTTGTAGACAATCCTGTATTCGAGACCCTTGGGGAAGTCCTTGCTGATCCGGGCCATGGTTTTCTCTACGGCCTCTGCCGTGGCCAGCGCGTTAGACCCCGGGAGCTGGAATATGCCGATCCCCTGCGCAGACTTACCGTCGACGTAACTGTTGACGCCGTAATCCCTCGCTCCGAGCTCTATTCGCGCCACGTCCTTTAACCGCGTGATACGCCCGTCTTCACCAGTCCTGATGATTACGTCACCGAACTGCTTTTCCTCGACCAGCCTTCCGAGTATGTTAACGGAGAGCTGAAAGGCGTTGCCCTGGGGCATGGGAGGCTGCCCAATGACGCCGGCCGCGACCTCGACGTTCTGCTCGCGAAGCGACTGCACTGCGTCATTTACGGTCATGCCCATCGAGTAGAGCTTTTCGGGATTGAGCCATACCCTCATGCTGTATTCCCGCGCCCCGAACAAGGTCACGTTGCCGACACCCTCTATGCGGGTAAGGACGTCGTAAACCCTGATCGACGCGTAGTTGCTTATGTAGAGCTGATCGTAGGTATTATCAGGCGAGAGGAGGTGAACGACCAGCAACATGTCTGGAGAGCTTTTTCTCACCGTGATGCCTATCCGCCTAACCTCCTCAGGCAGCCTGGGCTCGGCCACGGCGATCCTGTTCTCAACCAGCACCTGAGCCTTATCTATATCGGTCCCGATCGCGAACGTTATCGTGAGCTGCATCATGCCGTCGCTCGTCGACTGTGAGGACATATAGAGCATGTCCTCGACACCGTTTATTTCCTGCTCGAGCGGCGTTGCGACGGTGTCAGCTATAACCTCAGTGTTTGCGCCGGGGAAGCTCGTGCGAACGACTATGGTCGGCGGAGTGACCTTGGGGTACTGGCTTACGGGCAGCGTAAAATACGCTATCAAACCTGCGATTACTATCAGGATCGAGATCACTGTGGCGAATATCGGCCTGTCTACGAAAAACCGGGACACTATCTATCACCCTCCAATATTGCTATCGGCCTCTTGTGTAAAATCGCCCCCCCCTTTCCAGAGTCAGTACCCGGGCATGAGGAAATTCTTTTCCCCGACGACTATGCCTTCTTCGACGGGATCGACTTTGATCCCGGGCTGGACTCTCTGCAGGCCTTTGACTATTACCCGGTCTTCAGGCATCACTCCTTCTCTTACGATCCTGAGCCCATTCATCCTGGGGCCGAGCGTGACCTGACGGTACTCAACTGTATTTTCAGGGTTGACTATAAACACGAACTTCAGCGACTGGTCGCTTCCGACAGCTTCGTCGGGTACGAGCATGGCCTTATACTGCC
>JABTVC010000010.1 GCA_015075005.1 Planctomycetia bacterium
TTTTCGCATTGCGAAAATCGTTTGCAGGATTTAGGTATAATTCAAAGTATATCATGGTGGGCACATGCCTTACTTGCACCGGCGTTCGCTTGATAGTATGTTTAAAGATGCTACACAGTTTTTTACAAGTACAATGAGATTACCTGAACATGTCGATCCCGATTAAGATAAAGGTTGAAAAACATGATCGCTTGTTAAATATTTATATTTCAAAAGAAGGCAAAAAGACAAATAAATTATTCCACATATGTTAGAAGAGTAAACGGCACATGTGATAATTCGATCGAGTAGACGGCTGGCGTACTCAAGCCGTCTACTCGACCGATAATTCTAATACTACACAAAGAAAGGATTAATATTATGGGCAACGGAAGATTTGATGTTTGCAGTGCACCAGCCGCCTATCGTGCAAAAGTTATTGAAAACGGCCTTCGTAAAACCAGAGAGCTCTGCGATGACCATTATCAGAAATTGCTGCATCGAGCGGGTGGCCGCAGCGGCTGTGGTTTCCGTTCACCACTTGAATCCATGTTTGGCGGTTCACTTTTTGATACTTTTTTTGGTGGCCGAGATCCTTTCGACAGTGTTATTGGTCATGAGCCATCGGATATCTCCCACCGTGCACACCAAAATCTTGGTGACCGCGAGTCTGTAGACCTGGACAATTACCTGAGTGACGATGCCAAGGATATTTTGCAAAAAGCTGCGCGAAAAAGCGCATGAGAAGGTCAGTCTTTCAGATGAGGCGATTGCAGCGGCGGCTGAATTGTCCGATTGTTACGTGACAAATCGCTATCTGCCGGATAAGGCGATAGACCTTTTGATCAGGCCGCTTCCTGTGTGCGTATTCGCGCAACTTCTCGCCCATCAGAAATTCTGAAGATGCAAAATGAAGTCAAGGCCCTGGAACGAGAGGAAAAGTCCGCAAATACACGAAAGGATTATGAGAAGGCCAAAGAATACATGCCAATATTGAAGTCAAAAAAAAGCATGTCGATGAACAGGATAAGGAATGTCAAGCAAACCGCAGCAGCGAAACGCCGGTTGTTACAATGCAGAATATTGCTGAAATCGTATCCTCTTTGACCGGTATCCCGGTCAGTGATCTCACGGCAGAAGAACGGGAAAAACTCCTGAGAATGGAAGAAAAACTCCATGAGCGTGTCATCGGCCAGGAAGAGGCTGTCAAAGCTGTGAGCCTTGCCGTGCGCCTGTCTCGCGCCGATTTATGTGAAGTCAGTAAACCAATTGCCAGCTTCTTGTTTTTGGGTCCGACGGGTGTCGGTAAGACTGAGCTTGCCAAGGCATTGGCTGAAATGGTATTCGGCGATGAAGATGCCATGGTGCGTATTGATATGTCTGAATACATGGAAAAACATGCCGTGGCGCGTATGATAGGTTCCCCTCCAGGCTATGTTGGTTATGAAGAAGGGGGGACAACTCACCGAGCGTGTGCGCAGACGCCCTTATTTTGTAGTGCTATTGGATGAGATTGAAAAAGCGCACCCTGATGTTTGCAACATCCTGTTGCAGGTCTTTGATGACGGACGTTTAACGGATGGAAAAGGACGCATGGTTGATTTTTCCAATACGATTATTATCGCCACAAGTAATATCGGTTCTCATCTCATTCAGGAAAATTCCCGAAAAGAAGAAAAGGAACAGCTTTCCTATGATGATCTGAAATCAAGATTGATGGATGAGCTGCTACATCGGTTCCGTCCGGAATTTCTCAACCGGATTGATGAGATCATTGTCTTCCACTCTCTCTGCAAAGAGCAGATTCGAGATATTATAGCCCTGCAGATGGAACGGGTTAAACGCCTTGCCCATGCTCAGGAGATCACGCTGGACTTTAATGATAGCCTGATCGATTATTTGTCTGATATCGGATTTAAACCTGAATTTGGTGCGCGTGAGCTGAAGCGCTACATTTGCTCAGAAGTCGAAGCAGGTCTGGCGGAAAAGATGCTGGGGCAAAGTTTTAAGCCCGGTGATTTCGTTGTTATCTCCTATGACAAGAAAAAGAAAGAGGTTGTCATGGAAAAAAAGCAAACCCGGCAAGAAAACAGCGAAGAAATCCAAGTGGAAAAAGAAATCCGTTTCAGGAGATAACCTCTATCAATACAGAAAGGAGATAAACATGTTTGTATTCTACGAATTTAAACAAGAAGAAATTGACCTTGGAGCCTTGAAACAAAGGCGTAAGGAAGAAATCTCAAAACAGCGGGGTTGGTATATCTTTGAAGGCATTGTTTTTTTACTCTCCGGATTATTAGCGGCGTTTTTGCCTTTTGCGACAGCGCTTGGCATCAATATTCTGGTCGGTATTTTGTTGGTGTTGAGCGGTGGTTTTCAGGTCTTTGCGTTTTTTAAACGGCGTGAGCGTTGGCTATTGCTGTTATCCGGTATCCTCTCTGTCATCGCGGGAGGAATAATGCTGCTTTTTCCTGCCGCAGGGCTTATGGGACTCAGTATCCTGATCGGTGTATTTCTCCTTTTGGAAGGTTCGCTTGAAATCGTTATGGCCTTTGCATTCCGCCCTTCTCCACGCTGGGGTTGGATGCTGATCGCCGGGATTGTTACTCTGATCATGGGTGTTTTAGTTTTTGTTTTTTTCCCGCTGGCAGGAATGCTTTACATGGCCTTGGTCTTGGCCATTAATTTGTGCGCTTATGGCATGTCCATTTTAATTCTGGTTTCCAAAACCAAAATAAATTTCTAAAGGTATCGTGTTAAAAAAACTTGAATTTTGACAACTATTCATCTTGCATTACATTGTTTTTGAATTAGTATTGTCAGAAAAAGAAAAATAGGATAACAGAAGGTGGCGTGAGAATTCTTATAATTGTTCACAATGAATGGCGATGGAAATTTAGCTTTCGTTAATTCTAAAAAAATTTTATGAATTAGAACAAATTACTTTATCGAATTGTTTCTTAGAGAAGATACCCAGGTACACTGGCAAACTTTTACCGACTTTTTTTGCGCAGACAGCGTAATATTTCTTGTTCTGTACCAGTGTACCCGCGTCTGCGCGTTTTTTGCCCGGTATTGAAACACATTACTTTTTACCACTTTTTTCCGGAAAGGAGGCACCTGATGTGTATGGATAAAGGGTGCTATTTGCCGCCAGGTGTTTATTATGTTCGAGGCGAGAATAGGTGTATGTTTGATAGTTTGTTACATGATTGGGAATCGCCGGATGTTATCAAAAACATTCCAATGCCTCCTTTTGTGGTATCAGAAAAAAGTGGGAGGGATAAATAGTGTGAAGTTGTGTTGAAAAATGAAAACGTATCTCTCCCCCGAGAGGGTAATGGTTATATAATTCCATAAACCACTGTTGATGTTTTAGATCCTTAGTGTATGTTCTTTTGATTATCTCAAAGGAGTCATTCTCCCTGACTCGTACTACAAAAGAGACTTATTTTTAGGTTATCATATCAAGAAAACTCTATGTTGCAGAAGCGGTATCAAGACAATAGAGCTTATCCGCGAAAAATGATAAAGCGTTTAATCCCGTTAACACACCTCTTTTCTGTTCCCATGCTATAGCGCTTTACCCGGTTTGCATCATGCACCTCATCAAGTAATGTAGGTTTAGACTTAGAGGTAATTTTTACTTTGAAAAAAAATATTGCAGTATTTAGATAATTTAAGATATATTACCGGCAAAATATTCGTGAACGTTATTATATGCCCGAATAGCCGTATAATAAGTCACCGGTGAAAATATTAGCCGTACTAATAGCCGTCTTATAAGACGGCTATTAGTACGGCTAATTCATGTTATAACATATGGAAATGAAATTTACCGATACTGAACGCGAAGTGATTATTATTAAGGCTGTCAAAGAGCTTATTGATGAAATGGTTAATTTTGAAATAGGGAACGTGATAGGAAATGATCCTTATTCTCAATTTCAATTTTCGTCAAGGACCCATAAAAAATTTTTCAATATCATTCTTGTCGATTTCCTCTCGTGTTCTGATAAAAAGGTATTAGGTGAACAATCAACTTATCTTAGTGCTCTCCAATCAGTTTGTGATTCACCCAAATTTGAACAAAACAACTCAATCGAAAACCTTAAAAATTGTGTCAGCGATTTTAGGCAATGGCTTTCAATAGAAGTTGTTGTGGAAAAAATATGGCTCCCTTCAATAGAATTAGAAACCAATTTATCTATAAAAAGAGTCGAGTTTATTAAAATTTGTGGAAATATCTCAAAACATAATTTCAGCCGCCTTTCGGGGGTAGTAAAAGAGTTACAAACAATATTCAATAGAAACGGAATTACTTTAAGCGATGATAACGCGCTGGTTATTATTGAAGAATTTTATCAATGGTTTCATGATGATATCTTTTCTTATCATAGCAGTGCGATAGCTGAGTTTCTCAATAATATAAGGTGGGGTATCTATGAGTATCTTCAACCAGAATTCCACCGCCCCATAGTTTATGAACCAAGCAAAGATATTAAAAGGTATCACTACACATATCCAGACGAAATAAAGGGTGATTTTGCTAAACATTGTTATTGGGAATTAATGAATGACATAAGGTCAAAACCATATATGAAGAAATTTCAAGTAACTGAATATTTAAAAATGAGATATTAAAGTTATAACCAAGCGTTACCGCGGACGCGTTGACCCGCGCCGCCGAACTTCCCGTTATGTTAAAGAAGTGATAATAACGTTTGACATTATTAACGAGATGCAATACTATCTTATAAATGATAAAAAACTTTGCTTGCAAAGAAACAGAGAAAATATTCAATCGTCGAATATCACTCATACTTCCACGGGATATACAAAAAACTGCCCGAAGAAAACTTGAAATACTTGAAGGTGCTGAAATCCTGATGGATTTACGTATACCACCGAATAATCATCTTGAAAAACTATCGAAAGACAGGAATGGGCAATATAGTATCCGTATTAATGATCAATGGCGTATATGTTTTGAATGGCGTGGAGGAGATGCTTACAACGTTGAAATAGTAGATTATCATTAGGAGGTAACGATGGCAAAAAAGATATTAGATCCAATTCATCCGGGTGAAATTCTGATGGAAGAATTTCTCAAACCCATGGGTATTAGTCAGTACCGGCTGGCTAAAGATATTAATGTACCTGCACGCAGAATAAATGAGATTGTTCAGGGCAAACGTTCTGTAACTCCAGATACAGCTTTAAGACTATCAAGGTTTTTTGGTCTTTCAGAAAGGTTTTGGATAAATCTTCAAGCAAGATATGATCTTGAAATAGAAAAAGATAGATTAAAGAATCGCCTTGATGAAGAGGTGCATGTTTACACTTCTGCAATGTGAACATTGCGGTGGTCTGAGGAAGTTCGGTAGGTTGGGTTGAGGCACGAAACCCAACAGAACGTCGAATGCTGTGAACGGCTTGGCGTTGGGTTTCACTTCCGTTCAACCCAACCTACGCAACTGATGTGCTGGCGCATCATAGCGCAGCATACAAAGCAGACGCCTAACCAGGGAAAAGGTTTGTCTTGGCCCTCAGTACATGCTAAACTGTAGCTGTGAAATTTGAAATTGTCAGTCAGATTGAAGATATTGAAATTATTACCGTCGGAACAAATATTCGGGACCTGGCCTATTTGCAAAAGGCTTATGATCGTGGCCATTGGCGAAAATTAAAAGGTAAAGCCCATGTGAAACTGCCCAATGGCCGAATGAGGCGGGTTGAACTGCACTGGTATGAAGCGCATGGCATTGGTTACGGTGTAATCCAAACAACGCACAGGTAATGTAAAAACGCATGGCGGGTTGTGCAATCGGTGGCGGCTTCAATCCGGCGTCGCTGCCCAACAACGGCATCAACCCGACTTGACTACCGCGCTTTTTAATGAAGGTGTCTTGCTGGCAAAATCACTTTTTATTGCTGCGTTCTGTGCCTGCCCGTCAAGCGGGTTCTGCCGAGGCGTTATGCAGATAAATTCAATAAACATCGCATAAACTCATTGAAAGAGGTATCGGAATGGAAATCGTTGGTACTGCATTTCAGATAGGATATCCCTCACATATGCTTGCTATGTGACAACCGTGCTTATAATAGGAACTTTTAGTATGGATCCAGCCATCATCACCGTTCTGACTATCCTCATTGCCACTGTGGTTGCGCTCATTTTCGAGGCCGTCCGCATAGATGTCGTTGCGCTTGTCTGCATGCTGGCGTTGGGATGGACCGGCGTGCTGACGCCGCAAGAAACGCTCTCCGGTTTTTCAAGCAATGCCGTGATCGCTATGATAGCCGTCATGATTTTAGGACAGGGCATTGCTAAAACCGGCATCATGGATCGGTTTTCACGCGCAGTCTTGGAAAAAGTGGGGACCAAAAAGTCGAGCGTGATTGGGGCAATGTCCTTATCGGTGGGGATGCTCTCGGGATTTATACAGAACATCGGTGCGGCTGCGCTTTTTTTGCCGGGTATTCTCAATATCTCACGCCGGGAAACAATCCCGGCATCAGCTTTGATCATGCCGATAGGATTTGCGGCCATAGTAGGCGGCACATTGAGCATGGTAGGCTCAGGCCCGCTGATTCTGATCAATGACCTGCTTCGCAGCGCTGACTTGACGCCTTATGGATTATTCAGCGTAACCCCGGTGGGTATTCTGTTGCTTCTTTCTGGAATTAGCTTCTTTTTCTTATTTGGTAAATTCGTTCTACCTCATTCAGAATCTCCGGGCGAATCTGTTTCGGAGCAGGATAAACTCATTGAAGCACTTCATCTGCCGCATCATATCTGGCACTATGCCATTCCCCCAGGTAGCGCATTGGTAGGCAAAACGACCGAACAATCGGGTGTATGGGGAAAATTCAATCTGAATATTCTCGGTATCTCGCAAGGCAGGGAGGCGGAATATGCGCCCTGGCGAGAAGTTAAGTTCGAGGCTGGGCAGGAGATGGCGCTTTTGGGCAACGAAGAAAATGTTAAAAACTTCGCCTCTGCCTACAACCTGATACATCAAGAACAGGCTTATCAATTTTCCAGTCTCAACGATCCAGAGCGCTCCGGTTTTGCAGAAGTCATTATCCCGCCCCGTAAAGAAACAAAACCCATCAAAATTCCGGAGGGCCGCACTCTGTTTCCTGTGCGCCCTTGGATTGGCAATGACCGGCGCTCCCATTTCGCTGGCATTTTTCACCGGCGCTATCGCTATGGTACTGACCCGGGTACTCACAATACAGGAAGCCTATCAAGCCATCGAGTGGAAGGTTGTTTTTCTTCTTGCCGGGCTTATTCCGCTGGGAGTCGCCATGCAGAAGACCGGAACCGCCGCTTTTCTGGCAGAGAAAGTGATGTCGCTGGTTCAGGGGGGACATCCGACGCTTATCCTTTTGACCGTTGCGGTTTTATCCACCCTGTTTTCGCTGTTTATGTCCAATGTGGGCGCAATTGTAGTGTTGGCCCCGCTGGTCATGAGCATGGCGCAAATTGGCGGACTCGATCCTCGTCCCCTGGTTTTGATGGCAGCGGTATGTGCGGCAAATTCCTTTATTTTGCCCACCCACCAGGTCAATGCGTTCCTGATGTCCTCCGGCGGCTATCGTAATGCAGACTATTTTAAGGCCGGCGGCGGAATGACCTTGCTATTTCTTGTGGTTGTCGTGCCTGTGTTTTACTTTTTCTATCTATAA
>JABTVC010000011.1 GCA_015075005.1 Planctomycetia bacterium
ATCATTATTAAAATCAACTTCTCCTGATCTAAGAGAACTCTTGGAATGCATCAAGTCGTACGAATACTTTGCCCGCCTGATTCAAGACGCATTCGATGATTGTCTCTGGCATATGAGCCGTAAACAGGGGAAAACCAATATTAAAGAACTCGCTGGTCTGGAGGCGGTAAATCGGGCTCATAAAAATGTGCCGGATGCCTTCTCAAAAGCGCGCAATCAGTTACACCTTTACAACTATGAGTCAGAATTTATTAGCGGATTTGGGGATCTTCTGGTCAATGGAAATTGCGATACATGGGTTGAACAACTCCTGGACCATCATTTTACCGTGCAAAAGAAAAAACCACCATTTGGTAAGAATCCGTGGATAGACCAATATGATGATAATACGTACTGTGTTCGTCCTCTATATCGGAGGGACGAACCAGTGCGCATGGATGACTCTTATGTACATCCCTACCGTGTTAATGCCGTCTGGTCATTTTTAAGAGATTTGAAACGGATCAGGAATGAGTAAAACCAACAATCAGCATACTGGGTACGCGAAACTCATTGATTGCTGGTCTCCGCCACCGGAAGCAGGGGAGCCAATCGGTTGTGTAGCCACAACATATACCTTTTCACCTGTATTTTTTGAGGAGGACTGTCTGAGCCGCTTCCTCAAAATGGAATCCGACCCCAACAACGACGGTTCAATATTTATTTTTGAACGTGAAGAAAAGATGGCATCGGTCGAGTGTATTTCGGTACTTGTTGACCAGCATTACTGCAAGGGCGCCCGAAACTTGCGATGGGATATTATATCGGCACGAATTCCAAAAGCGATTATGCACGCGAAAATATCTATTCTTTACTGGTCAAACCTTGTCAGGGTGATTGTTGGGTCAGCCAACCTCACTGAAGAAGGATACCGTAAAAATCAGGAAATTTTTGGTTCTCTGGATTTCCAAGAAGGTTCGGATATTCCAGTGGCAGTACTAAAATCTATCCTGGATTTCTTAAAAGAGATGGTCGATCGTTGTACAAATTCTCCCGATCAACCAGAAGTCCGCCGATGGCATAATTTTATAACAAATATCGAGAAACGCGCCAGAAATTGGGGACGCATTGAACCATATAGGGGTGGTAAAGATATTCGAATCTATCCTTTGCTTATAGGCACAGAAAAGCCTAACCTCTTTGATCAAGTCCGAAATTATTGGAATGAAGCATCGTCACGCCCACCCGAGGATGCGTGGATCACAAGTCCATTTTTTGATCCACCGGACTCATCCAATATTCCGGCCAAAAGAATCTGGGAGGTCTTAAACCAACGCGGAATGGCATGTGTCTGCTATTATGTTCGTGCAGTGGATAACAAAGACGAAAAACAACTAATCATAAACGCCCCGGAAAGTCTCCTGAAATCGGTGCCTAATAAGAGAAGTAGCGTTAAAATCCGATTCACAAGGTTAACAGAAATGTTTGATACCAAAGAGACCAGGGAGTTCCGGCCTTTGCATATGAAGTCGATATGGTTTCAGAATGATGAATGGGTGCTATACGTCATAGGGTCTAGCAACTTTACCACATCGGGTACGGGTGTTGGAAGTACTGCGAATTTTGAAGCAAATATTGTCTACATGGCATCCCGCGCACAAAATAAAGCTGCAGTTAATGTGCTCGAAAAAAGCTCATTGTCAAAGTCTAATAAGGACGATTTAGTAATTGATGAGTATACCGTTTGGGACAGACAAGAAAATGAAGACGAACGGGATTCAGAATGCCTAACGTTGCTCCCATCTGTATTTGATTATGCCATTTACGGCCGGAATGATCAAATAGGGGCATTTGTCCGATTTCATTTTGGTTCTCAAGACTTACCAAAGGGTTTTTCTATATTGCAGAAAGATGGAAAGGAAGTCTTTTATGACGAGAGAAAATGGATGGAAGATGGCAAGCTTTTGGAAGTCACTCTTAAATGGAAATACGATTTGTCGCCGTCTGGGTTTAATGTAATCTGGGATGGCGCAAAGAATTCATCCTGGTGGCCTGTGAATATTGAAAGCGCTTCAGCCCTTCCACCATTGCCTGAACTTAAAGATATACCGCTGGAAATACTAATGGCTATTCTTACCTCCGCCCGTCCTCTGCACCAGGTTATAGGCGTATGGCTAAAGAAAAAACAACAATTTAATAAACCTGATGTTGTAACAGATCCTCGCAAAAAGGTAGATACGACAAAGTTTTTGTTCCAGCGTACTCGTCAGATATCATGGGTTCTTCGATCGTTGAAGGAGAGGTTAGAAAGGCCTTTCTACACGGTAGAATCGTTACAATGGAGGCTTCGCGGTCCTATTGGTGTTCTTGCCCTAATCCAAACCATCCTCAGGGAAGGCAAGTCGGAAGGTGAGAAGGCGTTCCTAGTTGCCGAAATTGTCCTTGAACTAGGGCGAATTAATCCTAAAGAGGATGCCCCCAAGAGCTTGAAACGTGAGGAGGTTATAGAGGAACTCCATAAAATCATCCGTGAAATAAGAGAGACGATTTTACCACATATTCAAATATCGGATGATCTCATTAATACGTACTTATCGAAGGCATTCCGGGAGTCTTTGAAATGAGTTATATCTACCCTTACAACGACGCAATCAATCTTTTCGTTAAGGGTCGTATATCGGAAAACGACGCCGAAAGACAGAAGCGCACTGCTAAAAAAATATTACGCCAATTGGAGAATCAACCGGGATTAATCCTTGCCGATGAGGTCGGTATGGGTAAGACGTTTGTAGCCCTTGCCGTTGCCCTGTCGGTTGCCACGAGCGACAAAGTGAAGAGACCGGTCGTTATCATGGTTCCCTCAACGCTGAAAGAAAAGTGGTCTCGAGATTTTGAAGTGTTCAGAGAAAAATGTTTGCCGGAAGCTCTGTCCTCATCTATACATTATGGTCGCGCTGAAACAGGTGTTGCTTTTCTGAAACTCCTTGATGATGAGGAAGAGAATCGGAAATCTATTGTCTTTTTGACGCACGGCGCGATGAGCCGGGGATTAACGGATGACTCTGGTGTTTGGATCAAGTTAGCGCTGATCCAGCGTGCCCTTTACCGCCGTTGGGATACAGATCGCCTTAAAAAGGCTCTGTATCGTGTGCTTGGCAGACTTTTGAGGGTTACGAAATTTGATCGTCCTGGCGAAATATTTTGGAAAAAATTACTGGATTCGGACACCGGAAAATGGCTCCGTATCCTGAACCGGTTTGGTATTGGGGAAAAAGATGATCCTGTGCCAAAGGGTGTAATGGACGCGCTTAGAGAAATAAATGTTCAATCCCTTTATACTGAGATACAGAAAATACCTCAGAGGGAGTCAAAAAACCTTGGTGAGAGAATTCGTGAGACACGCGGTGTCTTGAACAAGGAAATCCGGGAAGTTTGGGTAAAATGTCTAGCCAGTTTACATGTTCAATTGCCTTTATTGATTCTGGATGAAGCGCATCATCTCAAAAATCCTGATACAAAACTTGCATCACTGTTTCAATCGAAGGAAGCCGAAGAAGATGCGGAAGAACTAAAAGGACCTCTCAATGGCATGTTTGAGCGCATGATTTTTCTTACCGCAACGCCGTTCCAGTTAGGACATTATGAATTATGTTCCGTCCTTGAGCGATTTCAGGGAATATCGTGGGAGAATTCGACAGCTCCCGCTGGTGGGTTAGCCCGGTTCCAGACCGAGTTAGCCGACCTGAAGACTAACCTCGATCAGGCTCAGAGGACTGCTGTTAGACTCGATCATGATTGGGAACGCTTGAATGAGGATGATTTAGTGATGAATGGACAAAAGTTGACATCGGTTCATGAATGGTGGCCTATTGTTCGAACCAAACAGGTTGGATTGACACCGGCATCCTCGTTGGTGATTAAATCTTACGAACAAACGAAACAACAAATGAAAAATGCTGAGACATTATTGAAAAAATGGGTTATACGGCATATACGTCCAAAATCTGTACCGTTCAATGGAGATTTGATTGAACGACGCAAGTGCTTTGCGGGAAAATCCATGATAAGTGAAAATGACGAATGCCTTACAGAGGGACTTAAAATTACGGGAACGTCACTTTTGCCATTTCTCCTATCAGCCAGGTTAGTCGCACTTAATCCAGAGACCAGACCCTTTTTCTCAGAGGGATTGGCATCCAGCTATGAAGCCTTCCGAAATACGAGAAAACATCGGCAAAACATAAGACCTACGGATAGCGACGATGACGATGGCGCTTTTTTTAACCCAGAGGATGATCCCACCGTTGAATGGTATCTCCACCAATTAGATAAATCATTGCCTCCAAATGATTCCTCATACTATGTGCAACATCCGAAAGTGAAAGCCACTGTCGACAAAGTAATTGATTTATGGCTTCAGGGTGAGAAGGTCTTGGTTTTTTGTCACTATGTTGCAACAGGCAAGGTGTTACGGCAATACATCTCAGAAGCCATGCGCAACAAGATTCGCGAGCTAGGCGCCATAAAAATTGGGTGTGAACCTGGCGAGATTATGGAAAGATTGGAAACCATTGGAACGAGATTTTTTGACCAGGATTCGAGACTACGTTTGGCAACAAATAAGAAAGTTGTAAGTATGATTCAGACATATCATGTACTACAAACGTATGAAAGAGAAATTTTGGATATTGTACGGAGGTATTTACGCACGCCTACATTCCTTGTTCGGTATTTTCCGCTCGAAAAAACAAAATTAGATGAACTCGATTATGAAGCCATTTTTCATGTAAAAGACAATAGCGGTTTTTCGCTTCAGGAATTACTTACACATTTCTTTGACTTTTTACAGAATCATTGTGGAGAAGCCGAAAGGAGGAGTTTTGTAGATGCCTTGCTGTCCATACAAACTGGAAGTTTTATGAGTGTGGATATAGCAAAAGCCTACACTGAAGATGAATTACAGGGAGAGAAAAGTGAGCGGCTTCTGCCCAATGTGAGATTGATAAATGGAACCACGAAACAGGAAACTCGTCAGAAAATTATGCTCACTTTTAATACGCCTTTTTACCCGGATGTTTTGGTCACAAGCAGTGTTATGGCGGAGGGAGTCGATCTGCACCTCAATTGCCGTTACGTTATTCACCACGATCTCTGCTGGAATCCAAGCACGTTAGAGCAAAGAACCGGCCGCGTTGATCGGATCGGCGCCAAGGTGGAGAAGTGTGGCAAACCAATACACGTATATTTACCCTTTATTTCAGAAACCCAGGACGAAAAGATGTATCGTGTGGTTATGGACCGTGAACGCTGGTTTAAAGTCGTCATGGGGGAGAAATACAAATTGGATGCAAAAACGACGGAAAAACTTGCCTCACGGATTCCGTTTCCCGAAGAAGCCGCTGAGGAATTAATGTTTAATCTGTCCGTAAGAGAAGCGTCTTCCGATTAGAAGCCTTTTGACAAATCTTTATAGGCTATCCGGGAATGTAGGGCATGTCAGAAGTAGTCTTTCGTAAAGGTGAGGGAATATTAAATAGATATTCAAGAACCCCTTTTATAGAAGATGAGAAAAAAGCTGGTATCTGAAGAAAGAAGAGTAAAATCATTTTATGCGGTAATACCTATTTTCGAGGTATTTACAATTTACTGTGAGTATTGAAACTTTCTTTTACGGGGTTTGGAGAAAATACGAGTAGAGTTTAAGCTGATGTGTATCGATTGGAATTTCAAAAAGACGTTGAAGCTAGAAACAAGACCCAGAAGGGTATAAGATAGTACAAGAAAAACAAACTTACCCGGAGTAGTTTCATGTACTTTTCATATAGAAATACAAAACTATAATTTAGATGAAAAAATTTTAACTTTTTCCTAATTATAGATCACATTTCATTTATGCATGATCTTCTTTATCTTTTATTCCAATTTATTGCTCTATTCCCAGTCAGCCCGTTAACGTGTAAACCATCAAAAAACGGTTGTTTAAGGGTACGTGACAATTGCAGATCGGCCTTTTTTATCTCTTCACACGAACATCAATAATGCTTCCTGCATTCCAGTGTAACAATAATGGGCATTGATTTCCTTACTAAAGAATCTTCCATAATTAAAGGATCATATATCAAATTCGGCTATAATAAGGGTATGGTCCGATGGTTTTTGTAAAAGCCGTGGTGCGATATCAATCCATGCATTTGTCGATTTATCTGCCAAAGGTCGGGTTGCCCATATATGATCAATCCTCCAGCCTCGTTTCCTGGCTATTGCATTCTTTACCCGATAATCCCAAAAGGTGTATTGCTCAGGATCTTGTTGATGCAGCCGAAAAACGTCAACAAACCCCCAT
>JABTVC010000012.1 GCA_015075005.1 Planctomycetia bacterium
TGGGGCGTAAGCTATTGTCAGTTGTCCTATGGAAGCCGATCGGAAATAATTCCTTACTGCAAGGTAATGGTGCTATCCTTGTAGCCCGGCCCCCTGCCGGTAATAAACCTATTATTTCCCGGCATTGTTTTAACTTGGACATTTCAATAAAAGACCATCCTTCTGATCCTTTTCCATCTGTTCCCGAAACCAGGTAATGGTATATTTCAATCCGTTCTCCAGAGAAATCTCCGGTTTCCAACCAACAGCAGCGTATGTTCTTTCTGTATCGGCAACACGTATCTGCTCCATTACTCTGTCAGGCAAAGCGCCAAACGATGGCATCGTATGAGAGCCCATCAGTCGCGCTATTATCTGTACAACGGTTCGAATCGACACAAGATCTCCTGAACCCAGGTCTATAGTACAGCCTTCTACATTTGATGCCTGAGCAATTGCAACAAGGCCGGCAACGATGTCTTCGACATAGATCCAATCAACCTCCCGTTTTCCACTGCTGAGTTTTGGAGCCTGGTTACGCGAAAGGGAAAGAATGACGTACGGTACAAGTTTATTTAAATCTTGTCTCCCTGGTCCATAAACCATAAAAAGACGGGCAATAACCACCGGCGTTTGATACAGCGAATGAAACATGCGAGCATAGGCACTGCTTGCCCATTTGGCAGCAGCATAAGGGGAAGAAGGAACAATCTCATGATTACTAAATTCAGGTTCTTCTAATGAACCTGTTAAGATAATCCGTTTACAGCCAATTTCTGTGGCTACCGTGAGGAGATTTATCACGCTCATAAGATTACAAGAGACGGTGGGTGATACAAGTTCCAAGCTACGCGCACCTGCCACATAGCTCGCCAGATGAAAAATCACTTCCGGTTTGATGGTAGTCAACAAGTTCCTTACCGTTTGTATATCTGCCAGATCACCTTGCCACCAACGCAAACAATCTCCATCTTTTGGGTGTACTTTACGAGAAACGCCATGCACTTCAGCACCACATTTGGATAAATGCTGACATAAATGAGATCCAATAAACCCACTGGCACCGGTAACCAATATCTTTTGATCGGAAAATTGAGAGGTAAATGTCATTTTAGTACTTATCGTATATCTAATTGGTTTAACTAATAATAGTCTTGACTAAAAAGCAACTTTACCGATGTCTTCTTTTAATAAACCACATGCCAACAATGCTTCAGCAGCGTCTTTAATTAAATCAAACCGGAGCCCGGATTTGTCAGAAATATCTAATAAGGTATTCCTTCCGTCAGACAAGTTTAAAACCCAAAGCATGGAGAATTCTTTCTCTTTTACATCTTTCTGCCCCCCCAGCATCTGATATAGCCCTCTTTTCCCCAATTGGGGTTCGCATTTTGGATTCTGATTTATATATTTTTTGTTATTTTCTAAAATGTTGAAAACCGACAGAAATATCGAAAATGACTCCGCCATGTATTCAGGCTGTACAAGATTTAGATTATCAGCCGAGGTGTGATATTCCGGATAACGACCGTGCGGTGTCCTCATTAAACAACCTACGGGAAGATTAAATCCTGGTGAACAATACTGCCGCTCATCATAACCGAATGGAATAAAATCAATTATTTCAAAATCAGTTCCCGAATTCCTCAGAACATTTATAACTGTTCGATCTATCTCTGCACGGTCTTGGCGGCTCCTTTTATAGGTAAATTTCCCGGCATCCCCAATACATGCAACAACTAAACCGTGTTTTACCTTTGAAACATTTGATTCGTTCAGACAAAGCCAGGTTATGGAACCAATTGTCCCCGGGATGAATAGAAATCTGTAGGAGTATTTCAAAGATTTTTGGCTAAGGTGTTTTGCAAGAAAGACTGAGAGAACAATTCCTGAGAGGTTATCATTACAAAGCGATGGATGGCACGTATGACAGGATATTAATACTTCCTCTGTTTTCTCACCTTTAATATAGTATTCGCCGTATGTTAAACAACCATCTTCTAGTGATGAATCAATAAACACCTCATACTCGTCTTCCCTGAGATCTATGAATTGATTATGGCTTATACAAAATCCCCAATTTTCTTTATAATACGAGGTTCTATAGGGAATCCAGTCAGGGTATTCCGGAAGAGTAAAAAGATGTTCTTTTAGTTCTTTCAGAGAGATCTTCTTCTTAACAGGTACACTATAATTAAGAATGTGCAGATTATTTTTTGTGAAGTCGATGATTTTTTCGCCTTTTGAATTTTTAACATAAGCATTAACTATATTCCATTCTTTCGGTATGGTCCAGTCGAACACTTGTGTTCCCGTAGGAACATCGTGAACCATTAATGGAATGTGTTTTTTAATGATATGTAATGTCTTACGAACACCGTTACCTGTGATACTACGGCATATTGGAAATAACTCCGACATTAAACGATACATTTCCCTACCAATTTCATCAATATCGATACCAGTTTTGAGATTCTCTTTGTTCATAATTAAAAATCTTTATTGAACGAAATCCTCATATTGTTCATCTCTCTCGGAAATAACAACAACTTTTTCCGGCCAATTGATTGCGAATGCGGGGTCGTTCCATCTGACACCCTTTGCATATTCAGGAGCAAAAAACTCAGCCATCTGGTAAAAAACTTCGGTATTATCTGTTAGTGTAAGGAAACCGTGAGCGAAGCCTTCCGGAATATAGAGCATTGTTCTGTTTTCTTCAGTTAGATTTACAGATATCCATTGCTTAAAAGTTTTTGAATCCTGGCGCAGATCGATGATCACATCGTAAATTGCACCCATAGTACACCGAACCAATTTAGCTTCTTCATGGGGGCAAATCTGATAATGCATGCCTCTAAGGGTGCCTTTTTTTTTATTGAAAGAAATATTACATTGCACTAATTTTGAATTAATACCGCGCTTTATAAATTCTCGTTGACACCAGGTTCTGGCAAAAAAACCACGTTCATCATTCAACCTTTCAGATTCTATAATATATGCATCTTTCAATTTCGTTTCTAGAAAAATCATTCTTTAATGAAAAGAGGATTACATTTGTAGAGACATGATACCTGATAACCAATCAGTCCATTACTTTTTATCATGTCACGAGAGTTTTTGGCAGTTTATTGCTGTGAATAGTGAACAATTTACAGTACTTCCACTTTTGGTATGAACACTACAAATTTTCCACCCCACTCCCGTATACGAGACATTTGATCCATAATCTCTTCCTTAAGATTCCAAGGTAAGATCAGCAAATAATCAGGCTTTGTTTCATTGATTTTCTCAGGTTGAATATCGGTATATGTGTCCCTAGGGAGGTAATGGTTTTAACCCCATAAGGAGCTACGATCCACAGTATAGTCAATAAAGTCAGTACACGAATACCGCAGTAATTAAATTATGTTGCCTTTGAGACACCATATCAACAATGGATTTTTCCACATATTTGGCCTCAACTAAAATAACAGAATCTTTCTTTTTCATCTCTTTCATCTTTTCTGAAAATGAAAATAGTGCTCAGTGTATGAAACCAAGAGCCCTCTCTTTGTCTCAGATCAGTTATCCTTTTATCTATTGGTTTGATGTCCTCCAGCTTGCGGCAGGCATAGATTCGCAAAAGGCCGTGTGGCGAGGAAGTTCATCATCAAAGGGGAGTCAGGCCGTGACTTGTAAAGATTTATCTCTACAATAAAGAATAAGAAAATGTTCGTGGTAGATGATATCAAACTTCAGTTTTCGTCATAGGTTGCATCAGATGAGGAATTCCATTGTGATGCTGTGGGTTTTAAAATTATCTTCCATTCCCTTTAAAATCATTAATGTTTGGGCGTGTGCTAGACGTTATTTCAGCAAAGGTCTGCCGACTTACCCTCAACCAACCAATTCTTGAGCTGTTTGAACTCAAAATTTATCGATCGTCAGATACGCTTTGTCCTGGCTGCTTTGCCACATTCTTGCTGGTTCCAACACCTAATACTGAGACGCCGCTCGCTTTAAAATGTGGAGGAGATATCCATCATTACTGTAATCTCAATAGCTGACTATGAGATTGAGGGCAAAGACGTCCGACCATAAGGTCCGTGTGTGCCTTTGCGTGTTGGTAAAGCTTTCTGGTGGGATGAAAAATCGCTAATCGCTAAAGATATATTCAGGGGACTCAAATACCAACTGGTTAGTTAATGTATGTTTCACAGGCGTAAACATGCAAGGATAGGGCTCCATCTGTTGAGTTATACTCGTTGGGATACGTTTGCCAGCGGGACGTCCAAGATCTGCAAAGGTGTGTTTCAAAGAGGTCGCACAAAAACGACATTTCTTATATTTATTTATATCTGTCATCTTTTATAACTTTCAATAAATAAAATGAAAATTCCTATACAATAAATTTATTTGCCCACTCAAGGTTTTCTGTTAATAAACTTTTATTTCGCAAATGGGTCAGAACCTTCAATCTCATAAATTCGGAATTACGAAAGTCTCCGTCTTTAAATCCCATAGCCTCCAACCCATCTTTTAACTCCCTTATCGTAGTCATCAAATCCATTCTTGGTTGATGGTTAGGAGCTAACTGTCGGAAAAGATCAAAACTCACTTTATAAGAACGTTTATCAGGTGGAGCATCTTTGTTTATTAAAACTTCTGTACCAGGAATAACCTTTGCCACAGCTCCGGCCAGATCCTTTACCTGATAATTCCATTCATTACTACCAATATTCACAGCCAGAAATTCTCCTCCATCGTTAGACTCCCTCCTCAGTGCCCAGTCAATCGCCTGCGCCATGTCTTTTATGTTTATCAAAGGTCTCCAAGGAGTTCCGTCACTAAGGATGGTAATTTTTTTAGAGGCAACAGCACATGCCACAAAGTCATTTAATACCAAATCAAGTCTTAGCCGCTCACTCATTCCACATGCGGTGGAGAATCTAAGGCTGGTTACTAAAAAATTCTTATTTATTATTTTTTCAAGATCCTTTTCTGTTAAAACTTTAGATTTTGCATATGCAGTAAGTGGATTTAGTGTGTCCGTTTCAGTCCGTGGCCCCCCCTCAGCAAAACCATACATACTACAACTTGAAGCATAAATAAATTTTTTCACCCCCATTTCTTTTGCTTTTTTTGCCAATTCAACACTTGCATGATGATTAATATCAAGGGTCACCTTTTCAAAGGTGTTACCCATGGGGTCATTTGATATAGCGGCCAAATGTACTACTGCATCCACATCTCGCAGCAAATTTTCCTGGAAATGTCTGATATCTGAAAAATATTGCACATCAACCTTACACTCCGGAAAGATTTCTGAATTTGTTAAACAATTTGCAAAATATCCCATATCGAAACCAATTAATACCGCATTTGGATAAGAGGCACGAAGCCTTTGAACAACGCTTGGACCAATATAACCCATATTTCCGGTAATCAAGATTTTCATGTGTCCCTCAATTCAACGAAAATTTCATGATTTCAAGGTGCCATTAACGATAATGACAAGAAAAGTTAGGCATAAAGCAAAGAGAGTTTATTTATGAAAGATTTAATAAACAAAGACTACTTTTCATTGGCAAAAGTAGTTTTACCTACTACCATACTTTCCAAGGCGCTTTTCCTGAATTCCATAAATCTTCTAAAATATTTTTCTCATTTAATGTATCCATGCATGACCAGAAACCATAATGGCGGTAACCCATCATCTG
>JABTVC010000013.1 GCA_015075005.1 Planctomycetia bacterium
CCTGTTATATAACAAGGTACACGTGAATATCTTTTTGAAAAGCCAAACTAATACAAATTGTTACAGACTAACAATAAATAATTATGTCGAAGGTTAAATTTACAAAAAATGAACTCAAAGCCCAGCGTGACGCCTTACGTCGTTATAAACGTTATCTCCCTACACTGGAGCTGAAGAAAATGCAGCTTCAGATTGAAGTCAGGAAGATAGATCATCTTATAGCGGAACAGAAAAAAGAGGAGAAACGTATATGGGATGATGACCTTGACGCATGGATATGTTTGTTTGCAGAAGATATTGATATCGGCTTTTATATCAGAGTTAAGGAAGTGAAATGCAGCATTGGCAATATTGCCGGGGTTAGTATTCCGGTATTTGACAAAGTGGAATACGAGCGCAACCCTGTAGATTTTTATGCCACTCCCCCATGGGTTGACGATGGGATTGATGTGCTGGAGCGTTTGATAAAACTTCGTATAGAGATGAATATTTATGAACGGCAAAAGGAACTACTGTCGGATGAGCTTCGCGTGACCTCGCAGCGTGTGAATCTGTTTGAAAAGGTGAAAATCCCTGAATGTATAGAAAATATAAGAAAAATCAGAATTTATCTTGCGGACGAACAAACAGCGGCCGTGGTTAGGGCAAAAATGGCGAAACGCAAATTTCAGAATGTAAGGACGGGTGCATGATAACACCAATGAAGAAGATTACACTCTTATGCCTGAAGGATGACCAGGAAATGGTGCTGAATGCATTATATGAATTGGGTGTATTGCACGTCACCCATATGAAACAGCCTGTTTGTCGTGAACTGAAAAAGGAAAAGGAATATTACGGGAGGCTGCAGAGGGCGATCGGCATGATACCTTTGAATACAGAGGATAGACCGTCCGGCGATGCGGCACAAAGTACGCTTGAAAAAGTTGAGAAACTTGTTCAACGCCGTAAAGAACAGGAAGAGGTATGTGAAAAATTGAACTACGAAAAACAACGGGTGCAGCCCTATGGGAATTTTGACCCTGCGCTTGTTGCTTCACTGACAAAAGAGGGAATAAACATTCGTCTTTTTCGTTCCCCCTCTCACCAGCCTGTTATAGCGCCAGAGGATACATTCTTATTCATTGTTAATAAAGATAAGAATTTTGTTTATTTTGTAATTGCCGGAGATGGTGATTTCCGGTGCGATTATGAAGAATTTCATGTCACCGGGAAATCTCTGGCAGAAGTAGAGGCGGCTCTTATTAACGCCGAAGAAGAGTTGAAATCAATTACCAGGGAATTTGAGCGATTGGGAGGCGAATGGCATGTAATGAACGAAGCTCTTCTGATGACGAAAGAAAAGATACACCTTTTGGAAGTAAAGGCAGGCATGGGAAGCGCGGAAGATATTGTCTATCTTCAGGGGTTTTGTCCCGCAGACAAGGTGGCGGAAATCCTGAAAGCTCCTGCGCTGCAAGGCTGTGGTTCCGTTATTGCCGATCCGTCAGCGGAGGATGACGTGCCTACCCTTATACGGAATCCAAAGTGGGTGGAGCCTGTCAGGACAATATTCGACATGATTAATATACTGCCAGGTTATAGGGAAAAGGATATAAGCGGCGTCTTTCTGATCTTTATCAGTGTATTTTCCGCGCTATTGATAGGCGACGCCGGATACGGCGCCCTTTTTCTGGTTATAACCATTGTAGCAAGAAGGATTTTTTCTAAAGCGCCGCCTGCCCCGTTTTTCCTGTTGGGTATTCTCAGCGTATGCACGATAGTATGGGGGATTCTGACGGGAAATTATTTTGGCGCAAGCAATATTCCCGCCTCATTAAAAATGTTGCATATAGAGTGGCTTAATAATGAAAAGAATATAATGCACCTCTGTTTTATGATTGGAGCTATCCACCTGACAGTTGCGCATGCATGGAATGCAATGAGAATAATGAATAGTCCGAGGGCTATTGCACAGATTGGATGGATAGGTATGACATGGTTGATGTATATCACTGCACGCACAATGATCCTTGATACAGCGTTTCCCGCGTGGGGTTACTATTTGCTGTTTGCCTCATTAGGTTGCGTGGTTCTCTTTACCACTTCTCCAAAAAAAATAAAAAAAGACTGGCCTGACCTTATGATGTTTCCTCTTAATGTAATCAGTAACTTCGTTGATGTTATCTCTTACATCCGTCTTTTTGCCGTTGGCAGCGCTTCGCTCGCCGTAGCAATGAGTTTTAACGAAATGGCATTGGGAAAGGGAATCAGCAGCGTTTTTGCAGGATTCATCGCGGCATTGATTCTTTTCCTGGGACACGGGCTTAATGTTGCACTTATGGCGCTGGGCATCCTGGTGCATGGCGTGCGGTTGAATACGTTAGAATTTTCCGGCCATGTGGGAGTGCAATGGAAAGGTATTCCCTATACCCCGTTTTCAAGAAAACAAAGAAGATAAAATCATGGAGCTTTTATAAACAGACAAGAAAGGAGTGCTTATGGCAATGGATTCGAATACAGTTATTTCTATTGGTAGATTGGGTGCGATGGTGGCGCTTGTTATGGCGGCGATAGGGTCATGCCTTGGGACGGGAGCGGCAGGGGCAGCAGCTATCGGTGGATGGAAAAAGTGCTATGCCCAGAATAAGTCTGCTCCGTTTATGCTGGTTGCATTTGTGGGGGCGCCATTATCCCAGACTATTTACGGCATGATTTTGATGGGAAATATAATGAAGGCCGCTGTCACAGGTGCGGCATTTCCAGTCTTGCTGGGGGCTGGGTTTCTGGGAGGTTTTGCAATGGGGCTTTCTGCATGGATGCAGGGGCGTGCAGGTGCAGGGGCATCCGACGCACTGGCGGAGACAGGGCAGGGATTCGGTAACTATCTTATGGCCCTCGGGGTCATTGAGACAGTTGCCTTGTTTGTTCTGGTTTTTATAGGTAAAACGCTTGTTTAAGTAGTCAGAAGAGAAACTATGGAAGAATCACAGTAAATCCAAAGATACTTGGTGGAAAGCCAATCATTAAAGGAACAAGGATTACGGTAGAGTTTATCCTTGATCTATATAACTGCGCAATATTAAACAGACATTATGGACTGCAGAACTGCGCCACTAAAGGGATGATCAACTCTGGATTATTTTGCATGGTATCGAAAGTGTGAGTTAGTGCGGCGCAGAGGTCGGTTTCTGTTTCATGATACCGATTATGAGTTGCTTGTTTGCGTGTATATTTCCAGAGCTTTTCCTGCGCGTTAAAGTCTGGCGAATAAGGTGGCAAATTAAACACTTCCGTGTATTTCCGGTTTTTAGAGAACCATTCGTACGTGGTGGGATGCTTGTGGTATGACGCATTATCCTGGATCAAGTAAATGCGGTGGCCTCGCCTGAAAAAAAACTTTGTCATATCCTCCAGGAACTCAACGTAGGTTTCATGATTGAATTGGGCTTCCCTGCGGCGGAATAAAGATTGTCCGGTAAGCACAGCAACCGCCCCGAATATTTTCTGGGTATTGCGTTGCCCACCGGACAAAACTTCTGGCTGAACATGTCGTGGCGCCCACGTGGCATGGAGTGTGGGACTTTGGCGGAACGACGCTTCGTCTTCAAAAACAATCAGCGCTTTTTCTTCAGCGGCTTTTTTTTAATGTGGGGTAAGTGTACCGGGTCCACTTGTTACGAGCGACAGGATCGGCCTTTACTAATCGATAGGTTGGGCGCTGGAAAGAAATTCCAATCTGCTTCAAGAGCTTCCGCACATGTCCCGGATGATATTCGAGGCCAAACTCATTTTCGATTGTCTTTGCAATGATTACGGATGTCCACACCCCAGTATCATAGCCATAAGCGATGGGGCCGCTCTCAATAATATCAAGGAGTCTTTCTTTTTCATCCAGACTTAGTCCGGCTGGTCGCCCGCAGCGGTGTCCCTGTAATAAGCCGTCAATTCCGTATTGATTCCACGCGCGAATCCATGCTGGAACATTGGTGCGGTTTACTTTTAAAATCTCCGCAACGTCTCCGGGTGGGCGGCCTTCCAGGTTAAGAATAACCGCATGCAATCGCGTTGCCATTCGATACGCAGAATCTTCCTGAGCTGATTTTTTCAACGCGACTAACTTCTTAATCGTTTGCCGATTCCCCTTTGCTTTCAAGGCTTGCATAAGGCCTCCGTTTTGTAATGTATTATTATTTATACGCACAAGAGGCCATAATGTAACCCTTTTTTATTTCGTTGTCAATATTCATTTCCATGCAAGCACCGTGAAATATGGCTTACGAAGAAATGATGTCTGTTTAATTATGCGCAGTTATATAGCAGACGCCTTTAAAAAAACGAGGATCGACAAAGGTCTCCACAAGCCAGATTGGATGCCCATAGACCTTAGTCCAGTCTTGTGATAAGCGTTTAAGGTTAAGAGAAAGAATACGGGAGGCAAGGTTTGGTACGTGTATCTGAGGAAGGATCAGGAAACGTGAGTTGTTTGCTATGAGTTTCAGTCGTTGCGATTTTAAAAATGGCGGCCATCCAATCCACTTATCGCGAACGGTACATTTTAATGCTGCGGCAGCCCAGCCGATCAAGGCAAGCCATTGTCCCTGTGATTCCGCTACGTAGCGAATTGATTCTCCTACGAGAGAACGAAATCCAAGGTAATGATGCTGGCGCATCAGTGTGTCCCAATTTGCCTGGTCGTTTTGTGAAACAGGACGAACGGTAATTGAATGAAGTAGTTCGTTGTGTGTGTTATCGATTGGTGTTGTATGCTGGTTCATGCCCTATAATATAAAATATTTTAGGGGGAATGTCCACGTTTTTTTACATATCTTTGTAT
>JABTVC010000014.1 GCA_015075005.1 Planctomycetia bacterium
TATGGGGTAAAGTGTCCAACTAATATTGACACAGAGGGCTATTGCCGAAGATGTTTTGATGAACATTTTTGCAGTAAGGCATTTTTGTTTTAGTAGTCTTTGAACAAGGCATAGATGAGCAGGGTAAACATGGCAATTTGTTTTTTGCTAAAACAAGAGGCGAAATTTTTCAGAAACGTATTTAACAGAGGGATGTTTGCACCAAAAATACTCAAATCCTTTGCTCCTGTTGTTGATTGATAGAAAAGGTCACAAGTGCAAATGATAGCAGGAGTAAGGGAATAAGTCAAACATAAAATAAGTCGCAAAGCATTGATTTGTAGTAAGTTGAGATGAATTCAACTTATGACTTAAAAATATTTTTTCACATACGTTTTTTAACAAAGTAATGCAATTATTTGTGCCACAAAAATCGATTGCAGAATTTGGTTGTCATATATTATGCAGTTATATATACAAAAGGAGATTAAAATGAACTTGGTAAGTTTAATAGGTATTTCAGGATTAATATTGCTTGTATCTTCATTTCCAGCTCAAGCTACTCCTCCTGTGCATTGGAGTCAGAGCGCTGTGAACGCAAGTATCTCTCGTGGTGGACATACTGAGATCATAGTTTCTCTCAATGCCGTTAAAGCACTCGGTAACGTTGATCTTAGGATCGTTCCAGAAATAGATCTCTATGTGGATGTAAGTCCTTCGATGCTCTCCAATGTTAAAGCGGGTGACACCATCCCGATTCGGATCAGTATTCAAGCTGATACCGCTGCGCCGTTGGGTTTATTCGATGGTACTATCCAAGTTCGTGAAAAAGTAACGCGACGTGGAAAGGGAAAGGTTTTAGCTCGTCCGTTACCAGTCCATGTGTTGATCCGAGAAGAGGAGGGTGTTGCTAGTGTGGACGCTGATGGTAATGGGGTTTGGGATTACATTGATCAGTACATCAATGACAAGTACCCCGGTGCTGATAATGATCGGCTACGCTCCGCATCCAGGCAGTATGCGCGGGCAATTCAGGGCGGGCTATTGAATGCAGACAACAAAGCCATATCTTTGCAGTACGCCGAAGCTAGCGATCGTGCTACCGAATGCATGTTTTTCTTGCGCCCGCAAGATGCAGACGAAGTTCTGTCTGATTTGGAGGCTATTATTTTAAACACCCAGACACGTAGCAAAGCCTTCCTGATGTTCAGCGAACAGTCTGCTGGCCAGATATTTCCCAGTGTTCCTTTCTCTCAGCGGAGTGCTTCCTGCGTTGACGAGTAATACATTTCACTACCAAGGAGAATAAATATGTCTACATTCAAAAAATATTTTCTTAGCATTGTACTAACGACATTCATTTTTCTAACCTCGCACGTAGCTTACGGCCAGGATACCACAGGTTTTTGTAGCGAAAAGGACACCGCAATTTATTTTGGGAATGGAATACTTACAACACGTCCTGAGGCAAAACGTGCTTTTGCAAAGTTAGAAAATGAGGTTATGAGCGTAGTTTCTGCCGAAGAGTTCGAAAAAATCAATTTTTATCTCGCCTATAACAATACAAACGGACTTATAAATGACCTCCTTGAGTCTGTTATTCAGGATTTATCTACGGATGTCACTTTGTTTTGGAGAATTCTCGCTAATGGTGTACCGATGCCGGAATCATTTAAAGATAATCTGCTTGCGTTAGCCACCTCTATCGATGAGGCAGCGCTTCTTAATAATCAAGACCTTTCTATTCAAGTGACTTCATACAAAAACAGTATCCTCGAGGGGAAGAAGGTTATTGTGGTTTCTCACTCGCAGGGAAACTTTTTTGCCAATCAGGCATATGGCAATCTTTCAGGCACGGAACGAAATAGTTTTGGAATTGTTTCGGTAGCAAATCCTGATTCCACAGTAGCCGGTGGCGGTCATTATACAACTCTTTTCGAAGACCTCGTTATTCTAGCGGTGACGATAGCCAAGCAGAAAGCCCATTTGCCGACACCTCTACCACCGAATGTAACAAATTTTTTGTCGCTTGCAGACCTGACGGGGCATAACTTTATTAATGCCTATCTTGCGCTGAACAGTAATAGCAAGTCAAAGATACTGAATGACATCCTAAACGTGAAAGCTGGATTATCACCACCAGGGAATACCGGTGGACAAGGCATTATCACAGTCACCTTGACCTGGGGGGCTCAGCCAGACGTTGATCTCCATGCATTCGAACCCAATGGGGCGCATGTATACTATGCGAACCGTTTTGGTCCATCCGGTTATCTTGATGTTGATGATGTGACGAGCTTTGGACCGGAGCATTACTACGTAGGCTGCGACACAATTGAAACCGGGAACTATCAAGTTGGGGTCAATTATTACCGCGGCAGTACTCCTGAAGTAGCCTCTGTACTCATTCAGGCTGGCTTACAGGCGAGAGGATTTTCGATCTTTCTACCGACAGCTTTAGGTTCTTCAGGTAATGCAAGCCCGACTCCAGTAGGCATGATTGTTGTAACTGGAAATAGGCAAGATGGGTTTAACTTCGATATTCAGTAAGTGCCTAAAATCGCATCAACTCGAGGATTCTATGTCCACCATATTGGGAGATTCCAGGGACACCATATTTAATTATTGACTTTCACTACTGTCCGGATATTTGAATAAAGGGGAGTACTGAGGGTCACCCATTAGAAGGCTTTTGTCAAGCGAAAAAGATTCTCTCGAGCAAAAAAATCGAAGATTTTTTGCCTTTTGTTAAATGAAACATTATATTGTCCAATAAGCATTCACTCCATTGACCGCACCCGTATTTTCTCTTGTTTTTTAGTTACGGATTACACAAATCCGCACCAGTCACCCATCCGGACCTAGGCTCGTGCTGAACAAATTCAGCACACATTCAGGAATTATTCCTCATTTCCATGAGGACGTGCTTGTACGATGAATTCCAGCTGCCCCAGAAAATCTTTGGTACCATGCTGTGTCCAATTGTTTGTCACAAACTTGTGGCTCTATGGTCAACCCTTTGTGGCTCGCAGCATAGGCGGACTTTGCAGATCATGCCTCTCAGACTCCATTTTCTGAATGGAACAGTTTCCCAATCACATCTCATGGATTGATTACCAACCCTTATACCGGTTCGCTGTCCCATTCTTTCATTCCTTTACCTACCTCTGCTTCCCTGTTCTTTCATCTCTTTGATCTTGTCCTCCTCTTTTGCACTTTTTCCTTTGCCTTTGCTCCTCACACGACTTCCTCTTTAAACATATCATTTTTCGGGTGTTGAATAACCCATGAATGGCTTTTTTCCCGTTTCTTTAACAGGGAAATCTTCTGCCGCCCCCTATTACTGATTATTGACAAAAGTATCCTGGCTCTCTTTTCCCTTACTCCTTTCTCTGGTGAGTGGAACAGTTTCCCTTTTATTTGGGTTTTATAAACCACTTTGTATCTCTTTGGTTCCCTGCTCCACTCACGGTTTTAGTGAAATAATTTCTTCGGATCAAACGGTGTTTGGTCC
>JABTVC010000015.1 GCA_015075005.1 Planctomycetia bacterium
GGGGGCACAAAGGGTCACCCATTAGAAGGCTATTGTCAAGCGAAAAAAATTCTCCTTAGCAAAAAATCGTAGATTTTTTGCATTATCAAACAAAATAATACTACTGTCTAACAAGCATTCACCCCATCGACCGCACCCGTATTTTCACCATTTCAGTTACGGATTATAAATCCGCACCAGTCACCCATCCGGATCAAGGCTTTTTTAGGAATTATCTTGTACGAGTAATCCCTTCGCCCCTGGCAAGTAGCTGCCCCAGAAAATCGTTGGTACCATGCTGTGTCCAATTGATTGTCACAAACTTATGGCTCTATGGCCAACCCTTGGTGGCTCGCAGCATAGGCGGACTTTGAAGATTATGCCTTTCAGACTTTTTACGAATGGAACAGTTTCCCAATCACATCTCATGGTTTTATACCAACCCCAATACCGGTTCACTGTTCCATTCTATAATTCTGTTACATACCTCTGCCCACGCCAAATATTTATTCCCGTTCTTTTTATTGCCCTCTCCTTTCTTCTTGCCATTGGATATTTTTTTGGACGATACACACCGGCAGTATGAGGAATAATCCGATACCGTTGGGAACCGGTTGATGTCTCCGGTTTCCAGCATGATCGTTATCCCTAATATTTCCCCTATCCCGGGTACTGTTACCAACTCTTTATACGGATATCTTAATTTTACTTCTTTCAGTACCACCTTTTCTATCCTGTCTATCTGTTCATGGAAAAAGTCTATTACCGCCTTGTCGCTCTGAACTGCCATGATAAGGTGTTCATCTGCTAGCTGCTTGCTTATTTCTTCTTCACTTAGTTTCTTCGCATCGTTGACCTTCAACTTTCTTCCCGTATTGCGATTCACCATGTTTTGCAGGCTTAATATATGCGCCGTTCTGTGCCGCACCAACATCGTTCGCTTTCTCAATAAATCCCTTATCGGCCGTATCTCTTTCGGATAAATATATCCTTCCGGTAATATGCCTAATCGAAGCATGTGTGCCAGCCAATATGAATCCCATCCTACAGAATAACTCATACATGCGCCCCCTGTTTACCTGTTTTAACAGTTTATTTCACGATGCCTTTATGATACTATTTGGCATCTGCACCTTTACTCTCTTATCTACTTATATCGTTTTAAAATCATATGTTCCGCAGTACTGATCACGGCGTAATATGTCCATATTTGAAGGATGCCTCTAATCTTGCTGGCGGCTATGCAGATGAGGTGGTTTTTCCGGCAGATGAAAAAGAGGTCATTCATGTGCTGGATGAGGCATGCCGTGCCAGGACACCGGTGACGATTGCAGGAAATGGAACAGGTCTTGTCGGGGGACGGATACCGTTCGGAGGAATTGTGCTTTCTACCGAAAAACTGGGCGGGACAAGGCGCATTCATCAAGCCGCCGGGGATTCTAGTTATGTTATAACAGTACCAGCCATTACTCTCCGTGCGTTACAAATGGCAGTTTCAGCAGAGGGACTCCTTTACCCGCCGGATCCGACGGAACAGAATGCCTTTGTCGGTGCCAGTGTGGCGACGAATGCATCGGGTGCCCGCACATTCAAATATGGCACCACCCGTACGTGGGTGAGGCGACTAAAAGTTGTTCTTGCGACGGGAGACATGCTGGAATTACGCCGTGGAGAATGTGTTGCCAATAAAGAAGACTATCTTTTCCTGAAGGGCACCAGGAATTTTTTAAATTAAAACTGCCACAATAGAGGGGGTGGCAGATTTATCGTAAGATAGCCCACCAAATTATTGAGTGGGGGGTACTATTTCCGCAGAGCATGGCGTGGGCAAGATCAAACGAGAATATCTTCTGGATATGTTTGGTCCGCCGGGACTAAGGGAAATGGCCTCGATTAAAAAGAAACTTGACCCATACGTAATTTTGGGGAAAGGGAATATTATTCCAGGAGAGTTTTTGAATAGTTGATGGGTCTATCTCTGAAAGGGAAATAATCATGGCAAGAAATGATACACACTCCATTATTTTTCAATTAATATTGATTATTTCATTTTTATTAATGGCGGGCTGTGCGCCGGTTATATCGAAGCAGGTCAGGGATCAAGTCAGACCGGATGTTACTTTCGGGGCGATACTCAATGATCCTGAAGGCTGCAAAGGTCAAATGATTATCTTGAGCGGAATCGTCATCGAAACCGAAAATACCAAAGAGGGAACGCTGCTAAAAGTGTTACAACGCCCTGCAGGTTTCCGCGGAAAGCCTAAGGACGTAGACGATACCGGAGGGAGGTTTCTTGCTCTTGACAGCCGCTACCTCGATGGAAATGTATTTACTCGGGGACGGGCTGTTACGATTGCGGGAGTGGTTCAGGGGGAGCAGATTCTCCCTTTGGACGAAACAGAGTACAGCTATCCACTGGTTTATGTGAAGGAGTTATACCTTTGGCCAGACGAAAGAGGGTATGGTACCCCATATCCTTCGTGGCATATTGGTTTCGGCCTTGGATATTCACACTGATAATGTTGTTGTTGATATTCTTGTTAATCGTTATCATTAAAAGTGGGAAAACTATGCA
>JABTVC010000016.1 GCA_015075005.1 Planctomycetia bacterium
TGAAATTGCATATGGCTTTGAGTATGGATCAAGTGCAAAATCTAGCAAGGGCGGTTCTATCCCTGTTTTGAGAATGGGCAATTTACAAAATGGCCGGATTGATTGGGGAGATTTAGTCTATACGGATGATGAAACTGAGATAGAGAAGTATTTGTTAGAATACAACGATTTGTTATTCAATAGAACAAACAGTCGCGAGCTAGTTGGAAAGACGGCTATTTATGAAAACACAGAAAAGGCTATATACGCTGGTTACCTTGTGCGTTTTCATATGCATGAAGGCGTTTATCCGAAATATGTGAATTTCATAATGAATTCTTCTTTCCATCGTGTATGGTGTTATGAAGTGAAGGCTGATGCGTTAGGGCAATCCAATATAAACGCAACCAAACTGAGAGATTACCGATTCCCTTTATCACCTTTGGCTGAACAACAAGCCATTGTCGAGCGGGTGGATAAAATTATGGCGATGATTGATGAACTGGAAAAACAAGTCGCCGAACGCAAAGAATTGCCCGAAATGCTCATGCAATCCGTTTTACGAGAGGTGTTTGAGAAAGGATGATTAACAGATTTAATCCAGGTACATAACTTGCTTTTTGTAAGATATCCCTTTTTTAGCTGGCTGTATATGTATGTATATAATAAATTGTTAGGCATACGGGTGCTACATAATAGAAACAATCCACGATTAATAAATAAGGATGTAAAAGGAACGCATGTTGGCATGTGAAAAAACCTATCTGGGAATTTGTTTTATAACGCCACCAAGTGGTTTAGAATCGTCGATATTCGGTTTTACTGAATTTATTTCGGCGCTGGCACTTCTGGTTATTGTCTACACGGTAACAGATATTCGTTATCGATTCCGTGTTGCTGTAGCACCAATCCCTCTTTTTCCGCTGACCTACCTCCTCATAGGGTTTATTGGATTTGGAACACTGCTTACTGACGTCTGGTTTTCCGAGCGTTGGCTAATACCTAATTTTCTTGCAAACCAAGCCGGATGGCAGGGAATGTTCGGTGCCTTTTTCCTCTTGCTTGTAATGATATGGATGTATTACGCCGTCATCAATCCTCCGATATTTTGTAAGAAAAACTACAGGAAATTTGCCAAGGAACTATACAAAGTAATTTTGAAAGGGTCAGAAAGCGACTTGCCTGTTATTGCCGATGAATTGGCGAGGTCTGCAGAACATCTGGTGAAACTCTCAAGACAAAATCCGCCTCGTTGGCAAAAAGATACCAATAAGAAAGAGGAGCAAAAAAGGCGTAAGCCCAATGTCGGTGATTATGCGTATGACATACTGCTACTAATCGGCAACCGAAAACTATGCAGACATATTGTTGCTTCATCACCTGTAACAGCAATGGTGTTTTTTGAGGCTATGGCAAGCAATGAGAAATACGACCTTCCTATCGGACAATTCTCCAGAAATATTTCTACAGAGGCGATTATTAATAAGGATTCGATTTTGTACCACGAGGACGAAGGCTACAGTTCGGGGTTAATTGGCTATCTAAAACCTTTTAGTAAAGCCATATATGGTAACTATCGGCTGGTGGAAGCGCTTGGTTCAAAAACAGGATCGACACTTGATATACACCATGAGATATTATGGTCATGGGACGCATCGCAGCTCGAAGCTTATTCCAGAGCCGTGATGATTACCCTAAAAAGCTACCTTGAAAGTGGCAACTGGACACAACACCCCTTTGCCTTGTATCGCGCTCTTGAAAATATTAAAAACTCTTGCTGCGATGTTTACAAACTGAATGACATTTCTTCAGATTACTACTCTACAGATATTTTTAAGAGGCTTCAGACTGTGGTTCGGTACGTTAAATATGCAATAGACCTTATAGGCAAGCAACAGAATGTTCCTTCAACTACTTTGCGTGTACGCGGTGATCAGATGCATGAGGACATTTACGACCACGTTGCAAATCTGATGTTTGAAATCATATTCTCTGCTGCTTCAGTGACAGCACCACCAGATAAATGCTGGACTATTCATTACAACTCCGTGTGGTATGAATTTTTTGGTCTATCAGACAAGGGAAAAGCATGGAAAATTATCCGCTTTAAACTCCGCCGTTTGCTATACGATGAAATACTCCGGTTGGAGAAATTTCCAAACTATAAATCTTCAAAAATATTGGGGTTCTGTCTGAACGTCATGGGCCTGAAAATCAGAGAGGAGAAAGAATACGATAGCGAATGCTACCCTCTTCATAAGTCGGTTCTTGCTTGGACTAGAAATAACTATCTACGCTTAAAAAATATCCAGCCAGAGGTTGCAAATTCATGTCTCATCGGCAGCATCGGCTTCGACGAACATGGCAATCGACTAGTAAAAATATATGCGAAAGGTTTGAACTTAGAAGCTCCGAAAGAGTACTTGGAGCTTGCATCAGCAAATAATGAACACACGAGATAGGCAAAAACAACCAATCAATGCCCAACGAGGCAATACAACCAACTCGTTACACTCGTGGCTGATTTTGAGCATTAGTTTAGGGGGTCATC
>JABTVC010000017.1 GCA_015075005.1 Planctomycetia bacterium
TGTCTTTTGATCAACTCCCTCAGTTCCTCAGAGAGGGTATCTAAACTTTTAATTATTCTTTTTTTACTATCACCCATGTAGTTGTATATATCAAAAAAACCGGCCTCAAATAGCATAAGAATTTTTATAACAGGCAATATTTTCTTGATTTTTTTTGTGCCTCCAGGGAATATTTTTATCTTTTCATTTCTAAATTAATTAAACCTAACCCATACACTATCGAGCAAGACTTCTACGTTACCTAAAAGTGAGACAGAATGATAGACAGAAGAGTAAGCGACCAGGACTTGGTAGCGCTTTATCAAAATGGTAATGAAGACGCGTTCGAAATGCTGCTTCTAAGACACAAATCGCGAATTTATACGTCCATTTACTTAATTGTAAAGGATCGTTACGTGGCGGAGGATTTGCTTCAGGAAACCTTTATTAAGGCTATAAACACCATTAAGGGAGGTAGATATAACGAGGAAGGTAAATTCCTGCCATGGATTAGCAGAATTGCTCATAACCTTGGCATCGACCACTTTAGAAAGAATAAGCGGCACCCGGAAATTGTGCTGGAGGAGGGAAGTCGGTTGTTCGATACCATGGAGTTTGCCGATGAGTCTTTCGAGTCAACCCAGTTGATGAAGGACAACAAAACGAGGTTAAGGAGTTTTATCAAAGAACTTCCGGTAGAACAGAAGCAGGTCTTGATCATGAGGCATTATTTGCAAATGAGTTTTCAGGAAATTGCAGAAAGAACGGATGTGAGCATTAATACCGCATTGGGGCGTATGCGTTATGCCCTTATCAATCTGAGAAAGAAAATGACGAAAAATAATATTGCCTATGACCCAAACCTTTACCCAAGACGATCTGATCAGGTATATCTACCACGAGACTACGGAGAAGGAGACACGGGAGATTGATAGAGCTTTGATCTGCGACTCTGAATTGCAAAAGCAATACACAGAGTTAGTTACAACGAAAAAGCAATTGGATATCGTTCGAATGGAACCCTCACATGGGTGCATTAACGGCATACTCAATTACGCCAGAGGACTTCAGGAGAAACACTAAGTTCTTTTCATTGTAGAAATCAAATGATTTCCGCATAATGATATGCAGGATGGTTATTCGCATGGAATAAGACCGTCCTTTTTTCATTGCCGGTTGTAAACGACAAGAAGGGAGCGCGAAGGACATAACACTTATTTTCGTGCAATAGTCGCTGCGGTAAGACTGATTTTATTGTTTAGCGACCAATTCACATCAAGTCAACAGTGCACTTTCTTTGCAGCGTAGAAGTTCTGGATTCTGCATCAACATTTAAACTCCATCAGTTGGAGGACCATCCGAATCGTATTGTTGTAGCTTTGGTGAGCAGTGGGATGGGGTGGTTGTCATTACTGGTCATGATCAAACCTACAAAGGGAGAACGTGGAAGGCATCGAAGTTCATTTTCTGCATGTTCCTTATAACAACAGCTTTGGTTTTTTGAAGAGAAGCATCTCCTTCTTGAGATATGTTTTCAAATCGGTAAAGAAGGCAGGTGAATTGAAAGACATAAAATTATGCTATGCCATATCTGTGCCGTTGACCGTGGGGCTGGCCGCGAGATGGATAAAGAAGAGATATAAAATCCCATATATTTTTGAAGTGGGCGACCTTTGGCCTGACGCTCCGGTGCAAATGGGGTTTGTGAATAATTACTTTTTTAAAAAGCTCCTTTATAAACTGGAGTACAATACCTATCAGGCGGCTAAATCAATAGTGGCACTCTCACCGTCAATTCAATCGGCCATAGATAAGAAAATTCCTGGCAAAAGAGTAGACATGATCCCCAACATGGCAGATACCGATTTTTTTATTAAAACGGCAAGGGATCCCCGCCTGGAAGAAAAATATAAAGTGAAAGGAAAATTTGTGGTCTCCTACATAGGCGCAATTGGAGTGGCCAATGGATTGGATTATGTTATAGCGTGTGCACAAGCTTCACGCAAAACAGGCCTGCCCATTCAGTTTATCATTTGTGGCGAAGGGGCATTGAAGAATAGATTATTGAAGGAGGTCAAAAGATTGGAGTTGGAGAATTTATTGGTTCTTGATTTCACCAACCGTGACGGAGTAAGTGAGATATTGAATATTACAGATGCAGCCTTGATCAGTTATACACCTGTACCCATTTTAGAAACGGGCTCTCCCAATAAATTTTTTGATGCATTGGCTGCAGGAAAATTGATTGTTGTCAATTTTGGTGGGTGGATTAAAAATGAAATAGAAGAAAATAATTGTGGTATTTATGTAGACCCACACCAGCCAGCCGATTTAATAAAAAAACTGAAACCGTTTATTGGTGACAAGCTGTTGCTCGAAAACTATCAGTTCAACGCAAGGTCATTGGCCGAGAAAAAGTATTCCAGAGAAGAGTTGTCGGCAAATTTTTCCCGAATAATTGAGGAGGCCATCCCAAC
>JABTVC010000018.1 GCA_015075005.1 Planctomycetia bacterium
AACTCCGCCAAGGCCATGGCCACTTTTTTGGCAGGCGTAATGCGATCCTCACCAGAAAGTATCATGGAATGTGAAATATCAATCATCAACACAGTAGAAGTCTGGGTCTTAAATTCACTTTCCATCACCTCCAAATCGTTCTCCGTCATTTGGAAATTGTCCAAACCATGGTTGATCTGAGCATTTCTTAATGAGTCGGTGATCGAGATTTGCTCCAATGTATCGCCAAACTCATAATCCCGCCTGTCGGTTGTGGCCTCATCTCCCTGCCCACTGTGGTGGGTCTTGTGTTCCCCACCTTTGGACTTTTTCAGTTTTCCAAAAATCTCCTCGAGCGCTGATTTCCTTAAGGCTTGTTCCCCTTTTGGGTTGAGTTTGAATTCACCACTAGATTCATCCTCACTGATGATTCCTTTTTTCTTCAGGTATTCAATAAATTCGCCTATCCCATATTGGTCGTTTGTCAGTTTGTATTGACGATCTACTTCTGTAAGCCACTGGAGTGCTTCTCCTACGTTGCCAGAGGTAATAAGAACCAATTGCATAAAAATCTTATGTAGCCTGTCGAAGTCACTTTTTTCGCTGTCCGGGGGTGGTGTATACTTTGAAAACCTATATCCTAGCATGATGGGATGCTTCGTAGCAATTTAACTTTATTTAAACCAATAAATGAGACTTTCTGTTCGTAGCTGTGCTTCATTTATTGCAAGTATTATCATTATAAAATATGTTGATTACAGAACCTATGTAAGAAATGTAACTTGTGGCTAAAATTTATTTAGCCCAACAACATTAATTTTGCAGATGTCTAATTTAATCTACGTCTAAAAATGAGAATTTTTGTCTCTCTTCTAATTGGAGTTGGTATGCTCCTGGTATCCTCATGTTCCAGCTATACTTGTCCTACCTACGCTAAAACCACCCCCAAGCACCCTACTGAGAACAAGATGTAATTTGTTTAAAAGCTGACAGGAGTTTGGTCTTTTGCTTTATGGCTAATGGGTGTTCTGGTTCCATATATATAATCCCACAACGGAGAAGACACGCCATAGGCACCATCACCATCTTTGTAGTGGTGAATGCTGTGGTTTATCCATAAAAATTTGAAAATATTTTTTGGTGGTTGATAGGCGTGGACCATATAATGAATTGCTAAGTACAGGGCATACCCCACTAGAAACCCGGGTAAAAAGGAAAACACCAGATCGCCTAAGATCAACTTAAAAAGAAATAACAGTAATGTTGAAATAGCTATGCTAAGTAATGGAGGCATAGCCAGTCGGTCTTTATCCCTGGGAAACTCATGATGCACTCCATGCATGATGTACTGTAATTTGGCTCTGAACTGGGTATACGTTTCCATATGGAATAGATAACGATGAACCAAATATTCCACCCAGGTGAATGCGAGTAGTCCAACAATAAACATGAGCAATGAAAGGCTAAGCGATAGTGAAGTGTGCGTTACATTCCAATAGAGCAGCCCGGAAGCATAGGTAAAAAAAATAATTAATGGCACTGCTATGTGAGTGCGGGAAAGCCTTTCTAAAATTGGATTATTGAAAAGCTGCTTGCTTCCCTTGTTTTGGGGTCTTGTTTTATTTTTCATAGTATCACGTTTCAACTTCCAACTATCTCGACTACTATAAACCTCAGCCTGAGAGGCCAATCAGATGGCTACCTTCTCAGCTGATTTTTCAATCACTTTTCTATAATAATTTTCATAGAGAGGAAGAATATTTGAGATGTCAAATTCTTTCGCTCTTTTTAATGCGTTCTCCTTAAAAGTGTGAAGATTTTCCTTATTTAGAATATGAAGTGCATTCTTAGACATTTCTTCAACATCACCTACTTCACTTAAAAATCCGGTGACTCCATCAATATTAAGCTCAGGTATACCTCCGGCATTGGAAGAGATGACGGGTACTTCGCAGGCCATGGCTTCCAGTGCAGCAAGGCCGAAGCTTTCTTTCTCAGAAGGCATTAAGAACAAGTCTGCTACGGAAAGTACCTCTTCGATGGCTTCTAGTTTTCCCAGAAAACGAACATCATCCTCAATCCCTAGTTTTTTTGACAATTCTTCAGCTCCTGAACGTTCAGGGCCATCACCAATCATTAATAGTTTGGCGGGGATCTCCCTTCTGATGTTGTTGAA
>JABTVC010000019.1 GCA_015075005.1 Planctomycetia bacterium
TTCTGAAAGTCACGTGCTTGTTTCAAAGAAACCATAAAGGCAAATGTTTTATCCTTTGCAAAGGTTTCGAGATGTCCCCATCGGATAAGGTTATCATTTTCACCATACCATGCAGTAGGTTGATTCTGGGCATAGCTAATAATACCTGCTGCTCCATACTTGGCAATGGCTAAAGGCACAATAGCTCCTGGTTGTGATGAAGTAAGAACAAGCTTTCCTTTTATATTTTTATTCGCATAATCTTTATCCGACCTACCTGTGCCTACATCCACAAGATCAGCAGTCACTTCTCCGCTTTCACTGTCTTGGGCCAACACTAAAGGCACGGCTTCCCAATTTCCAATTCGATTTGTTGGACCCCATTTCCCATTTATATTTTCCAATTCCCATAACTCTGCAAATTCCACATCCCATGCAGGACGAGACTTCTGTGTTCCATACATGACCTTTCCATCGGCTGGTATTTTTAGCAATTCAACGTTTTCTAATCCATATCCCTTTATCTGAGTTTGAATAAATTCCACTGCTTTTTGATAGTCTTTCGAGCCACGCATACGGTGAAGTCGTGATAAATATTCCAGATTTCGTTTTGCTGATTCTCCTGATAGTTCATCATCCAGTACGCTTATTAGTTTCTTGTCATCTAATGGAAATAATTGGCCGTAGGCAGATGGTGATACCATTATAAAGAGACCAACAATGCTTATGAGAAGGGCAGAGATGTTCATGGGTTAGTGCTGGTTTTGTTCTACATACCTCAAGCTATTAATTTTTTTCATCTAATAGATAGGATTTTCGGGAGATTCACCCAAATGGGGTATTTGTAATGTTGAACAATTATAAAAATGGGAAAGGCAGATGTTGGCAAAAAAATTGTTCAAGAGAATGTGTGTGCTTATTTTTTTTATTTGTACTGATCAAGGATAAGATTGAACCCGATATCGATGTGCGCAATTGAGAATATGGATCATATGACGAATAGTGCAATAGTTATTTACTTACCGCTTATAAAAATCCTTCCATATAAGGGATTTTTATATGGAGCTTATTATTCTAAATTTTCGGCTTAATTTGGGTGTAGAATGGTTAAACAATACATAATTGGGTGGTTGGTGGCAACTTTAGCATTGCTGAGTGTGCCAGTCAAGGCACAACGATTATCAGGTCCGGTTCAGGAGGTGGTTGATGCGGAGATGGCATTTGCGGAAATGTCCAGGGAAAAGAGCACCAAGGAAGCTTTTATGGAATTTATGGCTGCTGATGCCATTGTTTTTGCCAACGGAGATCCTGTTAATGGTGTGGAGCTATGGAAGAAAAGACCAGCAACAAACGGACTTCTTTATTGGTGGCCTGTGTTTGCGGATATTTCACTGGCTGAAGACTTTGGCTATACCACGGGCCCATACCAAATGAGCAAGGATAAAAACAGCGAACCCTTTGCTTTTGGATATTACTCAACGGTGTGGAAGAAAAATGGAATGGGAGAATGGAAGGTGGTGGCGGATTTGGGTATATACATTGAAAAGCCCGAGGAGGAGAATCATAGCCTTCGCACAGTCAGGAGACCCTCCAGTAAAGCGAAAAAACCAATTCCTTCATCAAAGGAGGACCTCATTTTTATTGAGCAATCCTATACCCAATGGTTGAATGAAACAGGGAACTCTTTTTTGCCAGAGTATTTTTCTAAGGAGTGCAGAATTCATCGGACTGGGGCTAACCCCTATACTTCCTGGAAAGTAATTGAAGGAATACGTGAGGAGAAGCAGTTCTATTTTGAACCGGTGGATGGCAATGTTGCAGAATCAGGAGACCTGGGTTTCACCTATGGAAGAGTGAAAATTGAAAGCAAAGATGGTAATATGGAAAAAGGAAACTATCTGCGTGTGTGGAAGAAGGAACCTGGAACCAACTGGAAAATTGTGCTGGATGTTATTGGGAGTTAAGTAAGAACATAAATATTTGCCCCTCTGTTCAGTCCTTTACCTTTTTAAGGTAGTGAGTTGCTGGTATCAAGTGTGATATTGATGTATAAGAAGATGATTTCCATACTTACAATTCCTTTTAGGGATAAGCCTTACAAACGAAAAGAACTTTCGGTATGATTTGTAGGTAAAAATTACATGCTCATACTAAAT